>PCTW01000011.1 GCA_002786715.1 Bdellovibrio sp. CG22_combo_CG10-13_8_21_14_all_39_27
ATACCATCAGAAAAATGTCCAAACTCCCTCATGACCTCTGTTGATTGAGCAATGCTTGTCATTATGTGATAAAACAAAACCCACAGTGGAGTCCAAAGAAGTACAGAAAAATAAAGTGCAAACCAATAAATTAGAACTTTCCATTTTCCGGCAACAATAAAGAAAATCAGAAATGGAAAAACAGCAACGAGGGCCAATTTAATAAGTCCGGCAACATGTGGGGCACGGGCCAGATGTTCACTAAATTTTTGACTTCTCACTGCTGCCTCAGATGCTCCATGTTCTTCTGAAAATCCAAAGATCGAAAGAATTGCATCAAAAGAAAATAGACGGTTTAGGTATTGAAATACTCTTCCTGTTGTTCCGGGGAGCTGAGAGCCTTTCATGATGCCCATGACAGATTCTTTGCCATCAACATAGTGATTAACCAGCATATTTGCCATGTGCATGTTCTGAGCTGCTTCATCTTTTATTGGATAGACATGCCTTCCGCTTGAACGAACAAAGCGCACATGGTGGCCAATAGCGTACTGCTTTAAACTTGATCGGACTTCATTTTTTACGTCAAGACATGAATAAGAAACGCTATCTTCTGTTTTAATTTCTATCTCAGATAGTTTCTGATCTATGCTTGTATCCCGATTAAAAAACGTATTTAATTTGTCGTTAGCATGAGCATTTCCAATTAGCGGTAGGGCCTTTTCAAAACAATTTTCGGTATAGAAGTGAACAAGCTCTCTTAGGTTTCCATCTTCAATCGTAGCTGTACCGGAGTACATAATTGCCTTATAAAAGAAGTTGGGAGCACCTAGTTGTGAGTGATTCTTTGCCATTATTTTGTCAATAATTCGGCCAAGAAAGGCACTTGATTCTTCAGCACTTCGACTTAAAAGATCAAAAATAAAACTAACTCTTGTTTTGTCTTTGACATCTCCATACCTTGTCTTGATATATGGATTATCACTCCATGATTCACCGTAGTAGTTCTTAACATTCGTGTTAGAACCGACTCTAAGCAAAGCAAGGCCCAGAAATAAACAAAAGATGATTTTAGCGAAAACAGACAGAGGTAGGTGCTTCTTTGAAACAAGAGTGTTTGGCATATACCTTGAGAAAAACTTAATAGTCGCTACAAAAAAGACCACCCCAAAAATGATAAGAACCATGGCCTTAAAGAAAACCTCTGAAGTGATCGCAGTTATAAACTGAGAGTGAAGCTCAAGACCTAAGTATTGGTACAA
>PCTW01000076.1:0-11757 GCA_002786715.1 Bdellovibrio sp. CG22_combo_CG10-13_8_21_14_all_39_27
TCATATCACAATAATTATTTAATCTAATTTTTTCTCTTTCACTCAAGAGATTCTTTATAGAAGTGAACACCACGAATGTAGTCCAGTTTAAAAGGATTAGTACTCTGAGATTGCCGAAAGAATTTTTTGAACATCAGACGAACTAATATCCAAATGAAGGACCATTCGAATAAGCTGTGGTCCGAAGGCCAGTACCTGAATCTTCTTCTGTTTTAAAAATTCGATAAAAGAGTCCGTCGTTCGATCTTGTTGTAACTGAAAAATTACAATATTCGTTTCAACGGGAAATATTCTTTCAACCCATGAACATTGTTCTAATTGTTGAGAAATCATTTTTGCATGTTGATGATCAGTGGCCAAGCGTTGAACATTATTCTCAAGGGCAAATAATCCAGCAGCCGCCAGATACCCAACTTGGCGCATTCCCCCACCCATAACTTTTCTAACTCGACGAGCTTCCTGAATTAATTCTTTTGAGCCTAATATTAGTGAACCTACTGGTGCGCCGAGTCCTTTTGATAAACAAAGAGAAATTGTATCGAAGAGTGGTCCAACTTTCTCCGGTTGAATATTTTGAGCGATTAAGGCATTCATCAAGCGCGCCCCATCCATATGAACATTGAGATTCAGACGTCGAGCTTCTTGTGAAATCTCTTTCATTTCTTGCAAAGAATAACAAGCTCCCCCACCTCGATTTGTCGTATTCTCAATAGACACGACACTAGAACGAGGACGATGAACATCTTGGGGATTAATGGCCGACTTAATATCTGACGCCAGAATTTTCCCTCTTTCTCCGGCAATAAATTTAACAGAAGTACGTGCATTAAAAGATAAACCTCCCCCTTCATATTGATAGACATGAGAATCGGGATGGAGAAGGACTTCTGTTAAAGGACCTGATAACAAAAAAAGAGCAATTTGATTCGTCATCGTTCCTGATGGACAAAATAATGAAGCTTCGACATTAAATAAGCTTGCAGCGTAATCCTGAAGTTTGAAAACAGTAGGATCTTCGTTAAAAACGTCATCTCCAACTCGTGCAGCAAACATATGCTTTAGCATTTCGGGAGTAGGTTTAGTAACGGTGTCGCTTCTTAAATCAATCATTTCTTTTTGGGAAAACATTCTTTTGAAAGTCCAAATGAGTATAGAATTCCAAATTTAGTTTTTAACTGCAAAAGCTCACTGCAAGGATTTCCCTTTTGTGGGTTTTCTACCGGTGATTGAGACAGCGAAAAGTAATTGAATCGTTTGGAATCAACTTTCTTATCTATATTTGGAATGTTACTGATGACATTAAAAAGAATGGGACATTGTTGTTTGATCTGAGTTGCCAAGAGCAGGACATCTGACCATTGTTCAAAGAGAATTCGATTCGTTTGATCCTTAAAAATAAGCCATTTACCTTTTGTTCCAAAAGTATAGGAAATACCATCAGGTCCTGTTGATAACAATTTGAATTGGCACTTTTTGTCTAAACACTTCTTTTTTGAAATTTGTTCTAAAGCTGAACAATCAAACTTTAATTCTGAAGCCATCAGATTCGAAGTCAGAAAGATAAATATAAAGCCAAGTTTTAATGCCATTTAGGTTAAGTATAGATTTCTAAAAGACTTATGCCTAGGGTAAAACTTTGTGTTTTTTTCCGACATTTTCAATTGAGTATTTTTTCACAAAAGACCCTCTTGCAAGCCAATACGCTCGGAGTATGATTATTTCAATTCCTCCCTGGAGACAAAATCCCCTCGAGAGAAAGAAACAAGTTTATAGCTCACAAGGAGTTAGTCATGAAAGCACTTAAAAAAATTCTCCCTCTCGCCATCGCTCTCTCTCTCGTCTCACCAATTTTCGCTCAAGATGATAATGTGGATCTGAATGAAGAAACAGTAACTGAACAAGCTGATCATGGAAGCGAGATGATGGAAAATGCTGGCACCGAAATGGATCATCAAGCAGATAAGGCCATGGAGAAAAAAGAAGAAATAAAAGAAGTTAAAAAAGCAAAAAAAGTTGCTAAAAAAGAAGTTAAAAAGGCAAAGAAACTGGCCAAGAAACAAGTAAAAACAGCTAAAATGAAGGCCCGTAAGGAAGTTAAAAAAGCGAAGCATGCCGCCAAGAAGCAAATGAAAAAATCTTAAGCATTAACAGTTCATGAATTTGAAAGGCGGACCATTTTGGTCCGCTTTTTTTTTGGTATTAATCACCGATAAGTACTGGATGGACTTTGTTAAATTTATACTCATTTCTTGTCTCATTTGGCTTGCTAGTTGTTCTGGCCCGGCCATCAATCGCCATCCTGCAAACCAAGAACTGCACGTTGTTTTTGATTTAGATTGGACTTTAGTCTCGCCTGTCGAGAATGCAATTACTGGAAAAAAAATAATTCAAGTAGGTGAAGAAAGCTATCGCTTGCATAACGGAGCAGTAGAATTGTTGGAAAAGTTATTTAAAACTCCTGGGCTTAAAGTCTCCTTCTTTAGCGGTGGACCCAGAGAACGCAATATTGAACTATTAAGCAAAATGGAACTTTTCAATGGTAATAGTAATGCCCATGAAATGGCCTACAAAGTACTAAGCAGAGAAGATCTAACGAGATTAGAGAATATTCCCGAATCGGCCCGTTTTTCTGAAAAATATAAGAAAGATTTAACTAAGATATCTTCAAATCTAGAGAATATTGTGATGATTGAAGATAATCCCTATTTTGCTCTCAACCCAGAGCATTCGAAATCTTTTCTACACCTTGGTGAGACTTACAAATATTTTGAAAGCTATGAAGAAGCACAATCGGCCATAAAGAAGCTTAAGAATCCGACTAAAGTCGAACTCAGTTACTATCCTAAGAATTGGATCTCGTGGAAAGTTAATTACGATAGGCTTCAATTAATCCAACATTCTATAGAAGAAGTATTGAATGGAAAAAATGGAAATCTATCTTTTAGAACAGGTTTGATAGGCAAATGGTCTCAAACGGGGTTAAATCTGCGTAAACCCAATTGGACACTGATCATGAACACATTTGATAAATCGGTGCAGTGTGAGGACCTCTTAAAAGGTGTACTGAGCCTCTAGCTCTTATAGAGCGACTGGTAAGGAGTTAAGACTTCTCTCATCCAAGTATCAAAATAAATCATTCGCATGATATACTTAGAACTTTCAATGTCTCTATGCTGAAAACGATTTATCTCAAAATCAATTCCGATCTTTGATACAATTTCTTTTAAAGAATTTGACTGATAGATGCTTTTTTCAATAGCTTCCTTTCCTTCTATGCTAGACAACATTTCAAAAAGGGGAATTCCAAAACCTTTTTTCTTACGATCAATAAATTGTTCATTCATTTTATTTCGCAATTTATTCTTCAAAAAAATTTTTCCCTTTTTCTCATTGAAAGTCATATTGCTTAAAATGTTTGCAATGTCTGGATCCACTAAGGGAGGTCTATTTTCAAGAGAAAAGGCCATTCCTAAGCGATCCTGTCTTAAGAGCAAAGAATCAAGTCCAAAAACTTGATCATGCTCAATCAAGTTTTCAACGAAATGAGTTCCATCATTTTCAAAAAGCAAATGGGCCCTTTCTGGATAATGCTTACTCAACTCTGGAGTCAACCTATGTATGCGCTCAGGAGAGAGGTATACCTGTCTCATCAAAGGATAAATTTTTTGCATTCGAATGGTCATCTCTTTATGTTCTAAAAAAGCGAGTTTTACTCGTTTTGGATCTAAATCATATCGTTTATAGCCAACAAAAAACTCATCTCCTCCCTCTCCAGTCAAGAGACCTCGGCAAGTCATACTCGCCTCTTTAAAAAGCTGAAAAAGATAGACATTCGCATGATGATGAATCGGAATCTCTAAAGCTTTAGTTGTCAGAGGGAGTATTTCAAAAAATTTCTTCGAAGAAGCATCAAGTATCCGATGGTCAGTTTCAAAAGCTTTACTCGCCTCTTCTTGATAGGTTCGCTCACTGTTAAGAACATCTGGAACATTAACTCCAAATGATTGAAGTTGATTAAAATAAGGTCTTGCGAGGCTCGAAATAAATGTCGAATCGATTCCTCCAGAGAGTTGCACTCCAATAATTCTATCACTATGACAATAACCCTTGATATTTCGATCGATCAATTGAACTAAACTTTGTTTATCTTCAACTGGAATTATTTTGGTGAAATGAAAATGTTGATTAGCCTTTTCAATTTCTAAGAAATGACCTTTGGGAAAATGAAAGACTTCGGAAAATAGAGTTTCAGGAGGGGCGATATAACCAAATGTAAAATATTCGGCCAATCTTTTTTGATTGAGACTCAATGGTATAAAGGGAGCAATTGGTTTTATTTCACTCGCAAAAAAAATTCCGTTCAAACTTTTGGCGAAAAAAAGAGGTTTAATTCCAAACCAGTCTCTTGCAATCACTAATTTTTGCTTTGAAGAATCCCAAAGTACGATAGCGAACATTCCTCTTAATTTGGAAAAGATCAAACTCCCCCATTCGAGATAACCTTTAAGTATAACTTCACTGTCGCTGCTCGTTTCAAATTGATGACCTATTGCTTTTAATTCATTTCTCAAGGAATCATCATTGACGATTTCACCATTGAAACAAAGGATACTTCCACTATCTTTATCCAGTAATGGCAAGTTGGCCTTTGAGCTCAAGTCTCGATGAGAAAGTCTCGTTGCTCCTAAATAGAGATTGTGGCGCAGAATCGCACCGATCGCATCAGGTCCTCTATGATTCATCATTCTTAAAGATAAATTTAAGAGATTCTGAGGAACTTCCTGACTTTCATTGGCAAAGAGAGCGAGTATTCCACACATGGTGAAATCATAGTTTATTAGAGATCAACGGTAAATTGAATTAAGGGGTATGAGCATCCATTCTATCAATGACAAAATTCATGGGGGTCCCAACTATGGCGGGAGCATAAAAATATCCACTAAATAGAGTCGCTCCAAATTGGATTTTAACTAGATTTGTACCCGTTTTATAAGATTGAATCAATGCATCTTGCTGGGCCAAAGTCATGCCATTCTCAACTCTTGCCACTGAACTCCCAGCTTTAGAGGACTCTTCAAGCAGTCCCTTATAAAGTTTATCAATACTAGGAACTTTGGCCTGACCAAGATCGACTCCTGCTGCTTTCATTGATTCACAGGCAGTACGTGTACAGGCAACAGAGAGTTTACCTTTCTTCTTTTCAACGTATTCCATTAATTTCTGAAACTTTGCGGGATCAACATCGACCGTGAAATGTTCACCGGCATTGAGAGATTGTCTGGTTTGCAAACGATTGGTTCCAACTCCAGCACGACGATGCCTTTTATTAATAATGTGATAGAAGGGTGAGCCATCAAAATACTTAGGATTACCAGCTTCATCAAAATAGCGAACTGAGTAATGCCCTCGTTGATCTGCCTCAACAACAAAGCGGCTCCCCCGTTTCTCAAGAGGTATGAGTTCTTCAAGCTTTCCGGCCTTCAGTTTTCCAAGTTCACTCATTTTCTTTTTAGGAGCCTTGGCCACTTTTTTACTTTTGGGTAAAATTTTGTTGGAAATCTTTTTTAATTTATTCACAATACCAAGTTTATTCCATCCAAGTGTGAGTACTCCTACCAAAACGTCAGTTCCGAGATAACCACCTATTCGACAAGCCATTTCAACTTGACCTTTGTCGTTGCGACAATCCCAATCTTCCGATTTATCTTTAACAAAACTAACTACAGCATTAGGAATAGCTTGAATTGAAGTCAATAATTTTTTAGCAAAATCAGATGCGTTGTTAGAAGCTTCTGCAAACCAATAGGATAGATTCCCTGTAAAAGCTGCTTTCAAGAAGTCATAAGTTCCCCAGAAAGTGCCACTAACGACCTTTGAAAAGGCTTTCGTCAATCCCCAAAGGGCGGAGAACATGTCTTCCACACTGTCTTTGAGTCCTTCAAACATTGATTGCAAACAAAGCAAAGGATTATCAAAAAGGGCCTTTGGCCATCCCTTATTTGGTTTATTTACTTTTTTAATGTATTCATCTTTCAGTTTATGGTTATCTTTGCACTCATTAACTTCATTAATGACGGGAGCAGTTCCTTCCATTAAAAAATTTAATTCTTCCGGAATAATATCTTGATCATAGCAATTGGGTGTCAGGGTTTGAGAGTACCCCTTTAACGCAAACAACAGAGTGATAAAAATGAAGAAATATTTCATAGCTGAAGTACTCCTTTAAATATTTCGTCTGTTTCTTTTTCGGAGACTAAATGGGCAGAAGGAGTTAACTCTTGAACAAGATTGATTTGTGAATAAAGCGATCCATCGAAAACTTGCCACTCCACAAAGCTAACGACACCTGACTCTTTTTTGTACGTTCCTCTGACTTTGACCAATATTTTGTCTTCATTTAATTTTTCAGTCGTAAATTCATCAATTTTCCAATCACTAATTCCTATCATTTTAAGACCAGAATTTCGTAAATCAGTAAGCTCATCTTTGTATTTTTCAATGGGAAATTGTTTAAAATCAAAAGGGCGATAATTTTCGCGAGAATAGAAAGTGATGAGAGTTTTATCTTGGTGCTGATAGTCCCAAGCCTGATTGACTCCAAAAAAAACAGTCTTTGGTGTCCAGTTTTTTTCGAATTTTTGGGGAATATTTCTATCGCTGGCCCAAAGCTGGGTCGCAAGTAAAAAGACAACAAAAAGTGGTAGTTTTGACCATAAATTCACACCTCCTTTTCGGGTGTAAATCTGAATTTATAAATCGAGAAGCCGAATAGGCTAAAAACGGAAAAAATTGCAAATTTTAAGGAATTATTTGCCGCAGCACTTTTTGAATTTCTTTTGGCTTCCACATGGGCAATCGTCATTTCGCCCTACTTTTGCCCCGACTCGAACGATCGGCTTTAATTGATGATGATGGTGGCCATGGTTGCAATTCGGCCCATGAACATGGCCTTCTTCTTCAGTATGGGAATCGAGAACAACTTCTTCTGTAACCTTTTTATCCGTGCCCATAACCATCCTCTTCTTAAATGAAACTAACAACCCATTGGGGGTATAAATACAATTTGTCCTAAATCGATAAACTTATCTTTAACTTCTTCTTTCTGAATTTTAAAGATAAATTTACTTGGTCCAATGCCACAAGGCTCTGAGTTCGCAGACTTACACTTTTTTGCCAATTGCCCCCATCGCTTACCGGCTTCCTTTGTTACCTCTTTAACTAATTCTTTATTTGTAAATGAAGGAAACTCGAGCCCAATGGTTTGATCTACAAACACGAACTCATTGTTCTTTGTTTGTAATTCTATACTTTTAGATTTGCCATGTTTCCAATTAACAAGATCAATATGGGGACCTTCATTCATCACTGTCAAACTTGTTTCTGTTTGGAGAAAGACTTTATACTTTCCTTCGCCATGAATAATAATTGACTCAATCTCCTCACCCAATTCAAGCTGAACTATCTGTGATTTAGTTTGGGAAAGTGGATACTTTTGAAGATTGGGCCCAGTCGAATACTTGAGACTCAACTCTTCAGCCATGAGACTAGAGTTTAGAAAGAACAATAAGCAGAGCAATTTTTTCATATAAGTCCTCAATCGTTAGAGAAAAAAGAAACCGAAAATATTAATTAAAATGGTCTTTTACAATTCTAAAGGTCTTACACAAAAAAATCCAAAAACGCACTGCGCATAAAAGAATTCATCCTCGGGAAGATCTCTTTTTACGATATTTCTGTAGAAATTATTGGTATAAAAATTTAACTCAGGTATTATTAATAAATTTTCATCTAAAAGGTTCTTTTTTGCGCTTAAAAATATTTATTATATTTCAGGTGTTAGTTGCACCACTTTTTTCAGTTTTTGCTCAAGAAAATAACCTTGAATTTCTTAAAGGTCAGTTGAAAGAAATTCAAGCACTTGAAGCCAAAGTAAAACAGAACATCTTACAGGAACAACAAAGTAAAAATATAACAATAAGAACTTTAAATTTTTCACTTAATCCTTTTTTTTTCAGAACTCTGGACAAAGAGCTCTCCTTCACACCTTCGCTAAGCTATGAACAAAAGAATAATGATTATTTATTTTTAACAAGCTTCACCTATAGCTATTTCGATTCGCAAAGCTTTACTACGAATATCAAATCTAAATCGCGATCCTACAATGCTCAATCTGAACTCGAAGTATTAAATGTCGTGAAGCAATTTTCTTCAATTTCACAATTTAACTATTTCCGCGAAAAAGAAGATGAGATTTATTTAACATATTACGATCTTGAAATAGGTCCCTTGGGATTAGGAACGAGCTTGGTTAAGAAAAATGAATTGAAATTGAATTTTATTTTCATCCCCCTGTATGAGCAAGTAAGCCAATCGGCAGTTCAAACCAATCAGTATCAGAGTAACGGTAGCAACATCTATGTCAGAAAGTATGCGAGAGGTATTAGAGCTTCATTCCAGCTAAGTTTGATGCTTTCTTCAAAAGATAAGCAATTCAATTGGAGCTTGAGATCTTATTTCCAACCTGTTTATAGTCAAGATCGCAAAGAATTTGTTTTTAGAGATAATAAATTCAAAATAAAATCTATATTAAAAACAAAAATGAATGACTTTTTATATCTTTCCCTCGACACTACGATGGAACACAATCGACAACGTAAAGAGCTTCAAAACTTGCCTTCTACCGATTTAAAAAATGAATTGAGACTAATTGCTGAAGGTGTCTTTTAACTATTTATTTTTAGCTTTGCCATTTCCATGACTATTACCGCTACCATGGCTTTTGGCCAATGCTGGGTTGGACTTCTTATTTTTCATCTTGAGCTTAAGTGAATTTCCATAAGAACGCTTTTGGTTTGACTTTAAACTCAAAATCTCTTCTTCAATATCATTGCTACCGAGTCCGACATTTGCTGAATGAAAATCTCTGTCGCTTAGAACAAAATGAGGTGCATCTTGGTCTCTAAGTGTTTCACCGATATGGCCTTTTAATGATGCCTTTAACTCGAGCAATTTGCTTGAGATAGCATCGTTGTCCTGCCCAAAGCTGAGCTGACATGTTAATAAGCTTATGGCCAAAACTAAGGATTTCATTTAACCCCTTGATTTATTCAAACGCAGTATCTGATCTCATTATCAGCCTTATCGGTGGGAATTCAAAAGACTTGAAGAATCTAAAGATAAACACCTGTAATCACAATAGGACTCGCCGGCTTCATCTCTTCAAGTTGCCCACAATGTAAGGCTGTGAGGAATAAATGAAAATTGCTTCAATACTGATTAAATTATTTGGAAAAATACCGATACTAAGGACGATGATAACCCTTCTCAAACAAGCTGCTGAGAATGCAAGCACTCCCAACCAAAAAAGATTCAAAGCATTCTTTGGCGTGGGAATCAGTTCACTCATTTTTCTCATTATTGCGCCTTTCTTTTTGCTGATTAAAGCAAAGAGAGATTTAAACTTTATTTATGATAATGTTTTGCCTTTAATTAAAGAATTGGGAAACTTGAAGCAAAATGCCAACTCCCTCAATTCAGAAATGCAAACATTTTTATTATTCGATGAGATCAATGAAAACTCTCTTATGATCTTTGAGCTTGAAACTAAAAGATTACAGCAAACAATTAGCAAGTTAGAAAATACAAAATCCTTCAAGGAAACAAAGCATAACTTTCCAAGTCTAGACAGAGGGGCGATTTTCTCTGTAGAAAGAACAATCATTAATCTTGTTAAAGAAAAAAAATTAGAACAAGCGCGAAACCTTTACTTTGATGAGAGCTTTATTGCTCAAAACAAAATATACCTTTCAAATATTCTTAAAGCTTACTCTCTGTTAAACGATGAGCTTGCCATCTTTCAAAAAAATCAAAATGATATTTATGATCTTGGAATAAAACTCCTCATTTTAGCTTTTGGGATTTCATCCATTATTTGGTTTAAACTCTATCATCTATTTAAGACAATTCAACATGATGAAGTTCAAACGAAAAAAGAACTTGATGCCCAAAGGGTAAGATCACTTAATGCAAAAAAAATGGCTGATTTAGGTAAATTGGCAGGTGAAATTGCCCACGAAGTTAATAATCCATTAACTATTATCAAGGCCAATAACGGATTAATTCTAAAATCTCAAGACGATGGAATTATACGTGTAGATAGTATTGAGAAGTACATTCAGAAAGTAGATGCGACAGTTGATAGAATTTCAAAAATAATTCGCAGCTTAAAAAGATTTGCTCATGATGGTTCCCGTGACCAAAAAGAACTTACAAGTTTAAGCTCAATATTTCAGAACGCTTTTGATCTTTGTCAGGAAAAATTTAAAAATAATCAAGTCAAGTTGATTATTGATTGCCAGCAGGATGTTCTTATTAATTGCCGAACGATCGAACTAGAACAAGTTTTAATCAACATGGCCACAAACTCATTAGATGCCATAGTGACAAATGAATATTCACAAGATCGATATTTTAAAATTAAAACTCAGATAGAATCAGAAAATCTCATCCTATACATTTCTGATAGTGGAGATGGAATTAATGATGATCTAAAAGAAAAAGTATTTGAGCCCTTTTTTACCACCAAAGAAGCTGGTCATGGCACAGGTCTAGGGATTCCAATATGTAAAAAAATATTGATCGAACATGAAGGCGACTTGCAACTTTGGGAAAGCCCTACAGGGATTTTCTTTAAAATTAAATTGCCTATCGCAGAAGTTGTTCAATTAAAATCGGCATCATAATTCTACTAGAGATGGATCAAGTTCAGGAAAAACATCCTTAAATTGTGTTTTCCATCTCATATCTAGAGAACGTTGATAATTAATAAATTTAGGGAATAGATTTGAATGATCTTCACTGTTCATGAAATGAATAATACTCTTAAACTCTCTCTGAACATATAAAGACTCTTCGGGCGGATAATTTAAAAACAGATTATTTTGAAAATAGTTTCTCAATTGCTCTTCGACTTTTACTTTCAGCGATTGTGGTAAAGATTGAAGACTCAAGAAAGTTGGATCTGAGAGGAGGTTAAAATGGATATCTCGTGGTTTAACCAGCTTTTCTTTGAGAAAATAATCAATCAACTCAACAAGAGACAAACAATTCAATGCCTGTACCGTTGGAAATAGTGATGACTCTCCATTTTTAATATTCTTCTGAAACTCTTTCAAGTTTTCAATAATTGAATCGTAAGAAGATCCATGACGAATATAATCATTTTTATTCCCATGAGCATCTAAAGAAAGAGAGAGTGAAATTTTTTTAAATTTATTCCAAAGTGAAAAGACATGGGTTTGGCCATAGGAGAGCTTAGTGAAATTGGAATTATAAAAAAGACTTAGGTCAGTTCTTTTATGATCAATTAAAAAGTTCAGAAGTTCATAATGCTCGGGAGTTAATAAGGGCTCACCTCCTGCAAAATAAATTCTCGTAATATGAGGCAAGTGGATTTCGAGCTCTTTTAAAAACTTTTTAAAATCAGGGGCCAGCATTAATTTTTTGGGCTCAACATAAGAACCGTGATGGAGATCTTTATCTTTGTACCAATTGGTAGAAAATTCGGGAGTACACATTCGACAACTTAAATTACATTGATTTGATATTCGCAGACCAATTTCTTGAAGAATGGCCGTTTCTTTAAATGCATTTGGATGATTACGCAAGGAAGTGAGGCGGTCACTGACACCGCCCGCAGCTTCTATTTGATAACAAACTTCGCATTGAGAAAGCTTCTCGCCACGAAGCATTTTCTCG
>PCTW01000076.1:11777-12080 GCA_002786715.1 Bdellovibrio sp. CG22_combo_CG10-13_8_21_14_all_39_27
CATTCCAGATATCATCTAAAGATTCACCTTTTAGATTTCCAAGGGGTTCAAATCCGACTGCACGACAGCAGGTCACCACATCCCCATTGGGTAAAAAATCCAAATTAGTAAATGGAAGACTACAAAGAGTTTTCATCTCAAAAATTTTAGCATAACTGAAAGAAAGTTACTAAATTTTTAGATTTTCCTCAGTATAACTATCGAACGACGACCTGTGGAATGAATGAAACTAAAGCACAGACAACTTCTTGAATTTCATTTTCGCCGTAGTTCATTGACTTCATAGAATTTTGAACATCATTG
>PCTW01000076.1:12089-16867 GCA_002786715.1 Bdellovibrio sp. CG22_combo_CG10-13_8_21_14_all_39_27
ACATCATTGCCTGCTGACATAAAGTCCGAGTTTGAAACATTTAAATGCGAATGAGCGTCCTTCATATTTCGACCGGAATACTTTCCTTTGCCCCCAGTGCCCACAACAAGAAATTGAGTCACATTTTTGATAAATCTATCTTTATCTACATGAGCTAGCATATGCCCGATTTGTTCATTCTTCTTATGAGCGATGTAAATACTTGTTACTAAAGCCTCAATTTTTTTCTCCCCACCGAGTCTTAAATACAAAGATTTGTCCTCTTGTCTCTTTTTCATCGCAGGAGTTGAATCTTTACACATTGCCTGAAGTCCTGAAACTTGTTTGGCCGCAGTTTGAGAGTCATCTTTGCTTTTTGACGCACAACTCGTTAAAGTAAGAAGTAGCGCCAAAGGAAGTAATATTTTTTTCATTTTGTCTCCAGTTAGAGTTAAGAACTATAAGTACCCTAATTAACACATTACTTTTAGTTCTTTATCTGTACTAAACCCTATCCATTTGTTGATATGATTGCTAAGTGATTACATGAATATTAAAAAGAGTTATAGTCAGTTTTGTCCAGTGGCGAGAGCAGCTGAAATTGTCGCCTCAAGATGGACGCCAGTCCTACTTCGAGAACTCATCGCCGGAAGTACAAAGTTTAGCGACCTCCGAAGCGGTTTGCCCAAAATGTCTCCTTCCCTCTTGTCCAAGAGACTTCGAGAGCTGGAAGAAGCTGGAATTGTCGAAAAGTTCAAGGCCCCTAAAGGCTTCGAGTACCACATCACCGAATCAGGCAAAGAATTAAGCCCCATTGTTATGACTTTAGGAACGTGGGGACAAAAATTTATCACCGATGAATATGCAAAGCACGAACTCGATCCAACTCTTCTCATGTGGGATATTCAAAGAAGATTAGAAACCACGTTTTTTCCTGAAACGGGAAGATTTGTTGCTGAGTTTTTTCTTGAAGGAGCTCCTCGCGAGCGAAGAAATTGGTGGCTCATTGTAAACGATAGAGTTGTTGATTTATGTATTCACCATCCCGGTTTTGAAAATGATATTGAAATCGTTGCTTCACTAAGGGGACTTACTGATGTCTGGATGGGAAATATTTCAGTCGCAGAAGCGAAGAAGAAAAAGCTTCTCTCTCTGAATGGGCAAAAGAAATTCATTAGCTCATTTGAGAATTGGTTTTTACTCAGTGTTTTTGCGAATTAAAGAACTCACATAATTACTATTTTCTAGAGTACAAATAGATCATTCAAAAAATAGAGTTAAAAAATTAACCCTACAACAAATTCACTCATTCATTAATTTCTTAATAAATCTCCCATGCTTTCTTTATTAGTTTAAAATATTGAATGTATGCTAAAAGAGAGGATTCTTTGAAAAAAACGATAGTCATTTTTATCATTTTACTAAGCGCGACTTCTTGCAGTTCTGGTGTCGGGGTTATTGTTGGTGGAAGTCGAATCGATTATAAAGAAACATTTTCAGGATCATCAAGTTATTCTATAGGCAGCACCAGCACGACTGGAGGATTTCATTTTCCCGATTATAACAATCATGGCTTTGGTTTTCACGTAGGGGTTTCGGACGAAGCGGGGTTATTCTTTTACAAGATCCTTTACTACTCCAATAGTTATCAGAATAAAAAATATAACTTGGATGGAGTCGATTATGATACTGAGGTCAGCGAAAATGGTTTTCGAACCGACTTAGGCATAAAGCTCTGGTATTTTCAGCCCTTCTTAAGTTTAAGAACTGTTAACGGTCATTATAAAGTTAATCAAACTGAATCAGAGGATGACTTCCTCGATCTTGGATTTGGACTCAATTTTGAAGTCAACATTACAGATAAGTCCTATCTTGCTCTCACTTTTGTAAAATATAATTATAAAGAAACATCCACATCCACGACATCGGGTTCGATATCAGGAAGTCCAATCTCAGGTTCATCCTCAACCGTTCATAAAATTGACCATTTGGAATTTGGCTTAAGCTACAGAATCATCTTATGGTAAGGAACTCATTTCTTGAGAGTTCATTGGAAGTCTCGAAAAAAAACTTCATCATTGATATAGTAAATATAAAAATGAGAATCTTTTTTGTTTAAACACTCAAATTCTTCATATCAATCACATATCTGTGTGCTGGATTCTCTTTTAGCAGTTTATCCCAAGCTTCATTAATTTGTTCAGGCTTGATATGTTCACATTCAGGCAATATTCCGTGTTCGGCACAGAAATCGAGAACCTCCT
The DNA here is from genome assembly GCA_002786715.1 of Bdellovibrio sp. CG22_combo_CG10-13_8_21_14_all_39_27. Classification (GTDB taxonomy): domain Bacteria; phylum Bdellovibrionota; class Bacteriovoracia; order Bacteriovoracales; family Bacteriovoracaceae; genus 21-14-all-39-27. The sequence continues at coordinate 14,333 of PCTW01000076.1, forward strand.
GAGTTTCTTTGATACCACCAATGAGAGAGCCAGCAATTCTTCTTCTGCCAAAAACAAGAGGAAAAGTAAGCGGTTCCTCCATCGGCCCAATTTGTCCGACGAGCACAAGGCTTCCATCAATATCAAGCAATGGAGTGTAAGTATTGAAGTCATGTTTAACTGGAACAGTATCTAAAATAAAATCAAAACTATTAGCTGCCTTGACCATGGCTTCGCCATCTTTAGTGCAGAGTAAATCTTTTGCTCCCAAACTCTTGGCATAATCCACTTTATCTTTGGAACGACTGATCACAGTTACCTCTGCTCCCATGGCCACGGCGAGTTTCACTCCCATATGTCCAAGCCCTCCAAGTCCAATAACACCGACTCGTGAACCTTTTCCTATATTCCACTTTTTAAGAGGAGAATAGGTTGTGATGCCCGCACAAAGAATAGGTGCAGCTTTTGAAAGATCGAGATTGACCGGAACTTTGACGACAAACTCTTCTCTCACCACAATATGTTTCGAGTATCCACCTTGAGTGACGGTTTTATCAATAAGATCGAGACTTCCGTAGGTAGCTGTCAAACCGTTACGACAATATTGTTCCTCATGCTTTTCACACTGATCGCAATGCTGACAACTATCGACCAAACAACCGACTCCAACACGGTCACCTACTTTGTATTTTTTTACTTCGGGACCAACTTCGAGAACCTTTCCAACAATTTCGTGACCAGGAATTAAAGGATACTTTTGATCTCCCCAATCCCCTTTGACTGTGTGAAGGTCTGAATGACAAATCCCGCTGAAAAGGATTTCAATAAGAACATCGTTCTTTCTCAAATTTCTTCTCTCAAAATGATATGGGACAAGAGGCGTGGTTGCCGAGTGTGCGGCATAGCCAACTGTTTTCATATGATACTCCTCTGAAAAATCGTTAAATTCTAATATTCATAATCCTTGCATTGATTCTTAAAAACGAGAACATAATTTATAAATTACTAAACGAAGGTAGAAAATGTCTAACTTAGAAATAAGTGAGCATTAATTACTTTTTGTGGTCTATTGCGAAGACGAGATTTGTAAAATGGAGTTCACCTAATTCCTATTTTTCTTCGTTTCTCAGGAAGCTTGGGGGTGACTTGATCTTCAAGATCATCCAATCTTTCGAAAACAATTTTAAAAACTTTATTCGTGTCACTCTTTAATTTCCCCATCTCATTGACCAAGTTATTTTCTAAAAGATGAAAGCTACGAAGCTTTGTGAAAATTCTCATAATAGCAATATTGACCTGAATTGCAGTCTTTGAACCAAGCACGGAAGATAACATTGCGACCCCATTCTCTGTAAAAACGAGTGGTTGATACCGCCTACCTCCTTTACCTTCGTTTGAGATGCCAATTTGGCATCTCAAAACCTCATATTCTTGAAAAGTCATCTGAAACATAAAATCTTCAGGAAAGCGATTTTGATTACGTTTAACCTGTCTGTTCAAAGCGCCAGTTTCAACCCCATAAAGCCTGGCCAGATCGCTATCAAGCATCACTCGAAGTCCGCGAATCACGTAAATCATGTTCTGAATTTGTTCTATGGGAAATTGCATTTCAAACCTCCTATTGAAAAACAGGAGAATTTAACGCCCTATTAAAAAGGCTTCCATTTAAAAAGATTGTTTTTGAATTGATATTTCACTTTTAGATTTTCAAACTTGATTCCAACAGACTTCTCGTTAAGCACCGTTTAAGGATTAGTATGCTGGAACTTTTTGTTGAACTTTTTGTTAGTAAAAATTCTAGTTATGATTATAACTGTATTTTAATAAATAATGTTGAGTAAATTAAGGTAAAAAAAAAGCCACCCGAAGGTGGCTTATTTAAGATCTGAGCCCAAAAACAGAAGTATATTGAGCTGCTCTACGAGAGTTCATGTATAAGTTTTAAGAATTTAGTTTATTGGGCGCTGACAATGCGAAACACGCTAGGAACTTCTTTTCTTAATAAGCTTTCACTAGAATGCTTAACAAGCCGAGTGAGAACAAAACAAGAAGGATTATGTATTTTTGAGGAGTGTTTACCAAAAAATCTTCCAGATAAAATTTCATTTTTTTAGTTAAACCAAATTCCTTCTTACGAATAAAATGACCAGCTACGGTTACAACCAAAATTCCAAGTTCCGTACCGATATAAAAGCTAAAGAGAAGCTCTACAATGTTGCCTGTTTGATTTCTAAAAATAATATATAATAAGCAAGGTAGAAGTAGGCCAGCTAAATAGACCAATAGAGATTCAAAGAATGTGTTTGGGCCTTGGACAAATAGAGCTATCACTCCAAGTGCAAACAAAACTCCAGACAAAGAAAAAAATAGAGCAAAATACGTTGGCTCAATGACTAGGAAAGAAAATGGAATCAAGAAAATCGGAATTGAAATAATTAATGGAAGCCAAGCTTTATTCATTTCTCCATTATAACTTAAATTTTGTTGAGAAAGATTTTTAGGCAAAAAAAAGCCACCCGAAGGTGGCTTATTTAAGATCTGGTGCCCAGTCTCGGA
>PCTW01000076.1:16878-96276 GCA_002786715.1 Bdellovibrio sp. CG22_combo_CG10-13_8_21_14_all_39_27
TTTTCAGTCCTTTGCTCTACCAACTGAGCTAACTGGGCATTCAGAAATACGAATCAAAGTACCGGTAAAGTTAAAGGATAGGACCACAATCGTCAATTGAATTATTTTGAATCTTTGACCTCTTTTGTTGTAGAGTCGGACCATGGGAATTCAACTACACAAAATAAAATTGCCTTACGCAAAAACTGAGACTCATGCACTGATCTTTCTGCCCGATCCTGCCTCTGAAGTGAAGAAAGGATTTGGGATTTTTACACATGGCTTCACGTCACATAAAGGCTCAATTTTGAATTGGCCGGTGCGTTTGGCCGAAGAAGGTTTGGCCTGTATTCTTTTTGACTTACCGGGCCATTATTTAGGAAATTATTCGGAAGTTGAGAGCCTTGAGGAATTTATTTCTGAAGCCCCTAAGCTCTTCGCTCATGCAATGTCTGAGCTTAAAAATAGCTTCACTGAGCATTTTCCCCTCTATGATCATTACCTTGATGACTCCGATTTCACTGTCGCCTTAGGAGGCCATTCTTTGGGCGCTCTACTCTCTTTGCATGCCATTTCACTTCCCGCATTTCATAGTTATAAACGCATAGGAATCTGCGTAGGTCTAGGGATGCCACCTGAAGGTGTGACTCATCTTTTTGATACGCCCTTTTACAAAAGCACACTGCAAGTTCGCGCTCAATTGGTTTCACCTGCCCTCAATCCTGATGTGGTTTTTCCTTGGATTAAAAAAGATAAGGAAGAATTAGAATTGAGTGGAGAGCGTTTGCATTTTATCACTGGTGAAGATGATCTGGTGGTGGGAAAAACCGGAACTGAGCAATTGGTTGAATCGCTACGTGCCAAAGGCAATGATGTGTCGATTGAAAAGCCGGCGAAGCTCGCTCACCAATTACCTGAGATGGCCGCCGCCCACGTTAAAAAATTTCTTAAGGATTTTGGCCTGCTCTAATTTTTTTCCAAAATTTAAGACTGCGAAGAAGAGCCCGCCGTCCTGTTCGTCCCATTGGCGTTTCTTTATACTTTTTGGCAAATGCCGACTGGCTGCTTTTTTCTAAATCTTGAATGATATCTTCTAAGTCAGGTTTTAAAAATTGATTGATCAGTTGATGAGGATCTTTAAGTGGGATCGAAGTATCGCTCTCTCTTTTGATATTCCAAGGACAAACATCTTGGCAAATGTCACAGCCAAAAATTTCGCCACTGCCCTTCTCTGCACCAAGCGGAGTTGGAGCTTCTTCTTTCATCATCTCAATGCTCCAAGTAGAAAGGCATTGATTAGCGATCAGTGTTCTGGATTTGGGATCAATGGCATTAGTGGGACAAGCATCGATACAAGCTGTGCAACTGCCACAATGATCAGATTCAATTTGAGGCGTTTTTTGATTTTCTAATTTTTGATTAAGAATGAGTGAGCCGATCATCAGAAATGAGCCATGCTTGCGATGAATCAGCATGGAATTTTTGCCAAACCAGCCAAGGCCAGAGCGCAAGGCCAAATCGCGATCGAGAACAGGATGAATATCTAGCGCCAACTTTCCTTCAAGCTCAGGATTTGTCTTTTTTAATTTTTGCAAAATAAGATTCAGACGATCAGCAATGATGCGATGATAATCCGCCCCTTCGAAACCAAAAACATAGCTGGCCATTTTCAATCCGTTACTCTCTTCTGATTGATAGAAATGGCGAAGGGATTCGCGCGCTGGAAAATAATCAAAAAGAAAAACGAGCGCTGATTGCACTTCCGGGTAAGTCGCTTGTAGTGATTTTCGAAGATCCTTGCGATGATCTGCGAGATAACCGAGTTCGCCATGGTTACCTTGATCAATCCATTTTTGAAATTGTTCAAAAGAAATCGCCTCGAGTTGCTCTGTGTATCCCCAATCGACAATATCTAAGGAATGGAGCCAATCGTGATCAAATATCATTTTTATGTAGGGATGATTTCAATCGCACCAGTTGGACAGACGCGAATACATTCCATATCAAGAGTACAAGCCCCTAGCTTGGCTTCATTGATAATTGTATTTTTGTTTTCATCATCTGAAGTCATCCAGATATCATGAGGACAAATACCGATACAATTCTGACAAGAAGCACAGATGCTGGTGTCTAAAAGAATTTTCTTTTTATCGTCACTGGCCTCGATCAATACGTCCGAACCGCCTAAAACTTTTGGAACGTCTTTGATGATTTCAACTTTGACAGAGTTGGAGCTTCCTCTCGCAAAAAACTTGCCATCACCTCGGGTAATGACGAGCTTATCGCCGTTGACGAGATTCAATTTCGTTTTGACTTTGTCGATAACCATCACTTGAAAATTAAAATTGTCTTCATTGAAGTCGATTAATTGAAAAGGCGTCACTCCCCAATAAAGAGACATGCGACGAACGGTGCGGATATTATTAGTAATGCCCAACACTTCTTTATTAGGTCTGAAACATGCAATTTTCTGGCAAGAGCTTCCACTTTCGGTAATTGACAAAATATAACGTGCGTAAATTTTCTCAGCTATCATACTGGCCGCAACCATCACTGAACTGGTGACGTTGGTGAGGTCCATGTTACGAAGAAGCGGGCGCTCTTTTGGAGTGCGTTCAGCTTCTAGAATAATACTATTCATCATTTGAACGGTTTCGAGCGGATATTTACCATTGGCAGTTTCACCAGAGAGCATGACGGCATCTGTGCCATCCCAAACTGCATTGGCCACATCGGAAGCCTCAGCTCTTGTAGGAGTTGGATTCTCTGTCATACTCTCAAGCATCTGCGTGGCAGTGATGACTGGAACTTGCGCTTCATTACACATCATGATTATTTTTTTCTGAATAGAAGGAACCAAATGGTTTCCAACTTCAACACCCATATCTCCACGGGCCACCATAATGACATCGACAACTTTCAAAATTTCGGGAAGATTATCAATGGCCTGAGGCTTTTCAATTTTGGCGATGATTGGAATATTCACTTTCAAAGAATGAAGAAGATACTTCACCTGAAGAATATCTTCTTTTTTACGGACAAAACTTAAGGCGATAAAATCAATATCTTGTTTAAGACCAAAGAGCAGATCCTCACGATCTTTTTCCGTAAAGGCAGGAGCTGAAACATCACAGTCTGGAAGGTTAATTCCTTTGTTTGACTTTAGCATTCCTCCAACATCAACTTTGATTTTATAAACATCACCGTCGCGCTTAATGGCCGTTGCTCTAAGCAATCCATCATCGAAAAGAATGCGAGCTTGATCGTGACAATCATCAACTAATTTTTCATAAATAGTTGGGATGTAGCGATCTTTGTACTGAGGATACTTTTCTTGGAGTTTGGATGGCCCAATAACCCAATCTTCACCATTTTTAAGTTCTAGCGGTGTAGGAAGTTTATCAACACGAATTTTAGGACCTTGAAGATCGAGTAAAATCGCAATTTCTTTTTTGATATTTTTAGAAGCCTGCCTGATATTTTTTATGGTTTGTGCATGACCTTCGTGAGTTCCGTGACTCATATTAATCCTGGCGACATTAATGCCAGCATTAATTAATTTTTCAATCATTTCTACGGTATTTGAAGCAGGCCCTAATGTGGCCACAATTTTAGCTCGACGCATATTCCCCTCTCTCATTTGAGATAGAATAGCACCAAATGGAGCTAGGCTACAAGGCTCTGATTGTTAGGTTTCCGAGGTTTTAGCGCTTTGACGTTCGCGGCTGGCCCTAATTTCATTGGCGGCCATATTAGAGTTACGAAGTTTTTCCATCTTAATTTCGTATTGTTCAATAAGATTCTCTTTTTCCATTTGCGATTTTTCAGCTAAACGTTGGTACTCATTAGTTAGCATTGAAACTTTTGACTGCATTTCTCTTTGATGCTCAACTCTTTCCGAACTAATCATATTTTCATAACGTTCAGTCATTTTAGTAAGCTGTACATCAGAAGTGTTCTTAGCACTTGCGAGTTTGCGATCAAATTCATTACGAACGGTAGTTAAACTCTTATTAAAATCTCGTTCTTTTGCCTCAATAGCTCGTTTATAATTGCGTTCATCTTCATTTTTCATGTCTTGATAATATTTTGTCATGGCCAATTGTTCAGTCGCGGCCTTCTTTTCAACGTTGGTCAAGCGAGACTCATAATTTTCAATGACTCTCATCATTTCTTGATCTTTCATTTCAAGACGCTTTTCAAGAGAGGTTTCTTTGCGCTCAAATTGCGATTTTAAATCATCCTTAAGCTCTTCTTTTTCATTGCGAACTTGACGTCTCGTATCTTCAAAGAATTGGGTTTGTTCTTTACCCATTTCACGACGAAGTGTTTCAATATTGTTTTGATTATCAGTTTGTAAATTACTAACGTAACGTTGATGCTCGACTTCTTTATTATCTAGCTTATTGGCCAAGTCCTGTCTGGCAGAAAGACTATCTTGCTCTCGAGCCAACTCGGTGCGATTGTATTGAGTTTTGTAGGCTTCAATCGTTTTCTCGTTGTCGTCTTTAAGTTTACCAACATAGTTTTGCTGATACTCTCTAAATTCGGCATTCTTTTTGTCAATATCCTTAGAATGATTAACTTCCATTCCCTTCAATTCATCTTGGTACCCTTGAGCGATTCGTTCATTCAAAAGAGCATTTGTATAATTTCTATTCTCAGATTCATTATTTAAATTCGCGATTTGGTTCTTATAGGTATCATGAATACGCTTTGTATTATCTTGTGCTTTTGTATCAAAACCTTCATTTAAAAGTTTGTTGGTTTGTCTCTCCCAACCAATACGATCATTAGCAAAGTCCTTTTCCATCATTCTCTTTTCGCTCTTACCTTCTCTTGCAATTTTCTGCATTTCCTTTTGATTTCTATCATTAAGAGAGTCAGTCAGTTCTCCAAAATTGGCCTTCATATTATTGATTTCATCGGCCTTATTTTGAAGGAGAATTGTTTTTTGATTATCATGATTATTATTTATTCGACGGATATCCTGCTCTTGAGCAGTTCTCAAAGATTCTTTCTCAAGCTGATGCATGTCGTTTGCTTTATTTTTTGCAATGTTCGCATCTTGGACAAGTGATTGCTTCTCTGTTCGATGAGTATGCATGAGATTCTTCTTCTCACCATCATACTGATCTCTCATAGTGTTCACACTCTTGGTAGTGGTTTTATTCAAAGTATTTAATTGCTCATCAAATTGATGTTGATTTCGAGAAATCCCTTCATCAAAACGTTGCTTAATATTTTCTCTGTGAACAGTATCAAGTTTATCACGCTCACGCTTTGCAACTTCAAAGGCGTCACTGATTTCATTTAGCTTTTGATTGTATTGATTTTTGGTTGTACTTTTGTCGCGATTAAATTCAGTTTTTGACTCATCCAACTCTTTGCGAAATCGATCAGTACGACGTGCTATTTCTTCTGATGTTTGGCGATCGAAGCGATCGACGTTACGAGCATTCTGCTCTTCCAGATCACTTTTTTGTTCTTTGAAAACGTTGAGTTGATTATTTTCTTTTGTCTTATGGAGCTTTTCTAGGTCTTCAGCCTTCTCATCATAGTTCTTACGAACTTCATTCGCTGAGTCTCGATACTGCTGTCTCGCTTGTGAAAGTCTGCTGTTGTAGTCGTTAATATCCACTCAAATCCTTCCTCATCCTGAGGGTTCACCTTTCTATTATAGGTTCTAAGACAAAAAAAAACGCCCGGGGTCAAATTTTCCCGCGGGCGTCCTAAAGATGAGTAAATTGAGTAACTATTTAAGGTCTTCGTCGATTAATTCTGCAAAGACTTCAAGTGGTTGCGCCCCATTGACGACTTTACCGTTGACGAAAAAGGTCGGAGTTGATTTTACTTCGACTTCTTTCCCATCTTCCATGTCTTGGTCGATTTTAGCGTTATGCTTATCACTCATTAAACATTTATTAAATTCTTCAAGCCTGAGTCCAATCGCCTTTGCCTTAGCTTTGAGACCATCGACATTAAGTCCTGCTTGGTCTGCGAACATAGCATCATGCATTTTCCAAAAGCTATCTGCACTTTGTTCAAAGGCACACATACCAGCAACGGCAGCGATCTTAGCGTGCTCATGAAACGGAAGTGGAAAGTTTTTGTATACGACATTTACTTTCTTACCATATTTTTCCTTCACTTCTTTAATCGTCTCCGCTGCTTTTGAGCAGAAAGGGCATTGAAAGTCAGAGAATTCAACGATCGTAACTTGCTCTCCCCCTTTGCCAGTTGCAGGAGACCCTTCTGTTTTAACATTGAAACGTGGAGATTCTGGCTTTTTCAAATAAATCTCAACAGGATTCTTTTGAGTCATTTTCCCTAGCCATACGTCGACAGCTCCTTTTTTCTTTTCCATCGTCAAGAAGCCCTTTACTCTTTCTTTGAGCTCAGGAGTCAAAGATTCTTTAGGAATGCCTCTCTCTTTCACAAATTTATCAACTTCAGCGCTGCTGATTTTTATATCTTTAGCGATTACTTTTTCTAGAAATTCATCGTTAGTTAAATTTTTCTTCTCAGGATGAGCATTCATAAATTTTTCAAGAATTAATGAACGAAGTTTATTCATTTTAAGTTCGTAAACTTTCATTTCAGCTTCGTAAATTTCACTTGTGATTCCTGTGACCATTTCGCTTTCAGTAATTTCTTGGCCATTAATTTTTGCCACAACACCAGTTTTTGGGGCGTCTTTATAAACGAAGTTTGGTTTTGATTCAGCTTCTTTGGTACATGCAATAGCAACGATAAGCGATGCTGCAACCCCAAAAGATATCAATGTGGATTTTCCCAATTGCATAGTTACTCCTTAAATGAAGAAAAATAATATGGAAAATGATAACTCAGGGTGAGCTAAGATGGCGACAATTCTCGAATAAATTGACAATAAATTGAACTAGATTCCATCAATTCGTGATGATTTCCTGACGATACTAATCGGCCTTTGTCCATAACGATAATTCTATCGGAACTTTTTATGGTTTCTAGACGATGAGCTACGATAATGGTTAATGCTTTACGCTGAATCATTAAGACGAGTTTGCGAAGTGCTTCCTCAAGCTCAGAATCCAAGCCTGATGAAATTTCATCGAAGAGCACAACTGGCTTATTTAAATAACAAGCGCGTAGACCTGCAAGCAATTGCTTTTGTCCCATTGATAACTCTCCCACTTTGAGCTGAGTATCAAGTTGAATTCCCCAACGTTTTAAATAAGGAATCATTGTCGTTGCTTCATTCCAGAAACTTTCAAGTTCTGGACTGACTTGATCTTCAAAGTTCAGATTAAATGCGACTGTAGTAGAGAAAAGATGAGAATCTTGAGAAACGATTCCCACTTGTCTTCTATACTTAGCCTGAGCTTTTGGATCATGATCAAGAGGAATTTTTCTGGCATTGTCAGACAACAAATGAATATCCATTTTCGTTGGCAAAATATTAGCTGCAATAATATTGAGTACTGTACTTTTTCCAGATCCAGAGAGGCCAACGATCCCAATTAACTCTCCACATTTTCCTTCAAAGTGAACATCCTTAATGGCGAAAGCTTCCTCACCTTCGAGATTGGGATATTCAAATGAATCAATATTGACATTTAATCGGTCAAACACAAAGTCAGGAGTTAAACCATTTTCTTGAGAAGGATTTAAAGCATCTAAAAACTCTGCAATTCTTACCACTCCTGATTGGGCCCTTTGAATATTGGCGATCTTCCCGGAAATCTCTTTTAAAGGATTTATTGAACGCTGAATAAGATCCACAAGAGCAAACACAATCGCAGCTTCAGTTAATTTTGAATAAGGAGAAATGAGAAAAACGAAGGCAAGTAAAAGAGGATAAAGAGACTCCGCAACAGAGTAATAAGCAGCATCCCAAAAATTATATCTCAATTGTGTCTTTAGAAAATCTTCTGAAGCCACATTAGTTTTTTGCGAACCATAGCCACTATGATTGCTGTAAAAAGCTTCTTTTAATCCGCCGACAACATCGGCGACAGCACGAGAGAGCTTTCCGCGAGAAGTTCGAACTGCCATAAACACATCTCGCAAACCACGAGATCCCCATAATAAAACCGCAAGGGCTCCAATTTCAAAGAGAGAAAGTGAAATACCGGAGATGAGATTTAGCCCAATAAAACTGATGAGACTTGAAACAACGAAAAAAAGATCGATGATAATTCCAAAAGACCCCGAGGTGACAAGCTCGCGAATAGATTCTGTGTCTGTCATGACTCTGGCCAAAACTTCACCGAGTGGAAATTTTTCTTTCAATGCTTTTTCTTGCTTGCTCTCATCCATTCCTTCATGGGTCAAGATCCATGATCGGTAACAAGATAGGCGTAAATGGTTCATCACACCATAGACAAAACGATTGATGGCATATTGGTAGGCCACTCGATTAAGGTAAATTCCTACGAATAAAAAAAGAAGAATTTTTAAAGTCGCACCAAACTGTGGGCTTCCATATGATCTTGCCAATTCTGCAGTGTAACGAGGAAGCTCAAGACCTAAAAAGCTCGAGATCCCTAACGTGAAGACAATAACAGCGATCCATCGTGAAACGCCTTTAAATCGAAACAGCTCAAACCATCTGTTTTTCGAAATGCTCATATGTTTGAGTTCCTTCTTTTAAGAGGTTTGACGTTAATCCAGATTCAAGCACTTTCCCTTTGTCTCCTAGAAGCACAACGAAGTCGCAATAGCGCAAAGTAGATAGGCGATGTGTGGAGAGATAAATGATCTTATGCTGAAGCACTGGATGCACTTTTATTTTTTTTATAATGTCGCGCTCAAGAATAAGATCGACCGAAGAAAAGGGGTCATCCCAATAAAGAACTTGGCCACCTGACAACAAAGATCGAACGAGGGCCATGCGTTTACTTTGACCACCTGATAGGCGAACACCATTTTCACCGAGTTCCATTTTCATCAGACCTTGAAAATCTTTATTGAGTTCTTGAAGTCCGAAAAGTTCTAACAGTTCTTTTGCCAAGATGAGATCCTGATCACTTGGCCGATGCCCTAAGAAGAGATTTGCCGTCATAGAATCATTATAAACATAAGGCTCTTGAGAGACATAAGATAATGACTGCTCTTGAACTCTTCCCCACTCTGCCAATTGATTTAAAAAAGTCGTTTTTCCACAACCAGTGTTACCTGCAATCGCAAACCAACCTGATTTTAGAACAGGAACCACGATTTGTTTGTCCCATAGCTCTACTGTCACTTCATCTTTCTTTTGACTATTAAGATTTCTAAGTTGAAGTTCCATCGGAGAGGACTGACAACTTTGTTGATAAAGTTCACACATGCGCTTCCACGCCCCCCAGCTTCGAGCGAAAACCATTCCGATCCACGAAACAAACATCATCGGCTCAAGAAAAAGGAAAACAAATCCCGAAAACCAAATGAGCATACTAGCGCCCAACTGCTGATCATTGATGAGATAAGCTCCCCATATGAGAGAGAGACCAATTCCTAGCGGAATAAGAGGGATGGTAAATGAAATACGATTTGAAGCTTGAAAAACTTTAAAGAGTTCGTTTTGAGAAACGCGGTCAAAAGCCGAAACAAACGAGTCTTCGGCGTGAAAATTGCGAATTGTTTTTTTACCGTTGTAGCTTTCCATAATAAAGTTTTGAACTTCACCTTGAAGGTCCTGAGCAAAACGAAAGTGGTGACGATTTTGACTAGCGACAATAGTAAACATTACAAAAGTGATCAGCATCGGAGAGAAGGCAATCAATAAAGTTGGAGCTCCTTCCAAGACTTTAGGAATGAGAACAATCAAAGCTATTAACATATTCATCATTTGCAAAACAGCAAAGCCAATGAGGGCCCGAACATTTTCTAGGTCGTTAGATAAAACTTGATAAATTTGGCCACGGCCACGAGAGAAAAAACGTGAAGGCGAAACTTTTTCTAAAGATTCCATCATCTCTAGTCGTAAATCTCTTTCCAAAATTCTTGCGGGGTAAAAAAAGAGCCAACGAGAAGCTGTTCTAAAAGTAATAATAGCGGCAGCGAATATCAGAAAAAGCCAGGGAGAAATGACGATATTTTTTCCTTGAATCATCTCGGCCAAATCGCGGGCCATGCCTGGTAGCTTGGCCAAAATAAATTGAGTCATAAATAGACTCACTGCGGCGCCTATATAATAGCCCCAATAGCGTCTGAACTGGACAAGGAACAGTTTTGTGAGTGAAAGATCAAAGTAAGATCGCATAGAACGACATAATAGTTTGAAAATTGGGGAGTGTCATGGGAAATGAGGTTGACGATAATTGGGCAATTACTTTATATTGTCCTTTCTTCTTGGCCCATAGCTCAGTGGTAGAGCACTACCTTGACATGGTAGGGGTCTGCAGTTCGATCCTGCATGGGCCAACCATTTTTTGTATCACCATTTTTTTTGTGATTTGTCCGCCTATGCCTTGCAGGCGCTAACGCTACTGCAAGTCACAACGGTAAAGCGACCGTCAAATTGCTATCGCAATTTTTTCTATGATTTGTCCGCCTATGCCTTGCAGGCGCTAACGCTACTGCAAGTCACAACGGTAAAGCGACCGTCAAATTGCTATCGCAATTTGCACGTGTCGCATCAAGCGGATTTTTTAAATTTTAAATCATTTAGCTTCTTTTGCATGAGATGAATTCTCTTTTGGCGAGCTTCCTCTTGCGACAACGGTTTATTACCAAAAAGTGGAAAACCAATAGGGACTTGGTGATCTTTATGAAGTCGAGCAATGATACCTAAACTTTGTGCATTAATGGTCTGCACTTCTTTCATCAAATTGACAAAAAATTGAATTCCAGCAGTAGGCTTTCTTTGTATCCATTCATAAAAATCATCAACAGTAACTTTTACTTCTTCAATATTTGATTTTGCAAAAATTTCAAAAGGTGATTGGTGAATTCCTGAGAGCGAAAAATCTCCGTAAAAGTCTCCACGACTCAGATCACGAATTTCCATTAATTTTGTGTTGAGATTTTTATAAACAATGGCCTGGCCATCTATAATAATGGAAAATTCGAGACAGGGTTCATTCTCTTGCAACATTCTCTGGCCTTTATTCCATTCGTATACTTTTGATTTTCGCAAGAGGGCTTCTACATCTGAAGCGTCCATTTCTCCAAAGAGAGAACAACCTCGCATTCGCTGATAGAGTGTCATAGTTAAGTCCTTTTGAGGGATTCTTAAAGCTCGCTCATTATGAACTCAATTGCTGAATTAACAAAACTCCTTACTGGCGACTCCTAAGCTACCAATAATTCATTTGCACAAAAAAAAGAAAGTGCCCAGAATTTGGGCCAAAAAAGAGAAATTAAAAACTCAATCCGATACCGGCCTTGAGTTCAGTATTTTTGTCTTCGTTCCCAACTGAAGTGTAGCTGACGAAGAGTCGATCAACGATTTTTACTTTGCGATAGTCAAATTGATATCCTAGGCCAAAACCCATGGTAGAAAAAGCTCCGCCTGTTGAGCTATTCCATTTTTGTATTCCTAATCCACCATCAACATAAAAACTTTCTCCCACAAAATATTCTGCATAGGCTGCAAAATCGAGAACTAAAAATGTTTCAGCGGTCGTATCAATATTAGCTTTAACAAAATGGCCACCGGCATGACCTCTCATACCCCAACTATTCTTGAATCTATAGCGAGGAGTCCAAGCAATATCAGTTGTCGAAAGAGTATTGGCCTCTTTGTCAGTGACTTTAGCGATTGCGCCTGTAAATGAGAGCGGAAGAAATGATTGGCGATACTCATCTAAGACTTCCAATTCTTCTTTCGGTCGAATTTTAAAAACAGTCGTTCTACCATCGAGAGACTTATTTTGTTCGAGGACATAACGAGATTCTGCTTTTATATCATCCATTTGTTTTAAGTCTTCTTTTTCAGAAAACTCTTGAAATTCTTCCAGATATTTTTGACTTTTTGAGGGCGTTATTTTCCTTTCAACTACTTTGATCGGAGCCTTTTTCTTTATGCTATTTTCGACGGTTTGTAATTTAGGTTTACTTGAAGCACGATCAATTTTTAATTGTCTTTCAGTCTTAACAACTGCTGATGCTACTTTTGTTTTAGGAGACATTTTTTTTAATTGTTTCGCCAATCTATTGATTTCAACTTTTCTATTGAAGTTTTTATTTGAAAGAACGCATTCATATTCACGATGACAAAGGGATTGCTCTCCGTCATTTGCGCAGTTCCATTTCGATTTAGCACGAGGAAGATAAAACCCTCGACAAGTCTTATCCCCTTTCATCAATTGCCATTCTGCTTTTGTTTGGTAGTAAGAAATGGAATGAGAATAACTCTTCACTTCGAGTTTAAAAGTTGTGCCTTTTTGCGCCCAAGTTAAAGGGATCACCACGACGGCAGCAAGCAATATCAGAGGCAAGATAAACGACTTCATGTCGGAAATTCTCCTAGTGGCATAAGTCTATGATAACGCATAAGTTGGAGTGCCTCGCGGAGTTGTCACTTCTTGCCTAGAGAGGTTGACTTTAAAGCCTCAAGAATAACCGTCTAAATCAATCTAAAACTTCGTAATTATTAAAGAAAGCGTGGATCTCAAGCCTTCGATCTGGAATCCAAGGCTTAAAATGACGAGATGAGAAGTCAAAACTTATGGAATTTACTCCCTTTCCGATAAGTTTTAGTGGAGGAATTGGGTGCATAAATCGACTCTCGCTCTCTATAGCGTTTTGATCGCATTGCTCGTCGGCTGCGTGGCCGGAGAAGTTGGAGAAAAAAAAGTTCTTCCTGGCGTAGTCGCGCTTTCACTTAGTTCAATCTCTCCTAGCGCGGGTAATCCCACAGGTGGCACGAGTGTCACTCTTACGGGATCAGGTTTTCAAAGTTCAATGGCCATCATGATTGGTGGTGCTCCCTGTACGATTACAAGTTCATCTGCAAGCTCAGCAACATGTACGACAGCAGGACATTCAATCGGCACAGTCGATGTTTTTGTTATTAGATCCGATGGTGATAATGACACTTTAACTAATGGCTACACTTATCAAAATGCACCAACACTCACATCAGTCACTCCTAACTTAGGAACAAATACAGGCTCAACCGGAATTGCATTGACCGGTACTGGATTTCTAAGCGGAGCCACCGTAACTGTTGGCAGCTTGCCATGCTCTGGCGTCACTGTCGTAGGACCAACTAGTATTACTTGTACAATTCCAAGTTGTGGAGCTTCATGTCCCTACGCCAATGCCGTAGTCAACGTCGCTGTAACAAACTCGGATGGCCAAGCTTCAGGAACACAAACATACACTTTTGCCGATACACCAATCATTAGTTCTGTAACAAAAAATGCAGGGGCCCTTGCCGGCGGTGGAACAATTGTCATCGCGGGAAATTATTTCAAGCCCGTTGGAGTGACTCCTCCAACTGTAGATATTGGTGGGGCAGCTTGTGTTGTCAATGCCGGACTTACGACTAATACGAGTATTACTTGTGTGACATCGGTAAACACGGCAGGAGCTAAAACGGTTTCTGTGACGAATGAAGTTTCACTGACAGGAACTCTCGCTTCAGGTTTTACTTATCAAGCCGCTCCTACAATTACTTCACTTTCTTTAAATGCAGGTAACCCAACTGGTGGCTATACAACAACAATAACTGGAACTAATTTTGATGTTGCAAATGGAGCAGTCATAAGTGTGGGCGGAACGGCCTGTACAACTTCTTCTGTTGTAAGTACAACATCTGCGACATGTCAGGTTCCAGCAGGAGCATTGGGTGCAACAACTCTTACTTTTGTAAACAACGATGCTAACTCACAGGCCGTTGCAGCTCCACCAACTTTCACTTATCAAAATGCACCAACGCTTACCGAAATTCACGATAAAGTGCTATGTGATGCCAGCGGTACACCTTCTGCGTGTACTAACAAAGTAAGTGCAGGACCCCTCGCCGGAGGCAGACAAGTTTATCTCATCGGAACCGGTTTCGTATCAGGAGCGACAGTTACAATTAACGGTACTTCATGTGGAACTCTCACTGTTGATAGTGCGACACAAATTACTTGCACCACTCCTGCAAATCCTGCTGGAACCTATGATGTGGTTGTAACAAATGCTGACGGGCAAACTGTAACGCTCTCTTCTGCCTATCTCTACAGAGCAGCTCCAACCATTACCAGCTTTACTCCAAATGCAGGGGCTCTTGGTGGATTAACTTCAATGACAATAAACGGAACAGGCTTTCTCGCAGGTGCTGTCGTAACTTTTGATATCGGTGGAACTCCTGCAGTATGCTCATCCCCTTCTATAACAAGTACACAAATTACTTGTGCAACAGTTGCCCACGTGGCCGCTTCAGTAAATATCACTGTAACAAATACTGATAATCAATCAGCGACTTCAGCTACCAATTACACTTACCAAGGCCCTCCGGTATTTACATCTCCAAGTCCTAATGGAGGTACAATTAATGGGTTCCAATTGCTTACGATAACAGGGAGTGGTTTCGATACAGTTAATGGTATGTCTATCTTAGTTGGTGGCAATACCTGTTCGAGTCCTACAGTTGTCAATCCAACAACGGTCACTTGTACGACACCGACTCATGCTTTAGGCACGGTTGATATTACACTCACAAATCTCGATGGTGATTCACAAAGTGTTACGGCCACGAATGTCTACACTTATCAATCCCCACCTTCAATCTCTCAAATTTTTGATAAAGTTTTATGTGATGCCAGTGGTGTTGTTCCCTCATGTACAGATAAGATCGCTTCAGAAAGCATCAATGGTGGCAATGTTGTTTATATCACTGGAAGCAATTTTTTAGCAGGAGCGACTGTAACGATTGGTGGTAATGCCTGTACTGCCCCAACTGTTGTTTCTTCAACTCTCATTACTTGTACGACTCCCGCTTCTGCGACAACTGGTGCTAAAACTTTGGTTGTCACAAATTATGATGCTCAAACATCTACAAAATTTAATGCCTACACATATCAATCACCACCAACGATAACTGCCATAACTCCTAACACTGGCTCAAGTGCAGGTTCAGGAACTATCGTTGTTCAGGGGACAAATTTTGATGTTGCCAATGGAGTAACCGTTACCGTTAATGGAAATCCTTGTTCTCCAACATTTTCACTTACACCCACTTCAGTTAGCTGTATGACTCCAGCGATTGGTGGTGGAGCACTAGCGACTCCTTATGATGTAGTCCTCACTTTAAAAGATGGAGATGCTCAAGCGACCACCAGTGTCGGTTCATTTACCTATATAGCTGCGCCGACTGTCAGCAATATTTCGCCAAACGTAGGACCAACAACTGGTGGCCAGTCAGTAACCATTACGGGAACCGGATTTGATACTGCAAATGGGGCAACAGTAACCATTGCTGGAGCCACCTGCACTTCTCCTGTCGTCGTTAGTTCAACGACAATTACCTGTACAACGGGTGTTAGCACTGCAGGTACTAATAATGTTGTTGTTACAAATACAGATGCCAACTTGCAATCAGGAACATTAGTTAGTGGATACACTTATCAAATAAAACCTATTATCGCGAATATTGTACCAAGTTCAGGAGCCCTTGCGGGAGGTTCACTGGTTACAGTTAATGGGAGTGGTTTTGTCGATAACACAATAACATCGATCTCTATCAATAGCTTACCTTGTGTCGTTCAAGCCGGAGTTACGTACACTCAGCTCACTTGTATCACGGGGGGACCAAATGCAGAGGGAACATATTCTGCTACCGTCACAAATTCAAATGATGGACAAAATTCTACAACGGCCAATGCCTTTACTTATTATGCTGCTCCTACAATTTCGACGATTGCTCCAAGTTATGGACCAGTCACTGGATCTGGCCCATCATTTAGAATCTATGGAACCAAGTTTATCCAAATCGGAGCAACAGTTCCTATTATCCGTTTCGATCCAGGGGGAAGCCCGGTCGACTGCGCCACTGTAACGGTCATTGATTCTACTACATTAGAGTGTGCAAGTACTCCCGCGCATGCTGCAGGTTATGTTACTGTTCGAGTTATCAATCCAGATGGAGATGCTCAGCAAGTAGATTTTCCTTTAGGGTTTAGCTTTTGGGCACAACCCACTGTGGCTTCTGTTGATATTCCCAATGGACCGGCAAGCGGTGGAACAAATATTACCATTACTGGAACAGGATTTGGTGGAGCGACAAGTGCAACAGTTGGTGGAGTTGCATGCACTAGTTTTGCCATCGTTGATGCGAACAATGTGACTTGTACGACTGGTAATAAAGGAAACACAACGACGATTGCTGCTTCAGATATTATTGTCTCAACGTTTGATGGCCAGTCAGGAACATTAAGCTCAGCTTTTACTTATAATCCTCCTCCGAGAATTGATACCGTTGCTAATACTGCGACTCCTACAGTTAGCGCAGGTCCTCTGGCCGGAGGAACAAATATTACAATTACTGGAGATTTCTTTGTCGCTGGAGCGACGGTTTCAGTCGGGGCAGTGACCTGTACAACGCCAGTTATCGCAGCAACATCTATTACCTGTGATACAGGAATAAATACGGCAGGATTAAAAGATGTCGTCGTCACTAATCCCGATGGCCAATCATTTACATTGAGCAATTCGTTTACTTATAGAGCAGCTCCAACCATTTCGGGTGTCGCTTTAAGTGCCGGGGCCCTTGGTGGTGGAACAACTATTACTTTAACGGGAACTGGATTTATTGCTAATGCAATCGTTGATATAGATCCTGCAGGAACATCTGCAAGTTGCGGTTCAGTTTCTGTTGTCAGTCCAACTTCAATTACATGTACGACCTCGGCCCATGCCGCTGGTACTTTTGATGTCAGAGTAACTAATGAAGAAGGACAAGCAGGAACACTTGCTAGTTCTTATACTTATCAAGCTGCTCCAACTGTCGGCTCACTTTCAGTTTCAAATGGTGCTTCTGGTGGTGGCACTGCCATGACTATAACGGGAACAGGATTTTTAACAGGTGCAACAGTTGACTTTGGTGGGTCTTCTTGTGGAACAGTCGTCGTTGTATCGTTGACTTCTATTACATGTACGACTTCAACCCATGCAAACGGAGTCGTCACTGTCACCGTCACCAATGCTGATACGCAATCGGGATCACTTGCGAGTTCATTTACTTATCAGGGAGCACCTACAATCTCGGGCGTCTCTCCTTCGGGTGGGGACATTGCCGGTGGCACATTGATTACGATTAGTGGAGACCAGTATTTTGCAGGAGCCTCAGTGACTCTTGATGTGGCAGGAACACCCGCTGCTTGTGGAGGAGTTACTGTTGTTAATATCAATACAATTACCTGTACTACTGTTGCCCACGCCGCTGGCCCAGTAAGCGTTCGTGTTCTCAATACAGATACACAAGCAGGAACTCTTGCCAATGGATTTACTTATCGACCTCCTCCGACAGTTTCTTTGATCTCTCCAACCGGAGGACCTACAGCAGGTGGAACGCCTGTGACGATTTCAGGGGCAAACTTTATTTCGGGTTCAACTGTAACATTAGGTGGAGTGGCCTGTACTTCGCCGACTTTTGTAAGTGCGGCAACTCTTACTTGTACGAGTGGCGGCCCTGGAGCAGGACTAGGAGATGTTGTCGTAACATTACCTGATAATCAAACCGGAACTCTTTCAAATGGATTTACTTATCAAAATCCACCGACCGTAACTTCACTGGATATTATTACTGGTTCTACTTCAGGTGGTTTAATGATTACTTTGACGGGAACAGGATTTGTTACGGGGGCGAGTATCTCTTTAGGTGGCGTGGCCTGTACCAGTCCAACTTATGTCAATGCCACGACTTATACATGTGTCACTCCAGCAAAAGCAGCTGGCACCTATAGTATTACTCTCACTAATGCTGATTCACAAAGTGCGACTCTGGGAAGTGCCTTTACCTACGTTTCGATGGCACAACTCCAATGGCAACGTGGAACCGTTTCTCCTAACCCTCCTGACCCTGATACTTTTGGGCCAGCGGCCATTAATATCACACATACCTATACATTGAAAAACGTTGGTAATGCTGTCAGTAGCACAGTTACAGTTTCTATAGGTGGCACAAATGCTACAGGTTGGTTTAAAGGAACTGATACTTGTTCCTCTAGTGCTTTAGCTGCTGGAGCAAGTTGTACTGTTCAAGCAACATTCCTCGGAGGTGGTTTACCCACTGGTGCCTACACTGCAACTTTAGATGTTACAGCAACTTCTGGAGGAAGTGACTCCAATACAATGAACGGGAGCGTTCCATGAGAAATCTTATTTTATTTTTACTTTTTACCCAATCAGCATTTGCTTCGGATGTACAAATATGTTTTGAAACCGCCAATCATTATGGAGATGGAAATCAGTTTATGGACATTCCCAAAGATTGTTTCGAAACATTAAGCGATAGAAATGCTCCCACCGTCACAGATGAAAAATGGTCTGTTGTAGGTGAAAATAATCTCATTATGATCAAAGATCTTCAAAGCACTAAAGTCACATCTATCGCTGGCAGCTATTCAGAAATTGATGATATTAAATCCATGCTGATCGATTCTGATCGCGATGAGCTTTATGTTCTTTCTAGCCGTGGTGAAATTAAAGTTTATTGGTTAAAACTTCCTGGCAACGTCGCACCAAGAAGAATCATTAGAAATCCAGAAGGCTCGAGTATCGATAAAATGGTTCTCGATCCTAGCAAAGGTCAATTATGGCTTTATGGTTCAAGCGCAGAAGAACTAGTGGCCATTAATCGCGATGCAAATCTCATGATGCCGCCAGAAAAGCAAAAGCTAAAAATCCTTTCTCGTCACCCTGCTTCACAAGTTGAAGAGCTCAGCTTTGACAAAGATAGCAAAAAAATTAATTTCAAGACGCGTCAAGGGCGCAGAATGATAGTCGAAGACTGAGGATTTCCTTTTCCCATATCCTTTAAAAACTGATACTTTAGGCTTCAATTAGGGGAGTCCAAATTATGAGTAATTGTCACATTCATCGTGAAGCTATCGATGCTGTTAAAAACTTTTCTCTTCCTCAAGAATTACCTTTTGGTAAAACGATAGCTCCCGTTATGGTTAAAGTTCATTACAACAAAGGTGAATGGAGTAAATCAGAACTTCTTCCCTACTCTCCATTAACATTAGATCCAACGTGCAAAGTTCTTCATTATGCCCAAGAAATCTTTGAAGGAATGAAAGCTTATCGTGTTGAAGGACAAGGTCCGCTCTTATTTAGACCCGAAGAAAATTTACAACGCTTTAATATGTCGGCAAGAAGAATGGCGATGCCAGAAGTTCCTGAAGAAATTTTTATGGGAGCAGTTGAGGCCATCGTTGGTGCCTGCGCGCCAATAATTCCCCGTCGTAGTGGCGAGTCTCTTTATATTCGTCCTTTTATGTTTGCGAGTGAAAATGGTCTGGGAATAAAGCCCGCTGAACATTTTATTTTTCTCGTAGTTGCTTCACCTTCTGGCGCCTATTTTTCAGGCGGCAGTGTTCAAGTTCAAATCGAACGTGAAGCGATTCGTGCCTGTCCAGATGGTGTTGGTTTTGCCAAAACAGGTGGCAATTATGCCGCTTCCCTTCTTTCTATGATTGAAGCGAAAAAACAAGGTTACGATCAAGTCTTGTGGTTAGATGCTCTTCACAAGAGAGATGTTGAAGAACTCTCAGGAATGAATTTCTTTGCTGTTTATAATAATCGCTTAGTAACACCAAAACTTACGTCAACTATTTTAAATGGGATCACTAGAAAATCTCTCATTCAATTGGCCCGTCATCAAGGCTTCCAAGTGGACGAAGAAACGATAAGTATTGATCAAATCATTGCCGATATTCAATCTGGAAAAATTACTGAAGCTTTCGCTTGCGGAACTGCTGTGATCATAACCCCTATCTCTCATCTTGGAGAGAAAGATGGAACTCGTTATGCCCTTCCACAAGCTGTTGGAGAGGTTTCGATGAAGCTTCGCAACGCTCTTCTCGATCTTCAAGAAGGACGTGCCCAAGATACATTTGAATGGGTAAAGAAAGTCGCCCCTTTGGCCTAAAGTAAATGAGATTCCTCAGGGTGCGACTGAACTAAAAAGCTCGAATATTACAATACCAGCGCAACTATCCACTTCACAAACTCTCCTTTACACTAATATTCAACTCGTTCCTAAAAAATGTGACATGTCACATTTTGGACTTGAGATTCGTATACCGGGTAATGAAGAGTGAAATCGGATCAAGAACTTATGATTGCTTATATTAGTGGAGACCAACAGGCCTTCTCAGAGCTATATACACGATACAAACCACGTGTTTACGGATACTTATCTCAAAAAGTAGCTCCTACAGAGCGAGATGATCTGTTCCAAAGTGTCTTCATGAAGCTTCATCATAAGAAGCACTTGTTTAAGCCGGAATATGCTTTTGCCCCTTGGTTCTTCACTTTGATTAAGCATGAAATAATTGATGTTGCCCGGAGAAATTCGAAGCGGACTACTGAGCCATTATTTGAAGAGCAACACTTTCAAGACGATCAAACGGGACAGTCCGATAGTGTTGAGAAAATTGAAAGTTTAAATCTCAATGAGCAAGACCAAAAGCTCCTCTACTTGAAGTTTGTTGAAGGTAAAGGATATCAGGAACTCGAATTAGAATTTTCAAGTAAAGCTGCAACTCTTCGAAAGAGAGTTAGCCGTTTGCTTGAAAAATTAAAATGGAGGGATTCACATGAGTGAAAAGGAATTTATAAAATTCATGAAGGCCAATCAATCCCCATCTCAAAATTTAGATGAATTGGTGATCGCTCATCAGGGCAATCTTTTTGCCCAAGACAGAATTATTGTTTTTTCAAAAGTCGTTGCTATTCATGCTCTCGCAGGAACTGCAACATTGGCAGTATGTCCTCAGTTTGGCTGGAATCCTTTTGGAGCGAATCCACAAACTATGCATATCTTTATGGGCTATGGGATGTGGGCCTGTGGACTTTTTTGTGGTTCCCTCTTTATGGTTCTCGGGGCTTTTTTAAAGCTCGTCCTTTTGCAAAAATCCAGCGTGAGTCTTTATTACCGTAACGGTATAAAGAACTCTTTTATGCTTTCGAGTCTCTTTCTTTTTATGATGATGACAGCTGGCGCGATGACCTCAAGTGATAATATCTTTTTAGGTTTTGTCTTTGCTCTTTTTTGGTGGTTAGGAGCTTTAATAGCGGAAACTCTCTCTTTTGGTGCTCAAAAGTTATTTCATCAAATTCAATAAAAAAGGCCCTCCGAAGAGGGCCTAATCTTTTTAACTTTTAGATTTTCTTAATGTCCGCCCAAGCTATCTAAACTTGGAATGAGTTGGAAGCACAAGATACAAATGATAGTTGGGCCAATAGCTCCCATTAAAATTCCCAATGGAGAGATATTATTGTCTTTGAATGATCCCTTCAAAATTCCGAAACCTGCTGGGTTTGGAGCATTGGCGATAACCGTTAAACCACCACCAGTCACTGCACCTGCAACGAGGTTGTATTTTGCAGAATCTGAAAGTTCAACGAGTGAACCGAGATAAGTAAGAGCAGCGTTATCTGTAATGGCAGTTAAACCAGTTGCTCCAAAATAAAGAGCAAGGTCACCCATTTTTGTAATGACTTCTTGTAGCCACCACTGTTGTTGCGTACCGAGCACGACGAGACCACCAAGGAAGAATCCAACTAAAAGAGATTCTTTGAGCTTTGCTTTGTCTTGATATTCTTCAGTAACAACCATGAAGCCTAAGAAGAATAAAAAGAGTCCTAAGAAGAAAACCATGTGGTGAGCAGTATAAACAACAAGGGCCAAGAAAAGGATATGAATAAGAGTCATCCACCAAGTTGGAACCATGTAGTTGTCATGCTTTTGCTTAATGATAAGTTTACCCTGTAGTTCACCTTTGAAAATGAAGGCCATAGCAACTGTTGAAATGATAACAGCGATCGCAGCTTTATATCCGAAGAATTCTAACATGTGGGCCATTCCCCAATGCCACTTACTCGCTACCATTAAAACTGGAGGAGCTGCAAAGTGAGTGAGAGTTCCACCAACTGAAACGTTTACAAAAAGCAATCCGATTGTTGCGTACTTAAATTTGTCAGACATTTCGTTCGAATAGAAATAATCGAGAAGAATCAAAGCTGTCACAGTCATCGCCGCAGGCTCAGTAATGAATGATCCCAAAAGAGGACCCATAACGAGGGCAGAAATATAAAATCCCATCTTTGGGGGCAATGGAATAAGTTTCGCAAACATCGTAATAACTTTTTCAGCGAGAAGAATAATGGGACGTGTTCCGGCCATACACATAATGACGAAAACAAAAGCTGGTTCAGTAAAATTCAAGCTTTCGAGATAATGAATAGCTCCGCCGATCACTGCATGGTGCTCATCATAAACAACGAATCCTTCATGGAAAGAAAAAATGATGATAAAGAGAGCGCTCCAAATGCCGAAAACAGCTTCAACTTCTCCTAAAAAGTGAAAGAGGTTTTCACCGATAGAGCCTTCTGGATACTTGTGGGCCAGATGTTGAAATTTAGAAACGAGAAATGTGTGCAGTACGGCCAATGCGAACAATGCCGTCCCCCACATCTGAACGAAAGTCGGGTTCATAAACTTACTCCTGAAAAGGTAGATGATTTAAATCAATGATATCACTCGAATCAAATGACGCAATAAAAAAGCCCCCAATTTTGGGGGCTTAATTAATTCGCAATGCGTAAAGTTAAAAATTAGCCGTCAAAACCAATTGAACCGACGGGACAAGCTTCCATTTGCTCTTTGCACAACTCGATTTCTTCTGGAGTTGCTGGTTGCTTATAGACGTAAGCATTTCCGTCTTCATCTTCAGTAAAAAAATCAGGAGCCCCTGTATAGCAAACGTTGCAAGCAATACAGCCCTCGCCATTATCATCATCTGGATCAGTACAATACCAAGCGCCAGGAATATTTTTTTTGTGCTTAAGGTTCTTATTAGACATGGGAGTCTCCTATTTGGATAAAAGTCTGAAATATCTGATTTAAGGGCTCAAAAGTAACTCAAATCTCTTCGAATGTGAAGAGTGTCTGAAGATTGTTTAATGATCTTTTCTCGCGAAGGCCCTTGAGTTTCACCCGAGTTCTTGAAATTATATTCCCTTTCTAGAAAGTGACCTACTTAGAGGAGTGTTTCATGTCTCAAACTCTTAATCGTGCTCAAGCTTGGGCCCAAAATTCTTTTTTCGAACAAAGCTCACGTGATGAGATCAAGAAGTTGATCGACAATAAAGATTTAGCCGAAATTGAAGAACGCTTTTACCGCGAACTAGAATTTGGAACAGGTGGCTTACGAGGAATTTTAGGAGCCGGCGCCAATCGCATGAATAAGTACAACGTCCGAAAAGCTTCTCACGCTCTAGCGACAACGATTAAAAAAAGTTTACCAGAACCTTGGTCTGTGGCCATTAGTTATGACTCTCGCCACTTCTCTTTTGAATTTGCCAAAGAAGCAGCAAGTGTTTTTGCGGCCAATGGTATGAAAGCATTGATCTACCAAAGAATGAATCCAGTGGCACTCGCTTCATTTGCCGTTCGTCATAATAATTGTTCAGCAGGAATTATGGTTACAGCTAGTCACAACCCTCCTAAATACAATGGTTATAAAGTCTTTTGGAATGATGGGGCTCAAGTAACTCCTCCCAATGATAAAAACATTATTAATGAATACAATGCCATTACTGATTACTCACAAATTCCAGTGGTGGATTTTGATCTGGCCATGAAGGAAGGAAAAATCCAATGGCTGACAGAGAAAGATGAAGATCTCTATTTTGCAGCAATTAGAAAAAGTTTTGTTAATCCTGAAATGTGTCTGAGTAATGGAAATAAACTTAAGGTTGTTTACACTGCTCTTCATGGTACGGGACTTATTCCATGCACCAGAGCTCTCAAAGAACTTGGCCTAACGGATATTGAAATCGTCCCAGAGCAGGCACAACCAGATGGAAGTTTCCCCACTGTAAAATCACCCAATCCAGAAAATCCAGATGCCCTGGCCATGGCGGTAGAACTGCTGAAAAAAACCAATGCCGATATTGCACTTGGAACTGACCCTGATACTGATCGCGTCGGTATTGCACTTATGCATGAGAATAAGATTCAATATCTCAACGGGAATCAGATCGGAATTTTGATGCTTCATTACATTCTCACGGAGTATAAAAAACAGGGCAAGTTGGCGAATAATCCCTATTTCGTAAAAACCATCGTAACGACTGAGCTTCAATCCAAAATCGCGGAAAGCTTTGGAGTCAAAGTAGAAAATACTCTCACTGGATTCAAATGGATTTGCGGTCGTATGAATGAAATTGATCATAACGAACCCAACCGCCAATTTATTTTTGCCACAGAAGAGTCATTTGGATATTTGAATCATAACAATGTTCGCGACAAAGACGGTGTAAGCTCAATTGCATTAGTAGCAGAAATTGCCCTACATCATAAATTACAAGGGAAAAGCCTCTTTCAAGCTCTCGATGATATTTATCAAGAATATGGATTTTCTCACGAGTCTCTTCTCTCAATTGATTATGAAGGAAAAGAAGGCGCAGAAAAAATTAATCGCATTATGGAAGTGTTTAGAAATCGCAAGGATTCGACAATTGAGGGACAAGAAATTGAATCCATCGATGATATTAAAAAGGGTGAAAAGCGCTTTCTCGATGGCCGTCCTTCACAAAAAATTGATCTGCCCTCGAGTAATGTTCTAGGTCTTCACTTTAAGAACGGAAATAAGCTCTTCCTCCGACCTTCAGGAACTGAACCTAAGATAAAGTTCTACATCATGATAAGTGAGAACGAAGGCTCCCTAAGTGATAAAAAACACAAGGCCATAGCATTGACAGATCGCATCCTAAGTTTTATCAAGACTCAAGCAGAGAAAGCTTAGATTTTGTAAATGCGAGGAGATTGAACATGTCGAAGTCTCAAGACTTGGCCATATGTCTAGTCAGTGGTGGTATGGATTCGCTCGTTACGGCCGCGATTGCCAATACCAAGCACGAAAGATTGGCCTTTCTCCATCTTAATTACGGTCAGAAAACAGAAAAACGCGAACTCAAAAGTTTCCACGATATTGCAGAGTTTTATGGAGTCCCTGAATCTCATCGCAAAATTATTGATGTTTCTTTCTTAAAGCAAATCGGTGGCTCATCTCTCACTGATGATTCTATCAATGTTAAAAATTATGAAGGCGATAAAGAAGTTATCCCGGACTCTTACGTTCCTTTTAGAAATACTCATATCGTCTCGATGGCAGTTTCTTGGGCAGAAGTTATAGGGGCTAAGAAAATTTTTATCGGTGCCGTTTATGAAGATTCTTCAGGCTATCCTGACTGTCGTCCAAGTTATTACAAAGCACTTAATGCCCTTATCAAAGAAGGCACTAAGGACGGAGATATCGAAGTTATAACTCCAGTCATTCTGATGAAGAAAGAGGAAATCGTAAAAAAAGCAGTTGAGATGAAAGCTCCTCTTGAACTGACATGGTCATGTTATTCTAGTGAAGATAAATCATGTGGTATTTGCGATTCTTGTGCGCTTAGACTGCGCGGTTTTCAAAAGGCAGGAATTGAAGATCCTTTGCCTTACCATCAACGTCCAAAATATATTTAATTTTCTTGCTCCATCATCTGGCGTGTTTTCTGAATCGCGATTTCAGTTGATTCGATCAAATGCATATCCCCTTTGAGTAATCTCATTCCATGGACTTTCAATAATAAATCGAGTGCTTTTTGATAACGTTTTTGTTCGAATAAGCTTTTAGCATAGTGTTGTAGAGCAAAGTCATGAAAAACGGCGAGCTCACGATTATGATTTTGTTCCACTTCTTTTATGATTCGAGTGAAAACGGCATCGGCCTTATTAAAATCTCCCATATACTGATGAACAATGGCCAACCGAAGAGCGACTCCTTCGGCAAGGACCATTTCTTTTAAATTGGTATAGATAGTATGAGAATCAGCAAGCATGAGTTCCGCTTCCTCAAGCTTTCCAACAATTCGCAGATAAACTCCAACGAGATTCAACATCTTTGCTTTTTCTTTTTCTGAATTGGACATATCCATTTTTTCTTTGAGAAAAGCTATTCCTCTCTCCATATCTTGTGGATTGACCGGAACATCACGTAAAAGATCATTGTATTGGGTCGACATATCATAGGGGTTTTCCACAATTACCTCACAAATTCTGAAATATCACCAACAGCATAAAGAGTAGATTGCTTGCTGCTGATCAATGGTTTAAACAATTCTTGAAATTTTGAAAACTTAGCGAGTCCTTCGAATGAGTATTGCGACTCTTCATAAGGTCCAATTACAATAAAGGAAATTTTATTTTGAACAAGCATTTCATAAGCTTTAATAGCATCGAGTGAATTATAAATAAAATCCACTTCTTTCTTTCTTTTCTCTATAGAAAGTCCTTTCACTCCACGTAGCTTTACATGACCTGTCCAACCTAAGAAAGTCGGAATACCTGTATGCATAGAGACACGCGATGCTCGATGGTCGAAAGAAGGTCCGTAGCCTTCTAATAATATCGGTGTCCCTTCAACATTTCCTCGTATCCATCGGATAACATCATAATCCCCTGGATTCATTTTTTTTAAATAGCGACTACCGTACAAAGAAGGTCTCTCTGTACCAAAAGGATTATAGGTTAAAAAAGCGGAAGCATTGATATAACTAGCTAGCAAGGTAGGAGCTAAAACGAGAATGGCAAGCATATGAGTTTGCAGTCGAAATTTCCAAGGAACATAGAACCAACTTGGGCGTAGAGAGAGTACGGCCAGTAATCCCCACAAGATGAAAGTGATATTACCGAATTTAAAGACTGAATTAAATCGATCATGAATAATAATATTTTCAGAAAATAGATTGAGTAAAACTGTCGTTACCAGCATGGCCAACATTGATTTGGTGAACCCCTCCCTTAATAACAGTTTTTTTACCTTCAACTGTCTCAATATGGGAAAAGCGGAAATCAAAATCAAAACCCACCAATGACCTTGAAAACCAAAATAATGGATAAGGTCATTACGCCCACCAAAATTCCATCTTATATCGAGAGGAGTACCTCCTTTTAAGGAGAGAACCATTGGTAAAAAAAGTATCGGAACGATTAAAGCAGACAAGCAAAGCTGGCCAATCTTATGCAGTTGCACTTTAAAGTTTTCTGTAAAAAACAAATAGAAAAGTGAAAAGAATGCAGCAAAAAGTGACATCACTATAAAATCCCAGGAATTAATCGCCAGCAAAGACCCCCAACTCAAACTCAAAAGCAGAAGAGATGGCCACTTCCATTTTTTAGTATCACTCCAAAAGGAAATGAAGAGAGCGATAAAAAGAATGCTCCAAGAATAACTCATGACATGGGGATGAAGATCGGCAAAGAGGAATGACCAAAAAGGAAATTCTGCAAACTCTCCTCTTTCAAAAAGTCGTGTCGACTTCCAAAAAAAGGAAATATCAATTTTCCCCCCCTGGGTAAATCTTTGAATAGTATTCCAATGACTACCTAGGCACAAAATAAGTGAACCAAAGAAGGCCAGAGAAATTCTCTTCGTCATCTGAAAAAGCAATCCTGAGATAGCTTGAGCAAAAAAAGCAGCACAACTCGCGACCGCAAGGGCGTAACCTAATTCTTCTTTCACTCCAGAAACTTTGATCAATCCTGAATAAAAAAAGTAACCCCAATAATAGTATTTCATTTGAAATCCGGAAAACCACGGGTCTTGGACAGGAAAGGTAGAATTTCGCGACATGAAGTTCAAAAACGTAAAGTCCATTGGCTTTTCACCCCAATATATTTCTGGAGAATAAGCGCGAAGAACTAAAAAAGTGGCGAAAACAAAAAGAAATAGCCCCTCACTTAAAAGAACCTTCTTCCAATTTTTAATAAGTATCTCTGATAAGCTTTGACTCCCCTTTGCTCCCCAATGGGCCATCGTGATGAGAGTGATTAAGACTAAAGTAAGACGAGTTTCTCGAGATTGAAAAAAAGGCAAATAGGCAAGTAACCAATCGAGGTAAAAAATTAAAAAAAGAGAAATCATTTTTGAAAAGAAAATCATTCCCTGATGTTTTTGGGGGAAGAGTCGATTCGTAAGTGGAAGGAGATTAATACTGAGTAGAAAAATATAATAGTACCAAAAAACCATTCCTCCAAAATCAACTGAACTCAACTGAAAAAAGAAAAGATTAAGAATGGCAAAAACTATCCATGGAACAATAAAGAGACCAAAAGGCAACGCTTTACGAAAGTTCAATGGAACCTAACTCCTTAGGATTTTTTAAAAGTTCTTCTAGGTCACGAGCTCCAGTTATTTTGAGAACTTCAAGAATCTCATTTTGCCACTGACTTAGAATCTGTGGACCTTGAAAAATAAAAGAGGTGTAAATCTGCAAAGCTCGTCCGCCATGGCTCCAATAATCGAGAACCTCAGAAAAATCAGCAAAGCCTCCGACACCAATCATTTCGAGAGAACTGCCTTTCAAACGCTCTAAACATTTTAATCGAAAGTGTTGGGCCTTAGGATAAAGCAAACGCCCAGAAATTCCACCTTCACCACGATCGGCCATAATAGTTGTATTAGTGGCAATGATGCCTTCTAAATTGTAGTCGTGACATACTTGAAAAAGTGCATCTAAATCCTCTGTTGCCATGTCTGGCGATATTTTTAAATAGAGAGGCTTAGGACATTGAGTTCGATGCTTTTCAAGTTCTGAAAAAATGAGTTTTAAAGATTCGGTGCTTTGAAGATCCCGCAAACCAGGAGTGTTGGGAGAAGAAACATTGATGACCAAATAGTCGGCCAAGGGGGCCAATCGTTGATAGAGTTTTGCATAATCACTTGGAGCATCTTCCGCTTTGGTATTTTTGTTTTTTCCTAAATTGATTCCTAGAGTTTTTCCAAAGCGCAACGAGGATGTGACATTACTCGCTAATGCCTCCATTCCATGATTATTAAAACCCATGCGGTTGCGAAGAGATTCTTCTTCAACATAGCGAAAAAGTCTCGGTTTATCATTTCCAGGCTGTTCAAGAGGAGTGACTGTGCCTATTTCAACTGCTCCAAAGAGAATTCGAGAAAAAAATTCAATGGCCTCGCCATTTTTATCAAGACCTGCGGCCAACCCAACTGGAAATGACCAATTCATCGAACCTACTTTAAGACTTAATCGAGGATCAACTTCAGGAGTATTAAAGAGTTCGGCTGAACTCTTTGGAAAGTGAGATAGCATCGATAGCGATAAATGATGAGCGGCTTCGGGATCGAGGCGAAAGGCTGCAAACTTAAAAACAGAATAAAGCGACATATTGTCCCTTAATAGAGTTGTACGAAATCGCCTTCAACAACACTTCCACCCGAATGTAAAATAGCGATGGCCCCATCAGGTCCGAAATAATCAATGATCTCGATAGTCCCTTTTACTTCGCCTTTACTTATTCCGATGAGAGCCCCTGTTTCAGGGTCAAAAATTTCTTGTCCTTCAGTGACAACTTTTAAAACATCACTGATCTGAACACCTGAATCACGACCTGCATTCACATAGATTTTGTTACCAATAATCTTTGCAACACGGCCTACCCAATCCATGCGTGAAGAAAGCTCAGCTATTTTGGGAATAAATCTTCGAATGGCCACTTTGGCGGAGTATCTTAGAAGTTCTCTGCGATAAGTGAGCTGAGTCTCTCTATCCTGAGCAAAGAAGCGAAACGTAGAGTCATCAGCATAGCCGCGGACGACTTCATTAAAAACTTCTTTACTTGAATTGACATCAAAAATACGCAGTTCGATTTTAGCTTCAGAATAAGATTTGGTTTCTTTCACGAGACCAATTTCATCTGTTTTTTCACGAACTCGGGCTTCCATGATTCGACCAAACATCACCATGTTAATACCAGAAACTTTGGCCTTTCTTGCCAGCTGGATAAGCTTGCTACCGCCACCAGAATAAATCTCTTTGGAATCTCCAAAGAGTTTAGAAGCTTGAGGATCTATAATAAATTCTCCAGTTCTCATCAACTCAAGTCTTAATTCCTCAGTCGAAACAAAGGCCAAGTCATCACCACCGTAAGGAGATTCATTTGCAAACAAAAGAAGAGCTGCCTTTTTCTTAATTCCCGAAAAATGAGCACGTGGTGTTGGTCTCGCTCTCTTTCCTTCATTATTGCGATCGATAACATCAGAACCACATGACGAAAGAATAAGAGCGAAAATGAAGAACCAAATTGAACGCATACTATTTCTCCCTAAGTCGAAGACTTCACTTTCTCTTGAGAATTCTCAGCAGATGGACTTAAGCTCCATTCAAGAGGTCCGGCATTTTCAATACTCTTGATCACTTGATTTTGAATCTCACGACCAACGAGTCCTTTCAACATATTAAGCATTTCACTTCCGTCTCCAAAAAAACGAATTCCAATTTCTGCTTCATTTCCTCGAAGCCTAACCAATCCAGCTGTCGCTTTTTTAACAACTCCGATTTGATTAATCAGATCGCTAATTGCAATAGCATCAGAAACATTTTTAATGTTGGAGATTTTAATTTTTAAAAATTGAGACGGGATTGGAGAAGAAATGATTTGAGAGAACTTCCCCCAAAAACTAACTGGCATTCTGTAGATCATACTGGCCAATTGCGAACTGAATTGATGTAGATCTTGGGTTGAGAAAGAACCAATCTCAGTTGGGAAATCGCCTTTATCAAGGACAAAGTTACTTTGACTATCGAGAAGCACATACTCACCTGTGACATGAAATGTACGTTTTTGAAGAACATTGTCTTCATTCGTTTTATTTAATCTCAAGTTTACTTTAAGCCACAACTCTCCCGCTTCATGTTGTTCGGTAGCTAGAACTTCTGAGCGATGAATGCGATTTTCAAACTGACTGATGAGAGAATTATCGGCAACGATAACTTCGCTAATTCCAACTCCTCCCGATTCTAACAACCATTTTTTCCAATGATCATTAACGACGCTCGTGAAATCACTTTCAAGATCCACACCCGTGTCACTCCAAGTCGAATTGACCAATTGAAAGTCAGTCATTAAGTAGAGCTTGGCATAACCTTCTCTCGAACCTGACTTAATGAAGCTCATGTACAAATCAGTTAAATTTTTTCGATCAACTTTGGCTTCAACGTTCATAAAACGCGAATTGGGAACTTGGGGAGAACGAGACATCTTTTTAATTGAGTAAGACTGTATGGCCCTTTGGATTCGGCCATAACGAGCTTGAGCATTGAGCTTTTGGGTTCTTAAGGCTTTCTCAAAATCTGTTCGGTTCTTAGCTGATTCTTCAGGTTTCGTTTTTTCTTTTAAAGATTCTTCGATCGGTTTGAAATAATTTTCAAACTGATCTTCATATCTTTGCCAAAAGGCTTTGCTATCAAGACCAAGAGTATCCATTTCCTTAGTCAGGATTTGCTTAAAAGATTGGTAAAGCAATTGTTGCTTGATAAAAACAAGATTGTCTTCATCTTTAGAAAAAAATCGACCTTCGCCCTCTTGAACAGATTGAGGATAAGCCCCTACTGAAAAAAGGAATACAAAAAGGACAAATAATTTTTTCATTCTTCACTCCTAGTGAGTGAGCGTCGAGACATTCTCCAAGCGGCCATCGACAATAAATTGAACGATGTTACGATCAAAAACCTCATTTATCTTAGTCGCCATTTGAGGAGTTGGATTTACCAAGAAATCCTCTGGCAACGAGATGCGGGCCTTTCCGTAGTCCGCCTCGAAAATAACATGCATAGGCACGGTACCTCGATAGCTCAACACCACCTGTTTTAATCTCTCTAAACGCTTGGTGGATAGCTCGTCTATTTTAACACTAATCCTCACGCCAGTAACCCTCTCTTCTGCTTGGTCTTCAAGCTTTTGGATTTTTTCTGGGAAGAACTTACGAGGCTCCTCTGAAAGGTTGACTTTTCCAGTCATGATAACGGGTTCATCGGTCTTTAAAATCTCCGCATATTCTTGAAAAGTTCGAGGAAAAACGATGCATTCAATTTTCCCAGAGAGATCTTCCAGCTGGGCAAAGCACATCTTATCGCCTTTCTTAGTGATAATTTCTTTTTTGCCTGTGATGAGTCCTGCTAGAACCATGTCACGCTTGTCTTGACCTTGAGCTTCATGGACCTGGGCTATTTCCATCGAGACCATTTGGCGCACAATATCTCGCACTTTGTCGAGAGGATGACCCGAAACATAGATTCCCAGTAATTGAGCTTCATCAGATAGTTTCTCTTTATCTTCAAAATCAGGAAGCTCCTCAAAATCAATTCCTGAGCCCATCATAGGATTGTCTTCGCCTCCAAGATCAAATAACGAAGCTTGCCCGAGTAATCTCTCTTCTTGTTTCTTTAAAGAATAAGAAATCGCTCGTTCCATATTGTGAAGAAGGGTTCGTCGATTGTAGCCATCCACATTATCAAAAGCTCCCACCCGAATGAGAGATTCAATGACTCTCTTATTTACTGATTTCATATCGACGCGATCGCAAAAGTCGAGAAAACTTTTAAATGGCCCATTTTTATCACGCTCACTAAGAATCGCTCCAACTGCAGACTCTCCAACGTTCTTAGCTGCCCCCATTCCGATTCGAACTTGACCTTCAACCACGTTGAAATGCCAAAGGGATTCATTTATATGAGGGGCGAGTACATCGATGCCATGTTCACGAGCATCGTTAATATATTGAGTGATTTTGTCTTTGTTATCAATTTCAGAACTCAATAGGGCCGCATAGAAAGCTGCCGGATAATAATACTTTAAGAAAGCCGTTTGATAAGCAATGAGACCATAAGCAACAGCATGAGACTTATTAAATCCGTAGGCCGCAAATTTTTCCATGGTATCAAAAAGCTCGAGAGCTTTTTGTTCATTAAAACCTTTTGAGATGGCCCCTTGTCTAAAAATTTCCCGATGCTTCGCCATCTCCTCTGCTTTCTTTTTCCCCATGGCACGACGGAGCATATCCGCTTGTCCTAACGAGTATCCAGCAACGACACGCGAAGCATTCATCACCTGTTCTTGATAGACGACAACTCCATAAGTGTCTTTCAATACTGGCTCAAGTTCAGGGAATGGAAATTTCATTTCCTTTCGACCGTGCTTGATTTCAATAAAGTCATCCACCATTCCTGATTCAAGCGGACCTGGTCGATAGAGAGCATTGATGGCCGTAATATCGTCGAGAGTGCCTGGTTGAATGCGCTTGCACAATTCAATCATACCTGAAGATTCTAGCTGGAATACACCGACGGTATGGCCTTTTGAAATATAGTCGTAAACATTTTGATCTTCGAGATCAATACTTTCGATATCAAAATCGGCCATGTGATCGCGACGAATAAACTTCACCGCTTGATTAATAACCGTCAATGTTTTGAGACCTAAAAAGTCAAATTTCACCAATCCAATTTTTTCTGAAAAATCCTTATCGAATTGAACAACTTTTTCTCCTTCTCTTCCCCTAAATAAAGGACAGTAACTCACCAAAGGCTGGTTGGTAATAATAACTCCAGCAGCGTGAATAGAAGCGTGTCTCAAAAGTCCTTCGAGACGACGAGAAATATTAAAGATTTGCTTAATTTTAGGATCGCTTTCGATCAGCTCAACCAATTTGGGTTCTTTTTCTAAAGCATCTTCAAGTGAAATACCAAGCTCATCTGGAATCAACTTAGAAATGATATCGGCTTCACCAAAGGTGAGTCCAAAAACACGTGACACGTCTTTGATTACGGCTTTGGCTTGAAGTTTACCGAAGGTAATAATCTGACCGACCCGCTCTTCCCCATATTTTTGAGTCACATAATCAATAACTCGTCCTCGCCCTGCTTGGCAAAAATCGACGTCAAAGTCAGGCATTGAAACACGTTCTGGATTTATAAATCTTTCAAAGAGGAGATTAAAAGGAATCGGATCAACGTTAGTAATATCGAGAGAATAGGCCACTAAAGAGCCAGCTCCTGAACCGCGTCCAGGACCAACGGGAATATCATTATCTTTGGCCCACTTGATAAAGTCAGAAACGATGAGGAAGTAACCTGGAAAACCCATTTGAAGAATCATTCCGATTTCTTCTTCCAGACGCTCAGTATATTTTGGTTTTATCTCTGATTCCCAATTGGGTTCATTGGATAATTTTTTAAAGTGGGGTCCCTTGAAACGTTTGTCTAATCCTTCGCGGCTCATACGACGAAAGAAGTCTCCCACTGTTTCATCAGTTTCTATAGGGTAATCAGGAAGGTGATAAATCTGTCGACCTTGCTCATCTTTAAATTTCAATTCGACATTACACTTGTCGGCAATTTTAAGAGTGTTGTCGCAGGCTTCAGGGACATGAGCAAATGATTGGCGCATCTTCTCAGGTGACTTGTAATAAAACTCTTGAGATGTCATTCTCATGCGATTTTCATCAGCATAGGTCTTACCAGTTTGGATACAGAGTAGAACCTCTTGAGCTGTGGCATCTTCAGCAGTCATATAATGGCAATCATTTGTGGCCACCATATTCATGTTTTTCTCGCGAGCATATTTAATAATTTTCTCGTTAACAATTTTTTGCTCGGCCAATCCATTTTCTTGGAGTTCGAGATAAAAATCATCTCCAAAAATGCCGTGCAATTTTTCAATGGCAGTAATGGCGCGTTCGTCTTGATCGGTAAAGAAGTTGTAGCCAACCTCTCCTTTGAGACAAGCTGTTGTACAAATTAAACCTTTACTAAATTTTTTCAATAATTCAAAATCGGTGCGAGGTTTATAATAAAAACCTTCGAGATAGGCATGTGTTAATAGTTGACATAAATTTTCATAACCCTCTTTATCTTTACACAAAAGAATAAGGTGATGAATTTGTCTCATTGATTCTTCAGAATCTTGGTTTGAAACCGAGGCTGATCTTTTGGTCGGCTTTCGATCAAAGCGAGAACCCGGAGTAAAATAAATTTCACTTCCAAGAATGGGTTTAATCCCTGCTTGCTTACATTGTGTATAAAAATCAATCGCACCAAACATATTGCCGTGATCTGTTTGAGCAATGGCCGGAACATTCCACTCTTTGGCTTGCTTAATCAAATCTGGAATTCTGATGGCCCCATCGAGTAAAGAGTACTGAGTATGCAAGTGAAGATGAACAAAACTCTCAGGATGAGTTTCGATGAAATTGGTCTGATCTGTCATGAGGTGTCCCTCTATCTTTCGATATGTGTATGTGTGTTGGTTTCATTATAGAAAATTCCCGACCATCAGTCAGGGAGAATCGTTCCAATACCAAACACGACTCATGACATTAAGTACTTAAAAAGATTAAGCTTGGTTAATAATTTTATCAAGATTTGGGCCAAAAATTTCTATCACTGCCGAGCGAGGTTTTTCCGCGCCGCCCAATGGCCAGTGACTGGTGTACTTATCCGCTGATTTTGATTTCTCACCCGGGTGTTGAACAGAGACAAAAAGTGATTTGTAATCAGGAGAAAAACAAAGTCCTGTCAGCTCAGCATCGACTGGCGCGGAAGCGACTTGAAAGGGTTTACCTGCATTCGGTCCACTCATCGGAAAAAAGAAAAGTCCGTTGTTTTGAAACTTTGTATAAGGAGCTTTATGCATGGCCGAGCCTGAAATATCTGTCACCATCCAAAGGTTTCCATGAAGATCAAAAGCCAAGTTGTCAGGACAAGAAAACTCTTCTCCACCAACAGCAAAATCGCTTGCAACAAAGCGATCACTTAAATGATCTCCGTTGGCAGGAGAGATTTTCATAATTGAGCCGTGATAGTCACCAACGTCCACATTATTTGTGAGAGTTACAAAGACTTCTCCCGTCTTTGGAGAAACTTCAATATCTTCAGGACGGTTGAGCCTTGTAGCGCCAACAAGCTCACCTGCTTCGCGAGCAAAAGTTAATACATCTAATTGATCTTTGAAGTTCTTCTTGAGAATCGCTTGCTTATTAATATCGAGCGAAATCCATTTTCCCTTTTTTACGTCACCAACAAAAAGTTCCCCTTCTTCAAGTGAACCTTTTTTCTTTGAAATAAATTTGTAAATATATTGCCCAGCTTTATCATCGCCAGAATAGACAACGGTGCGTCCATCACGAGCTAAAACACAGGTTGCTGACTCATGAGAGAACCGACCGAGTGCAGTCAATTTTTTTGCCTTCCCCGTCTTAGGTTCAATTTCGACAACCCAACCATAATGTTCAGGAGGTCTATTGTAAGCTTTGTTCCATTCGTTCATTGGCTTGGTTAAAATTTTTCCTTTTGAATCCCTGTCTCCGTAATAATCTTGATAATTTTCTTCGCAACTCAAGACCGTTCCCCAAGAAGTAAAACCGCCTGCACATCCAGCAAAAGTTCCGATCGCAAAGTTTGATCCCATAATTTTTCGAGGGGCGGCAAATGGAATTTTGGTTGTTCCATCAAGTCTTCGGTTATAACTTGAATTCTTCACCATTTCCCAACGACCTGCTTTATTAATTTTAATATGAACAAGAGAACCACCAACATCTTTGCGTTCAAGATCAATCATGGCCTTCGTTTTATTATCAAGATTTTTAAAGTCATGGATAAGATGAGGCAGTGGATACTCATGGTTAACCCAAAGAATTCCCTCTGTCCCTTTTTTGTTGAGTGAAGTAAAAGCTAAGTAATCGTTATTAATTCCAAACTTTTCTCCACGTGAATTGAGTCGATCACCCCAAGTAATGAAACGATGATATTGAAAGCCTTCGGCCAAAAGCAATTCATCAGCACTGCTAGGATTTAAAGGTTTGAAGCTTTGAAAAGGAGTTGAGTTTTTTGAAGTTGAACAGCTTGTTAATGCATTTGAGCTTAATAAACCTAAACCTGTAACAGTTCCTGCACTAATAAATTTAACAAAATCTCTGCGGTTCAATTCATTTACTTGAGTCATTATCATCTCCTTTGAAGTGAAGATTATTATGCTCTCCTTAAAGCTGCTTGTGAAGAATTTACAAGATGATGCAACCATAAACTGATTCTGTGCTAATCATCCCCTAACAAATATTTATTAAAACAGGGAGCCACCGATGAAAACTGTGTTTTTTGGTTCATTATTATTCTTATCGATGTCACTAAATGCTGCAGAAATTCTTAATTGTACAACTCCAGGTGATGCACTGGATTCAGTGGTCTTGACTCAAGATGGGAAAAGTAAAAATCTCACTATTACTTATATGAGTGAAGAAACAGAAACTTTTAAAGTAATGAGCTATGAAGGAACGACTATTATCGCTGCTAAAGATGCTGACGCTCAATTTGGCGGGGGCATTTTTGAGGCTGCTTTAATGAATATCGATGCTTCTAAGAAGTTTGGAACTTTGGCCGCAAATGGGAATGTCTATTTCCTACAATACCAATAGACTATAAGCACCTGATTTTACACAGGACATTGCGAAAACGTTAACCTAGATTTTTTTACACGATAGCAAATCCTTCTCCTCATTTGTGTTACAACAATGCACCACAAAATTAGGAGAAGGGTCCCATGAAAACAACACTTTTGGTCATTTCACTCGTCTTGACCCAATCATTATTCGCAGCAAATGGTGAAATCAAATGTTCTAAGAAAGTAGCTTCAAGGCACGAGAAGAAAATACTTCGCGATATTGAGCGACTCGATCAATTAAAATTTTCTGGCGAAACTTCAGCTGAAGATCTCTCTATTTTAGGCGTCGATCATGTCGATGCAGCTCGAATGAAAGATTGGTTAACCGATCGAGTGCAATATATTATTGATGACTCTGAACCGATTGATCGTTTGAAGCTAGATGTCGCCAGCAGGTACTATGTTTACCCAGAAGCAAGTGTATTTCCTGACATGGAATCAGTGGCCAGTGGTCCAGTCTTTGGTTTCCAAATTCCCAAAGCAGAGCGAGCAGTCACTGTCATGAGCAATATCGGAGCTGTTCTCTATATGGCTGGAAAAAGTAGTAAGCAATTACTTCAAGTCAAAATTCCACTTTCTTTGTTCAAGGCAGATAAGGTTTTAGTAAACTCACCACGCACTGGTATAATCCAAATCGGCGAAGGTCTTTTCATGAAAAAATTTATGTTCAATGAAAAGGAAGATGATGCTGTTTCAAATTCAATCTCCCGTCTTATGACTTTCTTTCATGAAGCACGTCACAGTGACGGGCATGGAAAGAGTTTGGGATTCTTGCATGCAATTTGCCCAGCTGGTCACGACTTGGCCGGATATAGTGCCTGTGACAGAAATTTAAATGGTCCCTATACTATCGGTAGAATCATGGCCAAAGAGTTTTTGAACAGCTGTGACTCATGTTCAGAAAATGAGAAAGAGCAGATTCGCCTTGGAATGATTGAATCAGAATCGAGAGTCATTAGGAAAACGATCATTCCTGGGAAAGATGAAGGAATGGAAATTTCAATGCTCAGAACAATGATCAAGAGCTATCAGACTTTAATTGAATTAACTCCAGATGGAGCTTCAAGACAAGAGTATCAAAATAAAATTGACTCCATGAATGCTCAATTACAAAATTTACTGGCCCAAAGTGGAAAAGCAGTTGAAGTCCCAAGTAAGTTTTGGGATGCTAATCCGGAGGGAACTCGCTAAGGAGAGCATAGTGCTTCGTTCATGGATTAACAAAGTTTCAAATAATTACTCTACCATCACAGCGATTATCATAACAATAATCGCTGTTTTTGTTTTTATTTATAAATTCAATAATCGTTTTATCTCCAAATCAGAAGAAGCCTTAAACTCGACAGATCAAATCCAAAAAGAAAAGCCGACAGAGACTGGAATTGCTTCAAAAATTAAATTGAACGAAATGGAATCTCCTCCTCAAAAAAGTATGACTTTGGGCAATACTGAAAGTGAGCTCAGTATTGATGATTTAACGGTCGAAACTTTCACCCAGTTAACAGAGAAAATCTTTGCGGACATGCCCTTAAGGAATGATTTGCAAAATCTAAAATCGAGCGGAGAGGCTCACCACTACCCGGAACCAGTCATTAAAGCGGGTCATCAGTTAGGTCTTTTAAAAGAGATTCTGGTGAAAAGACCTGAATTCGAAGAACAAGGTGCTGTTTTCTATCAAAAGTGTGCTTCAGAGGAAAAGGCCATTACCTCCGTCCGGGCTTTGTGCCTTACAAATTTGGCCAAATACAAAGCAACCCATGGGGAAATGATTGATATGTCTAAATACCCTGAAAGAGTAGTAGAATTGGCACAGCAAGGGCTAAACCCATAACCGTGTAAAAGTTCCTGTCTAAGTTGATAAATTCCTAAAAATTCAGCACAATGGCCCAAATACTGAGGGAGATCCAGCGTCCATGGCGATATCAATTCGACGCAAAAAATTTCCAGTCAATCAGGCCCAACTCGAGTTTAGTTTTGAGCGGCCAATTGAAGCCGATCGAAATCACCATCTTGGTGGTCGCAGTTTTTATTTCTTTGATTTCGACGACAACGTTGCTTATCTCACAACTCCCATTGTCATTTTTAAAAAGAAAACCAATGAAGAAAGACTTATCTCCTCAAGTGAGTGGGCCCATCACAATCGCGACATTGGCAAGAGCGGACCGTTCCTTGACTACACGATT
This sequence comes from Bdellovibrio sp. CG22_combo_CG10-13_8_21_14_all_39_27, assembly GCA_002786715.1. Lineage (GTDB taxonomy): Bacteria > Bdellovibrionota > Bacteriovoracia > Bacteriovoracales > Bacteriovoracaceae > 21-14-all-39-27. The sequence goes on from PCTW01000076.1 coordinate 56,515, forward strand.
GATTATAACGATACGACTGGTTCCTTTCGTTATTTTCGCGACAGAGAATTTAGTCTTCTCGGAAAGATTGCTGGCAAGAGACAAACTTTTATTGAAGATATCCAAAAGGCCCTTTCTCAAGCAGATTATTCTTGGAAAGCCCCTTCATGGGATTGTTTTTTTCATGCGACTTATAATAATCGACCTGTCTCGGTGATCACTGCTCGCGGGCATAAAAGAGATACCATTATTAAAGGAATCGAAGTTTTAGTTGAAAATGGACACCTTCCCCATTTGCCAAATTTTTTATCAATTTATCCTGTGACAAATCCTCAAGTAAGGCGTGATCTTGGTGATACTGAAATGAATCTCTCTGTTGCTGATTTAAAAAAATCTGCCATAAGAGAGTCTGTCGAAACAGCGATCAAGCGCTATGGACTTAATCCTCATCATCGATTTGGGATGAGTGACGACGACCCAAAGAACGTAGAACTGGTGACAGAAGAGATGAGAAGTTTAAAGCAAATCTACCCAGAAATGAGTTTTTTTGTGATTCAGACTTTTAAAGATCATTATGTTAAGACAGAAATCGTGAATGAGAAGATTCGCTCAAAGCCAATAATAAAAGGTCCAGAAACACAACTCACCCTGTTCTAGACTTCGACGATCTTTCAGAACATAATAGCGTATGGATAAATGGCAAATCATCTTGGCCGCAAGTTCGGCCATCATTCTTTTTCTTTTTGGAATTGAGAACTTCTCAAAAGAAATTCAAAAAGTTTCAGGAGAGAAGCTCCGTAAGTTTTTGACCAAACATACAACCAATCCTTTCAAAGGACTTTTGATTGGCGGGCTGATGACCTCAGTGATTCAATCAAGTACAGCCACATCTGTCATCGCTGTTGGATTAGTAAATGCTGGCATCATTACCTTTAGAAATTCATTAGGTATCATTTTTGGTGCCAATATAGGGACAACGATTACTGCCCAATTGGTGGCCTTTCATTTAACTAATATTGCGCCCTACTTTCTCATTTTTGGCTTTATCTTATCTATCATTAGAATCAAGTATAGCTTCATTGGAAAATCCATTTTCTTTTTTGGTTTTGTCTTTTTTAGTCTTAATATTATTTCTTCAACTCTATCTCCCTTGAAAGAAGACCCTGCCTTAATCGCTTTACTCTCCTCAATGGATAATTATTTTTATAGTTTGCTCGCAGGAATTATTTTTACTTCAATCGTCCAATCAAGTTCTGTCACTACTGGTATTGCAGTCATCTTAACTCAGCAAGGATTAATGACTCTCGATAATGCAATTCCCATTGTCATCGGGGCTAACGTAGGGACAACGATCACTGCGATCCTAGCTTCCCTCAATATGGACCTGCCTGCGAAAAAAACAGCTTTTGTCCATACCCTCTATAATTTTGCAGGAGTTCTCATTTTCACTCCTATCTTTTTTATAGCTAAGCCCTGGTTGAATTCACTGACAATTCCTCATGCCGAAACCTTGGCCAATGTGCACTTCGCCTTCAATCTTTTAACTTCTATTTTCTTTATGATCTTCATTAATCCATTTAGTCGCTGGGCCGAAACCTTGTTTAAAGGTAATAATGAGATTGAGCATTTAAATATTGATTTTCCCATAATTAAAAACGAAGAGGATGTGCAACAGGGGATCGTCTTGATGGAAGATCTACTAGAAAAACTAATCGTTCAACTTAAGGAAAACTATTTTTTAATTTCATTAGCGATAGAAGCAAAAGAAGAGCACCTCCTCAATAAATGTAAAAAACACCATCGCTACCTCCTCTTTCTTCGCAGTGAGCTCGACGAATTCTGTGCTCAAATGGCGATGAATAGTGCAGATGAAAAGAATGGTCGCCAAATCATTGAACTCATTAGCAAAATAGATTATATCTACCAAATTAATGACTCCATTGAAGATTTAATTGAGCTTAATGATGAGCTTATCCAAAAGAAAATCCCGCTTTCTATTGATTCAATTGTTTCGATTAGGGAAATTTCAGGAAACTTAGTAAAACTATTTGATGTTTTGATAAAACAAAACAGTACAAAGAAAAGAGAAGAAGAATCATTCAAGTCCACTCAAAAAGAATTACATACGACTCTGGCCAAAAGTTATCAAAAACTTTTGAAGATTATGACCTTAATTGATAACGAGGAAGCAACTCCCCTCGCGAGATATCTCTCTGTGAACCAACGCCTCAAAGACAAAATGAACACTCTTCAGCATTTTTAGGCCAACGGCAATTTAACATAAAATGTAGAGCCTTTGCCGACTTCAGTTTCAAACCAAATTGAACCATTTAGCTCAGAAACTAAGTTATTTACAATACCCATTCCAAGACCTGTTCCATGACCCGTATCTTTGGTGGTAAAAAAGTTTTTAAAGATTTTAGTTTGATCTTTTTCTTCAATACCTGATCCATTATCCGAAACTGACAAAATAATAAAATTATCAGAATTAAATGACCTAAGTTCCATCAAACCTCTTTGACCAAGAGGGACAGCATCGGAGGCATTCGTGATGAGATTCGTAAAAATCTGTTGAAGCTTAGTAGGATTTGCATACACCAAACTCGTTTCAGCTGAAAATTCTGAATGAAATACATGATTTCGATGTTTCAAGAAAATTCCATTCACAATAACTAAATTATTTAATAATTGATGGATATCTACTTTTTTGACAACGTCAGATTGTCTCGAAAAAGAAAGAAGCTCTTGCAAGGTTAAATTGGCCCTATCACAGGCCTCTTTTATTTTCGTTAAATCTTCCAAACTAAGCGGATGTTGATTTCCATCAGCTATATTACTCCCAACAATCATGGTCACAAAAGCTAATGGATTTTTAATTTCATGTGCGACAGATGCAGTCATTTGTCCAATAAGTGAAAGTTTTTGACTTTGATTGAAGCTAGCTTCCGCTGTTTTCAATTTTTTGCTCACTTCATCAAAATTTTTTGAATTGCGATAGAGTCGAACCCCCAATTGACCAATTTCATCCTTTCTCGAAAAGAGGGGGTCATTGTTTTGAATATTATCGAGAATAGGATCTTTCCAGCTGACCATTTTTTTTATGGGATCTAGAAAGTCAATTTCTAGCCATAGTGTAAAAAGAATAAGAACAACGGCTTGGAGCCCTGTCAAAATAACAAAGTACTTCATCGAAAGTAAAAAGATATTCCTTTTAATATTTTTTAAATGATAACCAATCATCAGGTAATAAGATCTCAATTTAGTTTTTATTGGAACGACGTATGTGGCCTCTCCTGTTTCAAGTTTTACGAATTTAGGATTAGTGGTCTTGATCTGATTAAAGATTTGATCTTTGTTAAAAAAAATATTTGATTTTTGCCCGACATAATTTATATGATTAGAAGAAATAATCATTCCTTGATCATTGAGGAGTAGGACTCTATCAGCATTTTTGTCATAATAGCTTGAATTAATGAGTTCTAAGACACCATTTGCTTCATAAGTTTCAAGGGATCTTTGAATAAGAACTGAAGATTGCAGAGCTGAAGATTCGATTACCGAGATTTTTCTCTCAATGGTATTTTGATAAACGATATATGATATGGCCATATTAATGACCATTAACACGACAAAAAGAACGACGGTCCTTCTGTTTAATCGCGCTCTCATCATTGTTGCTGCTCCAACTTAAATGTGTTCTCAACGATAGAAAAATCAACATTTAGATTTGAGTTTTTTGCATCGTAATACTGAGAATTATTTTTAATCGCTTTTTCTAACTTATGAATTGTACTTTCAAATATTCTTTTTAAAATAGTGGAATTGTTCTTTCCAATTGGAATTTTAATATCATTGATATGACCCTCTATTACTTTTAGAGGTAAATGGTTTCGCATTGAAATAGTATTTAAGATGTCATGATCTCTTAAGGAAATTTTCACCATCGTCTGTTGAAGGTCATAAGAGAGATCGATAAATAACTTTTTATTTTCATTAATGACACTCTTTCTTGCAACGAGAACATCTACGATTTCTCCGGGGATTGAATTACTATCGAAAAGAACCTGACTCCCCTTTTCCATAAGCTTACTTTTGACAGGATTAAAAGTAACAAGAAAGTCTACATGGCCATTTAATAAAGCTTTCTCCTGGTTTTCAAATGGTATCGAAATCAGCTTCATTTTATTCATATCTAAATGAAAGAGCTCTGCTGCTCTAAAAAGAAGATAAGTTCCGACACTTCCTGTTTCGAGACCGACCTTACCTTTTTCTAAATCTTTAATTTTATGATTCTTACTTAAAGTTAATATGGCATCTCCCCCCGCCGAAACATCAAGTATCAGAAATACCGTAAGATCTTCGATATCATGGGACAACAAAATCGCTTCATCCAAAGTCAATGCTGCAACTTGAATAAGGTTTTTTTTGAAAGCTTGCATCACCTCGACAGAACTTGAAAATTCTACAACCTTAAACATTTTTTCATTTTTTTGATCATGCAGTCCGTAGAGATGTAGGGATTCGTAGCCTATCCATTGGTTAGCGCCAATCATAATAGTTTTCTTATTTAGTGAATCAATACTTTTATATGCTGTAAGAGTGATCAGAAGAACTATCAAAACAAGTAATAGCTTCGACGAATGATTCTTCATCTCATCATTCCCATTCAATAGTTCCAGGAGGTTTACTTGTAATGTCGTAGACAACTCTCGTAATCCCCCTTACTTCATTGGTGATACGATTTGAAACTTTCGATAAGAAAGCATAAGACAGATCTGACCATGTTGCCGTCATAAAATCACTAGTTGAAACGACTCTTAAACAAATCACTTCCTCATAGGCTCGACCATCACCTTTTACTCCTACTGTTTTAACGGGTAACAATACAGTAAAAGCTTGCGCGACAGACTCATATAAATTCATTTCAAGAAGTTCTTCAAATAAAATCTGATCGGATTCCTGAACCTTGCGAATAGAATCGGGAAATAACTCTCCTAAAACTCGAACTCCAATACCTGGGCCTGGAAATGGGTGCCGATAAACCCATTCATGTTTTAAACCTAGCTCCATACCAATTGTTCGCCCCTCATCTTTGAAGAGAAATCTTAAAGGTTCAAGCAGCTTTAGATTCATTCTTTCAGGAAGACCTCCAACATTATGATGTGACTTGATAGTGACCGATTTTCCCCCTTTCTTATGGGGTGAAGTCGATTCAATAACATCCGGATAGAGAGTACCTTGGAGCAAATAGGTAAATTTAATAGCATGATCTCTCTCGTACTCGTGAACCTTTGTTTCAAAAACTTCAATAAAGGTTCTTCCAATTATTTTTCTTTTTTGTTCAGGATCATCTATTCCTGAAAGATTCTTATAAAAAATTTCTTTAGCGTCTATAATTTCAATATTTAAATCTGTTTGATTCTTTAAGACTTGAATATGCCCGTAGTCCTGCGGTCTCAAAAGACCATTATCAACAAAAAAACAATGAAGATTCTTTCCAATAACATGATGAGCGATAGTGGCTGCAACTAAAGAATCTACTCCTCCACTAAAAGCGCAAAGGACATAATCCTTTCCAACACTCTTCACCAATTCATTGGCTTCCTTAAGCATCTCTCCAGCATCCCAATCTTCTTTCAAACCAGCAATGACAGAATAAAAATGTTTGAGTATATCCTTTCCATGCTCTGAATGCTCGACTTCAGGATGGAATTGCAGTCCCATGAGTTTTTTACTTTTATTGACGATCGTAGCAACCAATTTATTATGAGATTCCATCACAATTTCAAATCCCTGTGGAACGACAGAAACATGATCAAAATGGCTCATCCAAACACTTATCTCAGGAGGGCAATTGGCAATAGATTGGCCATCTTTTAATTTTACTTTTGTATGTCCGTATTCACCAATCACACCCTTTTCAACTTTGCCTCCGAAGTATTGCCCCATCAATTGCATGCCGTAACAAATCCCGAGTAATGGGAGATTGAGCTCAAAGACAAAAGAGTAATCTTCTTTATCTTCAAAAACAGATTGGGGACCACCTGACAAAACGATACACTCTGGTTTGTGACCTTGGTTAATTAAATCTCGGGATTCTTCTACCGTCATAATGACACTTGAATGGCCAAGCTCTCTGGTTTTACGAGTGATTAATTGTGTGTATTGAGAACCAAAGTCGATAATCCAAATTTGTCTATCTATCATATACTTCCTAAATACTATAATTTGGAGCTTCTTTGGTAATCATCACATCATGAGGATGACTTTCTTTAAGTGAAGCTTGGGTTATCTGAATAAACTGGGCCTTTTCTTTTAACTCTATAAGATTCTTTGAACCAACATATCCCATTCCTGAACGAATTCCGCCGACCAGTTGGAAAATGGTCGTCGCCATTGGCCCACGATAGGGAACTTGCCCTTCAATTCCTTCCGGAACAAGCTTGCCAAGGTCTTCAACAGAAGCTTGGCCATAACGATCCTTTGAACCTAAGACCATGGCACCTAGAGAACCCATGCCTCGATAAACTTTATAAGTACGACCTTGATAAAGAATCATCTCACCTGGAGATTCATCTGTACCGGCCAACAATGAACCAACCATGACTGAAGTCGCACCAGCCGCCAAAGCTTTCACAATATCACCAGAATACTTTATTCCCCCATCAGCGATGAAAGGAATTTTGGCAGAATCACAAACAGTAGAACATTCTAAAACTGCAGAAAATTGGGGTACTCCAATTCCGGCGACAACTCGTGTAGTGCAGATAGAGCCCGGACCAATACCAACTTTCACCGCATCGACGCCTGCCTTAATTAGATCTTCGCACCCTTTTGCTGTTGCAACATTTCCTGCAACGATATCAACTTCTTTGAACTCTGAACGCAAGTTTTTCACCATTTCGATAACACCACGAGAATGTCCGTGGGCGGTATCAACCACAATGGCGTCAACTCCAGCTTCAACTAATAAGCGGGCCCTTTCGAATTCTTTTTCACCAACTCCAATAGCAGCAGCCACTCTTAATCGACCTAATTGATCTCGGTTAGAATTAGGAAAATCGATGGTCTTTAAAATATCGCGAATTGTGATGAGGCCTTTTAATCGACCTTGCTTGTCTAAGATGGGTAGTTTTTCGATACGATGCTTATGCAGTAGCTTTTTAGATTCTTCTTTAGAAATTCCCTCTACTGCTGTAATGAGTCTCTCTTGAGAGGTCATAATGTCTTTTACTTTAAGCTGAGGATCATTTTCGAATTGCATGTCACGGCTGGTAATTATTCCTACACATTTTCCATCTTCATTTACGACAGGAACACCAGTAATTTTGAATTTCTGAGTTAACTCAGTTACTGAGCGAAGACTTGTTTCAGGTCCTACGGTGATAGGATTTAAAATCATTCCTGCTTCATATTTTTTAACCTTTTCCACTTCGCGAGCTTGCTTCATTGCTGTCATATTTTTATGGATGACACCAATACCACCTTGCTGGGCCATAACAATCGCTGTGGGAGCTTCAGTGACAGTGTCCATGGCAGCAGAAACGATTGGAATATTTAACGAAATGTTTTTAGAAAACTTAGAATTTAAAAGAGTTTCATTCGGTAAAACTTCTGAATATCCGGGGCGCAATAAAATGTCGTCATATGTAAGAGATAAAGAGGGTGAATTCTGTCCCATGAGGTACCACCTAAGTTTGAATTTCTAGAGGAAAACGATTGTTGAAATTATAGACTTAAGTGAGTCTTTTGACTATGTTAAGTGAATACTTAGCACTAGCGTTATTTTCTCAGGTGACGCTGGGGATTAGTAGTTCTTTTGATAATCCATATCTACTGACTTCAAGCGATCAATCAAATTGTTGACCTCTTGGCTATGGCGCATTTGTTGCTTGTATTGCTCTGTCATGCCAGCTTCAAAAGCATCATTCGTTTTGATTTGAGGCGCCATTCCACCAACTGAGGCAGGGGCCCTTACGGATGAATTTTCTAATTTTGGCTGAGGGATATTTTCAGAGGCAATACTTCTCGGTTTAACTACAGAAGCTTTCTTCTCCACAGATTTTTTGTAAGCTTTACCCATTCCATAGATTCTCAATGGAACGCCCGATGACCTCTCATAACTAGGAACGAATTTCTTGGGCTTAGTTTTTTGGGCCATTTCAGAGATTTTATCCTGATAAGTCTTCAACAACTCTTTGGCCTTTTCTTTTCTTTCTGAATGGTTGTCTTTTCTTAAGATAATAATCTTACCTTCAGGTGAAACTTCACTTTCCATGACTGGAGATTTTTCAACTTGAACAGAAGCCACAGCTCTTTGAGGCACTTCTGAAACTGTAGGAGCCGCTTTTCCATCAAGAGGTTCGATCCCTCGAAAAAGTGACGTCACGCTTTTGAATGAAGCAAAGCCAATAGGTGTCGGCTTGCGAGGATAGCCATCATTATGTTCATTTTGAATATAAGAGAAGTGACCTTCCAGTAACGAAACATTCATCATTCTATCAAGAGCATTTGAGAACTCCGCTCTACCTTTAACATTGAGTAATTGCGTTTTACCAACTGCAGGATCAAAGCTCACTATAAGCTCACCCGTTTGAGAACTAATGACAGCGTTGGCCGTTTGGATGAGATACTCACCTTGATTAACTGGAGATTGCAACCACAAATATCCCGATTTCACTTCCGCCATTTTATTAAAAAGTTTTACGTGACCTGAGCCACTCAAATGAAAACGGTGGTCATAAAAATCTGAAAAAGAAGTTTGAGATCCCTCTTCTGTAAAGAGTTCACAAAAATCAGAGAGATGATCTCCAACCTTCAACGATTTCATTTCCCCATTACAATGGGAAAAGACTTTACCTGAAAGAGCATCAATTCGAACTACCGGACTTTCTGCGAACGCACTCGTCGCAAGAGAGAAAGTAAGGAGACTAATTGCGCTTATATTTTTGCATAATCTTTTCATAATGATGACTCAATATTTTCCATTCTTCAGTGTTACGATATTTTTTTCTAAATTCTTCAACTGTTGCAAAGAAACGATCTTGATCACCCATTTCTAAGTAAGTCATGGCACTCCAGAGTTTTGCTCCTCTGTAAAACTGCGAATTTGGATGTTCTTTAACTACTCGGTCAAAATAAGCTAGAGACCAATCGTAGTGTTTTTTTGATTCAAAAGCAGAAAGACCTGCTCTGAATAAAAACTGATCATCGATGCGGTTATCTTTTGAATATTGAGTTTCAAAAGCTTTGAAAAACTGTGACGATTTATCATAATTTTTATTTTGGAATTCTTTCTCAGCAATCGCTAATATTTGGCTTGGAGTCCATTTATAAGTGTCGAATTGAACAAGATCATTTCCTTTTACAACCGGAACAGAAGCTATTTTTCTTTCGCTTACTGGCTTATCGCCTTTTTCATCTTTTTGCTCTAGCTGTAGAGTTAAAAAATTATTTTTAGATTTAAGCGTTTCAATCTCATATTTAAGATCTGAAACTTCTACTTTGAGATTACGATTTTCTTTAGCCAGGGCCAAAGACACTTGCTCATAGCGATTAATTCTCGCCGCTTTTTCTTCAAACTTGCTCATCATGTCGCAAGAAAGTAAGGAAGAACTTGCGATCAGTAATGCTGTCCATTCAAACATTTTTTTCATAAATCTCAATCCTTAAACCAAATGACTTCATAAACCATCTTCGAAGGATTTATCGGCTATTCGACAAAAAATCTTAAGTTTTGATTTCTATCTCTAAAGTTTTGAAATGATTGGAATGTCGGCTAAGAAAGCCCTTCCAGCTCAACTTCAGGATTGATTCGCTCTAGGCTTAATAGTGTTGATTTTCTAAGGGTTGAGAATTGTAAAGTATCGGCAATATCAAAATACATAATATCCTGGCTTAGCATTTCGATATCTTGATGTTCACCAGCAATTTTGCATCGACCATCAAAGTTGATGATATAAGTTGGTCCTTGGAACTCAATTTTTTCTGTTTTACCTTCTTTAACATAAATCCATCTTGCTCGATATCCCGAGGGGAGAAGTCGGTCATAATCGCGAAAGCATTTTTCACTTCTCCTTACAAAAACAAAGTTCTCTGCTTTTTTTGGAATCGAAGATTGTTCTAAAAAAGGTGGTCTTTCGGGAGAGAATAAAGGCTGACCTTCGAAAGTGAGAGAGAGTGCTTCGAAACCCTCATCATCACCCATTGCATATTCATGCCAATAATTTTGAGGTATTTGAACTAAATCTCCATTCGACATTTCGCTAGACTGTGCTCCTTGAAACAACGCTTTACCTTTTTGAACGATCAAGAAAGAATCTACTGGATGGGCCAGTGCCGAAAAGTGTTCTCCAGGCTCTAATCCAATCCAAGCAAGAGATATATCATTAGGAAGCTCATGATATCTAACGTGAGTATTTAAATCTCTAAAATGACCAAGGCCAATTGCAGTTCCGTTATGTTCCATATTGTAGCGAACTTTTAATTCACTTCGACGAAACAGAATCATACTCGCTCCATTTTTTAATTATTGAATAAGCGTAATCAAGCCCATCCTCAAATAAGGCTGGACCTGGCTGGAGAAAGATCTCCGGCTGCAATTCAAAAATCATATTTGATTTTGAAAATTTCATCTCACTCCAGCCCTGCCTCTGCTTTACACTCTCAAGCTCCAAAGCTTTTCCACACCAACAAGAGAGATAAATGTCAGGGTCCAACTCACGAACCCTATCCCATTCTATCACTCTGTCTTTTCCAAGAATACCTCGATCAGAGATGTCTCCAAAAATATCACGTGCTCCGATGGCCCTAAAAACTTCACTAAAATAGCGAATCCCAGAAATCATGGGTTCATCCCATTCTTCAAGATAGACCTTAGGAAATCGATTGAGCTGACTGCTTAATTGGCGATAATACTCTATTTTTGTTTTGTATTTCGAAACAAGCTCGATTGCCTTCTGCTCTTTTTCAACCATACGGCCTAGAAACAAAAGATAATCAAGTGTCTCGTCCAGCGAACGATGATTCGCAATATAAACATTGGTACCTGAAGCGACCAGATCTCGAGCAATATCTTTTTGAATATCTGAATGTCCAATAACTAAATCAGGATTCATTGAGATGATTTTCTTGAGATTGGCATGGGTAAAGGCACTCGTGACAGGGTGCTTTTTGGCTTCAGCAGGTCTTTTGACATAACAAGAAACACCAGCAATCCGCCACTCTTCGCCTAGTAAATACAACCACTCTACGGGCTCTTCAGTTAAACAAATAATCTTTCTGGGGTAGTTATTCTTCATGTTCATAACTATTTTAACATTAAAATGACAAAGGGCCTACGCAAGCTTGCATTTTACTATCAGCAATTACGACTTTTTTTGATAAACTAACTGAGTTTAATAAACTCAAAGGAAAAATGCATGTCGTCACTCATTCAACTCTTGGCCGTTCTTTTCTTTAGTGGAGCAGTGTGGGCGGATAAAAATGTACCAGAAATTCCCGTTGCGTTCTCAGTTCAGCATATCAAAATCGAAGGTGATCAATATTTAGCACTCAATTACAGCAATCATCCAGAATGGCACACCTATTGGAAAAATCCCGGAGATGCAGGACTCCCTATCAAATATGAGCTTTTATCCAACGGACAAAACCTCTCCGTTGAAGAGATGGAATGGCCAGCACCAAAGCGCTACATCGAAGAAGGAGATATACTCGCCTACGGTTATCAAGGCGATTACTCTTTGTTTCTTCGCCTCTCACAAAACACTTGGAAAGAACTGCAAGGAAAGAATATTCAAATCAATTCAACCTGGTTGGTTTGTCGTCATATCTGTATTCCAGGAAAAGGAGAGCTCAGTGGAGTTGTCGGTGAAGGTTTCTCATGGCTTTCAAAAGGATCTAAAGTCATCGACCAAGACGAGCTCGTAGAGCGTTTTAATAATCTTCCACGCGAAGTTACTTTTCCTCCTGAACTCGATTTAGAAATTATTAAATCTGAACAACCCGATGGAGATTTGCTTTTAACCTTAAACTGGCAGGGCGGAATCGCTAAAGATATTCTTCCCGCCATGAACTTAATTACACCCTACCCGGTTCCCTCTTTTGCCTTTAAGCGAGAGAAGCTCTACTCGGATTCAAAATCTCATGTTTACGGAATGCATACTATAGACTGGGATGGTCAATATTCTGAACCTCCAGAGATATTAAGTGCAGACGGAAAATTTGCAAGCCCTCATTTTCTTAAATTTCTTTACGCAAACCCTGTGTCACAGAAAGTGGAAATTATTAAAAAAGAGTTTAATTCATTTTCAACCGATGGATATTCCCGCTACAAAGATTTCATTTCAAACTTAAAAGCTATTTCCGTTTCAGATGCTCACTCAGCAGAGCAAGAAGCCCAACAGACTTCTTCGGGGGAAGGACAGGATAATAGTTCGCTTTTCATTTATCTCATCCTTGCCTTTATTGGCGGACTCATACTTAATGTTATGCCCTGTGTATTGCCGGTCATAAGCCTAAAACTCTTTGAACTGATTGCTCAGAGGGAAGATAATCCCAGAAGAATTTTTACTCATAACCTAGCCTATTCTGCAGGCGTTCTTTCAACGTTCTTAGCATTGGCATTAGTCGTTATTCTCCTGAAAAGTACAGGAACGAGTGTCGGATGGGGCTTTCAAATGCAGTCTCCGACATTTATGGCGATTATGATTGTGGTCGTTTTCATTTTCTCTTTAAATCTGTTTGGTCTTTTTGAATTCTCCACTCCTGGTGGAAAAGTTTTGGGTAATGTTCAGCTTAAAAAAGGAATCATTGGAGACTTCTCTGGTGGCGTGCTCGCTACCATTTTGTCGACTCCTTGCTCTGCTCCTTTTCTTGGAACTGCACTGACATTTGCTTTCGGTTCAACTTCGCTGACCATCTTTCTCATTTTCATGATGATTGGTTTCGGCTTGGCGTTTCCCTTCTTGTTAACTGCAATTATTCCTCAATTGGTCACAGTCTTCCCAAAACCTGGAAAGTGGATGGAGGATATTAAAAAATTCTTAGGATTAAGTCTTATACTAACTACTGTTTGGTTAGTTGATGTTTTTTCATCATTAGTCTCAACATCTACTTTTATGATGAAACTGAACACGTTATTGGCCCTGATCTTTTTTGGACTCTACTTCTGGCAGTTTATAGGAAAGAAAAAATGGTCTAAAATTCTTTTCTTGGCCATTCCGATAGCATTTTTTGCTCAATTGCTAATGGCCCTTTCAAGTCCTCAAGCAATGACAACATCAGGAACAGATCTTCTTAACGACAAGATTGCAAGCCAAGGACTTGAATGGGAAACTTGGAGTGAAGAAGCCATGAAGAAGCACCAACAAAAGGGCGATTTAGTTTTTATGGATTTCACCGCCAAGTGGTGCTTTACATGTAAGGTTAATGAAAAGCTCGTCATCGATACTGATTCATTTCGAAATTTAATGGCCTCAAAAAATGTTAAACTTCTCCTAGCAGACTGGACCAGAAGAGATCCACTCATTGAAAGCTTTCTTCAGAAAAATGGTTATGTCGGAGTTCCTGCTTACTTTATCCAGAAAGCAGATGGGACTCTCGTATCTCTTGGAGAAACGATATCATTGAGTGAAATTGAAAAGAATCTAAATTAGAGAGGCAGTGTAATATAGAATGTGGTTGGATCTTTTCGAGAAACAAGATCCAAAGTTCCTCCAACTTTTGTGATCATTCCTTTTGCTAAAGTTAAGCCTAATCCTGTTCCTTTTCCAATATCTTTAGTCGTGAAAAAGGGTTCATAAATTTTATCCTCAATCTCTGGAAGAATTCCACATCCATTGTCAGAGAAAGAAATGACTAATTTATTGGCCTCAGTAAAAACATCAATTTCAAAAACGGGCTTTTGGTAACCATCGATTGCTTCAAGAGCATTTTGTGTGAAGTTGGTCATTAAATGAAAGAGGAAGGATTCATCATATTTAATTTCTTTTGAGCATTCTACTGTCATTTTCAAAAGGACGGATTTCTCTTCGAGTTTCGACAAGATGAAATCCTGAAAATCAGCAAAAATTTCATGAATAGCTACAGCTTTCCCCTTCTGGAATCCTTCTATTCCCGTAAAAATAAGTAGTCCTTTAATTATTTTTGAAATTCTTCTTCCTGACTCCGTGACTCGATTTCCCCACATGGCCATTTTCTCATCTGAGCTTTTCGCAATAACTTGGCCCGCCCCAGTTATGATTTGCAATGGATTATTGATTTCATGAGCTAAGCCTTTAGAAACTTCACCTAAAGTAGTCATACGAGAAACATGAATCATCGTCTCATAATTTTTTTCTAACTGCTTAACTGCGTTATCACGATCATTTTCAAATTTTCGAATAACGAACATCCAAATAATTGGCGAGATTAATACACTTAGAGCAAAGCTATCAATGAACATTTCGGAATACTTATTTTCAACAGGAAAGAAGAGAAAACCAGTCATTACCAACAATTCACAAGTAAACACGATAATAACGATCCTAACCATCATCTTAATTAATGATTGTTTTCTGTCAGCATTATTCTTGGCTTGGACTTTATTCAATTTCAAATCTCGTTGGTATAGTCATCAGACCTTGCACTACATCTCGAGGAGGCAGTCCCTCGTACAGAACTTGATAAACACCTTCAAAAATGCGGCTGCGGATATCATATTTCTGAGCAACTAAATGTGCAGCTTTGGTTGTTTTATAGCCTTCAACCACAGTACGTTGAGATTTAATGATTTCTTCCGGTTTTCTTCCTTTGGCAATTTCTAAACCAAAAGTCTTGTTTCGTGAAAGCTCACCTGTCGTGGTTAAGATCAAGTCTCCCATTCCGGATAAACCATAAAAAGTTTCGGGACGAGCGTTATAAACATTTCCAAATCTCAACATTTCGGAAATGGCCCTAGTGATCATCGCAGCACGGGTATTGTGGTTGAAACCAAGACCTTCTATGATTCCACCAGCAATCGCAATGACGTTTTTCAAAGCTCCACCAAGGAGAACACCTTTCACGTCATAAGAACCCAAAGCTTTAAAGTAGGGAGTCTCAAGCATCTTAGAAACTTCGAGTAGGATGCGACGACTGCGGCCACCTAGAGTAACAAGCGTAATTTGCTCTTCCATGATTTCACGGGCGAAACTCGGTCCCGATAAAAAAGTAAAAAGTTCTTTATGAGACGGCCATAAATCAAAAAAGAGATCATCGGCAAGCTCTAGGGTCTCAGGATCAATCCCTTTAGACAAAGAGACAAGGGGAATACCTTGATCAAAATAAGCTGAGAATCTTTCAAAATTTTCAGAATAAAAATCGGCGATTCCAGCTGTGGGAAGTCCTGAAACTAAAAGGTCTATATGCCCATCAAGAAGTTTATCAACTTCTTCCCAATCCAACGCTGGAATAAGATTTTCGGCTACTTTATGACCAGGGAGATAAACTTTGTTTTCTCCAAGTTTGAGGGATTCATAGATGTCCTCAGAACGGACTTTCATGATGACTTTTTCAAAATTATTGGCCAGGACCGAGGCAATTGAAGTTCCAAAAGCTCCAGCACCGACGACCAGAGCTGTTTTGTATTTTCTCATGAGTTCCCTCTCTCTTTTAAAGCGACATTAATCCTTCAATGACCGCCATTCTTTGATAAACCGAAATAATTTCATCTGCAGAAATCATCACTTTGTAAGCTGTGATCGATATATATTTTCCTGTTTTTGATGCTTTTGTTGTTATTCGGGCATCTGTTAATAAAGTCGTTGCCTCAACGAGTCTATCGACTGGTACAATAAATTTAAATATGTATTCCGATGGAAAAATAAGTTCAGTGTGAAGAACGTCTCTAAGCTTTTGCCACTTATCCGTCATTGTCCTAAATTCTCCTCAAATGTATCGAGGTGAAATCCTCTTGCATATCGCAAAATATCCATAACTTCTCGAGCACATCCCTTGCCAGGATCTCTTTGCGCTATGTAATCAACTAAATCAAAAACTTCGTAAGTCGCCCATTTGGTAGTTGCTGCAAATCCAGCTCTTTTTAATAAGGGAATATCAAAAAGTTCATCTCCCATATAAAGGATTTCCTCATCGCTGAATCCTTGCTTATTCAGTTCGTTAAAAGCTCCTGTTTTGTCTTCGCTACCTTTATAAATGAAATCGAGTTTAAGTAGCTCTCCAAATCTTTTGTCGACAGATAAACTATTACCGCCAGTAATGACACCAACTTTAAGACCATTCTTTTGCAATAGTTTCATTCCGTATCCATCAAGAATACTATAAGTCCGATTCCAACCGATCTCAGGACCATGATAGGTCACAGTTGCATCAGTCAAAACACCATCCACATCAAAAGCGCATACTTTAATTTTTGCTAACTTGCTTTGAAACTGATCTGCTATTTTTTTAATTTCGTTCTTAGTAAACATTAAACAACCTCATAAAGCCGAACAAGGCTATGCACGATTTGAGAAATATCGGCCAGCGGTAACGCAGTAGCGGCATCTGATAATGCCTTCGATGGATCGGGGTGGGTTTCCATAAAAATTCCATCAGCTCCTGCAGCAATTGCAGCTTTTGCCAAAACAATAATT
The DNA here is from genome assembly GCA_002786715.1 of Bdellovibrio sp. CG22_combo_CG10-13_8_21_14_all_39_27. Taxonomy (GTDB): domain Bacteria; phylum Bdellovibrionota; class Bacteriovoracia; order Bacteriovoracales; family Bacteriovoracaceae; genus 21-14-all-39-27. The sequence goes on from PCTW01000076.1 coordinate 73,107, forward strand.
TGTTCACGCTTACCACCAGTTGCCTTTCCTAAACCACCAGGACGTTGCACGCAATGAGTAGCATCATGAATCGCCTTGACTCCAAAGCCTTTCATAATCTGAAATGAAGCCATATCAACGATTAAATTATTATAACCAAAACTAGAGCCACGTTCAGTTAAGAGAATTTGATCAAGACTTATAAAGTTAAGCGCCTTATCGACAATATTCTTTGTATCTTCAGGGGCCAAGAACTGCCCTTTTTTAACTTTCAAGCGACGATTATATTTATGACATGCTTTAGCCCCTTCCAAAATCATATCAGTCTGGCGACACAAGAAAGCTGGAACTTGTAGTACATCAACAACTTCTGCAATGGACATCGCTTGTTCTGGAGTATGAAAGTCTGTAATCACAGGGAGACCAAACTCTTTCTTCACTTTTTCGAGAAGCCGTAAACCTTCTTCAAGTCCAGGACCTCGATAAGAGTCAATCGCAGTTCGGTTGGCCTTATCAAAGCTTCCTTTAAAATGAAGTTGAACTTGTTTGCCAAGTGGCGACAATTCTTTAACTAAGGTACTGGCGACTTTCATTACAAGCTCTTCACTTTCAAGAACACAAGGACCAATAAAGAGTTCGAGTGGTTGTTTTTTCATTTTTGCACCTGATTTTTATCTGAAGCTGAAATAAATGTTGAAAACAATGGATGGGGAGAAAATGGCTTTGATTTGAACTCAGGGTGATACTGACATCCGATAAAATGTGGATGGTCCTCTAGTTCGATCACTTCCACCAAATTCATTTCTTTATTAACACCGGAGATAACCATGCCCTTGTTTTTTAGCTCTTCAATGAATTTATTATTCACTTCCAAACGATGACGATGGCGCTCACTGATTTCATTTGACCCGTAAACTTTATGCGCAAGCGTGCCTTTTTCAAGGTGACAAGCATAAGCACCAAGTCTCATGGTTCCGCCTTTGCTTCCCCCCTCAGACTGACCGGCCATGTAATGAATCACATGTGAGCCTTTACTTGAAAACTCTTCTGAATTGGCATCTTTTACATTGGCCACATGACGAGCAAATTCAATCATTGCCAATTGCATTCCTAAGCAGATTCCGAAATAAGGAACCTTTTTAGTTCGCGCATATTCAATTGCTTTAATTTTTCCTTCTGTTCCTCTTTCACCGAAACCACCAGGAACGAGAATCCCTTGGGCCGAGCGAAGTGCATCCCAAGAAGGGCTATCTGTGTCCTTTTCTAATTCTTCTGCATCTATATAAAGTGGTACAAGTTTTAACTGGTTAAAAATGGCTCCGTGATGGAGAGCTTCATCGAGCGATTTATAAGATTCGATAAGCTCTGTGTACTTGCCAACGATTCCAATTCGAACTTCACGGAGGGGATGCTCGATATTATGGACAACCTTTTCAACATCTCTAATGTCTGGACGGCCAGTCCACATTCCCAACAACTCAGTAATTTTTTCATCAATTCCTTGGCGATGAAAATTCATAGGAACTTTATAAATGGAATCCATATCTATAGAACTAAAAACATTTTCTTTGGGGAGATTACAAAAGAGCGAGAGCTTTTCATAAATACTCGGCTCAATTTCTCGATCAGAACGACAAATGATAACGTCAGGGAATAATCCAAGTGATCTCAATTCTTTGACAGAGTGCTGGGCTGGCTTTGTTTTTAATTCACCCGCGGCATTAATATACGGCAAAAGGACTAAATGAATATAGAGTACATTTTCTGGACCTACGTCAGCTGCAAATTGGCGAATCGCTTCGAGATAAGGTTGTGATTCAATATCCCCTACCGTTCCACCAATTTCACCAAGCAAAAGATCACAATCTTTTGCAGCGACGAGAATTCTGCGTTTAATTTCATTAGTGATATGGGGAACAACTTGAACTGTTTTTCCAAGGTACTTACCTTCTCTCTCATTCTCGATAACTTGAAGATAAACTTGACCAGTGGTGAAATTACTTTTCCGGCTCAAAGTGAGTGAAGTGAATCTTTCATAATGGCCGAGATCCAAATCCGTTTCAGCACCGTCATCAGTTACAAAAACTTCACCATGTTGAGTTGGGCTCATCGTTCCTGGATCAACGTTAATATACGGATCCATTTTCAACATATTAATTTTTATTCCACGTCGTTCGAGCAAACAAGCTAAGCTTGCTGCTGCTAAACCTTTTCCTAGAGATGAGGCGACTCCCCCAGTAATAAAAATATATTTTTTATTATTCTTTTTTTGAGCAGGGCGATTCATATCTTCTCCAATTTAATGATGGGCCAATAATTTTTCTACGATAGCCACGTCAGTGGGAATATCAATGGCATGAAAAGGAGCTTCTGTTACAATGGCTCCATAATCTAAACCGAGTTCCATTCCTCTGAGCTGTTCTAATTTTTCAATATTTTCATAGTAAGAAGTTCCTGCGGCACAAAAAGCTTCGAGTGCTTCTGGTGTATAAGAATATATTCCTGCATGCTGATACCATTCTTTGGGCTTTTCTTGATCGCGGTCATAAGGAATTGGAGAGCGCGAAAAATAAAGACATTTGCCACCGTCTTTGGCCAAGACAACTTTAACCACATTCGGATTTTCAAATTCTTCATCCATGGCACGACGACGAACAATAGTTCCTACATCATGATGGCCACTCAAGTGATAATCAATAAGTCGAGAAAGATCGACGTCACCTAGTAAAGGCTCATCACCTTGAAGATTAATCACCAGTTCAACTTCGTTCTCTTTAAAATTTCTTTTGAAGGCGAGATAGATTCTTTCTGTCCCACTTGGAACATCATCATCGACTCTTAAAACTTGACCACCATGATCGAGCACATGCTGTTCTATCCGATCATCATCAGTCACGATGTATGCTTCAACGGGATGTTTCTTTTGAAGGGACTCGTGGGCCTTAATCGCATGATCATATACCCTCATCACCATTGATCGTCCTGATATCATGGTGAGGGGTTTTCCAGGGAATCGACTAGCGCTATATCGCGCCGGAATGAGGATGACGACCCTCTTCATAAAACCAGCCTTTTCGTGAAAACCATTAAGGGAAGAATCTAACACTAGGGCCGTTTAACGCCAAGTCATGATAAACTAATGACATGTTGCGAATCGTGCTTTTTATAACATTCTTTTTTAATCAGGTAAGTTTTGCAGCTGATCGCGATTTTTCTCGATCGATCATCACTGACCCTAGCATCTCCAGACGCTGCGACGCACTTATTGAGACGCGCAATCACAAGCTCGGCTACAAACAAAAGATCCAAGCGCTTCTGAAGCGCTGTGAACGCCTGCTCAAAATGGCGCCCCCTGAGAAAAGGACGCTTGTAAAAAAACTCAAACAAACCCGAGATCACTTAGATCAAGAGCTCCAACTAGCAGTTGATAAACTTCAAAATCAAGAAGAAGACATTATTCGAAAAGGTTGTCCTGGAATTTCTCTTTAATCTTTATCTTTTACACTCCGTTTTATTCTGTTCTAGAATTCCTGCATATCATGATGATATTTATTATTCGACACACACTTTTAGCGGCCCTGATGGTCAACTTCCTGCCTTGCGTATTTGCGCAAGACAAAGATATTGATCGCGAAGATCTCTATATTCAGTCAAAAGATCGATTTGATAAAAAAGAACAATATCGTCCTTTAAGCCTACGCGAAGCTATAGATCAGGGCTTAAGAAAAAACTATGGTCAACAAGAAAGACAATTACAAGGAACCCTACTCGATATTCAATGGGATGATGTCCGCGATGGATTTTGGCTTCCTAACGTAACGTTGTCACTTATTTCAGCTGAACATAGAGTTGCTCGCTTAAGAGATGGTGGAAAATCAGGTAGTAGCTTTTCCAAAAGACCAAGTGGGGCTTTGGCACTCGAGCTTGGGGATTACACTCTCTTTAATTGGGGGAAGGATTACCTGAGTTATTTGAATGATAAGACCACCATCATGCGCTCAAAGGATAATCTCAAAGAACAGAAGCGAGATCTTAAGCACCAAATTATCATTAAATATTTTGAAGTTAATTTTTATCAGAACTTCATTACTTTTCGACGAGAATATCTTCGTCATGCTTCCTTTATCTATCGCTTGGCCCGTGAAAAAGTTTCTATCAAGAAAATCAGCCGCGAAGAATACTATCAAGCACGCTCACTCTATTTAGCGGCCCAAAGTGCCTACCAAGAAGCTCTCAACTTAAAAGCCAATGCAGATGAAGCTCTTTCTTTGCTCGTCAATGAGACAGCAGGAATTCGCTTCATACTTAAAGATGATCTCGACTATATAAAGCTAAAGTCGAGTTTTGATGAAATCCTCTCTTTTTCAGAAGAAAAGAACACATCCGTTAGAGACGCCTCAGCAGCAGTTGAAAATGCTCAGCGATCGCACGAACTCACTCTGAAAGAAAATCTTCCTCTACCAAAATTTACCTTAAATCTCGGAGCCTATACTCATTCTTTCGGACGCAATCAAAGCCAAACTAATTATCAAACTGCTCCAGGTAGTTCTGACTTAGAAGTTGTTGCGACATTGAATGCAACGTGGTCGATAACTGGACCTGGCGGGCTTTTTAATGGCCGTAAAAATCAAGCAGCTGCTATCAATAAGTATCTTGCCTTTAATCAACTTGCTGAGGCTAAACATCAAGCACGTTCACAAGCGAATACCTATTTTGCCAACATCAAGTACTTTGAAGATCAAATGACAGTGCTCGATGCTCGGAACTCCAATTTAGAAAAAACCTTTGATCAAATACTTGAAAGCTATTTAAATCGCAAAGTGAATTTCTGGGATTTCAGACATGCACTTGAAGAAAAAATTCAAACAGAAATTTTTACTGCTCAAGTCAAGTATGAACATCTCAAGAATAAAGTTCTTCTCGCTCAAAATATGGGAATGGATGATTATCCAGGAGAAAATTTTGAAAGACTTGCAAAAGTGAGGAAAGAAGAATGATAAGAATATTTTTATTCCTCTCGCTTATATTCGCTTCGACTCCAGCTTGGTCTCAAAACAGAGATCTCGAAACACTAGAGCAGCAATACAAGGCTAACAAAGCAACGGTAATAAAAGAGAGAAATTTTGAAACTGGTATTTTTAGAGATGAATACAATACGACTGAAGATAATAATCTTTTCACCTTAGGCTATGCTCTTAATGCTGACCTAAAAAATAGTGGAGGCATTGCTGCTTTTGAAGCTATCTATGGACGACGATTTGATCTGGCATGGTTGCAGTTTGTTGGCATGAAAATGTCAGCTCAATTTAAAGAAGTGGCAGACACTAATTCAACCATGAATGCCACTGAAGAGTTTTTAGATACGAGAGGTTCTTTGACTCAACTCGGAGCTGGTCTTTCTTATAGAAGTCAATGGGTCAGTTATTTATTAAGTACAGGGACAAATAGAGTCTTCGAAACAGTTGCTGCTTACTTAACTTATAATACTTTTCGCGAAGGCCTTACTGAAACTGATTATAAGGGATTTGGTGTTCGTGCCGATTTTGGAATTCACAATCGATTTTCTCCTACTATGCATCTCGGAGGCAAACTCAGTTATAACCTCATCAATGCTGAAAGACCTGAGAACTTCGACAAAGAAGCTTCAAGTGAGAGGGCCCTCCTTCTTCAATGGATCTCGCTCGGAATAGATGTCACTTTTTACTTTTAAGGACCATTTATGATTCCACGCTATGAAAAAAAAGAAATTTCCGAAATTTGGAACGATCATTCTAAGTTTTCTTATTACTTGCAAGCAGAACTCGCAGTGATGAAAGCTTTAGAAGGAACACTGGTTCCAGTGGGGCTAAGTGCCGAAATTGCGAAAACAGCAAAGATAAACCCCACTCGCATTGACGAAATCGAAGCCGTTACAAAACATGACGTGATTGCATTCTGTACTTCCATCACAGAAAATTTATCTGCTGAAAAGGGGAAGTACTTTCATTATGGCGTCACGAGTTCTGACATCATAGATACGGCCTTAACTCTTCAAATAAAAGCGTCATTAGAAGTCATCCTTCCCGCCTATCAAGAATTATTGCGTACTCTCTTTGATCGCGCTCATGAATTAAAAGATGTTGTGACTATGGGAAGAAGTCACGGAATGTTTGCTGAACCCATGAGTTTTGGACAAAAACTTTTAGGACACTACAACGAGCTTTCACGCCGTTTTAAGGAACTTCAAGACTTTCACAAAGATGAGCTGACAGTGCAATTTTCTGGAGCCGTCGGAAACTACACAATAGTGACTCCTGAAATTGAATCAGCAGCAGCGACTGAGCTCAATTTAAAAGTAGAACCTTTATCAACTCAAGTCATTCCTCGCGACCGAATTGCAAAACTTGTTAACATTGGCGCAATGGTTGGTACCGCCATCGAAAGACTTGCCGTCGAAATGAGACACCTACATCGATCAGATGTCGGAGAGCTATACGAAGGCTTTAGCAAAGGCCAAAAAGGTTCTTCGATTATGCCTCACAAGAAAAATCCTATCTCAGGCGAGAACTTGACCGGAATGGCAAGGATGCTTCGTTCTCACACTATTATGGCAATGGAGAACATAGTCCTTTGGCATGAAAGAGATATTAGTCACTCATCAACAGAGAGGATGTACCTTCCAGATCATTTTGGGATCCTTTTCTATTCTATCACTCGTTTGAATTCAACTCTGAAAAATATGGTGTTCAATATTGAAAAGATTGAACAAAGAGTTCAGGCAGAATGCCACTACCTTTCAAGTTATTATCTCCATCAGTTGATCAAGTGTACTGATATTAAGCGCGAAGAACTCTATTACTTTGTTCAAGAAGCTGCTTTTCAAGGAGAACAAACCAAATCGGCAGCGGCCATGGGTGAGAAATTAAATCAAATTTTGAAAGAAAAAAATGTAAGCCTCGATTTTCCAGTTCCCAATTTTTCAGAAATTAAAAAGATCTATTTGGGTTCGGTAGACAAAGTGTTTCAACGATCGTTAAAGGAATACCCTCTACCATGAAATCATTAATACTATTTATTTTGCTTTTGTTATCACTTTCACTAAGGGCCAGTGAACTGACCGAAAATGATTTCAAATGGGAAATCGCATCGCAAACAGATGACATCATTGTTTATAAGGCACCAAAGCATGAAAGTGGCGTTGTCCCAATAAAAGGACAAACTGTCTTTAATCATTCAATCTCAGAGATCTTGTCCCTTATCGCTGATACCCCTAAAAAAATTAATTGGGTTCCTTATCTCAAAGAAAGCTATCTGGTTGATGCCGTCAATCCTTTTCGCCGAGTAGAATATGCTCGTTACAATTCTCCTTGGCCATTTGAGGATCGAGTTTTTGTTCTTGATATCGAGGGAGATTACAATAAGGAAAAGAAAGAAGTTTTTATCGCACTTAAATCTATTGATCATCCCAAAATTCCAAAAGACGATAATAGCGTTCGCGGAATGACTTATTATGGAGCAATAAGAATCAGAGACATGGGAATTAACAAAACTTATTTTGAAATTGTACTACTCTCCGACTTTGCCGGAAATGTTCCTCATTGGATTGTAAACATGGTACAGGCAAAATGGCCTTTCAAAATGTTTAAACAAATGCGAGATGAACTCAATAGACCTGGATTTCAACTCAATCCTGATTACGATCTTCAACATATTTTAAAAGCGATAAAAAGAGTTAAGTAAGAATCAACGAAGCGCTTCTTGAATCTTTTTCATATCAAATTTCATTACAACATCTCGCGAATTGGGTTTCTCAACGATCTCATAGGGAATGCCAAACTTGCGATAAAGTCTTTCATGAATTCGAGAAGTATAGACAAAGGCATTTTTAATTGAGGGATCGCTTTTCAGTGATGAGATCGCTTCTTTCAACAAATCTTTCATGAGATTTGGATTTGCATCATCTGTAGACACCAGCCTCACGATCTCAACAGACTTTTCTCCTGGAACTTTGGGGATTTTTACTCCCGTGGCTTTTTCTAATGGTAAAAGGTCGTCAGCTTTATTCTTAAATACAATTCCTATTCCACCTTTAAATTCAGGAGGACCATTGGCGGGAGTAGCTTTTGTTTTAACAAAGAGTAGAGTTCTATCGGCCATTTCACGACTCGATTTCATAAAAGCATCAATTTCCTGAGGGCTGAGGTTGAGGCGTTCGCGGTAGACTGTTGCAACGTATTTAAAATAAGCCTCTGCCATTGGCTTGGCATCATTTAGATGAGGCTTTAACATCGTTAATACATCATCAGCCTTGCTCTTAATAACAATCATACCTTTTGCTAAATTTGACTTGAAAGGAATGGGGACGCCAACTCCAAGGACCATTGCCCCCATCATAAAAATCTTTTGGTCACTTAAATCTTTGAGACAAGCTTGAAATTTTTCTAAACTATCCTGATCCGCATTCTCACGATATGCCATTTGCAATTTTGAACATTCAAATTGTTTTTTATCGATCGAACGAGTGTTCTCAATTGCTGTGATTGGAATTAAAGCGGAAGCAGAAATTATTCTTTCCGCACTTAACCCATATTTTGCAAGGTAAGCTAATCTGCCAACATTGGCGATTCCTAATGGAGGTATAAAAAAAGGAGCAATAAATAGGCCAGCTTCTGCAGTAATTTCTCCTGCTAAAATAACTTTATCGCTTATTTCTTTTTTTCTCAGAATTCTGCAAGTCGTATCCTCCCAAACTTCAGGATTCTCATCAGCAACTTTATATATTTCCGGAATCAATTGAGAATAAAGAAAGTCAGAAATTTTATAAGGATATAATTTATTATAGACGCTATAAGAGGTAGCCCCTCTATCCGCCGAACTCATCTCTTCGGCTAAAGCAATTTCAATCTCATATTTAAGATCAATACGCTTATTAACGTATTGAAAAACACTTTCAAAATAGGCTTTTTTGCGGCACTGATTTGTTTTTTTACTTTCTTGAGTTAACTCTTTTGTTAAACAATTTTCAATTTCCGGATCTGCCAGTAGACTTTGCCGATTAAAGATTTCAATTTTCATCAGTTGATAGAGCTTGCGATTATGTTCACAAACTTCAGTAGAACAACCATTGAGATTCTTTTCACTTCTGGTCACTTGCAAAAGCTGATTAAAATCTCGATCAAGTTCATTAAATCTCGATTGATGAGATTCAATATCACTATCGCCTCGTAACCACCTCAGAAAGTTTTTCTCTTGATCAATTTCAGCTTGATAACGTTTTTTCAAGTTCTCCATGGAAGTCTTGATTAGAAGCCAGTCATCAAACTTAGAGCCTAATTCTTTTAATACTTGTGATCTTTGAAGGAAAGCATCATCAAAAATGTTGGATTTGTTGCATGTCAAAATGGGATGATTCATTTCATCTTTTGAATTTTGGCAGAATTGAATCCAATCTCTGGCCAAAAGTGCTTGAGAATAGAAACTGATGAATAAAGTCAGGATACTGAGGAATTTCACCTCTTCTTATCGGAATAAGCAGATTAAATTACAGCAGTTTTTGACCCTCTGGAGTCTTTTTAAGTAACTCGACGACTTCCTTGATCCTCTGGGCCTGCTCTTTTGGGAGAACAATCACGGCCTTATCATTACTGACAACAATCAGATCATTTACACCAACTAGAGCAACATGCTTACCTGGGGCATAAACGATATTATTTTTGGCATCGATGAAGCTATGTCCATTGTCTTTGACCACGATATTTGAGTCTGTTGGTGCAATGACACTCTCTAGGGCATCCCAAGAGCCTAAATCATTCCAATCAAAAGCGGCCGGGACAACATAGACGAATTCACTTTTTTCCATAATGGCATAGTCAATTGAGTCACTTGGAATTTGTTCATAGACGTTTCTTAAAGATTCAGCTTTATGACAATTCTTTTTTAAATCTTCATATGAAGACCACATCTTGGGAGAATGAGTTTGAAACTCTTTTTTAAGGACATCTAAACGCGCGACAAACATCCCGGCATTCCAAAAATACTCACCTGTTGAAACATATTCTTTTGCTGTTTCAAAATTAGGCTTTTCCTTAAACGAAGCCACTTTGAAAAGCTCTGGCCCCTCTTGTTTCTCCTGATGAATATAGCCATATCCAGTATGAGGAAAATGAGGCTTGATCCCAATAGTGACAATTCCCCCTTTTTGCGAGGCCGTCTCAGTGGCAACTTTCACAGAATGTTGAAAACCATCTTTATTAAGAATGACATGATCGGAAGGAACAATGGCCAAAATGTCTTCATCAGTGGCGCCTTCCATTTCTAATTGCGCCATGGAAAGCAAGATACAAGGAGCAGTATTTCTGCCACTGGGTTCAAAAATAAAATGATGAGGTTCTATATTTCCTTCACTAGATTTTTTGGCAAGCGCTTCCTGCTCTCTTACCGTAACAACGTATCTTCGATTAACTGGCACTAATCCATCAAATCTGGTCAGAGTTTCTTCAAGAAGACTATGAGGAGAAACGAGGGATAAATACTGCTTTGGTTTTGCACTTGTTGATTCAGGCCAAAACCTTGTCCCTTTACCACCGGCCATAACTATAGCAAATAAACGTCCCGTAGCGCTCATGATAATCCTTATGCTCTTGAGATTTTGAATCTACTCAAATCGGGTGATGACGTAGTCTTGCCCTTGAAAGAGCGATTTTTCTTTGATGATATAATCTTTTGCCTCAGAGATATTGTCAAATGCACCGAGACTAACTCTAAACCAAGTTCCTCTTCCAGCTAATTCGACCTCAGATACTATCGGATTATAACCTCGAGCTTTAAATCCTTGTGCGAATTCTTCTGCTTCTTTAATACTGCGATGTGATCCAAGCTGAATGGTAAATTTTCCAGCATAAGGATCATCGCTTGCAACAGGCTTTGACTCACTTGGTGCTGCAACCTCTTCCTTCGTCTCCACTTTCGGTGCTACAGGTGCTTCGACATTTGGAGATGGTGCTGTCGTTGATTCATTGAACTTGCTATTTTCTTGCTCAAGTTCCTGACGAATTTTTTCTTCTAATGTTTGATGAACTTTATTGATGTCTATTTTCGGAGCTTCACCTTTTGAAGATTCTTCTTTCATTAAATCTTTAACAGCTTCCTCTTCATTGGAGAGCATATCTACTTTTAAGCGGTCAGCTTGTGAGAATCCCGCCTCTTTAAAGGAGTAGTCCTTTCCAACTTTTATTCCTAACATAAAAGAAGTAACGGCCATTAACAGCATCAACAAGAAAATCAATAAGACTTCTTTTTTAGCAAAAACATAGAGTTTGGTTTTTTCATCCATACACTCATTGTAATCTCAAGAGCTTAAAGCGACAAAAGGATTTTCAAGGTGAAAAAAATTCCATTTTGGTTTTTTTCAGTCCACCTCCACTCATTCACCGACCTTTTATCTACGGTTTACTCCCCTATTCTCGTGGACTCCCACCTGCATTGAGTTTCTTTACTTAATGGAGGTATCGAAATGAAGAAAATAATTAAAAACCAAAGGGGTCAAGGCGTATTAGAGTATGTGATCTTGACTGGATTGATAGGTATATTTTGTTTAATAGCAGTCAAGCAATTTGGCGGCGTTATTAAGAATCGTATCGAAAACATGCGCGAACACGTCACGAAGAACATAAAAATCTCTTAAGGATGAAAGCGCTAGAATACTCCTTCGCACTTTTGATTGTGTTGGCCATTACTGCTTCAACGATTTCATTAGCTCAATCTTGGTATTGCCAACATCAAATGATCGCAAACAATTTTAAAAAGACTGAATTTAGCCTTCATCGATCAAAAGGATTTTATCCAACTCAAAAATGTCGCAATGGTCAGCAATTTTTTCTCAATTTAAAAGGTAATTATGAATTTAAAAAATGAAAGGGGATCAATTAGTCTCATCGGAACCTTTGTCATCGCAATATTATTAGGTCTTTCAATTGTTGTAAGTCTCATTGCTAGAAAAAGACTCTTTGAGCTGAAGTCAACGAAAGAACTTTCACTCTGCTTTGCAAGTTTATTGTCACAAATAAAAAAAGAGATGAAGTATATGGGTGAGACGAATCAGAATATTAAAATCGCTTTTTTGGCGACACAAAGCCCTGTTCCCCAAGTAAAAGCAGCCGCAGAAGCAGCTCATAAATTACTTATCGCTGCGCAAAGCTTACGAAACTCAACTTTTCCCATAAAAATGACCTCATCCTCGGAGTGTAGCAAGGACATCTCCCTCAAAGTGAGTGTCTCAAACCCCTACGGTTTCGTTCTTAAAAGAGATTTTATGGGTGTTGCACTTTTAAATCATAAATCTTGGTCAATAAGTACGAGGACATTATGGAACACTTCTCTCCCGAATCTAAAAGCAGAATTGTCTCTCATCGATTCATTCGACTCAAAGGTAAAAATCAAAACCAGCAACAGCGCGGCCAATCTCTTTTGGAAGTCTCAATTATCTTATCCCTCATTCTCATTATAGGAGCCTTTATCCATGAAATTTCTAGACGATATGAAAAAGCCTACATCATTCAACTTAGGGACTATCAACAAAAATGGAACGCAATACAAAAGCGAACTCCCTAAAGACATATATAGGCAAAAGAGGAAGCAAGATTGGATACGCTTCCTCGCCATTCTCGTTCTTAGTCATCTCGGCAGTTTCTTAATTTTGAGTGCGGGGAGCGAATTGGATTCCGCCAACTCATACCAAGAACAACCTGGAAAAATGCCCATTGCAATCTCTTTAATAAATAAATCCGGCAAAGAAATGGGAGAAGTCTCGTTAATAAGCAAAGGAAAAGTCATTGTTCAAAAGGCGACGTTGATTAAAAAAGAGCAAAAAAATAATCATGACTTTATGGGTACCGAAAATTCTGAGACTTGGATCATTGCCGTTTCGGAAAGAGATCTGCCCCAATTCATTCAAAGATCACAAGTTATTTGGGAAGCCTACCCTCCAGTACTTATACAAGAGGATGAGAAAAAGGAGTTCTTTCATGAAATTATTTTTTAGTCTCTTTTTCCTATTGACCTCTATGAATACAGTTTATGCTCGCGATATTATAGTGATTAGTTTTGACGAGAGAGTAAGTGATTCTCAGCTCATTTTTCGAGAACTGACTGAGAATCTTAACATCTCTCCACGACTCATCTCTTTAATAAAATATAAAGATTACTGTCCTCATTTCTCGGAGGCTCAGTTTGTCATATGTCTGAAAAATAACGATCAAATTATATCTTGGAAAAAATTTGACAAAAAAATGAACGCAGAAGCTTTAAATGCTTTTTGGAACTTTGAAACAACAAAAAAAGAGGCTTCCGAAGAAGCCTCTAATATTGAGATTAAAAATGAAAATTAATTATTTCTTTTCTGGGTGGATATTGAACTTTGGAGTTGTTCCTTTGTTCTTGTTAGCAGCCTTACGCTTTTTACCCATATTTTTTTTACGAATTTCGCGACGAACTTCAGTAATTTTTGTGTTTGAAACCATGACTCAACTCCTATATCGAACAGTGATTAGCATTTTTTATAGAATCAAGTATTTATCCTTCTCGACATTAACTGTCAAAGCCATTCTCGCGAGTCTGATCATTTGCCCATGCGCAATGAGTCAAGAGCCTGATAGTACATTACCCTCTCAACTCTTTTTAGGTATTGGTGAGCACAAAGAGTGGCCAGTTCAGACCGTACCGCGATTTAGTAACGGCAATCGAGAAATCGTCTCGCTAAAATATTTGTCCAAAGAGAGAAAGATCTTAATCAAAGGTATTGGTCAGGGCTTTAGTGAAATCATTCTTTGGCCGGGTACTCTGAAAGAACATCGACTCAAAATCTATGTCACGACTAAGCTAAAAAAAATGGCGCTGATGAACTCCCTCGAGGCTTTTCAAGAAATGGGACTTCTCGCCCATCCTTCTGGTGGCCATATTCAAGTCAGTGGAGAATTAAAGAAGTTCAGTGATTACAAAAGGCTCAAATCAATTCTTTCTGATTTTAAGGATGAATTGTTAATAGATATTGTTCCCTCAAAGAAATTGATTCAAGAGATTCTTGGACAAATTTATAAACAAGCATTTGATCAGTATCTCGATGAGTTCTATTGTCGTTTTGAAAAGATAAAACTCGTTTGCTACTTTGCTGAAACAAATCCCCCACAAGAAATCATGAGAAAAGAGTGGGAGTCCAAGTATTATATTTCTCTCATTCCCATCCCTCAACAAAGGAAAAATAAAAACTACCGATTGAAGTTGAAGATAATTCAAATGGAAAATGCGGAAGGTAAAGAAATTAATTGGGGGCTATCACAAATCAACGGTGAGCTCGGAGAGCTTTTTACAATTGGTCTCGAAGGAATTGCTTTTCGCAATCACTTGATACTAGAACAAAATCAATTAGAGCTCTCAACTCTGGCGGAACCCAATCTCATTTTACAAATAGGAAAAGAAGTCAAAATAGATATCGGAAGTGATATTCCCTACCCTCTTCGAAAAGAAGTTCAATGGCATTTTGCAGGGTTAAGATTAAATCTTAAAATTGAAATGATTGGTAGAAGTCTTCAACTCAATTACCAAACAGAGCTTGGAAGACCGACAGATTCAGGAGCTATCGCATCCAGTCGCCAGGCTTCTTACGCTAAAATCGAAATCGGAAAAGCAATTGAACTTTATCAAATTGGCTTTGAGACAATGGCCAGTAACACTGATCAATTACCCTACCTCTCCAAGATTCCGGTTTTAGGGCAAATGTTCACATCGCAAAAAAATCAAAAAACTTTTAAAAAATTATCTGCCATTGCTCTCCTGGAAGAAGATCATGGGAACTTAAAGTAAAAGAATGATAACCCACTACAAGCACCACATCATTTCACTTTTTAAATCGAAGTTTCGAGATGCTCTCCATCAAGGTCTAAAAATTGAATACACTCAGTTAATTCATGAGTGTACAATTGAAGTAGGCATGCCAATTGACGAAATTCATACAGAACTCGAATCATGGTTTGAAAATATTTACCATCAATCGTGGCTAACCCCCTTTCTGAATACAACTGAATATGAAGAAATAATTGTGCATTCTGAGAATCTGTTGCAGATTTTTGGATCACGAGAAAGGAAATTCCATACGATAGCCGCCCTCGAAGCTGAAGACTATCAACTCTCACTCGAGATAATGGCCTTCAAGTATCAACAGAAATGGCATCTCAATGAACCCTTTGTCAGTTTTCAAATCTCTTATAATAAAAATAATTACAGAGCCACTCTTGTGCATCAGTCGCTAAGTAGCAATCACCGCTCAAAATTGAGCCTTCGAAAACATCAGCACCAAAAGATTGAACTTCAAAGTTTTTGTCACGATGAAAGAGATTTTGAAATTGTTCAAGACTTGATAGTGCATAAAAGAAATGTGTTAATAGCAGGTAATACTGGTTGCGGAAAGACCAGTCTCTTAAACTCCATGCTTCGTCAAATAGATCCTAATGAACATGTCATCGTTCTCGAAGATACATCCGAAATCGATTCTCTTTCTGAACAATGGACCTATTGGTTAGCACAGCAAAAATTGGGTTTTCATTTAAAAGATTATTGTTCATATGCACTTCGATTAAGACCTGATCGAATAGTCATAGGTGAATTGCGCTCTCAAGAGATTATTCCCTTTTTATTATCAATGAATACCGGTCATAAAGGGTTAATGAGTACTATCCACGCCAACTCAGCCTTGGAGAGCTACGCTCGCTTGAAAACTCTCTTTGCGCTGTACTCAGAACAGAGTAATATTCAAGATCAACTTCTTAGTGAACTAATTGTAAAAGGACTCGATGCCATTATTTTTATGAAAAATAAAAAGATTGCTGAAATTATTCAGATATACGGTCAAGATGATGGACAACTTATTTTTGAAAAAATCGTTGATGCCAATCAATGAGTAATTGGTCAAGTTGAGATGTATCAACGAGAAAACTACGATGGATATCGCCACGATCAACTTCTGGAATTTCAAGATCAATCTTACGAAGGTCCTTCCCAATAAAAGTAATGACCGATTCATCTCCTCTTTTTTTAAATGTCAGTCCAATAATATCTGCACTGTCACTTGAAGGAGTCGAAGTAATATAAGTTCCGCCCAATTCAGGTTGGATACTAGAGCCAACAAATACTTTTATTCCACTGCGTTCAGCAGGCTCAAGGGTTTTAGAATAAAGAACCTTGGCACCAAGACTCGCCATCGTCGTCGCCTCTTCATAACTTAATTCTGAAAGATAGCGCGCCTCTTTTACTAAGCGAGGATCAGCTGTTGCAACACCGGGGACATCTGTCCAAATTTGAACAACATCAGCTCCAATTGCCTCTCCAAAAAGTGTCGCAGAAAAATCAGATCCTTCTCGTCCTAAAACCGTCGTCGCGCCTTGTTCAGTTTTACCTATAAAGCCTTGAGTAATAATGAGATGAGTTTTGATCAGGGGAGAGATCTTTTCTTGGGCATTTATTCGAATTTGTTCGATAATAGGCTTCGCCGAATTATGGGTATTATCAGTAGTGATGACATCCCTAGCGTCTATTAATTGCAGTTCCTTTCGACCTCTTGACTTGAATCCTTCTGCAAACAACCAAGAGCTAATTCGTTCACCATATGAATAGAGTGAGTCCATGGCCTGAGGACTTAATAACCCTAGTTGAGATATTTGTTTCAGCTCCTCACTCAGTTCATTGATCAACTGATCAATCGCAGAGTGCAGTGATTTCTCGATCTTTAGATTGCTTGCTATGTCTAAATGTTTTTGAAGAAATAACTTTAGATTTTCTTTCAAAAAAGCTTCATCGCGATCTCTGGCGGCAATGGCCAATTTCTCCAATTCATTTGTCGAATTGTAAGTAGCAGAAACAACCACCAGCTTGATACTTGGATCGTTTTCAATAATCGACATACAGCGCCCCATGGCCTGTGCATCTCGAACTGAAGAACCTCCAAACTTCGCAACTTTCATTTTAAACTCTCTTCAGTTTCTTATAACTCATTCTTTTTGGATTAAGAGCATCATCTCCTAAACGCTTTCTTTTATCTTCTTCATATTCTGAAAAGTTACCATCAAACCATACTACTTGAGAGTTGCCTTCAAACGCCAACATATGAGTAGCAATTCTGTCGAGGAAGAATCTATCGTGAGAAATAACCACCGCGCATCCAGGGAAATCAACAAGAGCTTTCTCTAGCGCCTGTAGAGTATTCACATCCAAGTCGTTAGTAGGCTCATCGAGAAGTAAAACGTTTCCTTCTTCTTTCAGCATACAGGCGAGATGAACGCGGTTTCTTTCTCCTCCAGAGAGTTCAGAAACTTTCTTTTGCTGATCATCTCCAGTAAAGTTAAATTTTCCGATATAGGCACGGGCATTCACTTCCTTTCCACCAATCTTTATTAAGTCGAGGCCTCCAGAAATTGTTTGAAAAATAGTTTTGTCGCTGTCTAAAGTTCTATTTTGATCAACGTATGCAAGCTTTACAGTATCGCCAATTTTAAATGTACCTGAATCTGGTTCTAATTGTTTTGTGATCATTTTAAACAGCGTAGTTTTACCGGCTCCGTTAGCACCGATAATTCCTACGACTCCACCTGGAGGAAGTTTAAACGTAAGATTTTCATAAAGAACTTTATCACCAAAAGATTTTGAAATTCCATTGGCCTCAATAACCACCTCTCCTAATCTTGGGCCACCAGGAATATAGATTTCATTGGTCTCAACGTATTTCTCCTTATGGTCCTTAACTCTTTCTTCATAGTTTTTAATTCTGGCCTTATTCTTGGCTTGACGAGCCTTTGGCGCCATACGAATCCATTCCAACTCTTCTTTCAGCATTTTTTGTCTTTTTGATTCTGATTTTTCTTCAGCTGCGAGGCGAGCTTGCTTTTGCTCTAACCACGATGAGTAATTTCCTTGGAAAGGAATCCCCTGGCCACGGTCAAGTTCCAAAATCCAACCTGCGACATTATCAAGGAAGTAACGATCGTGGGTAACAGCGATGACAGTTCCCTTGTATTGTTGAAGGTGACGCTCTAGCCACCATACTGATTCTGCATCAAGATGGTTGGTAGGTTCATCAAGCAACAAGACTTCTGGTTCTTTAAGAAGCAAGCGACATAGCGCCACTCTTCTCTTTTCTCCACCAGAGAGTTGCCCACACTTGGCATCACTTGGAGGACAACGTAAGGCGTCCATCGCTAGTTCGAGTCGTGAATCCAAATTCCAAGCGTCAGTTGCATCTAATATATCTTGAAGCTTGGCCTGCTTTTCGAGCAGCTTATTCATTTCGTCATCACTCATTGGATCAGAGAACTTCATTGAAATTTCTTCAAACTGCTTAAGCGCATCCACAACTTCTTGCGCACCTTCTTCGACGATCTCTTTAACCGTTTTATCAGGATCGAGTTGGGGCTCTTGTTCAAGCATGCCGACTTTATAACCCTTTGAAAAAGTCACCTCACCCAAATGATCTTGATCAGTTCCGGCCATAATTCTTAAAAGTGTAGACTTTCCTGAACCGTTCAAACCTAAAACACCAATCTTTGCACCAAAGTAATATGAAAGAGAAATATCTTTGAGGACATGTTTCTGTTTGTAGACTTTTCCAACTCTACTCATTGAACAAATAATCTGTTTATCATTAGTTGGGGCGCTCATGCTTCGTAATCCTTTAATCAAAAATTGAAGCTCACTGTAACTGAAAAGAGCTCAATTTTCAATTCAACTCAACGCGCAATCGAGAGTTTTATATCATCTGAACAACCATTTGAAAGACCATAAAGAGAAAAGTGCTTAAAAAGAACAAAACCAGAGTCAAAAAGGATAAAAGCCCTAAAGATTCTTCAAATTTTTCCAATTGAAATTGAGTAAAAAAAAGTGATTCCTCAAATTGTTCTTGAAGCCAAAGCTTGAGCTCAATTCCCTGTTTTTTCCATAGCTCAAATTGCGTCTCTAAGCTGTTTATCTTTTGCACTATTTCAGTGCTTTTACACTTTCTCAACTTTGACCATGGAAGCTGTTGAAGAATTTGTGAAGCAGGCAATCCCGCACTTGAGAAAATCAGTAACTGAACTAATGTTTGACGAAAAATATCCGATTCATTAAAAAGTTTTTCTTGAAGGAAATGAGAAGAATGTCTCAGCAAATATAGACCTATGACTTGCCAAAGAATCAAAATTAAAAATTCCCCTATGCTCAAATCAATTAAGTTTAATGAAATCAAAGTGAAACTAAATGACAGCGTCATAAATGAAATGCCAAGCGCTTGAAAAAGAGTACTTGATAAAAGTTTCGTTTTTTTGCGTTCAATTCTTAAATCTTGAATTAATTGCTTACGCAGTTCCTGCATCGGGGATTTAATTCCAGCTCCCAATTTTCTTTGCCACTCAAGTAACTGCCCCCAGTTTTTTGTAAAATTTTTATATTGATATTCTGGACGAAAATTCAATGGAGTTGAGAAGGCTTCAAGCAGTAATTGACCTGAGCGGATATCAGTCCTTTTCAAAGGGCTTAGCAATGCTTTACTTGAAGCAATAAAAAGAATGAAACTCAATAAAAGGAAAGAGCAGCCTAAAAGCATCATTTTTTATAAGCAATTCGCAGGCCAGGTGTTGACTAAAACCCACCCAATCGGGACAATGGCTTATGAGCAAAGCATCATCTGATATTCAGCGACTTGAACGAGAAGTTAAAGAACTCTCCCATCTTTGTCGCGAGCTCGATCCTTTTTCACCAATTGATCTCAAGTTGCAGAAAAAACTCAAGAAGTGGGGTCTTGATGAAGAAGAGGATCCTTTTATTTTGACCAATAAGTTGATTAAGGGTTTAGAAGACGCCATCAATGCTCTCGAAAAAAGAAAGATACATTAATGATGATTCCTAGTTATCCGCTGCATCCAGCTTCCATTGCCTATCTCAAAAAAGGTCACCCCTGGGTTACAAAAGACCGTTTTTCGGCCAAATTCGACCCTTCAAAAGATTTTGTCGTCGGTACGGGAAAAAGAGATGATGAACGCTTTCTTCTCCTGAATGATTCCACACATTCTCAAGTTGTTGCCCGTCTGTGGCGAGTGAGTGCTGGAGAAGAACAGTATTTTAAATTCACAGATGAATTAGTGATGAGACTCGAAAACGCCATTTCCAAAAGAGAAGAATGGAATTGCCGAAAAAAGCGAGACAACTTTTACCTTCTTTTCGGAGAAGCTGATTTTATCCCTGGGCTTTTTATCCAAAAGCTTGGTCCGGTCATTCTCTTTCAAAGCTACAGTACATTTTGGAATAAGTATCAATCCTTTGTTACTGATTTCTTTATTAAAAAATATCCTGAACATTTTTTATATTGGCAAAATAGAACAAAAGATCAGCAGATTAAAATGCAAAATATAAATGGAGCACCGAGCGAGATCGCCATTCAAGAGTTTGGCATAAAGTATCAACTTCGCTTCGGACAGCATTATGATTTTGGTATTTATACAGATATGAGTGCTATCAGAGACGTTATTTCTTATGCTCTTTCAGAATCAAAAAAGATGGCCAACCTCTACTGCTATACTGGTGCCTATTCCCTTTTTGCCTTACGTAACGGATGCAGCGAAGTTCATTCAGTTGATCTGTCTGGAAAATATCTCGATTGGCTCGATGAGAATTTAAATTTAAACCCCGCATTGCTTGAAGGCAAAACACATATTCGCCATGAAAAAAGTGTCGATGATTTTTTAAAGAACTGCGACACCTTTGATCTGATTCTCACTGACCCACCTTCAGCATCGAGCGATGGTCAAAGAGTGAACAAGGCCTTTGATCAATACCCAATGCAACTCTGGGCCATGTATAAAAAGCTTGCCCCCGGCGGAAGAATAATAGCCTTTCTTAATACCCATACTGTCTCTCGAGTGAAATTCATTACGATGATCAAAAAGACAATTAGCCAACAACAAATGGGACTAAAGATCGAACTTGAATTGTCATTAAAAGAAGACTGTCCTCGCCTACGTGGCTTTACCGAAGGTGATTATCTCAAAGGTGTGATTCTCAAGAAAAAGGGAAAATTTTGAACTTTGCTGTTTTTATCCCATTTATCCTAGGAATGATCGGTATTCTTCAAGGTGCTTTCTATCGTCGAATTTCAGAAAACATTGGTCTCACTCATGCCGTAGCGATTGGGAATACTTTTGCTTTTGTCCTCACTATTCCGATTGTTTTCACAATCTACAAATACCCTCACATGGTTCCTGATTTCTTTCAATTCAAAACGCCGATGGGACAATTCAAATGGTGGTATCTTATCCCGGGCTTCTTTGGAGTATTGATTGTTTTCGGACTTCCCATGGCCATCGCGCGGATAGGTGCTGTGAGATCGACAGTCTTGATCATCGTGGCCCAAGTTATCACTAGTGTGGTTTGGGATCTTGCCTTTGAAAACATCTCGCTTTCCGCTTCTAAATGGATCGGTCTCGCCCTTGCTGTTGCGAGCGCTTTATTAATGACTGTTTTCTAACCAGAAATTATGTAAAACCAATACTTTAGGTATGTCTCCCTAGTGGACAGTGAGGATAATTTTTACAGATAGGGAACTATTGAATGCACCTTTAGAGTATTCTCTGCTGATGAAACTGATTCTTTCCCTACTCATTGCTCTTTCGCTGAACTTTGCTCAAGCAAATGATATCCCACTTTCTAAAGTCACTGAGCATCTTTTGAAACTTAAAGAAATGCAATCGCAAATTGGACAGAAATCAAGTTTAGATATTTTCCAATCAGTCGACAATTATGTGCTAAATCTTGCATCTATTATTGAAGAAAAGCTGAGAAACAACGAAACCCTTTTGCCATATGAGCTCAATCTCATCGGTGAATCCCTGAAAACAGAAGCACTTATTCACAAGCAAATTCTAGATGAAACATCGAACCTCTCAAATCAAGAGAGCTTATTCTTGGCCTGCCTCCAACTCGAATCTTTTAATACCATTTTCGAAATGTTTTTCGACAAAAGAGGTTTAAGAGTTTTTAGTCTTGATCAAATAAATCAAATTCCTGAATATAAAAATCTTCAACTTCAAATATTTGCTCAAGAACGTTTGGAAGAAATTGAAAGTGAAATTTTAAAAGGCAATATAACTTCAAACTTTGCTCCTCTAAAGGCTTTTCAAATAGTACAATCAGGTAAGCATTTAGTTGATGCAAAAACATCAATTTCTTCTTCTGAGAATTTTGGTGAGAGAATGAGTGGCATCCCCGGTTTTATTGGGTCCTCTATTTCGAGAGGTTTCGGGGCCGTTGCTGGACCTATTCAATGGAAAAAGCATGGTGGACTTCATCAAAATCCAAAACTTTTAAGAAGACTTGATCAAACCCTTAAGCCCTTTGACATTGTATTCGAAAGAAAAGCTTACAAGTTAACTGATTACACTATTCCTGGTCATTGGGGTCATGCTGGTGTTTACCTTGGAACAAAAGAGCAACTTCAAGAACTCAATCTTTGGGACCTCGACTCTTTGAAACCCTTTCAAAAGAACATTGAAGAGGGAAAAGTGATTTTTCAAGTGCGCCGAGAAGGATTAGTCTTCAACAAAATTACAGAATTTATCGATCTCGATGAAATGGCAGTTGTTAGAGTTAAGGAATTAGCGGTAAGGGACCACAGAGAACTTGAAATGATGGTCAATCTTCTCATGTCTCAAAATGGAAAAAGCTACGACTATAGCTTTGACGTCATGACGACTTCTCTTGTCACCTGCACTGAAATCATTGCCTTCAGCTATGGAGAAATCAAGTGGCCGACGACTCCCATCATGGGACGACAGTCATTTACTCCCAACAACGTCGTTGAGCTTTTATTCTATAAGAATTCTCCACTAGAATTTGTTTTTTATTCAACAGGCTATGGAAATAAATTAAATGACAAATCGGCAGAGGATTTTGCAAGAACAGTCAACTTTATAAAACATCAAGGACAATTCAAGCAACACTCCATCACTTATGATCGTGAGTTTTATCGTCCCAATCGAGGAGCGATGAAAATCAGAACTAAAAAAATAGATCATTATAACGTTTTAGAATATTAAGTTTTTATTAGCCAGCTGATTTAAATTTTATATTCCCATCAAATTTCTTTAGAATTAAATCAAATCGCGTATTTTCAGAATTTGAATTATAAATCAATTCTCCATTC
>PCTW01000070.1 GCA_002786715.1 Bdellovibrio sp. CG22_combo_CG10-13_8_21_14_all_39_27
GATATCTTCAGGATGACCAGCTGCTTTCGCTGCGCGAGAGACCTCTTCGTGGCGCAGCAAATGGATCATTGGATAAGGAGAGCAATTAACCAGATTTTCTCGATCGTGGATGCTGGAGCCTTGAAATTGGAATTCTGGATGAAAGGCCACCAGCTGATAAGTTGCTTGAAGATCGCGCTCAAGCAAGTCATCAGCAAGACGGTCTTCAAACTGTAAAAAGGATAAAAATGATGCTTCCGCGTTTGGATAGATCAGAAGCATGTTTGAAATTTCATTACTCGAACTATTCTGAATAAGGTCAATTTGTTGGCGAAAAAAATCCATTCTTTGCTTTAAATCGCTTTCTTCACAGAGCTTGATTTGAATTAGGCCTCTTTCATAAGGTACTTTTGCAAAGGGGCAGATATTCAGGCCAATGACGAATTGTTCCAGCCACAGTTTTGTAATTTCTAGTTCAGACATATATTCATTATATTCTAGCGCACGATAGGTGCATACTTCTTTTCGCTCTGGCATAATGGAGAGAACTTTAGAGAGGATAACAGTGATATCACTTATACAAAAACTAAAACGTCAGTCATTACATGGTGTATGGCCAAGTGTGGAATTAAGTTTATCAACTGATTCTCGTCAGGCTGACCAAACGAATTTTTTTTTCGCCCTGGTGGGGGAAAAGTTTGATGCTTTTCAATTCGTAGAGCAAGTGATCTCGCAAGGCTGCCCACTCATCCTATTTCAATATTCTGAAGAGAAAGATAAAAAAGCGCTTGAACTTTCAAAGCTTCATAATGTTACTTTTGTTGGAGTAAGCGATACCACTAAAAGTCTGCAAGAGTTGGCCCATCTTCGTCGCTTTGAATGGGGACAAAAAGGGGGAAAAGTTATAGGAGTTGCCGGTTCCAATGGCAAGACAACGACTAAAGAAATTCTACGTTCATTACTAGAGCATTCAGGCTTTAATGTCTGTGCCACTGAAAAAAATAATAATAATCATATTGGTGTACCTCTCACTATTTTATCAGTTAAAGATTTTCATCAAGTTCTGATATTAGAATTTGGTTCTAATCATCCAGGTGAAATGGAAGTGCTTTGTCGTATTAGTGAAGTCGATGCAGGCATCATTACTAATATTGGGGATACTCATTTAGAGTTTTTTCAGAATCGTGAAAACGTTTTAAAAGAAGAGGCTGAAATCTTTTTTCAAATGCAAAAAAAATCTAAGGGGTTGATTGTTCTTCCTCAAGAAGACGTCTTATTGGCGACTTTAAAGGATAATTCAATTATTCATCAGGTCTCTCAATTGAATTGGTCAAAAAAGACAATTGCTTTTGATTTTGGAAATTCTCATTTTGAGTTAGAAAATGATCAACTGGAAGGTCGCCATAATTTCGTAAATCTTGCGATGGCTACTTCATTGGCCCAAACAGTATGGCCTGCTATGAAAGATAAAATTTTGCTTTCCGCTCAAAAGGTGAATCTACCTAAAAATAATAGGTCTGAGTTTATTCATCTCCAAAACACGACCATTTTTTTAGATGCCTATAATGCCAATCCGTCATCCATGAGAGCAGCCTTGGAGCTATTCAATCATTGGTGTACTGAGAAATCGATTCCTCTTGAAAAGAGGTGTTATATTTTAGGCGACATGTATGAATTGGGGGATAAAGAAGAAGCTTATCATCAAGAATTGGGTAAAGAGTTGAGAACCATGAAAGCATCTCACTGTTATTTTGTGGGTAAGTTTTCACTCGCATATAATCGTGGTTTTGGGCAAGGTCATTGCTTTTCTCATCCAGACGATCTAAAACCCCAAATGAGTGATTTAAAGAGCAAGTTCTCAGCCTTTTTTATTAAAGGGAGTAGAGGCATAAAACTGGAAAGTCTATTAGCGAATGAAGAAAGAAGTCACACAGGCCATTGAAGCTTTTAATTTAGGCAAGCTTGTCGCAATACCGACAGAAACCGTTTATGGTCTAAGCGCACCTATTAATAATCCCAAATTAATTGAACGAATTTTTAAATTAAAAGAGCGTCCGTTCTTTGATCCTCTCATTGTGCATGTGAGTTCAATTGATGAAGCAAAAAAATGGTGTGGGAAGTGGCCAGAACTCGCGCAAAAACTAGCTGAAAAATTTTGGCCAGGACCTCTCACTCTTGTCTTGCCAAAAAATGACAAGGTCTCAGATATGATCACTTCGGGGCTACAAACTGTTGGCATTCGCTGTCCAAACCATCCTTTGTCATTAGAATTTATTAAAGAACTGGGCATTCCCTTGGCCGCTCCTTCCGCGAATAAATTTGGTAAAACTTCTCCGACACATATCGATCATGTGAAGTCCGAATTCAATTCAAGTGACGTTTATTTTTTAGATGGAGGAGAAAGCCAAGTCGGGATTGAATCGACTATCATTCAAATCAATGACGATAAAGTAATCTTTCTACGCAAGGGGGCGATTACTCCTTCAATGATCAAACCCTATTGTGATCAATTCGAGTTCACTATTGTTGAGGCTGACCCGCATAAGATTTTAGCCCCCGGTCAAATTAAACATCATTACATGCCAAAAATTCCATTGGTACTGGTTAAAGACAAAGGAAACGCATTCGAGAATGCAAAGGCTGCTTCAACTCTGTGTGGGATTGATATAAATTTAGGAAGAGAGCTTGTATTGTCTGAAGATCCTTCGATGGCAGCGAGAATTCTTTATTCCGAAATGAGAAATACTTGTGCTGATGGAGTTGAATTTATCTATTTTGTTTTCAAACAACAATGGTCTGAGTCTGAATTATGGACTGCGATTCTTGATCGTTTGACCAGGGCCAGTTCTTTTATTGGTTGATGATACTTTCGAGTTGCTCGACATATTTGTCAAAATCAGATCCTTGAAAAAACGTCTTCACATCTCTTAAAGCTTGTTGGGCCATGGCCGAGGTGAGTTGGTAATTATACATTCTGGTTACAAATTCATGAGCAACAATAAAAACCATACTTAATCGTGACAAGTGGGGATTGAGGAGATTGTGATGATCTTTGACAATTTTAACGACATCATCAGGAATCGATGGCTCGTGTTGAAGTTCTTGGGCGATCATGTCCGCGTGCTTGAGGTGGGCTTGGCGAACGCTTATAGTGACGTTCGGACTTAGCTCATTCGTATCGGCCATGGTTGCCAAGTCTTCAGGGAGCCGCAGGTCATGCATCAAAGCGGCCATTGTCATTTTTTCTTTGGTAGCACCGACGCCCCAGTCACTTTTTTTCGCTAATTCAACACTGATCACACCTACTAAGTAACTATGGTCATAAATAAAACGCTTTTTGCTATAGACCATACTTCCTAGAAGAGAAGAGATTTTTTCGTACTTAGAAGTATCGGTAAGAATTTTTTCATAGGTTTTCGAAACTTCCGAGCAGGTTAATTGATTAACCCCAAAGGAAGTGAGTAACTGGTTGAGCTCCCCATGATCAGGAAGCACCACTTTCGATTTTGGTGGTTCTGATAGCGGAGTTAACTCCTGCCCAATTTGCGTGAAAGCATCTTTCGTAACATAAAAGTAGGCAATATTTTTGTTCTCAAAATTCTTTAAAACATCATCTGAAACAATGTCTCCAGTATTGACGATTTTGACATATTTTTCCTCGCTTAAGCGCAGGTAGATATCGCACTTTGTATTTTCCAAGCGGTGGAAAAATTTTAAAGGAATACTTTTAAAGGACTGATCCATATATGTTTTTGGCTCCAAATCTTTTAAATTTCTTATAGATATCTTATCGACAATTAGACAAAATATCTTAAAAAAATTGTTCGCCCCTTTTCGTCAAGATTGTTTATGGTAGCATGAACATATGGATGATTTAAAACCAAAGCCCATTACTATTTCAGATCGAGAACTTGAAGTCATGAAGACAAAAACAGTTGATCTGCCAGGATTGCTAGAATATGCACATTCTGTTGGCGGCTTTGCAATTACGCCTAGTAAGGAAGGCGATATTAAGTCCAAGGCAATGGAGGCCATGAAAGAGCAAACTCAAGATCAATTGAGTATGTTATTTGATCAGATGAAGCTTCTTGCTAAACAAGCACAAGAGATAAAAGACAGAGTCGATGTATCCCAAATGATCTATCTGGCAGAGATGAAGTTTGAACCTGTTTTGGGTAAAAATTATTATCTCTATAAAAAAGATAGTGGTGGAAATATTATTTCGATTATTGGTCCTCACGAATGGGGAAAGAATTCTTCATTCGACAAATGTATCGCTAAAGTTTGCTTGCTTCATGATCATACTTGGAAAATTTTAGAAAAGTACGATCAAGAAGATTGAAGTTTTCGTCTTACTTCAATAAAGATTAGAACGAGAAGACTGATGATAGAAGCCAATGGTCCCATCAAAAAAGCTACTTTGACATCATACATCTCAACAACTCTGCCAAACAAATCATGCATTCCCAAGAGTAAAAAACCAGTGAGAGTTAACACGGAGGCAGTCATGAACTCAATTCCCGAATTGAAGTGAGTTTGTAACCAGGCCATGGTGGTGGGAAAAAACCAAGACATAGTTAGGCCAGTCAAAGCTAAAAAGTAATGGTTGGATAATCCTAAGTAAAAGAAGAGTAAAGTAAGGGCATGAGAAATGAGCAGGTGAAAAGTGAGAGAACCTGGAATTTTAAGGACGGAGAAAGCAATTCTACCAAAGGCCAAGCCCAAGAAAAAAAGGGCGAGCAAATAATTGGCTTGAGTCAGTGGCATTCTTTCATTTTCGGTCAAAAAATAAACCAATCTGGTTGAAACGAGAATTTCGGAAACAACATAAGAAGCTAGCATCAATCCAAAAGGAAGGCGTTGGAATAAATTCACTGGAGCTTTTAAAGGGGTCTTTGGAATTTCTCCGATGTCAGGCAAATTTTTTAAAAGATAGAAGCTAAAGATAACGAGGGGAAAGAAGCTTAGGCAAAGATAGGCCAAATTCCATTTTCCCAAAAGGACAAAAAGAAAATTAAATAAAAGGGGAGCGATGA
Source organism: Bdellovibrio sp. CG22_combo_CG10-13_8_21_14_all_39_27 (assembly GCA_002786715.1). Classification (GTDB taxonomy): domain Bacteria; phylum Bdellovibrionota; class Bacteriovoracia; order Bacteriovoracales; family Bacteriovoracaceae; genus 21-14-all-39-27. The sequence goes on from PCTW01000070.1 coordinate 5,016, forward strand.
GAGAAGAAACTCCATAGGTCGAGTGAAGACCGGAAAAAGCACGAGACATCAAACGAGGTGGAGCTGCTTTTGTTACTAGTAGGTTCATGCTGATGGTGCTGCCTCCAATTCCTAAACCTAAACACAATCCACTTATAATGAGCATGCTGTGTTTAAACTCCATGAAAAAGGGCATCAAGCTGACCATGATAGTTCCTAAGAACATAAAGAAGAGTGAAGCGAGAATGGCCTTCACAATTCCAACATGAGGTAACCAATAGCGAGTTGTGAAATTCATGATGAAGCCTGAGAGGGCCACAACTGAGAAAAGACGTGAACCTTCGCTAGCGCTAAAGTCCATCTGTCTCAAAAATTCAGGATAAAAAGCTCCCCGGGTATTGTCGATGAGGCCCAGACAGAACAGCGCCAAATAAGATAAAATCAGGTAATTCCATTTGATTTGTGACATTTTTTTGAGGCACCTAAAATTTGTTTTGAGAACATTATCTCAGGGACTTAGCTCTTTGTCCTTCAATCTTTTTCGATACTTCGCGATCATCGATTAAACTGATTCAGTTGAAATTAATTTAAGGTTTTTTAGTCAAGTACCCGAAAAGCTTTCGATGAAGTGTATTGAAAGGGAAATTAAGATGAAGATTTTTTCTCCTCTAATATTGGCCAGTCTATTTTTATTGTCAGTTGCAACTGCTTCAAGTGGCGATTGGATTGAACTCAAAAAAGCTGATGTCAAAATAGAGTTGCCTAAAGATTGGATTGCTCAAAAGGATATGCTTGGAATGCCCTTGGTCATTTATAGTCCAATTAAAAATACTGGTCGAGTTACTATTTCAATTACACCCACAGGAATTGAAGATGCAGGATTAGATGCAAAAGGCTTAGCTGAAGGCTGGGATAAATATAAAGAAGGTCGACTTAACTGGCTAAAGAGAATAGGCGGGAGAACGGACACTGTCTTTCCTTATGTAAATGAAAACTGGAAGTACTTAAAAAATATTCATCATGTCGGACATCGTTACTATCTCGCCGACGTTCATTATACCGAACACTCTTATTATGTTGAATGTCACAATCAAATGTTTCACATCAAATCCCTATATCGATATGAAGAATACAAAGGGGAAGAGCAGTTTATTGAAAACGTTGTAAAGTCTTTCGAATGCAAAAATAAGAAGGTTCCGTGATGAGAAAAATACTATCACTCCTTTGTTCCTTTTCTTTGTTTATTTTAAATATTCAAGCTTTTGCCATTGAGAATGCTGGCGTCGAAGCTGAATCGGCGAGATTAGAAAGAGAGCGTGTTCAAACTGAAGCCGTTTCGAATCAAGTTTTGGCCGCATTACAAGCAAATGAAAAAGAAGTGCGAGATGCATCTGAAGTAAAAGAAACTGAAGAAGAGCTTGCAAGTGATTACTCGATTCAAATGGTCGCTGAACAGGTTGAACTATGTAAAGAAAAGAATGGTAGCTGGAAAAAAGGAATGGTTCAATTACCAACTGAACCTGAGCCATTTGATTGTACTCATTTAGCTTTGCTTGAATTTGAAATTTTAAAACAACAAGCTGGAGATAATTTAAATGGAGAAAGTGCAGCATTAGTTTGCGCTACGAAAGGTTGGAAAAAAGATGATCGCTTAGATTTTGCAAAACAACTTGAGGGTCTAGGCAAATTAAAGCATGGAATTGATGAGCACTTTAGTTGCCCAGGTAAAAATGAATCAACTCTCTCTTGTGCTAGAGATGTTGGTTGTAAAGTTTTAAAGGCCGGAATGGCCGTCTCAACTGCTGGATTATCTCTTGGCGTAGAAAAAGTGATGGATGTTTTCGGAGTTAAAGCTCCCATCTGTTCTAAAGATACTTTGTCTAAAGGTTCGGGACTAAATTATTTAGGCAGTTGCCTTACTGAAGCTGTATGGGGTGTTTGGAAAGATCTCGTAAGTAATGTCGAAGGAATTTGGGATATCGCTAAAATGGGTTGGAGCGCCGTCAAAGGAGTTGCTTCAAAGGCTTGGGGGTGGGTTTCAAGTTGGTGGGGAAATTCTGATAAAGCAGAAGACTCTACATCTATAAAGCAAGCCTTCATGGAGAGTAAGCCCGATTCATTTTTTACAAAATTTATAAATGATCCCGTAGGTACATTTAGTGAAATGATGTCAGGGTTCATGTCTTATATTGGTGATTCCATTCAAAGTAATTTTGGTTGTGCTGAATGGGAAGAAAGTCGATTGATGAATCCTATAAATCCACCTCACTGTAAAACTCCAGTTGTTAGTTGGAAATGTGCCAGTTGTGAGCAAAAAGTTCAAATGGCGTGCGGAACTGTTGGCTTTGTTGGTGGAGAAGTTCTCCTGTCATTTTTAACAGGAGGAGCGATTAATGTTGCCGCTAAAGTTGGTAAGACAGCAGCAGCGACTAAAGTTGCGAAGGCAGTTAGCATAAGTGGAAAATTTACTGGACGCTTGAAGGCCGTTGACTATGCGGTTAAAGGTTTTGGCATATCAAAGCGCACAGCCTTAGGTCTAGTGGCAAGAGGTGGCAATTTCGCTGTTAAAGTTGGTTCAAAATTATACAAATTTAGACCTAGTGCTGCTGAGAAAATGTTGAAAGTTTTGAGAGGCGGGAAAAAAGCTCTTAGTGCTGTGGCGTATCCATTTAAAAAATATGGCGATTTGATGGAGGAAGCTTTTGTCTTTGGTGCTTCAGGAATGTCGAGAGAAGCAGTAAGAGATCTTAGAGCTGCTCGACTAGCCTCGAAGTCAATTGATGGAATTAGAAAAATAAAAACAGCTGGAATGAGTGAATCGGCTGTTTCTAAATTTGATGATGTCGGAAAGGCAGCAGAAGAACTTAGAAAGGCCAGAGAGCAGTTATTAGCTGCTGCTAAAAAAGGCAAGGCTGATGATGCTTCTAAAACAGCATTTGAATTAGCTCGAAAAAATATCGATGATGCCACTAAAAAAATGGTTGAAGCTCGACAGGCACTCCAAGCTCAAGTAAAGGCCGATGATATTGCGAAAGCTCAACAAGTCGCTCGTGCAAAAGAAGCTGAGCAAAGAGCGAGAGATGCAGAGAAAGCGAGATTATTAGCGGAGAGAAAAGCAAAAGAAGCGGCGGAGGCCCAACGCAAATTAAAAGCAGAAGAAGATGCGAGACTTCTAGCTCAACAACAACAAAGAGCAAGAGATGCAGCTGAGGCTCAGCGAAAAATTCGTGAAGCAGAAGCTGCACAAAAAAGAGCAAGAGATTCTCAAAGAGCTGCTGATGCAGCTGAAGCTCAGAGGAAGTTAAAACAAGCTCAAGCTAACCAAACCAAAATGTTGGAATCGCAAAAATTGGCCGATACTGCCGAAGCAGAGAGAAAGTTGAAAGCTGCTGCAGATCAGGCGAAAAAACAGAGAGATGCATTAAAGGCACAAAAAGATGCTGACGAAGCTGCTGAAGCAAGTCGTATCGCACGCCAAGTTGCAGATCAGGAAAAAGCAGCTCTTGAAGCTGCACGAGCAGAGAAATCTCGTAAATTACTTCTCGCTAATAATACTGATGAAGTCTCTAAGACGACCAAAACGACGAAAGCAGACGACGTTACTGATGGAAGTAAAATAGATGATGCAGGTACATTGACTTTAAAATCTGATACCACCCCTGTCGCTTCTTCGGGGCCTGCCAGAAGACCAGCTAAAAAGCCAAAAGAAGTTAAGCCTACGACGATTCCAAAAGCGAGTAAGGTTGATGATGCCGTTGCGATTGAGAAACCAATTGTTCCTGATAATTTAGGAGCGAAAGGTGATCGTGTCGAAGTGGCCATCAAAGGAAGTCCAGAGCCATTGAGAGGGAAAATTATTGATTCTTCTCCCAATGGAGTAACATTACGTCAAGCTGATGGAATTGATGTCAGTATTCCTGCTCGAAACATTGATGGAGCAAGAACTAGGAATCTTTTTGAAACTCCAAACATTCCTGGTCTTAATATCGCCAAACCTGGTGACAATGTTGTTTTGCTGACATCCAAAGGCGAACGCATTTCAGGTCAAATTGAAAAAGTTAATGACAAGTCAATTCGACTCATTGGAGAGAATGGAAAATCGGTTAGCATCAGGACGAGAGACCTCGATGTCAGTTCAGTGCAATTGACAAGAAATGGCCAGGACCCCATGGGGCAAGCGATGAAAGCTGCAGATACTAGTTCAGATGTTGGACAGATTTCTGCTGCAAATAAAAAGGATGATCTAGGAACTATCATTGATGATGTTGATCAGGTCGTCCCTGTTTCAAATTTACCAGTGCCAGTTCCTGCTGCAAGTACCGCTTTAACTAAAACTGATGATGGACTTAGACTTGTATCAAAAATTTCAGATGATGTTGCTGATAGACTTGGACCTTTTTCAATTCTTCAAAGTAAGAAAGTTGACCTCGTCGATCCTAAGAATGGAGTCAGAATAAAAGGGGCAACTCTTGAAAGAGCGGAATTGTTACCTGATGGTAGCTATATCCACCATTACCGTACTGCAGATGGAAACACAGTTAAAATTGATCTCGGTAAAGATCAGCTTATGATGGATTTATCAAAATTAGGCAGAGGCGAAGTTCATTATGTCAGCTCAGAATCGTCTCAAGCTCGCAGGGCAATGGTAGAGGGGAGAATGAGTGAATTGAGGATGAATCGAGTTATTGAACATGAAGGTGTTCCAATTCGCTTGAGTGGAAATAAAGCAGTCGCTCGTATAGAAGATCTTAGTGCTTCAAAACAGACTCATATTTTATTATTAGAAGATGGAACGAAGTTAAAAGGAAAGATACTTTCTTATAAAAATGGATTTATTGAAATGAGACTGGCAAATGGGAAAATTATCAAATTTCTATTTCCTAAGAAACTTGTAATGTTAGGGAAGGCTGGTCAATTGATAGATCTGATTTCTAATTCTAGTGATTATCAAGATAGAATTCGAAGAGGGGTTGCCGATAATGTTCCGCCTGTGAAAGGTCCGAAAACAGACCCTGCTGGCGACGACCCAGCGAAGAAAGATTCATCTGAGACAACATTTGAGGATGAGGACACTGCCGTCAATGTTTATGATCTAGATCCGACAAAGGGTGGAAAGGCCGTTCAGTATAAACCGACTTATATTATTCCTCCTCCTGAGGGCTTTTCAGGAATCTTACGCGGGATGAATTAAGGGTTGCTACGTGGTGAGAAAATGAAAGAGGGAAATAGGCGGAGAGAGTTGCCCCATTTCCCTCTAAGGCTCCAATCTAATGGAGTCCACCACGTGGAGGCAAAGTAGCGTTAATCCAGAAAATTTTCAAGTGTTTTACTCCAGCTTGTAAATATGATTCACAAGCAAAATTATTGAAATGAATGGATTCTTGTGATGACTCGAGGGAGCTCTTTTTCTATAATAGGGCCTACCTCGAAATCAAAGGATTTTCATGTATTTGGCAGGCTTTTTCGCCCTCCTCGTAGCACTCCTGATCCCAGCTGATCTGTTTCTCAAGTCGCACTTGCCGCTGATTGATGGTGAAGTTCAGGTTCCAGGGCTTTCATCTCAAGTGGAGATCTATCGCGACCGCTGGGGCATTCCGCATCTCTTTGCTCAAAATGATGAAGATTTGTTTAAGGCCTATGGCTATACCGTGGCTTCAGATCGTTTGTTTCAAATGGAACTTTTGCGAAGAGTTGTGAACGGAGAGTTGTCTGATTTGATTGGCGAAAAAGAAGAGCTGCTCAAAGCAGATAAAATGCTACGTAAGCTTCGGTTAAGAAAAAGTGCCGATGAATATTTAGAACTTCATGAAAAAGATATGGACCCCCATCTTCTCAAAATTCTTAGTTCATTTGTTGATGGTATTAATTTTTATGTTTCAACTCGACCGATGCCACTTGAATTAAAACTTTTGGGACAAAAGAGTATGAGACCATTTCAAGTGGCGGAGATAATGGGTGTTGCTGGTTATATGGGTCTCTCTTTCGCTGAAGGGCTTATTGCGGATCCTCTGAAGACTTCATTGCTTGAAGAGTTTTCACCCGAAATGGTGGGAGAGCTTTTCATTAAAGAGAATGCCGATACTAATCAAGCTGTGCAAAACAAAACCAAAGTTTCACTTCAGTCACAATGGTACAAGGATATCATGATTGCGATGCAGGAAATTGATCAAACAGTTGGTCTTTTTCATGGCAGTAATTCTTGGGTTCTCTCTCCTAAACGATCTAAAAGCGGAGCTGCCCTATTGGCCAATGATCCCCATATTGCTTTTTCGAATCCTTCCGTTTGGTACGAGGCCCATCTCCATACTCCGGAGTGGGAAGTTTATGGAAACTTCGTTCCCTTGGCGCCATTTCCGGCCATTGGACATGATCGCAATCGTGCATGGGCAGTGACCATGGCCGAGGTCGATGACCAAGATATGTATCAAGAGCAAGTTGATTTTACTCAAAAAACTGTTCTGTTTAAAAATGCTCCCGTGCCTCTCAAAATCGAACAAGAGATCATCAAAGTTAAAGGAGCTGCGGATGTCAAAATTGACGTAATTTCAACTCCCCACGGCCCATTAGTTGATGACACTGACTTTGGATTGAAAGGAAAACACTTAGCTCTTAAATGGGCCTATCACAATCCGGAGAATCATACCTTGTCGGCCATTTATGAAATGATGAAGGCCACTAAATATGACGATTTTAAGAAGGCACTCGCTAAAGGTGTCACTCCAGCATTAAATGTCAGTTGGGTCGATCGTGAGGGGAATATTGCTTGGCATATTATGGCCAAGATCCCTGTTCTTCCTAAGGGCGTTGACTCTACCCAAGTTCTAGATGGTGCGAGCGGTAAACATGAGTATCTTCGCTATGCTACTTTTGAAGAAAATCCTCATATTTTAAATCCTGACAGTGGAGTGATTGTTACTGCCAATTATTATCCCGAATACAACCCTGGAAAACTTACCTTGCAAGGCTATTGGCAAGCGAGTGAACGTTTTGAACGCATTAACAAACTTTTAAGTGAAAAAGAACTGTGGGACCTTGATGATCTTAATGAAATTCAATTCGATGCCTATGCACAGCTCTACGATTATTTTAAACCAGTGCTGCTCAGTTCAGTGACGAAAAAAAGAAACCATCTAGATGAAGTCGCTTTAAAAAAATTAAGAGAATGGGACGGGGTTTCGAGAGTCAATAGTATCGGTAGTTCAATTTTTTATATGTGGTTTTATCAAATCACTCAGCACATGTTAAAAGACGAAATGGGTGCAGATAGACTTAAAGCTTATGGCAGTGTCGCTGATATGTTGCACTTTATGAAATGGGCCATCACTCATCCAGAATCGAAATGGTGGGATGATCATACGACGATGAGCGAAGTCGAGAGCAGAGAAGTGATTGTCGAGAAAGCCTTTTATGAGGCTATTGATGCTTTAAAAATCAGGCTTGGAAATCATATTGGATCTTGGAAATGGGGCAAACTTCACACCATTGAGTTTGAGCATTTGCTAGGAAAGAAAAAGCCTTTAAACAAAATTTTTAATATCGGGCCATTACCTGCACAGGGCTCATTTAGTCACATTGATAATATGTCCTACAGAAGATATGAGGATTCATTTGATGTGAAATTAGGGCCATCCACACGTCGTCTCATCGATATGGCAGAGCCGGAAAGGTCATGGGGAATTCTGCCAACTGGCAATAGTGGGCTTTTTAACTCGCCCCATTTTGACGATCAAACCCCACTTTATCTGAAGGGAAAGTACAGAAGACAGCTCTTGGATATTGCTGATATCAAAAAAAGTGGTTTTAACTTATTGAAATTAAAGCCCTAACGGCGATCGTTTAGAAAAACGACAGGACTAACTTTTTTTCAATCGAGACCTCTCATTTTTTGATTTATGGCAGAATGCCTAGGTTATGAAAAAAATGATGTCTTCAATTGTATTGATTTCGGTATGTCCTATCCTCTTGGCAGGAGAAGTTCCGGGTAAATCTGTTCTTTTTCCCAATCATGAAATTAAATTTGCTCATCAACGAGACTCTAGCAATGTAGCGATTCATCGCAGTCAGATTGTTGTTAACGATGTCTTTGATGGAAACAAGAAAGGCAAGCTTTCTTTTAAAGCCAGTGATGTTCAAGAATTAGTTCTTTTAAAGGAAATTCCAGAATTAAGAGGTCGACTCATCAATGCTTATGATGATGAGGATCGAAAGTTTTTGAGTCAATTGCATCTGAGATTAAATTTTAAACCTGATCAAAGTCCTGTTCTCATCACTGGAAATGAGAAACAAACTCTCTCTTCATTAGTCTTGTCCATTGACTTTAAAGTCGAAAATGAAGAACAGCGAAAAAAATTAGAAAGCGATTTTCATGTTATAGATCAATTATCCCTTCCGATGACTATGCAAGTTCGAACATTAAAAGATACGGGGCTAAAACTGGCCAAGTATTCAAAGGAAATTGGCCAGTATCCGTTAGGACTTAGTCAACGTGAAGTTGCCATGGTGGTTGATAAATTCTTCAATCAAAAAATAGATCGAGAAACATTTGATAGTGAAAAGTTCTCTTCCTCAACTTTGGTATGGAGTACGATCACAGAAGTGATTAAGAAAACAAGAGGATTTAATTATATTAAGCCTTCTCGTATCCGCATGAGAGGTGGAGATGAAAGATCTTCACAGCTTTTTAACCAATTAAAGCTTAGAAAGATCATGTCTAATCCTTCTATGATTGAGCAGAACCTTGAGATGAGAAACCTAAAAGGAGCATTGCCTGAATTTCGCTTTCTTTCTCTCAAAGATGAGCTTTGTATTAAAGAATTAGAAGTGGCCAAAGATTTAGAATGTTTGGGAGCTCTCAAATTCAACCAATCTCAAGTTGACTCTGCGCTGAGTGAACTTGAGAAAATCTTTAAAGAGCGCTCTCTTTTGAAACATGATTATATCCATAAAGGGTTTGAAGCAAAAATTGATCATGAAATGAGCTTTATTCTCAAGTCTGATAATGATTTGATTGATAGGGGAACTAAAGAAGCTCAGGTTTTACGATTGAGAATGTGGGATCAATTCCTAAAAATTGTTGCAAGAAACAAAAACTATGATGAGATTAGATTTTTTGAAGAAGGCGGATTCTTCAAAGAGTACTCGCCAAGGTTTATCGACCTCCTCACAACTCAAATGCTAAATTCAAAAACAGAGCTTCTTACTCAAGCCGAAGTTCAAAGAGAATCGATCGAAAGCATTCGCGGAGAGTTTATTGATACGAAGTTAGAACACCTTGGCAATAATATGGCCAACGAGATTATTAATATTTTAGGACAAATTTTCAAGAAACGTGACTGGGTTCCTTATATTAGAATTTCAAGTAATTTTCGTCAGAATTATTTAACAGAGTTCCGTGAAAGAGTTTTTAAAGATCTTTTCACCGATAAGGGAATGAAGCCTGGTGACATTATTCTCGAAAAGGATTTGCAGGCAAATACAGATGTCCTCATTCCTGGATACTGGGTTCATGCTTCAATTTATCTTGGGTCAATTAAAGACCTCAAGCGCTTAGGTATGTGGAATAGTCCGAGCTTTGACGTCATCCAATATGAAATCGAAAAATATAAAACAAGTGTTGATCGACAACACTACTTAAATGATGTTTGGAAAAACAATCTGGATTGGGAAGATATACCATGGTTTTATGAAAGTGACAGAACAGGAGTTGCCGTTCACCCGTTGATTAAGTTTTTACGAACCGATGGAATGGCGGTGTTAAGACCGACAAAGAATTATGGTGTGGCTCAAATTCAAGAAGTCATGAAAAGGGCCAATCAAAGAATGTATTTTTCTTATGACTATAATCATAATGTGAGGAATAAGTTTACAGTTTCGTGTTCTAAAGTCGTGCTTAAAGTTTTTGACCAAATAACCTTTCCTGTGAGCCATAATCTTGGATACGTCTCCGTATCTCCTGATCAAATTGGACAGGCCGTTTCTCTTGATCCTCAACGACAGGATGAAGGGGAGCTTAAGCTCATCATGTTTTTAGATGCCTATGCTAAAGGAAAAAAGACTTATGATTACTCAAATCCTGAAACCTACGGGACTTATCGGGAATACCTGAAATCAAGTGGTGCTCTTTAATATATTGTTTTAATCGTGCATAATAGGACTATGACGACTAAAAAAATATCGATACTTATCATTGATGATGAAGTTCAGCTTGAGAAGATTTATTTCACCTTTCTCAATCGTTTAAACGCCAATATTGATTTTCATGATCATCCTCAAAAGGGATGGAAGGCCATTGATACAAAAGAATATGACCTCATCATTACAGATCTAAAAATGCCTATCATAAATGGTGACGAATTTATTGGAATTGTAAGAAGCTCTAGGCTCAATTCCCATACTCCTATTATATTGTCATCCGCTCATATTGATCGTCCTGTGATGGCAGAACTTTCTCGACAGAGTAAAGTCTATTTTGTCTCTAAGCCCTTCGACAGTAAAACTCTTGTGGATATGGTAAGCAAAGTATTAGGTGCAAAAGGTAAGCAGGGCAAACTCAATCAAGACGTTTGGCAACATTGGCAGCAAAATTTTTTGAAAGTTTTGGATTCGCAATCTCTTCAAATTCAAGATCAACAAGAATTAGAAACTTGGGATCAATCCAATGTTGAGTCCATTCTCGCTCAATACTCTGTCCTACAAGAAGAGGGACATCTTAATATTTCACTTCTACTAAAGACTAAGGCTTTCCTCGACATCGCGGGGAACCGTCAGGGGACCCATTATAATGATTTGGAAGCAGAATCTTTTTTCGTTTGGGAACAAATGCTTTCTAAGTGCGCTAAGACTTCAACCGCCGTTAGTTTTAGCAAAGTTATTGGTCATCAATTTATGACGATGGGTGGACAGAAAAAGCCTCTCTGGCAAATCACAACTTCACTTGGCGAAATCGTTATTTTCCGAGTTTGATTACGCTTTTCTTCTATAGGGAAATTCAATGAAGCTTACTTCATCATCATGCTCAATAGCTTGAGGTGATGGAGGTGGGCTTAAGAGATCTTTTTGTTGAACAACTTTTCGAGGGGCAGCTGGTCCTTTATCTCTTGAACCAAGCTTTTGACTAAAATCAAACTTGCCTTGAACGATTGCTGCGAAAACTAAGATCGCTAAAATGATGGCAAGATTTCCTAGCTCAGGGTGACTGACCGAAAGTACAGCTAAAGCGATAGTAGCGTATATCGCCAATTCGATTTGCTTTGAATAATCACGGTCAATTTTGAGTTCTGCTTTATGTTGTCTGCGCATAACACTTTTCTTGTGCTCTCTCATGGCCCATTTTTTATAATCGCTTTTAACTGGTAAGCGATTCTCTCTATTTTTTTGAGAAACTATTCTTACTGCTCTTTCAAGTTTTGCATCTCTCATTGTGGACCCCTTTTTTAAAACTATTCTCACAAGTCTTATTACAAAACTGATGCCATGGTTACACCATTTATCTATCTGATATTACTAGAGTTATAGCTGTGTAAAAAGGTTACAGTTTATTAGGGGTGTCTAAAGATTAGACGAAGGACTGACTTTTTTGAGCTTCCATTCTTTGTATTGACCGAGAAGCAAAAGGCCAAAGCCTGTCATGATAGCAACGTCGGCGATATTGAAAATGTTGGTATGGCCAAACGGGACATCAAAACCCATCCACATAAAGTCGACAACATGACCATAACGAATGCGATCGATGAGATTCCCCATTCCTCCCGAGACAATAAAAGCATAGCTCCACAAGTCCAAAGCTGAGATTTTCTTATTGAAGAGCGCAAAGCCGGCCATGCCTAGGAGGACAACCATGGGCAATATAATGAGAAAAGCCATGCGCCAAAAGGGAGACCAGTCACTTCCCATGCTGCCCCAAGCTCCAGTGTTTTCGGCATAGACAAGTCTAAAAACTCCACCCAAATACTGTCGCGGGTAACTATTTTGGAGATGTTCGATGGATAAAATTTTAGTCCACCAATCAAGTCCAATGCTGACAATACAAATTGAGAGGAAGGTTAGGATTTTTTTCATTTCAACATTGTAGCAGTGTTCGAAGCGGATTGAGAACAAAAGAGAGATAATCTTGAGCGAAAAAGTCCGGTGATAAATATTGGTAATTTGACCCTTTCTTCACTAGAATAAAGAAGTTTTATCATTCAAGGAGTCAGAATGTCTTTACCAAGAAAAGTATGTGTCATCGATGGAAGTAGAATCCCTTTTTGCCGTTCGGGTGGAAAATATTTGGGCGTGACTAATCAAGAGTTGATGAGCACTGCTTTAAAAGGACTGGTAGAAAAACTTAATCTCAAAGGAAAAGTTTTAGGAGAAGTGAGTTTAGGTGCTGTCGTTAAACATACTGCCGATTTTAACTTGGCCAGAGAATCTTCTCTCGATGCAGGATTAGCTTTTGAAACGCCGGCTTATGACCTTCAAAGAGCGTGTGGAACTGGACTTGAAGCTGCTATCAATGTCGCTAACAAAATTGCCATGGGACAAATAGAATGTGGAATCGCTGGTGGATGTGACACGAATTCTGAAGTTCCTATCGAGTTTAAAAAAGCATTTTCAGATCGCTTAATGAAAATGAATTATGCCAAAACAACTCTTGATAAAGTTAAAGCCCTCGCGGGACTAGTGCCGTCAGACTTATTGCCAAAAATTCCTGGAGTCAGAGAGCCAAGAACCGGTCTTTCCATGGGAGAGAGTTGTGAGTTGATGGCGAAAGAATGGAAACTTACTCAAAAAGATCAAGATGAACTTGCGATGATAAGTCACAAAAATGCTGAGAAAGCTTATCTTGATAATTTCTATAGCGACTTGGTCATTCCCTTCAAAGGAATAACAAAAGACAATAACGTGAGAGGGGATTCTTCAATTGAAAAACTTTCAAAATTGAAACCAGCTTTTGATCGCACTAGTGGTCAGGGTACAATGACTGCTGGAAACTCGACTCCATTAACCGATGGTGCATCGGCCGTCTTTTTATGTTCTGAAGAATACGCCCAGAAGAATGGATTAAAAGTTAAAGCTTATCTTACTCATGGGCAGGCTGCCGCAGTTAATTTTGTAAGTGGTGAAGGACTTTTGATGGCCCCAGCTTATGCTGTTCCCGTGATGCTCGATCGTGCAGGTCTTAAACTTCAAGATTTTGATTTCTACGAAATTCACGAGGCTTTTGCCGCCCAAGTTCTATGTACATTGAAAGCTTGGGAGAGTGAAGATTTCTGCCGCAATAAATTGAAGAGAGCAGAAGCACTAGGAAGTATCGATCGTTCAAAAATGAATATAAAAGGTGGATCTCTTGCCCTTGGACATCCTTTTGCCGCGACCGGAGGCAGAATTGTTGCTTCCCTTGCGAAAATGATTGACGAGAATCAAGGCGGAAGAGGACTGATTTCTATTTGTACTGCTGGAGGTATGGGTGTTACAGCTATTCTCGAAAAATAAATTAATTCTCATTTTTACTTTTCTCTTTATGGGTCAAGCATTTGGGCAAGAATTGGCAACGGCCATTTATGTTCGTGGGGCGGTAGCTTATATCCATCATGAAGTAGAAGGATTGCTCCAGCAGGGCCAAAAAGTGGAAGCTGGAGATGAAATCATTACGGGAAAGAGTGATCTGGTTATATTAAGTTATGTGAATAACTCAAAAATCAAAATTGATCCAGACTCTCATATTATTGTTGAAGATTTAGAGCCAGCAGAATCAGGTCAAAGATTGTCTCTCTTTGTTAAGCTAGGGAGTTTGATGATTCAGTTTTTCAACCCTAAGAAAAATCATCAGCTTCAAGTCAGAACGAAAAATGCTTCTTTGGGAGTGAGAGGGACGAAATTTCTTTTAGGAATTGATGAAACTGATCAAAACGTACATGTCTCCGTTGACGAAGGTCGTGTCGCGATGATGAGTACCGAGGATGATGATCACGAGATAATCGCAGCTGGAGAAAGTCTTGTCATGGAAGAGGGAAGAAGGTTGACAAAACCTTATGCTTCTCAGTGGATTCGAAAGTTGAACTGGTCTATGAATAATGATGTTTCAGGTTTTAAGAACAAAGAAATTCGAGCTCAGCGAAGAGACGAATTCTTAAAGCGTCGCCCTCAACTTCTTAACCGTCGAGTACAAAAAATTGAGCCTCTCTTAAAAGCAAGATTTCGTTGGACAGAAGTGCATGGTTTCAAAGGGCTTCCCAAGAAAGAAGCATTGAAGAAATTTGCGAAAAAAGGTGTGATTGGTAAGAATATTATCGATGATCAAAATAAACAGCGATTAAAACAAAGATTAAAAAAACGACTCAAAGATCGTAAAGAAGTACCGATTGTCGATGAGCCTATTAAACTTCCCGAGCCCATCAAGCCACCGCCGACAACGAGGCCACCTGAGTCGAATGATTAATTTGTACTTAATAGTTGCATGAGTTGAACTTTTGATTGAGTAAAGAGCTCTTTTAAGTAGCCCATTTTAAATTTATCATATTCACCGGGTGAAACGATAACTGAACTCATCATACTGGACTTATAATTTTGACCATTCGTCAGAATTTTTGAATCGTCGTGATCTCTTCCTAAACGACAATGACCTAATTCGTGAAAAAGAAGGGATTCTCGATAAGTGTCACTCGCCGCGTTCCACCACGTTTCTCTTATGATTATTTCTTTTTGACCATTTTGATAAGTAAAACAGACTCCTTGATAGTCAGGGTCTTCCGTATCTCCAAAATTGACAGGAACATCACCGACTGAAAATTGCGGGTCGCCAGTTTCTGCCTTTGCAACTTGCTCGAAACTTGCGACATATGAGGAAAAGACAGCATTGGATGTGTTATTCACTCTGACGGCTTGAGACTTCTTTTTATTGTCAGCACCAAAAGGCAATCCACACGAACTTAAGGTCGTGAGAGTGAGTACAAATAGAAGTATCAAAGATTTCGACATTCAGGTCTCCTAACTAGACCAGTGCATCTTTGATGCCGAAAATCTCTTCATTAAATCAACAAGTTAATCGTCACAAACTGTCATCTTTTTAGACAGTGTGTAATTGTTTCTTCTATTCTTTATCGTTAAGATAGTTTCTATGCAAAGAACAATCGTGATCGGTGATGTCCATGGATGTATAGAGGAGCTTGAAGAACTACTTCAAAAGCTTCAATTAAAACAAGATGATAAAATCATTTTTGTGGGAGATCTTATTAATAAAGGACCCCACACAAAACGAGTCTTAGAAAAAGCAGAGGCTTTAAATGCCATCGTTTTACTGGGCAATCATGAGCTTGGCTTCTTGAAGTATCTAGAAAATAAGCGCTCTCCTCGGCATACTCAGTTTGAAGAAGTCATTTCGGATCTTGGTGCAGATCTTCCAAAGTGGAGAGCTTGGATGAGAGGACTTCCCACTTTTTATGAGACAGATGATTTTTTAGTTGTGCACGCAGGGGTAATTCCAGGTGTTGCAGTCAAAGATATTCCTCCATCAATTATTACTCGAGTCAGAACTTGGGATGGGGAAGGACTCGATATGAACAATAACAAAGATCCTGCATGGTACGATTTCTATGCGGCAGACAAATTGATCGTTTATGGTCACTGGGCGAATCAGGGTCTTTTTGTGAGAGAAAATACAATCGGCTTAGATTCGGGTTGTGTTTGGGGAGGAGCTCTCTCGGCCGTCATCCTTCCTGAAAGAACCATCATTCAGGTTAAGGCCAAAAGAGCATACCGCGATTTTGATCTTGAATAATTAAAGTTGAATGACGATCAAATCACCATTCACTGAAATATTTTTTATATTGGACTTTGCAAGTTGGCTTAAAAGTTTTGATTTAATGCCAAAAATTCCGGCTTTCGCACTAATGAGTTTGAGCTGAACTTGATTATTAACTTGATCAATAACAACTGTTCCGGTGGCCTTCACTTTCCAATTAAAGAGGTACTTCGCTTCAAAGCTCAAAAGAAAAGCATTTCTTGAAATAACCATCTGAACATCGTTAAGTTTATCGATACCTTTTTCAATTCCAATGGCCTTCGAAACACTGCTGACCGAGTTCTTATCTAGCCTTAGAGTTGGTAATGAGAAAAATCCTTGTTCTTGGCAAGGAATGAGCCAATGCAAGTCGAGACCGCCTCCAGCACGATCGAAGCGACGACAAGAAATGAGGAGTTGATCAAAAGTTTGAACTCCATCACCTATGGCCGCAGAGAGGTGATCAGCTTTAAAGGCGAGGACTTCACCTGGTAGAAAATGTCCTGCAGCCGATACGACTTCAACATTATCAAGAGATGATAGAACTCCTTGTCCTTCAATCGGCAGTGCTGCTTTAATTCCTTCTTTATTAGCAGAGAATTGCTTTTCATCTCTTCTCAACTCCAAGAGTTCTTCATTCAAAGTAATTTGAATACTATCGCCTTTATAATAAAGAAGAGAGGCTTCAAGACTTCCTGTATCACGAGAAAAATAAGCATTGAGTTTTTCAAATTGAATTTCGGTCGCACTGGCACTCGAGAGAGTGAGTAAAAGTCCAGTGGCGAAGGGCGCGATTAGTCGCTTCATTGCAGGTTCCTCCGATAGTGTTTAATTTCTTATCGGTGGTTGAGGCTATATGGCGCAAAGCAAAGCCTTTGGTTTTGTAATGACCGGCAAATGCTTCCCTTATTATTCCTGATCAGAATCATCTTATTCTCTGAATTAGCTCGCTTCAGCTTGTGACTATTAATTGATAGGTTCGTTCATACAATATTTATAGAGGTCTTCATGTCTCGCTATACACTTTTGCTTTTGAGTTTTGCTTTCATTTTTTCAGCTCACGCTGAGCAAGCTTTTAGCGATTGGCTACAGAATCCCAAGGCATTTGCCAAAGCGCTACCGGTTCATCAAGGTGCAGACGCTAATTTCAATGAAGTTTCTGTTTACCAAAAACAAAGTTGGCGCAACCTTCAATTTTTACCCTACTCAAGTAACAAAGCTGGCCTTGGAGCAAATGAAGATGCTGGATACTTGCTCGAGCTCAATAAGCTTGTGACCAATCCAGAAGAAATGGAAATTCAAAAGTTAACCAAAGGTGCTTCTGCTCTGCAACCTTGGTCAGATGACTATTGGCCAATCTATGCAGGTATTTTAGGCAAACGTTATGCCGATCCAATGTTCGCATACAAAGATAATTGGCAAGAAAACTATCGCTACATTTTAGATGTTTCTGCAAATCATATTGTCGAAGAAGGAAATAGTGAAAAGATTAAATTTCTTTCGCCTTCCGAAAAATATGACTTACTCGTTGGAGACAAGTCTTTGGGATTAACTAACCAGTCTTGGCAAGTCGGAAAACCTTACTGGGATCGATATGGTGAAGTTGAAACGTGGATGGGAATTTGTCATGGCTGGGCCCCTGCTTCATTCAAGGAAAAGCGCGTCCATCAAAAAGTCGAAGTGCTTGCAGCCGATCAGAAAACAAAACTCATTTTTTATCCGGCAGATATTAAAGGGCTCTTCTCTTTAATGTGGGCCAATGCTCGCTATGAGCAAAGATTTATTGGGACTCGATGTAATTCTCAAGATCCTGAAGAAGATGAAAATGGTCGCACGACTTCACCAGAATGTTTTGATAATAATCCCGCTTCATGGCACTTAACAGTTGTGAATGGCATGGGGATTGAAAAGAGAAGTTTTGTCTTCGATGCCACATATGACTATCAAGTATGGAATCAACCCATGGCCAGTTACGAGTATTGGCATTTCAATCCAATGACAAAAACGGAAAAGCTCTCATTTAAAGATTCAGTGGTCGATCTTAAAACTTGGAATGACGATCCTTATAAAAAGTATCGCTCTCCAAAGGCCCGTTATATTTCAGGTGTCGAAATGAGAGTGGATTATTCAGTAGAAGTAGAGCCTGAAGCTCTGGATTTTGAAGATTCAAATCATGATCGCATTGTCAGTGTCTATTATTTGTATGATTTAGAACTTGATGAAAAGTATCAGGTAGTTGGTGGGGAATGGTATCAGAATGCCCATCCAGATTTCATTTGGACACCAAAATTAGAGAGTTTTGCGGAAAGTCCTTATGATCAGTACATATCTGGCGTATGGTCAACGACTGAAACTATTCCTGCTAGCTGGCAAAAAGCTGCTCAAGCAAGTTCGCGTCGGGGAATACCTTTGCGAAAAATTTTGGTACCTTTGTTGCAGCGCTCTGCGAATCCTTAGGATGCTTTATTTCTTAGTTTAGGTTTGACCTAAACAATGTTAGGCTAGGGCTAACACTTCAATTAGTAGAGTAGAAAAATGTATAAAAAACAAACCATTTTGTGCGTTGATGATGAAAAAGATATCCTTGAGCTTTTCAAAGATCAGTTTGAAGAAAGCGGATTTAATGTTCTCGAAGCAACAAATGGCAAAGAGGCCTTTAAAATTTTTCAATCCGAAAACATTGATTGCATCTTATCTGATATTCGTATGCCAGGTGGCGATGGCGTGGAGCTTGTAAAGAGCGTAAAGCAAACGGGAAGTGCTATTCCTATTTTTTTAGTGACTGGCTTTTCCGATTATACGGCAGAAGAATTGATGGGACTTGGAATCAACGCTGTCATTTTTAAACCCTTCGATCTTGAAGAAGTGGTTACGATGGTTGCCTCTACTGTTCAATAATTTTTTTTAAGAATAATTTCAGTACAAGTTTCTCCTCTTTGAAGGTATTTCTTTTCAAAGTGTGTTCTTGCTAATTCTACTCTTTCATTTTTTACAAGTTCAAGCTTCCAAAAATGCAAGGCGTATTCCATAACTTCTTCAATGTAAAAGATCTCATTGGAAGCGAAAATCAACTGACCATTCTTTTTTAAACATGAAAGTAATTGTTTCATGAAAGGCATACATATCCATCTTTTGGCCCGGTCCTTGGGATTAGGATTTGGATACAAAAGAAAAATTCGGTCGAGACATTCTTCATTTAAATGTGTTGTCACCCATGAGATTGCATTAGCGTGGATAGGAAGAAGGTTCAACAGCTGATGCTTTTCAAATCGTCGTTCAAATTTTTTGAACTTTTCCGCTGTATGTTCTATCGCAATGAGCCTTCGATCGGGATTGTTTTGTGCGTAGGTGATGGGATGCCAACCAACGCCACAACCAATTTCTAAATCTATAGGAGTGCTTATATTCTCAATAAAGTGCCGTTCGCTTTCTGATAAGGGAGCGAGTTGTGGTACCGCACTTTTGTCAAAGGGTCTGACATTTATTTCTTTTGGATTGAGCATTATTCTTTGATACTCTGACTGTTATGGACGCGCAACAATTACCGGTCATCTTTTTTGCTTTAGGAGCTAATCTTAGCTTTGCGCTTGGTTCTCAGGTCTTTACTCATTACTCTAGGGCCGTAAACCCAGCTTGGATGAATGCCGTTAAGGCCATCGTTGCTCTGGTTTGTTTCATTCTTATCAATCTCTTTTTTGTTCCTCAGGTTTCGACCTCTGTAGTGACGATCTTAGTCTTAGGGATTTCTGGTTTTATTGGGCTCGGTTTTGGAGATATTTTTCTATTGAGGTCATTTGCAGAACTCGGTCCGGGCCGAACACTAATGCTCTTTAGTTTTCAGCCACTCATTTTAGGATTCTTCTCCTATTTCTTATTTGATCAAGGAGTTGATACTCGAAAATTTTGGGCCATTCTCTTTTTTGTCCTCTGCGTTTTTCTTTTTTCATTTGAGAGTTTTCAAAAGTCTCGCAAATGGCAAATGGCTCCGATCATGTTGGCCTTTTCGGGAATTCTTCTTGATGCGTGTGGGGTTCTCATGAGTCGTTGGTCTTTTAACTCCACCCCAGAATTAGGAAGTCTTCAAGGCAATCTCTATCGTACCTTTGGCGCTGTTTTATTTTATTTAATCTTAGGGATGAAAGGGCGTTTTCAGTTGAGAAATTTATGGAAGGCAAGAAGCACTAAAGATAAAGGCTATCTCATTATAGGATCTTTCTTGGGAACTTTTCTTTCTCTCTCTCTTTATCTCAATGCAATTCGATTAGGCCATCTTGCTACTATTTCAGGACTCTCAATAACAGGCGTTCTCTTCTCTTCTTTGTTTGAATGCTTGATTGAAAAGAAATGGCCATCACGCTATTTTATGACTGCCTTTTGTGCCTTCTTGATTGGGATGAAATTTCTACTTTTCTAAGCTTAGCGCCAAAAGTCTTCATGATAATTAAAATGAGTTCGCTTTTTTACATCTTGAAGATAGTCGTGAATTTGTGATGGGAACTGATATTCGGGGAATATATAAAGACCCCATAAATGAGCTGCAACCATAATATCGGCAATTGAAAATTCACTACCACAATAATAGGGCGACAGATGCGAGCTAAGCTCTTCCATTAAAGGGGGGAGTTGTTTCAGAAATTCATCTTTTCTTAGGGCCAAGAGATTAAAGGGACCGCGCTTTTTGGACTTTTTATTTTCAAAGTAGCTCCGCGATTCTGAGTCAAATTCTGGTGTCCAAACCCAATAAGGCATACAGAGATTGTGCACCGGTGAGGCCACTCTATCTAAAAAGGACTCTAATCCATCGGCCTTGGGAGCAATGAGATCAAATCTAAGTACTTGCTTTTCATCAATTCGCTTTAAAATGTCCAAACTCTCATTCATGGCCACTCCCATCTCATCGACCATTATGGGGAGCATTTTTACGCCAGTTAAATGAAGAGGAGTTTGCTCGTCATTGTAGGGAAGAACGTGGGATTCAAATGGAATTCCTAATAGGCCAAAACCCATACGCACGCGAATACAATAGGGACAATGAACGTAGTGATAGAGTTTTTTCATGCCCTATTTTAGCTGATGATACGGTCAATGACATTGTGCGCAGTGTTTGATGTTGTCAGAATAGAAACATCTAAATGACGAAAATTATTCACTTGTAATCTTTTCACACCCACCTCTCAAATTAGATTTGAGCTTGATAGAGTAGCCCACCTTGTTAAGGAGGGGAGTTATGAAAAGCATTTTAATCTTGGTCACATTATTAAGTTCATCTTTGGTAATGGCCGCTGATCAGAAAATTTTGAATATCATCAATGCCATTGATAATAAAAACTATGACCTCATTATGGAAGTCGATGAAGATAACCGTGCTAGTGGTTTGAAAGTTTTCGATCATAGTAATAAAGACACAAAAAATTATAATATGGATAAGCTTGAATCAGGCGTGGTTCTGAAAGAAGAGCAGGGCCATAAAGTAATTGTCTTAAAAGGTCAGTCTTTCGACCATGATCGTGGTGGAGACGTAAAGATTGATTATCTTTACAACGGAATCACAGGCTCACGAAAAGATATGGAACTTGAAATTCAATTTGACGGTCAGAAATGGCAAGTTTACTCAAATGCGAGAAGAATTTCTAATTTGAAGTTCAAAGGGAAAACCATCTTTGGAAAAGTCGTTGGTGTTGCCTCTGTAGAAGCCTATTAATATCTCTCACTTACTTGTTTATCCGTTGCGTCCTTTGCTAGAATGAATCAAAGATTTATTTAGCAAAGGACAATGGATTGGCCAAAAATCTTATCTTCGGTGACCGGCGGTTCTGGCCGCTTTTCTGGACTCAATTCTTAGGTGCTCTGAACGACAATTTCTTTAAGAATGCGTTGGTGATGTTGATCACTTATAAATCCGTTTCTTTATGGAATTTAGCACCAGCGATGCTTGTCCCCTTGGCCGGTGGGATTTTCATTTTTCCTTTTTTTATTTTTTCTGCAACAGGCGGACAAATTGCTGATCGGTACGGCAAACACACTGTTATTCAAATTGTAAAATTCTTAGAAATTGTCATCATGGTTGCTGGCTCAATAGGAATTTACTTTGAGCTCTATCAAACTTTATTTGTGGTTTTGTTTTGTATGGGGGCTCAGTCGGCTTTCTTCGGCCCACTCAAATACGGTATCATCCCATTCTTAGTTGAAGAGGATGAATTAGTCGCTGCCAATGCGGCCGTTTCGGCCGGTACTTTTATTGCTATTCTGATGGGAACTATTGTCGGTGGAAGTTTTATTGAACTTCCTTTTTTCGACACGCTTTTGACAACAGGCTTGATTGGTATGGCCATTATTGGCTTTATCGCTTCTTTGAAAGTTGAAAAGGTTCCTCCTGTCGATCCCAGCATTAAAGTGGATTACAGTTTCCTGAAGCCGACATGGGAAATTCTTAAAATGACGAAGAAGAACAGAGATGTCTTCTTAACCATTATGGGAATTTCTTGGTTCTGGTTTCTAGGTGCTGCTATTCTTTCGATCTTACCTCCTCTCGTGAAAGATGTGTTTGGTGGTAAGCCTGAAGTGGCAACAACCTTTCTTGCCGTTTTCACTATTGGAATGGGGATTGGTTCTTTTTTAACAGAGAGAATTTCTCGCCATCAAATTGAAATAGGTGTTGTTCCAATTTCAGCTTTGTTCATGAGTTTGTTTCTTTTTGATTTAGTCTGGGTCAGTTCCCACTGGCCAGTATTCATTGATAGTCAGCTTTTAGGTCTTGCTGATTATTTTAAGATGGATAATTCTGTTCGCGCTTTGTTCGACCTTTTCATGATGTCTATTTTCGGCGGCGGTTATATCGTTCCTCAAATGAGTTACGTGCAATGGAAAAGCCCGAGAGAAGAACTATCACGAATGATTGCGGGTAATAATATTATCAATTCACTTTTTATGGTCTTAGCTGCAGTTGCAGTGATGGTTTTAGTGAAGTTTGGAATTCCAACAGTCATTTTTGTGTTATCAATCTCTAATTTTATTGTTTCTTTTATTCTCTATGCTCTCCACTCTGAACAAAGTTTAAGAATTTGGGCATTTTTACTAACTCATATCTTTTACAAAGTAGAAGTCCGAGGTGAAGAAAATATTCCTAAAACGGGTTCATTTATCGTGGCCTGTAATCATGTTTCCTTTGTTGATTGGTTGCTCTTGATGGGAATTCTAAAACGCCCAATACGCTTTGTGATTGATTGGAATTATTATTATGTTCCCATGGGGCCTTTTTGGTTCAAGCAAGCAAAGCTCGTTCCTATTGCCACTAAAAAAGAATCTGTAGAAATTTTAGAAAAGGCCTTTGATAACATTCATAACCATATTAACGAAGGTGCGATTCTTGGAATATTCCCAGAAGGCTGGATCACTCGAAATGGTCAAATGAGAAAATTTCAACCAGGTATTCACAAAATTTTAAAAAGAGACCCTGTTCCAGTTGTGATGGTTGGAATCGATGGTTTATGGGGGAGTATTTTCTCCTACGAAGGCGGAAGAGTTCTTTTCAAATTTCCAAAGTCTCTAAGAAAGCATGTGATAATTCAAATCTCAAAGCCAATCGCCCCCCAAGAATATGATTCTAAAAAGGCAGAAGATATTGTGAGAGGTTTTGTGTCCCATTACACAGAAGCACACGAACAGATAGAAAGTGAAGAAGGAGCAACCTAATGGAGTGGACAACTGTTGAAAATGGAGACTGTCTTATCCGCATGAATAAAGATCAAGAAATCATGACGGCCCTCACTCAATGGGCAATTGATAACGGGCATAGCGCTGGTTCGTTTCAAGCGATTGGAGCCCTTAAAGAAGCGGAACTTGGCTACTATCATCTTCATTCTCAGACATATGATAAAAAGGTCTTCAAGGATGAAATGGAGCTCATTTCTCTGCATGGAAATTTATCGTTAGTTGATGGCAAACCCTTTGTTCATATTCATGTTTCACTTGGCGATGCCGAATTCAAAGTTTGGGGAGGGCATCTTTTTAATGGAAAAGTAGCTGTTACCTGTGAAATCTTTTTTCGCCCATTTAAAGCGAATGTTTACCGAGAATTTAATCCTGATATCGGCTTGAAGCATTTGTGCTTTATTCATAACAACCGATGAAGAAGGCAATAATCGTTGATATTGACGGAACTTTAGCTGATGTCGAGCATCGAGTTCATCATGTACGCCAAGAACCAAAAAATTGGCGTGCTTTCAATCAGGCCATGGAGCTCGATATTCTTAATCCTTGGTGCCGTGATTTAATCTTGGCCATGAAAAATCAGAGTACTGACGTTTTGTTGGTAACAGGGCGAGATGAAGACTATCGAAGTAAAACAGAGCAATGGTTAAAGAAGAATGATGTCCCTTTTGATCACTTATGGATGAGACAGGCCAGCGATTATAGAGGCGATGATGTGGTTAAAAATGAAATTTATAATGTTGAAATAAAACCAAAGTACCAAGTCCTTTTTGTTGTCGACGATCGTCAAAGTGTCGTAAAGATGTGGCGATCAATCGGACTGGTTTGTTTACAATGTGACTGGGGGGATTTCTAATGAAGATTTATCAAATCTTATTTTTATCAATTGTTCTAATGACTCTTCACTCCTGTAAACAGGAGAAAAAAGCGGATGAGGCTCCATCAACACCTCGTTATACTTCATGGGATCAGGCGATTCAAGGTATTGGTGACATTACTGGTGATCAAAAAGAAGTTGGAGAACAGATTTGCCGTTCATTACAGGACAAGCGCTATTTCCTTTCTCGTCAGGTTGATCAGAGTCTTCTCTTTAACTTCGTTGTTAATAAAAAAGAATGTGTTGAAACTAAGGCCAAGTCCTATAATGCTTTTACTCGTCTAAGAGTCACTCGAAATGGAGAGTTGAGCTTTGAAGAAAATAGCAGAAGTCGCATGTTGAATGATGTATTAACGGATATTACCCCTAATCTTAAAGATGTTTGTGCCAAGTTATTAAATGGTGAAACCCCAAGTAATACTTTTGGTGATGACCGAACGAAAACTCAAATTACTTTTCAGAATGCCAACGGAAAGGCCATTGTTCAAATTGCCCAATTTGAAAAACGTGGCAACCTCTTCTTTCCGTACTTAATCGACCGAGCTCAAATCTTGAGAGACTCAGATACGAGAGATTCTCGCTATATTGGAATGGCAATAGAAAGGGCCTTTAATCAAAGATGTCTCAATGGGCAAACATATTATATTTCTCAAGTTTTAAAGTAAGGTCATCATGAATAGTGAAAAGTTGAAATTCTTTTTTGGTCTTCTTTTGATCGGCCTCGCCGGATACATTTACCTGTCAAATCACCATTTAGAAGATCAAACGAACGATAATGGCGAACAAGCGCAAGCTATCGACAGTCAAAATCAAGAAGTCGAAACAAACGAAGTTAAGGAAGTCTATGCTCCTTTGCCTGAGGGAAAAGTTGAACTCGCTAAAAAATTAGAGGCCAATTCCAGTGAAATCCAATCGGCAATTGTCGACTCAGTTACTGAGCAAGAATTGCTCAAAACTGATTTTCAAAAAACGATCAAAGCAAATGTAAAATTGCCAGAGAATTTAAAATATACTCAGCTTGATTTAGAGGATGGTATCGGTGGACTTTATGGAACGGACGCCAGCGGACAAAATGAATTCGCCATGCTTGGGACGGAGAAGTCAGCGACCCTAGATCAAATTGTGGACTACCTTAATAATTCGCAGGGAGCATTACCTCAAGTGCGCAATGGTGATTTTCCAAATCGTCCTGTCATTAGAAAAATCACACCTCCTTCAGGTAGGGGGATCTCTTCTATCCAAGTCATTCAAGGCAAGAAATCCAGTGATCGAATGCTCTATGCTGCGATTGTTGAAAGATCAGATAGAAAGGGCACATACGTTTTTGTCATGAAAGCTCCAACCAGTTTTTTTGATACTAATGAAGGAATGCTTGATTCCATGCTCGAATCACTACAGGTCAAGTAATTGCAAACTCAATTGAGCCGACGAAATGTTCTTCTCCTCTCCTGCGGCCTTGCCTTATGCTCTCTTGCCTATGAACTTATCTTTACGCAAATCCTTGGCGTTTTATTTGGTTCACAAGTTACACAGTATAATTTAGTTGTATCTCTCTTTACTTGTTTTTTAGGATTAGGGGCTTTGTTATTTCCTCGAAGTCTATTGAACCGAAGTGAATTATCAGTTTTTGTGATCGTAGAGTCCGTGCTTTTTCTTATCGGCTTTTTTGCGCCTTTTCTTATTGTCTGGATAAATTCAACTTCACCTTTAATCGCCTCAAAATTGTTTTCCTATACAATTATCTCGCTCGTCGGTTTCCTTTCCGGGTTTGAGTTGCCCTTAATGCTAAGATTTCTTAAAAATTCTCAAGGCTCTGTTTTGGCCTATGATTATCTTGGAATGGTTGTAGCGACTATTGCTGTTCCACTTCTGTTGTTTCCTTTTCTGGGAGTGGGAGCTTCATCTCTTTTTGTTGCCTTCTCAAACCTCTTCCTTCTTTTTTTTGTCACTATCAAGGAAAAGTGGAAAATTCCTTTAATTCTTATATTTATAGGTTTATTCATTATAACTTATCTCTATCGATTCAATATAAATCTCTTATTGACGACCTTTTATCTTAAAGGTCAGCTATGAAAAATATTTTTGTTATCATTATTGCGACCCTCACATCATTCACCAGTCTTTTTTACTATCTCATGATCTCCGGACAGCTTTCCGAACTAACTGGCGAAGAAACGATTGCTCAATCTTTGAGTTTAGGTCTCTACTTAACAGGCATGGCGCTTGGTTCTGGACTTTGCGATAAAATGCTCTCAATCATGTATGATAGGAATCATAAATGGAAATTGCTCATCCAAGCAGAGATGTTTGTTGCGACAATAGGAAGTTCCCTTTTTTTAATTGGCCCTCTTTGTTTAGCTTTTTATCTTGTTTATGTTAATCAATACTTGTTTTCGCCCTATGATATCCCTCTTCCTCTGATCTTTCAGATTTACGTACCAATGATTTTTGGACTTGGATTTTTCTCAGGAATACAATTACCAATCCTTTTACACTTGAATCACGAAGAAGAGTCTCAAATCTTGTTTCTTAATTATTTGGGTGCGCTCTTTGCTGGAGTTCTCTTAAATGTCTTCTTGGCCATGGGGCAATCGACTCAAGAACTGCTTATCTTTGTTTTGTTATTGAATTTTTTTACACTTTTTCTTTTGATGATTCTTCAGCGAAAGTTTGCTTTGTCTAAGTATTTTACTATGCCACTACTATCACTTCTTCTCATTTTAAATTGGCTTCCCAAAATAGAGAAGGCTGAACTTCTCAGCTATTATTTAGGATTTAAAATTCAAAGTTTAAAACAATTAGGTGATTGGTCTCGAGTTCTTGGCCAATATGCCAACTTGGAAAGACATGTGAGTCCTTACCAGAAAATAGAC
Organism: Bdellovibrio sp. CG22_combo_CG10-13_8_21_14_all_39_27; assembly: GCA_002786715.1. GTDB lineage: Bacteria > Bdellovibrionota > Bacteriovoracia > Bacteriovoracales > Bacteriovoracaceae > 21-14-all-39-27. The sequence continues at coordinate 32,215 of PCTW01000070.1, forward strand.
ATCGTTACGGAGCCTCCTCAGATAGAATCGTATTTCCACGGAAATGTGTCTCTCTTTTTAAATCGTAAACCTCAATTTGATCTTTATTCACATAAAACCTACCACCAATCGATGGTGGCAGGTTCAATCAATCTCAATAATCAGATTCCTAAGAAAATACTTGTTTTAGGTGCAGGTGATGGAATTCTTGCTCATGAGCTTTTAAAGCATAAAGAAGTCGAAAGTATTCTCATGGTTGAACTAGACCCTGCCATGATTGAAATTTCACGTCGTCATAGAGTATTGAGCTCTCTTAACGGGGGAGTTCTTGAACTTGAAGATCCTCGTTTGAAAATAGTTATTAACGATGCTATTTCTTTTTTAAGAACAGACAAAGAAAAATACGATGGAATATATATCGATTTTCCCTATCCCTATAGTAACGAGTTGAAAAAGCTTTATAGTTTAGAATTTTATCAAATGATTTCGGCTCACACCAATAAAGATGGGTTTTTTATTTTTGATTTTCCTTTAGAATCAGAAATTCAAGAGAGCCGACATAATAAAATGACAGGTTGCTTACTTAATACTTTGAAGAAAGCTGGATTTGCTCATCCCTTTGGGTTCGGTCCTTATTCCTCTTTTGTGTTTGTTTCAAAAAGTGACATTCAGAGATCATTTAATTATTCCACCTTGCCTGAGAAATTAGACTTATCCAGCTCACTTAATCTCGTTTCTCTAGAACACGTCTTAAAACGAGAGCGTAAAGGGAATTGTTATTATTCTCTGTTTTATGGGAGAGATTAAATGATGGTTTTGAAGTCATTTTTGTTAGCTTCTGCAATCATTTCCCATGCGATGGCCATTATCCCATCTCTCATAAATAGTCCTGCACAAGAAGAGCATACTCGCTTTTACCTGAAACGTTATTGGAAATGGCAAAATCAAAATGTCTACAATTGGAATCACTATCTGACTCCTTTTGAATCAGAAGTAGTGGAGCAGATCATCAGTATGCAGGGGCAATGGTTGGTAAGCCTTCCTGTTTTCAAAAAAGAATCTCTTTTGATAGGCTATCATTCTCAAAAAATGACGAGTCACCTTACTTATAGCCTCTCGCTTTATATTCCTGAGAAACAGGCCATTAAAGATTTAGCGAGTCTCTACAAAATACGTGATTTTGCTTTCGTTCAATTCGTTCTATGGCGGACCATTGACAACGCCATTTGCTTTGGGCGCTCAGGGGGAGACCAGGAACAAATCTATAGATGTTATAATCGTCAGACTCAAGTTGAATTAGGATCATTCTCTGAAAAAAATATTCCCTCGGGTTCGACAGGCGATAAGCTTTTTCACGACTCCGTTATCCATGAAAGGGAAATAGTGAATAAAGAGAAGAAGGAGTTTTTCTATTATATAGCTTCATCCCAATTTACCCTGTTGCCAGACGTTTTAAAACCAATTGTCGTTCATCATGGAACTGAAGCGAGGTTACCTTTTGACAAGATTTCGATTAGTGAAGGTGGAGATGTTGCAATATTTTATCCATGATTGAAATAAAGAAAACACCCCATTACCATTTGCTTAATATCATCAAGTTGGTGAGTGTCATCGCGATTACTGTTTTCCATGTTAATGAGTTTATTTTCTTCGAAGATTTTTTCCCATTAACGGAGCGAACATTCATTTATCCCACTTTTTTAAAGTTTGCCCACCTCTTTCCCTTTAGCGGTCATAGCATTGTCAGTATTGTTTTTTTTATTTGGGGCTTTAAGCAAACGACATTTTCTTCCTTGAAAAAAGTCTTGCCGATTCTATTTATTGGTCAACTTTTGATTACTTTGAGTTTCCTTGAGGGGCGAAGTTTTCTTGAAGCTTGGGAATGGGATATCTATTGCTATCTCTTTGTGGCCATTTTGTGTTTAAAATTGATTCAAAATTTTAGTCAGAAATTCTTTAAGCTTACGATGCTTGTTTGCGTTGCTCTTTTTGTACTTTCTCCTTGGGTGCAGGCTTCGTACTTTGGCAATAGTATATTCTCTGAAATATTCATTGGACGTTGCTCGTGGGGAAAAACAGGAGCATGGCCATTGTTTCCTTGGATTGGTCTTCCTCTTTTTTGCTATTCGGCAGGACAACTTTTGAAGGAAAGAGGAAGGCTATTTCATTTTAATGAAATGATCTTTTGGTTTTTTGCTCTTATCTGGACGCCTGTGACTTGGGGAAAACTATACCAGGCGCCTATTGGCCCACAATTCTATTGCTATATGTTTAACCAGGCAGAGTTCATTTTCTGGGGGAACTTTCTAATTGTGCTCTTCATGATGAGACTTTCATTGGTTGAGCGAATTCAAGTTAAACTTGATCAAATGAAATTCGTCCGTTGGTTATCGCAACTTCATTGGTCTCGTCATCTGGGCCTTTGTTATCTGTCAGAAATCTTAATTCTTTGTTTACTCTCAAATGCAGGTCCTTTTTTTCAACAGTATCCTATCGCTTTTGATTTGATGTTTTTGGCCCTTTTGCCACTGATTGAAGGGGTTGTCGCAAGTCTGATTAAAGTACGTAAGAGAGTCTTTTTAGGGCAAAAAAATTGACAAGGAGTCGCTGGGAAATGCTATTATCTTACATGAAAAAATTATTTAAATTAGCTCTCAATTCCGATGGTTTTTCACTCGCTGAAGTCATGGTGGCGGCGGGATTGGTTGGTGTCGTTGGACTCGGCGCTATGCAACTTGTCGGTCAAATCAATTCTGTAAGCTCACGTAGTAGAGTGCTTAACGACACGATGAATTTTTCGAGCAGTCTTGGTCGCTACATTTACGGACCTAAAGCTTGTGATGAATTTCGCGGGAAAACTTTCACCAGTGCTTACACTAATATTACGCTCGACGAATGGAAATATGAGGGGAAAAGTCCAATTGGTACGGGTGAAACTTTTGGTGCTCTTACTCTCTCTTCACTTCGTGCAAAATTGGATACGACTGTGGGACTTCCAAAGATCACTGTGAGTGGTGTTGAATTGACTAAGACAATGCTTCTCATTGATATAGGTCTGACTGCTGCCAATAAAACTTCCAACAGTTTCTATAACATTCCTGTGCTTGCAGATGCTTCCGGTATTGTTAGATATTGCGGAGAGATGAAGGACTCTGTCGAAATTTGTAATTCTATGCTCGGAGTTTTTGATGCGGCTACTGGACAATGTAAAGTTGCTGAAGCTTGTCAGGTGAGAGGAGCATACAAATTAATTAGCTGCGTTCCTTCTTCGTATGGTTGTAGTCCTACTTATGGATTAACTACTGATAATCCACTGACGGGGGCGACGAATTGTCCAACTGGGAGTGTGGCTTCGCAAACGGGAGTGCAAACCTGGAATCACAGCGTATCTTGTGGAAAGAAATGTACGGCGACCATTGTTAATACGGCCCAATGGTATACATGTTTGGAATGTCCATGATTCTGTTTGATCGTCACCACGGCCAAAGAGGCTCTGCTATCGTTTATGTTCTTTTTGCCGCGGGCCTTTTAGGTGCTGTCGCGATTCACGTCATGCAACTTTCAAAAAATCTCGATACTAATTACCGAGTAGATAAAAAGCATCTCGTTTATAACAATTTCGTCTCCCATATGAGAACGCTCTTTGAAAATCCTCTTTACTGTACCCAGCTATTAAGCGGCAAGAACATAGATGATTCTTTCACTACTGCCGAAGCTAATCTTCTCCCTTTTAGTGGCAAGTATGGAAACTCGGCGGTTAATTTTGTTAATGGTTGGAGAAGCCCAGAAGGACTCATCCTTGATAAAATTGTACTAGAATCTGAGGCGACACCGGTCAGAACGAATTTAAGACGAGACATTCCTTCTAGTCCAAACCTCACCGCGAGCAATGCAGTGGTTAAAATCTATGCGAAAGAAGGAACTCCCTCGCTCTCTATTTCAAAATTCGATCATCTTAAAATTGAAATCATGCTTTATTATTCTATCGTGGGCGGAGTTAAAACCCTTTATTCCTGCTTCGGACGTTTTGGGGATGGAGCGCTTTGTACTTTATCGGGCGGTGCTTATAATGCTGGAGCTGTAGGCACGAATAGAACTTCTTGCGAACCCGATTTGAATTGCTTTATTTCTAAACAAGGTTTTGTCACAGATCCTGCAGCATGCGTTACTCCCTATCAATCAATCGATATTTCAGTGGGTCTCTATCAATGTCAATGGTGTAATCAGAACTAAAGAATCAAAAATGGGGAAACTCTGGATGATTTCTTTTCCATATCACTCCATCAAAATAAAAATGGAAAAAAAGTGGAACTAAATACAGTCCATGAAAGAGTGACTTGGCCATTGAAAAATGTTGATTTTTAAAATCGATAAAATATTTTTCAAGAGACGACTCAAATCCACCGAGCACCATCAAAGTGAGAAGTACAACAAGAATGACATTCTTGTTTGTTTGAAACCATTTGAGAGGTTGTTTTTTCTTAAGCGATTTCTGAATAAGACGTGAATAGGGGATCGAGTGAGACAAAATAAGACTTGAGAGAATCACAGGCATCGAAAATTGCGGTGTCAAAAAGAGGACAATATAAAACCAACTCATGATGAAAATATATAAAACTGCGGGCAAGCAAAATCGTTTTAAAAAATAGTTTCTTAATTCCCAAAAAATAAAAGAGACATGGAAAAGCAAAAGGGTAATGAGACTCGTTTGATATAGTTTTTCAGAGGGAAAGAGAAGGAGATCGTTCTGGGTATAAAATCCCGTTGAGACGAGATCTGGTTTAAAATGAAAGGCGCAAAAGGGAAGAAAAAGCAAAAGGGAGAAGAGTATTGTTTGAAGCTTATCCCTAGCTCGCCCCTTACGATAAAGATGATAAAAGCCAATAACTTGCTTGATGTAATGAAAGGCCGTTGCATAAAGAACTAAGCTCCATATATAGCTAAAATCAAAATAGAAAAGCGTGGTAAATGTTAGCAAAATCAAAAGTGGAACGATGAAATAAGAAGAAGTTCGCCCTCGTTCCTTAGGATTGAATATCGTTCTCCACCAGGTCAAATAAACGTGACCCGAGTCGAGAAAAGCAAAAGTGATGAAAAAGAGAATGCTCGCCAAGGCTGACATGGGACCGACAAAACTGATTAGAAAGAGAAAAAGAGGCCCTGGAAATAAGAGCCATAGAGCATCTTGTTGTAATGAGCCAAAAATCCAATTTGTTGCCAGTGAACGCATAGTCACTCTATTTTGAGCAATTCTATGGGCCATGTCATGTCAAAAGGGCATAAAATTAGATAATATAACAGCTTATGGGTGTTTTTTGGATCTCACTAATATTGAATCTCTTCAATGGCGCTCATGCTTACGTTTCTAGCCAAACGACTTTCTCCACTGGCGCCTATCGCGATTATGCAGAAAAGAATCAATTTTTGACCACTCTCGACTGGCAATTTTCTTCGCTTCATATTGGAGGAAGTGAGTTCTATTCAGACCTCGGTATTAATAATAATCTTGAGAGAGGTGAGTGGAATCTCTATCCGCAACAACTTCATCTCACTCTTCCCCTTTTTCAAGCGAAGGTAAAAGTTGGTCGACAGGTTTGGAGTGAAGCGCTGGACTACTCTTTGATGGACGGAATTGTTTTGGCCGTTCCTATTCATCATCATTTAAAGTTTGTTAGCTACGCAGGTGGTTTGACTCATCTTGAACAAACAAATGAGCTAATAACCAATGAACAGGTTTATGGTGGAACACTGAAATGGTCGCAAGAGCAATTTCGATTAAATGTGGGGCAGTTGGCACGTTATCAAGACAATAAGTCAACTTCGGTTGGATATGCCCAAGCACTTTATTCAATTCCAGATTTCTATCAAAGTCTCCTCTTAGGAGAAATGAGATTCAATCAATCCAGAGGTCGTTCTGAAAAATGGACAGCAATGATTGAAACACATCCCTTTGAGAAACTTGCCAGCAGCTACACTTATCTCGGAACTCGACCAGACTTATCAATGCCGACAAAACAAAGCATTTGGTACCGCTTAACGAGTAGCTCGACTCAATCGGCCCATCAGTTCAATCAATCCTTGCAAATAACCAAAGAGCACGGCCTAACTTTGTCTTTGAGAAGAATTTTGTTTACATCTAGAACGAAAGAAGAGAGGGGAAGCAAGGCTGAGCTTGCATGGGATTGGATTGTCCTTGATCGTCGTCTCGACACTCACCTCACATATTTGAAATCATTTGGCGGAGAGATGGTAAGTCTTGGTTTGAATGGCTCGCAATTCATGACGACTTCTTGGTCAATCAATAGTGGAGTTGAGGTTAGCGATTTTAAAAAAATTAATGGTATTTCGACCCACGCCTACGAATTGCGGACAGGGCTCAAAAAAAGCTGGAGTCGAAGTTTCGAGACTCAGCTTTCGATGGAGTTTGAAAGAAATCATTATTATGCACTGGATATGAGGGCCATGCTCTATGTTTCACATTTTACTTATTAGCTTGTTGTTGTCCCTAGGGGTACAAGCTGAAGTTAAAAAAATTCAAAATGAGAAACCGCTCCTTGCAAGTACGGTGAGGCAGCTCTTTTCCCATAAAAAGCATGAAATCGTTTTAAAAAAGCTGCAAGTGAGTTGTCAGGATTGCCATTCTTTTTCAATTAAAAGTCGTGATCCAGGTCCTCTCGGAGCGCCCGTAGCAATGGGCTTTTTAAAACCGAACCAAAATTCCTGTCACCAGTGCCATCTTGAAAAGGTGATGGTCTCGACCCCCTCACAGTGTATTCTTTGCCACCAATCGGGTGAAAATCTTAAACCTGAAGACCATAACGCTTTATGGAAACAGCAACATGCTCAATTTGCTCGCCTCGATTCCCAAGGATGCCAAGACTGTCATACTCAAAAGTCTTGTTCACAATGCCATTTTAAACGCGATCAGATGAACCCCATGGTTCATCGAGGCAATTTTCGTTTAACTCATTCAATAGATGCTCGACTCAATCCTGCCAGTTGTGTCCAATGCCACCAGCAACAGCAGTTTTGTCAAAAATGTCATGACGGGAGTGTGAGATGAAAAAAATGCTCATCCTCGCGATTCTTTTCTTTTCTAGTTGTGGAAAAGAAAAAAGACAATTTGAGGTTTATCAAGTCGCTCAACCTGCAGACATTCTCTTGAGTGTCGAAAATCATCCTCATGGTTACGGCGAGTCTCAGTGCTTTGAATGTCACGTGGTAGATAATATTCATCGCGATAACCAAACCGGTTCCTCGACACTAGAGTTGGCAAGAGAGTTGACTCGAACCCAAGGCATTAGTAGCTGTCAAACTTGTCATGGGAGGAATGGGTTATGAGAATCCTTGTCTTTCTTATAAGCTTGGCCTGTGCTCAGGTTCGTCTTGATCCCCATGGGTTTAAAAATTGGGAACTTTCAAAAATCGATTCCAAAAAAGAGAAAGGATGTTTAGTTTGTCATTTGGAGACAGGAAAAAACTGGAAATTGCAAATTGATGTGGCAGATCGCTGTACGGATTGTCACAATAAAGCGACCCATAGTGGGATTCTTGAGCATAAAAAGGCGAAAGTTGATTGTCTTTCTTGCCATCGTCCTCATCGGGCATTATTGCCAGGAGCGAGTGAAGTGGAGACTTATTATGAAAAGAGCTACTTCAGTGTTGGGACACATCACAAGCTGACAGATAAGATTCATTATGAGCGTTCAACGATGCCCATGTTAAAAAAGAGCTGCTCGAATTGTCATGGAGACCTCCCATGATTATTGGGATGATCTTGTTTTTTCTTTTTTTCCAGAAGAGCTTTGCTCTCAGTGTTGCTGGACAACTCTTTAGCATTGAAATCGCGGCACCAACGAAATTAACTATTTGCCAAAATTATCTATGGGCCTCATCTCTTCATTCTCAAGAGATTAAGGCTTTTGATCTTCAAAAGGGAGACTTGAAAAAGAGTTTTTCATTTCCAAAGGGAAAGAGTTGGAAAGTTTCTGGACTAAATTGTGTCAATGATCATGTGGCAGCATCCTTTTGGAATCCTGAGACTAAAACGGCACAAATTGTGATTTCTCAAAATCAGGTTAAAGCAATAACACATTTACCCGGGCGTGGCGACGTCAAGGCGATTCAGTGGATTGATGGTTATTATTTTTTGCTACAAGATCAATTCTATCGAACTCGTGATTTTAAAAACTATCAAGATCAAAAGATTTTGACTCGAAAAGAATTAAAACCGAGTGATAGTGAACTGAAGAAAAATCCCTTTGCTCAGTGGCAAAATTCAATGCCGATCACGAGTGGGCATTACATTGATTTCTTTTTTAATAATAATCGTTTTTGGTTTCTGGACGCTTTCATGCAAACGGTGATGAGTACTAAAAGCATTTGGCCGCTTGAAGACTTTAAGCCTCTCGGAGAGTGGGGAGTTTGGGAAGGCTCGCTGATGTTTCCCAAGGCCATGACTTTTTTTGATCGTGAAATAGTCATTGCCGATAGTGGATTAAAACTTTTAAATCGTTATGACTCCGCAGGCAGGTACGTAGATTCCTATACGATCGAAAATTTGGAGAAACGATTTGATTACCTCATCGATGTGGCGAGTTCTTCCAAAGTTGTTTTTGCAGCTGACTTTTTAAAAAATAAAATCTATGCGCTAAATTTAAATGTCGCTGATCAAATGCGCAGTGGCGTCTTTAGAAGAAATCATTTTCAACACCCCGAAGTGACGAAAGATTGGGATCAGGTTCGTTGTCTCAATTGTCACGATGGAACAGAGGCTTATCATTTAAATGTCATTGAACCCCAATCTCAACATCATCGGTTAAGAGTTATAAATAAAACAGAAACGAAACTTCCCCTTTATCAAAATTCACAGGTCTCCTGTAGTTCCTGCCATGAAAATCACCACAAACAAATTGATGATAATCCCCATTTCTTAAGAAAGTCTAAAACTGAACTTTGTCTCGAGTGTCATCAAGACAAAGGCTCTTCGGATAAAAACCATCTCAATCTTCAAAAGATTAGCAAGCTAGCTTCTCAGTGCACCGATTGTCATCGTGCCCATCAAGCCAATGACAAATTACTGATTCAAGATGGGATTAAAACTTGTACCCACTGCCATCAGCAGCAAATTTCTCATAGCTCACATCCGATTAATAATGAGACGAGCTGTATCGATTGCCATTCTCCCCACCATGGTGACAAAAGTACGTCTTGGAGCAAAGAGGCAACATGTTTAAAATGTCATCAAAGTGAAGGGGAGTATATGGGGCAGAATAAACACCTCCAATTGCTTCCCAAGAAAAGTGCTCATTGGAATCAAAAGGAGATGACTTGTCTTTCTTGTCATCGCCCACATGATGGCAATCATTCCGCTGAACAACGTTGTCTTGAATGTCATAAGGAGCAAAGTGGACATCGTCATGTCAAGGCCCTCTCTGTTGCACTGGCCGGTCGAGCAGAGGGATTAGTATTAGGTTCGGGCCATCGATTGAGTTGTATCACATGTCATGATCCTCACAGAGGTGAAGATCGCGATAAGTATCTTCGACAAAATGATACTAGTAAAATTCGAAATCTCTGTGCCAGCTGTCACACTGGAGATGTTGAACAGTTGGTTCGCGAATTTCATCCTCGCTTTGAAAGGAAAAAGAAATGATTGATACTGAATGGATGAAAAAACATAAATGGTGGTTGCATCTTCTGGCCTTGGTGATCGGCCTTTTCTTGGGCTGGTTCCTTTTTTTTCAAGTTCCTTTTCTCTATAGAGTCATTCCGCACGGAGGATTTTAGTGAAAAAGTTTGGGAAAATTCTTCGGGCCTTTTTGATGTTAACTTTTCCCTCTCTATTAATTGGTATGGGGATCGGTGCCTATCCAGGTTACAAAACTTACGAGTATACATGGAAAGACGCCAATTTTTGCATCTCTTGCCACGTCCATGATTATGCCACATATTCTTGGGAAGAGAGTTCACACGGACAAGCAACAACCTGTCACGATTGTCATCATCAACCTCTACATCAGTATATTAAAGAAGCTTATGTTTATGTCACCAAACGTCCAGTTTTCCCAAAAGACCTTCATCACACTCCCAATGTTCCAAGTGATTTGTGTCAATCATGTCATCTCTCGGCCCATGCTGATCGCTCAACCATAACTGGGCCATTGGCAAAGGAAAATCTCGCCCACGTGCCTAAAGTGGATAAGCTCTACTTACATGCTTTCCATCTCGAGAGGAAAACCAAGCTCACGCTCCTCAAATCTCATCAATTATCTGATGAAGAGCGAATGGGACAATTTGTGAATCCTAAGGTTATTAAACAGGATGAAGAACGAGCTATTGCTTGCAGTGATTGTCATGGAGGTCCAACCAATCGGGCCCATCACTTTTCAGCAGTTGATCTGTCATGTGTTCGCTGCCACGGAAATATCCACCGTTCTCCCATGGGGCAAGAATACGGATGTCGCAATTGTCATTTTCAAGAATTTTTACTTCCGCTCGATAATTCTGCCAGGTGATTTCCAAACGGGAGTTTCAGGCGAAGAAATCGCGCGTTTCACGGCCGGATGATTTTTTGGCATGACACTATTTTTACTAACGGCTTCGTGGCAGAGAGTACATTGCTTGGCCGGTGGATCTGAAGGGTAAGTATCATCTTTATGATATTTATCGAGGGGGTTATGGCACTGAGTACACTGCTTCTTCTCCGTTTCTCGATAGGTCCCAGCTTCTCTCGGATGTCTCATAAAAGAAGCAAAATCATGAGGGACTTGGTAATGACATTGGGTACAGCTCATAAAACTTTTTTCATTGCGACGGTGAAATTCTCCATCCTTTTGATGACAATGCTGACAACTCACTTTTAAGTTTTCATCTTTTTTTCCATCCCAATAAGCTTTGGTATGATTTTTTCCAACCCATCCGGCTTGATGAGGATATTGATGACAAGTGGTACAGTTTTGAGCAACTTTTATGGTGAGACCACTTTCACTCTGGTGACAGCTTTTACAATTATTAGAATCTTTCAAATAAGCAACTCCATGATCAAAGCTCTCTTTGAATTGAGGAGTATGGGGATAATTCTTATGACAACCCATACAGAATTCTTGGCGAATTTCACCAGTTTCGTTTTGAGTTGGTATATGACAACTTTGGCAAAGTTTTTGATCTCGCAAGTAGAAGGCACCATGCTGACGGCTTTTTTTAAATTCAGCGGAATGAGGGAAGATCACTTTGAGGGTTTCGGAACTTTGTTGTTGCTCTAAAGTGTTCACAACTACCGGCTCATCATTTTTTTGATGACATGAAGTCATCATGATCGAAGATACTATCGAAATAAAAATAAGCCATTTGTTCATTTGAGTTAGCCCTACACAATCCCTTATCGGAATGGTTGGGTTTGGACTTAAACTGATTGATAACAGCTTTTTAAACAGGATTAACTGACTCGATTGAGAATATAAGAGAGCAACAATGTGATCACTAAGATCAACATGGGCGAATATCGTAAGTAATTTAAATTTCGTTCATTCTTCGTTTTCATACATTCCCTCATCATCCTTAAGAGGTTCCTTTATGTATTTTTTACAAGCAAGAATTTTGCCAAAAAAACAGGGCCATATTGGCCCTGATTTCAATAAAAGAAGTATGACATTGGTGCCAAAGCGGGACTGTTTTATTTAACAATCTCTAACGCGGCCTGCGCAATGGAGCCACTATCGAATCCATGCTTGTGGTAAAGCTCGACGGCCTTGTATGAACTTTGACCAAAATGATTATGAATTCCGAGAGATCTTACTTTTGGTTGAATGCCTTTTTCAGCGAGAGCGTGTACAAGAAGAGACCCCATTCCGCCTACAACTTGATGATCCTCTACTGTGATCAACTTATTTCCTGCCGCGGCCAATTCTTTTCCAAAAGTTTCTGTATCGACATGATTGACGAAAGGATTATTAATCACTGTGGCCTTAATTCCCTTGGCGGCTAATTCATCGGCCGCAAGAAGAGCTTGAGGAACAGTTGAGGCACAAGCTGCAATCACAACATCACTTCCGCGACGAAGAACTTGAGCGCGTCCCCATTCATATGTGAGCTCACTCGAGTAAGAAGCTGGGAAATCTTCGCGACCAAAAAAGAAGACAACCGATTCAGGAACTTGATCATTCTCGCGAGCTGTAACAAATCTTCTGACGGCGAGTTCGAAATATTTTTCAGCTTCACTTGAGCTGGCACAGCAAATAACGGCCGTGTTTGGAATTCCGGCCACTGCCGAAACATAAGTTGTCGCTTGGTGAGAAGCACCATCAGCTGCATCTTGAAAACCAATATGGGAAAAGAGCGCCAAGACTGGAGCGAGCGAGAGTTGAGACATAATAAGAGGCAAATTGCCTTTAGTAATTCCAAATTGGGCAAAAGTATCGACGACAGGAATAAAACCTTGGCGTGATAAACCAACGGCAGTACTAATCATGTTTGATTCGGCAACACCGACATCAATCCAGTTGTTAGGGCACTGCTTTTGAAAATCAGCAATTCCAGTCGATCCCTGAAGATCGGCTGTCACTGAATAGAGCGGAAGTCCTTCTCCGGCGAGGCGAGTGGCGGCACGAGAAAAACCTGGTTGGACTTTTTCTTTTTTAACGGCACTTGGAGCTGAATCTTTTGGTGCCGGTTTTTGCGCAAGCAAGCTCTTTGCCCAATCAAGAAATTCCGCAGGAGCTTCGCCACCGTAAATTTCATTTAAAAAAGAAACCAACTTTTCGTCATAGGCTTTAAGCGGATAACCATGGCCTCCACTCTTAGCTTCTTCAGTCGCTTTAACTCCGTAGCCTTTGATTGTTTTGAAAACCACTGCAATTGGCTTCTTAGGATTTTTTTCCGCAGTTTGAATGGCCCATTCAATATCGTTATGAACTTTTTGCAGATTGTGACCTTGCTCTTGAACGCGAACTTCCCAACCTTGAGCTGAGAGCGCTTCAAAGCTCTTATGCATATCGAAAGCATCTTCACTGATACGTCCACTGAGTTTGGTATTATTGTCACTGATAAGTAAAACAAAAGGGGCCAACTTTCCTCTGGCAGCAAGACCTGGAATGGCCGCGAAAGATTCGCGCGCTTCACCTTCCATCGCTCCTCCGTCAGAGAGAGTGCAGATGGTCGTTCTTTGAGTTCCACTCAAATGATCGGCCAGTGCCAAACCTTGAGCTTGAGGAAGTCCTGAACCTAATGGTCCGTTAGAAATGAGAACACCCTCAGGATTGAGGTGAGCTTCACCATGTCCTGTTAGTTTACTTTTAATTGAGCGAAAATCGCGAAGCGCTTCGAGACTCATTTGATCGAAACCATAAAGAGCGCGTAAGGCGTAAATACCATTTTCGGTGTGGCCGGCATCATTCACGAAATTGTAGTGATTAAACCAGTTGTCCTTTCTAAACATGATCCCATGAACTGAACTCATAATTTCAGCAAAAGCTGCAGGGCCTCCCCAGTGGCAAGCGGCTCCACCAATTACGGCGTGCATATTCATCAGTGCGACGAGTGCTCTCGTGGCCTTAGGATCGGCGAGTGTTTCTTCAGCACCTTGAGCGTTTTTGACGGTGATGCTGTAGTTGAGCTTGTTCTTTGGAGTAGGGGCTAAATGGTTTTTAACTTTTAATGGCTTAAGAGTTGAAGTCATCAATCCTCCGAGGATTTTGCAGTTTGGGTTTAATGGGTGGCGGTTCGAAGAAGGCTAGATTAAAAGCCTGAATTTGCAAAGGTAATCCGAGTCGCGCCTCAGTTTATTGGGCATTTTGGTAAATATAATTAATTTATAAAAATAGCTAACCCATTAATTTTATGGGGTGACAAAGATCATGAAAAATTGACTGGATGCGTTGGGCTTTTTTCAATACAATTAGGCATAACAATTTTTGTGGGGCGATACTCATGTGTGATGTTTGCAAAGCCGAAGGAAGAGATTGGAATTTTGCTAATGGTGATAAGACCAGATTGGCAAATGCAAAACTTTATAGAGTCTATGTAGGCAGAACGGCGGCAGTTAAGCTTTGTCATTTACACGATATTCAATTGTTTGTTTTAGGTGAGCAACGCTTCTTAAAAGAGCATATCAGTTTGGCCAGTAATCTGTTTGATAAACGCTCTGACTTTGCCTGATCTCATTGTCATATAATTCTCCCATGCTAAAGTCGATTCATGAAAAATGAATTGAAAGTCTATGATAAGTATTCTCAAAAATTACTAAAATCTCTTCCAATGGCCTCTGAAGCCGAGGTGGAAAATGTGATGGTGCTCTCTGAGAGTGCTTTTACTCTTGAACGCAAGCGATCAGCTGGAGAGCGCTACAATCGCTTAGAAAAAATTATTCAGCTTTATCAGTCTCGTAAAAAAGAATTCGCACAATTAATTAGTGCCGAAGCTGGCAAGCCCATAGGCTACGCTAACGCTGAAGCGGATCGAGTTTTAGCTACTCTTGTTTGGGCGCTTGAAGAATCCCGTCGAGTTGGTGGGGAAGTTGTTCCCATGGATTTTAATCATGGAATGGGTTTAAGCGCGATGACTCAGCGATTTCCCATCGGTCCGATTATTGCCATTTCTCCCTTTAATTTTCCACTCAATCTTGCCATTCATAAAATTGCACCAGCTCTCGCCTGTGGTTGTTCTATCGTGGTTAAGCCTTCACCTTTTGCTCCTCTTAGTATTTTGAAGTTTGAAGAACTTTGTCGAGAAGCTCAAGTGCCTCAAGGACTTTTTCAAGTGGTCCTTTGCGATAATCAATTAGCTGAAAAAATGGTGCGAGATGATCGCTTTAAGATGCTCTCTTTTACAGGTTCTCCAACGGTGGGTTGGATGTTAAAAAATATTGCGGGAAAGAAAAAAGTTATTTTAGAACTTGGTGGTAACGCTGCAGTTATTGTCGACGAGACTGCCGATATAAATAAAGCTGCTGCTCAAGTCGCCACGGGCGCTTTCCTTTACTCAGGTCAAATTTGTATTTCAACGCAAAGAGTTTTCGTGGTTGAAAGTGTCTTTGAAGATTTTCAAAAAAAATTGTTAGAAAATGTCGCAAAATTGAAAGTGGGCGATCCCTCTGATCAAATGACTACAATAGGCCCTCTTATCGATCGCGTGCATCTCAATCGCATCCAATCTTGGGTGGAAGAAGCAACAGCTGCAGGTGCCAAAATTTTATGTGGAGGAGAGATTATCGATAGTGATAAAAATCTCTACGCCGCAACTGTTTTAACCAATGTTCCTCGTGATCAAAAAGTTTGTCGCGAAGAAGCCTTTGGGCCGATTGTTGTGATTGAACCGGTTGTCGATTTTGAGCAAGCGATAAAATTGGCCAATGATTCAAGTTTTGGATTGCAGGCCGGCGTTTTTAGTCATGACCTCAATCGTATGAAAAAGGCCCATTCCGAGCTTGAAGTGGGGGCCGTGATCATGAATGGGGTTCCCGGCTACAGAATCGACCATATGCCCTATGGAGGGGTTAAGGACTCAGGATTAGGTCGAGAAGGCCCTCGTTACGTTATTGAAGAAATGACAGAACCCCGTCTTTTAGTCTTCTAAAACTATTCAAATTTATTCACATCTGCTACATTGAGCCCCTAAATTCAGGAGTGTTTATGACTGTACGCGTTCGTTTTGCGCCTTCTCCAACGGGTTATCTCCATATTGGCGGAGCTCGCACTGCTCTTTACAACTATCTCTTCGCTAAAAAAAATGGCGGGGTTTTTCTTCTCCGCATCGAAGACACCGATCAAGAGCGCAGTAAAAAAGAATACGAAATTGAGATGATGAAAGATCTCAAGTGGCTTGGCATCGATTGGACCGAAGGCCCTGATTGCGGAGGTGAGTATGGACCTTACCGCCAAAGTGAGCGCATGAATCTCTATAAAGAAAAAGCTTGGGAATTGGTATCAGAAGGAAAAGCTTATCCCTGTTTTTTAACTGAAGCAGAACTCGAAGAACTTTCACAAAAAGCCATTGCTGAAAACAAAGCACCCCACGCTTATCATACTAAGTTTCGCGATTTTCCGCTTTATGAAGCCAAGAAGAGAGTTGATGCAGGTGAAGACTATGTGATTCGCTTTAAGACTCAACAAAAAGTTTATCATTTGAAAGATCATGTTCGTGGAGACGTTGATTTTGGCGAGGATATGGTAGGAGATTTTGTCCTCCTCAGAAGTAATGGCATGCCAGTTTATAATTATTGTTGCGCCATTGATGATTGGATGATGAAAATCACTCACGTTATTCGCGCTGAAGAGCATTTGCCAAACACATTACGCCAGTTGATGTTGTATGAAGCCTTTGGAGTAACGCCTCCTCAATATGCTCACTGTTCACTTCTTGTCGGAGAGGATCGTCAGAAACTTTCAAAGCGCCATGGCGCTACTTCTGTAAAGCAATATATTGAAATGAAATATTTGCCAGAAGCTTTGAATAATTATCTTTGCCTCCTCGGTTGGTCTCATCCAGATGAAAAGGATATTTTCAATAAAGAAGATATCGTTGATGTTTTCACCATGGATCGTTTTAATAAGGCGCCTGCACTTTATGATGTTCAAAAATTAAATTTCTTTAATGGCCAACATTTAAGAAAATTGCCAATCGCTGAATTAGTGGGCTTGGCCTCTGATTGTCTTCCAAGTCATCATCCTTTTCAAAATCAAACCGCTGAATGGAAAAATCAGGCGATGGAAATTTTTAAAGAAAAAATTCAACTCATCACTGAACTTGAAGCTGTGCTTGAAATTATCTTTAGAACGGAAGTGATGACTTCTGATGAGTATCAAGAAATCTGGAGCTGGGAAACGACAGGGCAAATGGCATCTTACTTAAAAGAGCAAGTGATGGCCTTAACTGCTCCTGCCACGGCCGAGCAATTTCAGGCTTGGGGCGATCATATTAAAACGGAATTGAAAATTAAAGGAAAGCCTTTGTTCAAAGGAATGAGAGCTGTGCTGACTTTAGAGGCAGAAGGACCTGATTTGAAAATCGTGATCCCTTTGACTCCGGTTGCTGTTTTAAAAGAGCGCATGACAAAATTCTAAAATCTTCTTGCATGCTGATCATTATCAGCACTTAGAGGACGATCAGATTTGTCTAATGAGCGGGAGCTTTAGATAATGGTCTGACAAGGTGAAAAAGGGACGATGATGAAAATGCTTTTATGTGCACTGATACTTGTTACTCAATCGGCCATGGCCTTTGATTGGAATGAGCCGGATTGGTCAGCGAATTCGACTTTGCCTGCAGAAGGCTCTCGCCAGAATCTTTATCAGCTCCCTGAAGACCAATTCTCACAAATTCAAGATGTCGGCTATGTCCACGCGCTTCGCTGGCCAGTGAACGTCTCAGGTCTCTATATTCCCTATAAGCCCCTCGAAAATTTTTTAGAAAGTGATAGCAATAATCCGATTAAGCGCTTGATTCAAAAATTTGGCCAACGTCGTCTTGGTTACAGTGATATGGACGGGCTCTATGCTTGGCTTGGATTGAACAAGTATCCTGATGAGGGATCAGTCACTGGAATTTATCGCATTCCTTTTCCCGACGGGTTTAAACCCAAGTATCGCATGGGAGCGAGTATTCTCAATCTCAATGGGGTTCAGGGTTTAACATTCGGCTGCGCCGGCTGCCACTCGGGAGTCTTCATGGGACGCACCATTATGGGGCTCACCAACAAGCGACCGCGCGCCAATGAATTTTTTATGATGGCGAAAAAATATGTACCCAAAATTCCTTCGCATCTTTTTGCCTACGGGACTAATGCCAGCGAAGAAGAGCGCAAGCTGTACAAGTATACCCAAGACAATTTGAGAGCGGTGGGGGCGGTTATGCCTCAATCCCTCGGTCTTGATACATCACTTCCGCACGTGGCCCTTTCTTTATCACATCGCAAAGATGACGAGTATGCGACTAAGTCGCGGGTGCTTGAGCGAAATCCAACTCCGAATAAGCTTGAGACGATGGTGGCGGATTCAAAACCTCTTCCTTGGTGGAATTTAAAACATAAGACTCGTTGGCTCTCTGACGGTTCAATCGTTGCGGGCAATCCTATTCTTACTAACTTTTTATGGAATGAATTGGGAAGAGGAACGGATCTTAAAGAGCTTGAGCAATGGATGAAAGATAATCAAGATACGGTTCGAGAATTAACCGCTGCTGCTTTTGCCACGCAAGCTCCTCGTTGGACTGATTTTTTTCCAGCGGGAAGCATTGATCTTGATTCAGCAAAACGTGGTCAGACACTTTTTAAGAACAGCTGTCAAAAGTGTCATGGCGAATATCAAAAAGCCTGGGATCTTCCCAATGCTTCGGAACTCTCAGAGGTTGAAATCTTAAGCAATTCAAAAGTTCTTTATCCTAAGAAAACCGAAGTCAAAGATGTAGGAACTGATCCCAATCGTTGGATGGCGACACAATACTTTGCTGAACGTTTAAATAAGCTACGCATTTCAAAATGGATGAAGACCGTGGTTGAACCACAAAAAGGTTATGTCCCGCCACCGCTGGAAGGAATCTTTTCTCGCTATCCTTACTTCCACAACAACTCGATTCCTAATCTTTGTGCCTTGATGGAACATCCTACGCGTCGACCGAAATTTTTCGTGCAAGGGCCATCAACAGACGCCTCTCATTACGATGCTGATTGTGTGGGCTATCCAGTTGGGGACAAGATTCCAGCTTCGTGGATGAAAGAGAAAGAGGCCCATTATAAGGCCAATAAGCCAGGACTACTCAACATTGGTCATTCGAAGGCCTTCTACGATGAGCAGAGCCAGCCGCTTATGTCAGAGAGCGAAAAACGTGACCTGCGCATGTTCTTAAAAACACTATAAAATTGATTGAAAAAATCAAGCATCTCTATACTTATTCCGATAAGTTAGGGCATGACTCGGTTTAAAATTTTCCTCGTTTGTATTCTCCATTTAGGTGTTCTCTTAACGCCTGCCTGGGCAATTGAATTAGTAGTTTGGAAGGCGCATGACCACGTCCCTGAAATGATTTTGCCGAAACTTGATCATGAATCACCAGAGCAAGCTGTTCGTCGCTACCTAAAGTTTCTCAATGAGAATCCAGACATGATCAAAATGATGAATCGCGATCGATTCACAGTAGATTCTTTGCAGATTCAATCGGTCAAAAATTTTGATGTGAAAAGAGTGGAGAAGAGTTTTGATCCAACTTTTCTTTTTATCGCGAATCACTTTGATGATCTCAAGCCCAATGATGATCGGATTGCAAACTTTTTTCCGGTGATGAAAAAAAAGGGAGCTCATCCCTTTTTACTTCCTGTAAGTGCCGACGGAGGCTTAAGTGCCGAAGACGCTCAAGACTATCGCCGCTTAGTTGGCGATACTTTTGATGTGCTGTTTGGAATGGGAGGAGACGATGTTCACCCCAAAACTTATCGTCAAAGAATTACTTTTGCTCATATTCAAGATTTAAACATCACACGCGATCAATCTGAAATTTTGCTCATTCAAGAATATATGCAAAGACAGAAAGGTGTATATTACGGCATCTGCCGAGGAGCTCAGATATGTGCAGTTGCTCGAGGAGAGCAATTAGTTCAAGACTTAAAAGATGAACAAGGCGTGACTAAGCCTCACAAGAGCGCCATTCATGAAGTCGATCTTAAAAAAAGTGATGATAATTTGATTCGTGCTTTTGTCGGAGACAAGGATCAGATAGGGATTCAAAGTTATCATCATCAAGCTGTGAAGCCGCGAGAAGGGATGCATCTCGACATCGTCGCCAGTGCCGATGAAGGGCGAAATTTTGTGGTTGAAGGTTATCAATTTAAAAATGGTTTAGGATTAGCTTTTCAATTTCATCCCGAACTCTTGCCAGAAGACAAAGATAATTTAGCGATCATGCAGGGAATGGTTGATTATGCAGCTTATGTTAAGAAACAGAAGTTGCTCAATCAAAATTGTACCGGACTCATTAAAGGATTTATCAACGCGCGCTAATTACCAACCACGGTAAGGTTGGTAGTCTTGTTTGACTTTTTTGACTAAAACTTCTTCACCTTGCTCATTCGTATCGACATAATCAAATTCCCATAACAGTTTTTGGCTGGCAGGAAATGGCCATTGCACGTATTTTGGAGTGATCTTCAAACCAAAGCCTTTTTCTAGTGGAAAAGGGGAGTCGGTACAAACAATTCCATGTCCCAGCCAACGATCGAGATTTCCTTCTTGGCGTTGCAGTTTTGTTCTGACTGAACGACGCTTGAGATCCTCATCTCGCCAGAGCATGGGATACTCGTCAAGACCAGCATCGATGAAATGGATTTTCCAATCTTCAAGTTGCGAGGCTTGCTCAAAATTAACCACAGCAAAAGAAACATTGAAGCAATTTTTTTGGGCCAAGAATTCTTGTTCATGGGTGAGATTTACTTTTTTCACTTGTTCTTCTGAGAGGCCACGGGATTTGGCCAATTCGCGCGCCTGAACTTCAAGCAGGGAGCGAGTAATCGGATAAGCTTGAACTTCATAATTTCCACCGGCCATAGTCATGCTCCGGCCAATGACATTGACGACTTGCTCCGAGGTGGTTTCTGGTGTGATGTCCTTACCAGTTAAGTAATAATAAGTGCGATCTTCATCTTTCGGACTAAAAAAGGCACAACTGCTTAAAAGAACACCGGACAAAGCTGTTAGAACGATATTTCGCATCATTTCAAATTCCCTATTTATATGAGACCTCATTGTAGGGAATGGCAATTGCTATCGTCTAGTGATTTCACTTCCGCAAGGCCTCGTGATAGTGTTTTTTCTTATAAAATCATGATGAAAGGAGGAACTATGCCGTCTTACGACCTAGTCTCAAAAATTGATAGCGGAGAAATGAAAAACGTTATTGCGATGACTCAAAAAGAAATCTCTTCACGCTTTGATTTTAAAAATTCAAATACAACGATTGAGCTGACGGAAAATACGGTTGAGCTCGATTCAAGTGACGAGGAAAAGCTTAAAACAGCTTTAAGTGTGTTGCGCGAGAAAATGATTAAGCGAAATATTGGAATGCGCGCACTCGAACCGCAAGATATTCGCCCAAGCGGAAATATGCGATTCAAGCAAACTCTCAATTTAAAGAATGGCATTGATAAAGACAGTGCCAAGAAAATAACTAAA
Organism: Bdellovibrio sp. CG22_combo_CG10-13_8_21_14_all_39_27; assembly: GCA_002786715.1. Lineage (GTDB taxonomy): Bacteria > Bdellovibrionota > Bacteriovoracia > Bacteriovoracales > Bacteriovoracaceae > 21-14-all-39-27. Next base: position 53,346 of record PCTW01000070.1, read on the forward strand.
ATCATTAAAGACTCGGGCATGAAAGTTAAGGCCCAAATTATGGATGACAAAGTTCGGGTTGAAGGCAAGCAAATTGATGAGCTTCAAGAAGTTTATCATATGCTCAAGGGCCATAAAGATGTGAGCGTTGAATTGCAGATGGAGAACATGAAGCGGTGATTATTCGAGAACTTCAAGCCCATGATTTACCCTCGGTCAAAGCTTTCACTGATCAATGGATTGGTGAAAACTATTATCAACTTGAAGAACTCAGTGAATGTTTGAAGTTTTCTCAGTCAAAAGGATTGAATGCTAGTTTTCTTGCTCTCGATGGTGAAAAAATTGTGGGTGTTCGATTGACTTATGCTCCAGGTGCCTGGGTGGAAAAAGCGAGAGGAATAACACCAGATAAATGGGAATCTCAAAAAGACCAAGTCGCCTACTTTAAAAGCCTCTTTATTCATGGCGATTATCAGAAGAGAGGAATTGGAAAGATGCTCTCTGACAAATCGATTGGCGTTTTAAAGGAACTACAAGCCAAGGCCATCGTTTGTCATTCCTGGTTGGAGTCACCCGGAAATTCTTCACAAAAATATTTAATGAAGATGGGATTTTCTGAAGTCGCTCAACATCCAAAGTTTTGGTATCCGATTGATTATGAATGTACTCGATGTGCTCCCGATAGATGTATTTGTACCGCCAGTGAAATGATTAAATTTTTATAAGGAATAATTTATGACAGTGTCCTATTGGATGGATCGCTCAGGTAACAACAAAATCAATGCTGACGTCGTCATCATTGGTGGAGGAATCGCGGGACTTTCAACTGCTTTTTGGATTAAGAAAGAAGATCCCTCCATGAAAGTGGTTTTGGTTGAACGATACCAAATTGGTGATGGAGCAACTGGCAGAAATGCTGGTTTTATCACTTGTGGTTCAGTGGAACACTTTAATCGTCTCGTCGGTAAGCATGGAAGAGATGAAGCCGCTTTGATCTGGAAATTCTCTGAGGAGAATCTTCGTCTGTTAAAAGAACATGTAATACAAGAATCTGGTGATGAATTGCTTTTTGAAAATAAAGGCAGCTTCTCTCTTGCCAGCACGAATAGTGAATTTACTGAACTTAAATCTTCGGCAAAACTCATGGAGAGTTTCGATATCAAAGTTGAAGAACTTGATGAAGTGGCCATTCGCCAAAGGTTGAATGCAGAGGGATTTGTTGGAGGGATCAAGTATATTGACGACGCTTCAATTCACCCTTTGAAACTTCTGCATAAAATGAAAGAAAAGATTGAACAGCTGCCCTCAGAAGTGACATTTTTAGAAAACAATGAAGTGTATTCCATAGAAAATAAGGGCGATAATAAACTCGTTAAAACCAAACATGCTCAAATTGAAGCTCCCATTGTCGTCTTCGCGACCAATGGGTACTCCGCAATGTTGAATAATTTCTTTGCCGATAAAATCTTTCCAACTCGTGGACAAATTCTTGCGACGGAACCAGTGCCTCGCTTTATGGAAGGCCCTTGCTACGCCAATTTTGTTCTCGATTATTTTAGACAAATGCCAACCGGTGAAATGATCATTGGTGGCTTTCGCCAGCTGCAAAAAGATGCTGAAATTGGTTACTCGGATCAAACCAGCGACACGATTCAAGCGGCCCTGGAAGAATTTTTGCACAAACATATTCCACCGGTGAGAAAGGCCAAGATCACCCATCGTTGGAGTGGGATTATGGGATTTAGTGTTGATGGTCAACCCATGGTTGGGGCGATGCCCACTGATCCGCAGCTCTTTTTTGTCGGAGGATTTACCGCTCATGGATTAGGCCTCGCCTTCCATAGTGGGAAGTGTTTGGTAGATACACTTTTTGATCGGCCTATTCCTTCATTCATCTCAGCAAGAAGATTTTAAGCATGAACACAGCATACTTTAATTTTTTAGAGAGTTGTTGGCAGGATTATATTGCCAGCACTCCCTCGGCCCGTAAGATCAATGAGCTCTTGAGCGCGGAAGGTGAGCAAGTCATAAATGATCATATCGCTTTTAGAACTTGGAGTGATTCCGCTTTTTCCATCGATCATTTTAAAAAGATTTTTTTGGAATGGGGACTGGTTGAGGGAGGAGAATATTTTTTTCCTAACAAGAAAGTACGGGCGATTCATCTTCAGGATCCAACCGACCCCAGTGTCCCGAAAGTTTTTATAAGTGAAATCTTATGGAAGGAATTTTCATCAGAATTTGCACGAATCACTGCTAAAACAATTGAGCAACTGCCGACGGATGGGGACCTACTCTCCATGATGCAAAAGAAAATTTGTTGGGAACAGAATAGTGAGGAATATGAAACTTTAAGTCGGGAATCTGAGTATGGTTCCTGGCTGTATGCTTGGGGAATTCGCCCCAATCATTTTACTGTTTCAATTAATTCGTTAAAAAAGTTTAACGATATTTTAACCCTCAATGCCTTTCTTAAAGAAAAAGGCTTCTCGCTCAATTCAAGTGGGGGGGAAGTGAAGGGTTCTGCTCAGCTATTTCTAGAGCAATCTTCCATTATGGCCGATAAGATGACAGTTTATTTTTCTGGTACTGCGAAAAGTATCCCTTCGTGTTATTATGAATTCGCCAAAAGATATCAACAAGAAAATGGAATTCTCTATCAGGGCTTTAATGAGAAGAGCGCTGATAAGATTTTTGAGAGTACAAATGCGAAAAGCTAATTGGATTACGATAGAACCCATCGCCCACAGAGGACTTCATCACGCTGGCGAAATACCAGAAAACTCTTTACTGGCTTTTGAAAAAGCGATAGAGGCGAACTTTCCCATTGAGTTTGATGTTCAATTGACCAAAGATAAGCAGCTTATTGTTTTTCACGATGACGATCTCTTAAGACTCACTGGTCGAGAAGGTTTGGTTTCAAACTTTACTTGGGCCGAGATTAAAGATCTTTCACTTTTTGGAACTCAACAAAAAATCCCTCTCCTTTCAGAAGTTTTAGAATTTGTCAGAGGAAGGGTTCCCCTCTTGATTGAACTGAAAAGTTTAAAGCAATATGGAGTTATGGAGCCACTCGTGATGGAGTTGCTAGGAACTTATGAAGGGGATTTTGCGATTCAGTCTTTTAATCCTAAAACAGTTTATTGGTTTAAGAAAAATGCACCAGAAGTGAGAAGGGGTTACCTCTCTGGTCCGATGGATGATGAGGACTTAACTCCACCCACTCGTTTTTTTCTCTCCAATCTGGGGCCCTTGCCCGTGATACAACCTGATTTTATAGGCTACGACAAAAAAGGTCTTAATCATAAGATCATCCACTTGATTAAAAACTATTCTCATATTCCTGTCATTGCTTGGACTATTAAAGCGAGAGAGGAAGAAGAAGAGGCTTTGCAATTGGCCGATAATATTATCTTTGAAGGATTTCAACCTTTTCATGGTCGCCGTTAAAATCAATATTCTTTTGGCCGATCCTGAGGTCAATTCGTTATTCGAAGTCATCAATGAAATGAAGACTAAAAATTGCGAGTTCTCTCTTGTTGACAATGGAGCTGCCGCTCAAAAAGAAATTCGTGATCACAAAACTAAGTTTGATATAATCTTCTTATCGCCAGATATCACAAAGCCTTCAGGTCTTTCTGTTATCAAATTTGCTCATCAATTTGCTCCAGGTATTCCGCTTTTTATTATGACTTCCCTTAGTTCAACTCCCGATCGTGAAGTTGACTTAGTTGATGCGGGAGTTAGTGGAATGATTGCCAAGCCTTTTGGTGCCACTCAAATGATGAATGCCTTGGGCCCTTTATTTAAAAGTTTTGATGAGGGGTCGGTTCTAGAGCTCTCAAAGAAGTTTGATGATAAAGTCGATGAGGAGTTAGAAGGAAAAGACCAAGAGTTTGTGGCGATCCAGGCTAAATATTTCGTTTCGGGTTCAAAATGTCTTTTCGATGTCTATGTCAAATTACGAGAAAATAAATTTGTAAAAATCCTCCAGGGCGGTGATCCTTTTGAGCCTGAAAGACTTTTGGGCTATCTTAAAAAGGGAGTGGAGCACTTCTTTATACGCAAAGAGGCCCAAGAAGCCTACGTTAGTTATTGCGACAAGGTTTCAAGCGCTATATTAAAAGTTGAACAAATACCCTTAGATAAAAAATTTAGTCTTCTTTTTAATCAATGTGAATCCACTCTCAACACCTTGGTAGAACTCGGAGTTAATAATGAAACGATTGCTTACTCGCAACGTTTCACCCGAAATTCGATAGAGCTGCTGAATCACTTAGGAAAGAAACACGATGGAATCGGAAAGCTGCTCAAAGATTTAACTCAGTTTGAGCACTCGTCGGCCGTTGTGCTACTCGCTGGAATGTTTGCTAAAGAGCTTGGAGTTGAAACGGGGAAAAGCTTAGAAACTCTTGGTCTCGCTTGTATGCTTCATGATATAGGACTGTACCTTGTTCAGGAACAAGAGGAAGAAGTTATTTCTAAAAGTAATAAAAGATTTAGAAGTGAAGAAGAAATCGAAGAGAGGCTGAAAGATCCTAAATGCTTTGCCGAAGAGAAGAAAAACCTCTCCCATCTGCTCGAAAAACATGCAAAATGGGCCGTCGATTACCTATCGGAAGTTGAAGGGGTCAATCCTGTTGTCATGCAAATTATCGCTCACCACCACGCCTATGATGAGAAAGAAAAGGGAACGTGGAGTGGGGGAACAATTCATCCCATGGCCGAAATTCTGGCACTCAGCGATCGCTTGGTAAAACTGCTTAAAAAATTTCAACAAACGGGAGCTAGTAAAGAGTATTTAAAAAATGCTCTTCAATCCACGATGTCAGTTTTTCCAATGAGAATTCAAGAAGTTTTTCTAAAAACCTTTAATATTTAAATCAGACAATCTTTTCGAGCACGCGAAATTGAATAGGTGAATACTGGCCAATGCCTGGGCCAATCGCCTCATCAAAGAAATCCACAAATTCAGTTTCCTGTAATTGGCCGCCTTCTGGTCGCATGAGATGGTGATAGATTCGTGAAAAGTAAAAATGAGTGGAGAGATGATGAGGAGAAAAGATTCCTTTCAGTTCGACAAAACCTAAGGGAAAGTAATCCTGAATATCATATTCCGACATATAGCGATTTTGTTTTGATTGTGGAATGGGACTCAATTTCACTTCTCGTCTTGCTGTGTTGAGCTTGCGCCAGCTCTCGAGAAAGCTCTCTGACATGAGCAATCGTCCTTGGACAGAAAGCTGCTGAGCAATCGCCTGTGCCGCTTTTTGTTTGTCATTATCACTTAACAGATTGATGAGAACTCGCTCTGTAATGATGACGTCTGCTTTGGTCGGAAGGGCCTTGGGATCGCGAATATCACCTTGGAGAATTACACAACGAGGAATTTCTCTTGCGACCGCTAATTCATAAAGCTCAGGGGTAAACTCAATGCCCATCAACTCACATTGAGGAAAAGTCTCTCTTAGGACTTTTAGCAAATGGCCATTTCCGCATCCCATGTCAGCTATGACCGGTCTAGGGTTGCGCTCTTTCATATAACGCTTAATTTCTTCAATAAAGAATTCTTCTTCAGCACGGCGAATGACATGGTCTTTCATCGTGGATTGAGAAGAGTGCCCAAAACGCTGGGCCACATCGCGGTAGAAATCGAGAATGAATTGATCAGGGTTGCTCATATAATTGCCCATAGTGGCATAAGCGTATGACTTTGTCTGCAGTGGCCATTTACCTTGAGTGTCAAAATAGGGTAGAATTTTCGGATGAATTCAAAGCTCAAAATTGTCCTCATTATTGGCTCCGTTATTGGCATACTTGCATTTGCCTATATTTATCGCCGCGATTCCGGTTACGAAGTCGTTCGCGAAAGTTCAGTCGAAGAGATTGAAAAAGGCAATAGCACCCAAAACAAAGAGGCTGCTCAAAGTGAAGTGGTCAAAAAACCTGTCCATCGGACGGCCTCACCCGGTCTGAAATCTTCGACTGGTGAGGACAAAGTTTTAAGTGATGAAGAGTTAGAAGAGTTGGATCGCTATTTTGATCAAGTGGAAAAAGATTGGGATACGACAATGGAGTCCTTTTTCTTGAAAGAAATGGCGATGCCTCCAGAAGAATTTAAAGAGTATAAAAAGTTGCGTGAAGCCTATGACATGGATCGGCTCGAAGCTTACCAAGAATTTCATGAGTACATGCTTGAGAAATACGGTGAGAAGTACACTTATAGTCCAAGTGACGATATGGAAAAATTCGAGAATAAAGTTCGTGAACAATATCTTGATGTTCTTCGCAAACGCATCGGCGATGACACTTACAAAAAGTATCTCGATACACTCGATCAATTCAATGAAAAATTAAGACGTGAGCAAGACCCTTATAAAGGGGTCATGGTTATCGACTTTTAGTTTTATTCGTCGCCTTTTTAGACTCAGGCTTCTTGTTGAGGACAAACCAATCTTTGTCAGTAATTGGGTGGAAATAATCAGCTTCTTCAATCAGTAAATGCGAAGTCGTGGATTCGACAGATGCAATTTCAACTCGAACACCTTCTGATTTTAAGTGATTCACAAGTTCAATATAATCGCTGTCTCCAGACATGATGATAATTGTATCAACCTTACCTGAGAGCTGAGTGGCCTTAATTGAAAGCGGGATATCAGCACTTTTATGACATGGTCTCACTGAGCCATGGTAACGGCTGTGCAATCTCTCACGAAGCTTTGAAGAAATACTTTTGCCTTCGCGAAAATAAATGAGTCGGTTAAGACTACGATTGCCTAAGAGGCGAGGGATGAGTGTATCAAAGTTGAGCATGGCATTGGTGTGCCCTGCTTCGGTATGAATACTTCTTTCGATATTGTTACCGTCGACTAGGATCGCTACTGACTGACTTATGAGGACTTGAACTTCCATTTTCTTCTTCTTCTTTACCTGCATTGACGAGGTAATATAAAATTGCCCCGATGTTAAGCCGTTTGGCCGTGATCTTACTCATACCATTCCATGGTCTGTAATGAAAGGTCGCAAGCTGCAATTTACCCGGGATTTTCATTTCTTTGACCATATAGAAGTAGATCGACTTCGTGTATTTAAACTCTTCAGGTTTGAGTTTCGCTACTAGCTTAATGGCATTTTCATAGACTTTAAATGATTCGAGAAGCTCGTTATTGTCCAAAAGGTTAGACAAGTTAGAGTCATATCTAATGTATGTGGATTCGATGTTCATCATGGCCCCGACAACTAATAACAAGTTGCGTTTATCCATTGGAACCATTGGATCTTCCACATCGCGAGCAAAGCCCTCTACAGAAGAGAGGAATGTGTACCATTCGTCGCGAGAAGCATTCTTGATATATGAATTGAGCTTTGGAAAATATTTCTTATAGCCGAAATCATCAAGTAAAAGCTTAAAGAAGTTGTCGCGATAACAAAGCACACCGTATTGAGGAACCTCAGGTGTTCCAATATTGGGACAATAATTTTCGTAATTAACGAGCATCTCATCGCCAATTTTGATGGCGACTAAAATGAGACCTGCATACTCCGCAAATTCATCCATGCCAATGTTCAAGTTTCCATCTGATTTAGATTGAAAAAGATCTGACAAGAGAAGAGTGTTACGGCCAAAAGTATCAATACTATTGGACCAAAGTTTAAAATATTCAAGTACTGGCTTGAAGGCTTGCAGAGTGGCATCGACTTCTTCGATATTCAATTCATACTGACCTGTCTTGTCTGGAGCAGCATGACCAAAAATCTTAGCGACTAATTTAAAGGCCCATCTAAAAAGACCTGTTTCAACGATTCCTTTCGGGCTTCGCTTAATCTTCTCAGAATACAAAATCATCTGCTTGTCATCACGGAAGAATCTAAATTTAGTGATGATCTCCATGAAATTGGTTCTTAATTCTTTAATGCGATCAGCACTCCAACGAGAATATTCAGGGAGGTGACGATACTCGAGATCGCGAACAGGACCTTCTGTCGAGAGTTCCTTTTCGTAAACTTGATACGTAATATAATTGAAGTAAATTTCTTCAAAGAGCGATTTTGCTTCACTTAATACAGTTTGAATATCCCACATGGTGAATACTCGTCCATAACCACCAACCCAACGGGCCTTAATGATGGCGAGAGTCGGAGCAAAGGCTTCCAGATCATCTTTTTTGAGCAAGTGCTTGGCCACAATGATCAGATCATCCATGGTGAGAATTGGGCGATAGAGCTCTCCAGTATAAAGAGTTTCAAGAACTCCAATGATTCCATCAAGGAACAATTGATAGCTATCAGCATTCGTGTACTTATCCTTCTTATAGGTCATGAAATCAAAGAAGAACTCAGAGATCTTAACTGAGCGTTCAACCAATCGTTGAAATTCAGGCCAAGTTAAATACTCTTTCTGCCCACCAGCAAAGAGCTTCTTCACATTAAAGATTGTTTCTAAAAAAGTGACATCTTGATTGAAAATATCAAAATCTGAATTGATAAACTTGGCATAGGCCAGGATTTCCATCTTGCCTGGGAAAATCGAACGATTGCGAGTCACAATATCAATACGCTCTTTGAATTCTTGTCCATATTTCAGATACTGAATTTTGAGCTCTTTCTTTTCAATTGGAGTGAGATCTGGAGCGATCTTTAAAAGAGGTGATATCTGTTCGTAATAGATAAGCCCATCCAGACCCAAATGCATGAGTGTCGTAACAAGCTTGATTTGATTAAAGGTATAAGTATCTGAAGATTCTCCACCATCAATCATTAGCAATTTGGTTTTGTCGGCGAGTTTTACATAAAGCTCTAGATTTTCACTATCGGCCATATGATGACGGATGGTCGCGATGACAGAATCGTGGGTAAAGATCTTCTCTTCAGCAGCATGGGGATAGAAGAAGTTTTCAATTTCATTGAGCTTTTGTGAATAGAACTCGTATTGCTTATCCTTCCCAGGAAAATCTTCTAAACGAGAGTACATGACATCAAAAGCTACAGATAGCACTCGTTGAATTTTAAAGGTAAAGTTTTTGACCTCATTATAAGTTAAAATTTCTTTTTCACCACCAACCACTAAGCGCTTGGCATTTAATATCAGGTCTAATGTCAGGTCACTGAAGCTTGCATCAGGTAAGACTTCACGAATTTTTTTAACAAAAGCTTCAAGATTTAAAACAGGAGGCACTCTATTTGAAGTAACTTCACTGTCAACCATGGACAAGATGATATCTTGAAGCTTACCAAATGATAGGTTGACTTGAGCTCGTATCGACCAAAAGTCTCTTTCTTTCTCTTCTTTAAGCTTCTTTATCAGATCAAAAATGGTAACAGCTTCACGATTGAAAACTCTTAGAAGCTGACCAAGTCTCTTAATGTTTCTGTTTGAAATGGAATTGGTCTCATCATTTAAGATAATAGAGTTGAGGTCAAAAAGAAGTCCTAAGCTTTTATTGATTTTCTCTGCTTCCTTAGGAAAAAAGCGTTTCACAAAACTCTTAAGTTCGGTATCACTTATAGAGTCTTTATTTTGACGACGAACATATTTGGTGAAGTTTTCGAGGTTTTCTTCGAGACAATTAATCTGCTGCTCAACGATTTGATCAAAGAGGTGTGCGAAGGCCGATGCTTCAAGCTTACAGGTATTCTGTAATCTCTCCGCACGGTAGGTGTCTGTGTTCTCAACCGGCTCATCTGTAAAATAGCCACAACCAGCGAGCACAAAGACCGCGATTAAATGAACTATGGCGAGAGCCTGTTTCTTCATAATGTTTTTAATCATCTGTTTGCATTTTAGATGCTCAAGGACAGTCCGTGAAATAAAAGTGACACCCCGGCTACTTTTTACACGACCTGTAAAAAGACTTAGACTCTAGTCCCCTTAAAACGCTAAACTAGGGGGGTATGAAAGGTAAAAAGCTCGTCTTATTAAGTATTTGTTCTACTTTGTCGACCCTCGCCATGGGCTCTGAGTGGAATCGCACTGAACTCTCTTTAGAGAATTTTCAAAGACTTAATACACCCTCCAACAGATCTAAAGGTCAAAACTGGGGTAACTTCGGTTTAACTTACGACTTCAAACGCTCGATCGTGGAAGGTAAGTTTGATGGCGATATTCGCATGTCTATAGAAGATGGCCAAACCATGACCTCTATCTCTGAAGGTTATTTTCGTTATAAAGGTACTGAAAATGATATCGCTCTCGGGCGCAAGAAGCTCAACTGGAACCCAAACGAACAATTTTGGATGCTCGGTCATATCAATGGTGTTCGCGGATTTAGACTTCTCGACAGTAAAGAAGAAGGGCTTATCGGCCTTCACTACGTCAACCCAGCAGGCCCTTTAAAGACCGAAGTTTTCTTGTCTTATTTCTATGTTCCAACTTTGTCTCCGGGAATTAAAATTGAAAATGGTCAAGTCTCATCTCCCTCAGAATGGGTGAAGCTTCCTCCCAAAAGAACAGTTCTTTCAGGTCAAGATGTCGATGTTTATTACAAGCTTGATAAGCCCAATGTTCGCGATGTGGTGATCAATAAGTCGCTTGGTCTTAATATGGAGTATAGCTGGAAAAGGGGACGCCTCGCTGGTTACAGTCTTTATAAACCAGAGAATAAATTGCGTATCAACGCCGAAGCTTACTACGATCCTAATATCGGCGCGGTGGCCGTAAATGCCGACCCCGTGGTAAATCACCATGCTATTTATGGTTCATTTGTTCAACAGCAAGTAAATAACGTCAATCTCATCGCTGGTTTCCAAGTGGTTGATCCGAATGCCAATTTGGGTTCAGATTTCGATAACCTCTCTGGAAAATTAGATGAAAATGCCAATGGCAAAACCTTTAGTTCAGATTATTTCGTGATCGAACCTAAATATGAGCGCGAAGCTTTCGGCCACGCCTCTATGTCGAGTACTTGGGATTACGGAACCTTTGCCATTCATTATCTTCATTACATTTCTGAGCACAATAAGGGCTCGGATGACTTCTACTCTGATACAGTGAAGTGGAAACAAGCGATCGGACTTGAAGGCACTTACAACTTCACTGACGATCTCGAAGGTTTGGGGGCCATCCGCTACGATCTCAAACGTCGCGATAATATTCTTCAATCGGAAATTGCTTACAAATTAATGGGAAGATTGCGCTTAGGCTTAGGTATTGAGTTCCTTAGATCACCAGAAATTACCAGTTATTGGAGTGCTTACCGCACCAACGATATTTTCTATACTTCAGTTCAGTATAATTTCTAATTATTTCGAATCAGATTTTTTCAAAGAAGATGGAGTCGTCGCTCGTCCTTCAACTTCCTTCGCCACTTTCTTTCGAGGTGAAGAATCGACTTTTCTTTTATCTAGCAGGGCACACTCAAATTGAATTTGGGTATAACAGATATAATCAGCGGGACGGCCGTAGTTCATGGATTCTTCCTCACTCATGCTCTCAAACATGCGAGACTCTGAATCATCGGCATACTCAATCACGAAAGTGGCAATATGCTCTTGCGAGTTTTGCGGGTTCACATTTTCATAGATTTCAGTAATCGAGTATTCATAATTTTTCGCGACTTGGGGTGAGAGCTTGTCCATATTTCGCGAATAGCAGCTGGGATCTTTCAGCGCGATATTCACATCTTTCAATTTCAGATCATTGGAATATTGAGTAGGGAATTTATTGGTGTATCTGGCATAGCCTTCTTCTAATAAAAGCTTAGGCGCTTTGATATAAGTATAAGAATCGCAAATGGCCAAGGCCTGAGCAGAAAAAAGAAAAGATAAGACAGCAATGATTTTCATAATGAACTCCTAACTATTCTTTAAGTCTAAGGCCAATTAAGACAATAGAAAAGCTAGGCTTCTTTTTCACTCAGTTTGGGCAGGTAATAATTCACAAACAGCTCGCCAATGGTGAGAAAGATGACACATAAAAGCGGGCCATAAAAAATGCCCAACATGCCATAGGCGCCCATGCCGGCAAGTATGTAAAATAACAAGACGAGGCCATTCACTTTAACCTTTGAGCCGATGAATTTCGGTTTAAAAATATTCTCCACTACTAAACCGACAATACCGCACCAAACGATCAGCAAAATGCCCGCGGCCATCTGGCCTTTTAATATCAGATAAATTCCAGCGGGTATGGTGATAATCGAAATCCCCACTAAAGGAATAAACGCCAACAACACCATAATCGTCGACCACAAAACCACCGAAGGAAAGCCGGCGATCCAAAAAGCGATTCCCGCCAGCACTCCTTGAATCAAACCACCAACTCCGTTGCCTACCATGGTGACGAAATTCATTTGATTGAATTTATCCAAGAGCGCTTGTTCTTGTTCATTAGGCAGAGGAGACAATTTGAAAATATAGTTCTTAAGCTGAGGACCTTCGAGAAAGAGCGCATACAAGGCCAGCATCATGACAATAAACTGATAGAGAAAACTAATCACATCACCGAGCACGCCATTGAGCTTGGAAATAAAGAGCCCGGAATAAGACTGAAGCTTCACCAGTCCCATTTGAAACAATTGCTCAACGCTCATATCCAAATGCAAAAGAGAGATCACCTTGTTTAAAACAATCGCGCCCCATCCTTCGCCAAAGAAAAAATCGCGCACACCAGTCTCACTAAGCCCCTCGCGAATCGCTCCATAAAGCTGAAGCGTCTCTTGGCTCAATTGAAAAACGAGATACACACAAGGCAGAACGAAAACTAAAAACACCACCACACAACTAAGCGCACTGGCCCACTCGCGATTGCCCTTCAATTTCGTCACAATTCTTTTATGCATGGGATGAAACGTCCCGGCCAAAATCGCCGCAAACGCCAAGGCGTGAAAAAGGGGAGTGAAAATATAGAGATTCATCCCTAAGACAATGAGGAAAATAATAAAGAAGTAAGTAGTGTTTAAGCGATTATTTTTAGTCATGAAACTATCTTCTCATAGTCAGAGGATAGATAGAATCTATTTTTGACAATGGGGACAGTAATACGTCCCGCGCTGACCCAGCACCATCTTCTTCACCGCAGTCTTCTTGCACATCCCGCAAGTCTCTTGATGAAACACCACCAAATTCGACAGCCCGCCGCCATCATTTCCGGTGGTATCCTTGTAGCCACCACTAAAACTCAAACCCGAATGGGAAATCTGTCCGTTGATCACCTGATGAGTCGCCTCAATCATTTTCTCGCACTCCACCTTCGTCACCTTGCCACACTTGCGCGTCGGTCGAACTCCGGCCAGTGCACAAATTTCACAGGCCATATAATTGCCAATACCCGCAAAAGTTTTTTGATCTAATAAATGAACTTTAATTGCGCGCTCGGGATAGCGGCGACAGCTTTGATAGAAATATTCAGAGTTGTAATCACTTGAAGTCAGCTCAACTCCAAGTTTTGCAAAAAATTCTTCTTTGGTTTTTAAATTAACAAATCCCATCTCACCAAAGCGGCGAGGATCTACATAGCCTAAAAAAATCTTCTGCCCACTGCGATCGCGTCCTTCAAACTGCACGTGAGTGTGTTTCTCCCCAATCTTCTCGCGCTTAATCCGCCAACCACCACTCATTCCCAAGTGAGTAAGAATAAATTCGTCCTCTCCCAACTTCCACGCCATCTGCTTACCCTTGCGCTCGATGGATAAAATAGTAAGGCCTTTCGGGTTAAAAAATTTAACCGCCGGACGAAAGAGCGAGTCGGATACATCGGAGTAATAGACTTGCTCAATCTTAATCGGAAGATAGTCTTCAATTTGACGGCGAATAGTTTCGACTTCGGGTAGTTCTGGCACTTTGTGTTTAACCTTTTGTTTTAATTAACATTTGCTCAGTGAGTTAGTTTATGTAATCAGTGGTAATCAGTCAATTACCATCTGATTACCATGATTAGTCCTAAAGTCACTTAGAGAGACAACATTATGAAGCTCATCCGTGAGAGGTAATGCTTCATTTTTATATCCAAGCTCAACCATCTTTTTCCGAATTTCTTCAGTGACTTTGAGGGATACTTCCTGATTAAGCTCTTCATCTAACTTTGAGTAGTGGTCAGCTAGTTTGAAGTCCTTGTGACCTGTCATTGCTATTACAGCATCAAGGCCACCTCCAACTTTTCGGGCTAACTTCGCCATACCATGTCTCAATATATGCGTTCCAGTATGAGGAATTCCTGCTTTCTTTTGAGCTTGGCGGTAGTTTAGCTGAATTGTTCCGTAGTTAAGTGGCTTCCCATCAATATGGAAGACAAAATCACATCCATCAACTCGATGTTCTAAACGTCTAAGGAGAATTGCTTTTAACTCAGGAGTTAAGTAGAAGGGGCGAGGTTCCTTTCCTTTAGGACAGTGATTTAGAGAATGAAATGTTTTAGTTGCATTATCCCAATAACAAGTTTCCATTATGGTCGCCTTGTTTCTTGCAAAATCAACTCGTGGCCATTGAAGTCCCGCTACTTCACCAATTCTACTAGCAGTCAAATATTGAAACGCACCTACATCTTGATATATAGGTTTGAGGTGTTCAAAAAATCTCAGGCACTCTTCAATGCTGATATTCATGTCTTTTACGGGTTTAGGTCTGATAAAGCCGAGCTTCTTGTGTTCTGTTCTAATTGGATTTACTAAGAACTTAGCTTCTTGCTCATAAAGCTCATGCTTTTGATACCAGTTGAAAATTGTTGTAAACAAATTAAGCTCATTATTAAGATTGCACCGCTTTGCTCGACCACGAGAGTTTCCTTCGTAAAATTCGCTTTTAAAAAATTCTACATTCTCTTCCACCCAAGACCTTACTTTGCTTCTTGTAATCAGATTCATTGGTAGATTCTCAATATTCTTCCATAAAATATACCTTCTTAACCAAATTGCACGGGTGCTTTTAGCGAGTGTTGGAAAGTGATGTTTTTGCATCGACTCCCACACCTCTTTTAGAGTTGCAAATTGAGCTTCATTACTTTGGGGGATGATTTCCCCATTGAATGTATTCCTCCAATTTTTGGCTTGCCTCAGGCTTTCAAACGTCATCCTGAAGGTCTTCCCTTGGATTGTTTTATTTGCTTGGTAGTTTCCCGTGACCTTATGTTTACTTATCCCTGTATTATTAGGTACAGGGATATACATATTTGGTCTTTTCTTTGTTTTTTGTGACTTATTCTTCATTCTTATTCTCCTTCTTCAATCCAGTTAAGGATGTCATCGGGGCTAAAGAATAGTCGGCCACATCGCTTCGTGTAGGGGAGGTAATTCCCCTGTTTGCTTCTCGTCTTCTTCTTTCTCTCTTCAGAAATTCGATTTTGTATGGTTTTAATCGAAAATCCAGTAAAGAGTGAAAGGTCTTCTAAATTCCATATTCGTTTTTTAAAGAGCTTTTCGTGCAAATCATAGTCAACACGACTTGTTTTGTCTTTTAAATCAATTTTGCCGTTCATGGTTTCCTCCATCTTATTTCTTGTGCTTAACGCATTAAGTAGTTTATTTATTTTAAAATTTTCACCTAAAACTCTGAGAGGCGATATTTCTTGCGAATCTTCCTTGGCCATAGGTTAGAATCTTTTCCCAATGCTTGGGTCGAAGCCACCACTTTGGAGAACCACTCTTGATTAAAATGTCATAGACATTATTAAAAGTTTGGCAGTAGAAACTTTGAATTTCATCTCTCCGTTCAAGCTCGAAAAAAGACTCACCAAGAATAGTGGTGGCACAACTCAAATCCAATTCATCAAAGAAGTGGTTTTTTTCATTCTGAATGCAGATGTTATAAGCGTTCACAAAGGTTCGGGGATGAATTCCCTTTTCATCAATTCCAACCATCTCAAACAAAATGAGGTGGTAATAACATTGGTTACAAATTGGGAAATCTAGTAGCTTGAACTTTGCTTTATGGTAACGAGTCCAGTCAGCATTTATCAAAATATCTTTGAGTTGATGAGTCAACTTGTGCTTGCAGATTAAGCATGATGAACTTCCTGCCCCCTTTGTAATGTACTCATCTTTGCTAATTCCAAAGGGAGAGATGACTTCAAAGAATGATGCTTCTACGGTTCTTTCTGTGGGGGCATTAGTTCTCATGATTAAACTCCATTGATGAACTAAAGCTAACGCTTTCATTCATCATTGAATTTAATCCTATGCAGTCGCTTGCATCATAATCTGAGAAAAAACCTTCTGCATGAAGTAGATTTTCAGTAAAGGGAGTATCCATTTTGGATACTAGTTCTAACTTGATATAGTAATCAGCAATGTCCTTGAGACCTTTAATCATTTTTTGACTATACTCAGTGAATATTTGGATATAGTCATGGCCATATTGATATTGTTTATTTAGCAGGGATGCCTGTGTTAATTCTTTTTTCCATGAATAATAGCTTTTTTGACCTACTTTAATCTCACAGATATTGAGAACCTCTTTTAATGCCTTGTGAGCACTATCAAGCCCCTCGAAATAATCAATGAAAGCACAACGGCCTTTAAACTTAATTAGGTTCGTATAACTATTCAGCTCTTCGAGTAGCTGTGAAACTTCAAAAATCTTATCACCTAGTTTTTTAGTGACTTTCTCTCCCTTGTTGACTGCAATTCTTGCCTCAGTGAAATAGGGAAGCACTATTTCAACTTGCTTGGGAATATAGAGTAACTCTTTTAAAGTGATTTCATTTTTTCCACTTGCAGAGCGAAGCTTTTTTAGTGATTTTATTCTTATGTCATCACGGATTATATCTTTATGAGATTTATCTGATATAAGGTTCTTTTTTTCTATTTCTTTTGTTTTATTATAATGAACAATTGAGTGTTGTTTGTTACTTCTCTCAATCCCATTTGAGTAAACTTTAGGGCAACCGAAAGACATAAGAGTTGTATGTGTGAGAACTCGATTGATTAAAACTTCATCGTGACCAGTGTATCCTTCAGGTCTATCAACTTTGATTTCGACATTCTGAACATTAAGTTCCTTGAGAAAATGTGGGTTAAAATCAAAATATTCATTATGGGAATTGTTGTTCTCAAGAAGTTTGTCAAAGTTTAAATGGTTGAATCCATCACTAATAGCATTAGAGGAACATTTGTTTGAAGATAGTTCTACCTTAAAATACCCATTCGTTTCATTGAAGCTCATTGTTCGAGGTAGAACTTTTTTGGTATCGTATAATCTTTTATCAAGAATATGGATAACGTCACCCGATGGTGTTTCCATTCTTGTGAAGAGTTGATTGTAACTTTTAATGTTGTTCTTAAGTTTGATTGCTTTGCCTAAATTGACACAAGGGCCATAAATGGTTACCTTGTCCATTCCGATACTTAAACCCAATTTCATTTTTTCCTCCCAAGCTAAAATCTCTTATTCGATTATTAGAGGAATGTGCATTATTTCTGATTGATAAAAAACGACAAGAGTTGTCTCAGTAGTTTCAGGCACATAGTCTTAACTGAAGGGATGTCTTGACATAAAAACGGTAGGATGTGGTGTAGAAATTCTCAGATGAGATGAAAATAATTATAAGATTTTAAAATTAGTAACCACTTTTATTCTCTCAACGCTGATTTGTTCATCGAAGTCAAGTATACTGTCTAAGTCTTTAAATACTTTCATGTAATCTTTCTTTTTTAATATTGAGATGAACTTATCATAGTCAATGAGTGAGTTGAGAAGTGGCAGAGGTGCTGATAGTGGCCCATCTAGCAGTACGGGAAGGAACTCCTCTCTTTCTTCATCTTGTTTAGGTCTTCCAATTTTTGAAGTAAGGTTAAATGTTTGCTGAATAGAGTGAATTCTCCTTTGAAAATGTCTTAAGCTTTCCTTGGGTATAAGACGAGAACGGTGAAGTATCTCTTGAACTATGATTATTGTAGACACATCTCTGTGGTTTATGTCGTTTTTGATTTGATACTTATCTTTAATCTCCTGAAAGTTGTTCCATTTAATAGCATCATTTACTTCGTAATAGAGACTGTAGTAATTAAGAAGGATTATTTTATTCAGAAAATTATGACTCAGACCTTGACCCTGAGGTTCAAATTTATTTATCTCAAAATATAGTAACTCTTTTTTAAAGAAACCATTTTGATATTTAGCTTCCAGTAATTCAAATACGGCGAGTCTTGCTCTTAAATATTTGTGAATCTGACCGGATAGTTGATTTAGTTCCTTTATGTATGGATACCTGTCTCTGCTTCCAATTTTTATTATTTCACCTGTTAATTTGTTTTGTAGAGGAAAGATATTTTTAGTAATTTCATCGAAGCCAGTAGCTCGTTTAGATTGACCCATTATTCTTTGTACAAAAAAGAGATAAGCAAGATATACCTCGAATTCAGATATTCTATACTTTTCTAGGTGTGAGTCGAGTGGCTTTTTGGTGTCATTTTTAATCCAAGCATAAATCTCATCAAAGCACTCTTCTCCGAGCATATTTAAAATAATGTGAAGCCTGTACGCAATGCACTTATCGTCTTTAATTAAAGGTACTCCAAGACTTATGTTATTTTCAAAGTATCTGATAGAAGTGCGTAATGAATCTTTCATAGGTAAGGTTTATCAATTTAACTTTACTAAATTTGCCCAACATAAAATTCTTTTTCTTCGTCTTTTGTAATAGGCTTCCAACCTTTCATGTTTTTAATTGGAATGTGAGCTGTCGAGTGAAATCCACCTGCGGAGCTAAGTCCATTTCCTAATGTGACCCCTGTATCGTCATAGTTCTCGACAATACCTTTCCAAGATTGTTTACCATTTTCATCTTTTTCTTCTAGTTCTATTTCTACCCATGCACCATGAGTAGGAGGTGGATTAAACATGGTTACTCCTTATTTCGATTTTCAAAAACTATAGTTAATAAAATTCAGGTTTTTGTGCAAAAACATGGTTTGCTCAACTTTTCGGTTGAGACACTAAATACTTGAATTTTGTTTATTTACTATTAGAGCGAGGACTCAATTTCTTCACTTGGGTAGTAGAACTCCGTAAATGAAGAGCAGTCCTTGGAGTTCTTATCGGCCTTGTCATACTTTTTTGCTAGTAGAGTAAACTTGTCGTGTTTGGACTTTAAGTTATCAAGCTCAACTTGAAACCATTTTTCATAGTTGGCCTTCGTTGTATCGCTTCTCTTGTAATATTTAGTTCCTCTCGTGTATTCCCTTCGCTTTAATGTCCTTGATTGCCAAAGCTCGATTTCATCAAGGAGGTAGTCGAGATAGCAAGCCTTGAATAGATTTGAATTGGGTATTTCTTTGGTTATAGCTGAATGAGCAAAAAAAATAAGAGAAATACCCACGACCATTTTACTTATCATTCTGAGGCACTCGCTCGCTTAACTTGTTTGTTAAACTCTTCAGGGTTCTCTGTTTTGAGCTGATATAATTTTAATGTTTGAATTTCATTGGGAACAATTTCGTTGAGGGTATCTCTTGCAACTAAGATTTTTGGCATTGCCTCTTTAAGGTAGCTTTGGTCATTTGTTAGATTGAATTTTCTAAGTAAAGCAAGGGTGTCTAGTCTGTTATTGCAATAGGTAACTAAAACTTCATTGATGTTCTTTCTTAGGTAAACTTTTTTGGTAATACTATTTTCAGGAAGAGCTTTACATCTTTTTTGAAGGTCTGTGTATAAGTCTTTTAAAGTTTCTACACTTGGAACACCCTCTTGCATTACATTTGAAAATTCTTGATATTTATTTATTTCTTGCAATACCCATTTTTGCATTTCCATGTTGAACTTTCCAAGCTCAGTTTCTCGATTATTTTTAACAGTACTAGTTGATTGAGCTTGCGAATCAAGAGGTTTTGAAACGGAGGTGATTTCATCATCTGGGTGCTCTTTGAAGTATTTGTTTGATATGTAAACGAAGGAGTATATAGCAGTCCAACCGTAGACCATTGTGACGGCCAAAGTAGAGAACCCTTTCTTTTTTGTTACACCCCAACAAAAAAAAGTTGGGAGGAAGATGACTCCTATAATTCGCATAAAACTCATTGACTTTTTTTGCTCTAGTTTTTCTTGTTCTTTACTCATAAATTTCTCCTTTTATTTTTTAATACGTCTAAGGACAACTTCGTATTGCCCGGCATAGATGAGGTCTTCATGTTCTTCAAACACATTAGGCTTAGTTGAAGGAGCATCACCAAAACAAAGCTCATCTAGGCTCATACCGAGAGTTGAGGCAACTAATTTCACCTGAGATAAATCACGAGGAACTTGACCCTTTAACCAATTATGAATTGTTTGATTATTAACGCCTGACTCTTTGGAAAGTTTGGGAACACTCCAATCGAGAAGGTTTAGGGCTTTTCGTAAATTTTCAGCAAGCAATATTTCCATAACGATTTTATCGGTTAATCAATAATCTTCGTAACATCTTGAGAGATATAAAATGTCTCTCTCAAGATACCTTGGAGAGGGCAGATTGCTTTTGGGCTTTGATAATCCTTGAAATTGAGGAAGGACTCGCTTTGACGATATTAGCAATCTCCTTATTGCTTAGGTTTTTTCTATGGAGCTTCATAACAGTGTCTCGACAAATGACCTTTTCCCTACCAAGTTTCTTGCCTCTGGCTCTAGCCAGTTCAATCCCTCGCTTTATTCGTTGTGATATTTGATTTTTCTCAAGTTCTCCAAGGCTACCAATGACGGACAAAATCATTTTTCCAATTGGAGTTGAGAAGTCAATTTGCTCAGTTATCGAGATGAGAGTGATGGACATAGAGGCAAACTCGTTAGCAAGCTCTAAAAGGTGGCTAAGAGAACGTGAGAGGCGAGAAAGTGATATTACGATGACTGTATCAATCAAGCCGTTTCTACAATCTTCAAGGAGCTTATTAAGAGCGTCCCTATCAGATTTTGCACCACTGATTTTGTCTTCATAGTAGATGCAGTCGCTTGCATCATAACTTCGTCCAATACAGTAGTTTTGTGCTTTGAAGCGTTGAGATGCCAAGTCTTGTTTTTGGGTAGATACTCTCAGGTAAATAGCTTTTTTAGACTTCATATCATATTATAACACATGGCTTCATTTTTGTGAAGTCATATAACAACTTCATTTCTTGAAGTCTTTTAAATTAAGTATATAATAGTAAAAATAAGGAGTTATCTATGTCCAAATTCAAATTTAAGAAGCCTGAAAAAGATAAAGAGAAATTGGTAACATTCACTCTAAGAATGCCTGAAGAGCTTAATAAACGCCTCAAGGACTTTGCAGAGGAAGAAGAGGCCAGCATCAATGAAATCCTCCTTCAAATGATTGAAAAATGCTTACAAGACAACAATGCCTAGCAAACACTACTTTTGAGAGTGAAATCTAATTTTGACAGCTCTCTTCTAATAATTGCATCTCTGTAATCTGGGATAACAACTCCAAGCTCTTTAATGGCCTTATAATACTTTTTTTGCTCTCTTTCACGTTTTGACCAATAAAGATGTGCAAACCCAAGTTCATCCTTATAGGGATAGCAGTATTGTGACTTCGAGTCTTTTCTTTTTGATAGATAGGTCATGTTTAGTATCTCTCTAGGTCGAAATACTGCCTCGAAGGGAGGCATAAATAATTTTTTACTTAGGATGCCATTGGAATTAAACCTTAGAGTTTTATCTTTCAATTCTTTGAGGTGTATTTTAAAAGGTTGGCCTTTCTCAAAATATGGTTCTTTATCTAGGAAGACCACTCGATATGGAATTTGAGCTTTGATTTCAATATCACTTCCGAACCAATGAAGAAGCTTTATCTCAACTTTGATTTCTTTCTCAGGATATACTGTCACTGGTTTTTGGAAAGCTCGAATAATTTCTTTACCACTAAAGCAAATGTAGTCGTTGAATAATCTTGTATTCTCGAACTCTCTTATATCAAGTTCAAGCATAGACTCCTTCATTAACCTGTAGTCATTCTCCAAAAAAGTACTCCTTGAAAAAGTTCTCATTCATTAGAAGGCATACCTCTTTTTGGAAAAGGCCTGACTTATCTGTTTGAATTCTTGTTTCTAACTCCCCAAAAACACCATGAAATAGCATTGTCCTTACAAAAATTGGTTGCTGATATTCCTTTTGTGGGGTCATCAATGAACCTAATGTAGGAGGTGGTTCTCCATGAAAATCCTCATAACACCGCTCCATGATTTTTATTTTTAGAGTTGAGAGTCGCAGACGCTCACTAGACTGTTTAAGTTTATCTCCTAGTGAAGGGATGACCATTTCTTCTAAATATGACAACGAAGCCATACAGCTTTCATAACTTGAAAAAGCGATGCCTCTACTTATTTTGGAGGCAATAGTCGCTTTTGGTTGTCCAAGTAATAGCTCAAGCTCATCGTAGATTTTATTTTGTGTTAGTCGAGCTATAAATGATGCAAGCTTTATGGTGTAATAGTCCTCCCATTGTGCAAAGTGTGATAGTGGTAACTTTGCAATTTGAGACTTTCTGCGATTTTTAGGACGTTCTTCAAATTGACCTAGAGGGATAAACCGACCGCATTTCTTGCATTGATAGCGTTGTATACGCACATCTCCCTTACGATAATTCCCATTTTTCCTTAAACACTTATCGGTCGGTTGGAGACCCTCTTTGGTGCAGGTGGAACAGTTTTTTCTACTCTTGCTCTTCACTCTGACTCTTTTCAATGTTGCTATCAAGCGTACTGAGGCGTTTCAACAGCATTCCAAAAAAATCATCATCTTCAATGATAGTTTTGGTTTTAAAGCGAGACCATGATTTTTCAAATTTAAGAATATACTCAAAGAGCTTTTCTTGAATGACCACTTCGTTGCTTTCATCTATAAAGCTAATAAGGTCTTCAATCTTATCTTGTGCGTTGAGAGCAAGATACCTCAAAACTTTCTTGTCATAAACCTCAGTCTTAATGCTTTCTATGCAATGATTTATTTCACTATCGGGATTATCAATTTCTCCCAAATCCCAAAATTCTACCCATTCTTTAAATCTTTGAGCTGTCGCTTGTTCTTTGAACAATCGGTTGTAATCAATACTCATAGGCCATCTCCAATTTGAAATTGTTAATCAGCACATTTTATTAGGGATGGAGATTAAGTATTCTAAGATTTTCTATCTGCTATAAAATTTGGTACTTAGCTCTATAGGACTCAGTGTGCAGTCGCTTGCATTTAAAATTTCTTAAGTCCTTGCCTTAAACTTCGAGCAGTATTTTTAGATTTTATGCGTTGCCAAAATAAACCGATTGAACTAGTATGTTTTTGTTTAAGGAGTAAATTTTGTCTGATTTTCCGATGCTAAGCAATGAGATGATTGTTCGAGTAACAGCGTTACTTGTGCCCGGATATATTTTTAATTACTCACTTAACTTATTTTCACCTCGAAAAGAAAGCAATCCTCCGCTAAAGCTCCTTGCTCTTGGGCTAATCAATTACTCAATTTGCTACTTTTTATTTGAAGAAATCAAAGGAACTGTATCATTTTTACTTCAAGTGTTTTTATCTCCATTACTCCTTGGAAGCATTTGGAGTATTTTCACCCATTTGGGTTTAGTAAAAAAAATCTTGAACGGTATTAGTTTGAACCCACGACATTCCTGCCCGACAAGTTGGGACTATGTTTTTAATAAATTCCATTCAGGGGCACGAGTCATTATCAAACTAAGGAATGGTAGTAATATTTATGGAGAATTCAGTTCTAATTCATTCAGTGCAGACTCAAACTTTAAAGATATTTATATTGAGAAGTTCTTTAAAATTTGCGAAGAAACTCATGAGTGGCAAGAGGTTCTAACCAATAAAGGGATTTATATAAATGATGGTGAAATATCTACAATAGAGTTTTTTGATTAAAGGAGGAAAATATGAGTGATGATAAAACAGTTAAGATGGTGGATAAGACAAAAAGTACAGATTTAGGTTATCAACCCAAAAAGGGCGTTTTAAAGAATGGTTATCAGCCAAATGAAATTAGAGGCTTTCAACCTTCTAAACCAACAACTTCAAAGCCTTTACCAAATGTGACAAGTAGTGTTCAAACGCCATCGCCTGTAGCGAGCAGTAATACTGGTAGCGAAAAAAAGTAAGGAGATAATTGATGCCCTATAGAAACAAGACTTATGTTGCTTTTGATGGCGATAAAGATATTCATTACTACCGCTTAATGACGGCATGGACTCAAAGCGATAGAACTAGCTTTAATTTTTACGACGCTCATGTATCTAAACAATCACGGGATACAAGTAGTGAAGAAACTATAAAGGCAAGCTTAAGAGCAAGGCTAAACGAAAGTAAAATGTTTGTGTTACTTGTTGGTGAAAGCACTAAATATTTACATAAATTTGTCTCTTGGGAAATTGAGCAAGCAATCAAAATGGATTTGCCAATAATTGTTGTAAATCTAAATGGCAAAAGGTCTATGGATGAAACTCGTTGTCCAACGCTACTTCGGACTCATCTTGCGTTGCATATTAGTTTTAACACGAAAATACTTCAAAAAAGCCTAGAAGAATGGAGTAGTGATTACTTTCGTTTAAAAAGAGAAGGAAAGAGTGGCCCATTTTATTATAATGACAGTAGCTATTCTGCATTAGGCTTATAAATGACGAGGTTAAAATCCCTTTTTACTGGCCACTTTTGGGTATCTTGTTTTTCTATTAAAAAGCTCATCTCCTCTGTCTTGATAGTATATGGTGGATTATGGACATTTTTAGAACTAACGAGTTTTTTTCTTCCAAAAAACTACAATGAATGTATTAAAGAGAAGTGGTATTACTTTGCTTTATTAGGAATTATTGTTTCTCTTATTCGTTCAATCCCTCGACTTAGTGCAAAGTATAAATTTGATAATACAGATGTAGAAATCGAATACTCGGTAAAGGATATTTTCAAATTAAGTGGTAACCATGTTATTCCTTTCAATGCTCAAGCCGAGGTAAAAACTGAAGATATTGGCGGGCCCATATCTAAGAAGAGTATCCAAGGACAGCTTTTAAAGAAATTTTATAATGAAGTCGCTCATCTTGAGTCTGATATTACTACCCAAGTGACAAGTCGTGGTTTAGCAAAACCTCTTGGTATAGGAGAGGTTTTAAAAATCCAGACAAATGGCAATACTTTTTATTTTACTGTTTTGACAAGTTTGAATGGTAGCGGAAATGTTGTAAGAACTAACTTTGATGATGTGCAAGTTTTTTTAAACAAACTGTGGCAATTTATTAGTGAACATGGTCAATATGGTGAGATTGTAATTCCAATTATTGGTTCTGGCTTAGGGCGTGTTAATAAGACTCGAAATGAACTAGCGAGGGAAATAGTAAAGTCATTTACAGCATCAATCTCAGAGAAAAAGTTTTGTGAAAAACTTACTATATGTATTTCTCCCAATGACTTTCTGAAGCATAAAGTTGATTTGAATGAAATTGACGAATTTATAAAATATCATTGTAAATTTACGGAGTTTGCGGATAACTCAGAACCTAGAGTCGGAACGAGTATTTAGGGGAATTATGGAAATAGGAACTTTGATTAAAATAAGGTTAATGTTCATTAGTAGGTGTTGTGGGCAGTTTCTTGTTGGGTACTATCAAGGAGAGAATGAAGATTATGTCTTTATCTCAGATGAGGTTTCAGGTGGAAGGACAGAGAAAATAGGTAAAAATGCGATTGTTGAAATTACTCAATCTGATACAGATGTTACTTGTATTGATATATGATTTTGAGAAAGAGAGTTGATAGTTGAGAGATGCAATATGTTGAAAGTTAATCTAGTTTTTCTAGGGCACTTTAAAGTCTTTATAGATAAGAAAAAAATTAAGCAGTTCAAATCATCTGTATTTGAAATTGTTGATACTAGCGAGATTGTAAATATTGATAAGTAACCTAGTCTTGTGGCCCGTATTGACTTGATTTTTGATTCTCCGACAAGCTTTTCAGTCGGAGGAAATAT
>PCTW01000026.1:0-24124 GCA_002786715.1 Bdellovibrio sp. CG22_combo_CG10-13_8_21_14_all_39_27
AATTTAAAGATCAGGGATTTCAAAAGATTTTAATTGTGGGAAAAAGATTATCCGCTGGCCAAGCCGTTTTTGAATGTGTGCAAGCAGGACTTGAGACTCATCTCTCTTCACGTACACAAGTTGCCTTTATGGCCCCACCATTCATTTTTAATTTTAGTTTTAAATATTTGTACGAACTTGAGTCTATTCCCCTTGCCTTTAAGCCTCGACTCAATTTAAAACCTGATATCAAAATGGAAAGTGGTCGGATTAAAGATTTGTTTGATCAAAATCTCGTCAAAACCCATACTGATATACAATCTCTTAATGGAAAGAAAGTTATATTTGCAGATGGGCACACGGAAAGCTTTGATGCCTTATTGCTCGCAACCGGTTTTCGCCCGAGCTTTAAGAAAATTTCAGGAATACCTGAATTTGAAACTTCACAGCTTCGAAATCAATTTGAGCATCCAACCCTAGATCACCTCTATTTTTTAGGGATTCACGAACAATTTAATTATCGCAGTCGTTTTTTAAGAGGAATGAGGGAAGATGCTCTAAGACTAGCCCGAAATCTTATTGATGATTCATCATCGTAAGAGTTTTTATATTCTTCAAATCCACCTGACATTGAAAGCAAAAATAATTTAACAGGGCACGAGCCCCTTCATTATTTAACGTATTTTGAATTTTGATGTCACCATATTTTTCATTGGCCACTTGCTTGAGTAAATTCCAAATCTGTAACCCTTGCTCTGAAATTTCTCGCTCTCCCGTTTCAAGCTGAATACATTGCTGACATGAAAAGCCTCCATGACTTGGAGAGAGCTGGACGGATTTATGAGAGCTAAGAGGTTGGCCACAATTGGCACACTCACTCATTTGAGGATAGAGCCCAGTCTCAATTAAAAGTTTCGCTAAAAATAAGGATCGCTCTTCATGCACCACAAATGATTTTGACTCTATTTTTGAGTTCAGTCGAAAAAGCGCATTGCTCACAAGTCTAAAAAGCCCAATATGAGTATCATCAAAATTGTTATTCGAATCGTGAAGATTGTCTTGCACGCTAATCAGACTCACCACTTCAAAAATAAAACAGGTCAAATAAAAAGCTTCATGGTTATCGCGAATAAAAAGAGGACTCCAAGTCACAGTCCATTCTTTGGCCTTGTGAAGCTCGACTTGACCAGAGCTGCGAACAAGCAATAGCGAGAGCATGTTTCCAAGCTCAACATTAGAGCCTTTCTGATTTTTTCCGCCTCCACGGCCTCCCAAAAAAATGACCGAAATTTTCTTTCCAGAGCGAAGTAAAAGATGACAAAGCAGATGCCGTTCTTGATACGGTCGCTTGCTTATAACTAATCCTTCTACTTTCTGTTGCATATTTTTTTATATCATAGAGTTTAACGACTGAAAGCATCTGTTTTTCAGATATTTGAAGTACAAAATTGGAATTTGCGACCAATTCTTGTCTCGTTCTTTGTTTAAATGATGCAGCTTGAATTGTTCACCTCTGCGACCTCCTCGCCCTGCCATTTGATACCAAAATTCGGCTACCTCAATGGGGTAAGTAATAAAGACTTCCGCGACACTTGGGAGATTGACTCCATGAGATAAAACTGAGGTCGCTACAATTAATTGCCATTGATGACTGTCAATATTTTCACTAAAGCTCTGAGCTTGTCCTCCAACACAACCGATGGCACGAATGGAATTTCTTTGTGCCCACGAAAGCCATTGTTCTACATTTGAACGATAGGAAACAAAGACTAAAAGTGGCTTTGACCTCTTGATTTTCAACTGAGCCTTGATTTCTGCATTCATCCATTTTTGAACGGGATATTGGACGATCTTTTTCGGGGATGTTTGAAATTGATTTTTTCCTTGATCTATAAAATATACATTTAAAAAATTATTGAAAGCATCTTTCTTTAACTTTTTAAAGAGCTCTTTTTCAATAGTCGCTGTCATTGCCACAACACATCGATCTTCACTGGCCAGGCACATCCATATTTCTAGCAACCTATAACGAAACGATTCTCCCCAATAATAAAAAAGATGAATCTCATCAATGACATAAAGTATTCGTTTTGATTGAAGCGCTTGGAGTTTTTGATCAGTCAATTGCTCCGCCGTTACAATCAGCAGTAAGTTTTTTGAGGTTTTAAGGAAAACATTCCAGTCATTCTGATTTTTAAGCCTTAAAACTCGATCGATCTTTTGGCACCTTTTCTCGAACTCATCGGTCAAGGCCCTTAGGGGTGAGATATAAACAAGCGAGCAATCATCTTGCTGATGCCATTCGATTATTTTCTGTGTTTTTCCCCAGCCTGGGGGAGCTGTTAAAAGCAAAAGTCCCATGCAAGACTTCTTCAAAGCTAAATTTAATCTAAAGTATTATAACTGCTTGAATTTAAACTTCTTTATTTTAGCCGCTATTCACTTTTTTCTTGTCCGGTAAATCAATTATGAGGTAGCAGTAAGCATGAATTCAGTTCTTCTTTTATCATCGCAACAGATAGATGATCTTACCTACAAGATTGATACGCCTTATCGTGTTGCTCACATTAAAGAACATTTAAAGTTAACTATTGGCGATTCTTTTAAAGCAAATATCGTCAACCAGGGTATCTCCATTGCCACGATTCTCGAACTTAGCGATAAAAATATTGTCGCACAGATTTCTCCACCTCAAAGAAAGAAAGCAAAGTACATTCATTTAGTTGTTGGTATTTCAAGACCTCCCACCATGAAAAAAATTTTAGAACATGGAACGAGTCTTGGTGTCACTCAGTTTACTTTTGTTCCGGCGCAATTGAGCGAGAAGAGCTATTTCACTTCAAGAATTTATCAGGAAGATCAACTTAATGAATTGCTAAGTTTAGGCTTAGAACAATCAGCCTATTTTTCAATGTGGCCTACCGTTACTTTGGAAAAATATATTCCGCCCCTTGATGATTCGAGCAAAAAAATTATTCTCCATCCTGACGTGCCTGATCGCTGGAATAACTTTAATCATAACTCATTTGAAAACATCACTCTCGCGATTGGACCAGAAAGAGGATGGACAGAAGAAGAAATTTCTCACTTCAAAGATCTTGGTTATCAATTAATGAGCATGGGAAGTTCGAGGCTTAGAACTGAAATTGCGGTCTTTTCTGCTTTAGGACATTTACTTTAGAAACTATAAGAATAATCGAGCTTAAATATGTTCTCTGACAAGCTCTGTGAAGCTTTATCTTGAAGAATATAACTGGCAGTAATGAGATTAGTCAGTGGACGCGAAAAGGCCAACTGGCTTTGCCCATGAGAAATGTAGTAGGTGTAATTACATTGCATCTCAAAGGGAAGTGATTTGTGTGCTGTGAGTTTTGAAACTCCATCAAATCGATATTCACTGGCAAGTTCAAGCCAATTATAATTGAGTCGCACTAAAGCGCGCGAAGTGGAGAGCGATGTTTTGAAATCGAAGTTTGTTAATTCTTCTAAACCTGCTATTAAAATATTCTTTTCAATAGTGTCCTCGCCTTGAGCTGATTTATTGTCATCGAATTCTCTAATATCAACGTTAGCATTGGTACGAGTAAACATTTTTCGACGAAGGATTTCAAAGTCGCGACCGATGGCACGTCCAATCGCGCGTCCTGATTGACTAAAATAATGTTTCGCCATGGCCTCTTGCTTCGCATCGGTTTTAAGAGGCGATATGGGAGCATGTGATTTTTCCCAACGGGCCTGTTCAACAGTCCATTCGAAAGCATCATTCTTTAAACGTTGAATGATCGGAGTTTGAGTCCCAATCAGAAAGCGATCGAAATGGGTTAATAGACGCGTGTCAGCTGCATCTGCAGCCATCAATTGAGGACTTAATAGAAACAGGGTCCAAAATAATTTCACTACTTTAGTATCCTCCCTATCAATAAAAAATGATAGCGGGCCATAATACCTCACCATTCTCTGATCGAAAGAGTACGAGTAATCTTTACCTTGCCCACGTTATGTCAATGGGTTACAGTCTTTTATGACCTCAAAACAACCACTTTTATCAGGCTTTAGCTTCATCAAGAACGGTCTCACTCTTGGTTACCCCTTCGTTGAAAGCATAAAATCCATCGCCTCTTTTTGTGATGAAGTAGTGATTAATGTGGGTTTTGATGACCCAAATTTAGTCCAAGATGATGGAACTTATAAACTGATCTGCGAGAATTTTAGTTCACCAAAATTTAAAATCATTAAAAATTGGTGGGACCCCAACGTCTCTTCAAAAGGTCTCATTCTTTCTCAGCAAACCAATTTAGCGTTAAAAGAATGCACTGGAAAATACTGTCAATACATTCAAGGTGATGAAGTTATTCATGAAGATGATATCGAGCTCATCAAGTCTTCGATTCAAGAATTAGAACTGCGCAAAGATTGCGACGGCCTGGTTTTTCAATATCTGCATTTTTATGGCAATACCAATATCATTAAAAGAACTCGCAATGTTTATCGTCGAGAAATTCGACTAATTAGAAATAATAAAAAAATTGTTTCATGGCTAGACGCTCAAGGTTTTCGCTATCAAGATGAAACTAAAATCAAATGCCTTGAAACACGCGCTCGTATTTTTCATTATGGTTGGGCAAGAAAAGAGACCATCATGAATGATAAAGTAAAAAGCTTTTCAAAGCTTTACCATGGATCTAATCATCAAAACTCAAATTTTCAATACCAACGCATTTGGGGACTTCAGCCTTTTAAAGAAACTCATCCGAGCATCATGAAAGACTGGATCTCTCTTCATCAAAATGATTTGGACATTATGAGTTTGCCTCTCGATAAAAAAATTGGAGACCTCAGACTAATGATCTCCGATGGAATTGAAAACTTAACAGGTTATCGAATTGGCGAGTATAAAAACTTTAAGCTTTAATCGCGCAAGAAATGGCAAGTGTATCCCTGTGGATGCTTTTGCAAATAGTCTTGGTGGTAATCCTCAGCATTATAAAATTCAGAGGCTTTGACAATTTCGGTCTGAAGAGGAGCTTTCCACTTCCCTGATTTATCAACTTGCGCCTTAACTTTTTCGGCCGTTACTTTTTGGGCTTCAGTTAAGTAAAAAATAGATGAACGATATTGTGTACCGACATCATTGCCCTGACGATTCTTCGTAGTTGGATCGTGCATTCTAAAATAATAACCAAGCAATTCTTCAAAGCTTAACACAGCCGGATCAAAAACGACTTTGACCGTTTCAGCATGGCCAGTCGTTCCAGTTGTCATCATTTCATAGTTTGGGTTTTTAACATTTCCGCCAGTATAACCAACAACCGTTTCTTTGACGCCTTTGATTTGGCGAATGATCTCTTCCATTCCCCAAAAACAACCACCCGCGAGATAGACGGTTTCATACTGTTCACTGCGCACAGTTGTGCTGTCGGGCTTACGCTCATCATTCTTAAAGAGCGCTACAAATTCTCCATAACCTTCTGATTCAAGTTTTGAAACAGGAATAAAGCGCATCGATGCTGAGTTCATACAGTAGCGAAGGCCCGTAGGCTTTGGTCCATCTTCAAAAACATGTCCCAAGTGAGAGTCTGCATGCTTTGAGCGAACTTCAGTTCTAACGGCGAAAAAGAGTTTGCGATCTTTCTTTGTCACAATATTTTCTTGAACTAGTGGCTTACTAAAGCTCGGCCATCCAGTACCAGAATCATATTTATCTTTCGAACTAAAAAGAGGTTCACCACTTACGATATCGACATAAATGCCATCTTCATGGTTATCCCAATACTCATTTTTAAAAGGCGGCTCAGTTCCCTCTTTTTGAGTGACGTTATATTGGATAGAATTTAATTTCTTTTGAAGATCAGCTGCATTAGGTTTCACAAAATTTTTCATATCTCTTGCCTCTACTGGGGAAAACATCGTCATTAAAAGTATTAGTAATAGTTTCATCATTCCTCTCTTTTAACATGAATTTCTGAAAGTCTGAATCGCGTCTAACATTAAGTCCACATGGGATGAGTGTCTGATCAATGCCACTTGTGACAGTATCTGCATAAAATTTTATAATTACAGGGGCTTATAGATTGAGACAATGAACGCTACGACGAACTTCATTCATTCTCTCCAAGTCCAAATCTGCAACGATGACCTTTTCGCCTTCGCCAGCATCTACCAGAATTTCACCCCAAGGATCAATGATCAGTGAATGTCCGTAAGTGATGATACGTTGATTATGCACACCCCATTGAGCAGCAGCTACAACGAAGAGTTGATTCTCGATAGCACGAGCTCGAAGCAAAGTGTGCCAATGGGCCCTTCCGGTTGGAACCGTAAAAGCTGAAGAGTAAGTAAGGAGATTAGCACCTTTCATGGTGTAGTCTCGTGATTGCTCGGGAAAACGCAAGTCAAAACAAATTCCCAAGCCGACTTTCAGTTCGCCCGCATTGATTAATTTGGGAGTTGAGCCTGGAGAATAAATATCGGCTTCATTTATTTTCTTTTGCTCGTTATTTTTCACGATGTCACAAGAGAAGAGATGAATTTTGTCATAGGTTCCAAGATCAGTTCCATCGGGAGCAAAATTATAGGCTCGATTGCGAACCTTATCTCCATCTTTAATAGCAGCCGAGCCGCCGATCAAATAAAGCTGATGTTTGCGGGCCAGAGCTTGAATACGTCCATAGTGCTCGTCTTGACCATTGATCAAGTAAGGAGATGGCTTTGTCCCATCTGACATTGAGTAAAAGCATTCGGGAAGAAAGGCATATTGCGCCCCCTGAGTTTTCGCCTCGCTTAGGAAGCGATCAATCTTATCGAGATTCACTTGAAACTCAAGTGCACTTGTAAGTTGAATGACGGCGACTTTTACTTTACTCATTTTTGAATTCGTTTACCGATAGCATAGTAAGCAAATCCCTGTTCAAGAATTTTTTCAGTCTTAAATAAATTTCGGGCATCAAAGATCACTGGAGTTTTGAGCTTTTTCTTTAATTCACTGTAGTCGGGGTTCTTAAATTCGCGCCACTCAGTCATGGTAACCAAACCATCACAGCCTTCAAGGCAATCATACATATTGTCATTTGAAGTGATGAGGTTATCGCACTCTTTGTATTCTTTCATGACTTTCAAATAATTATCAGCTGCAACTGGATCATAAAAGCAAACCTTACCGCCAGCCTTGCAAATCTCTCTCGCCATCGTAATAGCAGAAGCTTCACGAACATCATCGGTATTTGCTTTAAAAGCGACTCCCCAAAAAGCAAAAGTTTTACCTTTGAGATCTCCATTGAAGTGATGAGACATTTTTTCAAACATCCGCTTCTTTTGAGCATCGTTCACATCTTCAGTGGCTTCAACAATTTTCAAAGTCATGCCATGTTCTTTCGCCGTATGCATAAGTGCTTTCACGTCTTTGGGAAAACAAGACCCCCCGTAACCAGGCCCTGGGTAAAGAAAATGCTTACCAATTCTCTGATCTGATGAAATCCCTTTGCGCACTTCTTCGATATCAGCTCCCGTTTCATCACATAATCTTGCCACTTCATTGATAAATGAAATTTTAGTCGCAAGAAAACAGTTGGCAGCATACTTACTCATTTCAGCCGAGAGATTGCTCATATAGTAAATTGGATTACCTTGCATAAGGAGTGGTGAGTACAACTCTTCCATCACTTTAGCGGCTTCTGCTTCTTGATGTCCGATAATCACTCTATCCGGGCGCATAAAATCTTCAACGGCCGTTCCTTCTTTCAAAAACTCTGGGTTATTGACCAGTTGAAATTTCTTCGTCGTATTTTCAGCAATCAATTTTTTAATTTCAACTGAAGTCCCCACGGGAACAGTAGATTTAATAACAATCGTGGCGTCATCGGAAATATTCTGCGCGACTTGAATCGCAGCTTCTTTTAAATAGCGAAGATCAGCACGGCCATCATCACTTGAAGGGGTTCCAACTGCTAAAAAAATAGATTTCGCCTCTTTGATTGATTCATAAGTGGTCGAGAAGAAAAGTCTGCGTGCTTTAATATTTCTCAAAAGAAGATCAGTCAGTCCTGGTTCATAAATAGGACACTCGCCACTTTTTAACATTTCTATTTTTCGTGGATCAATATCAACACATGTTACCTGATGACCGATTTCGGCAAAACAAGTCCCCGAAACGAGGCCCACATATCCAGTTCCAATCACAACAACTTTCATCAATCCTCCAAATAGCGCATTGCTTATAAATACTCAGTAGTCATCATTCAAATCGGCGTTTAGAATACCAAAACGAGCTACACCTGCCCACTAGGAATTATTCAAGGAAATTTGGTTGAAGGTTTTTCTCAAGTTTTTGTTCGCTTTTTTGATCATCTATTGGTTGCTCACCAGTGGAAAACTCGACTTTAGCATGGTTCAAAAAGCTTTTTCTGAGGGCTATCTCTGGGCGCTCGCCATATCTTTGATAATCATTCAAGCCACCTTAGGTGCAGTAAGATGGAGAATTCTTCTTCGCGTGAGGATCAAGAAAGAGCTTCCGATAATAGACATGTTGCGTCTCAATTGGATTGGTCTCTTTTTCAACTCTTTTCTTCCAGGTGCAGTAACAGGAGATTTTATCAAGCTGGTTTACGCTCGCGATCTCGATCGTGAAGTCAGTAAAACTTTTTTGGTGATGAGCGTGCTCATGGATCGTGTCATTGGATTGATGGGACTATTATGCATTTTGGGAATTTTCTCTACTGTTTATTATTCTGAAATCACGGCCATCTCGCCTCAACTCACTTACCTCATTCACTTTAATTTCTTACTCTTCACTGGCGCCATCGTTTTTATCATTATGCTTTTTGTTCCCAAAAGAATTCAGCAATTAGTTCTTAATTTGGTCAGTAAGATTCCTCTGCTTGGTGCGCGTATTGAAAAAACTCTCTCTCAAGTTTGGGCCTTTGGAGAAGATAAATCTGTCATGGTGAAAACATTAGCGATCAGCATGATTTGCCAATTTCTAGGCTTCCTCGCATTCTGGATTATTTCTCATCCTTTTTATGGCAAAGCGATTCCTCTGCCTTTCATTATGACCTTTATTCCCATTGGTTTTATGGCGACAGCAATTCCGATCACTCCTGCAGGGCTTGGAATAGGTCACGCTATTTTCGATAAGCTCTTTCACTTTGCAGGTGTCGATGGAGGAGCTTCTTTTTTCAATCTCTTTTTTGTTTGTATGGTGATGGTGAATCTTCTTGGAATCATCCCTTACCTGCTCTCAGGCAAAAGACACAAGCTCAGCGAAGCTCATCAATTTGATGATGTAAACGCTTAATTTACTCCGATCTTTTTTTCAGATAATTTCATCGTCAAAAGAAAATCGAGATTCCAGGACAAAGCCAGTGGACTTCTCATTTTAAAAGGAACTTTAGAGGGGTAAAAGATTTTTTGCCAAAAGCCTGGCAACGGAATAATCACATTACTTTTTTGAGAACTTTCAACATCACTCATGACATCAACCCAAAAAATATTGCGAGCTCTTATATTATTTTTAAGATGACTTGAATAGAGCTCGGGGTCACCAAAGATAGTAACCTCTTCAACTTCTGGAGCACTCCAAACTTCTCCCATTCTCTCAATTCGATCTTTCATCCAATGAGGCTGCGGCCCCCAATAGGGTAGTACTTCTGTTAGATTATCAAAGCGCTTCTCACGCCTTATATATTTCTTCATTTTCTGGTCAGAATGATACATCTTTAAAATATCAGCTTTTTTACTTTTGTATTTATCTTCTTCTCTAACATGCCCGTAGTGATAAATGCGAGCTTCAGATTGAAAAACTTTTTGATGATGGCGAAAACTCTGAGCATCCCCCCAACTCTCAATGGGAGTATTGAGCTTGATAGCGCGAATTTCTTGAGGGTACCATTTCTTATTGATCGCAATCGAATGATGGCTTTGCCAGAAGTGGAGATAGCGAAAAGAAATCGCATCATAATTCAGATCAGAAGCTAGTTGAATATCTTTGAGAATCAGATCCCGATCATCTTCATGAAGGACTTCGTCGGCCTGAAGATAAAATCCCCATGAGCCTTCAGTTGCGCGGTGATCTGCCCTCAAGGCTTCTAGGGCAATATTAGTCTGTTGAGAGAGAACAATTCCCCCTTGGCGGTTGCTCATATCCCAAGGAGAATCAATCAGCTTTAAATTGGGAAGATCACTAAGCGTCTCAGCTGTAGAATCCTCTCCCTTGTCCAAAGCAATATAAGCACTTTCACAAACATTCAGTAATGAAAGTAAACTTTCCTTAAAACAGTAATCATACTTAACGGCATTTCTGAGAAGGGTAAAGCCAAATACTCTGGTCATTACTTATTGCCAAAGACAAAGATTTTAGAAATATCCACATGGTCATAATGAGACCACTTGGTTTTCAGTTTTTCAATATTGAGAAGAAAGGGAAGCTCCAGCTCTTTATTCTTTTGCTTAATCACTAATCTCGATTGCTTCTTAAGAATCGAGCGACTCTCTTGAGGCAGAAGACAAAGCCCAGGCATTAAATAATTGCCTTCTCTGAACTCAATAACACGTCCGAGGAAGATTTCACCTTTGAGCACCGGGAAATCTTTTAAATCGGCAGCCATGATAATTTTTTTATTATGAAGGATGTCTTTAATCGTAAACTGGCGCTTCAGATTTTTTCCTAAGAATTCAAAAAAAGAATGATTATGATTCTTAAAACTTTCCGCAATATAATCTTCGACATTATTCGCAGTTAAGTAATCTTCCATAAAAGTTTGAGATCTTCCCTCTTCAATGTATTGAAGAAGAAACCACTCGTTGAAAGAATTCATACGATTTTCAAAGTCTTCGTCTTCCTCATTAATATTGCCTACTAAATCGAAATAGATCTTCTTTGCTTTTAAAAGTTGATCATAGCCACTGCCAGATGAAAACATCTGGAGCGCACGATCAAAATGATATCTCAAAGTCTCGTGAATCATTACTCATCCGTCTTGAGAACAGCCAGGAACGCTTCTTGTGGAATCTCAACGGCTCCCACCATCTTCATGCGTTTTTTACCTGCTTTTTGTTTCTCTAATAACTTTCTCTTACGTGAAATATCCCCACCATAACATTTAGCGAGAACGTTTTTACGCAAGGCCTTGATTGTTTCTCTGGCAACGATCTTCGCGCCAACTGCAGCTTGAATAGCGATATCAAACTGTTGTCTATCGATAATCTTTTGCAATTTACTCACGAGATCTTTGCCCTTTGGATAACTACTACTTCTATGGCAAATGAGAGATAGAGCATCGACTTTGTCACCATTTAAAAGAACATCAACTTTTACCAATTGAGATTCTCTGTAACCAATAAGCTCGTAATCCATGGAAGCATAACCTTTTGAAATACTCTTCAATCGGTCATAAAAATCAAAAACCATTTCGGCGAGTGGCATTTCATAAACAACTTGAACTCGTTCTTCAGTAATATATTTAATTTCAATTTGATTTCCTCGGCGCTCTTGGCACAAAGTAATCATTGGACCAACAAATTCATTAGGAACGTGAATCGATAATTTAACGTAAGGCTCGCTTACAGCTTCAAACTTATCTGGATCAGGCATTTCGGATGGATTCGAAACCATCTCTTCTGTGCCATCATTCAATCGCACCATATAGCTTACAGAAGGAGCAGTTGAAATTAAACTCAACTGGAACTCGCGTTCGAGTCGCTCTTGGATAATATCCATATGGAGCAAGCCTAAAAATCCACAACGAAATCCAAATCCTAATGCTGCCGAAGTTTCTGGCTCATAAGTAAATGAAGAATCATTCAAGGCTAACTTTTCAAGAGATTCTTTTAAAATTTCATAATCTGGAGAATCGACAGGAAAAATCCCGCAAAAAACCATCGGCTTAATTTCTTTGTAACCAGGAAGTGCCGGAGTTGTGTCTTTTTTTGCTGTATGAACTATTGTGTCGCCAATTTTAACATCGCGAACTGTTTTAATTCCGCAAATCAAAAGTCCAACTTCACCAGCTTCGAAAGTATCGCACTCAACAAAGAAAGGAGTATTAAACCCCATCTTCAAAACTTCATACGAACCACCCGAGCGCTTAAGCGTAATGAGGTCTTTCTTTTTTACAGTTCCTTCAATAACTCTCACCAAAACGACAACGCCTTGATAAGGGTCAAACCAAGAATCAAAAATCAAAGCTTGGAACTGAGAATCTGGTTTTCCTTTTGGAGGTGAAATCTTTTTTACAATTGATTCGAGCAAACCCTCGATACCAATTCCGCTCTTACCCGAAACGAGATCAGCGTCACTGGCATCAATTCCAATAATGTCTTCAATTTCAGCTTTCACTTTATCGGGATCAGCATGAGGAAGATCGATTTTATTGATGACGGGAATTATCTCGAGATTATTATCAATGGCCATATAAACGTTGGCCAAAGTTTGCGCCTCAACACCTTGAGAAGCATCAACGACGAGCAAAGCCCCTTCACATGAAGCAAGAGAACGACTTACTTCGTAGGTAAAATCCACGTGCCCCGGAGTGTCGATCAAATTAAAAATATAATTTTTTCCATCTTGAGCTTTGTATTTTAAACGAACCGTTTGCGCTTTAATCGTAATACCGCGCTCTCTTTCGAGGTCCATATTATCGAGCAAGCGATCCTTTTTCTCGCGTTCGCTAACGGATTTTGTCGTTTCAAGAATTCTATCCGCGAGGGTAGATTTCCCATGATCGATATGGGCAATAATAGAAAAATTTCGAATCAGATTTTGATCCATTGGTCCCAAATTCCGTTGGTTTAGGTTTAAATGATATCAGGCAAAAACTTCGCTAGACAGTACCATAAGGTAATAATCAAGGGAACTCTCTTTCCCGCGAATTGGGATGACGTTAGCATAGCCTTTGAAGATTATGTCTTCTTGTTTAGCTGGTAATGGATTACCATCCGCATCAAGCGCGTCATTTTCTTCTCTTTCTGCTTCGTGCTCACGTGTATAGATAATGACTTCGGCGTTTTCAATTTTGGAGCGACGCTTAATGGCCACTTCGTAAGCTTCAATAATGCTATCTGGCATTAGTGTCTCTTGCATAGTTTTGCCAATCACATCTTCAGTTTGTACTTGGAGAATAGAATACAAGAAATTGTTCATATAAATAAGATTGCCTTCGGCATTGGCAAGCATAACTGGCTTTTTCACCATGTTGGCGAGAGCATCAAACTTTCGATGCTCGACGTTGATACGATCTGTTCGCAATTCTTCAAATTGTTTGAAGTTATGAATCATTTTATTCATTTCTCGGGCAATTTCACCAATTTCATCGTCCTGAGAATAGTAAATGGACACGTCAAAATTACAGTCCTGTAACTCTCGAATAGCATCCTTGATCTTCTTGAAAGGAAGAGCAATTTTTCCAGGAACCACCAAGGCCAAAATAATAGTAAACAAGAAGCCGATAATCAGTACGATCATCATGATTCGTTTTGTCTCATTGATAATTTTGCGCAAGCGACGATCTTGATCTCGTCCCTCTTCCTGTCGCAGATCTTGAAATTCTGAAAAGGCTTCAAGAATTTTGTCGGCCAAATCGGCAATCGCTGACATTCCAGATGTATCACGTTGCATAGGAAGTGCTTTTGAAATAACCACTTTCAGTGAATCAACATAAGTCTGCATTCTCGTCACAACATCAGAGACGTTTTTGTCTCTAATATTAGGAGACAATTGGTTAAGTTGTGATGAGAGACCATCGCAAAGGTTAGAAATGCGATCTAAATCATCTTGAGTTGGTTTTTTAGTTAATATTTTTCTTTGCATCTTCAAAATCTGAACGGCTGAAATTCGAATTTCATCGGTGATCAGCATCACTTTGTTTGAAGATTCAGTAATTGATTCAATTTCGCGATTTAGTGAATTTAAATAATGAAAAACGGTAAAGCTCAAGGCGAGCACCATGATATTGGCTACGATAAAACTGGTGGTGACTCTTCCTCTAAGTGATAAATTCATAACTTAATCTAACTCTCCTGGAGATCAGCAAAAAGCTTATTAAAGTTTTTCTCAGATCCCACTAAAACCACAATATCATCAGCTTCAATGACATCCATTGGCATTGGGCAGTCATTGATTTCGACTCTGAAAGCAGGCTTTCCATCTTCGGCAATATACGGAACTCTTTTTTGAAGGGCAACGATATTGAGACTGTAATTTTGTCTTATCTTACTTTCAACCAGGGTCTTCCCCTCAAAGTTTTTACCTAATTTTAATTCCACGATTGAGTATCCAGCAGCAAAGTTATAACGCTGGAGAACGTGTGGTGCAATAATCTTCGAAGCGACGATTTCCCCCATCTCTTCTTCCACCTTAATAACCTCGGAAGCTCCAATTTCATATAAAACGTGTTCGTGAATAGCACTGGTTGCACGAGCAATCACGCGCCCCACACCTAATTTACGAAGCATCGTCACGGCAAGAATACTTTGTTCGATGTGAACACCAATTGCCACCACAGCAACATCCACATCCGAAATGTTAATAGAACGAAGGGCCCTTTCATCAGTAACATCAATTGATACTGCATGAGTTACACGGTCTTTGATCTTATCAACCAGGTCCTCATCCATATCAATGGCAATAACCTCAGCGCCCTTCTCGTGAAGTCGAATCGCTGTTTTCGCGCCAAATGTCCCTAAACCAATCACTGCAACTTGCATGTATTCCTCTTAAGTCCTTCTATTATATCAAAAAATTAACCAATCATAATCCGACCGTCCGGATAGTCAAATTTTCCTTCCTGATGATGACGCTGACCGATTGCCAAAACCATGGTCAAAGGCCCAATTCTTCCAATAAACATCGCCACCGTAATTGCCAATTTCCCCATCGTCGACAGCTCTGGTGTTACTCCAAGAGTAAGACCCACGGTCCCCGTAGCAGAAACCACCTCGTAAACAATGCTCAGAAAACTCTGATTGGGTTCAAACTTCATCAGTATTAAGACAAAAAAGGAAACGACTATGATGGATATAAACGTCAAGGCCGTGGTCTTCACGACAATCTGCGAAGGTATCTTGCGGTCAAAGATAATAACTTTGTCCCTACCCTTTAATGTCGTTTTAATTGATTGAACTAAAATCGCTAATGATGTGGTCTTAATACCACCAGCGGTCGAGCCCGGAGAGCCCCCAATAAACATAAAGAGCACCATTAAGTATAAAGAGTAAGAATGCATACTGGTTAACGGAATTGTATTGAATCCCGCAGTTCTTAAAGTGACAGATTGAAACATCGAGATCATCACTTTATCAAACAGGCCATATCCATCCATTGAATTTAAGAACTCGCCAAAGAAAAAGAAAACAGTTCCTGATAAAGTTAAGACAAATGAAGTAACGAGCACAATTTTAGTGTGAAAAGAGAGACGAGTATAATGAAGTTTGCGCGTGAAGAGCAGTTTTAATTCGTTCAAACATAAAAAGCCAAGTCCACCCATGGTGATTAAAATCATAACGGTGATATTCACCATTGGATTAGTTGCATAAGATTCTAAAGAGGTATCAAACAAGGCAAACCCTGCATTACAAAAAGCTGAAATACTGTGAAAGAAACCATAATAAAGAGCTGTTCCGAATTCAAAATCATCAAAAGCAAAGGCAATGGTCAACACGACTCCGCCCCACAGCTCGATGAAAAAAGTAAACTTGATAATATCCATAATGATAGTGAAAAGTTCTTCAAGACTGGAAACATCCAACATATCTTGCAGGATAATACGATCCTTCATGCCCATTGATCGCCCCAACAATATCGTCATTGAAGAATAAAGAGTCATGATCGACAAACCGCCAATTTGAATCAAAACCAAAATCACCGATTGTCCAAAAAAAGTAAGATCCGTGCCCACTGACTTCGTCGCTAAACCAGTGACACATGTGGCGGAAGTAGAGAGAAAAAGTGCATCAATTAAACCCAGCTTCTTCCCTTCAACCACTGAAACAGGAAGCATAAGCAAGAATGTTCCGAGAGCAATAACCAGACCGAACGACAACATAACCAACTGGGCGGGTGTCAATTTCAATTTTTTAAAGAGGCCATCACCACTGAGTTCAAAGGGTCTCGCAGGCTTTGGAGCATCGGAATCGTAGAGAGAAAGCACAGAAGACAACAAGTGGGCTGAAGATAACCAAAAGGCGAATTCCAAATCTCCCCAAGTCATGACCAAAGGAATCAAAACAATAAGACTGAAAATATGTTTTCGGAAAAACTCATTGAGACTTTTGGTTTGATGAAAGACAGAAAAAATACCTAGAAAAATGACAAAAGGAATTCCCCACGCACCAAAACGAATGACTTGATCAACAATGGCTGGATCCCATTGCAAAGGCAGCTTTTTAATTGATCGCAATGAATAAAGCAGAATAAAAGTCCCGTTGTAGAACAATTCCAAAAGAAAGGGGACTTTATATAAAAATAATGTCATAACACAATGATAGTACGAAAGTTCAACTCTTACCCGTTAGCCTATGAATGAGAAAAATCTGCAACATACACATCAGTTTCAAATAGATTCCATTGATCCATTGGGACAGGGAGTTTGTAAAAATTCTGACAAAATTACTTTCATCGACAAGGTTTTACCAGATGAATCTGGTACGGCGGTCACATGGAAAGAAAATTCCAAAGTTCGCTTCGCCAGAATGACATCTCTGGAATCTGAGAAGGTTTCGCCATTGCGGATCAAGCCTGAGTGTTCTCATTATCAAGATTGTTTTAATTGCAGCTACCAACATACTAGCTATGACAGTGAACTCAAATTCAAGAAGGAAGCTTTTTTGAGAATGCTGCGAGCTCTTCAGTATCAATCGACGATAGATCTTATTGAAGCTCCGGAGCGTTTTTATTATCGAAATCGAATTCAACTTCACTATGATTTGCACCAAATGAAATTAGGTTTTATCACTCCTCAAACTCAAAGCATTACCGAAGTTCCTCACTGCCTTCTCGTCAGGGCCGAGCTGAAGCAAAAGCTGGAAGAACTCTATTCCCATCAGTCTTGGGTGCAGCTTATTTCCAATCAGCAACCAAAAACGGGCCATATCGAGCTTTATTACCTTGATCAAAATATACAACTCAACGTTAATCAGCCTTATGCGTTTGGTGGATTTACTCAAGTTAATGAGGTTATGAATCAACGCTTAAAGTCTTACTTACTCAATTTCTTAGAAAAATTTTCTCCTAAAACCATTCTTGATCTCTTTGGAGGTAGCGGTAATCTCACCAATCACTACTCAAAAGCGAAAGTTACAGTAGTCGATGGATTTCAATCGACACAAGCTCAACTCAAAGATTGGCAAACATTCCAAAAAGTCGATCTTTACAGTAAAAATGAGTGTAA
This sequence comes from Bdellovibrio sp. CG22_combo_CG10-13_8_21_14_all_39_27, assembly GCA_002786715.1. Lineage (GTDB taxonomy): Bacteria > Bdellovibrionota > Bacteriovoracia > Bacteriovoracales > Bacteriovoracaceae > 21-14-all-39-27. The sequence continues at coordinate 17,355 of PCTW01000026.1, forward strand.
AAACTGGTTGTTAGCGACTCCCAAGCAAGATCTTTTGATTGTCGATCCACCTCGTACGGGTATCAAACATCTGGCAGAAATTCTCGAAAAAACCCAAGCTCGTCATTTCTGTTACGTTAGCTGCAATCCCTCCACTATGATTAGAGACGTGAAAGAACTAGAAAATTATCGATGCACTCACGCGGCCCTTGTTGATCTTTTTCCGGCCACTCACCATTTTGAGTCTGTAACAGTATTTGAGCGAATTGGTTAAGTAAGAAAATTAATTATCTTTTCTCTCGCGTCATGTTGCGATTTGCTAAATAAATTCATAGAATTAAGATAGTCTTTTTCAAAGGAAAAATTGTGATCGCACGTTGTCTTATTTTGCTGCTCATTCTGGCCTCATGTGCCAGTAATAAAGAAGCTGCAGACAAAACTCCTGAAGAAAAAAAATTCGATCTTTTTTATAGCTATGGAACAGATTCTCTAATCATGAAGGATTATAGTTCCGCAGTTGAGTATCTTAGAAAAGCCGAAGAGATTAAAGAGTCAGACAGTAAGCTTCAAAATAACTTGGCCATGGCTTATTATTTCAAGGGCCAAGCAGAAATGGCAATTCAACATCTTCTGCGTTCGATTAGCCTCGACGATGCAAACTCTGACGCAAAAAATAATTTAGCAGGAATTTATTATCAGCAAAATAATTTAGGACCTGCCAAAAATCTTTATCTTCAAGTGCTCAATGATCTTATTTATAAGTATCAGTTTAGAACCAACTACAATCTCGGACTCATCAGCTTGAAAGAAAGAGATCAAGCTGCTGCTCTTGATTACTTCACAAAATCTTTGAAAGACAATGAAGACTACTGCCCTTCTCACTATCAAGCTGGCGAAATTCATTACCGCAATTTTCGTTACGTCGAAGCTCTTAACCACTTTATTAAGGCGACAGCGGGTACATGTGTAAACTCTCCAGCTCCCCATTACCGTCAAGCTCAAACGCTTTTGAAACTCAATCGTCACTCAGATGCTTTGCTCAAGTTGAAAATGATTATTGATAAATTTCCAACTTCAAGTTTTTCGCTCATGGCACAAAATCGGTTAAAGGAAATAAACATTTCAGATGCTGAATTAAAACAAAATAAAAAAGGTTATCAAGGAACAAAGGTCAACATCGATGATGACCCAGACAAAATCCTTGAATCGGTAAAATTTTAATTAAATGACTAAAAAAAATAAGAATAAAAACATGAATAACGAACACCGAGTAAATGAAGACCATGGTTCTATGAACCATGAGGAAAAACTATCGCCTGTTGTAGTAGATACGATAAAGATTGGGACATATCTCAAGGAAGCTCGTGACAAAAAAGGAATCTCACTTAAAGTCATCGCCCAACAGACAAAAATCAATATCACTAATCTCGAGTATTTAGAAAATAACCAAATCAAAGAATTGCCCAATTTGGCTTACGTTAGAGGCTATGTAAAATCTCTTTCAAAAATTTTAAATCTTGATGAGAACAAGTCTCTCGATATTTTAGAAAACACCTATGGTCATCAAGCTGCCAATCAACCAATCTATGTTATTGAAGAAAAGAAAATTCCAACCAACGATATTCCGAAAGACTTGATTATAAAAATCGTTTTAGGTGTCGCTGGTATCGCTTTAATGACCTTCATTGTTGTCTATCAAATGAAAAGCGAACCTACGACAGCTCCTCAAGCGATAGAAGAAACGGCACCTGATGTAATTGAACCTCAAACTGTGACGGCCCAAACGCCACTTGAACCAGAAACTACACCAGTCGCTATTATGGAAGAGACGGTGAAGCCTGCTCCACCAGTTGTAGAAGAGAAAAAGAAAGTTGAAGTAAAAAAAGAAGTTGTTAAAGAGGAAAAAGAAGACGCCAAAGAAAAAGATAAAAAGAAGCGTCAGTTCTGGCCCTTGACCCGCGAACTTTATGACATCGAAAATGGTGACAAGAGAGAATCGATGATGGCGTTATTGCCTTCTGAATTCAAAGGTTCAAGCGTCCCAGGGAAACAAAACATCATCATCGTTGCTGCACGTTCAGATGTCTGGCTGACATACAAATCAGACAATGATCCGATAAAGAAATTTGTCTTGAAGAAATCTCGCTCAGTGCTTATTCGCGCTGACGAAGTCAGAGTTTTCCTTGGAAACTTTGCAGGAGCTACATTATTTCTTAATGAAGAACCATTACGAATTTCATCTTCAAGCAGTGTGAAGAGCTTAGTTTTCCCACAAAAAAATCGTAGTAAATACAAAATGCCACTTTTTGTATTTCATGAAAATGGAAAGGTAGAAGCTTCTGACGAATACATCGCCCGCGAAGGTGAATAATCAGCTGGCCCAGTCGAGCTCTTTATAATATTTAATATTAACCAAGCCCAATAAGAGTGATGGAACAAAGACTGGCAGAAATGCTGGCAGATGTCCTTTCTTGGCAAAGCTCAAAAGAAAAAAATAAATCGCATAATAAGAAACGAGAATTGTGATCGCAAGTGCACTTGAATTTCGGCTCTTTCCACGTCCTTTCTTAATACCTAAACTAAATCCAAGCATAATGAGTAAAAACAATTGAAAGGGCGAATTGTAGCGCTCCCAGAGTTCTAAACGTGACAGCGGCAGTCTTCTGGTAATTTCATTTATCTCATTTTTATCTGCTTCTGATAAATTACCTTTTGCTTGAATTTCACGGATCTTATCTTCACTTTGCTTTATAACTCGATTGAGTTCCTGATTCGATCTCATACTATCTTTGGTAATAAATCCAGGGACTGCCCCGCCTGAAGAAATAGGAAAGTCATATTCCTTGAAAAGGATTTTCTCAACTTTAGAACTCTCCAGATTGGACTTCACAATATTTCCATCGAAGAGATGCATGCGAATCATTGGACTATGAATATTGCTAATTGATTGTTTAAGAATGACTCCCCTTTCGGCCATGATCATTTGTTCTTCAGAGTTTTTGTTTAAACGAATAAAAACATCATTGAGCTTTGTTCCGCCCTCCTCTACATTTTCAGCAAAAAGAACCAGATTGGGAATGTCCGTAAAAAAATCACCTGATTTAATTGAAGATAAAGCGCCTTCAGAACTCAACTTGATAATTGTATTGCGAAACAACCACGAGGAATGGGGAATCATCTTTTGATTCACAAGAAACAAGGACAAAGACAAAAGGACTCCAATCACTAAAAAGGGAGTGGCCAATTGGGCCTTCGTAGCGCCAAACGAACGCATAGCAACAACTTCTGAGTCCTCTGATAATTTATTCATACAATAAATGGCGGCAAATAAACCTGATAGAGGCATGGCCATTGGAACAAAAGACAAAGCAATATGACCCATCATTTCAAATACAATGCCGTATTCTAGATTTTTAGAAATGACTAAGCTGACCAGGCGAAACAATTGAAAAGTCAGCAAAAAGGTAATGAAAAAGGCCGTCGACAAGAATAGCGGCGGTAGAAAGTTAATCAAAAGATAGCGTTGAAATAACTTCATCATTAGGTACAAAGGCCTTTAGACAATATATTGGTGTTCATGCTAGTTTACCTCGTCAAATGACCACCAGCAATCAACACTTTTCCTTTGGAGGAAGTTATGAATATCACAGTGCAATACAATATGACCGGACACACCAGCGAAGAACTCGTTTTTGTTGGTTGTTTTCAAAAAGAAGCTAAAAAAGGCAAAGAGACTGTAAAGGAACTTCAAACAGGTCACTGGCCAAAAGAATGGAAGGAAGCCTTTCAAAAAATTCCTTCATCTGCTCATTTCAAAGGCGATAAAAACGTTAATTTTATGTTCAATCTTGAGAATGGACTTCGCATTTTTGCACTCGGCTTAGGTGATAAGTCAAAGTACAACGATGAGATCTTAAGAAGAGTCATTGCAAAAGCCTTCAAAGATTATGAAGGCAAGAATAAAGAAATTTCTATTCTTCTTGATTCATTTCTTCTCGGCCGCGATCTTGAAAAGACTGCTTACACTATCGCTGAAGCTATTGGTATGACTCATTATAGTTATGATGTTCATAAGAAAAATAAAACCAAGAGAATCCTCGAAACGATTCACCTTGATACAACAGAGAAAAAAACAAAAGCTGGAAAGCTGGAAATCGCAGTTGCTGAAGCAAAAATCGTCACTGACGCTATCACTGTTTGTCGTGATTTCGTAAATGATCCTCCAAACATTTTAAACTCTGTTACCTATTCAAAGCTTGTTGTCGAAGACATTAAAAAAGTCAAAGGCGTTAAAGCAAAAGTTTTAGGGCGCGCAGAAATTAAAAAAGAGAAAATGGGAATGTTCCTGTCTGTTAATGCTGGTTCTGCTCACGAACCACAACTTGTTCACCTCACTTACACTCCTCCTAAAGCCACTTCAAAAACAAAGCACGTTGCGATGGTTGGAAAGGGCTTAACTTTTGATACCGGTGGTTACTCAATGAAACCTTCATCGGCCATCAATGGAATGAAGTTTGATATGGCCGGTTCGGCAACAGTTTATGCTGCTTTTAGAGCTGCAGCGATGTTGCAATTGCCAGTAAAAATTTCTTGTTACTTAGGGATCACCGATAACGCCATCAATGAAAAGGCAACTCTTCCCGATTCAATCGTTCAAGCGAGAAATGGCTTGAGTGTTGAAATCTTAAACACAGATGCTGAAGGGCGTTTAGTTTTAGGTGACGTGATTAATTACGCTTGTGAAGAAAAACCAGATGCTCTCATTGATGCAGCAACACTAACTGGTGCAGTTCTTGTTTCTCTTGGCCACGAAGTTTGTGGGATCATGGGTAACAATCAAAAGTTGGTTAACGAACTTCTCAAAGCAGCTAACGATACTCATGAGCATATGTGGCAACTACCTATCATTGAAGAGTACAGAGATGATATGAAGTCGAGCTGTGCCGATCTTCAGAATATTGGAAATTCTCGCAATGCCGGAACAGCGAAAGCAGCAGCTTTCCTTGAGTTCTTTGTGAAGAATGATGTAGCTTGGGCCCATCTCGACATCGCAGGTGTTGCGAATGATCAAAAGCAATTGCCATACTGTCCACGTGGAGCCTCAGGACAAATTATTCGCACCCTTGTGACTTATCTCCGAAATGTTAAATAAGCCGCTTTTTAATATCGTTTTAGTAGCGCCCGAAATTCCAGGTAACACTGGAAGTATCGGGCGCACTTGCGTGGCCCTCAATCTTCGTCTCATTTTAATCAAACCCATTGCTTTTGATATCGATGAAAAAGCTGTCAGACGGGCCGGATTGGATTATTGGAAACACGTTGACCTGAAAGTTTATGAAAACTGGGAAGAATTCATTCAGCAAGAAAATCCCCATGAGAAAGACCTTTTTCTCTTTTCGCGATTTAGTCAGCAATCGAGTTTTTTCGATGCTGGTTATGAAAAAAATTGCTACTTGGTTTTTGGTTCTGAGACAAAAGGATTGCCACCTGAAATGGGTTTAAAATACCCCGACCGCTACTTCGCTCTTCCCATGTTTAATGATCACATTCGTTCTTTGAATCTCAGTAATGCTGCAACAGCAGCAGCCTATGAGGCACTAAGGAATATTCTCAATTAAATTCTGTGCAATTGGAAAAGAAATCAAAAATTGAGTGTTTACACTTTCTGGAATGTACTTTAAATCTCCGCCATGCATTTGAACGATACTACGACAAAGAGATAATCCCAGTCCTTTTTCTGAACCTAATGATTTTGTCGTAAAAAAAGGTTCAAATAATCTGTTTGAAATATCTTCGCTTAAACGAGGTCCTGAATCTGTAACTAAAGTCTCAATGCGATTTTCCTTTTTTCGTATTTCAATTTTAATCCACTTCTCTTGTAAGTCTTTGATACTTTCAGCTGCATTGAGAATTAAATTACTTATGACTTGATTGATAAGATCCGGCTTGCAAGAAATTTTCTCATTTTGCGAAAAATCATTCAAAGAGATATGTATGTTCTTTAATTGAGTGGAGTTTGATTCGATAATATTTCTAAACATATTAGCAAAAGGCATTACAGTGTAATTTTGGGCCTCGCTCACTCTTGTGAAGATCAAAAGATTCTTTGTAATATTAGATATTCGTTTAACATTTTCATCAATTTTTTCGCACGATCGAATAATCTTTGTGACAGCCTCTCCTTCTAAATGAGACTGAGGAACTATTTTTCTTAAAGAATCGGAATACCCTTTAATAATTGCGAGAGGGTTATTAATCTCGTGGGCCATTCCCCCAGCTAAAGCTCCAATCGATAATAGTTTTTCTGAGTGTATAAGTTTTGAAGTTTGATTCTTAATTATAGATTCATTCTGAAGGCGTTGCTTTTCAAAGATCCACATCATGCTCGAAACAGTTAATATCAAAAGTGAAAGAACAATATAATTCACAACAGGTGAATGGGCCCCTAAAACCAATTCAGGATAAAACAAAGGAAGTGAAGCCCCAAGGACACAAAGAATGGCCCATGGTAGCACCCATTTATGCCCTTGAACGAAGGCCGCAATACTTGGAATACCAATATACCAAGCGATAGGCATTCCACTCAAGCCTCCAGTATTGAAAACTCTTATTACCACGGTAATGAAACCGACAAAAACTAATAAAAAAGAAACTAGTTTAATTCTCTTAGTTTTTTTTACATAAAAGTGCGAAGCAATAAAAAAAAGTCCAGAAAAGTGAAGCAGATAAATGGTTGGAGATGCATGAGTACCTTCAATTATATGTCTAAGGACTCCCATAAATGAAACAAG
>PCTW01000026.1:24148-29998 GCA_002786715.1 Bdellovibrio sp. CG22_combo_CG10-13_8_21_14_all_39_27
GTAAGAGCATCCATAATTGGTTCCATTTTCTTACGTGTGTCATTGCTAATACTATCATGTTGCGCGCATAGCTTTGCCATTTGACAACTTCCATCCATAGCAGCATTCAATGTCTTTTGCATTTGATCTTGAATATAACGTCCGAGCAAAGAACGTTCAATGGTTGCATCAATTTTTCCAACCAAAACCTTGGCTTCTAAATCAGAAATCTTCAAATCTTTTTTGATCGAGTCCAGATCTTGCATAATGAAATCTGCTAACTGATCCTTTTCTTGAAGTTCACGAAGTTTAGCTTCGGCGTACTTTTCTGCGCCTTCTTTTTTCATATCAATAGTGCGAGATTCAACTGAAGCAATTTGACGTTCTTTATCAGTCTTCAAGCGATTAACAGCGCTTCCGTATTGGTTCGATTTGGCTTCAAGTTCTTTCTGTCCCCTTTCTAAATCAGCAGTCACACCCACTAATTGAGTCTTCGCTCCGAGATTTTTCTTTTCCAAATCTAAAACATCATCATTTAAATCACCAATTTGATCCATGATCGTGCGAAGTTGTTTTCTAGTAGCTTCAAGAGTTTCAATTTTTTTCTTATCTTCTGCATCCATGCGTGGATTCGTTCCCGTGATTCTCTCAGTTAAAGAAGGCGAACCTGTGGCAGCGGCATCAGATTCATCAAAAAGTTTTCTTGCTTGCGCCATCAGAACTTCTTTCTTTTTTAGGATCTCTTCGCGCTTCTTCTGAAGCTCAGCGAGTTTCTTATCACTTTCAGCTACTGAGCGATCAATACGATCACGATCTTCAGCTTGCGCCTTAAGTGTTGCTTCCAACTGAGATCTTTCCTTGGCCAGACGGCTAAGTTCAATCTCGCTTGAAGTAGGAAATTTTCCAGAGTTCTTTAACCATTCATTTCTTTTTTCAACATTGCGGACGCGACGTCTTAACTTCTCAGCCTTCGACAACCACAACCACTCTGTCTCATACTCATAAGGAATGTGACGACAATTCTGCTCATGACAATTTGGCTTATCTTCATAATAAGCATCATCTCCAAGCTCGTTTAGAACCTGTTCTAAGCTCTTACCTGACTTGTCCTTAGCTTGGACATCGCCAGAAAAAGAAAACACACTAAGCATCACCATAAGCGAAATCAAAAGAATCTTCATAACCCACACCCTCCGGGATAAACAAATTTCCTCTTAATTTTACCCCGACTCTAAGCGCAGACCTATCCGGCAAATTTTCGCTCAACCTAGTAAACTGTTTTAATCAAGAATTTTAAAAGACACAAAAAAACCCCGCTTTCGCGGGGTTCTTTTTTACGTAACCAAAAAATTTCCAAGGATTAGAAATTGTAAGTCATACCCACGCGAGCCATCATATCTGTAAGGTTAAATTTTCCATTTTCAGCAGAAAGGGCGGTATTGTAACCAAGTACCCCATCTAGTGAAATAGTACCAAAATCAAATGTTGCCCCAGCATTTACATTGCTTGAATCAATAAATGAACTTTTACCATCAGCTGTTTTCCCTGCATTTCCATATCCACTAGTTACCAATGTTCTTGCAGTGGCGTTGATGTTGGCTAGATTTTTTTGATCTACTTCACCATACAAGTTCTGAGAAATACCAGTTCTAAGAGTTAGCCAAGAATTAGCTTTGAATTCGTATCCAATTTGAATAGGAATAATTTTGCGCTTAAAAGTAGCTGTGCCAGATGGGTGCTTCACTTCTACATTGATTGTATTAAAACGAAGACTTGTATAAAGAGTTCCAATTCCCATTTCTTTAGTAAGTCCATATCCTGCATCAATTCGACTATAACTTGCCCCATAAGTAGTTGTAGATTGCTTAATATCCCATTTTGAAGTTTTATAACTTGCAAAAATCTTTGATTCCTCATTCAATCCGTATGAACCGCCCAAATGATAAGCGCCTTTACCATCAAACTTATCTTGAGCAACTTTATCTTCAGCCTCTCCTTTCAAAGAAACGTTTGCATATGCTTCCCATAAGTCTTTCATTACTCCTAAACGAATCCCCATCGCATCGTCAGTAATTTGATTAGTACCTTGCATGTCTTCGTATTTAGCGTAATTAAATGAGGCTCCCCACATAAGGTCACTGCCACCGCCGACAAAAAGATCAACGACGTTATCATTTTTATTGAAGTTTGGAGTTGCACCAGAATCAGCAGAAATTCTTAGTAAGTTAGCTGTATTTGACTCGTTTCCAAGGTAAATCCCGTAATTTAAATTTCCGGTTTTAAAAAACATACCACCTTGAGCCTCAGTAGTTTGAATTGTATCTGCAGAACTTGCACCAGCCGTAGCAGTAGCTTGGTTACCCCATTCAAGTAACATTTTATTTGAGTAGTTATTTACTTGAGCGGCATTCATAAAAACGGCACGATCATCATGAATATAAAAAGTACCATCCTCAACGTCTTCTCCCAAACCCTGAAGTCTGGCCTTTGTTGCATAAGCTGAAGTTGATAATATAGATAACATTAAAATCGCCGGTAAATGCTTGCGCATGGACACTCCTTGATTAAAAAAATCTTATGTATATATTCTGAGCTAAATATTTTTGTCTGTAAAATAAAAAACCCTCTCCGAAGAGAGGGTTCATTAAAGAAATAAATCTTTTAAGAAAAATTAGAACCAGTAGTGAACAGCAACGTTTGCAAGCAATGTTGAAGCATTCAACTTTCCACCAGCAGCGTTTGAACCTTCAAGAGATCCATCAACTTTCAACTTTCCAAAGTTCAATGTAGCACCACCGATTACAGATGTAGTATCTGCATTGGTTTTCTTCTTACCATTGTTATCTTTTGTTTCGTTGAATAATACTTTTTGAGAAACTGATCCTCTAAGTACTAACCATGAAGTTGCATCAGTTTCAAAACCGATAGTAACAGGAAGGTTTGTGTGCTTAGTTTTAGTTTCAGCTGCACCAGCTACGTTCTTAGTTTTTGCATCACCAGTATTGTAATTAACATCCCAGTTCATTCTTGAAGTAGCAGAGATTTCCTTAGTTTTACCAACAGCGATAGTTAAATCAGTATTCTTAACTTCACCTTTAGCAATTCCAGTTGGAGTTACTTCATAACCGTTAGCAGCATACTCAGCTGAGAATACATATCCCATCCAATTGTATGAAGCACCAGCAAGCATATCTTTAGCTTCAAACTTGTCACCAGTTGCATCAGCACCTTCCGACTTGTCGTTTAAAGTCATGTTGAAATAAGCTTTAATATCGCCCATTCCCATACCAAGACCAAGACCTAAAGCTGAATGCTTATGAGCAACAGTTGCAACAGTTTGCTCATCTTTTCCGTTAGCATAATGAACTCTTGCACCCCATTCAACACCAGCGTCGCCAGCGAAGAAAAGATCCAATGAGTTGTCATGCTTTAAGAAAGTATTAGTAAATGTATGACCTAATTGAGCTGCAGTTGTTCTTTCAGTATTGAAAGTGTTGATCTCTGATCCCATGTATAAACCATAAGAAAATGAACCAGCTTCACGGAAGAAACCACCTTCTGCAGTTGTGTTTGGACCCCATTCAGTTACTACGTAGTTTTTCATAGCATTAACTTCAGAAGCATTTCTGAAGATATTGCGTGTGTCTTGTAAATACTGAGATCCGTAAGTCGAGCTTTGACCTAAAGAAGTCATACGAGCTTTCGTAGCGAAAGCGCTTGTTGATAGGACTGCTAATCCAGTAGCAATCAATACGTGTTTTTTCATCCATCTTCTCCTTGAAATTTTTGGTTACATCCCTAGGTGTAACCTGTGTTTATATTCGTAAACTAACCAAAAACATTTTTATCTATTTTATAAAATTGTCGTCCTGCTCAAAATGTTTGTCAACTAGCAAACGGCTGATATCACTCAACATTCGAACGACATTTTACTTATAAAATAACTCACGTAATCACGGAATCTTCGAACATCTAAACATTTTGATTAAAACGTTGCAGACAGTTGTGGCCATCGCTTAAATTTGGCTTTGACTATTTTTTTTTACGTCTCGCATAGAAGAGAGTGTCAAAGTTTAGACGCTTTAAAAGGTGAAATAATTCAATATTTGTCGAAAATATTTTTAACAATAATTATAAAAAAAGCCTCACATTGGAGGCTTTTTTAATTATTTTTTAATTTTTTGAAATTTTAGAGAGAAGCTTCGATTGATCTCATGTTCGCCATTGATCGCGCAAAAAATTGAATTTCACTTGAAGCGATCTCTGCTTCGGTATCTAAGATATCAAAGTTAATTAAAGGAGCATTAGTGGCCACCATCTTTAGATGATCTAATTCAGAAGCTAACTGACCATAGGCTGTATCATCTATAGTTAATGAAGGAGAAGAATCTATTAAGGAAATAAATTCTACATACTTTGTACCGTTGAATTTCTCAAAAATTTTCTCAAGTGATTTTTTAAGCATCCGTACTTTTTTCGAGAGTTCTTCTTCATCATTATGTTCAGGATCCACGAAGCACATAAATTCAGCGATCTGCTTACCTTCGCTAGCTTCAGTAAACTCTCCTATGAAATGTCCCCACTCATGAGTGTAGCTCAGAGGAATAAAGATTGTTTCAGTCATATCAGTAATTGGCGTTTCAAACTCGAACTTCATATGAAGTGTAGAGGGTGTTCTCGTGTGCTCACAAAATTCAATGAATTGATCTGATAGGAGTTCTTTATTTTGAAAAAGATCGAGGAAAGAAAGTGGTCCACGTCCCCAATAAAGATTTTCACATTCAATATCTAAACCTTTGGTGGTTTGAAGTTGAAAATGAGCAGGTTCAACCAGATCGTTTGGTTCAACTTTCTTTATTCCTGATAAGAGATAATTGAGACGAACTTGATCCATTTTTTGAAGTGCTTCTTGGTCATTTAAAACCGGGCAAACAGCACTCCAGTCAATGATCGCTCGAGGAGCGACGAAGAAGTCTTCAGACCATAAGAGTTTTTCTGATTTTGCTCTGCCACTAAAAGGCTTGAATTCCATGTCTTTAAAAAAGACTGAGGATTTCTCGATGCTGGAGATAGTTAAATGAGGAAAGAGTTTTTCCATCAATTTGATCGAAGCTTCGCCTCTAAGAGGTGATGGCCCTTTTGGATAGATTTCTTCTTGGTTTAATGTGCGGTCAGTAAGGATCCGAACTTCGGATTCTCCATATTTTTGGACGAGAGTTTGATAGAGAGAAACAGCAAAAACATCTTCTCCAACCACAATATGACGAGCAAAGATTCTCTCTCTAGTGTTTTTCTCTTCTTTCTTAAGTTTCAATATTTCAGAATACGACATGAAATGTCTCCAAAAGCTTTGTAGTTGATAAACTTGATCTAATAAATGCTACAAGCTTCTGGATGGGATGAAAACATCAAAAGTTCTAACTTTTTTAGCGAACAGCGAGTCTGTCGCCGGCACGGATCATTCGACGACGAATGAGGTCCAAGTTACTGACAATTATCGTGTCTAGTGAAGTTCCGGTCTTTTTGGCCACATCCCATAAAGTGTCCCCTCTTTTTACTGTATAGTATTGAGTTGGGTTTTTAATAGGTTTGGCCTTGCGTTGAGCCGTTTTAATTCTTTTGTGATAAGTCGTTCTTCTGACGACATCTTTACGTGGTCTCTCATAAAGATCTGCATACATATTGTCTTTTATGTCCTGGCCTTTCTTAAAGGGCAAGAGAACAACGGTATCGTGCTTGAAAACGGCATTCTTGCTTCCAACATTATTGAGCGTCGCTAGTACATTTTGATCTTTAATTTTGAACTTTTTAGCCACATCGGCGAGTGAAGCACTGTTGCCTCGAATTTTGTATTCCATAAACTCAGAAGCC
>PCTW01000026.1:30040-31458 GCA_002786715.1 Bdellovibrio sp. CG22_combo_CG10-13_8_21_14_all_39_27
ATCAACATCAATTTTTGAAGCCACTTGGAACATGTCTGTCATTCCTCCAACTTCAATTTCTTCAAAGTCGAGTGGCTCATGGAATTCGATATCTTCAAAGCCAAATGACTTTAAGTTTTTCCCAATGATCGCCAACGCCATAATTTTCGGAACATAATTTTTAGTTTCTGCCTTTAAATAACGCCCGTTTCGAATTTCCCAAAAGCTATCACTTTTGTAGCGAGAAATGGCACGTGAGATTTTTCCTTCGCCTGCATTGTAACCAGCGGCAGCCAATTCCCATGAACCAAAATCTTTATAGAGTTTAGTGAGGTATTTGGCGGCAGCAATTGTAGCTTTGATCGGGTCACGTCTCTCATCAACATACCAATCGATTTTAAGACCATAGCGCTTACCTGTATAAGGCATGAATTGCCAAGGACCAACGGCGCGGGCCCAGGATTTAGCATTGTTTTGAAAACCTGATTCTGCCATTGCTAGAAAGATTAAATCCCGCGGGAGACCATGATCTTCTAAAATTTGTCCTAAAATAGGAGCGTATCTTCCTGCACGCGCAGAATATCTTTCAAAATAATCGCGACCGCGATCGAGAAAATAATTAATCCATTTTTTGACAGCATCGTTGTAAACGACAGGAATATCAAAATAATAATTCTCAAGATTCAAATGTTCAGCACCATAAAGATAATAGGCTTTACCTTCATAATGATGAGGCTCACCACCAATATTTGAAGTTCCAATGATTCGTGAAGGATCATCATTTTCGACAGCTGTTCGCTTCGAAGCAAGCACCTTGCCTCTATTAGAATTCTCATCCACAACCTCAGCTGCTTTTGGAGTTTCTGTTGAGGTTTCAACTTTCTTGTGGGCACAGCTCCATAGGACTGTAAGTGAAAGTAGAACAATGACTTTTTTCATGAGCAGTTAATCCTTAAATTTTGGCCTTCCATGGACGTTCGACAAAAATCGAACTTCTCTCTATTTTCTCTAGTAAAGGGGGCTTAGGTCAACCCCGTTCAGGATAATAAGGGCTTGAAATGCTTAGATTTAAGGGGTTGGGCCGTATAAAGCCAAAATATTAGGGCATTTTTGGCCATCCAAAGCTGTAGATGGCCAATCGATGTAAAATATTTTTATGGGCAAGATTATCCTCCTTTACTTGAGTGTTATGGTTTGGGCAAAAGTTGATCCGCCAAATTATGACTTCTCTCTCGACACTTTAAAAGATTTTTACGTTGGTAAAACGCTCGATGAAGTTGAGAAGAAATATGGCAAAGGTGATTTCATTAAGGACAATAAGGGTGTTCAAACCAAGCGCTTTTATGTCTCTCATATTCGCTATAAATTTCCCGTTTTTGTTCAAATCGCAAACGGACAAGTGGTCGACTTTTTGGCCCGCCTCCCCTCTTATTTTCTGC
>PCTW01000009.1:0-5251 GCA_002786715.1 Bdellovibrio sp. CG22_combo_CG10-13_8_21_14_all_39_27
TCCTGTTATTAGGAAATTATAACCGACTGATTTATTTAGAAGTGTAAACTATGTCTCCGGTATATTTTGTAAACTATGTCTCGGGTACGACATCGCCTGCAAAAAATTCTTACTGCTCTGGAAATTACACCAGAGCAATTTTTCAAAATCAAGAAAGGAAAGAACTTTAAACCAGCTAAGAAGCGAGAAAAGAAAGTCCTGATCAACAAGGATAGAAGGAGCTATCAGAAAAACATAACGAAGGAGTGCAAAGTTTTGCGCTCCATGAGGCGAATGAAAAAGATTTCCCAAGATGAAGCTTCACGACTCTGCGGTTATTCCCGTGCAACCATTGGCCATATTGAAAACGGAAGGATCGAGCTTTCACGGAGTAGGATTGAGTATATTTTGAGGTGCTATGGTTACGAATATTCGGAGTTTGAGGGGAATATGAGTAAAGAAGAGTTAAGAGACTCAATTACGGATTACTGTTTTAACAAAATTGAAGAATTAGAAAATGAAAAGTTAGAGTTATTGAAAAACCTTCTCAGAAATTTATAATTAAAGTGTTATGTTTAAGCTTTAAAGGATTATAGATGGAAGAAATTAGAATATGTGCGTTCTTTGATGTTCTTGGTACCCGAGAAATTATGATGGGAGAAGATGAAGGAAGAAGGCATGAATTAATTAAATTAGTACAAAAGCTCTCGGCAAATTCATCTAGTTATAGTCCAAATGTTCAAAACTTAGGATTGGGAGTTGTTATGAGTCCCTCTGCTCAATCGACCTCTTTTTCGGATAATGTTGCAGTCTCCTTTCCCATAAAGCGACTTAATATTCCTGGAAAAATTGGGAATGAGGATCATACATTCTTTGTGGAAGCTTCTAGTTTTTTTGATCATTTACTCGCACAGATTGTGATTGCAGTCTGGGATGGATTAAAAATGGGATTACTTTTTCGTGGAGGAATTTCAATGGGACGACTTGTGCATAACGATCAAATTATTGCCGGTGAAGCCCTTGTGAAAGCAGTTGAACTAGAAAAAGAAACGAAATTTCCACGAGTCGAAATTGAAGAAGAAATAATTAACCTGAAAGACGATAACGGGAACTTTGTAATCAAAGATTATGTAAGGGATGAATGTTTAGAAAAAATAGATGATAGATGGTTTGTGAAATCTTTAATCTTTCACAACGGATATTGGAGGGATCATAATTGGTACAGACAGCAAGAAGGGAAAGGGCCCGAAGAGATTCCTGTGGTTCTCAAGAGAATTAAGGAAAGGCTTGATCAAGAAAAAGTTAAGATTGATCAATCATCAGTAGCCCCTGTTAAAGAAAAATGGGATTGGTTCATGGATAAATTTAAAAGAACAATTTTGGATGAGAACTGGAACCTTATAAAGGGTGCAAAAGAAATCATGAATGATTGAATTTGGTAGCTTCAATAAAGATTACCCGAGATAAACACCTAGGTATACAGCAAGTTATTATAATGTATTTACTAAGAGAAGCACTACAAGACTTCAGATTAAGTAAATTTTTCTCCAGTTAAGAAAAATTTATTTAAGATATAGATCTTCAATAACGACCAGGTAAGAAATCTAAAAAAATATATTTTTAAGAGGAGCTCAAAATCCCTCTTTCTTTATCGTATGTCTTAATACTTAAATATGGGTAAATGTTGTCAGTATTAGATCAAATATAGGTTGGTTATATGAAACTTGTGGAATTAAGAATTAAAAACTTTCGTGGCTTAGGCGGAGATGAGAACAAGATTAGATTCGATGATAGTAATATCATATTTTTAATAGGCCAGAACAACGTAGGGAAATCATCGATTTTGTATGCATATGAATACTTTGTTTCTGCTAAGAAAAAAGCACTCGTTTCCGATTTTTTTAAACATGACCAAAGTAACAAAATTATAATTGAAGGTGATTTTCTTAAAGAAGAATCAGATGAAGAGGATTCGGTATTTAAAAAAGAGAAGGACTGGGTAAATAAGTGGGTACAGGATGGCTCTGGGTACATCACTATAAAAAAGGAATGGGATTCTGCAGATAAAGAGGGAACGAAATATACAAAAGATAAGAGTGGTGAATGGGTAAAAAATGGATTTGGTGGGCTTGAAACTATTTTCACTAAGCATGCTCCAAGCGTAGTATTTATCAAAGCAATCGAAACAGTGGAATCCCTAGAAAAAAGTGTTAATGATATCATTGACAAAGAACATATTAAAAAGCTTGAGAAGGACTACAAAGCAGAGTTTGACGATGCCGTAACATCAATTAAGAAAATTCAAGATAAAATTACTTCATCAGATAATATCGGTGAAATAAACACGAGGGTAAATGAATATTTTAAATGTGTGTTTCCGAAGTTAGAGTTGAAAATTTCTGTCAAAGATGAAGGTGGAATTGACCTCGCTAAGGCATTTAAAACAAATCATTCAATTGATGTGAAAAAAGATGGAGTCGAACGCAAAGAAACATTTGACCAGCATGGTCACGGTGTAATTAGACAGGCACTTTTTAATTTTCTGGCATTTGTTAAAAATAGTTCTAAAAGTGAAAAAAAAGAGTATATGCTTCTTTTTGAAGAACCAGAATTGTTTTTACATCCCAAGTCAGAATATCTTCTTAGAGAGCAATTGTATGAGATTGCTAAAGATAGTCCGTTTCAGGTTGTATGTGCTACACACAGCCCTAAAATGATTGATATTTCAAAAACACATAGCTCTCTTGTAAGGGTGATAAAAGAGCCTGATGAAACTACAAAAACATTCCAGGTTGGCCATAATATTTTTCAAAATGAAGATAACAAAGACTTTGTACAAATGGTTAATAGATTTAACCCATATGTGTGTGATTCTTTTTATGCCGATAATGTATTACTATTAGAAGGAGACACCGAAGCCATTGTTTGCAGGTTAATTTTGGATAAGAAATATCCTGATAAAGATATCCACGTCCTAAACACTGGCTCTAAAAACAATATACCTTTTTTTCAGAGGATACTATCTCATTTTAATATTGAGTACGTGGTAATTCACGATAGTGATACAAGATATGTTTACAATAAGGCAAAAGATGGACTTGTTCTAAATAAAGAGGGTGAAAAGAAAAACAATAGTGCTTGGACTTTGAACAATTCAATCTGGAAAGAGATAGAGAAAAGCAGAGAATCGGGAATAAAAGCAAATCGATTAGTTTCTGTCTATGATTTTGAAACGCTGAATGGGTACAAAGTAGAACGGGAGCTGGGTAAACCGTTATCTGCTTTTAAATTTGTGAGCTCAAAATTAGCAGCCGAAGAAAAACTTCCAATTTTTGACCAAATTGATGAAATTGTTAAGAATAGTTTCTCTAAGGGTTGGGATCAGCTTGAAATAGATAAAATAGAAGAACCTACTCTTAAAGAAGAAGAGGAGTAACTTTGTCCACAATTAAAAAAATTTCATTAGAGAGATTTAAAGCATTAACCTACTGCAAGAAACCATTAGCTGATCATACTGGGAAAGAACTTGAGTGGTACTCTGATGAAAATGGAAGACTTATTGGCACCGTCATTCTAGATACTATAGATCAAGATTATTCTTATGTCTTACTTGGTAGAGATGAAACAGAATTGTTTCGGGCCATAAGTTTAGGAACATCGTACGAGTCGGTTGGCCTCGCTCAAAAAGCTCTTTTAAATGATTTTGAAGCACATCTAAGTAAGCCGGATGAGTTCTTTTTCCAGGGAGATAGAACAAAAGTAAAAAAAGATTTTTACAAGCCTAGAGTGGATAAGAAAAAACAACATCAGAACTATACTGCTCTAATTTCGAATCCTGATTTTTCTCCAGCAAAAGAAATTATCAAGGAGATAGCAGTCTCATTTGAAGACTGTGATGGTAACTTTTTTGAACAATTTCAATCAAATGGCTTCAACGCTAGGTTGTGGGAATTATTTTTGTATGCACTTTTCAATGAGTCAAGATTTTTAATCGAAAGGAAGTATGACGCTCCTGATTTTATTTTGACACATTTTGAAACAGGACTACCTATAGCTGTTGAAGCAGTCACAGTCAATAAAAGCTTAAAAAATACTGACCCTGAGTCGCCAAAGGATCATGAAAAAAAAGAATTACTGAAGGACTTTATTCCAATCAAATTTGGTAGTCCTTTGTTTACCAAATTGAAAAAAGAATATTGGAAAAAAGACCACGTAAAGGACATGCCCATTATATTGGCAATACATGACTACTTATACGAAGACTCTATGACATGGACTCGTACAGGGCTAGAACGCTATTTGTATGGCTATGAATACGATCATCACTTTGATGAAAGTGGTGAACTTAAGATTATTCCCAAAAAAATAAATAATCACTCATGGGAAGGAAAGACAATACTATCTGGTTTTTTTGATCTACCAGGTGCCGAAAATATCAGTGCTGTGCTTTTTACAAATACGGCGACAATTCCAAAGTTTAACAGAATGGGTTTTTTAGCAGAGTTCGGAGACATTGACACCCAGATGTTAAGAATTGGTGAATATTATGACCATGATTCCAATGCAGTTATTCCTAAAGAGTTCAGTGTACCAATTGAACTAGGAAAATACAGTGAAGAGTGGGCCGAAGGTGTTATGCTATACCACAATCCTAATGCAAATATAAAAATTCCTTTTGAATTCTTTGACAAATTCTCACATTCCGTTGTTTTGGATGGAGAATGGCTAGCCAAGTTAAGGGAGTTTACACCTTTGTCATCAAAAACTATATTTCTAAAAAAATGATGCTGTGTTAAGGGCAGAACATTGTTTAGTCTTCTTTTAAGGGCTCAATTCTTACAATTTTAGGCCTTACAAATGACTCATTTCCATCGACATTCTTTCGATAATACGGATTTGCAATTTCTTGAAAATCAATTTTGATAGATTTTGTTTCAAAAAGATGGCATTGCTCAAGTCTAGCATCTTCAATATTGAATAGAGCGATATTGTAGCCATTACTTCCGAAGTTACTTTTATAAATAACACCATCAAAATTATTATTTTTGAAAAATTCAGCAATAATTTGAGTTGGGATATACTCAGTGTGATTATCTGTCCGTGTCACAGGACGTGAAAATGCGCGGTCAATATCATACCAAACTGCTTTTTCCCTTTCCTCTGAGTCAGGTTCATTGAAGTGTAACTTGGTCTTTTAGCCCGTTCTGGTCAGTTGATAAAAGTTCAACTAGTCTCTCACAATGATTTTTGATCCAAAGTATCCGATCTTTTT
>PCTW01000009.1:5292-5890 GCA_002786715.1 Bdellovibrio sp. CG22_combo_CG10-13_8_21_14_all_39_27
CGAAAAGCTTGCAAAGCGATCTTCTTTGATGGCAATGGACTTGTTCTCGTCCACAAGAAACTTGAACGTGGTCGATTCATGTCTTTTGAGAATTTATCTGAAGTCACTGAGATTAATTCCAACGAATTAACACTCATCATGAATGGAGGACAAATCCCACTTTCCAAGTCTGGTAAAAAAATTACTTTAAAATAAAAATATTGCTAGGCCAAACGTTTCGGCCATTCTAAAATTTTTCCATGTACGATTTTGACAAAGAAAAAGATAGTGAATTCTTAAGAGAGGCCGGGAAGCTCCTTCAAGAAAGAGTCCTTAATCTTGAAAAGGAACTCGTCTTAGCGCGGCTAAAAAATGAAAAAGATGAAGAAATTAAGCAAAAACTAACCGAAGAACTTTTGAATCTAAGAAAAAGAATTTTCGACTCGAAACAAGAGCGTAAAGAAATCAAACCTCCCAAAAACAAGAAAAGAAAGAAAGGGAATCTCCCTCATAATCAGTCTCAAAATACCTCACTCGAAGATGCCGAGATAATTCTCGATGAAGAAATTTGTCCCTACATTATAGAAGACAACTGCTGCCCTAAGTGTGGTGGACATAA
>PCTW01000014.1 GCA_002786715.1 Bdellovibrio sp. CG22_combo_CG10-13_8_21_14_all_39_27
TATGTTTGTCTTAGGCGATAATTTCTGAATTTTGTTGATTTTTTCATTAATCGCTTTCTTTAATTGTACTGGGTTTAAAGTTAAATACAAGTTGTGCAGTCTTTGTTTTTGTTCATTGGAAATTTGATTACTTGCCATTAAGCGGTGATACGGCGTTTTGGCCTGGTCATATTTTTTCCGACAGATAGAATTGTTGATTTTTTCTTTGGATTTGATTTTCATCACAGGCAAGAAGAAATTGTTGTACAGCCATAGTTCATGGCGATAGAGATTATTGATGGCTATCAGCTGTTGTGGAGAGTCAAAACGTCCGTAGCCGAGCCACCGCCTAATATGGGTGTAGTTTTTTTGTTCAACGTAGGCATTGTCATTCTTATGATCTGGTCTTGACCGTGTAAAATACAATTTTTCTTTTTCACAGTAGCGTACCATATGCCAATTAACGAATTCTCCGCCGGAATCCGAATCCAGACCGATTAAATTAAACGGCAAACCAGTTCTAATAACATTAACCGCGTTAACTACGCCTATTTCGCCCTTACCCATAACCGCGTATTGTTCTGACCAACCAAAGCAGATATCTACCATATCCAGCGTGTAAATGAACTCTCCAGATGGATTGCCACCATTGTGGGCGACCGTGTCCATTTCCATGAAGCCAGCTTTGCCAGTATCCCAGTTGGTGATCCTTATCGGAATGGCTGATTTAAGCATAGTACCTCGCTTAGTCGTGCCACGATGCCTATCCAATTTCCTGATTTCCCGTTCTTTGGCAAGACGCCGATCAATAGTCCTAGCGCTGATTGTTTTCAGCTGGCGCATGATCGTTTCCGATACGCTGATTTCTTTGAATCTAATCATCGATTCCAAGGTAGTGAGCAGATTAGGCTGTAACCTTATCCCACAGGGGTAATCCAATGTTTCCCAAACCTTAGTGACTGCTGTCATTGCATCAGCGCTGTAAATCTTTTTTCTGGCCATACGGCCTTCCCGAACAACTCTGCCATAATCGTACCTGGCTTGAAAAATCTGGATGGTGTAATTACGATCATAACCCGTGTTCTCGCAAAACTCATCCAGTATCTTACCCTTTTCT
>PCTW01000079.1:0-22897 GCA_002786715.1 Bdellovibrio sp. CG22_combo_CG10-13_8_21_14_all_39_27
CAATTCATTACCCTCGAAATGACTATTCTTTTACTTGCTAAGTTGTATTTCAGTTATTACATTTTTGTAATAACTAAAATGGGACAAATAATTTCAGATGGATGACGTCGTACTCGCCCCAGAGCTTAAAGAAGAATTGGTTCATTTCGAAACCTTCTTGCAACGTATTGGCTTTAAGCGCCTTGAAGGTGCCGTTTGGGGAATTTTAGTCCTTGCTGCCCGTCCATTAACTTCAGAAGAAATTGAAAAAGAATTAGCCCTATCTCAAAGTGCCGTCTCTCAAGCACTTAAAAAGCTGGTTCATTTTGGTGCGGTTGAAGTTCGCGAAAACCGCGAAACTCGCGCGAAAACCCATGTCGCCAAAGAAGACTCGCTCTCAATCGTTGCCACTGTTTTTAGAAAGCGTGAGCAAGAAGCAGTGCTCGAATTTCGTCAAATGGCGGAACGTGCACTCAAGAAAACAAGAAATAGTGATTCTCCTTCTCGTGAGAAGCGTTTGCAATCCATGATTCAAACTTGTGATATGGCGCTCGCAGTTATGGACTTTGTTATGACTTTAGTTGTTCGTGGCCTTGAACAACAATACCCTTCAATCGTTAAACGCTTACCAAAAGCACTTGAGTTGGTTTCACAAACAGCGATTCCTTTCGCAGAAGGTGCCAATCAACTCGCCAATAATATCGCCAGCAAAGTTAAAGAAAATTTTCTAAAGAAAATAACGGGAGACTTCCATGCTCAATAATCAACAACGCATCGTCATCACAGGTGTTGGACTTGCCTCTCCAAACGCCAATAATTTGCGCGAATTTCGCCAAGCTTTATTAGAAAAGAAAAGCGGTGTTGAGCACATAGACATGCGCCATATGGGTAAAGTGTGTGCGGGTAACGCTCACTTTGATGAAACTAAACATCAAAATAAAAAGATGAGAAAGCGCGGAACACGCGCAGGTGCCGTTTCTATTTATTGCGCGAAAGAAGCGCTTGAAGATGCCGGACTCGATTTAACGAATCTTGATAAAGATCGTATCGGCATTTATCTCGGCATCACTGAACATGGGAACGTCGAAACAGAAAATGAAATTCACGACCTCTATCAAAATAATCTCGATACATCTTTATGGTCACATCATCACAATCCACGAACAGTGGCGAACGCACCTGCGGGTGAAGTCAGTTTAAATCTTGGAATAACTGGCCCAGCCTACACGATTGGTGCCGCTTGTGCCGCTGGAAATCTTGGCCTTATACACGGCATGCAAATGCTCCGTGCTGGCGAAGTTGATCTCGCTCTTGCCGGTGGCATCAGTGAATCGACTCACACTTTTGGCATTTTTGCTGCCTTTAAATCTCAAGGAGCCCTGGCCTTTGATGAGAATCCAGCAATTGCTTCTCGACCTATGGATAAGAATCGTGGTGGCATCGTCGTTTCTGAAGGTGGATGTATTTATACCTTAGAGCGACTTGATTCAGCTCTTGCTCGAGGAGCTCGCATCTATGGCGAAATCGTTGGCCATGCCATCAACTCTGATGCTTCTGATTTTGTTCTTCCTAATACTGAACGCCAAATTCAATGTATGCAAAAAGCTTTAAAAGTCGCAGGCCTCACTCCTCGCGATATTGATATCGTCAATCTTCATGCGACTGGAACAAATCTTGGAGACATTCAAGAGTGCAAAGCGGTCGCTGCTGTATTTGAGAGTTCAGACAAGACTTTCGTCAACGCAACCAAAGGTCTGATCGGTCACACCATGGGTGCCGCCGGAGCCCTCGAGTTGGCAGGAAATCTGCCCTCATTTGAAGATGGCCTCGTCCACCCTTGTTATAATCTCGATGAACTCGATCCAGAGTGTGCCATCAAAGGCTTGGTTGAAAAAGAAACCATGAATGTTGGCGAAGTGAATACTATTTTAAACAATTCATTTGGAATGCTCGGAATCAATTCCGCTTTAATTATAAAAAAATATAAGGAGTAACCATGCAAGCTGAACAAGTTCGCCAAGTCGTTCTCGACATTATCGCTGACGTCTCTATGGAAGACGATCTCTCAAACATTAAAGACGAAGTTGCTCTTCGCGATCAGCTTGATCTCGACTCAATGGACTTTCTCGATATCGTGATGGAGCTAAAAAAGCGTCACAAAGTTGAAGTTCCTCAAGAAGATTATCCTCGTCTTGCCAGTCTTTCTTCGTGTGTTGAGTATTTGACTCCAAAAATGATGCAATAAATGAGTGAACGTTTCGACGCTCTCATTATTGGCGCCGGAATGTCAGGCATGGCCGCTTCCATTCGTCTTGCGATGTATGGACAAAAAGTGGTCGTGCTTGAACGCCACCTGATTCCAGGGGGCCTCAATTCCTATTATCAAAGAGGCAAACGCTCTTTTGATGTGGGACTGCATGCCCTCACCAATTTTGTTGAAAAAGGTCAAAAGGGTCCTCTGACAAAATTGATGAAGCAACTTCGTATTCCCTACGAAGCTTTTGATTTGATTCCGCAAAAAAGATCGCTCATTCACTTCCCTTCGCAAAAACTTGGATTCACCAACGAGTTTGAATATTTTCGAAGTGAAGTTCACCAGGCTTTTCCCAATGACACTGAAAACTTTGATCGACTAATCGAAAAGATTCGCTCATTTAATGAAACTGCCCTTACTAATGAATACTTGTCCGCCAAATTGGTGGTGAAGCAATTTATTCGAGATGAGCTTTTAGTCGAAATGATTTTCGCTCCACTGTTGATCTATGGATCAGCATGGGAAAATGATATGGACTTTTCTCAGTTCGTGATTATGTTTAAGGCCCTCTACTTTGAAGGCTTTTCTCGCCCTCGCGGAGGTGTCCGCACCATCATCGATCTCTTGATGAAAAAAATGGAAGAAGTGGGTGTTGATCTGCGTTTTAAAACAGGCGTAGCCGCTATTATCACTGGCGAAGGGCGAGTTCGTGGAGTTGAAACGGATAAAGGCGATATTCTAGAATGTGCGAAAATTTATTCTTCGGCCGGTTTTGGTGAAACTCTTAAAATGATGACTGATGAACCCTCAACTCAACCGCGGGTGGGAGCATTGTCTTTCACTGAGAGTCTTTTTTGCTTAGACAAAAAAGTTCGCTCCACTGGGTTTGAAGACACGATCGTTTTTTATAATGACTCTGATAAGTATCACTATCAGGCCAGCGCTGAACTCTATGATCCACGCAGTGCAGTGATTTGTGTTCCCAATAATTATTCTCAAGATGATGCCCAAGAAGAAATGGTGCGGGTGACTTATATAGCGAATTTCGCCAAATGGAATGAGCTTCCTCGCCCCCAATATAAAATTGAAAAAGAAAAAATGGGACAAGCCGCCTGGAACTTAGTGAATCAAGTGGTTCCCAATCTCAATGCCAATATCCTCTTTCAAGATCTCTTCACTCCTACCACCGTTAAAAAATATACAGGGCATGAAGGTGGAGCGGTTTACGGTTCACCTGATAAAACTCGCAGTGGGCAAACTGGAATCGAAGGACTCTATATTATTGGAACCGACCAAGGATTCTTAGGAATTGTCGGCGCCATGCTCTCAGGAATTTCCATCGCCAACCTCTATGGCTTAGTCGGAGGTGATGCGTGAAATTTCAAAACTTAGTACTAGAACAGATCGCTTATGAAATTCCCAATGAAATATTCTCAAGTGAACGGATCGAAACAGAGCTCAGCGATCTCTATGAGAAGTGCAAGCTTCCCCATGGCCGCCTTGAGCTCATGACCGGAATCAAGGCCCGTCGCCATTGGCCAGCAGGAACCAAGCCTTCAAATATTGCCGCTCAAGCAGCAAAGAATCTTTTTACAAAGAGCAAGATTGATCCTCAAAGTATTGATCTGCTTATTCACGCCTCTGTTTGTCGCGATTTTTTAGAACCGGCCACGGCCAGCGTCGTGCATGAGCACTTAAAGCTCTCTCCCCATTGCCAAATTTTCGATCTCAGCAATGCCTGTCTCGGTATGCTCAACGCTGTACTCGTCGCTGGAGCCATGATTGAGTCGGGACAAATCAAGCGAGCGCTTATTGTCTCAGGTGAAAATGGCGGACCATTGCTTGAACAAACTCTCAAGACTTTAAAAAATGATCCGAGTATTGATCGCAAATCGATTAAAAAATATTTTGCCAATTTGACGATTGGTTCAGCTGGCGTGGCGATGACTTTATGTCACAAAGATTTATGCCCGCAAGGAATCTCCATTTTGGGTGGCGAAGTCGCCACTGATTCTGAGGCCAGCCATCTTTGTCGCGGCGATGGCAATCCCGACTCTCTCATTATGCAAACTGATTCTGAAGAACTCTTGAAAGCGGGTATCAAACTTACAGGATTGAATTGGGAGCGCACCAAAACGGAACTTTCTTGGACAAACGAAAGCGTCGATTGGGTGATTGGCCATCAAGTGGGTGAAGCTCACGAACGACTTGTCCTTGAGAATTTAGGACTACGCCAAAAGAAAACTCATATTACGTACGATGAATTCGGAAACACCGGAAGTGCGGCTTGGGCCTTAACCCTTGCTCGCTTATTAGAGAATAAAAATCAACCACAAAAGGGTGAGCGTATGGCAATCGTTGGAATCGGCTCGGGACTCTCTTGTGTTATGTTAGGAATGTTATGGAACACTTAATGGACTACCCTTTTAAACTTAAACGTCACCGTCTTCCCAATGATTTGGGGATGAACTACGTTGACGAAGGACAAGGCGACGTCATCGTCCTCCTCCACGGCAATCCAACATGGTCCTATTATTGGCGCCACTTAATCAAAGCACTCTCTCCTTTTTACAGAGTCATTGCTCCTGATCATATCGGTATGGGCCTTTCATCGAAACCACAGCACTACGATTACTCGCTTAAAAACCATATCAACAACCTTACTTCTCTCCTTGATGAACTCGAAGTGAAAAAGGCCACAGTAATTATGCACGATTGGGGGGGAGCGATTGGTATGGGTTGGGCGGTACAAAACCCTAAGAAAGTTTCAAAGCTTGTGATCACCAATACAGCAGCTTTTACAGATATGCATATTCCGTGGCGAATTAATATTCTAAGAAATGCATTTGGTGAAAAAGTGATTCGTGGCCTTAATGCTTTTGCCGGGCCAGCGACTTTTATGGCAGTAAAAAAGGCACTCGATCCTGATACCATTAAAGGCTATCTTTACCCTTATCAAAACTATAAAGATCGTATTGCGACAGCTAAATTTGTTCGCGATATTCCCATGAATGAACGTCATCAAAGTTGGAATACCTTGACACAAATTGAGAAGCGTCTTCATACACTCAATGTACCAACATTGATTTTATGGGGTGATAAAGATTTTTGTTTCACCACTCATTTTAGAGATCGCTGGAAACAACTCTATCCTCATGCACATTTAATTAATTTTCCTAATGCCGGTCATTACGTGATTGAAGATGCACGCGATGAAGTTTGTCGAGCCATCTTAGACTTCCAAGGTGAGAATCAAAATGAACATAGCTTGGCGCCTTAAAAAACAGGCCGAAATTCAACCCCAAAAAATTGCGGTCAAGTTTCCGAAGCGCAGCTACGGTGGTCAGTATCAGTATTCGTCAATTACTTTTCAAGAGCTCGATCATGAATCAGATAAACTCGCCTATCAGCTCTTAAAGAAAGGGGCCAAACGCGGTGATCGCGTTCTGCTCTTTATGCGACCAAGTTTGCATTTTCATGCCATGGTTTTTGCGCTCTACAAAGCGCGACTTGTTCCTGTCATGATTGATCCTGGGATGGGTCGCAAGAATCTGCTTAATTGTATCAAGCAATGCAAACCAACAGTGATGATCGCTGAAAGTGAAGTGCAATTGGCCCGCAAGCTTTTCTCAAAGTCTTTTGAAAATATCTGTTTAAGTATTTCCACTGGAAAATTTAAGTTTGGAGCCGATTATTCAATGATCGAGCTCCTTCATGGTGAAACAGGTGCTGTTGATTTTGAACAAACTCCAGATGATGAGTTAGCAGCGATTCTCTTTACCTCGGGTGGAACAGGAGCTCCCAAAGGAGTTCTCTACACTCATGGCATTTTTGATCGCCAAACGAGTATGCTTCAAGAATTATTCTCTCTAACTCCAAGTGATGTAGATATCCCAGGCTTCCCGCTCTTTTCCTTATTTACGCTCGCCATGGGATTAACTTCAGTCATCCCTGATATGGATCCTCGTCATCCAGCTCAATGCAATCCAGAAGCACTCGTTAAAAATATCCTTGATAACAAAGCGACCTTCATAGCAGGTTCTCCTGCCATCTGGGAGCGCGTGGCCGATTTTTGTGTTTCCCATCATCTGACATTGCCAACAGTTAAATATGTGGTGATGTTTGGAGCGCCTGTGCGCAGCGAGCTCCATGAAAAATTCCAAAGGATTTTAACACTTGGTGATACCTATACTCCCTATGGAGCGACAGAATGCTTGCCTGTCAGTCTTGCTAATGGAAAAGCTCTTCTGCGAGAGACAAAGGAAAAAAGCCAAAAAGGTCATGGAACCTGCATTGGCCTTCCTGTACCCGGCGTTCAAGTAAAAATTATCAAGGCAACTGACGAAGAAATTTCAAATCTCGATAAAATTGAAGAATTGAAGTCAGGTGAGATTGGTGAAATTATTGTCACTGGCCCCACTGTCACTCCAGGCTATGATGGCAATGATAAGGCCACGCTATTAGCTAAAATTCAATCTAACTCGGGACTTTGGCATCGCATGGGTGACGTCGGTTATCTCGATGAAAAGGGCGAGCTTTGGTTTTGTGGACGCAAGGGCCATGTCTATCGCGACTCCACACAAGTCAAATACTCGATTCCGACAGAGGCCATTTATAACAATCACCCAGAGGTTCTGAGGTCAGCATTGATTAAATATGCCAACTCTCCTGCCCTCGTGGTTCAATTGAAGAATCCAAAGTCTTATTCCTGCGATCGTCGCGAGCAAATCAAAAAGGAATTAATTGCTCAGGCCCAAAACTTTGATCATACAAAAAATATTAAAACGATTTTTTATGCAAAATCATTTCCCGTCGATGTACGCCATAATATTAAAATTGACCGACAGAAGCTGGGTCAAATGGCCACAGAAGGAAAACTCTTATGAAAGTTTTAGTAACAGGAGCCTCAGGTTTTCTTGGGTATAGCATTGCCCGCAAACTTCGTGAGCAAAAATACGAAGTCATCAACTTCTCTCGTTCTCATCCAGAAAAGTTGGCTGCAATTGGTGTTCACACCATAACTGGGGATCTTTCAAGTCCAGAAGATATTCGCGATCTCTTTGAAAAAGAAAAATTTGATGTCGTCTTTCATGTTGGTGGAAAAATTGCCATGTGGGGCGATTGGAAGGATTTCTTCTCCATTAATTATCTTGGCACCAAAGTCATGCTTGAACTTGCCAAAGTTCATGGAGTAAAGAAATTCATTTATACCTCATCTCCTTCAGTTTCTTTCGGGAATCAAGATCTCTTAGGAGTTGATGAAACGACCGCCTATCCGGATAAATATTATTCGATGTACGCTCAATCCAAGTCCATGGCAGAGCAAGAAGTCCTCAAAGCAAACTCTGAAGATTTTTTAACTTGCGCTCTTCGCCCTCATCTTATTTTTGGGCCAGGAGACGAGAACCTCATTCCTCGGCTGCTCAATGCTCACAGGCTTGGTAAACTTAAAAGAGTTGGCGATGGCAATAATTTAGTTGATGTAATCTATGTCGAAAATGCCGCCGATGCTCATCTTAAGGCCTTTGAAAAATTGACTTGGAATTCAGGTGTTGATGGGAAACCATTTTTCATAGGACAGGGCCCCGTCAATCTCTGGAATTTTATCGATCAAGTGATGGAAAAAAATGATCTGCCTAAAGTCACTAAATCCATCTCCTTCAATAAGGCTTACACCATTGGCAGTATTATTGAAGCAGGATTAAAACTGACGGGTCAAACAAAGATCGACCCACCGATGACTCGTTTTGTAGCAATGCAATTGGCAAAATCTCATTACTTCAGTCATGAAAAAGCTCAGCATGATCTAGGCTGGACACCAAAGATCTCTTTAGAAGATGCGATTAACGAGCTATAATTCCTCGCAAAAGATCAAGACAGTTTCCTGAGGATTGATTTTTAACCAAAACAAATTTGGCAACTTTGGCAACTTCTGGATCGAGATCTTGTGACATGGACTTTAGTGATTTTACAAAGTCTCTTGGATAAGAATAATCCTCTCCATAAAGATTAATCATGTACTTTAATCCTTCTTCGCGACCAAGTTTGGCCTCGACTAATGGCCAAACCATTTTAACTTCGGGATCAAGACCCCGCAGAGAAGTCATCGAGTAACTTTTTAAGCGATCAAACTCGACTCCTGCTTCAAAGCTATACTTCCAAAGACGATTAGTAATCATTTTGCTACTGACTGCTTCAAAAGCCAGTTTAGGTTCAAATGCGATATTCTTTTGGGTCTTAATCCATTCGATCCGTTTATCAAGCAACTCAGTTATCGCGACAAAATGAGTCGCATCTTTTTGTGCATGAAAACCGCGAATCTCGACGGTGGCATCTGATTTTAATCCTACCCTAGTCAGATTTAAGTTTTGATATTTATGGGTTGGATTCCAATCAGCAGGATTGGCCGTATACACTTCAGATTCAACTTTTTTTGCGAGCTTTTTAATCGTCCATTTTTTTGGATTAGCATTTACATCATCAATAATTCGCTGAAAGGCTTGTTGTTGTTTTTTTGTAAGCTCTGCCAGAGTTGGAGCATTCCATTGATCATCCCCAAAAGTGCCTCGATTCAAAAAAGAGTTGTTAGTCATATCGACGAGAAAATTTTTAAAGTGCATGACATCACCTTCGAATGCCCGCTCAAGATCGATATGAATATGGCCCCCACCTGAACGAACACTTGGGGTAATTCCAATTTCTTTTGCTGAATCAAAAACCACTCTTTGAATAAAATCACCTTGGCTTTTAAATTGTTCAGCTGTCAAAGGTGAAGTTTTAACTTCGACCACCCAAGGATCAACAGTGACATCAATAAACCATTTATTGTCATCGACATAAATTCGATGCATGTCTGCGCCGTACTTATCTGCAAAGGATTCAATCACACAATTATCACAAGCCTTCATAATCTTTTGTGCAAGTTCGTCTCGAGCTGCTTCGTTTTCCGGAGTATTGACAATATGGCTTCCGGCTTTTCTTCCAGCTTCTTCGAGCACTGAATTTGTAAAGGTCCACTCGGGGCCAAAGAAGGGAGACTCTCCCTTGCTGGCAATGTAGCGCCCGGGTTTAGTAACGTGGGCGCAACTTAAAATGAGAAAGGATAAAACGACAAACTTAATTAGATTTTTCATCAACCTTTATCGGTATTTGATCATAACGATTAAGGAATTCCTTTTTAACCAAGCTTTTAAGTAAACTATCTAGGTAATGGAAACTTCATGATAAATTGAGTATGAGGACTGTTTTTATTAAATGTAAATGTCCCTTCGTGATCAATCAAAATGCCCACACAAATAGACAGGCCAAGACCCGTTCCATGGCCAATATCCTTTGTTGTGTAAAATGGATTAAACATGTTTTTAATAACTGAGTCAGGAATCCCCTTGCCTGAATCAGTCAAAATCAAACTAATAGATTCACTATCTTGGATGACTTGAATATTTATCCATTTTTCTTCTAAATTCAAAATAGCATCATAGGAATTATTTAAAAGATTCATAATCACTTGTGAGATCTGAATATCATTACAAAAAACAAAAAAGTCATCCTGTATATCAATCTCGACAGTGATTTCATTTAATCTATATTTTTCAGCGCATAGACTAACTGTATCTTCGACAATGCTCTTTAAAGAATGAAGTCTTTTTTCCACAAGATTGGAGTCACGTGATAGAGTTTTTAAGCCTGAAATGATTTTCGCAATTCGAAAAGCTGTTTTTTCTATCATCTCTGCTTGTTTAAGAAAATAATCAGAATCTAATTCTCCATTTTTAATTTTTCTCTTAATATTTGAGGCACTCCCCGCAATGATAGTTAGTGGATTATTGATTTCATGAGCGATGCCACTTACAAATTGTCCAAGAGTCGCTAATCTAGAAGTCTCTTCTAGTGCTGCTTTTTGTTCTAGTAGTTTTTTACCATTTTCAATTCGATCGGTAATGTCATTCGTAATAGCAATATGGGCGATTTCCCCATTGGTCAGCTTATAGGGGGCTGCATACGTCTCCATCCACCTTTTGGCTCCTTTGAGTCCAATAATTTCAAAAATTAAAGTCCCGCTTCCACCATTGCAAATTTTTTTATTAAAATTTATGAAATTTTCACGATGCGACTCTTCTACTAAGTCGTAAACATTGGCCCCTTGAACCGAGTCCATGTCCTCGGCTTCTATGAGAGCTAGGCCGCGACTATTCATATTGAGTAAATGTCCATCTTTTGAAACGATTTTCAAACAAGAGGGAGTCGCATTAATCATGGCATCAATGGTGAAAAGCTTCTCACCTAAAAGTTGTTGATTTTTTTCATCTGCCATTATGAGCCTCGAAAGTCACGTATTATCGATAATCAAATTCTAATAAAAACAGTGTCATTTACAAGGTAAAAGTGAGGAGAATAACTTAGTCTTTTACTTAATGTTGAAATACTGTTCAATTCCACCAGTTAGCTCACTTGGCACGTAGTTTTGCAATTCATTCCAATAGACAAAGAAGTCTCGAGCGTGAACAAGGGGCAAAACGGGAAGCTGATCTATAACGATCTGATTCATTTCGTGGAAGATTTTATTTTGCTTTTCAACATCATACTCATCTTCGGCCCTTTTATAAAGTGAATCAAATTTGGCATTTTGAAATCCTACTCGATTGTATGATCCTGGAAAATTAGGCCCGTAAACCAAGTCATAAAATTGGAAACCTGTCGGCAGTCCTACAAACCACGCGAGATAGAAGAAATCGAAATCGCCTTTTTGCGCTCGTTCAATGAGACGTGGCCAAGCCAAAGTTTCTACGCGAACCTTTAATCCTAAATCTTCTATTTCTTTTTCAAAAAACTCTCCAACTTGACGAGCAAGTGTTGAGTCTCGAACGATAAGAGCAAGCTCCCTTTGAGGAAGATTTTTAACCATCGCCAATTCTTTTTTGGCGAGTTCTAAATTCTTTTTGGTATAGGGAGTCGAAACTGCTGGATCATTTCCCGGAACACCAGGAGGCAAGAGTCCCGCCGCATATTCAGCTGTATTGTTAAAGAAGAGCTCATTAAATTTTTCAATATCTATAGCGTAAGCAATCGCTCGACGGAAATGAAGGTCATTTGTTGGTGCATGCCTTTGATTGATTCCCATATAATAGACGTTACTATCACTCTCTGAAGTTCCGAGAGTTAAGCCTTTATCTTTAAGTTCTGAGCTCAACTCGCTTTGCATGGTTATACTTGAAGAGAACTGATCTTTCGGCACTTCAACGTAATCAACTTTATGGGCGAGCAGATTCAACCATTGGGTTTGTGGCTCTTTCATCACGTGAACTATAATTTTATCGATAAAAGGCACTTGCTTGCCCACATCAGCTTGGTACTTAGGATTCTTTGTTACAGGAAAAAGCTTATGGCGAAAATTTTTATTTCGTTCAAACTCCATGCGAGACTGATTGTTCACCATGACTGGAATATAAGGTCCAGTTCCAACATAGGTTTCTGAAAGATTATTATTAGTCGCCGTAATCGCTTCCATAGGAATCGGTGATGTCGCAGAACCCGTTAGGTCATTCAAAAAGAATCGATTGGGCTTTTTAATGGTAATGGTTAGCGTATGATCGTTTAGCGCTTGAACCCCTTTCAGATCTTTTGTGTAATCTGTTGCCGATAGAGCTTTCTGACTTTCATACCACTCATTCATCCCTACCACATTCTTTGCCCACGAAGGAAAATGAGGAGAAACCAGACGAGGGTCAGACAAACGTTTAAAGGAAGTCACAAAGTCTTGGGCCACAACTTTGCGCGTTTTACCCTCTCCAAAAAAGGTTTGAGGAAAATAGAAAACATCGTCACGCAATTTGAAAGTGTAGGTCTTTTTGTCTTCTGAAAGTACCGGCATCTCTGCTGCCAAATTGGGAAGCAACTCAAACGGACCATCAAAGGGATGGGTTTCCATCAGAGTTTCGTACATCTTGGCCAATTGCATTTGAGCAGCAAGTCCTACATTGAGATGAGGATCAAGCTGAGCAATTTCTTGACTGACTTGATTAAGTACTTTTTGATTTGAAAGGGTAGATTTCTTTGTGCAGCCTAAAAGTAAAAGGGCCACAAAAAATAGTTTAATATTTTTCATGGCCCCATTATAGATCAGTAATTAACGAGCAGGAAGAGCTAAAAGTCCGTTCTTAAATCCATCACGGATTGATTTTACATCTTCTTCATCACCAGTAGCTAGTTTCAGATCAATTAAGTCATAATTACGAAGCTTTTCTTCTAATTCTGACTCGGCAGGTGCAAAGTTCATCATGAATGCTTCAATTGCATAAGCTGCACGACTTTTTCCAATAGCTTTTTCAACTGCTGTTTGGATTTGGTCTGGACCAACTTCTCCTGCCAATTTCTGAAGTGTATTCACATCTCTTTGAGCAATGTTAAGCATGACTTTACTTGCCATAACTTTCTCTGCGATATCCGTTCCAACTGTCGTGTCTTCAGCCACTGGAGTTGGTGCTGGAGTAGTTTCAGTTTCAGGAGCTGGAGTAACTTCCCCTTCAGTTTCCGGAGCTGGGGTTACTTCACCTTCAGTTTCCGGCGCAGGAGCTGGAACTTCTTCAGTAACAACTGGCTTATTCGCTTCAGCGATAAGAGCTTTGATTTCATTGATCTTAGCTGAATCTTCACCTTTGATTCTTGAGATCAGTTCTCTCGCAAGTGTGTTTGATTCTGTGGCACCAATTGACTTATCAAGTCCTGGAATCTCAACCGAATCAATTACAGCAGATCCAAAATCACTATTGTCTCTTATTCTATCAGCATAAACCGCCGTGAAAGAATCTCTGAATGCACGTTTTTGCTTAATCACTTCAATATCTCTAGGAAGATTTGAAAGTGATTCATAAGAAGCGTTTGCGGCCTGACTTAAAAGAACTGGACCGATGTCATAGTTATCGTAATCAGGGAAATCAAAGAATCTTTGGAAAAGGTTCTTTAAACGGTGAACCTTTGTCTTAACATTAACGTTGAATTCTTCATCAACGTGGTATTCCGTTCCATTAGCAGCTCGGAAAGGAACTTGTGCTTGGAGTGATTCACCAAAACTCAAGTGACGAATCAAGTTAACGATTTCAGCTTTAAACTCAGGAAGATCTTCAAATGATAAGTGGTTGCTAGCTCCAGCAGTAGTCATTAACTCTCTATTAGTTAAGACATCCATGGCCAAAAGTTTGTCTAACCAGATACCTCTAATTTCGAGATCGCCAACAAGGTTACGCTCGTCAGTTCTGTTCGCCTTATCAACATCGTTATGAAATTGACCAGCTTGGCCCAATACCTTCAAATCAACATTGATTGCGGCATTACAGGCCTGTGAGCTATTACCACTTTGAGTACATTGACGTACTAATATCGACTTCACCATTTCTTGATAATGAGCTTGAACACCTTCTCCAAAACAATCAGTTGGATGGTATGAACCTCTATTATCTGGCAATGGATTTTCAATATCGCCAATTTCTTCAGACAATTGGAAAAACAAAGATCTATCTTTCAAAATTGTTCTTCCCTGTTGAGTAGCACTGAACTCGAGATGACAAGTAAGATCCGGTGCTTTCACGATGTCGAGCATATAGCGACCGACAACAGTATTAGCAGCATTAATTCTATCAATCATTGGACAGAGAGAGCCAAATTGAGGTCTTTGCTCTGCTGAACAGCCAGTAAGCATTAAGTCTTGAAGATTATACTTTTGCAAGAAAGTATACATCCCCTGCCAAGATTCATGAATAGATCTGAAGTCCATCATTCTGTTATATGTAGAAATCAAGTATCTCCAAGCTCCAACATCATTGAAGTTCTTGCGACGACCTTTCAAGTTTCTGTATTGAAAAGCACTCTCGTAACTTTCTACCATGTGCTTAGCAATTTCTAATTCATCAGTACCTTCGTCAAAACGATTACAAGTTAAGCTACTTCCCGCATTTTCATCAGTACAAAATCTAAAGGCCTTAATTCCCTCTTTAACAAAAAGTGGTCCTTTTACTGGCTCGACTGAATCATCGGCCATTTTCACTTCGCGGTTATAAGCGAATTTTAAAGCAGCAACATCATAAGGTCCAAGCGTTGAGAGTTCATTCAAGCTTGAGTAAGCATAATCCATGATTGAAGAGTAACGTGCATTACGTATCCCAAGATCACGGTGATCGTGCTCATCATAGAAGTTTGCTTTATCTACTGAACCAGCAAAGTTGTGTCTCAATCCTAGGTTATGTCCCATTTCGTGAACAAGTGTTGGAACGTAAGCATGAGTAACGAGAATCTCTGTCAATTGTCGTTGTTGATTAATTGAGAGGATATCCCATGCCTTTAATCGTCCATGCTCGTCGCGAACATCTTTAACTTGATCAATTTCCGATAAAGCTTCTTTACCAAGATTATCGAAGTTGAACATGTCGACTGTATAAACAGAGTTTTTAGATAAAAGATCAAAGATTTTCACTTTGTCTTGAACTTCATTGAGAGAGTTTCTCAAAGCCTTCTTTTCTTGATCAGTTACGAGATTTCCTTCCTTCGCAATTTTCTCAAATTTCGAAGCTAAACGCTCTTTATCATTTCTCATTCGTGGTTGCTCTGCAAATTTCACAGCGCGCTCTGGATTAAAGTTGCGAGAAGCAATTGGAGCTCTCTTTTCAGAATTATGAAATTTATCAGAATTGATCATCTCAGCAACAGACAATGAAGTTAATGCTTCCTTCTCAATGAGGTTTTTTACACCCTCTGGTAAATTAGACTCTATACGTCTATTTTGCTCTTCAAGAAAACGCAATGAATCGTATGTGTAAGGAGCATAGCTCTCAAGCGAGCCCTTATACATGTTAACGTGACCTTGAATAATCTCACCAGTTCTTGGGTTGGCAACTGTTGGGCCATAACCAAGTAATGGTGAAGCCAGGTCTTCGATTAATACGATCATTGAGTTACGAAGGTCACCTGCTTTTCGATTGTCAGCATCATGAAGTTTTAACTTTAACTTCACGCCACCTTTTTCAAGAGTCTTATTCATTCTATCAAAGGCAAAATGAGTTGCTCTTTTTAAATATTCATTTTCGGGCTTAGCAAACTCATCGCTTAAATAATAATCAACAACATCTTTGTTTGGTGACCAACGATTCATCAAGAACTTCTTCTCTGTTTCACGATTTACGTTCTTCTCGCGAATTGAAGTTTTAAAGAAACCAAAAAGTCCTTGATCGGCAACTGGATAATCAATCTTTTCGTATTTTTTATCAGTTATCGTATCGAGCTTTACGAATGAGAAGAAGATCCTTGCGTGGAAAGCTCCGTTGTCATCAAGTTGATCAAGAAAATCATCATAAGAATCAGAGTTATACCATAACTGCTCAATACAGCCTGGTGACTTAGAAAATTCATAAGTTTTCTCCAATTCAAAGTTAATAACTTCAGCTGTAACTTCACGGTGAACAAGTCT
The DNA here is from genome assembly GCA_002786715.1 of Bdellovibrio sp. CG22_combo_CG10-13_8_21_14_all_39_27. Taxonomy (GTDB): domain Bacteria; phylum Bdellovibrionota; class Bacteriovoracia; order Bacteriovoracales; family Bacteriovoracaceae; genus 21-14-all-39-27. Next base: position 15,690 of record PCTW01000079.1, read on the forward strand.
TGTATCTCTTTCAAAGAAACATGAATCGTTACTATCTGGAAGACCAACACTATCGGCTTCGTGAATTTGAACTTTTTCAAAAGTAGGAATAAAACGATCTTTTTCGAACCACTGAAGTTCTGTATTTTCTTCTTCAGCATTAGTACACTCATCATTAGAATTTTCGCGACATCTAAACGACTTATAAGTCACAGGAATCGTAAGAACAGGTTTATTATTTAAAGGGTTGTCAGAGAACTCTGTGCTCTCATCCATTTGATAAGCAACTAGTCCAGACTCCTTGAAAGAAAACTTCACAATCTTTTCTTTACCCTGAACAAATGGGGCCATTGCTGAAGTAAAACGAGGAACGCCTTGAGAATTCGGAACGTATAAGAATTCTGCATTTGTATCTATCGATGCTTTTGAAGCAATCAATGGATCCTTATACACTTCTTCAAATGGGCGTTCTTTGGCACAAGAGACGAGCATCAAACTTGTCAGTAGCCATCCGTTCAGTTTTTTCATTTCCATACTCCTAAAAAATTCATTTCCACTTACAGCGAAAGAGATATCGTTAAATAAACTTGTGATTCATCTTTATCAAATACAGAAACATTGCTATCTCGTCCGTTCGCCGCAAGAGCAGAACCACCAAGACTGTGTCCTAGCGCAAAAGCAACGTTTCCATTCATTTCATAATTAAGCGATTGATCAAAATTGAATTTATCTTTTGTATTGCCTAAGTACGTTGTTGAACGTCCATAACTTTGATCGAGAACAATTGAAAATTTATCAAGGAATCCGTAAGAAACAACTAAACGATTGCTCCATGAATAAGCAATATTCGAAGAACCATCGGACTTTGTTTGATAAGTATGAAATGAGCGCTTAAAGTTTGGCGCATAAAGAAGAGATAAACCCTTCACTTGATTATCAAGATCAATTGATAAGCTTGGCGTCAAAGTTGTCGTTGTAATCAGTGAAGCTGTTTTTGTACTTTCTTCTGATACAGGTATTGTTGAAGCAATCTTTCCACTTAAGCTCACTTGATCATTAAACTTATAAATTGATCGAGAAAATGAAAGCGAAGGATCATACCAAGTTTCAAGACGATCTCCACGAAGGTCTTTGTCCATTAATTCTGAAATTCCAAATTTGCCAATATTCTCAACCGTATAAGAAGCTGCAAAGGCGAAAGAATTGCTAAGTTGATTATTAACAGAATCACTAACCTTATGAAGATTTGAGGCCAAAGATGAGTCAAAGGCGAGCTTCCAAGGGCGGGGTGCTTTTGTCCCCAATTGCGCATTTGACACCACTTGAGCGCCGACCTTCCCTATCGATGCGATAAGGATGATCTTTATTATCAAGTATTTAACCGTTCGGTTGAGGTGCATTCTGCCTCCAAAGTTCGTGTTCTGGCCCTATAAAGCAATAGGGATGCCAAAAAACGTAAGCTATTGCCACATTGCGTTATAACATTTCTTTGAAGGGGTCATAAGGGACCGTGTGATTATTTCACGAGTAGATTAGATATCAACGAATTACATGAGAATTTATTGAGCTGGCGCCGGATGAGCACGGTTGCTTCAAATCCATTGGCCGAAATATTGACCTTTCCATCGCCATTTTTGCTCACGACTCTGGCCCAAGGCACATCGGCCACAATAACGCCTTTGTCACTAACATCTGAAATTAAGCGAAGATCTCCAATATAGTCACCCATTGTTGATAAAGCATTATAACGTTGGAATATATAGCGTCTGGGGTTTTCGCGAACCAATTGCATTACCCTTTTGCGTTCCTCTTGAGCAACCTTAGGTCCAACCCAAACCGCATCGCCTCCGCGACCGTCTACGCCTTTAACCACATAACGATCAAAGTTTGTTTCGACTTCGGCGAAAGCCTTAACATCAAGAATTTCCTTTCCAGCTTGATCAAAGCCCCTAAACGATGCCGTTTCCATATTCTTGAGAATTGGCTCCTCTTTCATATAAAAGCGAATCATATCTTCGACATAGATATAAAATTCCTTGTCGCCTATGAATTCCATTCCCGGCGAATTAGTCATCCCAAGCTTCCCGTCAGCGACTGCATCGAAGAGACCCGCAATTCCCCATTTCTTTTTTAACTCTACAAGATAGGGAGATTCTTTTTCGAGGTATTTAGAAACCTTCTCGTAGTCAACCTTGCCGGTTATAGGATCTGTTTTCATCAGCTCTTTCAGTTTCTCTTTTTTAGCTGGCTCCCAACCCTCTTCTTCGAGATGCCATTCGGCCTCCATTAAAATGCGCTTAGGTCTATTGGCCGCATGAGAGAGGTCCACGTCTTGCGGATCTGAATTGGCCACAACATAACCAACTTTTTGCTTTTTACGCTTTCCCTTTTCCGTTTTATAAAGGTAAACACCATCAGCTTCAGCTTTCAATTCTTTACCATTATAAAATGTATTCTTGCTGAAAGGATTAAACTTAACCACTTCAACGCCTTCCTTTTCGAAGATGGCTTTAATACGTTTGTCTTCATTATCTGCAGCAAGATCAGATGCATATTGGATCACAACGGGAATGCCTCCAAATTTTCTGGCACTCTCTTTATATGAGGCGATCATTTTATCGTAGAAATTTTTAGGATCTGGAGAATCCGTAATTCTCTGAACATCGGGCATGCGATCCATTAGGCTTTTGCGAGCTTGAATCAAATCTCCTACTCCGCCGATAAATCCAGGGTTATCCTCAACCACATAGAATCGTCCTTCAGGAAATTCTTTTGTCGGAGGACCACGAATAATGTCAGGTCCATACCAAAAGTTAAGGGCATTAATGTTGACCTTGCCTGGCCAGAGTTGCTCATGACTTCTCGTGACGATGCGATCGATAACAGTTTGCGGAACCACTCCTGATTTAGCGTAAGATTTTTTTCCGGAATAATGATCAACTAAGAATGCACGAATCGCCGCGCCTCTTTGCTCCACACCTTCTTTTAGATAATCATATTCAGCTTCTTCAAGCACTCGAGGTAAGGGTAAAAGTGTGTTATCGCCAGAAAATTCTGAAAGAGTTTCTTTGTAAAATTTTTCTTTTTCCTCAGCTGACATGCGGTCGTATATTTCAACAATTCCACGATAGACTGGTCTAACTACTCTTTCATCGCCAGAGGTTCCGTAAATTTCATCAAAGGCACCTTCTTGAGCGACTTTCCGATAGCCGGAATTCTGACAGGAATTAAAAGTTAAGATAAATAAGATGACTAAAAATGTTTTAAAATGTCTTTTCATCTCCAACGTTTCGGAATGATTTTGTTTCAATAAAATTTAATAGAAAGTCATAACTAAGACTGAAAAATCTTCCGATAGTCGGTCAAAGAAATTTCAAGGAGGAATTCAAATGGGTTTAAACGTAGAGCTTATACGCCAATCATTTCAAAAAGTTGTGCCAATTTCAGATAAAGTAGCCGATCAATTCTATACGTTTCTCTTTGCTGACTACCCTGCAGCTAAGGCCATGTTTAAAGAAGTTCAAATGAATGGTCAGAAAAAAGCTCTGATTAAATCATTAGCTTATATTGTTGACCACCTTGAAGATGGAGAAAAGCTTTCTGAATATCTTCGTCAAATGGGCAAGCGCCACGTAGATTATGGAACCAAAGAAGAACACTATCCTCTCGTAGGAAATACACTGATAAAAACTTTTGCTCATTTTTTTGGTGATGAGTGGACTGAAGAACTGCAAAATGAGTGGACCACGGCCTACGGGGTAATTACAGGACTGATGCTCGAAGGAGCTGCTTGGAGAGAACCTGATGCCGATATCATTCGTAAACGAGCTCAACATATTGCTAATAATCTATTATTAGAAATGCTTGATAATGAAATGGATGATGAATTTAAGCAGCAAGTTCGCAACAAAGTTCGCCAAGTGATCTTCGAAGTGATGGAAGAAGAATCAAGCAAACTCTATCACCATAAAAAAGCAGCTTAATAAACAATTGAAGCCGGGGCCCTGATACCACTTTCTTTAAGATAGTTGTTGATGAGTCCCGTCCCTTTAAAATTTCCTTCTCTAAAATAACCTTGAAAGTCCTGACCATCTTGTGTTTTGGCATTCAGACTTCCGTGAAAGAAGACGTTATTGACTCCGAAGAAATTGTACATATCTTGTTTGTGACGAGATTTCTCAAACATTTTTTGCATAAAATCTGCCAGTCTCCAGAGTGGAAGCTCTCGCTCAACTCTATCGCTAGTCTTCACTTTAGATAATTGCATACAAGCTTCAATCATTTTGCGTTTCTTCGATGAGCTCAATACAAACTTGCGCTTAACTTTAATCATACAAGCGATGTAAGTCGCGTGATCAAAATCATCTGTTCGAAGTTCTAATACATACTTGTCCCATGAGCGTTGCAACTTAGTTTTGCAACCACCAAAAAGACTTCTAAAAAAACTCCACTTACTCTTGCTTTCGTAAGAACAAACTTCATCAATCAAATTATAGACCGTATTAACATCAAGGTGATTAAAATGACCTACGGCCCCTTTTCCCATGGAAAGAACAGTAGAGAGGCGCATTGGTGCAACCAGCGCCTCTGACTCTACTGAATCTGAAATCAAGGGATCAAAGCCAGAATAGTTACCGAGGAGGTTCACGATTTTCGTGCGGGGACCTCTACCTAACCATCCAGTTGATTTGTAAGTATAATAATCTTTATTAAAATTAAGAGATAGTTTGTCATCTTCTTCTGAAAGAACTAAGTCTTCCTGAGTTGCCACCAAATTTCTTTCGCTTGAATACTCCATTCGAAAGTTCTGACTATCACTCACCACTTTCGTCACCATTACTCCCAAGTCTAAATGCGTTTTCATAAAAGCATTGAGCAACCAACTCGCAATATCTTGGATACCGAGCATCTTCGAATAATTGTGTCGGAAAAACTTCTTGATGACTCCATCTTTAGCAATCTGCACGGCCGAAGTTTGTTGATCTTTTACCCCAGAGAGTAAGGCCAAACTGTACTTTGAAGATTTACGTTCTTCTCGACGACGCTCCTCACTCACTAAATAAGGAGCAAGAATAGTTAGATCAGCTTTTTGCTTAACCAAAGCATTGCGAACTTCCTGAGCAATCCGATCATCATTCTTTACTGTCTCAATATCTTGTTCTTTAAAAGAGAGATATACTTTGTAGGATTCAGATAATTCATAGGTAAAGTCATAAGACAAAAGAGTTAAGCGAACGATACCCATAAAGTCAGCGAGCACTCGCGCACTCACTCCTGCCGTAAAAGACTTTTCCTTTTCCATCGAAATTCTAAATCGCTCACCTGGCGCTTTAGGATCTTGATCTCCAAGACTTTGAATTTCTACCTTAGACAAGGTTTGAAACTTGGCCAGGGCACCAATCGCACCAGAGATATTTCCGTAAATGGGAGCTGCAATTAGGCCACCAATGGAAGCTGAGAGCTGATCCTCTTTAGTTAAAAACTCATAAGGCTCTAATTCAAAGAACTTTAAATTCCTGAAATTTAAAAAGGAGAAAAAGAGTTTATCGAGATTAAAGCCTAGTGCTTGCTGATAAGTATCGGCCAAGTGAACATACTTATATTCTCTTTTAAATGAAACTCCAGCAAACGCTCCGTACTGAGTTTCACTCATATCGATAATGCCTTCATTTCTTAAATTACCGAGAAGTTTTTGAGCATCGATACTGATGGTAAAGAAATCATTGACCAAATAGCGTTTGTCATCAAAGAGATCTGGAGCGACATCGCGACGAAGATCAACGGTAAAGTCGACAAAACTTTTGGTGTAGTTAATACCGATATGATTCATGCCCCCGATGATCATGAGATTTCGCCCTTGTTCGGCGATCTTAATTTCACGATTAGCAATGTCATTATAACGAGTACTGAATTCATCAATAATTTGACGAAAGAGTGGAGACTCTTCTCCGAGATCTGTTTTTACTTGGGCCATAGTTCTTTCTGAGTATTGGGCGAGAGCTTGTGGGTCTTTAACGACGATCCCATCTTCTTGAGCATAAGCTGCAGTGAACGCAATTAATGCACATAGAATAATGAGGTTGCGTATGGGTCCCATAAGTCTCCTTATAGGCTTCCATGCTGTTACTTCTCATCTTCCCTTGTTGAGAGTGGATCGTTCGGCGATCACATTATATCTTGTCGGGGTTTGAGAATGAATGTTGAGTTTTTTAATAGGGCTCAAAGTATCGAAAATACTCACCTTTTTCAGGAGGTTTTCAAGTCGACAACACTTCTCCTAATCCGAGCAAAAGTGTCCATTTTTAAAGGTACCCGTTTTTACACTCGAAGTGATTAAGATGATTTATAATTAAATCATGAAGTATTTTATAGGTGTCGATGGCGGCGGTACGGGAACCCGTATTCGCGTCTGGGATCAAAACCATTCTCAAATAGCTGAAGCTCGCGGACCTTCCTCTGCGCTTGCTCAAGGAATTAGTGAAGCTTGGCGTGCTATTATGACCACGCTTTCAAAAGCCTTTAGTGATTCTTCTCTTTCGGTTCCATCTGTTAAAGATTGTTTCATTGGTATGGGACTCTCAGGTGCGAACAATTTGTATTGGAAAAATGAATTTCTCCTGATGAATCCCGGTTTCAAAAAAATAGTCGTTGAAAGTGATGGACTCACAACTTTACTTGGGGCCCATCAGGGTGCACCCGGAGTCATTATTGCACTTGGAACAGGGAGTGTAGGAATGTCAAAGAACGCCAAGGGAGAAATTCATTCTGTGTCAGGATGGGGTTATCCCTCTGGTGATGAAGCTTCGGGATCTTGGCTTGGTATTCAAGCTTTGCGCTACACTGAGAAAGTCATGGATGGCAGACGAACATCAAGTCCTTTGTCCATTGCAGTTAAAAATATTTGCGGTTCAACACCTGATAATCTTCTCGATTGGTTGGGACGAGCACATTCAAAAGAGTATGCAACGCTTGCGCCTCTCGTTTTTGAACATCTTCATCACGATAACTTTGCCAAAGAACTTGTCACACTTGCTCTTTCAGATATTGAAGAAATGTTAATAGCGCTCGACCCAAGTAAATCTCTTCCCTTCTCCCTTTGTGGAAACTTAGGTCATCGTTTTGTATCCGAACTTCCTACCCATTTAAAAAATCGTCATAGTGAACCCAAGGGAGATTCCGCTGATGGTGCCTTGACCTTGATCACGGGAGATGAAGTGTGAAACTAAAGG
>PCTW01000079.1:22933-23166 GCA_002786715.1 Bdellovibrio sp. CG22_combo_CG10-13_8_21_14_all_39_27
CTTCAATGACTAAAATTGATCATCCCCAACAAAATGCCGACTGGATCTATCCAGGGGCCATTGATCTGCATGTTCATGGAGGCGGTGGCGGGGATTTTATGCAAGACGAATCTCAGATCAGAACAATTTTAAGAACTCACTTAAAACGAGGAACAACAGGATTACTAGCAACGACTGTTACTGATTCACAAGAACAATTGGAAAAAACTTTTCAGCATATAGCCCATGTCATT
>PCTW01000042.1 GCA_002786715.1 Bdellovibrio sp. CG22_combo_CG10-13_8_21_14_all_39_27
AAGCGGGTCCAGACTTGACGAAAATGGTGCATCTTGTAATGATGTTAGTGACCCAAAGGATTGATTCTTTGGGGCTTGGCCGATTTAAGGATGAAAAGGTGAAACCATGAAGGTAACTCAAGCCGGATCTACAAGAAATTTATCATTACTGGCCCTCAGTGGCGTTGCTATCATTATAGCTATTTCAATCGTTCGCAGTGTTTTAGGCGGAAGAATAAATTCTCTTTATACACTTCAAGATGGAGTTCAAACTTGTTTTGGGAGAATGTCTCAAAGTTATACGGCCAAGATCATTAATGATCGTTTATCTCAATATCTTTCAAACGATTTTATGAAAACAACTGAAGATTGTTTTTCAGAAGCATTGACGATGACGAGAGAGAAGATGACTTATCTTTCAAGCCAAGTCGAAGAAGGTCTTAATGCTCTGGCAGAAGATGCTCATTGGTATCATGAAAAATTGAATGCAAGATCTGATGCCGGACTCAATCCCGTTCCACAAAATGTTATCTTGGCCAATCTTGGAACTCGCTTTCAAAAACTAGAACAAAAAAGAAATGAGCTTCTTGAAGTTATCGAACAAAACAGAGCAACTCTTGTTTCAAGAAATAACTATGTCTCTTGGGCCTTTTTTGCTTTAGCTCCCATCATTCTGATTTTTTCTGGAATTCGAATGTGGAAGGAGTGGAGTGGAGAAGAGAGCTCAGAAGAAGTATCAGAAGCTACGATTCAAGCTCAAGCCCCAACTCTTCAGCAAATTGATCGTGCCGGACCTGCCGTCTCTGTAGCGCCACAAGCAGGAGCGGAAGCATTAAAGAAAATTGATAAGATGTGGGAAGAGTTCAATCGTGAAGAAGTACAGCCCGTCGCAGTTGAGCAAAAAGAAGAATCAACAGAATCTTCAGCTGTAAACCTTTCTGATTCCTTCGCCCAGGTGATGGATATTCTTTCTTCAAAGGTTTTCACAACAGGCATTCAAGTTGATTTTGATATTGATTCTGAACTTAGAGTTTTGGCCAAGAATGAAGCGCTTGAGCAAATCATTTATCACATCATGATGAATGCAATAAATTCATATGAATTTGATCATCATGGAAAATCTCTCAAAGTAACGACTAAAAAACTCGGTGGAACTCTCTTAGTGAGTTTCATTGATCGTGGAAGAGGTTTTGATAAGGATTTCTTAAAGTCTTTGGCCCTGGGAGAAACGATTACTCAGGACCCTCAACATCTCGAACTCATGATTTGCAGAGAGTTAGTGAAAGAGTTCCAAGGTCTCATTTCTTTTGAGAATATGGCGCAAAAATCGGGTGAGATTTTAGGTTCTAAAGTCGAGCTGGTCTTAAGAATTGATCCTACTTATCTTGAAGAAACTAAGAAGTCTAAACTTGTTAGTCTTGTTAGAGGCAAGAAGAGAGACATCGTTAAAAATCTTAACGTCTAATTAGATCAGCGATTTTTTCTTTGATTTCAGTTGAGATTTTTTGGGCTCAATGGTCTTGACCAATTCTTGGTAAATATTCATATCTAGAGAATAGGAAAAGATATCTTTGAGAGATTCGAGAATCGTTTGATGCTGAATATCTTTTTCGTAAGCAATATCACCTAAAGAATATCCTAAATGACGAGCAATTAGAAAAAGTTCAATCCATTTCATTCTTTTAAGTTTTTCTTGAACATGTTCAGGATTGTCCATAAAGTCGAGGGTCGATTCGATAATCTTCCGCTCCAGACTTCTTTTTTGAATCAGACTAAGTCTTTGCTTAAAATCAATATAGTGATTACATTTGCGGTAGGGATTAATCAGCTTTGAGCAATAATATGAAAAGAGTGATTGCAACAAGAAAAAATTAAATCGCTTGATATTGTCAGCTTCATCAAAGATTTCATTTTCCAGATTGGGATCATTTTCAAATAATTTCAAAGCAAACAGATGTTGACCCGCTAAAAAAGTCATTCTATTTATTGTGTAATGTGAGCAATAATAGTCTTTAGAAAAAGATATTCTAAAGACACGACCATTTTTTATAATGTCGTTATAAAATTTCTCTAACTTAAGATTCCTCAATTTTTTTATTTTCTTAGTGATGACATGAAGAGACTGAAGATCATAAAGATTAAAGTCCTCTATATCTGAGGGCAAAAGATTTAAACCCAAAGCTTCGTTGAGCATTTTTGATAAGTAGAGAAAGTTATCAGTTACGGAACTATTAAAAACTTTTGTTCCAGTCTCGAGAATATATTCATGGAGATCAAAGTCAGGATCATCACATAGATTTTCGTACCAGTAGATCATACTTTCGTACTTAATCCAGGGAGGGGAGTTTTGTAACACAAACTCGTCGCTATTTATTTTCCAGAATGAACTTTTGGAACTTAATTTTGTAGCGGGAATTCTCCAGAAAACTTCTTCCAGATTTTGATGAAGAATCGTCTTTTTAGATTTCTTCTTTAATTTAGAATCTACTTTGGCCGGCAATTTGTCAGGAACGATATGCAGCTCACCGAATAGAACGAGAATGAGATGCTGTGGATGTGAGGCTATTTCTTCACTTAAAATTTTTGCGGCATGAAGATCTCTCTTATTGAGATCGCCTTGGGAATTGAGTCCGATGATTTGAATATTAAACTTCTTCGCAAGGTCAAAGATCGGGCGATAGTGAATCCAGGGGAATTTCCATGATTCTTTGTAATCAATTTCTTCGAGAAATTCGATTTCAGTGATCATCCCTTCGAGGTAATGATCAATTGATTTTTGATTTTCAGAAGAAATGAATTCTACGGCTATTGTCATCTTCTTCTTTTGCTTTTTTAAAAAACGAAGAAGGCGAATAAAATTCTTAGAGCTTTGATCAAAAGTGTGAAAGTCTCCAACATAGACGATTTGAGATTTTGTGACTTTATCGGTAAATGCTTCAAAGCTTGAACCTGTAAATTTCTTCTTTGAATAAGCAGCCATCCCTTTTTGATAAAGTCTCAACGATTTGTGGGCCAACCCTTCATAACTAGCAGCTTTGACTTTCAGATGGTCATTGAGACTTTTATAAAATGACATCATCTGATGATCATGAGATTGGCTCAAGACTGCCCTCTATCTAAATTGTTCATGTCTTTATTGTAATGACTATCGGGACTATCTCAAGGAACAATTTGCGAAAGCAGCAACTCTAAGAGCTTTGCTTCGAGATTTTGCTTAAACTTGATCAGGTGGCTTTCAATTTGATTAAATTTATTGATGATTAATTTAAGATCTTCAGCCTTAGGGACTTTCACTTTGCTCAAGAGATCTGCAATACTTGAGCCTTGCGCTTTAGAAAGAATAAACTTTAGGAATTGTAGAAGTTCAACTTCTGCAAATAATCTAACGATGACTTCACCCTGAGAGTAAAGTTCTAAGCTAGGACTTTTTTCGTGATGAATAAGCTTCACGTCATCAAGAATTTTCCACAACTCTTTTTGATTTACGACGTTAAATTCCAAGTAAACATCATCATTCTTTGGATAGAGTGAGTGACATGGAATCTTGGTTAACGGAAGATAAATCAAAGGATTTTCAAAATCAATATTGCGAACTTGAGCGCCCATATTGGCATGAGAAAGAGCATTGCCGATCTCATTATTTAAAAAGCAAAGTAGGCCAGAAACTGTCCATGGAAAGCTCTTTCCAGATTCTTTTGCCAATTTAACGATTTCAAATGATAACTTTTCCAATTGATCTGGATGCATTTTAAGCAGCTCTTCACTATTAGGTGAGTGAGTGTTGATAAAATGGTTGAGATCTGGCGACATTTGTTCGCCACGAGCGATAAAGTGGGGAACGAGAACTGTTTTAAGCTTCGCCTTAACTTTTGTCGGCTCGCTATTGAGTGAGAGTTGAATGATCTGAGACCCAATTCGACTCTCAAAATAATATCGAAGAAGGTTAATATTAATTGTCTCAGATTTAGGAACAAGCCCAAAGTAATCGAAAAAAGCTTTTCCATTTTGTTCAAGCTTCGCGCGATACATGTCAGGAGCAATGAGTTCCAACTTCACTTCTGAATTTTGAGAACGATCGACGATAAGAATGAGAGGGTATTTATGGTCACCCCTGTGCTTTATTCCGAGAAGATCGACCGCTATATCTTTCTTTTGAGTAGAACGTTCATCATCAATTTGTTCGATGGAGAAAAACTGCTCAAGCGGTGAGCAAGTTTTAGTTAAGTTCTTAAAAAAGTTCGGGTGTGTAACTTGGTTTGAATCAGAGGCACTTTGAGAACTGAGCAATGTCCCTTCAACAATACTATCTTGATGAAATTCAAAATACATATTTTGACCCAAATCCTTTTGAAAGATTGGTGTCGAAAAAGGGTGCTTAGTATTAAAGAACGAGTAGAGCTCGTCGACAAAACTCTTAAATTTTGAAAATTGAGCGAGTTGACCATGCCATTTGAATGAAAGAGTTGATTCTTTCGTTGGTTGGGCAACTGTCATGACACTGCCAAATGGGTCGAGAAAGGTTCGCTCTTTCTTGGCAGATCGCTTGGTAAAAATATAGAGATAAGAAGGTATTTCACCTCTAAAGCGCAATTCTTCAAAGCTAAAGCAGGCTTCAAGCTTCAATTGTTGCAGAATCTGCTCGACCTTAGATTTTTGGCTTGGAACAAAGAGCTTTTGATTGCTGAAAACATACATATAGCCTTTCGGCGTCATGCTTTGAGCATATTTTTGAATATTAGTCGTTAATTGATGATGGGGATTTTTCTTCGGGAGATTGGCATTGTTAATAACAATGCGATCAAAGAGAAGTTCGCTGCGAACTTCTGTGGCTTGAAAGAGGCTTCCTTGCTCAGAAAAAATATCAGCCGATTTGGCATATTTCTCTCTCATCGCACGAGTAATGAGGTCAACCGCTTGAACATTCTGTTTTTGCGCAAGTAAGGTCATGAAAGTTAAAAATTGAAGCTCATGACTTAAACGGGTAAACGTTCCTTGATTAAACTCTTCTCCACAAAACTCTGGGCATAAAATCTCGCTCCAAGGAATGGAGAGGTTATGCTCTTGGGCCAACCAGTGAGAATGAGAAAGTGAGAGTAAATTATCTCCTGCAAATTTCGTATTAAGGATTTCATGGCTATTGAGCTTTTGGCGACGTGGATATTGAAATCCTGTTCCTGAATGCCAAATAGGAAAGAAGACCAAAAGTGTGTTAACCAAAAGTCCAAAAGAAACGTGAGATAAGGCATGAGAATACTCTTGATCGGTGAAATCAATCTTCTTGTTATTTTCTCTGTTTAAGCGATGAGAAGTGAGCTTCATCAACTCAGATAATGTAATCGTCGAAAATGACTTTTTAAGATCTGGGAATTGAGCAGCGATACTCTCACTTGGTCGATACCAGCTAAAAGGATTACTTTGAAGAGCTTCGCTGTGGAGTTCTCTCGAGCTTCCTTTTGGGAAAATTTTATTAAAGAAAGACGAAGGATTGGCGAGAGCACTCACGAGAGTAAAGTTGCCGACCAGTTCCTTGTGAATATCAAGCAAGGCAACGATTAATCTTATCTTATAGAGATAAAGTGTTGCCGATCTAAAACAGTATACATCGAGAAATTGATCGAGCTCAGTTCTCGCTTCAGCGTTCTCATCAAACAGTTGTGTCCAAAATTGTCCCAGAGTTTGAATCTGGGGAAGATTTATCGACTTGTTTTGAATATAAGAATTAAATTCTTGAAAGATTTTGGTCTTCAGAGATGTATTGATCGAGTGGCAATTAGATTTCAACTGAGTGTGAGAATCTCGCCACAATTGCTCCTGTAGTTTTTTTATTTCGAGTGCTGGCTTTGTAAACAGGCCATCGCCTTTCCATCCAGGGACAAAAAATTCAGAGGGACAAAATTGTCCTTTTATTTCTTGACTAGGATTGTAAGATTTATTTTCATGGGCAAGCCCTTGAAAACTCTTTTGATCCGCTATTAGGCCAAGCCATGAGTTGGCATTGAAAGAATTCAAACTCACTCCTGACTATTAAAAAACAAGTATATTCAGTACCATATGTTTGCTTTGTCTCTTGATTATGGGGAACAAATTTTTACTCAACATCGCTTCGTCTGTCATGAGAAAAGGTTGGAAAAAAGGTTACATTTGGGATGTAAGAATTTTTTGCCACATCGCAAAAATGTCCTCTTTCTTGTCTAAAGTCCTGAATAGGGCTTCCGAAGAGTCACTTAGACTGAATTAAGGTCTATGGACGCAGCGAGCGCACTATTTTATGGCGTATTGCGGCTTTTAAGGAGGCTACCATGTCAGAGGCAAAAAAGACTGAAACCCCAGAAAACGATCAAGGTTTCAATGAAAATGAGCTGCAAGACATTATGAACGAGATTGAAAGTCTTGAAAAAGAGTTCACTGAAGAAAGTGAAGTGGTTGAAGAGATTCAAGCAGAAGCTGAGGAAGTGACCTCCGATGAATCAGCATTCGATCAAGACGAAATGCAATCTATAGTAGATGAAGTTGAAGCCTTAGAACAATCTTCTTCACCGGCCCCACAAAAGGTCTTAGCGATGAAATCAACTAGCAGCGGTTCAGATATGTGTTTTTCTGGATCAGGAAGTCTAAACTTTAATATGTCTTTTGACCTTGGTTCAACTCCCGTTGAGTTTAGCATCGACAAAGATTCAGGAATGACAATCTCAATGGAACACGTCGAGTTTTGTATTACTGAAGATTCGTGTGTTGTTAAGATGCCAGGCGGAGTGACATTCAATGTACCAATGTCATCTAATAAAGCTCGTAAAGCAGCTTAATTTTCTCAAAGGTTAATCCATGTCGATAGGCCTCCTTGGCGGATTCGCTAAAGGCTTTTCTTTAACAGTACCCAAAGGCGACTTTGTTCGCCCAACTTCTGTCATGCTTAGAAGAAGACTTTTTGATTCTCACCAAAATTGGGATGATGAAATTTTCATCGACCTCTGTGCTGGCTCAGGCTCCATGGCCTTTGAAGCTTGGTCTCGAGGTGCTGCGAAAGTTGAGTTGGTTGAGAAAAATGCCAAGGCCATAACAATAATTAAGCAAAATGCAGAAAAGTTGAAATCTTCTTACGGAACTCAAAACGATGTAGGTGAAATCCTTATTTCTCAAATGGATGTTATTGCTTATTTCAAAAGCCTAAAGCAAAGATCAGAAAGCGAATCTGAAGTGACAGTCTTCTTTGATCCTCCCTATGAAGAGCATAAACTCTATTTACAAATGGTCGATCTTCTTTGCGCATCGCCTCGCTTTGTGGGGACGATAATAATAGAGAGTGATACCGACAAAGGGCCAGACAAGTCCGTTTTTAAACCTCTGGGGTCCTATTTGGTCAAAGAATTACGTCAAGGGGCGTCTTACCTCTTGATTTACAATTTCCCTCTATAAAGGCATCCTTTATTAAGTCTTTAATTTAGCCAAGGGGATGTAAATGATTAAGAAAGCCATATATGCTGGAACGTTTGATCCCTTTACTAATGGTCATCAGGACATTTTGATTCGTTCATTAGAGCTTTTTGAAGAAGTAACCATCTTGATTGCAATTTCTCCTACTAAGCAACCATTAAGTAGTATGGAAGATCGCGTGGCCATGCTGAAAGAACATTTTAAGAACGAACCCAAAATCAAAGTAGATTCATGGGATGGACTAGTCGTTGACTACGCCCGAAAGCATAAAATCGGTGCTATGCTGAGAGGTCTTCGCCCCACCGGAGACTTTGAAATTGAATTTCAAATGGCTTCAATGAATCAAAAGTTATATCCCGATCTCGAAACTGTTTTTCTTATGACAAGAGGAAAGCATTACTTCATTTCGTCAACTTTAGTTAAAGAGATTTTTCATCACGGTGGAGACATCTCAGAATTTGTGCCACCAACGATTGCTAAATATTTAGTTAAAAAATAATCAGGAGTCCTGCATGCATATCAATACACGAGTCAGTGAAATTAGTGAGAGTATTACTTTAAAACTTAATGCTAAAGCTGTTGCTATGAGCGAGAGTGGAACAAAGGTTTTTAATTTTACTGCTGGTCAACTTCCTCATCGTCCACCTCAACGTTTTGTTGAAGGAATTAAGACTGAACTCGATTTTTTAAAGAGTTATCAATATGCTCCCGTTGCTGGTTATCCAGAACTGCGTACAAAGGTTCTTAATCATTTTGCTAAAAGTAGAGGAGTGTCTCTTCCTCAAGGCGAGTTTGATTGTGTTATTTCTAATGGTGGCAAGCACGCTCTGTCGAATGTCCTTGGAACCATTGTCGACCCAGGCGATGAGGTCATCGTTCTCTCTCCTTATTGGTTGTCTTACCCCGAAATTATTCGCTTTGTTCAAGGTGTTCCCGTCACTGTCGAAGGAAATTTTGATAATCACTATATTCCTTCAGTTAAAGAGATTGATCGCAAAATATCTCCGCGCACTCGGGCCATTATCATTAACAGTCCTAGTAATCCTGCAGGGATTCATTATTCACGCGAATGGATGAATGATTTGGCAGATCTTTTAAGCAAGCACCCTGAAGTGATGGTGATCTCTGACGAAATATATTTTGAATTGGTTCACGATGGTTCGAGACCTTCTTATTTTTATCAAAGCAATCCAAAACTTCTTAACCAAACTATCGTGATTGATGGGATTTCTAAATCTCTTGCCTCTACTGGTTTACGTATTGGTTGGACAATTGCTCCCAAGGCCCTGACTCAGGCCATCTCGCGCTTGCAAGGACAGATGACTTCAAATGCTTGCAGTCTTATTCAAAGGGCCTTGATCGATTTCGATCTCGATTCATTAAGAACTTTCGTAGAGCCGATTAATCACCATCTTCAAGAAAATGCTCAGACTCTCTTACAAAAGCTTGAGATCAAAGGATTATCTCAAAAGAGTTATCCTACACTTTCAGCTTTTTACTACCTCTTCGATTTTAGCAACACTCCTGTGCATGAAAAATTTAAGAAAGGGGCAGGGGATGAAGCTGATTATTCAGCCCAAGTGGCCGAAGCAATGTTGGAGCAAGTCCAAGTGGCGGTGGTTCCTGGTGGTCCTTTTGGAGCTCCCAACACTTTTAGATTGAGTTTAGTAAGTGAGAAGGGACCATTTGCAGAAGGCGTTGAACGGATGCTTGAATTTATTGTGAAATAGTTTACAGATCAACGTGAATATTGAGAAGCTCTAACGAGATGACAGCACGCTTGTCCTGACGTTCAGCAAATTTTGGCGAGAGTTCAACTCCATAGAGACCAACAGTGAGTCTCATAAACATAACATCAGCGGCAATCCCTAAACTGCTATAACCTCCATTCCATCCCAGAAAAAGATCGATGATTGGAAGATCGAGCTTGAGCCCTAAGTGGAGCTTGGAAGCAATCGCCGAATTGTAATCAATGGCATTGTGATAATCCAGAGCAAATGTGTAGCCAAAGAATCCCCAGTTTTGTTTGAGTGCGCTTCCAAAGTTGAGGGACATCTCTTGTGTCGGGACGTCAGCATCACCTTCTTCTTTTGAAAAACGAGTTCCCCCGATATCTAGCAGTGAAGTCGCGAAAGAAAGCTCTGAATTTCCCCAGGTGGTCGTGCTATCGATACCAGTATCAAAACCCCAAGCTGTTCCCTTGGCATAACCTAATTGTCGGCGAATATCTTGGGCATTTGTTGTATTGTTTAAAATATCGAGCAAGCGAGTTCCAAAAAGATCGAAAGAATCCTTAAGGCCAGTTCGGTTGATTCGCTTAACAGCAACTCCAAGACTCGTTTTGTTTCCCGAAGTGGTTTTACCTTTGCCTTTGTGTCCCGAGATAGGGAAGCCATAGCCCATAATGAAACCTGTATCTGTTTTGTAATCGAGTTCAAGTGTTGGGTGAATGGCATTCTCCAGTGAGAACATCATTTTAGAAAGACCAAAGAAAGTCATGGCAAAATTTTGCATCTTAATGGTTGGAGTGGCTCCGAGGGAGAGATACAAAGGATAGCCTAATATTCTCTCGGTAATTAAAGCTGGGTCACTTGGAAAATTGTTAAAGCGATCAGTGTTCATTGAGGTATCGATGCCATCGAGACTTAATTTGACGTCTACAGGATTGGTTAATTTAAAAGCGGGATTGATAACATAAAAACTTACACCAGAGTGTCTTCCCATGGCCGCAGGATTATAAAAGAGAGTGTAAGCATCATCCGCTACTGCAGTGAAAGCGTCACCCATCAAGAGTGCTTGTGGTGATCGTGCTAAATACATGAACTCAGCATTTGCTGATTGAGCAAAGCTTAAAAAAAGAATGAGGATCAGTTTTAAATTTTTCATCAAATAAAGAAAGTCTCTAACACTTTCGCAAAATATCCTTCAACATCTGCATTGGTCGCTGCTTCACAGCTTGTTTGATCTTTCACACTACAAATGGGAACTGCACCGCCCATCGCTGTTTCACATAATGTTGTAAAAACGGCTCCTAGGGCAGATAAAGAACCGGTATTAGCGCCGGAGAATGTGAGATTCGAAATCAAATCAATGAAGTTATTGAAAAGAACGATTCCATGACACATTCTGGTTTGTCTCGTGGCTGCCACGCCTGTTTCAATATCAGTGTGACCCAAATTTGTTCCGGAGTTACATGAATCAGTTGCTAAAACATCAATGGCGGTAATGGCCGCACCATCCGTATAAGTTGCCAGGCATGTATTTGGAGCGCCACCTCCGCCCTTGGTACCCGTTGGTCCAGCATCGCCGTAATAATAAAAATATCTTCCCATTTGAGTCAAGGCAATATAGAAGGCGACGACTTCCATATTGCTGAGTTCACTCGTCGTAAATTTAGTTAGTCTTGATGTATGTGATGAAGTCGTGAGTCCTGCTGGATAGAGTAAGATCTCAAGAGCTCTTTGGAGATTTGCATACTCTGTTGAAAAGGGACCATCCGTTGAAGATGTTGAAAATAAAGTCAAAGATCCAATAAGTCCATCGTTGGCAGATGAAATTTTTGCGAGATCATTTGCAAAGAAACTGGGTTCTGAAAATCCACCTTTACAGGCATAAGCAGATGAGTAAGTAATGAGCCATCTTGGGTTTGAAGTTTGTTGGCCGACGCTTTCGAGCTCACGAATCGCTTCATCACACTTGCGAGTTGATAAGAGGTTATTGGCAACCTCAATTGAGTTTTTAATTTTTTGTTCGTTACTTGCTCCACACGATAAGAGTGAAAACAAAAGACCGAATAAAAGAGTACACTTTAGCTTCATAAACTTGTCTCCACTCTCATTTTACTCTTTATGAGCGTTAAACACATTTAGGTGGAAAAATCGTCCCTTTTTCTCTTTTTTTAGTGTGATAAGTTTTCTACAATTTAGAAGAAGCGGATTCGTGAGGTGGAACTATAAAGAATCTCTTAAGCCTTAGTGACCTTTTTGCTTTCAAAGTATCTTTGGAATTCTTCCCTTTAAAGTCGATTAAACAAGTCAACAACCCCGGAGGTAGCGGTTGGAAAAAACCTTTGTTCTAGATACGAACGTAATTCTCTATGACCCAATGGCCATTCAAAAGTTTGGTGAAAACAAGGTCGTGATTCCTCTTATCGTCATTGAAGAAATCGATAAGTTTAAAAAGGATCAAAATGAGAATGGACGAAACGCTCGTCACTTCTCTCGTATTGTGGACGAATTTCGCAAGGAAGGATCGCTGACAAATGGAGTGGATTTACCTAATGGGGGAACGCTTTATTTGATCGTTGATGAAAGAGTAGAAGACGATGGAAATCGTTTAATTGATCTCAACAAAAACGATAACCTGATCTTGGCTTCGGCGCTGTCTTTGAGTGAAAAGAATGACAATATCATTCTCGTTACAAAGGACATCAACCTTCGTTTGAAGGCTGACGTCCTTGGAATTACGGCGGAAGATTATGGCAAGAAAGATGTTACTTTCGACGAGCTTTATCCAGGTCATTCTGTCTTTGAAGTCGAAGCGAGTGAACTTGCGGATTATGAAAAAAATCGTTTCTTTCCAATTCCGAATGCTCATGATCTCGAGATTTATCCAAACCAATACTTAATTGTATGCGAGAAGGGGAATGATCGTCATCGCGCACTCGGACGCTATCATGCAGGCAAAAAAGGAATTGTTCCTTTGATCACTATGCGTGAAGGTGTCTGGGGAATCTATCCTAAGAATATGGAGCAACAATTTGCTCTTGATGCTCTCTTAAATGACGAGATCAAGTTTGTTTCTCTTGTTGGTAAAGCTGGTACAGGTAAGACGCTTCTTGCGATTGCTGCTGGTCTTGAAATGACTATCGGCCAAGAAAAATACAACCGCTTGCTCGTATCTCGTCCGATTCAACCGATGGGGCGTGACCTCGGTTATTTACCAGGTGACGTGAACGAAAAGCTTGGCCCATGGATGCAACCGATTTTTGACAATATGGACTTCCTCTTTGGTCAGTCTCGTCATAGTCAGTCTGCTTCTTACGAAGATTTAATTAACAATGGTCTTCTTCATATTGAACCATTGACCTACATTAGAGGTCGTTCAATTCCTGGTCAGTACTTAATTGTGGATGAGGCTCAAAACTTGTCTCCGCACGAAGTGAAAACAATTATCACCCGAGCTGGGGAAGGCACAAAAATTGTCCTAACAGGGGACTGTCATCAGATTGATAATCCTTATTTGGATGAAGTGAACAACGGTTTGGTTTATGCCCTTGATCGCTTGAAAACCGAAGATATCGTTGCCCACACGACGTTGAAAATGGGTGAACGTTCGGCCCTTTCAGAGGCAGCTAGTAAGCTTCTATGACAATCAAAAGAGTATTTAAGCGCGCGCACTTGCGCGCGCCTTTAAAAGTCGATTTGCTTTACGTGGATGATGAATATGTTCACGCTGGCCGTACTCTCAATATTTCAGAGGGCGGCATCCTTCTTGATTATATGCCTAAGGTGCCAGAGATTAGGGCCTTACCAATCATGCTTCCCATCGTTCTTTTTCCTGACTTTACCGCCATGTCTCATCAAGAGCTATTGCAATTGCATGAGTCTCAAATGGAAAAGCATGTCATGCGGTTCAGGGCCCGTATGGTACGCTCATTTGAAGGCATGACTGATCTCGAAAAAATCTTTGTCACTAGAATTGGCTGTGAATTTGTTAAACCAGATGTGATTCAGCAAAAAGTGATTGCAGATTATGTTGCCATGTATGCTCGCAATATCGTTTTTGTTTTAGGTCTTTTTCAACAAGGTCAATCGGCGATTGAATTGCTTCGCCATACTGCCGGATTGCTCGGCTACAATCCCAATGAAAAGCTCAATATGTTGAGACTCAAAGTTCTTCACGATTATCAAAGTTTAGAAAGCGCTTAAAACTCAGAAACAGGAATTGGGGCGATCAAACCTTGCAATGCTCTTTCGAAGTAGTCTTCACCCTTTGGAGTTTGAAAAAAGAAGTAGGACTTGAGACCGAAACCATGAGGGTTGATCAGGTGATAACTTGGATTGATATCGCTTTCTTCTTGAAAAGGTCCCCATCTTCTTTCATTAAAGTTTTGAATAACTTCCTTTCTTCTGCTTTCATTCATTGTTGCGACTTGTACAGAGTAGGCGATAAATTCTTGTTGCTCACTTGGCATCAACTTACAGTCAGGAGCAAAAAAGTGTTGGTTGAGAATATGTGTAGTTTCATGGGCAGCAATTGAAACATAAAACTCATGGTCAACTTCCGTTTCCATTAAGCCTCGTTTCCAAGTGCTCATGGCCATACCAACCGGCGGCAAATAAAGTCTGAGATCATCGTTGTCGACGAAACCAAAAATCATATTCCAGTTGTATCCCTGAGCCTCAATATGGGCCGGGACGTGATCGTTAATGACGACATCAATAATTCTGTTGGTCGTTCTGCCTTGCTTATTAAAAAAGGAAAGTGATCTTTCAATGCCTGAACAAACAAGCTCAACGCTTTCAAGATCCATTGTATAAATATGAACCTGAGGAATGCCCTCACATGAGGCCAATTGTAATTCACTCATGTCATAAGGAATTTCAGGGCGATCTCCACAAACATCAGAAATTTCTGTTTTAAAGCCTGTGGCCCAGGCATTAGAGAAGAGGAAAAAGGTGAGAATTAAGCATAGTGACTTCATGGCAAATTCTTACCATGAAATCAAAATCGATCAGTTGAGATTGTAAAATTTATTTACTGAAGCTCTCTTAAGCGTTCATCAATTGATGACTTTAGCTCTTCTAACATCTTGAATTGACCACCAATTCTTTCGCTAATCTCTTTCAAGAGCAGAGTGCTTCTGGTTGAAAGTTCTGTATCGAGAGGGCGAACTTTCAATTCATCTGTAATCTGTTGAGACTCATTAATGAGATCGGAGAAACTCAAAAGGGCGAGATATTCCTTATGAAGACTCTCTTCAACTTTTTGGGCGCGTGCCTTTAGGGCATTTTCAAATACTACAACTTTTGCATTCATCTTTAACATTCCCCCGTGCTTTGTCCGCACAGATATCTCTAAAAATATACCCCTCGTCCATGGTGAAAAACGCTTTGTGTAGAATTTTCATTACAGAATTCCATAAGTTACAGAGTAAAAAATACATTCGCACTAGGTCGATTGTAAGATTAAGCCGAATTTCTTACTTTTAAATTAGATAGGTTTATCTTCGAGGCCACGCTTTTTGCGGTCATCGATTTTTTTGTGAATGAAATAGCCTGTCGCTGCTAAGGCAAAAACTGAAAAGATGATGATATTACCCTTTTTAACGTATTCGATAACCGAATTGCCAAAGCTGTAATAGAGCCAGAAGAAAAAAGAACATGAGATAGAGCAAGCAAGTAAGTCTGAAAGGGCAAATTTCACAGGATTCATTTTGCCGAGACCTGCAGAAATAAAAAGTGCATTGCGAATTCCGAATGGAATGAAGCGCCCTACAATAAGTGTCCACACTCCATAGCGATGGTAAAAGCTGGTTACTTTGTCGATTTTCTTTTGATCGAGCATTTTGGCAAAGAATTTAATTTGAGTGAGCTTAGAACCTAAAAACCTTCCCATGAAAGCATAACAAATGAGATCCGAAATATAGGCACCGAGGAATACACCAGTAAAGAGTGGAACGGCGAGGTCTGGATTTTTAGCGGCCAGAATACCGGAAATAAAAAGCATGGCATCTTCAGAAACCGGAAGATTGAATCCAGCAAGCAAAAGTAACCCAAACATTAACCAAGGGGCAATGTGGGCGTTTTGCTGAATGTAGATCATTACTTGTTCAATCATAGTCAAAAAAAAAGCCCCCTGATCATCAGGGGGCTCCATTATCTCAGATTACTTAATAGTATTAAAGTATTCTTGTGAACCTTTTGGATCTGGCTTCATTGTTTTGTCGCCTTTTGTCCAACCAGCTGGGCACACTTCGCCATGAGTCGCTGTATATTGGTAAGCTTCAACTAAACGAAGGATCTCATCAACATTTCTACCTACAGAAAGATTGTTGATAGTTGCTTGTTGAATAATATCGTTGTTGTCGATGATAAATGTGCCGCGAAGAGCTACAGAGTTATCAACAAGAACACCGTAATCGTTAGCAATTTGTTTAGTGATGTCGGCAAGAAGAGGGATCTTCATCTCGCCAAGTCCACCTTTGTTGCGTGGCTGTTGTGTCCAAGCAAGGTGAGAGAATTGTGAATCTACTGAGCAACCGATCAATTCACAGCCGATTGATCTGAATTTTTCAGCAGCTTCAGAGAAAGCAACAATTTCAGTTGGGCATACGAAAGTAAAGTCGAGTGGGTAAAAGAATAAGACTTTCCACTTTCCTTTGAAGTTATCAAGTGACATTTCTTTGAAGTCACCGTTGACCAAAGCAGTCGCCTTAAAAGCTGGTGCTTTATTGCCTACGAGACGCAATGGATTGATTTCATTTTGCATAAGATTCTCCTCTGTATGAGTTAAGATTTTTTTGGTGGCTCAACTTTAGGGGCCTATGGGTTTTCTTTCAAGACGGGGAGAGTTAAACAAAAGCTAGATATGGCAGTGCGTTTTGCTCAGGAAATGATGTCCTGGTTCTTGTTCTTTTTTCTATCCGAAATTAAGCTATTTCTTTAAAGGAATTCACTGAACCTTTCGATGAGTATCAGTGAAATCAATACTTTTTGAAGTCGTCCAATCTTAATTTGGCCGCATGTTGGAGAGAGACATGAACTCATTTGATCCTAAAGCTTACATTCCAAATCCTATTGTTATCGAGCAAACAGCTCGTGGTGAGAGACAATACGATATCTACTCTAGACTCTTACTTGATCGCATTGTCTTTTTGGGAACTCAAGTAG
Source organism: Bdellovibrio sp. CG22_combo_CG10-13_8_21_14_all_39_27 (assembly GCA_002786715.1). GTDB lineage: Bacteria > Bdellovibrionota > Bacteriovoracia > Bacteriovoracales > Bacteriovoracaceae > 21-14-all-39-27. The sequence continues at coordinate 16,305 of PCTW01000042.1, forward strand.
ACGACACCGTTGCCAACCTCCTTGTTGCACAGATGCTCTTTCTAGAACAAAACAATCCAGAAGACCCCATTCACTTCTATATCAACAGTCCTGGTGGTTCAGTTTATGCTGGGCTTGGGATTTACGATATTATGCAATACATTTCATGCCCAGTTCATACTTATGTTCTTGGTATGGCTGCCTCAATGGGTTCGCTCTTGATGACAGCGGGCGCACCTGGTTTTAGGTATGCTCTTCCTCATAGTCGTATTATGATTCACCAACCATTGGGTGGGGCGAGAGGTCAGGCTTCTGATATTCAAATTCAAGCCAAAGAAATTCAAACATTAAAAGATCAATTGAATGGCATCTATATTCATCACTCAGCGAAAGAGATGTCACGTGAAAAAATCGAAACTTTGACTGATAGAGATAATTATCTCTCTCCTGAAGAGGCGATTGAAATTGGCTTGATTGATAAGATCATCGAAATGAAGCCAAAATCAAACAAGAAATAATTTTTTAAAAGAATAAATTAAGAAAAGGATAAGTCATGGTGGAAAAGAAAGGATACGGCGGCGCACTTAATTGCAATTTTTGTGGGAAGTCTCAAAAAGAAGTGAAGAAGTTAATCGCAGGACCGGGTTGCTATATTTGTGATGAATGTATCGAGCTATGTAACGATATTATCTATGAAGATTCAGTTAAGACTCAGTCAAAGGCAACATTTGATAATGTTCCGAAGCCCCATGAGATTAAGGCCCACCTTGATAATTACGTGATTGGACAAGATCGCGCTAAAAAAATTATTTCAGTTGCAGTTCACAATCATTACAAGCGTTTTGCTCACAATAAAAATGCAAAACTGGCCAAGAAAAATGATGAAGTGGAATTGGCTAAATCAAATATTCTACTCGCTGGACCAACGGGTTCTGGTAAGACTTTAATTGCTCAGTCCCTCGCAAAATACTTAAACGTTCCTTTTGCTATCTCTGATGCGACAACATTGACAGAAGCTGGTTATGTTGGTGAAGACGTTGAGAACATTATTTTGATGCTTCTTCAAAACTGTGACTTTGATGTTGAACGAGCAGAGCGTGGAATCGTTTATATCGACGAAATTGATAAGATCGCTAAGAAGGGTGAAAACGCCTCAATCACTCGTGATGTTTCAGGAGAAGGTGTTCAGCAAGCTCTTTTGAAAATCATTGAAGGAACGACAGCGAACGTACCTCCAAAAGGCGGACGTAAGCATCCACAGCAAGAATACATTCAAGTCAATACTTCAAATATTTTGTTCATCTGTTCTGGAGCTTTCGTAGGTCTTGATAAGATTATTGAACAAAGAACGACCAAGAAGAGATCATTAGGTCTGGGCTCAAATCCAGGAGATGGTGAAAGCCAAGCAACCCACTTTGATAAAATCGGTGCTATTGAGGCAGAAGACTTAACTCGCTTTGGATTAATTCCAGAATTTATCGGCCGCTTGCCAGTAAGCGCTCTTCTTCAAGAGCTCGATGAAGATGCTCTTATGCAAATTCTAACTGAGCCAAAGAACGCTATTACTAAGCAGTATAAGAAGCTTCTTGAGTATGATGGAATTGAACTAGAATTCGAAGAGGCTGCTCTTCGAGAAGTTGCCCAAATCGCGCTTAAAAAGAAAACCGGTGCTCGTGGACTTCGTTCAATCCTTGAGCAGACCATGCTCGATGTGATGTACGAAATTCCAACTAATGATAAGATCTGCAAAGTCATCGTGACCAAAGATGCTATCCAGGGCGCAGCTTCTCCAAAGCTTGTTGAAGGTGAGCGCAAAATGCCAAAAGCATCAAGCAAGACTCCTGCGTTTGGTTCTCCAAAAGACAGCGAATCGGCATAACTTTTATTTAGATATTTAACATGAAAACCCGTCATCAAGACGGGTTTTTTATGTAAATTTTTCAAAAATCTAACTCATTTAATAAGTATGCTATAACCCATTAAAATTTATTTTAGGGATAGGGTTATGAGACTTCAATTTTTTTCAATCATTATGATGATGATTTTCAGTCTGAACATTCAAGCTTCAGTAACTCATGAACAGTTTAATAAAATCCAATCGAACTTGCTTAAGCTTTATAGCAAAAGTGTTGCTGATTTAAATGGTCAATTCGATATCGTCATTAAAGCTGATGGAGCAATCCCTCAAGCTTTATCGCGTAAAACCTCAGAGGGAGTTTGGCAAATTGAAGTCTATCAAAGCATGCTTGATTTGGAACGGCAAAGTATACAAACGTTAGGGATGATGCTTTGTCATGAGGTAGGACATTTCCTGGGAGGAGAAGCTTATGTTGTAGGTCGACAGCTTACTCCAGCGGTAAGATCTCGTGCGCCTAAAAAAATGTCTTGTGAAGGGCAAGCTGACTTTTTTTCGACATCTGTTTGCTTTCGGAAGTTAGCCGATCTTGTTCCGGAACTTAGAAATTTTAAGGAAGAAGAGAGTGACTTAAGCAATGAGTGTTATCTTTCATACAAACAACAAGATGATATTGATACTTGCTTGAGTGGACTAAAAACGGCCCAGAATCTTTCTCTTGTTTATGAAGATGTCTTAGTAAAAATGGGTTTCCCAACTCAATTCCAAAACCGTTTTGACAACACTGTCACTGATAGAACTCTAAATTATGTTGGAGAGTATCCAACTCTTGAATGCCGCTATCAGACGCTTGTTCACGGATTATTATGTCCAAAAAATAGTGATGGTGAGTGCATTGATCCCCGTTGGACGAGGCCTCTTTGCTGGTTTAATCATTAATATAATTTAAGTCGTATTCTTCTTTGCCTCTTTTGGGGTGAGGTCGAAATTCCCAGTGTAAATAGTTTTTGAATTCTTGGTCGCGGAAGAAATCTAGAGGGACGTATTTTAAAATCCATTTTATTAGCATCATCATCTTTAATCTCCATGTTGAGTCGCGGTCAGTATAAGGACTTTTACAATGAGATTGGGTTAAGAATAATTGAAGATTTTATTGCCTTAAAGTGGTGTCACCTGAGCCTCTAGCAAAAGCTTGAATTGACTTCAACCAAAAAATCATAGGTTGAATCTTACAAAAACTAAACGTTGTAAAATTCGTAAGTTAACATAGTTATCCCCATGAAAAATCTGCAAAATCAACAACATAAAATTGCTTTTGAGGAAATATCTGCACGGACAGAATTTTTAAGCATTGATTACCGGTTTATGGTTTACAATAGATAATGAGGCCCTCGAATAAGTAGTCAACTTAGGAATGGTTGCAGGCTTAAAAAGAGGAAGACGATAAATAGTACAGGAGGTGCTATGGCCCCGGTCCAGAATGACACCAAAAGGTTCCCATTATTACCCTTAAGAGATGTGATCATCTTCCCACACATGGTTGTACCATTGTTTGTAGGTCGTGAAAAATCCATCGCAGCGCTGGAAGAGGCAGCTAAGTCGAACAATGAGTTGTTCTTAGTTACTCAAAAAGATGCCAGTGTCCTAAACCCAGATCGCGGTGATATCTACAGTATCGGAACCGTGGTTAACATCATTCAAATGCTGAGACTTCCAGACAACACAGTAAAGGTGTTGATCGAAGGTAAGTATCGTGCAGAGATCAAAGGTCTCGAAACATCACCTCATGGTTATTGGGCAGATGTCACGAAGTGTGCCACTGACGTTGATGATCAGGTCAATCTCGAAGCCTCAATGAGATCGATCAAGAGCGTGTTTGAACAATACGTAAAACTCAATAAGAGAATACCTCCAGAACTATTGATGAGTATTTCATCGATCACCGATCCCTCACGTCTTGCTGATATCATCGTCGCACACCTCACGATGAAAATTCCTGAGAAGCAAGAAGTGCTGGAAGCCATTCAAGTTGAAAAAAGATTGCAGCTTCTATTAGAGAAGATGCAAGCTGAGATCGAAATCATTAATGTCGAGCGCAGAATTCGCACTCGAGTTAAGTCCCAGATGGAAAAATCTCAGAAAGAATACTATTTGAATGAGCAAATGAATGCCATTCAAAAAGAGCTTGGTCAAAAAGACGAGAAATCTGAAGTTCAAGAAATGGAAGATCGTCTTGAAGCGAAGAACATGCCTGATGAAGCTCGCGATCGTGTAAAGAAAGAGATCAAGAAACTTAAGTCTATGTCTCCAATGTCAGCGGAAGCTGCCGTGGTCAGAAACTATGTTGATTGGATGCTTTCTCTTCCATGGTTTGAGTACACAGAAGACAACAATTCAGTCGCAAACTGTCGCGATATTCTTGATGATCATCACTATGGCATGAAAGATGTCAAAGATAGAATCATTGAATATTTAGCGGTTCGTTCACTTTTAACGGACGCAGGGAAAGGGACCATCCTTTGTCTCGCAGGTCCTCCAGGTGTTGGTAAGACTTCAATTGCGAAGTCACTTGCTGAGTCTATGGGAAGAAGTTTTCAACGTATCTCTCTTGGTGGTGTACGTGATGAATCTGAAATCCGTGGTCACAGAAGAACATACGTTGGTGCGATGCCAGGTAAGATCATGAATGCTTTGAAAAAAGCAGGTACATCAAATCCAGTTATTCTTCTCGATGAAATTGATAAGATGAGTTCTGATATGAGAGGTGATCCGGCTTCAGCAATGCTTGAAGTTCTCGATCCTGAACAAAACAAGAACTTTGGGGATCATTATATTGAAGTTGAATATGATCTTTCAAAAGTTATGTTTATCATGACGGCCAATGATCTCGGAAGAATCCCAGGACCACTTCGCGATCGTATGGAAATTATCCATCTCTCAGGCTATACGCCATTTGAAAAACTTCAAATTGGTAAGAAGTATCTCCTCGATAAGGCCGTGAAACAAAACGGACTTGATGGATTTGAAGTTCAAATTTCAGACACAACAATGATGGAAGTAATCAAAGGTTGGACTCGTGAAGCTGGTGTTCGTGATTACGAAAGAATGATGAATACAATCGCTCGTAAAATTGCAACCGAAGTTGTGACTGAAAATATCGAAAAAGGCAAAAAGTTTAACGTGACTTCTAAGCAATTGAAAAAATTCTTAGGGCCTAAGAGATATGACAAGACAACAATTGAAACTGAGCCTCAAGTGGGATTAGTCAATGGATTGGCCTGGACTCCAGTGGGTGGTGAACTTCTTCACATTGAAGTGGTTACAACTCCAGGAAAAGGTGCTCTCCAAATTACAGGTAAGCTTGGTGAAGTGATGACAGAGTCGGCGCGAGCAGCTCTTTCTTATGTTCGCTCAATCTGTGATCGCTTAGGTGTTGATCATACTTGGTTTGATAAGCATGATATCCATATTCACGCTCCAGAAGGCGCTATTCCAAAAGATGGGCCAAGTGCTGGTATCACAATGGTTACTGCGTTGACTTCGGCCATCGCAAATATCAAGGTCCACCAAACGGTGGCCATGACGGGAGAGGTAACTATTCGTGGACGAGTTCTTCCTATTGGTGGGTTAAAAGAGAAACTCCTTGCAGCTAAGCAAGCTGGAATCGAAAAAGTTCTTATTCCTGAAAAGAATAAGAAAGATCTTTTTGAAATTCCAAATGAGATCACTGCTGGATTAGAAATTATTCCAGTGGCCCATGTTGAAGAAGTTTTGAGAATCGCTTTAGATGTTGCAAGACCAGAGGATTTCCTCCGTCAGCTTCCTCATCTCAAAGTTCTCGAAGGAACCAACTTGGAAGTGGCCAACTAGAAACTTCGCTCAACAGACATAAACACACACAAGGGTCTTCGAATGAAGACCCTTTTTTTTACTATTTTTGATTAGCTTTTCTTTCGAAATATTGAAGATCAATTAAAAATGCGGACGATAACAAAAGCAAGCGTTGGTTTTCTGTTAATGTTGAATCGTTAAAGACAACTCTGAAATTATCTGCATCTAAAAAAGCTTCTTTCAATAGACCTGACCACTTCTTTTCGATACGAGCAATTTCTTGATCGCGATTATTCATAAATGGGAAGGTCCAGATTTTCCAGAAAGGCGAATTGACGGTTAAAAAAACATTTCCTCTTTCATCTTCAAGATCAAATTTCTTACTGAGAATGGCAAAGCGTTGCTGAAGAGCTCCAATATATTTATGATCTTTGGTGCGAATTTCGAGACGTTGAAAAAACCAGCGAAAGGGATGAAGCGCCGTCGCAACTTGCACTTTATTATTGTCGAAGAGGTGAATTTCAAAAGTTCTCCAGTGGCCAAAAAATTGGCGCGTAATAAATCCTAGAAAGCCTTTAGACTGTTCAGCAGCAAAGCCTATAACATTATGAGCTTGGTCTTTTATTTCGTACTTATTTCGCGTTTCAAAGCCGATGAGCTCTGCTAATTCCTTGCGCTGCTTAATAAAGAGTTCTTGAGTGCCCATGAGGTTGTGCATTATTCATCCTTTTTGTTTATTGGAGATAGTTTAAAGCCTAATCATTTCGCTGAGAAGTAGTGTTAATTGACTGAATTTACGTTGTTTTTTGTGTTTTAGGATATTGACAGAAACATTCCGAGCGTTTAAATTCGTCGAACTCAATCATTTCGTATTTGGGCGTTTAGCTCAGCTGGGAGAGCGCTACCCTTACAAGGTGATGGTCGGTAGTAGAAGCAGTGGCAAACAGGGAAATTTTTTGACTGTTATTTCCTTGTCCCGTAAAAAGTACGAAACA
>PCTW01000029.1 GCA_002786715.1 Bdellovibrio sp. CG22_combo_CG10-13_8_21_14_all_39_27
GAGTTAAGTCCAGTATAACTTAAAAACTGGACTGGTTTAACCCGGTCAGGTCAATACACTTGTATTTGAAGTAAATGTTGAATCGCTATTATCAACCGAATCATCAGACTTAAATGCGCAAGAACTGTAAGTTAAAAGACTAATTAAGTATAATAAAATGGAAATTCTGTTCATGGAAACCTCACCTTTTAATGAATGACCATTTATAATTGTTCAACACTTTCATCTGCAACCGAATTAATTAGATACATATTTTTAAAAGCATCTATGAGGTCTTCTGTTGTGTAGAAATCATTGATCACATATATATGAGTAGTATGGTTTGTTTGTTTGACAGTAATTGTGTTTCCGACCATTTTCACATAGTAGATTCTAAAGTCAGGATTAAAGTTGTAATCTTTTTCAATATCAATTAACGCTTGAACATTAACTTGCGAAAGTCGGATTCCTGATGCTCCATTTATTGTAACGAATGAACGAACTGAATCTTTGCTACCAAAATTAAAATAACTAAGACATTGACCATCATTGCTAAATGCCATCAAGGCATTTTGCAAACAACTGGCTCGGCTAACTGATTGAGCCTGAGCACTTGTACCACTTAATGTGTCGTTATAGAGCTGTTCATTTTTAGAGCCACAACTGGAAAATAGTAAAGCAGTGCAGATTAGTAAGATTAATTTTGACATGAAAGTCCTCCTGAAATTGTGTTTAAGATTTTAATATTTTTAATATTTGCAAATGAGACATACTGATTTTCAGAGAAGTGGATGCCTCTAAAGTCTATGTCATCAAGAACAACTATTTTTTCAAGCGAGTCTTTTGTTTTAAGATGTACTTTGACTTTTTTGCCATCAACAAAGAGATCAATCGCTTTTGAAATTTCTATTAAGTTAGAGTTCTCACCATTATTCATCTCAACCTCCAAGTTGATGAATAGTGCCAGATTTAAAATTTTTGTCTTTTGAATTTGATAGCAAGTGTAGAATTCTGAATTAATACACAGAAAATCATAAAAATGGCTAATTTTGGTGTAAACATATATTTTATGAAATGAGGAATTTTGTTTAAAATTTGAATTTCTTTAAATGATGAATGTTGAGAATCGCCAACATTATTTGGCACTTTTCATAGTGAAATGGACAAACTGTAGAGTCCATTTCTAGGCACTTACACAGATTTTTACAATTTTGGTGTGTCTTTGTGTAGAAATTCGACTTTCTACACTTGCCCCTGTCGCTTGCTGATCCAGATTCATTTTTACTCCAAAATGGTTGTAACAGAACAATTTACGAGGAGAGAAAATGAAGAATACAAAATTGGCGCTAGGGATAATTGTCGTACTAACACCTTTAGTAACATTTGCAATTGAAAAAACGCGCCCAACTGATTGCATCGAAGTATATAAGAGATATGTAGAACAGAGAGAGTATAGTAGGGAATTAGAGATTGTTTACAAGAGCTGTTTGTTAAGATTCCCAGATCTTGCTGACCAATTAGGGCGACAAAGAGACTCTGATCGTAGAGCCGAAGAAGATCGCCGTCATCAAGAAGGAGAGAGAAGAAATAATGGATATTTCAATTATTCATTTGATGAAATTGCAAATCATCCTAATAACTCTTTCAACTTACCAATCGTTCATAAGGTTATAAGATATAAATTCAGAGGGACCAGTAATGGTTCAAAAGTTATGGGTGAAATTACTCCAGATGAGGCCTGCAATCTCCTCGGTCACAAGGAATCTACTTCGTTTGAAACGAAAACATATTCAGATTATGAGCACGAAGATTTTTTAGGAGTCTACAGGAAAAAGACATTCCTCAGTAGAGGAAGTCTTGAGAAGTTCACTTTTAAATACTTAAATGAGGATAATAAAGCACAAGATGCAGAGGTTTTTGTAAAGCTCTCTTGCCGTGGAAAGATCGAATCTGATTTAAAGTTAGTTGAAGTGATTAATTCAATTGCATTCAATAAAGAGGAAAAGGGGCTAATGAACTCCGATGATAAGAGAGATCAAGTTGGTAGATCTCCATCATTTATTAATACACAGATCGAGTATAGCGGATCAAGTATTTCAAAGTAAAAATATATGCTTTAAACTAGTTCAAATAAAATTTCTAATTTAATAGGGATAGCATCCTTAAGGAGATTAAGTGCGTAGTGGTAATCTGTTGTTTAATAGCTGCTGTGCATATAATCATATTCCCCTGACACGGCTCCGAGGCGTTTTGGGGCTAGAGGATTTTATGAGTATCTCTAGTAGAGTTTCTTGCGAACTGGTCTTCACCTCTGACTGTGATGGTAGAACTGAGCCTAAGCCTACTGAAGATGATCGTATAATCTTAGAAGTATTGAATTTAAAGGTTAATCTTCCTTTTAAGAAAGGCTTTATAGAATTAGGGAAATTAAGACTTGGGCAAGTTAAGTATTTTATTCGTTTTAAAAAAGAAAGAATGGAAATAGACGCTTATGACTTTTCCAATGATCATATAAATTATCCACACTATTAGATCAGGAAATTGATGAAGCCCTAAGTGAGTTGTCAAAAAAATTAAATAATTAAAGATGATCCAAGATTACTTCAAGCTGAATCCCTGTAAGGACGTAGCTAATCTCTATTGGGCAAATTTCAAACAGCTTTTTTACCAAATGAAATTTCACGCCGCCATGCTCACGAATTCCCATATAAATGGTTTTAGAATCTAAGCCCATTAAAATGGCCAAATCCTTTTGTTTAAAATTTGAATTTTTGATGAATTTGTAAAATTGTTCGGCTGATAAGAAATACTCAGACTGACAAAGTTTGAAAAGTTCAGGACCAACGATGCTTTTGTAAATTCTAGGACTAATGGCTCTAAAAAGTAATTTGCAGAGATGTGTAGTAAAGGGAAGATTTTTATCACGATATATAGAAATTTGCACAGATAAATACTTTTCAGATTTCCCCATCTTCTTTGAAATTTCTCTGGGGCTTAATTTTGACAACTCAATAATTTTTTGAACTTGAACAATTGAAAGCATACTGACCTTTTTGAAAGTTATTTTTTGAGAACAATTTCCATTTTTAAATCAAGAGCTGCTGCTAAGTCATGAAGGGTTTTTAGGGATGCTGTCCGCCTTTTACCATTTAAAATGCGCCCAACTGTTCCTTTATTATACCCGTTAGCGAGACAAAACTTCTCAACTGATGGATATTTTTTCAATATCTCAGACTTGAGTTCTTTTCTGTAACTAGCTAGTAAATCTAAACATTCTTGCATGATTAGTAATTTATCAGGTATTATTCAATCACTAGTTGCCACTGTGGCAACTTTGCTAATAATTATTAGAAAATGATGATGTCAGAGTTCGAAATTAAAACTATTGAAGATCAAAGAAGGTTGAATGATGTACTTACTTCGCACAAAGTCATTATGTTACCATCTAGACATAAGGGAGCATTTGTCAAAATAGTTAATCTTGGGCCTGACTTGGTCATAATCGACAGAACTGAAAATTATGACTGCGACGAATACTTAACAGTGAAATTAAAATTGCATTACTCTGCTGCAAATATCTCTCTACCCAAGATTATTATTTTGGGTAAAGATGAATCGGTAGTAAATAAAGTAGAAAAATTATTTTGTGATTTTATGCCAATGACTGATGCTAATTATAAATTGATAAATAAGTTTGCGATGGATGACGCTTGATAAAAACCGACCTACACACTCTATTATTTGATTTAAAAGCAGCCACAGGTTTAAAATCTGAAGAGTTTCGAAATCTGTTGGGACTACCAGAAAAAAGATGGATAGAGATTTCATCGGGGTCAGGCGCTCTTAATTTGCAAGAATTAAACAGAATTAGCTCAATATTTCACGTTAAGATAGATTACCTTATTAAGGGCGTCGTTGATCTAGTTTCAATTTCAAAAAGGTTCCACAATTCAAGCTTTGCCATTGAGAAGATAAAAACAATGGGATCACGCAATTTATGTACCTTAAACTTCGGCAAAGAGCTTTATACAAATAAATGTGAACACCTGAGTGCCAATTAAGGTTGGCTATTTCAAGTTAAGGAAATTTAACCCCGCTATTTTGTGCGTAATGATATTATAGACTTGGACAATACTCTCAAGTAGGTCAACACTTTGTGCCGAAACATGGGAAGATGTGGGGTCTATGAAGTTCTTTTTTTTAATTTTTATATTTGTACTACTCTCTTGCAAATCTGAAATCGAAGTTCAAAGACTAGTTTCGAGCTTAGGTGGAACCGCGCGTGACTCTTGCACTGATAGGGAATCATTAACTCCATTCGCCGACGGGAATGGGAGTCTTGGAGATCCTTATCTTATTTGCTCCGCGGATCAATTAAACGAAATCGGTTCTACGTCGGCGTATTGGAATCAATATTTCAAACTAGGTAGAAATATTGATCTTTCAACCTATACGGGAAATTCATTTAATAAAATATCTGGGACTAATTGTGCAACCTCTTCGTTTACAGGGGAGATCGATGGTGACTCGTTCACAATATCGAACCTAACCTATTCACAAGCGGGTGTAGCAAAGGCCGTTCTTTTTCCGTGCATTAACGGCACATTAAAAAACGTTGTCTTTGATAATCTCAACTTCATTGGTGGCGACGATATAGGCCTAATTGGCCAGCTTGGTTATGATGACAATTCGACTACGGCACATGTATCAAATGTAGTTATTAAAAATTCATCATTCACTGGAAACTATAAAATAGCGGCACTTTCTGGAATTAGCTACGAAGCAAATATCTCAAATCTTCAAATTTCAAACACAACAGTGACAAATGCGACGGCCGGTGTAACCGACGGTGGATTAGTAGTTGGGTATTGTAACCAAGAAACATCTGTTTCAAATGTGAGCCTTGGTGGAACTATCAATCATGTTGATTACGTGGGTGGTGTCTTTGGCCAAGCTGGGTCTAATTGTCATGCAAGTAATATCACTGGAAGCGTTACTATCAACGCTCGTTCATGGGTTGGTGGAATTATTGGTATTAATGACGCTGGAAA
>PCTW01000034.1:0-59898 GCA_002786715.1 Bdellovibrio sp. CG22_combo_CG10-13_8_21_14_all_39_27
TCGTGAGGGGTAGGCAAAAGGTAGTCAAAAAATAGATTTTTCAAGAATGCTTGAGAAAATTCACGAAAGGTACGAAGCTGCAAAGATGATCTAAACTATTAGAAACAAGTTATTGTTATTAATAAATTTTGGAAGATTTAAGAGACCACCACTCGAAATCAAGTGGTGGAGGTGGCGGGAATCGAACCCGCGTCCGAAGCAGCGTTGGAAGAGCGGAACTACGTGTGTAGTCAGCGGTTATCGCCAGCTGACAAGGCTACATCAGTTGCGTGCACCGAGTGAACCTCGGGTGTTTTTTTACGAAGTGTTCCCGACGGATCTTCGAAGCCGAGTTAATCTGCCGACTTAAACAGGAGTGCTATATTCTGTTTCTCGGCAATAGCGCCTCAAGCTAGAGAGACTGCAAATTAGGCAGCCATAGCTACAGAATCAAAAGAGTCTGCATTTAAGTTTGATCGTCTTTTTACCGGGCCTGACGATCAACCCGGACACGCCCACCAATCCTCAGTCCACCCCGTCGAAACCAGGGCACCCCCAAAATTGATTGCTACTCAGAATATGATAGCAGAATTGGCTTTAGCAAGGGAGAGCGCTTTAATAGTGAAAAAGACTGGGTTTTGAGCCAGCTTTTCTTAGACGAGTCAGGACTTTGGCTTTATTTTAAGCCAGTCAACTCGCCTTTTTGATATATATTTATATATATAGTATTATATATATGTGTATATAACGGAGGCCTTATGGGAAAGCCCTTAATGATTCATGAAGATGACGATTTGAAGATCGAGCAATTAAAGGCGAGAACCAATGCCAAGTCGAAGGTGGAAGTGGTGAGACAAGCGCTTTTGCTATTAGAGAAAGAAGTGAAACGCCAAGAGCGCATGAAGCAATGGGAAGTTGCCGTTCATGCTGTTGGTGATTCTGGTCTGAGTGTGCAAAAAGAATTTAAAAATAAAAAACGATTTCAAGAGGTCGAATGATCATTCCCAAAAAATGGTTTGTCTATGTGGTGGATCTTGAGCCGCGCGTGGGAACAAAGCCTGGTAAGCAGCGGCCGTGTTTGTGTATTCAGCCTTCTGAGTTTTGTGAGATGGGATTAAAGTCTGCGGTGGTTTTGCCCATTACAACCAATGTGAAAAAAAAGGCGAAGCCACTGCGGGTGAATGTGGCGAAAGGTATTTGCCAACTTTCGAAAGAGAGTGATGTTATGGTGGATCAGATGTTAGCTTGGGATGTTTCATTGTTTCGTGAAGAGCTGGGAGAATTGCCTCTGCATCTTCAAGAGGAAGTTCGCGTGGCACTGTTGGATTTTTTAGATTTATAAAGGAAATTGTTATGCTCTCGCTTGTTATTATTGCCTTAACCGCCTTTGGAGTTTCCCTTCTTACTTTCTTTAGTGGCTTTGGACTCGGAACCATTTTGTTGCCGGTGTTTGCGCTGTGGTTTCCATTGGAGATTGCAGTGGCGATGACGGCGATCGTGCATCTTATGAATAATCTTTTTAAGTTTTTTCTCGTGCGCAAGTTTGTCAATTTTAAGGTGGTGCTGAGCTTTGGGGTGCCGGCGATTATCGCGGCCTTTATTGGTGCGATTTTGTTGCAAGGATTGTCGCTCAATCCGACTCACTTTACTTATGAGCTAGGCGATCGCGTTTTTGATGTGACCCTGATCAAGCTGGTGATGGCACTGATTATTATTTTCTTTACGCTGTTTGAGTTGATTCCCTTTTTAAAGAAATTATCTTTCTCAAAAAGATTTATGCCCATCGGTGGCGCGCTCAGTGGTTTTTTTGGCGGACTCTCCGGTCACCAAGGCGCTTTGCGATCCGCTTTTTTAAGCAAGCTCGATTTGAGTAAAGAGCAATTTGTCGCCACGGGAACGGTGATCGCGTGCTTGGTGGATCTGTCGCGCTTGGCGATTTACACCAATCGTTTTCATTTGCACGGCAATGATCATCAGATGACTGTCGTGAGTGTGGTGGTGGCCACCCTCGCCGCTTTTGCTGGTGCTTATATCGGCAGTCGCGTGTTGAAGAAAATCACTATGCATATCGTCCAAAATCTTGTGTCGTTTGGACTGATCGTACTCGCCGTTTTACTTGGTATGGGAATTATTTAGATTCCACAATTTTAAAAGTTTCATGGCAGGCCACACAGGTCGTCATAATGCGATCGACTTCTGTTAAGATTTGTTTTTGATTGAGCGATGGAACTTTGACGGCCAGGTCATCAAAGCTTTGATGCACTCCCATTCCCATTTTTTTGAAGGTCATCGGCAGTTTCGCCATCAACGCGGGATTTACGTCTTGGGCCATCGCCATTCCGACTCCAGATGCCGAAGCCTCGACCACTTTGAAATCATCTTGAGAGAGTCCATTGATGATTCCTTTCACGCCTTTTAAGAGTAAGCGCATTTCTCCAAGAACCAGTTCTCTTTCCTCTGGCGCCAGTGATATTTGCATGCGCTTATCGACTTCGTGGGCGTTACCAAAAACAAATCGGTAACCAATAAAGGCCACACTGAGCACCCAAAGAGAGAGCGATAAAAGGGCCAATTTCTTCCACATACTAACCTCGTTTTAAATTTTCTGCCATTTGCTCAAGAACTCGATGAACGATCTTGAGCTCATTAGCACTTATTCCATCAGTTGCGTGGGCCAGCTTTTTGAGGGCAATGGGACGCAACTTGGTTTTTAATTGTTGCCCTTTCTTGGTGAGAAAAATGCGGGCCGAACGCTGATCTTCTTCGTTCTCTTTTTTGTTGATCAATCCTTCTTCGCTCATTTTTTTTAAGGTCCGAGCGAGATTCCCTTTTGTTTGCATGGTTTTTTGAAGCAAATCGTTCTGAACCAATCCATCCTCATCCCAAAGTCGGTTGAGGATGATCCATTGCTCAAAATTAATATCAATTCCACTTTCAAAAAACTGATGAAAGATCTGGCCTTTGAGCAAGCTCGTGACCTTGTAAAGTTTGAATCCTAAGATGTCGTCTAGCTTCATTTGGTTATCATGATAACCAAATAGTTAAAAAAAGTCAAGGGATGGGTTAAAAGTGCGACTGGAGCTTATTGCTAGCGAAATCGATAAAGGTTCGCAAGCGCAGGGGCATGGACTTGCTGGGAGGATAGATCAGGTGAATGCCTCGCCTTCCCGCAGAGAAAGTGGGCAGAATGCGAACCAGTTCCCCAGAGAGCAATTGATCGCGGCAATAAAAATCGGGAATCAGCGCGATGCCTTTGTGTTTCATCACTAATGAATAAAGAACGGGAAAACTGTTACAGGCGAATCGAGTTTTAAGATCAGCTTGTTTTATGATTTCACCTAAAGGATCGAATTCGATATTTTGATCGAGCTTGATGAAGGTGAGCATCTTGTGAGTACTCAAATCTTTCTTCGTCAGAGGAGAACCATACTTTTTAAGATAGTTTGGGGTCGCGACGAGAATGAGTTCGACATCTCCAATCTTCTTTTGGATCAGATTGGAATCATCGAGTTTGCCGATGCGAAAGGCCAAGTCGATATTCTGTTTGGTCAGATCAACAAAATCGTTGGCCAGAATCACATCGAAATTTATTTCAGGATAAAGATCGTTAAAGTCAGTGATCAAATCTCCCAACAGAGTGTGTCCGAAATCTTCAGGAGCCGACAAACGCAAGATTCCTTGCAGCTTTTGACTTTGCTCCGATAATTGCGACAACTCTGCTTCCATATCCTTAATCAGGGGATAAGTTTTCAAATACAAGCTATGGCCCGCAGTGGTTGCAGTCACACTGCGAGTGGTCCGACGGAGCAGTTGAACATTGAGTTCTTTTTCCAAACGACTAATCGCTTTCGAGATCCGTGATTTGGGTTGCTTCAGCGCCCGCGCCGCCTGGGTAAAACTACCTAATTCTAATACCTTAGTGAACGTTTTCAGCAAATTGAGGTCAAGTTGATTGTTCACCATATGAAACAGTGTATTCCAAAAATGTCTCCTTTTGCAACAATCAAATATGACCGATGATAATCCCAACATCCCTTGGGGGTTTTATTTTTAAGGAGAAATTTATGAAGAAAATAGCCGTCTTACTCGCCTCGCTCTTATTTTTAGGTTCTGCTTTTGCTGCTGAAATTGATTCTGGTGCCTCCACTTTTAAATGGTCTGCCACTAAAAAAGTGGGTTCTGGTCACAGCGGTACCATTCCTCTCAAATCTCAAACTGCGCAGTTTGATAAAAAAGGAAATCTTGTTAGTGGAGAATTCGTGATGGATCTCGCCAATTTTGACGTCATCGATCTTGAAGGTGAATGGAAAGAAAAATTTCTCACTCACGTCAAAAGCGCTGACTTCTTTAACGTCGAGAAGTATCCAACGGCCAAATTGGTCATCACTTCTGTTAAAGGCGATAAAGTTTCAGGCAAGCTCACAATTAAAGAAAAAACCAATGACATTTCTTTTAAAGTGAAAAAAGACAAGTCTGGTTACAAAGGCACACTGACTTTCGATCGCACCAAGTTTGATATGATCTACGGATCAGGAAACTTTTTTAAAGAATTGACTGCTGATAAAGTGATCAACAATGATGTCAAAGTTGAATTCTCTGTAGCTGTTAAGTAATAGGCCGTAGGCATAAGGAGGATTAAAATGAATATTTCAAATCCCCTTATGCCTCTTCTTTTTGTCGGTCACGGTTCTCCCCTTCTCGCCATCCAAGAAAACTCTTTTACTGAAGAATGGAAAAGTATCGCTCGCAAAATTCCAAAACCCGAAGCTATTGTCGTGATCTCTGCTCATTGGGTCCGAGATCAACGTTTTGTAACCGGGCAAGTTCAACCTCCGCAAATTTTCGATTTCTATGGCTTTCCCGAACAACTTTACCAAACCAAGTATAGAGTGAAAGGCAATCCCGAATTGGCCCAGAGTTTAGGCTTTGAGCTCAATCATGAATGGGGAATTGATCACGGTGCCTGGTGTGTGCTTAAAATTATGTATCCTGATGCCGACATTCCAGTGATTGAAATTAGTCTTAAACGCAACGACACTCCCGAATCATTAATGGCCTTAGGGAAGCAACTCAAAACTCTGAGATCGAAAAAAATTTTACTGATGGGAAGTGGAAACTTGGTTCACAATCTTAGCAAAATTAATTTTCACTCACCAAATCAAGTCCCCTCTTGGGCGAGTGATTTTGAAACAGATGTTATGAGTAAAATCAAAAATAAAAACTATCAGGCCATCACTCCTTCGCCAATAGCGCATCCAAGTCCAGAGCATCTCTGGCCCTTGTTTCCCATTCTTGGCGCCGTTGAAGAAACAGATCGTCTGCAAGTTTTCAATCAACGCTTTGACTTAGGCTCGATTGCCATGACTTCACTCTATTTTCAATAGCTTAGATTATTGCTTTTGGTCTCTTTTCTTCGTAACCTATTATCCTATGAAAAAGACTCTCATTCTTATTGCTGTCCTTTTTTCGAGCTCCCTATTTGCGACGAGAGCAGATTTTATCGCTCGTGAGTTTTGCCAAAAAGATTCGCGCTTGAAGAAGAATTATTGCTTAGAGATGATGGAGTTTGCTTACCGCTCGCCTTTCCCTAAAAAAGGCACTGTCCTTTTGATTCCAGGCTTTTTTCAAAACGTTAATATCTGGCATCTCGATCCTGAGAAAGGGGTCTCCGTTGCACGCTACTTGATGGAGAAATTTGGCCTACACCCGTTTGTTCTTCACGTGCGTGGTATAGGTCATTCCGACTACGTGAAAGATTCAAATATGGATGATATTGCCATCGACGATATTCCGCGAGCGATTGATGAATTGAGCACGCTCTCAGGTGGGCCCATTTATGTGATGGGACATTCTCAAGGTGCGATTACAGCAGCTGCTTCACTCTCCGGTCTCACTCGTTGTGGGAAAAAGAATTGCTTTAAACCGGAAGTGGCCGAACTTCGTCAGAGCAAAGTTAAAAAATTGGCCATGCTTGCAGGTAATCTTGCGATGTCGATTGATCGTGAAGATAATTTTCTTTTGCCTTTGATGAAGCTCGCTGATTCAAAAATTCTTCGCAGCACTCTTCGCGCGATTGATGAAATTGACGTCAAGCTTGTAACTTCACTCACTGGTCCAGTGGCCTTTTTAAACTACTGGGAAAATCTTTATCTACTAGAAAATGCCCCTGATGATTCTCGCCGTGCTCTTTGGAAAAAATCAGTTGATACTTCGAGCGCCGAGATTGTGATTCAATTTGCTGAAGGAATTGAAAATCGCAATATTCAATGTGTTGGTGGCACTGCCTATTCTAAAGGTGCTGAGAATTTAAAATTGCCCGTTGTTCAACAAACTTATGATCAAGATGAATTGGCAGAATGGGAGGCCACTCGACGCGATACTTTTGAGCATATTGGCTCCCAAAATAAGAAATTTCTGTTAGTTAAAAATCGCGCCCACGAAGACTTTTTTATGAATAAAAATCTGCATTCTGACCTTGATTCTGTGGTTGAATTTTTATACCAATAATTAAAGGCACTATTTGCAAAACCCTGACTCGTAACTATTCGTAATTACGTTATTCCATTATCTCATTTATACTCATTTAAATAATTCCAATTACCGAAAAGAGATTTATGTCGAGTTATCGAAAGCTAGTACTTTTTCTTATTTTTCTCATGGCCTTTGGTTGTGGGAAAAAGGCGAGTGTCACGCGTACCACTCTCACCTTAGGTGCAATTAATCTTTCACAAAATGGCGATGTCTATGTCACTGCCAAAAATATGGACCTAAATCAATTTCAAAGTTTTATCATTACCAGTGACACCGATACTTTTGATATTCCAAATGGAAACTGGATTTTTCATGGTTACCATTGGGATGGTGGCGGAGCACTCGCCGGAAACTTTTTTTGTGGATCACAAACAATGGCCCTTATTGGTGGAGATGCAATAGTTGATCTTAATTTAACTCAGGCCAACTGTCTCTTGCCACAATTTACCGATGCTACAGCCACAGATCTTTCTCTCGTTCAAACGATTGATGTCACTCATTGTAATGACCTCTCGACAGTCATTGGTGGCTCAGTCAACTGTGATACCCATCCCTCTTATGGAAAATCGTTCCGAGTTATCATTCCTGAAATCATTGTCTCTGATCCTAATCAACCTGCGATTTCGACTGGAAAGTTCATCGCATCGCCTTGTTACGCTATTAGTGCAGGGGTATCGAGAAATTCTCTCACTCTTAGAATTCCAAGCGGAAATGCCAATATGCCCTTTCCCTTTTTAATAAGATCGTTTGATCAAGTTTCTTGTACTGGAGTTATACAAGACACAAAATTTCCGAGAGGACTTTTGAGTCTTAACACGACAGAACGCAAAGTCATTGATGATACAACCCCTACTCCTGATGTGACTTCAATTTACGTTAAATTTTTTCCAGCGGGGGGAACAGAACTTTCACTCAATCCTGCATCAGTGAATATCCCAGCTGAGACCATATATAATTTTGATCTTTCTAAGTTTGTCACTGGTGGTATTGGCACCATTACCTATACTCTCAGTTCGGGAACTGGTTCATTGACAGGTTCAGTTTATACGCCAAGTGGCTCTCCTGAAACAGCCATTATCAACGTAAGTGATGATACCGGATTAATTATTCCACTGACTCTTGTAAGCTATTCAGCGATACTTCAAGACTTCACAACTTCCACATCTTACGGTTGGGCTTCAACTCGCTCAAGTGTTGGCAATAATCTCATTGCTGCGAATACAATTTCCCAATCAGCTGCCAATGCAGTTCGACTGGCAAAAGATCCGTCTGATTCACTCATCGGCATTCTGAGTGAAGGTCCATCGACCAATATCTGCACGAGATCAGATGTGTTAAACACAACACCGTGGTCGATTCCTGCTGGTGCTTTAACGATCACAAATCCGAGTATGACTTTAAGCTCTATTTCAAATGAAGCGAGTTTAAATGATACAGATACAGTGAACACAAACTCATCTTATATTTTTGGTACAACGACTCCCACCTCTCCGGGATTAGATTATACTTTTTCCGTTTTCTTAAAAGCTGGGACTTCAAATATTGCCAATGTTTACCTTCAAGATGCAGGCTCTAGTTGTGTTTGTCTTGTTGTTGATCTCTCCACTGGTGCATCAACAAATTGTTCTTTTTGTGGTGGCGGAACAAGTGGGGTTATCCCCTATCCAAATGGTTGGTATCAAGTCTGGATGAAAGAAAATCGTGCAGGTTCTGGTATTTATCCTCGAATATATCCTGCTTGGAACTCAGCGCTCTCGCCATCTCTAAATATGCTCTCAACGGGGAATATTCTTGCCTGGGGAGCACAGTTAGAAAATAGCTCGTCTCCAAGCTCTCCCATTGTTACTACCGGTACTGCCGTAACACGCACTGCTGATTCATTATCAGAATCTACGTTTGCAGCGACAATAAACAAAAACCAAGGGACATTTCTTTTATTCTGGAACAATCAATTAGATGCCACCCCGGGATCGCTCCTCAATTTCATCTTTAATGCCTCACCAACGGATGCAGGAATTAGATTTCACAAAGACGGAGCTGGTAGAGTGGTTGCAACAATTACTCGAGATGGTGCAGCTACGGACGTAGTAACATCTGGAATCAATTTACTCGACGGAAACAACAAGTATTTATTCTCTTACGATGCGACTTCTATGTTGAGTCTATTGAATGATAATACCCAAGTTTATAACGGGATTCGCTCTTCAGTCTCAACCAATTCCTATGATAAAGCATGGCTAGGCTCAACTGACGGTGTTAATGATCCTTCGAAATTGATTATGAAAAAAATTTACTATTGGAGTGTTAATTTTTCAGATGTTGTCTTGAAGCAAATGATTCCTTAATCGTAACTTCACCTGCCCTTTTCTTGAGGCATTTAATCAAGTTTAACAACAGGCATTGTCTAAATTAAATTGCACAAAGCTCTAATAATCTTAGGGAAAACCTTTAACTGGGCCAATTTTTATATATAATAATGTGGATAATCAATATTTAACAAAAGAGAATTTCTCTTCGTTTCATTGCTCAATCTAATAAGGAGTCCATTACCATGAAAAAACTGTTGTCATTCACGACCCTAGCCCTTTGCTTCACAGCTCTCACACTTTCAAGCTGTGGAACTCCAAAGAAAAAAACGACTACTGATCCAGATATCTCATCTGTTGAGCAGCAAGAAAATATGGGCGACATGGCCCTTGAACTCAATGGTGATTCAGATTCAATGAAGGCCGGTGGTCTTCAAACTGTTTACTTTGATTTCAATTCTCACACACTTCGCTCAGATACTCGTATGAGCCTAGATGCTAACGTTGCTTTCCTTAAAGACAATGCATCTGTTTCAGTTCAAGTTGAAGGTCACTGTGACGAAAGAGGCGGAGTTCAGTACAACTTGGCCCTTGGTGAGCGTCGTGCAAAAGCTGTTCGTGAGTACCTCGTATCTAACGGAATCGCAGGAAGCAGAATCACGACTATTTCGTTCGGAAAAGAGCGTCCAATTACTTTTGGACATGACGAAGGTTCTTGGTCAAAAAATCGTCGCGGAAATTTCGTAGTTACTGCAAAATAATATGAGATGGTTAAAACTTTAATTGCCTTTATTTTAGTATTCATTCTTGGGGCGTGCGGTCTAGCGACAACACGCCCTAAAATGGAAATGGCCCTAGCCCAAACTGCCTTTCTCGCAGCTAAAAAAGCTGAAGCTCAATCCCAAGCCCCCAACCTCTATCGAAAAGCTGAATTCTATTATCTCAAAGCCAAGAGTGCTTACAAAAGAAAATATTTTAATAAGGCCAAGCAATACGCTGTCCTTTCGCAAAAGTTTTCAGAGCAAGCAGAGTACGCTGCGAAAAAGAACCCAGCACCAGCTAAATAAACTTTCGGAGCACTTAATATGTTTCACAGAAAAATGATTTTGAGTTTAGCACTGCTTTTAATTGTTGTTTCATGTAAGACTCGTGAGCAAATTGCTCGAGAACAAATGGTCGATAGTCTGGCCGTGCAAGTTGGTGATTCCCAAAAATTATCTGCCGATGTCACAGTTCGCTTACAAAATCTCGAAGAGAGAATTAGTAGTGTTAATGGAATGGTGGAAGAGTCTACTCATAAAAGCAAAATCTCTACCGAAGAGCGCTTCAAAAAAATTGAAGAGCGAATGATTGTCATTGAAACCCAAAATATCGAACTTAATAAGAGCCTGAATCAATTAAGAAGTGAATCAGAGGCTCAAAAAAAATATCTCGAAGATGTCCTAAGTACGTTAGGAAAACTCTCTGGAACATCAGCTAAAAAATCTAAGGCTGGAGGTTCTGATTACGATGAAGGTATGGCGCTTTATAAGAGAGGTAAATACAAAGAAGCCAAAGATATTCTGATTGGTCTCTACACTGGTAAAAAAGTAAAAGGTAATCAATATGCTCGAGTCATTCATAATTTAGGAATGATTGAATATATGGACAAAAAGAATGATCAAGCGATTGCTTATTTTGTTCAGCTTCTGAACGAACACTCGAAGTCGAGTTATAACCGCAATGGAATGCTTGTCCTTACAAAAACATTTTTGCGTTTAAATAAAAAAGATGAGGCCCGTGCAACGGCCGAAGAACTGGCCAAGCGCTACCCTGGAAGCAAGGAAGCGGACAATGCCGCAAAGTTGGTAAAATAATATGAAACGCTCATTGCTTTTAGTTCCGTTACTTTTCCTTACCCAAGCATGTACAAATTTGTTTGATTCAAATTCATATGTCGTCAAAGGACTAGATAAAGACAAGCTTAGTATTGTCTATACTCACAACCTCACGGGTGAAACACATCCCTGTGGTTGTCGCCATTTTCCTTTGGGAGGACTTCCGCAGGTGGCCGGAAAACTCAATGAGCTCAAAAAAACCTCCGACGTTATCTTTGTCGATGTCGGCGATTCGTTTTTCCCAACGATCCAAGTTCCCAAAGAGCAAAAAGAATCTCAAATCTTAAATGCCAATGAACTCTCTTATGCCCTTTCTGAAATTGGTCTCAATTTTCATGTTCCGGGTGACTATGATCTCGCTCCCGGTATTGAAGAATATAAGAAGATTGTTGCGAATAAAAAATATGTCGTTCTTGTTTCAAACCTCAAAGATGAAAATCTCTTTCCCCATAAGAAATGGGCATTGATTGAAAAAGGTCCTCATAAGATTGCTTTAATTGGTTTGGTTAATCCAGCGATTTACCCTTCTGCAACTGCAAGCTTTTTTACTGATCCGAAAGTGGCCCTCAAAGAAATATTAAAAGAGGCTGAAGCCAAGGGTGTTAAGAGCAACGACCCTTTCTCAAGAGTGATTGTCTTTTCTCACTCTGGAATGGACTTCGATGAACAGCTGGCCAAAGATTTTCCTAATATTGATTGGATTGCCGGTGCGCATACTCAAAACTTTACCACTCACCCTCAACAAGAAGGCAATACCAAGATTGTTCAGGTGCTCTCTAAGAATCATTACTTAGGAAATATCACCATTGCTCTTGATGCCAGTAAAGATAAAGATTCATACTCTATTATTGAAGTGCGAGAAGAGCTTTCAAAGCTTCTCGATCCAAACCCATGGACAGCATGGATTGATCAGCACAGAACTAAAATTAATCAAATTAAAGAACGCGAAATGCAACTCGTAACCAAGTCCACAGGGGTAGAACCCTTTATGTCCGCGCGAAGTTGTCTCGACTGTCACGGCGAACAGGCCCAGAAATGGATGAGTACTCCTCACTCTCTAGCCTATATCACTCTACTCAATGCCAAAGAACAAAACAATCCTTCATGCATTGGCTGTCACTCACTTGGCTTCCAGAGTCCTCAAGGCTTTTCTAATATGGACGATATTGTTCATTTTAAAGATGTAGAAGCTGATAAAAAAGCCGCTCACATGGAAGAGTATCTTAAAGAGTTAAAGCAAAGCTTTGGCAAGATCGCCTCTGTTCGCAAGCTTGATCACACTCAAATTTTAAAGCATGCTAAAAAATGGCAAGGCTTAGAAGACAAATTCAAGGTTCAAGATAATTATATGAACGTGCAATGTCTCAATTGCCATAGTTTTGCGGCTGATCATCCTTTCGATGACAAAAGCAAGCGTCTCGATCGCCAAGCGGCCCTCGATGGAATGAAGGCGAAATGTTTAAACTGTCACAGTGCTGAGCAAGCTCCTGAATGGTATATCAAAAAAGAAAATGGATTGCCTGGTGCTCTCGATGAAAAACTCTTTCAAAAGAATATCAAGGCCGTTGGTTGTCCTTTAATGGCCAAGTGATTCAAGAAGATTTAAGAATTCTGCTTGATAGCGACGATTTTCGATAAAGAAAACGTCTGTGTGACTTCCCTGGGCCAAATCCCAAACAAATTTACGTTCTGTGGTTAAGCGCTCAGCAATTCGCTTACCAAAGTACGACTCTACCACTCGATCTTTTTCCCCATAAACCACCAAGACTGGCATTTTAAAATTTGGAATATCATCGTAAGGTGAAAACTTGTCACTCACTAAGATAAAAGCGAGAGGCGAAAAAATAAAGGTCGGCCAAAATCCTTTGAGCTTACGAAAAGCAATATCTTTGTAAGAATCAAAAGTTGAATCAAGGACTAAAAGACTAATCTCATCGTTATGTCGAAAGTCGCGCAGAGATCGCATGGCCACGGCACCCCCAAGGCTTTGTCCGAGCACGATAAAAGTCTTGCCTTTGGTCTCTTTGAATTTTTCATAGGCCAAATTAATCGCGGCCATTGAATCTTGATAGACGCCTTCTTTGTCAGCGTCTCCCTCTGAAATTCCATACTCGCGATAATCAAAAGTAAAAATATCGTAACCATGCTGAGCAAGCCACCCGATATTCATCCAGTGCGAAGACATATTTTGGGCGTTGCCATGAAATTGAACAATTAACCCTTTCTTCTTTTTTGCAGTTGAAGGAATCAACCAGCCACTGAGCTTAGTCCCATCTTCAGACTTAAACTCAATGGTTTGATACTCGAGTTTAAATTGGGTGGGTTCGTAATACATCACACTGTCTGGTTGATAAAAAACACTAGTACAGCTAGAGAGAAAAAGTACTGATAATAGAAGAAGTCTTTTCATAGGAGAATTGTCCTAAAAGGAGTGCTCAAAGCCAAGAACTATTGAATCACTTTTGCTTTTTTTATCTAAGCCATATGTATGTAAGGCTTCAAAACTTAATACTTGATTACGATTGAGAGAATAACCCGTAGCAATAGATGAGCTCCATTCGCGAATAAATTCAGAATATAAGAGTTCTGACTTCAAACGATTTTTTAAACGATGAAAGCGTTGAACCAATCCCACTTCGAGCGAAGGTCCGGGGCTCCATCTTTTCTCGCCATGATTAAGGAAATGCACCTCGGCTTTTAAAAGTGAATAGGCCAAAGCTTGCTGATTCCAAAAACCGAATCCGTAGCCAGCACCGCCTTCGACAAAATGAGAGCGCTGATCGCTGGCAATATTCACTCTCCAAGAAAGGGCACGATCAAGCGAGTCTACAGCATTCAAAGCTGAAACATGAAAATAATCAAAACGATTAAGGGACCATTTTTTTTGATCGTATTCGTATCTTATATTGGCCTTAAAAAATTCAAATTCTGAGAAGGGAATAAATCCTCCGTCCCTCTTGAGTTGATGATGGGAAAACGGAGCAAGATCGACAGAAGCCCAATCTTTATTCACTTTTAAACCTACTAATCGAGAATCATGAGCGAGCAAAGGATTGCTAAGAGGAGTTTCAAACTCAGGTGGTGCTTTTATAGGCAACAGGGATCTCGCCTTCAAAGCCTTATCAAATTGAGCTTGATCGAGCTTTCCACTTTTTGATTTCTGCCATTCGAGATAGGCCAAGTAAGCATTACAGACGTCAGCTGATTCTTCGTCTTCAATTTTCTTTTCATTTGCGATTATTGCATTTAAAGACTCACGATCTCGAGACTCTAGATTCTCTTTTTGAAGAATAAAGCGGGCCTTTACGCTCATTCGATTCTTGGTCTTTTCAAAGGAATTGAATTGATCAAAAAGTTTTCGAACAGTCTCAGCAGGCGTCCAAAAAAAAGCTTTTGAATCGATCAGTTTTAGAGAA
This sequence comes from Bdellovibrio sp. CG22_combo_CG10-13_8_21_14_all_39_27, assembly GCA_002786715.1. Taxonomy (GTDB): domain Bacteria; phylum Bdellovibrionota; class Bacteriovoracia; order Bacteriovoracales; family Bacteriovoracaceae; genus 21-14-all-39-27. Next base: position 14,110 of record PCTW01000034.1, read on the forward strand.
GGGCGCGCATAATTGATGGGCCAAAAGAGTTGATATGAGCAATTTTCGTCCAAGAAATAATAATCAAACCATGAATTATTGAGTAGCTCCCAGAGGTGCAGAAGAAATCGTTTTCTTTCCATGGGGCTTAGCGGGAGTTCAAACTCCCACATATCACGAGACTCAACTTCAGAATACTCTAGTACTTTCTCATAAAAGGGAGTGATGGAATAATAACCTTTGTAGCCACCCATTAAACCTTTCCACGCGTAAGCTAAGGTGCCGTCAGTACCAGGTGTGTTGGCCGCAAAATTAATTCCATAATCTAAAAGGTCTGGTGTCATTTTTTCGGGATGAGTTTTAATTCTTAAAAAAGTATGTCCAAAAACAGAGGCTGGATTATTGGGAAAACTGGCAGCAAAAATCATCCAAATTTGCATCGCCCCCATCTGCTGCTCAAACTTTTGAAGCCGCTCACAGCGAACTTCTCTCTTTTGAATTAGTCTTTGATCAATGAGGAATTGCGCTCTCGCCGGAAACGCACACTCAAACTCTTCTTTATTAAATCCAACTCTTCGACGATCGTTAGCGGCCGCTATATTTTCTTTTAACTCAGCCAGCGGATCGACCGGTCCTTGTGGAGCTAAAAAGAAAGCGCCTGAATCGACTTCGGATTTGCTTGATCGATAATGTAAAAGAAGATTCCATTCACGACTTTGGGCCACGTCCTCAAGGTCACTGGCCGAAACAGAAAAAATGAGAGAGGAAATAAGAAAAAAAAAGGGAAGGCGCATGACCTTCCCATTATAGAGAGAAATTAAAATAAAGCGCAATGACCTTTTAGCTCAGGTCCTAAAACTTGAACAGTATTTACAACCATGTCTTCCCCTGTCATTTGAGAATTCATTGGTAAGTTGCGAGCTTTTTGACTGAACATTGTTGAACCTACTGAATCACAACCAAACGTGGCAGCATAAGCGGTTACATACTCGCCCTGTCCTTGCGCCATTTCAATTTTCAAACGATCTGAATTGAAATTGGCAAAGTGCAGAGACTCTTCAAATCTTTTCACAATAGAGTGCTTGGCACAGCCAGAAGTCCCTGATGTAGTCCCAAATATTTGATTAGAAAAAGTTGCGTTCGTAATTGTTCTTGTTGTTGCTGAAACGAGCGTTGTCTTGGGAGCTACTTGCCATCCTAAACCACATCCCGTTGAGCTGTCGCCGGCCCATGCAGAAACTGAAAGTAATCCTAATACCAGTGCTAAAATCTTCATGAATCCCTCCTTGGTGTTCAATATTCGTTACAAATCTCCCTTATTATCCTCTAGTTTTGAGTCAATTTCAAAGGTGCCAAATCAGCTCTCTCTATGCTAGCATTCTGGCTCAAAACGTCATTTCGGAGTTTAATTGAGTAAAACACTTGTGCTAGGCATTGAAACCAGTTGCGACGACACGTCGGTTTGCCTGCTTGAGGCAAGTGAAAACATTCGTCCCAAAATTCTCTCCATTAAAACTTTTTCCCAAGATCAGATCTTGAAAAAATGGGGTGGAGTCGTCCCTGAGATTGCCGCTCGCAATCACGTGATGAAACTAGAGCCGTTAATGGAAGAATGTTTCGTTGAAGCGGGAAAGTCTCCCTCTGACGTCAATTTTATTGGTGTCACTGCCATGCCTGGATTATTAGGTCCGCTCCTAACTGGACTCAATGGTGCCAAGACTCTGGCCTTGTTATTTAAACTCCCCATTGTTCCCGTCAATCATCTCTACGCTCATATCGAAGCTATTCATTTAAGTGAAGATATTGAATACCCTTATTTGGGAGTGATCGTCAGTGGCGGTCATTCGCTTTTTGTATTAGTCGATTCTCCTATTGATATTGAAGTGATTGGTACAACCATCGACGACGCCGCTGGAGAAGCCTTTGATAAAGGCGGAAAAATTTTGGGGCTAGGTTATCCTGCTGGCAAAATCATTGATGAACGTGCGCAAAAAGGCGAAACAGGGCATTACACTTTTCCAATAGGACTTCGCGATTCAAAAGATTCCAATCTTTCATACTCGGGGGTTAAAACATCTGTCAGAGTTATGCTGGAAAAAGAACCTGATCTCTTAAATGATGAAGTTAAAATGAATAACGTCTGTGCAGCTTATCAACAGGCGATAGTAGACGCCATTGCGCTTAAACTTAAATACGCCCTTCAAATTGCCAAAGATAAAACGACTTTAAAAGATTTGCCCATTGTCGTCGGCGGTGGAGTTGCGGCCAACAGCGGACTTCGCAAAACCCTAGGTCAAAAATTTCAAGATGTTCATTTTGTAGAACCTCAATATTGTACTGACAACGCCGCCATGATCGCCCATTTCGCTTGGCGCGCTCGTGCAGATTGGAAAATACCTTTTCCTCAATGCCTTACGATTGATGCCCATTCGAGAATGTTATCAAAAGATGAAGTCTTTCAAATGGCGAGAGATCGCGCCCATCATTTAAAGGATAAACGGTGAAGCATCAAGTATCGGCCAATAAATCTCTCGGGCAACATTTTTTAAGAGATCAAGAAGTGATCTTCAGCATTACTGAAAATTTCAAAGATCAAGCTGATGCCATTATTGAAGTTGGCCCGGGTCCAGCAGTGTTAACTCCTGCTCTGGCTTCGCTCAATCTTCCTTTTCATGTCATTGAAAAAGATGATCGCTTTCCAGAACTACTCGCAAAGTATCTTCCAAAAGATCATATTCATCTGCAAGATGCGCTTGAAATCAATTATGACGAATTTATAAAAGCGACTTTTCCCCAAGCGAAATCTTTGTGGCTTGTCAGTAACCTGCCTTACAATGTGGGAACACCGCTTTCAATTCTTTTCTTAAGATGCCCTGCGATCAAATATATGAGCTTGATGTATCAAAAAGAAGTGGGAGAAAAGATTTATTCTTTTGCTCAAAAACAAAAAAATGCAGCGAACTCGCTGGGGACATTAGTCCTCACCTATTTTGATGTGAAGCTGTTAATTAAAGTTCCCCCTATGGCCTTTGAACCGCCGCCGAAAGTCGATTCCGTGGTGCTCAGTTTCGTCAGATTAGAAAATCCCGCCATTGCCTATGAACAATTAGATTCTTTTGAGAAGTTTTTGCGAACTCTCTTTGCTCAAAATAGAAAGCAAATGGGGAATTTCTTACGATCAAGCTTTAGTCCTGAAAAGCTACAAGCTGCTTTTTCAGCGATCGATGTTCCGCTTACGGCAAGAGCAGAAACACTAACCTTGGAACAAGTCCAAGAGCTCTACAAATTATTAAGCGTTAAGGAATAAATATGTTGAAAATCTTTTCATTCATTTTTTGCGCTCTCAGTACTTCTGCCTTCGCTAGCTTTCCCGACTATTTTGGAACGGCCGTTTCTACCGCTTCGATTGGAAATCAGGCCAGCGCCAATCATCAAGATGCTGCCAATGTCTATTATCATCCTTCAATGGCAGGTTTCGCCAAGAAAGTTTCCTTCGCTGGTTCCATCTCTACGGCCCAAACATCTTTTCCTGAGATTAATGGCGTGATCAAGAAGAACACGGCCACTTCATCGACAACGGAATCTGGTAGCGTTCGCACTGACTACCCTAACTACCAAAGTTATACTCTCAATTTCATTTTACCCTTGCGTTACGAAAATGCTGGTTCACTTGGATTCTTTTTATCTGCCCCAATTGGTACCATGGTCGAACAAAGTTCAGGTCATCCAGAATGGCCGGAATATGTGATGTATCGTGCGCGTTATCGTCGAACACAAGTGCATCTCAATTATGCCCAACCGATTGGTGATCAATTTTCAATTTCCATCGGAGCCTTCTTAGGGTTTCAAGCTTCGGCGAAAGTTGAAACTCAGGTTTCTCTCGGAAATAATTTTGGTTCACAAGCGACGGCTTCTTCTAAAGTAAAGCCCTCTGTCGGCGCCGTCATTGGAGCTTCCTATCGCTACGATGATCAAATGCTCAATTTTACCTACCAACAAGAAATGAAAACTAATCTTGAATCTGAAGCCTTTGGTGAAATCGTCGATCCGTCGATCTCACTCATTAACATCTCGATTAATAGTCTAATGTTTTACGATCCTCATACCTTTAGAATTCAGTGGAGCAAGAAAACTGATGCCATTGAATTGATGACCGGTGTGGACTACCAGATGTGGTCAAACTACCGCCCTCCTACAATCCAAGTGATCAATCAAGGAGGAAGCGTTAAAGGATCAAATGATTTTGAAAAACTTAATCTTAGAAATACGTTTACGCCCAAATTGGGAACTCGTTTTTTCCTTAATGATTCACTCTCTTTCTCTGGTGGCTTGAGCTATCGCCAAAGTCCAATCGAGGGCGATTTTTCAGGTAGTGGAAATTCGATTGATCTCGATACTTGGATTTACGCCTTGGGAAGTGAGTATCGATTTGATTTTCTTGATCACGTCATAAAATTAGGTGCTTCATTCCAGTATCAAAAATTGGAAGATAGAAAAGTAACGAAGTCCTCAGGTCTTGAAAACGGTGGGACTGGACAAAAGATTGGTGCACCTGGATATAATGTAGGTGGTGACGTAAAAGTGGCCATGCTAGGATTATCTATTCTTTTCTAGGAGAAAGAATTGGGTATTAAAGTCATAGAAAGAAATAAAAAGGCCGGATTTGAGTTTTTCCTTATCGAAAAATTTGAAGCTGGTATTGTGCTTAAAGGTACTGAAGTGAAAGCGCTTAGGGCTGGCAAAGTATCACTCGCAGAAGCCTATGTTCATATCGATGAAAAAGGTGAAACGTGGCTTTATAATATGAATATTGCTCAATATGAGTTTGGTAATATTAATAATCATGAAGAAGGCAGAAAAAGAAAGCTACTCCTTCATAAAGAACAAGCTCTTGATATCTACCATCGCATGAAGGCTGAGCGACTAACTCTTATTCCAACTCAAATTTACTTTAAAGACTCAATGGTTAAGATTGAAATTGCTCTTGCGAAAGGCAAGCAACTTCACGATAAACGTGCCACTGAGGCCAAGCGCGATGTTGAGAAGAAACTTCGCCGTGGAGACTACGACTAGGTCCAATAAATAATCATGCCGATATAAGACCCAAGAAAAAGAACTCCCGGAATTTTTCCAAAGTTTTTCTTAAAAAGATATAATCCAAGCATGAAAAAAGCAGCACCCATGAGCACTTGCCATTCCACCCAATAATTATCTTTAATTTCGATTCCTTGAAAACCCAGCGTACCTAAAATAAAAGCGACATTAAAAATATTAGAGCCAATAATATTACCGGTAATAATATCCGTATTTTTCTTTTTGATACTCGCAACGAGCGCAGTCACGAACTCTGGAAAAGAAGTTCCAAAGGCCACAAAGATGGCAGAGATCACAAACTCTGAAATACCTAATTCTTTTGCAATCGCCGAACCTGAAGAAACTAAATACTCACCACCGAGATAGAGCAACACGAAGCCTGCAAACAATTTAGCAATGATGCCAATTCCAAGTACAACGACTTCTCGTTCATCTTCATCATCATGAACATGCTTCGTTTGTCTCTGTTTTTTCATCTCGTGAAAAGTGAAACCCAAAAAGAACGTGAAAAAACTTAAAAGCATGAGACTCATTAACCAATCAATTCTCTTCCACCAAAGAACAACACCTAAGAGCAATGTCACCACAATGTGGTAAATGAATTGCATAAAAATTTCTTTCCTTAGGATATAGAGATTCGCAAAGATTCCTGATAAACCTAAAATGAGAAAAAGATTGGCGACGTTGGATCCCACAACATTTCCCATCGCCATTGCCGGTACACCTCGGTAAGCAGCAAGGTGAGAAACAAATAATTCTGGCAATGAAGTTCCAAAGCCAATGAGAACAAGTCCAATGACCAATGGAGATAAACCAAAATACTTACCTATTTTTTCTGCTGCTTCAAGCGCGAGCTCAGCCCCGAAATAAAGGGCAACAATAGAACCTACGAGTAGCAAAACTTGCAACCACATGACGAATCCTCCATACTGGAATCAGATTAAATGTTAACTGAAAATCAGTAAAAGGACGAGAAGATGAAGGAACATCTTAGACAAATTGGTGAAAAAAAATTTCTCCTTTATGCGATTTTGTTTTGTTTCTTTGGTGATCTTGTATTGGCGCGCTATCTTTTTGTCAAATTCGCTGATCGGCAAACATTTAATGAAATGCTTCAAATTGCCTTAAATAGCCAGGGAACGGAAATGTCTGGTATTGCTCAGGCAGATCTCGACGCGACCTTTGCACTCATTGTGAATACCCTACTCTTTTTCCTGACTTTAATGATTTTGCTTCATCTCATCAATTATTTCTTCTTTTCCAAAAAGAAAAACTTTGCCTTTCGCTATGTCACCGCCCTTGTTTGGGTCGGTTCACCAAGTTGTATTATGTTGGGATTAAGCTATGTTCGAATGCCAATTGTCTCTCTGATTTTTATTGTTCAGGGAATACTCTACGGATACGTTGCCCGTGGTCTTTGGAATTATCCTTGGGATAAAAATTAAAATTCAGGAACGATGAAAGAAGATTTTTGGGGTTCAGTCCAAAAGGGCAATGGATAAATTTCATTTTGTAAAAAACGCTGCCCAGAGATCGCTAGTAGAAAAGATTCAAATGCTCTAGGGTGACTCACCACAAGTTCAAGATCGTGATCATAAATAAAAATGTTCAATGCTTTTTCAATTTTCTTGATAATGTCGAGTCTCGCGACAGCTCCTTCTTCTAGATCAGAGAGGGCCACAAGATCTTTTTTATGAATAATCTTAGCGCGCCATAATTCAATCAAAAGAATATTGACGTTGCTCTCATAGAGAGAAAAATGCTGAGGAAACTGATGTCTCAAGTAGGCCATACGAGACATGATCATCAAAGATGTATTCCCAAAGGAATCAAATGAGATATTAAATATATCGAGTAACTGATCGTAATAGCGACTCCAAATCCAAAGATCGAGAGGCCGATTCCAATAGGGTAAATAGCCCTTTTTCAAACGTCGTTTAAACGATCGCGATAACAAGTGTTGATCCGCACTCTTTTGGAGAATATCTTTTTGGGCATCAAACTCATCATCGAGGTTGCGATTGCGTTCGTATTGCTTGGGATTTTCATCAAGGATAGAACGATCTTCGGATAAAAGTTTTAAAATCCGTTTTTGAACATTAGTGACACTTTCAACGGGACATTGACTCATGCCTGGGCATTTCAGATTGCAATCTTGGCAAGCTGGTTTTGACAGCGGAAAATCAACAACAAGAGAATGGGTACCATAACGATCAAGCCATCGGCCAACAGCTTCGTCCCCATTTACACCTTGTTCGTCTTTTACTTGAAGTACATTTTTAAGGAACCATCTATCACTGTCTGGAAAATATTCAATGAGACAAAAAAAGAAATTATCTTGTCGACTGCCCTTGAGGCTCATTCCCGCAATGTTCTTGCGCTCGATAAAATGGCTCCCGTTTAAAGATCTATCGGAGGCATCACCGAAAAATCGAGAACTTTCATTTGATGATGCTCAACTGATCTCTTAACAATCTCAGCTTTGCTTGGCGGATGAATAAGTAAAAAACATCCTCCACCACCGGCACCACAAACCTTAAGCCCCAATTCCGGAACCTCTTTTTTAATTGTAGCATAAAGTTCAGCCATAGCGGATGACACTATTCCTGGAAATAATTCTTTTCTGGCCGCCCCTTCTTGAGCGATCAACTCCACCAATTCTTGAAATTTGCCAGATTTTAATGCGCTGTATGCTTTGCTACTTAATTCAGCAATAGCACTTAAACCATTTCTCATTTTAGGATTTTGATCAAAAAAACCTTTATAGACTTCCCAATTATTTATGCCAGAGAGACGTGCTTGACCGCTATATACCAGAGTCAAATGTGACTCCAAAGCTTGGGCCAACTCAGGGCTGTAGCATTGCTCTACAATGACCTTCTCTTCATTCGCCTTAAGCGCCAGAACTCCGCCGTAAAGAGCTGGGTAATAATCTTGATAACCAGCAGGACCGGAATCTAAAATTCTCGCTTCAATGCTATTAACAACTTTAATAGCGAGAGAACGGTCGAGATCTTTTTTGTAATAGTCACACAAAGCAGAATAGAGGGTAACACCCATGGCCGATGAGCCACCAAGACCAGCTCCAGCTGGAGAACCAGACTCTAACTCGACTTTGAGATGCGAATGGGCGGAAAAATAATGGAGAATTTGAGCGACAAAACTGAGTTCTTTAAAATGATCGCCACGCAACTTTGAATCTACAAAATCTTCGCAGGGATAATAAGTTTCAGATTGATAGTCGCGGCTCACAATTAAAACTCCAGGCTTTTCTATTTTGCTGATAACAGCGCGGGCCTTGAGTGAAGTTGCGACGTTCAGAGTTACGACGTCAGGTAAAATAAGATTGATCGGGTTGAGATCAAGAGTTCCTCCTAAAAGGTCGACTCTTACCGATCCGCTTGTTTCAGTCATTTTTATAAATTCCGATATAAGGGAGTTCTCTATAGGCGCCGGCATAATCAAGACCGTATCCAATAACAAAATGGTCTTCGATTTCAAACGCCAAGTAATCGATTTTTACTTGATGCTTAATTCTTGCTGGTTTGTAGAGAAGAGAACAAAGTTTTAAAGAAGCGGGATTTCTTTTTTCTAAGAGATGCATAAGCGAAGAAAGAGTCAATCCTGTATCTACGATATCTTCGATCAAGAGAACGTGCTTTCCTGTCATCTCTTTTTTTACATCCATATTAATTTTAACGTTGCCTGAACTCTCAGTGCCATCGCCATATGAAGAAGCGCTCATGAATTCGAGTTGTACGGGAACTTTGATATGACGAATGAGATCTGCGCAAAACATAAAGGCACCATTCAAAATGCCTACGATCATCAACTCTTTACCTGCATAGTCGCGATTGATTTGTTCAGCTAACTCAACAACGCGCTTTTGAATTTTTTCTTCAGATACGAATACATCTACCGCCATATGAACTCCTTAAGACCCTTAGTATATAAGAGTCTTAAGAAGAGATAAATGTCTTATGTGTCTTAATTAGCGTAATTCTTGGCTTTGCTCTTGATCTTTAAACAGAAGAGAAAAGGCCAATTGATCTTTTTCTTCTTCTTCGTAATCAAAATGGGTACGGCAACGAGCTTCATAAAGGTCGCTCTCGCCTACCAAAACCTGATCTTTAGTATCACTTGGCTTACGGAAAGTTTTACTCGCAGGAGAGCCACAAACTGTGCATATGGCTTGAATTTTATCCACTCTATCGGCCATAGCAAGAAGCTCTGGAATTGGACCAAAAGGTGCACCTGTATAGTCTTGGTCAAGACCTGCGCAAATCACTCGAATACCGCGCTTGGCCAGCTTACCAATGACTTTTAAGACTGAAGAATCAAAAAACTGAACTTCATCGATGGCCACAACGCGAGTGGAATCGAAAAGCTTTTGCAAAATTTCAATGGCATTGGAGACCGGAGTTGCTTCGCAAGTCAGTGAAGAATGCGAGACAACGTCTGATTCGTGATAACGATTATCAATTGCCGGTTTAAAAATTTGAACTTTTTGACGAGCGATTTGCGCTCTACGTACACGACGAATAAGTTCTTCTGTTTTCCCCGAAAACATCGGGCCGCAAACAACTTCAATACTGCCGTTTAAAAATGGTGAAAAATGAGGTGAAACCACGTGCCGACTCCCTTGATCAAATGTCTCTAGTTCTGTGTGTGTGTGTGAGTTCTATTTTTACGGGGCCTAAAAGTTTTGTAAATGAAGAGATTCAATCAACTCTTTGAGTCAATCGGTCATTCCAATAAGTTACGATCCAAACTTTTTCTATCAGGGAAAGTTTTTTGGCCAACGCAATACGACTTAAAGATAAACAAGATTCATCACAAACATGCCAACCGAGATGAACATGATAAGTCCTAAAAAGAGAAACAGAACAACCGGAGAGAGCACGACCATTGAAGCCTGCATCTTGGACATTCCCAAATTCTCTCTCATACCTGCATAGAGATACACCAAGCCTGCAGCATGACGAATCATTGGGCCAATTAATGGAATCAGAAGCATAACATGACCAGCAAAGGATTGATTGATCACTTGTTTAATTGAAGCACTAGAATCATCAACTTTAAAGAGTTGAGCAAAAAAAGTAATAAGCATTTCCCAAAACTTTGCATAGATCCAGAGTGAAAGAGGAAAGAAGACCACCTCAAAAAGAACTCCCATAAGTGAATGAACACGACTCATTTTAACGAAAGATGAAAGAAAGAAATTGGCCATTTCACCATCGAACAGTTGCTCACTTACATGAACGCCCCAATTGAGACCTATCAATTCAAACATGGCGTGTGCAATCACAAAAAGCCAAGAGATCGATAAAAATTCGATAAAACTTAAAGACCATCTTTCTTCAGCTGTTGCTGATGGCACCGACTCGCCCTCTTGGATGAGAGAAAGTTGCGGTTTATGACTTTCACGTTCAATTCGCAACTGCCTTTGAATTTGAAACGGATGAAAAATATTGAAAAAATAAAGTCCTAACATTTCTTTCATAACAAATAATCCTTTTCACGCATCGGGATCGGCTTAACAAAAGTATACAACAAATTTTTCTCTCTATCCCAAATAAGTCCTTCTCCTGAACTTGTCCCAACTGAGTACTTTCGTCCATTGATCAAAATATCAAAGCCCCATTCGACTGAACTCACCTCAGGAGAATCAACAGCAACAGTTATCGCCCTTTGTCTCAAGAAGAAATTCAACTGCGTACAGGCCTGTTGGCGAAGCACTCGATTTGAAGTCGGCTTGATCAGGCGGCAATGCTCTTCAATTTTCTCAGGAAGCTCAATTTGCATTTGGACCTTATCAAATATTAATTCAACAACATTGTCATCAGGCCAATCGAGAGACATTTTCCAATAATCCTGAACAGGTCTAAAGAAAGGAGTCACGTGATCTGCTTGCATAATATAAATGTCTTCTTCATTATCAATCTTAGCAAAGTATTGCTTGGACTTAGGTTCCCAATAAAGTTTCAGTGATAGCTGCTTATTAGCGCCTTTTAAGATGATTTCACTTTTAAGTTCGCCCTCTAGTTTTTGATCGATGACCACTTTGGCAGCAGTCAAAGACATGATGTCTTGAAAGTTATGGTTAAAAGATTCGATATCTAGCCCCACTCCATTCGGAGGAGAGGGAATGCTGGTATTTTGTAAAATAGAAAGTGAATAGGCTTTATTGCGGAAGCTTTTGATTTCAATCGAATCAAGATTATCTAAGAATAGAAGTTGTTCACGTTTGATTAATCGGGCGTCGTAGAAAAAATTTTGATCAAGTTCAATCAAGCTTTTAAATTTCTTATATCGCATATCAGATCGATGAGCTTGATTTTGCATATAAATTTCATCGGCAGGCCTATTATCGAAGGCAATGACAATCTTTTTTTCAAGGCCGTCATCTACTTCCATATAAAAAGATTGATCGAATTCTAATTTTTTCCCAAGTTTAAACGTCAACTCTTTATTTGAAAACTTAAACAGCAGCACTTCTTTATCTGAGTCACTGGCAAACATTGATTCGTAGGGAACCTTTACGAGCTCTTCTTTACTTAAAATGCGAGATACTCGAAGTCCAGAAAGTTCATTAAAGAAGGCATCAACATTGCGCTGATCAACTAACTTTTTTGGACTCACAGTGAAGAAGGACTTTCCTTCAACGATGATGGAAAAATTGTTCCCCGAAAAAGCTTTTAGTTCACCAAGTTCACTAGGATTAAAAAGCATTGTTTGCTGTTCTTTCGTTTCTCTTTTGCTCACTTCAGCTTTTTCTTCAAAGAAGTAGACTGAAGTCGTTAAGAGAACAGCAATACCCAAAAGAATGAGGGTCCCTTTCATAATTTCGACCTACGCCGATAGAAAGCGATAGAGATAATGACTAAAATCAATGGACTGAAAACAACAGAGAAATAAAAGATCGTCCCAATCAATGGGCCAGAGATAAAAACCGGCTCATCTCTTAAGGTTGGAATATTGAATGAAATGAGCTCATCAGCTCCTGCTAACCAAGCAACAGAATTTAAAACTAAATTGAAGTTTTTAGAAAAACGAGCATAAGAATTTAAAATAAAATTTGAAGTCCCAAAAGCCACGACTTTAGCCTTAGTGTCTTTATCTGATGATATCGCCATGAGCCCTATTGGTCCTTGAGTATCTACTTTATCGTCATAAGACATCTTGCCTGTCAGCAATTCTTTTGGATTCTTATCTGCCCAACTGGCAGGAAAGGGAGTCGTCTCGGCCAGCACTTCAGCTTTTTCAGAATTATCCACTATCATCACTGAACTAGAGAGCGGAAAGAAAACGCCTTCAATTCCTTTGGTAACGGGATGATCTGGATTGAGCTTCTCTACTATTGGCACAGTACCATTGGATTGATTAACATGTTTCAGTCGATCGAGGACCAAATCGTTAGAAATGCTAATATCATATTCAGTAATAAGCTTTCTTAGCGCTCCAAGTTTATCTCCATTGATTTGAGGATCAAGAGCGACCAGAAGCTTGCCGCCATTTTTGAGATAATCTCTCAACACTTTAATTTCTGAATCAAAAAATCCTTCTTTAGGTCCCCAAATAACAACAACGCTCACAGCAGAAGAGATTTCATTTACCTGGCTTAAGGCAATTTCTTGAATAAGATAATTACTGTTGGTCAGTAGAACTTTCAAAGCACTTAAACCATCTTTACTTTGTTCTTGCCATGAGATTTCGCCATGACCTGTTACAACTCCGATAAGTGGATCTTCTCTTTTACTAAGTCTAACCATGGCATTTACAAGATGAAGCTCATCGACATCTTCGACGATTAGGTTTTTCCCCTTATATTCGACAACGACAGAATTATTCTTAGTGACGTTATACTTTTGAACTAAATGGGGCATCAATTCAATATCGACAAAATCTATCTGAACATTTGATTTTTGAAATTTAAAAAGCTCAAGGAGTTGGCGAAAAGAACCAAAGTCCGCTTTTCTTGAAAAAACAATAAAAGTGACTTCTTCATCAATTGATTTCAAGACTTGGGCCGTTTGCTGAGTCAGAGTATTTGACTTGCGTGATGTAAAATCCCATTGAATAGGATGCTTAAAACTCACATAATTGATAAGCCCGAGGATAAAGAAGACAAGCAATCCATTTATCGCGTGAACTAAAAATCTTTTAAACTGTTCCGATTGATAAAGAAAAGAAAAGCGGGGCTTGTCCAAGAGGAAGACAAACACAGAGAGAGACAAATTAAAGATCGTTATTGACCCACAAATAGTGAGTTCATCTGGAATTGAAATCCACAAGCCGATCGCTACAAAATAGAGGACCACATTGACGACGAGACAGAGGTTGATGAAAAATTTCTTATTCATTACCATCTCCTCGATCGCAAACTAATCCACGTCAAGTGCAAGAAGAACCCGATGAACGAGAAATAATAAACAATATTGTAATTTTTGACGGCTCCACGAGCAAAGACTTCATAATGAAAGGCTAGGCTCATGTACTGAAGCATTTGAGCGACAATATAATTTTGAGTAGCATTGGCCGAAATGATAAGTAACATTTGCCCCATAAGAAGAGAAAAACCGAGGAGGGCAGCAATGATTTGGTTTTCAGTTAAAGATGATGCAAAAAGTCCGGCTGAAACATAGCAAGCCAGCGAAAAAAGAAGTCCCGTATAACCTGAAATCACGACACTCCAGTTAGAATATCCTGAAGCAGCAAGAACAATGGGAAAGATCACCGTTAATAGCAAAAGAAAAGACATGGTCAACATACCACTAAACAATTTACCTAAAATAATTTGAACATCGCTCAAGTCCGACATGAAGAGCAGTTCGATGGTGTGAAGCTTTTTCTCTTCAGCAAAAGATCTCATCGTGACTAAGGGAGTTAGGAACATCAAAAGAAAATTCATTATGCCAAATGTTGGTACGATAACAGAATTTGTTAATGAACTCTGATTCCATTCATTTGACGAAATAATATAATTAAAAAAGAGCCAGCCCACGATAACGATAAAGAGAGCAGCAATGATATAGATCAGGGGAGAGAGGAAGGTATCTTTTGTTTCGCGTTTAGCAATTATCCAAATGCCTTTAAAAAAGATCATCGCGCATCTCCACTGGTTGCCACCTTGAAGAGATCTTCCAAGCTTTGTTCTTTCTCTGATAGACCAATTAAACCTGCATTTTTTTGGATGAAGTAGCGAGAGATATCATCGCGAGTATCTTTTCCTGTTCGAGACATACACTCAACCGTATAAATTGAATTAACAAATTCTCTTTTAACTACTTCTAAATCAAACATCATCTCCATTTCTTTCTGCCAAACATCATTCCAAATTTTGATCTGAGCATTGACGATTTGTCTCGGAGTATACTTTCTCTGAATATCTTCTATCGGTCCACTTTCTACGATATGCCCCTTGTTGATAATGGTGATCTCATCACACATCAGTTTCACTTCATGAAGAAGATGGGTCGAAAGAAGAACAGTATGTTTATGCTTAAGGCTTTTGATAAAAGTTCTCATCTCATCTAAAGCGACAGGGTCTAGTCCTACAGTTGGTTCATCCAAAATAATAATTTCTGGATTATGAATAAGGGCCTGTGCTATTCCTACTCTCTGCTTGTAACCCTTTGAGAGGTTTCCGACTGCGCGATCTGCAACTTGAGTAAGACCACAGTCATGGAGAATTTCATCGACAGTAAATCCATGACTTCCCTTGAGCGTTCGAATATCGAGAACGAATTTTAGGTATTCTTTAACTTTCATGGCTGAATAAAGAGGAGGATTCTCAGGTAAAAATCCTATTTTCTCCTGGGCGACCTCAGGTAAGCCAAAGATGGTAACATTTCCAGAAGTTGGAACGAGCAATCCACTGATAATTTTCATACAGGTACTTTTGCCTGCACCGTTGGGTCCTAAAAATCCATGGATGGAGCCCTTCTTAACTTTGAAGCTCACCTTGTTTAAGGCCAGAGTTCCAGGATAGGATTTTGAAATATTGCTCAGTTCTAACGCTATTTCCAATGAGTCACCTTAAAAGAGGAAAAATGTTCTTCTTTTTTAGCATTTATGTCTCAAAATGAACAACCTTTCTCCAAAGCTAAAGAGCATGATTAAAGCGCTCGAAAAGGATGTATGAATCAAGTTAAGCGCTTTTTAAACCTGACCAAAATGGCCAAGAATATTGTCATCACGACTCACGTGCACCCAGATGCCGATGGTATTGGGAGTGAAATCGCCCTATGCCTTGCCCTCCGGTCGATGGGGAAAAACGCTGTCTGCGTAAATGAAGAACCTCTCATGGACCGCTACTGCTATCTAGATGCGCAAGATGTTGTCATGAGCTTTCCTGAGTACAAAAAGAAAAATAAAGAATTTAATATCGATTTGTTTATCGTCACCGATACAAACAGTTTGGAGAGAATTGGCGCCAAAACACAAACTCTCGTATCTCATGCCAAAGACCTGCTCTTTATCGATCATCACCCTTGCCCTAAAGAGCTCAAGGCCATTCATTGTGTTGATACAAATATGGCCGCCACTGGTGAATTGGTTGGAAATTTAATTGAAGAGTTAGGAGTAAAGTTCACCAAAGAAATGGCTCTCGCAATTTATACATCAATTTTAATAGACACCAGTTCTTTCCGCTATCCAACTGTTACTGGGGATACTCACCGCCTGATCGCGAAACTCATGGATACGGGAGTTGAACCACCCTTTGCCTATAATCAAATTTATGGAGCAAAAAAAATCTCTTATATGCAGCTTCTTGGGACAGTTCTGGCCAGCGCTCAATCGAGTTCTGATGGAAAAATCGCATGGATTAAGATGACAGATCGCGAACTTGAAAAGTTCAACGTCGAACACGAAGACACACATGGTTTCATTAATCATTTACTCATTCTAGATAAAGTCAAAGTGGCATGCATGTTTCGAGAAAGTAACGGCCATGTCAAAGTAAGTTTGAGATCTGCAGGTGATGTGGATGTCGGAATTATGGCGCAAGCTCTCGGTGGTGGAGGACATGACCATTCTGCTGCTACAATCGTAGAAAACAAAGGTATTGATGACGTCATCAAGTCAACAGTCGAAAAAATCAAACTCATGCTTTAATTTATTTTTCTAGAATTTTAGAGAGTGCCTCGCGCTCTTTATCATTAAAAGCGAAAGCCCCCGTAGACAAAATACTTTTTAATTTTTCTGTCGTTTCGGGACTATTGGGATCATTTTTATCGACATCACTTGCTAGAACATGACCTTCACTTGGCTCAACATGTTCCCCAACTGCTGGCTCTTCTTTGACGATTGCAGCCACCTGTTTCTGCTCAGGAGGATTCAAGACCTTTTCAGGAATAATTGAAGTCTTCGGTATTTCAATTGGCTTTTCTTTCATGAACTCAGAAGTCTGTTTATTAGCTTCATTGATCATCAACTTCTTTTGGCCACGACCCGTCTGATGGGCTTCTACTTTTTGACGAATCTCACTAGCACTCAATGAAGGCTGCTTAATCTCCGCTCTCTTCATTGAACGATTATGATGAGAAGTTCCTGCAGACTGTTCAGCTTCTCCAGCGTTGGTCTGTTTTGAAATTGTTTTTTGAATAGAATTTTGTGACCCCATCACTCTCATAATTCCATTATGCCACTACTTTTTAAGTGAAATCTGCCTGGGAAAATTGATTCATGTCCTTAAAAGAGCGTTTGTAACTAAATAGCTAAAATGACATTGCTGAGGTCTTACTTGACTAATATTATTGGCGGAAAAATAACCGATATTCTCAATTGCGTAATCGCACTGTTTTCAAAAAGTGAGGCTTATAAGTCATTGATTCAGAGGAAATTTATTCCTGTATCTAAAGTTCAGGAAAAATTTTCCGACCTGAATATTGAACAGAAAATCAAACCTGATATGCTTAAGGCCGGCTTAAATAATTAAGCATTTCAGTCAGAGATTTTTAAGTTTAATGTGTGGTGTGTATTAAAAAAATTACCCGGGACCTTTTGAGTTGTACGTTTATTGCGATGGTACGTGTGTGGAAAAGAGCTACTGGGAACAAAGAGGACATCGTTCTTTTTGAGGGTAAAATTATGAATCTGACAATTATTAAAAAATCACGTGCTCTTCTCCTGTCTGTGGTCCTTGTAGGAGCTTCGGCTTTTACAGCAAGTTGTGGTAACGGTGACTCTTCAGTGAATTTAAAAATTCCTGGAGTAAATGGTCCAACCGTAACACTTCAACAAGATAATGTTTTGATCTCTATGGTATTTGAAAATGTTCAACTTGATGGCGGGTTGAGATATGCGATTCCAAAGTATAAGAATTCTTATATGGAACTTTCGCCTGATCTCCAGTCGAGCGGAACTCTCTTTTCAATCTCTGTAAGTTTGACCGATGTTTTCGATTCAAATCTTCAGCTTCTCGACCCACAAAGCTTGCCAGGTGGACGTGCTCTTCCAGGTGTAGCAACAGGTCGTTTACCTGCAGTTGCTTTTTCAATTCCTAAGTTTCATAACATTTCATTTTACTTAGGACCTAAGTTCTTTGGTATCTTTATGCCGGTGAACCTTGATATTGATCAAGCGATCGTTACAGCAAGATTCTACACTGGTAAAATCCGCGCTGGTAACTTATCTCTTGTAGGTAAAGATGCTAACGGTGAAAACTCAGGCTTCTTGCTACTCTTAGACTTGTCTTCAACTGTTCAAAAGCAATTGAAGAAAGTAATGAATCAATACAACTAATTATTGATAGGACAATTGCTTTACCTAAGGCCTCTCTACGGAGAGGCCTTTTTCTTTGGTTCTCTCAAGACAGAAATGACCCAACGGCCTCTTGTTTCGACACTATTTTCAAGTTTAATAAACAATGGCGTCTGCTTTGAAGAACTATCAATATCATTAACGATGTAAAATTTTTCTCCGATCACTCCAACCACATTCCAAAGTCCGACGTGATTATTAGTATCAATCATAAGCTTAATAAAAATGAGACTGACTGGTTCATCAGCAGAACCTAATTTATCAAACTCTTTCATTTCTGCGAGAGCGTCACGTGTTTGATAGGATTTTAATCTAAGTTCAAGTTTTGATTTTGTAATTGGCGTAAAAACATAGTCTTTCTTAAACTTCTTCATATTAACAATCACTGAAGGAAGTTTCTCATTCGCATGCAAAGTATCAATTGCGATTTGGATGGCTGATTTTTCAGGCGCAGGAGGTGGAGTTGGTGTTGGCTTTGGAGTCGGCACAGGTGTCGGCGCGACAGTGACCATTGGAATAGGAGTCGGCTTCGGCGTTGGAAGCGGTGTTGGCTTTGGAGTAGGTACTGGCGTCGGTGCGGGTGTAGCCTCTGCGAAAAGAAAATCTCCTAGCCCTTTCATTTCAAATTCTTTTAAAGCACCAGGCAAAAACAAATCTCCCTGAAGATAGCGCTTCTTCTCAACTAAAAGCTTTCTTCTAATCAAAGGGAACAAAGCATCGAGCCATTCATAGTTACGCTCTTTTGTTTTAAAAGTATTGATAAAGCGATCTATACAAGCTTCACCAAACCCTCCTTGATTAATGACTGACATGATATGAGATTGCAAAATGAGATCTCTCGCCTGAGGAGATCTTGAAATTCCATAAAGATCGTCATTTTCTGAACAGATCATTTGAATGGCATCGGTTCTCTCTTTGCAACTTGAAATTAATTGATTGACGAGAATTTTCATATCTTTATTCTTTGAGCTCTCCAATCTTTTTTGAAGAATTCTAATCGTCAAATTGGAAGCCTGATCTTTTAAAAATCCTTTTACCCAATCTTCTCTTTGAGAACTATTAAGAACTGGAATTGCTTTTAAGTTAAGATCGCTCATATAACGAACTTGAGACCGTTTAATAAACTTTTTCATTTCATCTGTTTGAGGAACGCAAGATTTAAAAAGTGTATTCCAATCGACAGGGCACAGTGTAGGCTCCCCCGTCAGTTGATGAATAAGAACATGATGGTCTTTAAGGGATTCTGCGAGATAACTAATGGCCAATAACCGAAACAGATACCTTAAGTAATGCACATTCTCCGAGAATGAAGAATTAGGACAGCTCGCTTGAGGTAATTCAAAATCCCAAAATCGAAACAGATCAAAGGAAACATCAGATATATTATCTTCGAAATAGCGATCATATTTTTTTTGTTCTCTAAATATCAGTTGCTTACTTTGAGGAAGGACTTCTATATCAGGGTCAGTTGCACCAATCCAGTGACCTGTGTCCTGCTCTCCTAATTGAGAGAAAGCGTACTCCTCTGCAGAGTAAGCCGCCAGCGACAAACCTATGATAAGGGAGAACGTTAATAGTAATTTAGCGAACAAGCGCCAAACTAAGTAACGGAACATAGGTGATAATCCCTAGAGCTAAAATTAATAAAATGAGATATGGGATACAGGCTCGATAGAGCTCTGTGACCGGCCTTTCAAATCGAAAGGAACTAATGAAAAGATTTATTCCTACCGGTGGAGTGATATAACCAATTTCAAGATTGGCCAAGAAGATGATGGCCAAGTGGACAGGATCAACTCCAAATTCTTTCGCTATTGGAACAATCAGTGGCACAACCACAATAATGGCGCTAAAAATATCCATGAGTGCACCAACAATGAGCAAGAATATATTTAAGAAGAAGAGGAATGAATACTTGTTGGTTAAATACTCTCTCATAAAATCGAGAATTTTCATGGGGATTTCTTCATCCACTAACCAATTGGTAAATCCTAAAGCACAGCAAAGAATGAGGAGGATTCCTCCAACTAAACTCATACTCTCTTTTGTCACTCTTGGAATATCTTTAAAAGGATCAAGATCTTTATAAATGAAACACTCAATGACAAATATATAAAAGGCCGTTAAGGAAGCAGCTTCAGTTGTGGTAACAAATCCACCATAAATTCCAATGAGAATGGCCACTGGTAAAAGGGCCTCCCAAATACAACCTTTAAAAGCAACCCAGACATCGGTCCAAATCAATTTTTTAGTTGTTGTTCTATTTGCTTTAACTCCATTCATTACGGCCCATGTCGAAAGGACAACAATCAAAAGAATTCCAGGAAGAATGCCCGCTCTAAACAAACTGTCGATATCAACTTTGGCCACCATTCCATAAAGGATGATCGGGAGTGAAGGTGGAAAGAGTAAGCCGAGTGAACCTGAAGTGGTAATTAATCCAAGTGAGAATTTTTCGCTATACCCTTCATTCATTAAGATAGGATAAAGCAATCCACCGAGTGCGATAATAGTAACACCTGAGGCACCAGTAAAAGCAGTGAAAAAGGCACAAACAACAAGGCCCATGATGGCAACACCACCTGGCAACCATCCCAAAAGTGCATCAGAAAGTTTGAGCAATCTTTGAGGAGATTTCGACTCGGCCATCATGTAGCCTGCGAAAGTAAATAAGGGAATGGTTAAAATACTAGGCTGTGATGAAACTTTATATATTTCAATGGCGATGGCCGAAAGTTGTACATCGGAAATATGAAAGGCCGTCATCGCGGCAAGACCCAAAATCACAAATAATGGAGTACCTAAAATCGCTAGAAGAAAAATTCCAAGCGCAGCTGCTATGGCCATTAGTGAGCTCCTTTGTTTTTAGAATCAAAGGACAGAATAAATTTAAGAATAAAACGAATACCAATTATGGAAAATCCAAAAGGAATAATACCAACTAAGAAACGAGAATGAATGCCTAAAAAAACTTCTTTTCCAAACTCAGCTTCGACGAGGACAAAATCCCAAGATAATTTGACGAAGACAATCAGAACGATACTACTGGCCAAATTAATGATTCGATTAACCATTAAATGAGCTCGCCACATTCTTTTACTTTCAAAATATTTTCCCAAGATATCAATTCCAATATGGGTTCCCTTCCCTGTTGCCAAAGCTCCACCTAAAAAGGCACTGAGAAAAACAAGGTGGCGAACGAGAGGTTCCAACCACATAAAAGAAGAGTTAAACCATCTCATCACGATGATTGCCATAGAGCAGATAATCATGAGCAATACCGTCACAAAGAGAGCGCCTGTTACGGCCTTCTCGATTCCATCGTCAATTGTCGACAACCACTTCATTCAAAACTCCTAAACTTATTTCATAGCCTTGCTTAGTTGATCGAGGGCTCCTGGAGTAAAGAGTTTTCCAGTTAATTTTTTCACAATTCCCGATCTTAAACTCATTGACTTGTCATTGTCAGATTTTGGAAATTTAACGAATTTGATTCCTTGCTCTTTCATCGCGGCAAGTGCGTCTTCATTATCTTTTGCATTCGCCTTATTGACTTCATCTATATACTTCGTGGCGAGTTCTTGAACTATTTTTTGAGTTGCTGCTGGTATTTTATCCCATGCTTTGTTGTCTACAAGAAAAGCCCCTGTCGAGAAAGCTAAAGGGAAATCTAATAAATATTTTATTTTGGTATTCCATTGAAGAGCGATGATTCCCAGTGGTGGAGCATAAGCAGCTTGAACGATACCGGTGGAAAGAGAAGAAAGAACATCGGGTAACGGAAGAGGAACAGATACAAGGTTCAAAGCTTCAACCATGCTAGAAACGAGGTGATCTCCTTCCCAAGCCCAAATTTTTAGCCCTTTTAAACTTTCAAGATCTTTTGGCTCTTGTTGCGAAACAAAGTAAACTAAACCGATTTCAAAAAAGCCTAAATTCTTAAAATTATTTTTTGAGAATTCTTTATCAAAATAAGGAGCTAGTTTTTTAACTGTTCCCATGGCCTTTTCTCTATCTGCACCAAAGGTAAAGGGAATCTCTACAACCCGGACGTCACCATAAATTTCACCAAGGGTTTTTCCTGTGAAAACCCCCCCTTGTAGTTGCCCAATACGAATTTTTTTCAAGACATCGGGCTCATCCCCTTGAGTACCACCAAAATAAAATTTAATTTTAACTTCATCATTTGTGGCCTTCTCAATTTCTTTTCCCATTTTCTTCATATTGTTGGCCCAACTTGTTCCCTCTGGTGCAAGTACTCCCACCTTTAAGGTCGTTTTGCCGTGAACAACAGTTGTAAAAATGAAGAGCGAAAGTAATGTAATGAATTTCATTTGTAGTCCTTTTAGCTAGATATTAAAAAATGTCCTTTTTGTATTTTTTGATAAGACTATAGCGCTTGAGAGCGATGGCCTGGAAAAGCCTCATTTTTTCTTCTTTGAATTCCAGAGGAACATCTGTTCCAGGTGCTCTTATTAAGAGTTGATTCAATTTAGTTTGAGCCTTTTCTAATTGGGCCGCATACTCATTAAAGACATCTTCATCTTCAAGTGGAATCGCATAGTATTCCAAAATTGATGATTGTATGACGTAGTTGTAGGGATATTTTTTAAGAGCAGCTTTAAAAATTTCAAATCCCTTCTCTGGGTTTCCCCCCAGCATGCGCGGACGTCCAGCTTCATAGGAACCATAGAAAAGAGCACAAGCCCCATAATTAATTTCTGGCTCTTTGTCACAAACCCAATCAAACATTCCTTTAACAATCGGAAGTTGTGAAATGAGAGACATATTTTCTCTTTGAAGGTTGATGAATCCGCCCCAAGCTTGAGCAATATAAAATAGGGCTTGATGGTTTTTCTCATTATGAGAAAGCTCAGAATCGAGCACCTTTTTCACTCCACCTTCTTGCGCTATTCCCTTGGTAAGATCATCCAAAGTTACTCCATGATCTTCTAGATATGTGAGTCCGTGAGCAATGCTTTTTGAATAACTCACAAGCGTTCTTTGCTTATTTACGCTATTTGATTTTTCTGAGTACTTATCATCGAGATAAAGAGTTTCATAAACCCCAAAACCTGCACCAGCATGGGCCTTAATGGCAGCCACCAAAAGATCAGAATCTTTGGGCTTAATTCCAAGCAAGCCTTCCATCATCATGATATTTCCAGGCATACCTTCTGCAAGCGCATTCCAATCAGCTTCACGTTGAAGCTCATCCGTCGCTTCTAACAAAACGGGAGTCGTGGTTCCGATCGCCATTCTTCTAATTGAAGAACAGCCACTTGTTGCTACTAAGAGAATAAGAAATGAAGGCCAAAATTTCATGCTACTGTCCCTTTAAATGAACCTAACCTATTGAAAAGACTTTTCGAATAGGATGCCTTAGTTTACAGGGGTTTACAACTCAGGGGAAAAAAGGGGTCATCTTTACCGAGGGTTAGCTAGCTTTATTCTTGCACCGAATCGTGCTACAATAACCCTACGTCTTTACTACGACGAGCTATAGTTTTCGCTGAATTAGACCGAAAAGAGGTCCATTAGCTAAAGCATCCTCTAAATGGTAAAAAGATGTGTTCTTTCAAAAGGAGTTGCTAGTTGAGGTCAAAGCCTTTTAACTTGCACTGAAATCTCGGGCCCTAGCTCTTTGTGAGTAGCTCAGATTTCAGTTGAACAAAAACTGAATGAGTCTACTTAGGAGTAGGGATATGAAACCAGCAAAGACAGATTTATCACAAACCAACGAAACACCGACTATTACGATCAACAAAGATCTAAGAAGTTACGGTCTTCGCACTTCAAAGAATCTTTCTTTGAGACCAACACGTTCTGTAAAGAACATCAAAAGTGTTCGTCCAAAAGCCGCTAAAGTAGCTGACAAGGCTTAAGCGAGTTGATTATTTTGAGTCGTATAGTTTCTGAAGTTTTTTAACAGCGTCTTCTCGAGAGAGCTCAAGTTCTGCTGTTCTCTTGCCATGAATAAATTCTAGATAGTTTTTCCGAGCAATAAAAAGATTATTAATATAGGTTGAATGAATCGCTTTCAACTCTTTAAAACAAAGCTTTCTCTCTTCTTTTGAAAGTTTGTTACTAGGTAAATTCGGTTTAGAGAGATCTGCTTTATCCGTCTTTTCTGTTAAAACGATGGTTGAGAACTCACCGTTGCAAACTCTCCCTTTGTGCTCAATATATCTTTCAACTTCATCTCGAATTTTTTCAATGCGATTGGGAAACTCTTCAGATTTAAGTGTTTTTAAACCCTCTAGATCTCCTCTTATCTCTAGAGTAATTTCAAAAGGAGTATCAGGAGCACTTACCGGAACAGAACCTCCACGAGGTTCAGCCGCTGCGAGACTGATAATGAGGAAAAGAAAATTCATGACACTACTCTTTTACAACTTTGGACCATTTCTCTAAATAGTACTTAATGTCTTTGTGGTCTGTAAAATGAAAGGACACTTGAAATCTCTTAGACTTCCCTTTTTCTCCCGAGATGAAAAGAACATCCCGTTTAGCAATACCCAATGATTTCGCAACGTATTCGCGAATTCTTTCATTCGCCTCGCCATCAATGGGACGTGCGTTAACAGCAACGATCATAAAATCTGCAGAAATCTCGATTCTTTCTTTTTTTGAACCCGGTTTGGCACGAACGATTATTTCAAGCACTAATTCATTTTCTGATTGCTTGATAACTTTAATTGCCGGAGAAAATTGAAGGAGTTGATCAAGCTCCATGAAAGAGTTTTCTCCACTCACCTTTTTTATCTTTATCAAAACCTAAGAATATTCTTAATTCATCAATAAAGTCAGCGAGAGGAAATCCCACCACATTTGAATAAGAACCTTCAAGTTCAGCAATAAAAGTTAAACCCTTACCTTGAATTCCATAGGCTCCAGCTTTGTCGAGAGACTCATCTGTTTTTAAATAATTTTCTAAAATATCATCCGCGATTTGATCAAAAGTCACTGCAGACAAGACTGAAAAAAGAGTTTCACGATATGATTTCTTCGCGACATCCCAACAACCAATATAAACTCCGGTTGCAACGACGTGAGTTTTTCCTGAAAGTTCCTTTAACATTTCACGAGCATCATTTCGGTCTTCAGGCTTGCCGTAGATCTTTCCCTCGAAACCAACCACTGTGTCTGAGGCGACCACGAGTGGGAAATATTCTGTCCCAAATCCAGACTTTGTTTTCAAACGATCAAAAACGGCACGACCTTTGAGTCCGGCCAAGTCTTCCGCAATCTCTTCAGGCGCATCAAACATGCTCTCTTCAGGAACATCGCTGGTGATGACTTCAAAAGGAATATCCATCCAACCTAACAATTCTTTGCGACGAGGACTTTGACTGGCGAGAACGAGAGAGTATTTATTTGTAGACATTGATAATTTTCCAAAAAGGTTTTTTTTCTGAGTTTAAAGGTTCGCGATCTGTATTTACCAATTGAATTGATTCTTTGTAAATGTGATATCTGTTCATGGCCTTCTCAAAAAAGCGCGGCCCATATTCTAAAGCGGAAAGCTTCTCTCCTCTGTCCTCTAGGCGCTTTGAGAGCTTCTCTGCTGATAATAAGTTGGTGGTCTCAATACGGCGAGTAAATTCCTGTAAAAAGGCGACTCTCTGCTTCAGTTCACTTTTTTCTGCTGAAAAAGGGGTCCATAAGCGATAACCGTAATCAGTTGCGAGCGCTTCTTTTGATAAATCTTGATGGAGAAAAGTTCCGTAACGATCCATCATAAACTCTCTTGTAAGATAAATCGTTGGGATATTGCTAGTCACAAATTCACCCATGGCAAAGATACTCTCTGCAGGGAATTCTTGGAATGACCTTCCTTTTGCATCAATCTGACACCACTTTCCGACTGGAGGAGTGGTCACTTGTCTGTTTTCAAAACCTCGGTAATAAAGAGAGACATCTTCGTTAATCTTGGCTTCTTTCTGGCTTAATTGCTCCGGTGTGCGCAGCTTAAAAAAGGACTCCGAGCCTGTAAGCACAACAGCTTCAACCGCCAAGTTCTTTCCAAAAAGAGTTCCGTTTGGAAGAACCAAAAATGTATAGACCGGTTTAAACTTAACTTCTTTTCGCTCTTCCATTTTTTTGTTCAGACGCTCGTATTGCAACATTGATACTGACTTTTCTTCGATCAAGGCAAAAAGATTTTCTTCATCAATTTGAGGAACGATTTCCTCGGCATTATTAGCTTCATACATTTTCATGGGAAAATAGAGAACATCGGTTTCCTTCAAAGGATTTGGAGTAAACTGACTCTGGGACCGAGATAGCCATAAAACATTACCGGTATTGAGTCTTACAAAGTAAAAAATTTCTTCAGGACTGACATTCACCTCTTGAATTGAAACTGAGGTTTGTGGTGAAAGACGGACCATTGTTCCATCAAAAAGATAGAGCCAAAGATAGCCATTATCGTTGGTTGAAATTTCATCACCTTCGTAAACCGTAGATAAATACTGAACTCTAGAGAAGCCCAGTCCACGATAGACGCGACAATCTCCAGAACAATCCATTACTCTTGCCACAGGTTCTGTGCGACCAATCTCTCTTAAGTTATGCTCCCAATCGGGAATCATTTTTTTGACTTCCAATTCTCGTTTCCATTGAGAAAAATCTGTCCACTGAGTGGTTGTGGTATTCTCCCAGTCAATAATTGATATTTTTTCTCCGCGAAATCGCCCTGCAGCATCTGCCCAACTTGGGGAACTCATCACAAAAAAGAATAAGAGTATAAATAAACGCATACACTCTCATCGCCAAAGAGCTGATTCGGCCCAATTTTTTATCACTTTACAGAGGGAGAAGGCAGGAATGTCCCTACCCAAAAGGCCATTCGGCCGTTAAGATGGCCAGTATTTGAAAATCGTTTTTTGAGAAGGAGATCAAGGTGTCTGACGCAAATAATCAAGAATGGGAATCAGAGAGCACGCAGTTTTCATTTGTTGAGACAGAACATCAGATTCTGAAATTTTGGAAAGAAAACAAAATTTTTCAAAAAACTTTGGAAAAAACCAAAAGCGCTGCCCCTTATATTTTTTATGATGGTCCTCCTTTTGCGACAGGCCTTCCTCATCACGGCCACCTCGTTGGCGGAATTTTAAAAGATGCCGTACCTCGCTATTGGACTATGAAAGGTCGATATGTTGAACGCCGCTTTGGTTGGGATTGCCACGGACTCCCGGTTGAACATGAGATCGATAAAAAATTAGGCATGAGTGCTCAAGATGCTGTTAAGCAATTTGGCGTTGCTGGATACAATAACGAATGCCGGGCCATCGTGAGTCGCTATGTGAAAGAATGGGAAAAAACAGTAACACGAATTGGTCGCTGGGTTGATTTCGAAAATGATTATAAAACCATGGATACCGATTTCATGGAATCAATCTGGTGGGTTTTCAAATCTCTATGGGATAAGAATCTGATCTATCAAGGAACTCGCGTCGTTCCTTTCTCGACGGCCCTAGGAACAGTTCTTTCTAACTTTGAAGCCGGACAAAACTACCAAGATGTTCAAGATCCAGCGATCACCATTCTCTTTAAATTGAAAGATGAAGATGCTTATATCGCAGCTTGGACCACAACTCCTTGGACCCTTCCTTCAAACCTTGCACTCTGTGCAGGTGCTGACATTGATTACGTTAAAGTTAGAGATGAAGACAAAAAGATTGTTTTCTATATCGCCAAAGAGCGACTTGAGTCTTATTCCAAGAAAAGAAATTTCACTGAACTTGAAACATTGAAAGGCAGTGCACTCAAAGGCAAGCGCTATGAGCCTCTACTTCCTTACTTCAAGCACTTTGAAAGCGATGGAGCTTTTACTGTTTTAAACGATGACTACGTAACAACAGATGCAGGTACAGGAGTGGTTCACATCGCTCCAGGTTTTGGTGAAGACGATAATCGTGTCATGAAAGAAGCTGGCCTTGCTGCAGTCTTTGCCTGTCCAGTAGATGATGCAGGTAAATTTACCAAAGAGATCACTGACTTCGTAGGTCTTTATGTCAAAGACGCCGACAAAGAAATCATCAAGAAACTCAAAGACGAAAATAA
Source organism: Bdellovibrio sp. CG22_combo_CG10-13_8_21_14_all_39_27 (assembly GCA_002786715.1). Taxonomy (GTDB): domain Bacteria; phylum Bdellovibrionota; class Bacteriovoracia; order Bacteriovoracales; family Bacteriovoracaceae; genus 21-14-all-39-27. Next base: position 42,016 of record PCTW01000034.1, read on the forward strand.
ACTTTATGAGCAAAGCGTTCTGGTTCACAGCTACCCTTATTGCTATCGTTCAGACACTCCTTTGATCTACAAGGCGATTCCTTCTTGGTACGTCAAAGTTGAAGAGATTAAAGATCGCCTGCTGAAATCAAATGCCCAAATCAATTGGGTTCCTGATCACATCAAAGATGGTCGATTTGGAAAATGGTTGGAAGGCGCACGCGATTGGTCCATTTCGAGAAATCGTGTTTGGGGAACTCCTCTTCCAATTTGGAAGAATACTGAAACTGGAAACTTTGTTTGCATCGGCTCCATTGAAGAGCTTAAAAAGTATTCTGGTGTCGAAGTTGATGATCTTCACCGAGAGTTCGTTGATGATATCGAGTTTAAAGTCGCCGGAGAAGAAGGGACATATAAACGCATTACTGAAGTCCTCGACTGTTGGTTCGAATCTGGCTCAATGCCTTACGCCCAACTCCACTACCCTTTTGAAAATAAAGAAATTTTTGACCAAGGTTTTCCAGCCGAATTTATTGCTGAAGGTTTGGATCAAACTCGTGGATGGTTTTACACTCTCACTATTTTATCAACAGCGCTTTTTGATAAACCAGCGTTTAAAAATGTTATCGTCAACGGCATCGTCATGGCCGAAGATGGCAAAAAGATGAGTAAGCGCTTAAAGAACTATACGGCGCCAGATGAATTGATGGAGCACTTTGGAGCTGATGCTCTAAGACTCTATCTCATCAACTCAGGTTTAGTAAAAGCTGAAGAGCAACGCTTCTCAGATACTGGCGTTAAAGACATGGTAAGACGTGCTCTTCTACCATGGTACAACTCCTTCAAGTTCTTCTCTACTTATGCCAAGGTTGATAGCTGGAATTGTCGTGAGCATCTTGAGTTTGGCGATAACATCGTCGACAACTGGATCATCTCGAAACTTCAAACTCTAAAAAAGAATATTGCTTTTGAAATGGAACAATACAAACTGTACAACGTTGTTCCTCAGCTGTTTAACTTCATCGAAGATTTAACCAATTGGTATATCCGTCTCAATCGTAATCGTTTTTGGGGAGAGGGTTTAACTGCAGACAAAAAGCATGCTTATTCCACTCTCTACACATGTATCAAAGAAGTTTCTCAAGCCATGGCGCCTTTTGCTCCATTCTTGTCGGAATTTGTTTATCAAGAGCTTCTCGCCTTTGATCCCTTTGCTGGCAAAAAAGAAGTGAACAAAATTGAAACTGATGTTCCCGAATCAATCCATTTAACGACATACCCTGAAGCAGATGACAAAAAAATCAATCGCACTCTAGAAGAAGCTGTTGATCGTATGCAACAGATTATTCTATTGGGACGTCAGAAGAGAAATCAGGTATCGATAAAAGTGAAGACTCCTCTAAAGAGATTAACAGTTATTCACAAGGATCAGGCTCTTTTAACTGAAATTAAAAAGCTTGAAGAGTATATTCGCGTTGAGCTCAATATTAAGAATATTGAGTATTCACATGATGAAGAAAAGTACATCAACCTTTATGCCAAACCAAACCTTCCCGTTTTAGGAAAAAAACTAGGCAAAGAGATGGGCAAGTACATGAAGCTCATTCAAAGTGTTAAGAGTGATGATCTTAATAAGCTTGAAGAAGCTGGTTCTATTACATTAGGTGGTATGGATTTTTCACCAAACGATTTTCTCATTTTTAGAGAAGCCAAACCAGGTACAGAAGCTCTCTCAAATCGTCTTATCAGCATCGACATTGATGTGGTTCTTGATCGCGACCTTATTCTCGAAGGCTTGGCCCGAGAAGTGGTCAACCGCATTCAAAGAACACGAAAAGAGATTGGCCTAAATGTTGAAGATAGAATTGAAATCGCTTATTCCACAGAGGGTGATTTAGCTGATGCGATTAAATTGCATGAAAAATACATCACTCAGGAAACACTATGCTCATCTTTGCTTGCAGGTAAACCGACACAACATCAATTTGAAATTGATGAGCATAAGCTGACTCTTGATGTAAATAAAAAGGCTTAAATGCTGAGACTAATGATTATTTTGTTAATGGGATTGAACGTGGCTTATGCTGCGGCCAATCCTATCAATAATTACTTTAGCTATGATAAAAAAATTATCGATTGTTCAGATTATGAATTTAGAAACTATGTTCTCCCTCAAGTAAAAAATATTATTTCTGAATTTTACCTTTTCTTAAGAAAGGTCGATCCTATCAATAACGATTTAGTTAATCTCAAGCTTGAAATCCAATCACTCTTTTATACATGGGATGACCTCTCAAATTTATGTGCAAAAGATCAGACCAAGTGTAATAACGAGCTAAGCAGCTTTTATAAGCAGGCTGGAGTCGTAGATAAAAGAATCACAACCTTGCAATCTCAACAATTGCTTGTTGGTCCGATCGACAATTTTATGATTGATAACCGACTTTTTCTCACCCATACCCTTTATGAACTCGCCAACCTCAATTATCGATTGGTTCACAAAATCGAACGTTTAATGGTTAAAACCTCTGCAAACAATGAAAATATAAGTGCCGAATTACGATTTGAGCTTCAACCCGTCATCCAAGAAATGAAATTAACTAGTGAGTTGATGCTAGCTTCCCTGATGGGGGAAGAGCTTCGAGATAATATAAATTTCGTCTATATGAATTACATTAAGCTCCTTGAAGATTTTGTCGTGAGAAAAAATAATAAGGACTATTTGATAGAAGGACTCGAAGAAACAAATATTGCTTGGAATACTTTTCATATGAAGATGACCAAGGGTCTCCGCAGTGTCGCTCCCTCCAATATGAATTTAATTACGACCATGCACAATCGATGGGTTGGCATTCTCAAGGTCATTCTCGATAGATAAAAAAAAGCCCCTGATTTCTCAGGGGCTTAAAATAATCATCTTTGAATTTGAGATCTTAGTAAACGCGTCCTTCACGAGCGGGTTTCTTTCTTCTCTTTTCGGCCGCTGCATTTTTTTCTTTCAGACGGACAGATGGCTTTTTGTACTCTTGACGCTTGCGATATTCACGAACAACACCGTACGCCTCGCAAATTCTTTTGAATTTTCTGAGTGAGCGTTCTACGCCGTACTTGTCATCAATCGTTACAGTCGCTGCTGAATGTTTTGAGCTTGTCATCTTTAGTCACCTCCTTCTCGTGGCGTTGTGGCCTTCTACTGAAGGGTTTTACAATTTTAGATGGGTTAAGTTAGGATGAGCGCTCCCCAGTGTCAATGAAAACTAGGATTTTTAATGACTAAACGCAATGCAAGCAACAACCAAGCAAACCTCTTTGAGCAAGCTCAAACTCAGAGAGTAAAATCCTCAACTCCTCTCTCGCATCAAGCGAGACCTGAAAAGCTTGAACAGTTTCAGGGTATTACTCAACTTCAAAACAAGTATCCTTTCCTAAAACGCGAGATCACTCCCAGTTTGATTCTGTGGGGACCTCCAGGCACTGGCAAAACAACTCTGGCCCAACTTCTGGCCGATCGTTCGGGAAAAGAGTTTTATCGCTTTAACGCCGTCTTGAGTGGTGTTCCCGAGCTGCGCAAACTGATTGAGCGGGCCAATGAAATGCGCCAGATGTTTCACAAAGAGTGCATTATTTTTATTGATGAAATTCACCGTTTTAGTCGGTCACAGCAGGATGCCCTCTTACCGTATGTAGAGGCCGGTGATTTTCAGTTAATCGGAGCTACCACAGAGAATCCCAAAACTTCTGTCAATCGCGCTCTTCTTTCCCGCGTTCAAACAGTTGAGCTCGAGCGCTTATCGATGGAACAAATTCAGGAAATGTTAACGCTGACAAAACAACGCTTTGACCTCGACGTCACGAATGAAGCTATCACGCTTATTTCAAAAGTTTGTGGTGGAGATGCACGCATCTCTCTCAATGCTCTCGATCTGGTTTCTCAGCAGAAACAGAGTATGAGCCTTGAAGACCTCGAGCGCTTAGTCGTTGAGAACGCTCGCCAATACGACAAGTCTCAAGATCGTCATTACGATGTCATCTCTGCTTTTATTAAATCATTGAGAGGATCAGATCCCAATGCCGCCATTTTGTGGTTGGCAGTCATGCTCGATGGTGGCGAAGATCCGGTTTTTATCGCCCGTCGTTTGGTTATTTTCGCCAGTGAAGATATTGGCAATGCTGATCCTACCGCTCTCAACCTCGCTCTGGCCGGACTTGAGGCCGTCAAGAATATCGGAATGCCTGAGGCGCGAATCAATCTCGCTCAAGTGACAACTTATTTGGCAAGCACTGTGAAAAGTAATGCCAGCTATGTGGCCATTAATGAAGCCCTCGAGTTTGTTCGCCAGCATCCGACTCTTGAAGTGCCAAGACATCTCAGAAACCTCGACGATCAAATTTCAAACTATAAATATCCTCATAGTTTTCAAAATCATTTTGTGAAACAAGATTATGGGCCAGGAAGAATTCCCCAGTTCTATCGTCCGTCTGATGAAGGACGCGAGAAAAACATCAAAGCTCGCCTGAGCGAGCTTTGGAATTAATGACTTAATTTAATTTTTAAGAATTAGAAGTCTTTGATTTGAGAAACCAACTCTGGTTGATCGATGAATGGGTTTCTGTTCCCTTGCATCTTTTCAATCATGTCGTTTCTTTCCATTTCATCTGAATCAACGGGATCCATTTCATTCCACTTACGAAGGTAAGTTTCTTGCTGTGGAGAAATTGAGATTTTGTAACGTACAGAGAAGTAAAAAAGAGCGCGGGCAACGTTTCCTTTGTGCTCACTTGGTGGCTCAAAGTACATTCCGCTTCCTTTATTGTTTCCATAGTAAGAAGCATCACAGTTATCAACTGGATCGCCATCTACTTCTGCAAATTCATTGTTTCCTCTGATTGAGTTCGCCTTGCTATCTGTTGGATAGAGATGGTGAAGATCAGATTTTTGCATTTCATTTGGAAAGTTTTTTGTGAATTTAGACTGTGGCCAAGTGTGCTCACAGTTAATGTTGTTATTATTAGGAATGCGATCTGGGCCTACGCCTGAAGAAGATGTGAAATTCTTGTGGCAGTAAACATCATTGATATAATAGCCGTTTGAACCTTCTTCTAAGTGAAGCTTACCAAACAGAACTTTTCTAGCTGTGTTGTAACCTAAAACTTTAGTCTGTGTACAACGACCTTGACCGTTATTAAGACCACAGTCATCTACCAATAAGTCGCGCTTATCTTTACCTAAGTAGATATGGGCTTTTACTAAAATAGCGTAAAGCTCATTTTTTAATTTTTCATCTTGTAGGGAGGCTTTTTGTTCAATGAACGAAGTTGGATAATAGTTTTCAATAGCAGCGAAGACAGATAGCGGTAAAAAGCAGAGAGCAATGAATAGTTTTTTCACATGACCTTCCCGTTTTAAATCTTTGAGTATTTAAACCATTTTTCTATTACTCTGGCTAATACTTTTTACAAGCCCAACCTAATCCTGACAATTATCTCATTGCGCATCGCCGCAATGCAATTTTTTGATCCTTACTCTTTGTGACACTAAGGGTTTAAGCTTGATGTGTTTAGTCGGTCATGCTAAAAATTTCACACTTTGTATCTTATATAGGGGTTTTTATGCGCAAATTATTAGTCGCCGTTCTCGTTCTCACTTCCACTTCACTCTTTGCTCAATCAGAAATGAAAGGATCAAAGTGTCTTGATATTTTAACAGACGGACACCGTCGTGATTCACAAAATTTCACTATCAACCTTAATGATTATGATGCTCCAGACTTTGGTAAAGACTATTTAGCGCAGGCCATTTTTGCAGTTAAAAATTTAGTTCAAAAAGAAGGATGCTCTCGTCAGGACATTAACTTCGGAAAAGGACCACTGGGTAAATCACACTCACGTTGCAAGTTTATTCAACCAGGAATGCATAACTCACTAGCTTGTTATATCGAAACCAATCTCGGTTATTTTCAAGTTTCTTACGACTATTTAGGGACAGCAAACGTCTTCTTTAGTCGCTGGGATTAATTTAAATAAACCTGCTTAAGTCTTTCCTTCACTTCATACTCTGAAGTTTTTTCGAAAGTTCTATCCAGCGCCATGAGCAACTGGAGTGGCATTTGGTTTTTACCAATGTAGTGCTTTGATTTGGATTGAAGTCCTCTAATTCTTTTATTCGCTCTTTTCTTTGCCACTAGTGCCTCCTCAAACGTTCAGCAATCTGGCCAGTAACAGCCAATTGTAAAGATTTCATCAATATTAAGAGAGAACTGAAATTCAGCTGATTGAAATCACAGTAAACTAAAACTTCTTAATATTTTTAAGTACTTAGCGACAGTACAACAATTCCTATTTTTGCCACCCATTTGTTGCAGTTAACTGCTACTGGCTCGTATTGTGGGTAGCTGGTGACTTTTACAAGGGCCCTTCAACGCAGTACCAACAAGTGCTATGAAGTCGGGGCACAACGCAAACACGGAGAGAGAAATGAGAATATTAGCCTTGCTAACCCTATTGTTATCGTCACAAGCCTTTGCCACTGGCGGATTTGACTGTGCTACAAAAGATGGATCAGTGGCCATCTCTGGCACCACTGGCAGATTTTACGGCAATCCCTTGATTGGTGAGTTGATTCTCACTGTCGATGGAGCTGAAGCGAAAATTTCCAAGGATCATATTCTTGGTTACTGGAACATGGATACAGAGCTCAAGCTCATCGCCATCGATGAAGAATATGTTGAGCCCGTTGTTACTTTGAAAGTTAAGCAAAGTCGTTTCTCAGATAAGTTCAAAGGAACTATTCAATTGAAAGATCGCACTGAAAAAATTGAATGTATTGTCGAGTAACTTTTAAGATCATCAAAAAAGAAAAGGCCGGAATATCCGGCCTTTTTTAATTCTCAATTTCAATAGAAGTTAAAAGAGTGAGCTTGGATCCATATTTTCAAGATTCAATTTCACTGCATTTAAGAACCTGCCACCAAGCTCGCCATCAACCAAACGATGATCGTAAGTGTGAGTTCCATACATCATATCGCGAATCGCGATAGCATTATCATCAGTGACAATGGGACGCTTCTTGATCACCCCTGAAGCAAAAATCCCCAACTGAGGTTGCAGAATCACCGGAGTAGCCATAAGAGTTCCAAATGAACCGACGTTGGTGAAAGTAAATGTTCCACCAGTGAGATCGTCCATTGTGAGTTTTTTACTGCGAGCTTTTTGGGCCAGCTCGTTCACTTTACGAGCGATGCCCGTGATGTTGAGGGAGTCAGCACTCTTGATATTTGGAACCACCAAACCATTACCAGGAACAGCAACGGCACAACCAAGATTGATGTCTTTCTTAAGGATGATGTTATCACCATCAATAGAAGCATTAACCATAGGGAACTCGCGAAGGGCTTGTACAATGGCGTAAAGAATAAAGTGAGTATAAGTGAGGCTGAAGCCTTCTTGCTTTTGGAATTCTTTCTTAAATCCTTCTCTGAATTTTACCAATTTAGACATATCGATTTCATCGATGGAATTGACGTGAGGAGAAGTGAGCTTAGATTCAACCATGTTGCGAGCAATCGCTTTTCTCATATTATCCATAGGGATAATTTCAACGCGTTCACCACTGGCCGTGACACTGGCCACGCCAGCGGGACGAGCCGGAGCGGCGGCAGGAGCTGCAGCTTTGGCAGCTGGAGCGGCTCCACCTTTTCTCGAAGCTAAATAATTTTCGAAGTCTTCTTTATTTACACGCCCACCAGCACCTGTGCCTTGAACGTTAGCAAGTTCAGATAATGCAACACCAGCTTCTTTCGCCATGGCGCGAACAAGCGGAGTATAAAAACGACGACCTTCTTCAACTGCTGGAGCGGCCACTGGAGCTGCTGCTGCAACAGGCGCGCTTGCTGCCGGAGCTGCGGCTGCTTTTGGAGCTGCTGGAGTAGCGGCTGCGCCACCACCACTAAAAGCCACTGAAGTATCATCTTCTATTTCGGCAACTTTAATACCAACATCAACAGTTGTGCCTTCAGGAAAAAGAATCGCTTCAACTCTTCCTTTCATGGGAGAGGGAATTTCTGACTCTACTTTATCGGTCGAGATTTCAAACAAGATCTCGTCGATCTCAATCATATCGCCCGCTTTTTTATGCCATTTAGTGATCGTACCGTTTGTAATCGACTCACCCATTTTTGGCATTACGATTTCATGTTTCATTTTATTTCTCCTTAAAAATCATTTTTATAATTAAAAATTGAGGGCGCGACCTTTTGAAGCGAGAACTGATTCGGCCAACCACTCTCCAAGAGTTGGATGGGGATGAATTGTCGCGAAGATCTCTTCGTCAATTCCTTCCATCGTTCTAAAAAGGGCATACTCATGAATCAACTCAGTCGCCTGGGCCCCAACGATATGAGCGCCAAGCATTTCTCCATGCTTGCCCATAAGGGTTTTAACGAAGCCAACTGTCTCATTTGAAGCAACGGCTTTTCCGTTTGCAGTAAAAGGAAGTTTACCAACTTTATATTCGATACCTTTTTCTTTTAAAGCGCGCTCAGTGTAACCAACGCTCGCCACTTGTGGCTGGCAATAAGTACAACCAGCAATATTCATCTTATCTATTTTGTGGGGATGGAGTCCTGCGAGATGTTCAGCAGCGACGACGCCTTCGTGAGAAGCAGCGTGGGCCAAGAGAGGTGGTCCTGAGACATCACCGATGGCATATATATTGGGAACCGAAGTTTGGTACATATCATTCACAGCAATAAAGCCTCGCTCGGTTTTTATCCCAACAGCTTCAAAGCCATTATTTTCGATATTACCTGTCATACCAACAGCAATGAGTCCCATTTCAAATTTGTACTCTTTCTTTTGGCCAGCTTCCATACAAGAAATCGTCACATCTTTACCGTTGTTTTTAGCCTTCACATCTGTGATGCCAAGACTCATCTTAATACCGTACTTCTTGTAGGCTTTTTCAACTTCAACAGAAGAGTCGGTGTCTTCGATTGGCAAAAGATTTTTTTGCATTTCAAAGATATGGACATCAACGCCAAAAGCATTCCAGAAATAAGCGAACTCAACACCAATCGCGCCAGCACCAATGATGCCGATTGATTTTGGAAGTTCTTCAAGCTTAATCGCTTCCCATGCGCCGATCAGTCTTTTTCCGTCGTGCTCGAGCCCCGGAAAAGTTCTGTAGTGGGCACCAGTGGCCAAAATAATATTTTTCGCTTCTAAAGTGTCAGTATGTCCTTTTGGACTCTTCACTTCGATTTGCGTTTTGCTTTTTAATTTACCAGTTCCTTCAAAAACTTCAATTTTGTTTTTCTTCATCAAGAAGCCAACACCTTTTGAAATTTTGTCAGAAATATCTTTAGCTCTTTTAACGGCTTGAGAGCCATCAAGAGATTTGATCTCGATATTAATTCCGAGCCCTTTGAAATCATCTTTAGCTTCGTGAACCGAGTGAGCTGATTTCAAAACCGCTTTAGTTGGAATACAACCGCGATTTAAACAAACACCACCTAATTTATCAGATTCGATGATGGCGACTTTTTTTCCTAATTGGCTGGCGCGAATGGCGGCAACATATCCACCAGGTCCACTTCCCATGACGATAACGTCAAAACTTTTCATGTTTTAATCCTTAAAGTTTGAGTCTTAATTTAAGCTCTGATATAACCTGACAATTTTTAAGGTCACGGGTCTTTTATGTCAACGAAAGTTCGTTGATTTTAAGCACTTATCTAAAAGGAAACCATTGATTTTAGCTGATTCAGAACGCGACGCATTGTTAGAAATATTCCCACGCGGAGTGGTGGCCCTTGATATCGAGACAACTGGCCTCTCGCCGCTTGTCGACAAAATCATTGAATTATCAGCCTTTAAGGTAACTCCCGATGGAATTTCAACCTTCGACCAATTAATAAATCCAGAAATTAAAATTCCTCAGTTCACTATCGATATCCATGGAATCAAAGACGAAGATGTGGCCAACATGCCCACAATTAAAGATGTCCTCCCCCACTTTGTTCAATTTGCAGATGATCTTCCCTTGATTGCTCACAACGCAAAATTTGATATTGGCTTTATTATTTTTTGGTTGCATCGAATGGGTATGAGTTTCAAATCAAATGAAGTTTATTGCTCTGTTAAGTATTCTCGCATGGTTTTTAAAACAGAAGTCGAAAACCACAAGCTTGGCACACTCGCTGAAACTCTCAATATTCCCTTACTTAATCATCACCGCGCCCTAGATGATGCCTATGCCTCCCTGATGATTTTTGCCAAAGGAATGATTAAGCAGAAACGAGACCAGGGAAAAGTCTATTTGGGCGAAAGCTTACTCTTTAAACTTTTTGACTTCAAAAAAAATAAAGACCTCGATATTCCTGAAAAGCTTATCGGGCTTATTTCTAAGATTGAGAAGAAGCAAGTTATCGATATCAAATATAATGGCGGCAGCCGTCGCGGTGAATTTCGCCCTATAAGACCCATCTCGCTTCTCCCCCTTCCTGAGGGCAATGTTCTCTACGCCCATTGTCTAGAAAGCGATGTCTACAAGTCCTTTGCTCTTAAAAAAATTTCGGAGTTTCGAGAACTTAACGCCGACGAGCTGAAGAAGCGCTTAGATCAATTGGCAAAATCGAAAAAGAAATAATATACAGGTGTTATGAAAAATTTCATCAATGCGTCGAACTGGTTTTACCGTCTCCAACAATTGGTGATTCTCATTCTTCATTTCGTTCTTCTCTATTGGATGTTTTACGCCCTCACAGAGTCTGGAAGTCTAACGACTTTTGAAGTCTCTATGCACTTTGTAGGAATGGCGATTTTTGGAGCCTCACTTATTCGTGGCTGTGCCTATTGGGCCCGTTACCACCATCTCAAAGAACAAACTCAAAACCATGCTTGATTCATCTTTAGAATTTGAGAATGACTGGAGAGATGAATTCAAAAATTCATTTCGTTCAACTCACAAGCTCCATCAATTTCTAGGTTTTGAAATACCCAAAACAGATTACCCCCTTTTTATTCCAGTACGATTGGCGCTAAAGATAAAAGAACTCGGCCAACAAAGCTCTCTTTGGAAGCAGTTTGTTCCTTCGACTTTGGAAAATGAGGATAAGGGACTTGTTGATCCGATTGGTGATCTCGTTCACTCAAAGCCAGGTCAACTCATCCACCGTTATCAAAATCGTGCTCTTTTTATGCCGACAAATATATGTCCCGTTTTGTGCCGTTATTGCTTTCGCAAAAATGAACTCTTTAATGAAAAAGAACTCTTTGAGGCGAACTTAGTTGAAACGCAAAAATATCTTCTTGAGCACTCTGAAATCAATGAAATCATTTTCAGCGGTGGAGATCCTTTTATACTATCAGATGAAAAGCTTGCAAGTTACATAGATTTTTTTGCATCAATTAAATCCATTAAGCATCTTCGCTTTCACACGCGAATACCTGTGATTTTGCCATCTCGAATTAATCAGCCACTGCTAGAGGTATTAAAAAAGTCCTCAGGACATTTTGAAACTATTTCCATCGCCATTCATAGCAATCATGTCGATGAATGGGATCAAGAAATTGAAACTGCTATCATGAAGCTGAATCGCTTAGGTCTCCAATTGCTATCACAAACGGTTCTTTTAAAAGACGTCAATAACACGGCTCAAGACATAGTCAACTTAATGAACAAACTCGTTAAAAATAAAATTCGACCTTACTATCTTCATCACCCCGATAGCGTAAAAGGAGGAATGCATTTTATGGTTCCCCTAGAAGAAGGTCGAAAAATATATTCAGAGCTTAGAGATCAATTACCCGGATGGGCCATTCCCCAATATATAATCGACCGACCAGATGGCCGAGGAAAACTCCCTGCTTTTAATCCTGAAAGTTTTAACTTTTCAGGTCAATTTATTTAATATTTTGTCCGAATTTGCACAAGATTGGACTATTGATCATTCATCTCTAGTGGCGATTCTCATATTCCCCTAAAATAGAATTTAAATCATACATTAGGGTAAATATGAATGACACGGTTGCTTCTTTTGCACATGATCTCAGAAATAAAGTTAATATTGTTATCGCCAATCTCGAGCTCTTTGAAAAGAAGATGGAATCTGGATTAGCTTGGATTGATACTAAAACTTATTTTGAAAAATCAACGAAGACTTTGCTTACTCTAACTGAGTTTTTAGATGATATGGTCAATCATCATATTGAAGTCGAGGTTTCGTTAAATGATTTAATAATCAAAGCTATTGAGACATTTAAAATGTCTCCACTTTTTATTGACTACCAGGTTATTGCATCACCCATAGTAACAGTAAATAAAGTTCATATTGATCGTGTAATTTCTAATATTATTCAAAATTCAATTGAGCAAAATGCCACGAGTCTGCAAATTATTTTGAGAAAAAACTCCATTTCGTTTCATGATAATGGAGGAGGTATTAATTCGGAGGTGCTCTTAAAAATAAAAAGTGGAAGTAAAGCAAGCACCAAAACTCAAGGGCATGGATTAGGTCTTTTTAGCTTAAAAGACTTATGTGAGAAACATCATTGGAAACTTGAACTTCAAAATCGAAGCAGACATGATTGCCACCCTGTAAAGAACGGCCTTTTCATCATGATAACTTTTCCCAAGCCCGCATCACATGAGTAGTGGCTTTAAGACAAGTGGCATCAAGAGAAATAAATTCTGGCATGATGGGCGTATGCTCAGGACTTAATTCGAGATAATCCAAAACAATTCGAGTCGCAACTATTGAATGCCCAAGAAGACAACTGGGGCCAAAAATCGGAACATTTCCGAGCTCTAATTCTCTGGTAAAATTTTCTAAAACAGTTTGATTCATATACTGTGGAGCTGGTCTCAAATAGGTTTTAATAATTCCTGAAACACGATTATCGTTAGTAAAGCAATCGGGATGATACATATCTTCAATTGTGTACTCACTTCCAATAAATTTATACAAATGAATTCCCATTCCAATCACGAAACTTGAATAGATTGGCAGCTTCAACGAATTGGCTTCACGGTGCAAATCGAGGTGAGCCTCTATAGGATAAACATCAATTTCATCGACAACAATATCAACGCCCGTTAAAAAATCACTAACCATGAGCGAATCGACACCTTGAGGATACATTTGGATCTCAATACTTGGATCAATAGAGAGGAGCATCACTTTTGTTTCTTCAATTTTTGATTTACCAATATTTAATTTCGTTGCGATAACTTGCCGATTAATATTGCTCGCTTCAATAATGTCATTATCAGCGATTTTAAACTTCTTCACTCCTAGCCGAGCTAAAGTTTGGGCCACGCCTGAGCCCATGCCACCTAAGCCAGCAATGGCCACAGTCATTTGGCTTATTTTATTCTGACCTTCCTCTCCATTTATCCAAAAGTGATTTCTTATAGTTCTCGAATGGTAAAAATCAATTGTTGCTGTCATAAAAACTCCGTGAAAATGAACTGTGTCATCATTCATCAGTTTTGCTTTTTTTCAGAGTAAATTTTTTTTTACCTAAATTAGATTTTTTTTAACCTATTTAACCATGAGTTCTTTAAATGTTTGAAACCATGTGGAAAAGTCTGCGAAGTGGGCATAATGACCTTCCGCTTTTGTTTCCAAATAATTTAATAATTCTGAACCTGACCATTTTTGCATGATTTCATCAGTCTTTAAGAATTGGTCAAAGCGAGAAATGACGAGCGTCGTCTGAACACCCGCTTTATTGAGATTCTCGAGAATATCTAGTTCATTAGCAAATACAGCACTCCCAAGTGATTCACTTAAGCCACTTCTAAAGGCAGGGTCAGTCTTTTGGAAGTCCTGAGCTAATAATCCTTTCTCATCTTTTGAATTTGTAAGAGCAGTAAAGAGTGAGGTCACTTCATTGCTATTAGGATTTTCAACGTAGAGATATTGAGACTGAGGGAGAGGTTGAAAAAAAGTAGCGACTTCTCCGAGGTCTTTGCCTGGAGAACATTGTACTAATATTAAATTCTGCGGCTTTACTTTTGCTGCAACTCTCAAAGCAATGTGCCCCCCCAGAGAATGACCAAGCAAATCGAATTTTTGCAAGTCTAAAGCGGTGATCACTTCCTGTACAACACATGCCATGAATTCAAGATTGTAGTTATTTTTTTCGAAATGATTTGATTTTCCATGTCCAGGAAGGTCGATGCAATAAAAAGTATAATTTTCCAAAAGTATTTTTTCTTTAATCAATTTGGAAAAGGATAAATGTGAAGAAGAGTTTCCGTGGATGAGCACGAGAGCCTTCCCTCCATGCCCACTTACTTGAACATTAACAGAACCTTTGGAAGTATTGATAATCTGCATGCTTGTCAATCCCATCATTTTTTCCTTTTTACGATTCAAACACAAAAATAAAAGAAAGAACATGATTGTCTTTCAACTTAAGTTGCGAGGCTTTATGAACCAACCCTATAATATCATTCACCTAGAATCGCCCTACGAAACTTTAAGTAAATTAGAAGGCCAATACCTTTTCTCAAAGATCTTGGCCTGTCGTTTAAAATCCTACCAACAGCGTTATGGAAACCAGGTCTTTCCTTTTGGCCCTGAAGATTTTCTGAGTGATATAGTTGCGATTCAAAGGAACTGCAATCAACAAATCGTTGCGACCTTTAAATATGTCAGTTTCTTATCATGTCAAAATTTTTCAGTAGAGTTTCCTCTGTTCCATACCATTCAAGACCCTATCAATGACAAGTTCCATCACGAGCTCGTTTCAAATTGGATGTCACAAAATGAAAATTCTAATAAGCAATTTGCCTATATGGGATCATTTACCAATTATCAGGATTCTCGTCTTGAGATTGATGAAAGAAGATTAATCAAAGATTTGATTACCACTGCCATCGTAGGAATCGTTTTAAGTAAAAAGATTGATCACATTATCGTTACCGGTATCATTCCAAATGGAGCTTCGAATTATATTCAATGGTTAGGTTTTGAAAAGCTTTGTGAAGAAGTTGTGCTGGTAAAAGATATCAATCAATCACCGGCCCATATTCTCGTTCTCAATGAATTTTCGAAGGCAAGTCTTTCACTTTATGATAAATACCGAAGTTTTTGGGACGAGAGAAATTGCATCTCTGTTGAAAACTCAGAAATTAAAGGAAAAGACGAGGCTGCTTAGGATCATCTATTTTCCACTCAAACAAAGTGTAATCTTCTCCCGAATAAAGATTTTTTGTTAATGTCGAGTTGGGAAATTTTTCATTGCGACTAAAGTAGCCAACCGTGGAACCAAATCCCAATGAATAAATACAAGTATACTTATTGCCATAACTCTTCTTCTTTAACGTATCCTGTAATTTATGGGAAAGTGTTTTCTTAACGATAGCTTTTTCAGACGTAAGCTTTATCATTTCGTAGTTATATGATTGCTCAACATTATTTGCAACTTCTTCTAAAAAGCAGGAATAACTATCTAAAATAGAAAAATTATTAAACTTTTTGGCGAAAGCTGATTCTTTGTTTTCAAATGCAGTTTGTTGCCCCAGCCAAAAAAGATCTTCTTCACTGAATCCGAATCCCTTAACTAGCATTGCGTATAAAGCACCGTAGAGCTCCGTGCTTACAAATTCACATTCCGTATCAGGTGTAAAAAATTGCGATCCGATTTGCAGGGATAAACAGAGTTGTTGACAAAATCCAGGGCCAATATTTTCGTTCAAGATTTTTAACAGAACGGATCCAATTCGACGAGATGAGAATGCTCCGATCTGATATTCCATTGGGGCCAAATCGCGATGACCCATGAGATATTGTAGGCAGACATAATGATCAACTTTTTGATAAACTAAATTCAATGAATTAATGCCTAAATGAGAAATAATTTGTTCAAACCTGTCGAAAGGAAGACTCTTTCCAAGGTATAATCTTCTCCATTCATTTCTGGTGACGCCAAGGCGATCTTGCAGTTCATTACCGAGGCAGTCTTTTAAATAAATAATGAGTTCATTAAATTTCTCTAGTGGAGTTTTTTCATTTGGATTTTTAAAAACCATGAATCCTCCTTCTTTGAAATGTTAATAGTTGCATTTTTATTTAAAAGCGACATGCACCATGCTCTTGCCCACTCCCCTACAAAATCTCCAATAATAGCATCATTGAAATAAAGATCTTTGTTGATAAATGGACGAGGTTTGAAACTAAGTGTTGATGACAATGCTTTTTGGTCAAAGTTGAAACTTGCAGTGTGGTTTTGAGTATTTGAGGCCCAACTCTCCAGCAACGTCACAAATCTTGAGTGAACTTGTGTTTCGCTATACCAAGTCCATCTTTGTCCCCACCACATAGGGTCATTGCATAAAGCAGATGAGAAATCTAAGAGTTGTTTCTCAGTTATGAGCTCGCCATTCATTTTTAACCATTGAACCATTCTTAAAAAGAGATCGAAGGGATAAAACCGAACTTTGTCTTTAAGTAATAATGGTTCCACTCTTTCTGTTTTCCAAAAATGACGTAAGCTTTCATGACCCAACTTTAAAACAATCCACTTTTCAAATTCTGAAACAAAACGAAAACCAATTTGTCCTTGATTCTTATATTGTTGAGGAAGAGCTTGCTGAAAATCATTAAAGTGAGCTCTGGCCCTGCGATTAGAAGTGGTCCTGGCCACCCAATCTGGAAATTGAATTTTGAATTGAAACCATTCATCGTGAGAAAGTTCTAACAATCCTGTCTCAAGACGAGACAGGATTGATCGAGAGCAATTTAGTCGACTTGCCATTTCTTCTTGCGACAAATTATTTAAATTGCGAATGAATTTGATATCCTCTGGTCCCATTTCACTCCATTATTAAAATAACCATAATTGAAAAAGACTGGCTTTGACTAGCTTTCGAGCCCATTGCCGCAAGCGTTGCGTCATAAACACTCTGCATTTGCACAGATTCTGAAGAATTATGGGACCTCCCTGATTTTCACTTATCCTCTTGGCTATAATTCCCCTTAACTCTCTCCCTCTCTAAACAGGATGTTTGTATGCGAGAATTAAAGAAGATTTGGATATTTGAACCTAACAAAGTGCAGCAAGATAGTTATCGCTTTGATCTCGAGGATAATTTTGATGTCACGTTTTTTGATCATCCACGTCTAGGGTTAATTGAGTATCTTAAGACCCCCAAACCTGACCTTATTTTAAGTGACACTCACTTTGATGGACAACAAGGTGAGCTTTCGCAATGGATTCACGATTTTTCCCCTGTCGATATTTGGCTTATTCCCTCTGATACCGATCTCAACAACCTCAGAAAATACCAGTCAGCGGGCATCAATACATTCATTTCTAAAAATCTTGAAACAAACCTTTTGCTTATAAGTCTTGAAAACTATTTTTCAAAAAGAGAACAACAATCTTCGATGACTGAATTGAAGATTGGCAATCACACGATTAAAGATCTCACAAGAACTCAATACAAAATCATTGGGCTATTCCTCGAGCGAAGAGACCGAGAGGTTTCTCGCGAAGAATTTCAAAAGAAAATTTGGGGAAATCAGACTGTTCACCACAAAAACTTAAACGTTCAACTGCACCTGTTGCGAAAAAAATTAAATCAATTTCAAATTGATATAAAATCTTTAAAACCTGGCCATTGGACCTTGTGCAGCCATAATGAAGTCCCACGGGTCCAAATATAATATAAAAAACAGGAACTTGGCTTCAAAAGTCGTCTTTAAATCCTGTTGACAAGAAAACCTCGGGACCTTAATATCCGAAAACACTTTTATGCGGGTATAGCTCAGTTGGTAGAGCGTCTGCTTGCCATGCAGAAGGTCGCCCGTTCGAATCGGGTTACCCGCTCCAATTTTTACCAATCAATCACTCTTTTATAAAACCAAAAGCTTCAGCGACCTGAGGCATGGCTTG
>PCTW01000034.1:59966-71795 GCA_002786715.1 Bdellovibrio sp. CG22_combo_CG10-13_8_21_14_all_39_27
CACTCTTTTATAAAACCAAAAGCTTCAGCGACCTGAGGCATGGCTTGCCATGCAGACCGCGAAGGCACGAGCCGTAGCGGCCGTTAGTACTCTACTTTCTGACAGGAAAACATTTTGAACACCAAAAAGGTGTCCCTAGATCGTCACGTAACTGCAGATGATCTTCTCCTTTAACAATTTCTTTCGCAACGATGACTTGCTTGTTCGCAAATGAAGCTCTTGAACCTGTCACTTTGATTACGTCAGAGACTTTTAATTCCATGCCTTGATTGAGAACATACCAAGCTGGCCCTAAGTGTACCCAGATACTTTCTTTTGACGATTTTAGCTGGAGATGAATGCCAGCCTTCATTCCACTATAGGGATGAACTTCTTCAACTTTGACGATCTCACCTGTAATCGTTTCCACCGATTTTGCATTATAAAGTTTTCCATAACGACTGCGACTTCCCCACTCAGAAGAATCCTCCCATTTAAAGCCCGACCTTTGTGCTCGTAAGCTTAATGGTAATAATAAAACAACAATTAAAAGCACAGTTCTCATGATTACTTCCTCCTTAAATGTTCTTCTTTTATAGCAATGATTGATCTGAGCAATAAGGAGAAAACTCGCATTAAATGCTGATCTTAGTCAGACTTTTTTTTGGTTGAGAAATAGTGTGTGTTATTGGGATGGAGTAAGCTTTCCATTTTTTCAAAATTCGTTATGATACTTTCCTGTTGATTAATTAGTGTTTATTGTGAGGGCTATGGCCAAGCAAAATAAAAAGGAAATTCAGGTATTGCTCGTTGATGGAAATCTCCAACGCAGAAATACGCTTTCTTCTCGTTTGCGAGTTTCTGGTTTTGTTGTTGAAGCAGCGACTGGCGGCTTTCATGCTCTCAATCTCAACGAAAACAAAACCTATAATGGCATTTTGGTTGTTGAAGATTCCGATGACATGCCGGGGCGCGAAATAATCGGACTCATGCGTCAGCAGCACCCCGACAAGGAAAAACTTCCCATTCTTTATCTTGGAACCAAGGGCCAACCTGAAGAAATTTTGGATATGATGAATCTCGGTGCTAATGAATTTGTTGTTTACTCTGGCAATTTTCAAGTCTTGTTGGACAAACTCAAGCTCTATTTAAAAATGTCCTAATCTCTCGACGAGAAGGCCTCAATCCCTTACAATCTAGCTGTTTTAACCCCAACATATGTAACGAAGGAAATCACTATGAACAAAATCAAAGTGGCCAATCCCGTAGTGGAATTAGACGGCGACGAAATGACTCGAATCATTTGGCACTTCATCAAAGAGAAGTTGATTCTTCCTTATCTTGATATCGATATTAAGTATTTTGATCTCGGGATGGAGAGCAGAGATCAAACTGACGACAAGATCACCGTTGACGCTGCCGAAGCGATTAAAAAGTACGGCGTTGGTATCAAATGTGCGACCATTACTCCAGACGAAGCTCGCGTTGAAGAATTCAAACTCAAGAAAATGTGGAAATCCCCTAACGGAACAATTCGCAATATTTTAGGTGGAACAGTTTTCCGTGAACCTATTATTTGTAGCAATATTCCTCGCCTCGTTCCTCACTGGAGCAAGCCGATCATGATTGGGCGTCACGCTTTTGGTGATCAGTACAAGGCCGTGGATTTTACAACAAAAGGCAAAGGCAAGCTCTCTATTACTTTCACCCCAGAAGGTGGACAGCCAGAAACTCACGAAGTTTATGACTTCAAAGGTGATGGCGTAGCGATGGGAATGTACAACACAGATGAATCGATTCGCGATTTTGCTGAGTCATGTTTCAATATGGCGCTTGGGAAAAAGTGGAATCTTTACCTCTCAACTAAGAACACTATTCTTAAAAAATATGATGGTCGCTTCAAAGATATTTTCGCTGAAGTTTACCAAGCTGATTTCAAAAAGAAATTTGAATCCATGGGAATCACTTACGAGCACCGTTTGATTGACGACATGGTCGCTGCTGCGATGAAGTGGAATGGTGGTTTTGTATGGGCCTGTAAAAACTACGACGGCGATGTTCAATCAGACACCGTTGCTCAAGGTTTTGGTTCACTTGGTCTCATGACTTCAGTGCTGATGACAGCCGATGGAAAAACAGTGGAAGCTGAAGCCGCACATGGAACAGTGACTCGTCACTATCGTCAGCATCAACAAGGCAAGCCTACTTCAACCAACCCCATCGCTTCAATTTTTGCTTGGACTCGTGGTCTCGCTCATAGAGCGAAACTGGATGGAAACACTGACCTTGCGCGCTTCTCTGAAGCTCTCGAAGCAGTGTGTATTGAGACTGTTGAGTCTGGCAAAATGACGAAAGATTTGGCCGCCTGTATCCATGGAGATAAAGTTTCTACGGAGCATTATCTCAATACTGAAGCCTTTCTTGAGGCCATTGATGTCAATTTGAAAGCTAAGTTGTCGAAATAGTGAAACTGGTCAGGAGGCTTAAACTTTAAGTCTCCTGTCTACTTTACGAATAGAGTCAATTTGGTTACTAATAGAGCGTAATTAAATTAAAAAGGACTTTTTATGCGCGCAATGATGACAGTAATCCTCCTTCTCGCAGCTCAATCAGTTTTCGCGACACCAATCGAATCAGACATGATCGAGGTCGATGGCAATTTTCAAAAGCGTGAAGAGCAAATAGATACGTTGAAAAAGGTACGTGCCAAGCTTGAAAAGCAAAATGAAATGATGATGAAAAAGCGCATTGAAACTATGAGATATCAGCAAGAGTTGGCCCTCATGAAAAAGATGCAAAAGATGTTTGCTGAGAACATGAAGTCTTTAAACGAAGTCGAATAATCCCTATCTTTATATATGATATCGAAATAAGCCTGCTTTTAATAAGCAGGTTTTTTTTTGGCATCGATCTTGAACTACCTATTTGTAATACGAACTCAATAATGAGGTAACTCGCCGATTCATGGTTAAAACACCATGTAAAAAAGGCGACGCCTGTAAAAAGTTTGAACAAAGAAAGAGGGAGAGATCATGAAAAAGCTTAACTGGAAAAAACCGGCAATGATGGTACTGGTAACAGTATTAGCAGGACAAGGAGCATGGGAATACAGTTACCGCCCAGGACAATTTCATCCTCAAAGAATTGTGGCCAGTGATGAGATCTCAATATCAGAACGTATCACTTCTGCTGAGAAGAAAGCCCTATCCTTAGAAGAACAAATGAATGAGCTCAATGCAAAGCTTGTTTCAGATAAAGAAGATATCTCTGCAATACTTAAAGTGAGAAAAGAAGTTCTTCCAGATCTTTTTAATAAAAAGTCCGAGATTTTGAACGAATTAACGAAATTAAAAGAAGATGCTCAAGAACAATTATCTGAAGAAGATAAAAAGAAAATGGAAGCACTCGAAACGAAAATTGCTGAAGTTGAGAGAAAAATAATTGAATATAAGGATGTTGTTTCAGATAACAACTTAGAACTCTCCGCAATTGTTACAGAAAGAGAAGCCAATAAGAAAGAAATCGATGGATTAAAAGAAACTCTTTGTCAGCAAAGAAATGAGATGACCAATCTCGTAGAAAAAATTGAAGTTTTGATCGAGAAGCAAGAAAAAGTGATGTCTTATTTTGATCCTTCAAGCATGGATTTTGGAATGGGCCTACCGAACATGGGAATGAATTTCATGATGCCTTTTTCACCTTTTAACATGCAAATGCCTTCAATGCTTAGCATGGGAGGAGGCATGAACTCTATGGACATGACGTGGGGACTTTTCAATATGATGAACATGCAAATGAATATGAGGCCTCAACAATCTTCCATTAACTATGCACCTGTTTACAACTACAATGGAATGAACAATCCCAATGTATCAAGATCACCTTCTGTTGATAGAAGTTCTGATCAGTACTCATTAATGTTTCCAAATAAAGCAGAACTCTCAGTTCCTTTTATTCAACCAGGCACGAGACATTCAATCACTCCTGAAACAATTGACTTGAGTCGTGGTTTTGTAAACCCAGCAGCTTCGACAACATTTGCTATTTAAGGAATATAATTGAAAGCAATATTTTTCCTAGCTTTATTTTTCTCTTTCAATACTTATGCTTGTCGAACAGACAGCATAAGTATCGTTAGAAATACCAGTTTATCTCTCAAGAAGAAGGAAGGAAAACTGAAATCAATGCTTTCTCAAGATCAAGTCTTTGGTCTTCCCTTTTCTTACCTTGGAAAAAGAGGATGTGTAGATAGAACAGGTAAGTTAAGTTCGGTCGTGATTAAAACTGACGACAAAGTTTCACGTGAAGTCGTGGTTGGTTTTCCTGAAACAAAATTTAAAAAAATAAAAGGTCGCGATCATCACTTTGCCATTCTCGATTCTAAAGAAGGTGTTGAATCACTTCATCTCTTGACAGTGACCTGTGTCGAGCAAGAAGTTCTTTTTGCCGACAGTATCGTCCTAAACTTGATAGACTTGCAAAAATCCCCTGCAAGAGATTTAGAAAGCATTCAAATCAATATGATGATTGCAACAGGAGCTGCTGCTCATCATTTAAGCTCACACTTTAAATTATCGGATATTTATTCGAGCCTTCTTGAAGTCAATCAATCAACTGAATTTTCTGGTTTAGATAAGCCAAGTGTCATTACCAGTTCTTCAATCAGATTGCCTGGCCAGAGTTACTTTTCCGTTTCAAGTTCTATGGCAGCGAAAGACTTGTGCCGGACAAATAATCTCAAAAATCTTGAGCAATTTAGTGCTTCACCAACGAATCCAAGCTTTGCGAATAGCCGTTTTAATATTGAATACAAAAATAATCTGTTATTAATCAATTAATTTTAATTAACACTCCCCTCAATTAAAGAACATCCCTTATAATTTACAAAAAATTAAGGGATGAAATTATGCGAAATTTTTTCTTTGCACTCTTTATGCTTTTTTCAAGCAATGTAATTGCCGAGCAAATTGGAGTAATCAAACAAATCAAAGGTGATGTACTTCTTTATAAAAGATTAATGGAGATCAATGATCCTATTGAATCTGGCGATGTTATTACTACAGGGGCAACTTCTTTTGCTAAAATTGAATTAAAAGATCAAACGATTGTGACATTAGGTCCATCATCAGAGTTTGATTTTGCTCAATATAAAAACTCTCAAGGTGAACGAGACTCCTTATATAATATCATTAGAGGACAAGTTCGTATTCACGTTCAAAAGAAAACGGGTCCTAAAGAAAAAATCAATTTTAAATCTGGAATTGTTGCTTTAGGAGTGAGAGGAACAGAGTTTCTCGTAAACGCCTATCAAGCCGCTAATAAGGCCACTGCCGATGTGGCACTCGTCAGTGGTGAGCTTGCAGTAGAGGGACAGGGAATAAAACCCTTTCGTCTTCAGGCTGGTGAATATTTTAATTCAAATGAATTAATCGCAAATGGAACGAGTGCTGTTCAAAAACTAAATCCTGAGATGCTCAAAAAAATCAAGCAAGACTTTATGCCAAATCTTCAGTCGGCAACGGGAGCCTTACTTGGTTTTGGAGCGCTCGTTGCCGCTGCAACGAGCGTCATCCCTGATTCGAAAGATCAAAAGGAAGAAAAGCCAACCCCTATAGTTGAGGAGAAAAAGAAAGAGGCTGCTTCATTACAAACAAGGCACGGAGAAGGTTTTGCCTATGATTTGGCCAAAGAGCCCTGGGATATTCGCGACAATGTGATGAATTTTGAAGAAAATAAAAAACAAAATGACTGCTTCTATTTCTTTTACAAGAAATTACCAGGAGCTGGCGAAGAGGAAAGATTTAGACGATCTCGTAGCTGTGATGACTTCGACTTTGATCTTTAATAAAGGAGTACTTTAAAATGAAAAAAATAGTATATGCATTTACACTTATTCTATTTAGCTCTTGTAGCTCTGGTAAAATTGTTCCGACAAAGGATGTCTGTTCGGTGAAAAAACACTTTAAAGACAATATCTTCCAAGTACTTATTAACGGGAAACCCATCAATAATCATTGGTATATTTGGGATGAAGCTCAAGACATCACAAAAGAGCTCGCGAAAAAGAATAAGTGTAAATCCTAAAAAACTTAGTCTTTGACAATCTGAGAACACGTAAATATTTCATTTCACTTTGAAAAAGTCCCTTTTAATTGTATGTTTGCCTAAAATTAAAACTGGGGTCTTTATGAAAAAAATCATTTTAGGTATTTCTCTACTCTCATTTGCGGCCATGGCCAATACAACTGTTAACACTGTCAAAGTCGCCGATGGAAAAACTGCGACTTGTAAATCTAAACTTGATCTCTATCGCAATAGAACAGGTGCATATTCAGCAAAAGCTGTAGCTGCAACTGCTGACGATCAATCGATCAGTGTTGATGTTGAGCTCAAGTTTTTGGCTTGTACTCAAACTAATGATGCCATTCAATTTGTTTTAAAAGGACCTCTTGAAACTTCAACTTATCAAACAGTTACGACTGTTGCAGGACAAAGAAATGAAGTTCAAGTAACTCCATCTGATGTCAGATTGAAAGCCTTCAAAGACGGAATTTATAAGATTCTCAACAATACTGAACTCTCAAATGAATCAATCCAAGAGCAAACAATCACAGTGGCCCTTGCTGATGTCTTGAATCCTGAGCAGATGCTTAAGTTGGATGAGCAAAAGATCATCACTGGTAGTTTTGATATTTGGGTTAGCAAGAAACTCAATTTCGTCGTAGAGCAGACGGGAACAGATTTTACTCAGCTCTCTAATTTTGGCTCTTATAGAATTCATTTCAAGTTAACAAAAGACGAGAAAGGCACATCTATTACTCTTCTCTAATATCTAAAAACACCCAGTTGAGTCTTCCTCAATTGGGTGTTTTTTTCACACTGTCTAAAGTTTAGACACTTGTCCACCAACTAAGCCCTCATAATCTCACACTCCATACTGGCACAGTTCTTGTAAGTATAGCTTTGACTACCTAATTTTGGAGAGAGTATGAAAGGTTTAATAAAGTCCCTACTTTTTGTTACCCCGATGGCCTTTTTGGCATCATCAGTAACACCTCATATGGTGTCTCCGATGAAGCAGAAGAGCTGGGACCTTTCTTACCACTGTGAAACGGGATCAAACCGTTCACCAGCCTCTGTAGAACAATCTGATTTAGCGGAAATTCTAAAGCAGAAAGAACTCGACAATGCCATGTTGCAGTTCAAAGTCTTAGAAGGTGAAAAGCAACTCGAAGCTGCGAGACTTGAAGCCGAGCAATTAAAGACTCAACTTGCAGCCGCTCAAGCAGCTAAAGAAGTTAGTCCCGAACAAGAAAAACAGATTGCCCATCTGCAAGAAGAGCTAAAAAAATCACAAAATTCATTGGATAAAAGATCCTTAGAACTTCTCAAGATGGAAGATCAACTTTCAGCTCTAAAGTCGAAAACTGTTGATATGGATAAATTGCTTAAAGATAACAACGCCATAAGTTCTGCCCGCAAAGAGGAATTGACCCAAAAAGATATCCTTATTTCGGATTATCAAAAGAAGATAGATCTTCTCAATCTCGAAATTGATGAGCTTAAAAAGCAAAGAGCAAGTTCTTCTTCGCAAACTGTTGCCCTCACTGACGCTCGAGTTCAAAACAATGTTTCAGTTATTAATCAACACTTAACTCAACTTAATATTGATGTAAATTTCGACATAAATGATTTTTTGAAATCAAAAGAAGAAGAAATCAAAAAGCTTCGTCAAACAGTCGCAAAAGGTTTAGCTAGCGAAATCAAATTGCAAAATCAAGTTATTGGATATCAGAAAAAAGTTGCTCAACTTAATCAAAAGATTAAAGAACTGGAAGCGGTTATCTTGGGTCAACAAAAGGCCATAGCTGAAAAAGAAGAACTTCTTCAAAGAAGTGAAGTTGAAATTTCTGCGAGCGGTGAAAGAGAGCGAGAAGCTAAAGAGAAAATTGAGCTTGCTCAAAAAGAAATAAACGATATGAGATGTCAGCATGAAGATAGTGTTGCTGAACTCAAGGTTGAAATTGAAAAGCTCATCAAAGATAAAAAAGAAATTGCCAAGAAGCTTGATGAGATCAAAGTTCCATCAGTTAAAGACGAAGAGATTGAGTCAGGAGACCTTTCACAACTGATGGCAATGCAAAACATGGCCATGCAGCAATTGCAAGCGATGCAAATGATGAGCGCTCAAATGCAAAATCAAATTCAGGCAATGATTCAACAATCTGGTGATATTTTTACCAACCCTTCTGTTGGTGTTATGAACAACTTTATGATGATGAGTATGATGCAAAAGTGGAATCAAGATTATATGAGCTTTGGATCAAACCAACAAAGCAACAATTTGATTGGTGATATTAGCTCTTATAGAAATTCGACTGAACAGTTTTGGAATTATAATCCTTATATTGAGCAAGTTTTCCAAGGTCAGCAAAATCCTTATCAATCAATGATGATGCCGACTCAACCTTCACTTATGATGAGAAGAACTCCTTCGAGTGGCGGGTTTGCTTTCTAGAATTACCCGAGTTGTTTAATCAAGCGGTAATTTTTTCCTAAGGTTTTTTTTGCCTAGTCCGAAGATGTTATTAGAAGGCCCAGAAGCGAATGCTTCACTAACCAATGGCCTCTAAGGATGACCGCAATGAAAGTTGAAACCATCCCTCATCGGGCGAGAGGAACTTCCCTAATCAAGAAATGCCATTCCTGTGGCAATCTCAACGAGACCCAAACAGAACCCATGAAATGCCAAAAATGCAGCCAAAGCTACTTACCCTTACAGTATTTCAGTAAGGTCCACAGTAAGAACAATACAGAGTTTGAAAAGCTGTTTGCTGCGGTTGAAGAGATCCATGAAGAAGATCTGATCAAAGGGCTCTACGTCCTCTGGTAATTTCCACTTTTCAAGTAGATAACGGACCGCTTCCAATCAACTCTTTTAATCAAGTTCTCCTCTTTTAAAAAAGTGCGTGCTAGTGTTTATTTATGACGACACCACACACACATGAAGCTTCAGCCCGCGAAAGCGTTTCCCTCCACCCAAATATCGTAAAATTGCTGCACAAGCGCGGCATGAATGATCAAGAAATCGCAGAATTTCTTTCTTGGGATCTTAAGGCCCTTCCAGAACTCACACAGATGAAAGACTTGGATCGTGCTTCCCAAAGAATTATTCAGGCCATCGAAAAGAATGAAAAGATTGGTGTCTATGGTGACTACGATGTTGATGGAACAACTTCATGTGCCCTACTCTATCACTTTTTTAAAATGCTCAATACGGAAATCATAACGATTCAACCAAGTCGCTTTGTCGAAGGTTATGGCATCCATCCTCCTGCAATTGATTCAGCGATTGAGCGAGGAATAAAAGTTCTGATCACTGTCGATTGTGGCATCACCAATAATGAGGCTGCAGAGTATGCGCAACTTCGTGGACTCGATCTCATCATTACCGATCATCACAAAGACGCACGTGAAGAGATGCCACCCGCTTATGCCGTTGTAAATCCCAATCGCCGAGATGAAAATATTGAAGATTTAAAACCACTCGCGGGTGTCGGTGTTGCCTTTGCTTTGGCCCTGCAAATTAAAAATGATCTTGCAAAACAAGGCAAAGAAACACCAAGCCTCTACCCTCTTTTGCAATTTGTTGCCATTGGAACAATTTGCGATCTCGCTTATCTCACACCAGCTAATATCAAGCTCGTTCGTCATGGAATGAAACAACTTAAAACCTCTCAATATATGGGAATTCGTCAATTCTTTAATCAAGAAGAAAGAAAAGAGCCTTTTATATCTAGTGAGAAACTTTCTTTTCAAATTGGGCCTATGATCAATTCAAAAGGCAGACTTGATCATCCCGAAAGAGCTTTGCTCTTACTAACATGCGATGACTCATCAATTGCCTTTGAGAATTACTCACATCTCGATATCAGCAATCGTGAAAGAAAGGCGATTCAAGAAGAAGTTTTTAAACTCGCTCGCGAACAAGTTTTTCAATCCATCAAAGATCAAGAGCATCTCATAAGTATCGTCTATAGCCCCGAATTCCACGAAGGAGTGATCGGAATTGTAGCTTCTAAATTAGTTGAAGCTTTTAAAGTTCCAGCTGTAATCTTCACTGACACAGAAGATAAAACGATGATCAAAGCTTCAGCTCGCACGGCCGGAGATCTGTCTATTTTTGATTGTCTCAAGCAATGCGACGATCTCTTCGTTAAATTTGGAGGGCATAAAGCAGCGGCTGGTCTCTCTATGATGAAAGAGAATCTTCCTGCATTCATAGAACGTATGAACTCACTTTTAAAAGAAATTCCTGCTATCCAAAGAACTAAAACTTTTACTTATGATTTAGAAGTCACGCCTCATGATATTAATCCTAAGCTCGCCCGTGATCTCGAGAAATTAGAACCCTATGGAAATGGAAATGCGAAGCCATTATTTAAAATGACTGACTTTATGATCGAATCATATGACCTCCTAAAAGAAGTTCATGTGAGATGGAATCTTGCCAGTACCAAAGGCGAAAAAGTGAATCTAAAAGGAATCAGCTTTAATTTCATGACTAAAACTGATTCTTATCGTCCGGATGAATTGTATCAAATGCAAAAAAGAGGAGAGCCTCTCGTTTGTTATTTTACAGTGGGAATAAATAGATTTAACGGTGCTGAGTATTTACAACTCATGATTGAAAGCATTGCCCCTCAAGCGCATTAAAGAATGATTAAACTAATTTTAATCGTATTTTCAATTCTCATCTCTTGCGAGACTTTTGGATTCGAATCCAAGATTGCTATTTTATATATTGACCAAAAAACAGAAGAAAAAATTGGAATTTTCCCTATCAAGCGTAATTATTATGCTGATGTAATCAAAACTCTTAATGAGTTTTATAAAGCAAAAATAATTGTCGTAAAAATATTCTTAGATTTACCCAAGCCAGAGGACAAACTACTCATTTCATCAATAAAAACTTATTCAAATTTGTATACTCAAGCCCTAGCGACTAACGAAAAAGAATCGTGTAAGGCTAATCTCAATTTAAAAGACCTAGGAAACAACTCCCTCGCTCTTCACGATTTTAATTGTGGCTGGATACCCAATAAACAGATGTCTGAAGCCTTTAGAAATATTGGAATGGTTAATGGGATAATGAGTAAAGAAAAATTTGTAACGGGACTCTCTCTTGTTAATTCAATCAATGGAAAACTGTACCCTTCACTTCCTCTACTCATTGCCAGCCATATAAAATCTCTAAGTATCTCCGTAAAGGAGAACCAAGTTTACCTAGGAAACAAGAAACTCATTTTAAAAAATGAAGCATCATATCCTATCGACAGCATTCCCGAGAAATCGCCATTTCCAACTTACTCATTTATTGATGTTTTAAACAAAAAAATAAATAAAGTGGATTTAATAGACAAAATGGTCTTCATTTTTTACAGAGGAGAAAAAACTCCATCTTTAAAAATCTCAAAAGATAAGAAAGCTAATCAAGCCGAAATTATAGCCTGGGTTACTGATAGTCTCATAAAGCTATAGATTCTGAAACAATTCCCTCTTTGCGAAAATGCTCGAGAAGCTCAACTGGTGTTATATTGGACTCTGTCAGTGGATG
Source organism: Bdellovibrio sp. CG22_combo_CG10-13_8_21_14_all_39_27 (assembly GCA_002786715.1). Classification (GTDB taxonomy): domain Bacteria; phylum Bdellovibrionota; class Bacteriovoracia; order Bacteriovoracales; family Bacteriovoracaceae; genus 21-14-all-39-27. The sequence continues at coordinate 71,563 of PCTW01000034.1, forward strand.
AACAAATAGTCCTGCTTCAAACAAATAGCGATTCAAAAGATTTGTACAATTGTTATCGAAAAAGGCCCAAGTTCCCATTAAGCTTCGATCTTTTATCCAACGACGAAGAATATCTTTCAACTTATGTTTTTGCTCTTTATTAATTGAAACAGGATAACGAGTCATGGTTCGTTTTTCTATTTCAACATAGTCATGAATATGAACTTGCATCGGTTTGATCAAAGGATAAATAG
>PCTW01000034.1:71834-146586 GCA_002786715.1 Bdellovibrio sp. CG22_combo_CG10-13_8_21_14_all_39_27
CGGCTACCAACAAATCTTAAAAAAATATGCCCCCACTTACTAAAATAGCGAGGACCAGCGCCAATTTCAATTAATTCTAGTGAAGTGAAATCAAAAGAAGTATCCATGATTTGAGCGGCCATTTCTAAGTAATAATTGTCTTCTTTTTGATACTCTGCTAACCACTCTTCTCGGCTTTGGCCCTGGGTATAATCAGAATCCATTTTTTGGCGGGCCAAGAAACCGATTAATGTCATCGACAATACTAAAACGATACTGATTTTTGTGCGTTTGCTACTCTTTGTCTTGTGCATTGACGAGTGCCCTTTTAGAATGAGGTGTCTACGAGGAGCCTGATTTGTATCAAAAAATTGATCTCAAAAATTATCCGATTTCGAGTCAACTGAATATTGCTATCCTCGTCTTTTCTTCAAGTTTAAGTATCACATGCCTTTACGCTGCCGAAAAGAGCAGCAATCCTCTTTTTACACTTTTATGGGCTGTCCTATTTTCATTTTCAAATAACACTCTATTCTCTTTGCTCCATGAAGCCGTCCATGGGGTGATGCATTCTGATCGCCAATGGAATGTTTGGCTAGGTAGAATAAGCGCACTCTTTTTTCCGACATCCTACACTCTCCAACAAATTTATCATTTGGGTCATCACAGAAGAAATCGTACAGATGATGAAATGTTCGATCTGTATTATGAAGGCGATAAAATTTGGCTTAAAAAGTTGACGATTTTTGGAATCATGAGTGGCATTTATTGGAGCACGGCTTTTCTTTCTTGTATGATATTTCTTTTCTTTCCTTATTTCTATCAAAGTGAAAAATTTATTAATTCAAAATTTAATAAGGCCTTTAATTTTGATGCTATGGTTGGTAGTGTCGCAAAAAGAAAAACTCCTATCACCACAATTCGATTAGAATCACTTGCCGCTTTATCTTTTCATCTCATTCTTATTTTTGGATTAGGAATTTCTTTTAAAATTTGGCTCTTGTGCTATTGGTTCTTTGGAATAAATTGGGGAAGCCTACAATATACGGATCATGCCTTCACTCCTCGCAACATTCGCGAAGGAGCCTGGAATCTTAAAGCTCATCCCATTGTTCGTTGGTTTTTTCTCAATTATCATTTTCATCAAATCCATCATCGCTACCCAAATCTCCCCTGGATACATCTTCCCAAGCTGGTTATTCCTGGTGATCCGATGCCAAGTTTTTTTCAAATCTATTTTAGATTATGGCGAGGCCCTGAGAAAGCAACTGACTCGAGTCCTACTATTGACAAAAATTTTGAGGAAATTATCTTTGAAAGAACTCCTTACGAAGCATCTCCAAGCCACTTCAAGTAAGTCACAAGGTTTTTGTCTGAAGCCGTAAAATTGCCATTGATTATATCAGCCTTCTTTAGCTCACGTGCTTCTTTTGCAAAAAAGAGTTGGGAGGCTTTGGCTTGAAATTCGCAAAGCATTTTGCCAAGGAGTCCTTGTTTTTTTCTGAAGACAAAAATTTGAGAAACGGAAGTTGTCATGGTTAAAGGTCGTAAAAAAATGAGCATCTTATTTTGAAAGGGTCCGACTTTGGTTGTCGCAAGAATCAGATTTCCCGCCCAATTGCTGAAATCAAGTTCAGCCACATTACCGAAAAGAATGCACATCAAACGATCGGACCATATTTTCCCTTTGATCTCATATTGATATTTAATGTGTGCGAGATGAGGTGATTTAATGGCGATGACGGGTTCTTTTGTCGGGTAACGATTATGAACATGAATAAAGTGCTCACTGTCGAAAGCATTGGAAGGGACCGTATACCAAACGCCTTCTTGATAAACTTCATAACATTTTGATCGAATAACTTCTCGATTTTGGAAATCATCAAAGAAGGGAAAATCGAATGCAGCGACTTCATCATTAAAAAGAAAAACCAGCCCCCATTGTTCATGGACGGGATAGGATTTAAGTTTTGCAGATTTTGGAATTGGCGCACCAGAAGGAAGCTCTACACATTCACCATTTGCAGCATATTTCCAAGCGTGAAACGGACATACCAGCTTCCCTTCTTTGATATAACCAGTTGAAAAGCAAGCTCCAAGATGAGCACACCTCGGACTTACTGCGCTAATTTTATTATTTTCATCACGAAAAAGAATAAATTCTTCACCAAATAATTCAAATAAATAAGGCTTATCTTTTTTGATGCTTTTAGATTCTGCAACAAAATGCCATGACTTAGGGCAGTCGGGTGGATTTTTCAGGGCTACTCCTTCGCGCAACTCTTATAAGTCGCTTGGATATTGTAGTCAATTTCAACTAGAATATCCACATGACGAATAACAGGAGTTTTTGGGATCACATACTTTTACAACCTAGCTATGGCTACTTGCGTGGCCAAGATTTATATATTCCAAGCCTGAGTGAATTACTTCGTGAATTTTTAACTCATATCAATGTCATTAAAGATCGTCGTAACTGGCTGCCCTTCTGGAGTTGGCTCATATTCTTTTGCTGTATGAGTTACTTAATTTTCTATTTTCCCACTACATTTCGTTGGTATGATCTTCCCGTAATCATTTTTTATCCTATGTTCATTTTAAATATTCATAGCACTATTTATCTTCATCGCTATTGCTCACATAAGGCCTTTCAATTTTCTCACCCTATTTGGGTCATCCTTTTTAAAATGCTTGTTCCTAAAATTGTTATTGAAGAATCATTTGCAATCTCACATTATGTCCATCATCAATACCCTGACCAACCTGGAGATCCTTATAATCCTAAAGCAGGTTGGTGGTATTGCTTTTTAGCAGATGCCAATCATCAAAGTATTGCACGGGATCTAAGTGAAGATGATTATACAAAACTTGTGAAGCTCATTAACCATGCCCAACTTTATGTTAATTCTTACGCTCAATATAAAAGATGGGGTTCTCTTTCTCATCCTCTAATCATCATTGTCGAAACGATCACGTCATGGGCCCTCACTTCTCTCTGTTTCTATCTTTTAGTTGGCCCCCAAGTTACGATGGCAATCTTGGCAGGTATATCAACTTGGGCTTTTACAATTCGAACTTTTAACTACAAAAGTCATGGTAGTGGAATTGATAAAAGAGATTTTTCAAAAGATACTGATCAGACTTCAAATTCCTTAAATCAAAAACTTCCAGGAATGGTAGCTGGGGAATGGCATAGCAATCACCATGTGTATCCGCGCAGTGCTCGAAATGGATTCAAAAAAGGTGAGCTCGATTTATCATTCAAAGTTATTCAGTTGCTTCATAAGATTGGTATTATAAAAAACTTTAACGACTCAATGGACGATTATAAAAAACGCTTTGGAGGCGATGGTGCTTATATTTGAAAAGAAATCGACAAATTATTTTTTTTGGATTGGAATTGCGACAATTGTTTTTTTTGTCGTTTATGGCAGTTGTAATTATTATGCTTCCACCGTAAGTCATACCTACAAACTTTATTTCCCATGGGAGCTCAAAATTCCACTCGTACCATGGATGATCATTCCCTATCGCTCCCTTGATTGGATTTTTGTTGTTGCTTATTTTTTACTTGATAAAGTTCACACAAAAAGACTTGCGCTGCATATGATGATCAGTATTATTCCGGCTGCCATCATTTTTATACTTTTCCCAGGGGAGTGCGGCTTTGTAAGACCCGATCCAAGTACTCTGGGTATTTGGAAACCGATCTATGAAGTTCTCTATACTTTGGATAAGCCTCATAATCTTTATCCTTCCCTCCATATTACCTATTCTTACTTAGGACTTATGGCCTTTCACGATATGAACAAAAGTTTAAAAGTTTCACTATTTTCTCTGGTGTGGTTTTTGATGATCTGCGCTTCGGTGATTTTGACTTATCAACACCACGTTATAGATATTGTGATGGGATTGGGCTTGGGATATTTGACTTACAAGTATACTTTTCGTCTTCAACCAAGCCCAGCTTATGAAATGGCTACTTAACGAACGATAGTAACTTTTTCCATCACCACATCTTCAACAGGACGATTCATAGGACCAGTCTTAACTTGGCCAATACTTCTAACAACGTCCATTCCTTCAATCACTTTTCCAAAGACAGTGTGATTGTTGTTAAGATGAGGAGTTGGCCCTAAGGTAATAAAAAATTGCGAACCGTTTGTTCCACGTCCAGCATTGGCCATAGAAAGAATACCTTCAGAGTCATGTACGAGATCATCGCGAAATTCATCTGCAAATTTATAACCGGGTCCACCAGAACCTCGAGAGTCAGGGCATCCTCCTTGAATCATAAATCCATCAATCACTCTGTGGAAAATAAGACCATCATAAAAAGGTCCCTTGCGAGATGTTTCTTGGCGGCCTTCAGCCAGATTAATAAAGTTCCAAACTGTTTCAGGACATTCCTCTGCATAGAGTTCAATTGTGAATTCACCCTTATTTGTTTTAAAATGAGCTTTGACTCTCTTTAGGTCTTCCTTGTAATCACTTTTCTTAACGCTTAAACCGAACATAATTTCTCCTTAATCAATATCTTTCCAAGTGTATTTTTTAGTCTTTACTTCACTTGGTTTATTAAACTTTGAACTCTTGTAAAAAATAACAGCTTGTTTCTCATCAAAGAAATGATCCCAGTAAGTTGAGAATTCAGTACTCAACTCAGATTCATCTGTATACGGCGAGAGCATCTCGTAACCTAAGATCTTAACACTTTGACCTACGAGGTTCTGACTCACCCAATCTCCCAATTCAGCAGTGCTCTGACAAAGCGAAAACAAAATAGGAAATCCATTCATTCCTTTTTCACTATTGAGAAACTTTTTAAGCAAAGCGCCTCTTCTCTCTTCTTCAATGGAATCAATCCAAATCAAATGGACGCGAGGAAAAGTTGGAACTTGAAAAACTTTTATTTTGGAAGAAATCTTTTCACTGACTTGAAGAAACAAATCTTCTTCTTGAGAAATGGGGATTGATCCAGAGGTATTAATCTTTTTTAACCTACTTAAGTCTTGATTAAAAGAAAGCTGTAATTGAAGGGCGTCTTCATAGCTCAAACTAAAACTACTTCTTAATGCTTTGAGATCAAAGAAACGTGCTGACTCTTTTCTAAAGCAAGCTGCAGACTGTGAAGTATTGGCCCAATGAGGGAGCTCGCTTAAAAAATATCGAACGGGTCCAGATGAAAGGTAATACTCATCTTCAACTCGTCTCTGAAAGGCAACGCTTTGTGGGCCCTGGCATCCAGAGAGTATTAAAATTGAAATGAGGATCAATCTAGAAAACCAATTCATTCTGACACTCGACTAAAAAATTGGAGAATATTGTTTTGAACGGAGGGCACTTGATCAACTTCTGATAAAAGATAGTAGCCTGGCTCCGGTTGAAGTCCACTTTTATCAGTTGCTCCTTTAAGAGCAAGGTTTCTTTCGGTTCTGAGTTGTTGATCCAATTTTATATTTTGCTGATGACCAGTGAAAACTAAAACTTGGTCACAAGCAATTGTGACAAGGACATCATTTTCTTTTATAGATTCAGCCGTGACAAAAATACCATTGCGATCAGAAAGAAGATCAAAGGCCATGAGTTGAAACTCTGGTCGAATCATTAACTGGCTCTGAGGTTCTTGAGGCATAGCTGACTTCACTCGCAAATGCTCTTCCATTTCTCTCCAGGCATGAACATCACGACGATACTTTTCTGTACTCTCAAGCCAAAGGTGATAATAGCGATCAATCATGACTTCAACTTTCTTATAAAGTAGTGGCCATTCTTTTTTTAATTCCGCAAAGGGAGGAACTTCGGTCGTAATCACATGCAATTCACGATTGAGATCAGCAGAGAGCCAATCTTCTAGTTTTAGCATCGCTAAAGCCGCCATCATACCAGAGCCCACAATGACTATTTTCTGATGAGTCTTGGCCTGTTCAATATTTTGTAGGGCTTCTAATCCATAAAAGTTATGTGACAAATCTTCGTTGAGTGATTTCTCCCCAGCTGGCCCTGCATGCTTTGGCTGGCCAAGAGTTCCACTTGCATTAATGACTATATCAAAGTCATCAAAATTTTCGAGGGTCCCCTGGAGAGAATTGACTAATTCACGATCTAGTTTCTCAAAAAGTTCAGGATTTTCTTCACGTTGCTTGTGAAGATCTTTTGAAAAGTCTGCTTTATAAACAACTCGAAAAAGATCGTGAAGACGTGATTTATTTTTAAAATCTTGTTCTCGATTTAAAATTCTTTTATGAACTCGAACGACCTCACCCTGGCGAAGAATGCCAACTTCATTTGCCCAATTCAAAAGGGACTGATCAATTGTTTTTTGAGTCCATTCTGCTGCAAGCTCGGGCGACATGTGAGGGATAAGATCGTGTGCAAAGCCACCTGCTTCATTGCGATGAAATACGCTGACGTGAGCACCCAAATCAAAGAGTGTCCGTGCCATCGCAAGGCCTTTGCGACCAGATCCTATAATGCAAATTTTCATAGGAGATTGATAACATCCTGGCCTTTAAACGGCTACATTGGACGCATTGCAAAATGACTTAAAAGTGCTTAAAACTTAGATAAAAAAGCGACGAGCATCGCCTTTATCTATACTGCTGACTTCAGCATACTTAAAGAGAAACTCGATAAACGACTTCATCGCCCCAAAAGTTGGGTATTCTTGATCGAACTCACACCCATAACGCATATAGGTTTGGCCATCGCTATCCACGAACTCATTGCCATAAACCACATTGACGAAAACAGGAATGAAACTATTTTTTGTAAAATAGATTCTCATATTGAGTTCTTCATTATTTTTCATTTTAGTATCGCGAGACGGATTCCAAGGAACTTGGAATAAGCATCCAGTCTTTGAAATATCTACTAAACTTACTGGATAAATTGATCCATTTTGATCAATAACAGTATAGGCACCTAAGAAATTTTGAAAAAGAATACGTTCGAAAGTACGACGCTTCTTTTCAATGTTTTCATTTCTCTTTTTGCTGAAATCTAGAACCTTATCTGTCATTGGTCACTCCACGAAATAGACAACAATCTATCGTCTCATTTCGATGGTGGTATGAGGAAGGCGGGAAATCTCTTCCGAGGGGGGACAATTCTTCCTAGAACTTCTTCTGCCAGTCGGATACCTCACCCAATTCTTCTCTAATTCTCTGATATGATTCAAGCCTAGAAAAGAGGGCTTCCCGATTTTTTTGGTCGGCTTCTAAAACGAAAGCACAACCTTGTGAATTTTCCTGATGCTTACAATTGGTAAATTTACATTTCAATGAAACTTCTTCGATATCTGGGAAATAGTGGATCAAATCACTTGCTAAAATATCTTCGACTGAAAAGCTTCGAATCCCCGGGGAATCAATTAAGGCGAACTTTGAACATTCGGCGAGCTCAGACCAAGTCGTTGTATGCTGACCTTTTCCGACTTTCCCCACTTCTTGCGTTTTAAGGGTTATTTCACCACCGGAGAGCGCACTAATTGTTTCGCTTTTACCAACGCCTGACTGCCCCACAAAAGCAGCTGTTTTGCCTACTAAGGCTTCTATAAGCTGGTCATATCCTTGAGGCAAAAAACGAGGAAGATAGGCTTCTTTTTTAATGGCAGAAATTTCATAAACTTGAGCACCGATGCCTTTTAATCTTTCGGCTTCAAAGACAATATCAAAATCACCTTGAGGTTCAAACTCATCCATCTTATTAAAAATCACAATTGGCTTCAGCTCCCATTGGGAAGCTCTAATTAAATAACGATCGAGAATTCCGCGCTTAAAAGCCGGACGAGTAAGACTCATGACAATGACCAAAGCATCGACATTGGCCGCGGTTACTTTTTTGCGAGATTCGCGAACAAAAATTCTGAAGATTTCACTGCTTCGTTCTTCAACTTGATTGATCTGCCATTCGTCACCGTCTTGCATTTTTTCAACATTGACGTAATCACCAACGACGACTGAGCTATCATTTTTTAACAAGTTTCCGAGCGCCACGGCCGAAACGATTTCACCTGTCTCTAAAATCTTGCAGGTTAGATATTTCTGATGAGATTTATAAACTCTGGCCCTCACTTTGCTCCTACTTGCATAAATCCCATCGGGAAGAAAATATTTTTAGGATCAAGCTTTTGCTTTAAAAAACGAAACATCTCATGATGAATTGGTTGATAAAAGGCATTCATAAATTTTTGTTTTAAGAGACCGACTCCATGCTCAGCGAAAGGAGAACCTCCCCACTTGGCAATATCTCGATAGAGCTCTTCCAACCAAACTAAAGTTTCTGCATCTTTTTCTTTTGTCGGCATGAAATTAAAATGCAAATGCCCATCTCCGAAATGTCCAAAAAGATTATAATCAACTCCCCTTTTAGACCAATCTTGATAAAGCTTCATCATGTCTTCAAAATGACCAAGACCAGACTGCGCATCAGTTCCCTTTTTTGTCACTCCCATGCGGGAGTTAACTTCAAAGATTGCTCGAGGAACTTTCACTCTGAGTTCACGGCATTTTGTTGCATTCATTTCAAACATCGATTCAGCATCAACGAGTGTTAATTGCGATAAAAGATCATTATAAACAGAATCAAAATGCTCACTTTCCACTTCTAAAAAAACGGTATCTCGATCAACGACTGGACGTTCATTCGCAGGAAGATATTTCCATGAATTTTCATCTATCAATTCACAAGAGATGACACGATCACGAACATGTTGGACTTGTTGAAATAGTTCGAGATGAGGATTTAAATCATTTTCCCATTTCGGCAAAACGATAAAAATATAAGTGAGGTCCTTGCTTTTGCGAGTTTTAAGAACGGCTTCAGTAATAACTCCGAGCTGACCTTCAAAGCCAATCATTAAATCACTTTCCAATTCGAGTCTTGGAAAAGGTGCATTTTTAAAAGGTCGATACCTCTCATAACTCTCTTGATATCGTGACAATAAATCTAAATGATCTTTAAAAAGAGGCGAATTCTTAAGAAGACGATCAGCATGAAGCTCATGTTCTTGTTGATCGGCACCAATATATTTGAGACTCACAACTTGATCGCGCAATGTCCCTAATCCAAAACATCTCTCACCTGTGCATGATGTGGCCAAACCAGAGAGAACAAGAGCTAACTCTTCTGTCGGAGAAGTCATCACTTCTCTGCCTTTAGACCAGCAAAATTCTCGAGCGTCTTTCCACGATACAGCGCCGGCAATCTTCATGTCATTATTTTCTAATAATTCTATCGAAGGAGGCATCTGCGAAAGGTCGCCAATCACGCCACTAAAATCACCCAAAGCTGCTTCCATTTTTTCAAAAGGAATAACCGTACTGGTTTTAGAGCCAATCAAAAAAAGTGCCTGGCCGCTGGCCACGGCGGTTGAAACATCGTCAATTGAGCGCAATCTGAGGGTCTTCAGGAAAACTCCTTAAAAAAGTTATAGGAAATTTTAACAGATATTTAGCAATTTTAAACACTTAGCGCAAGTAGCCGCTTGACAAACACCGTAACCCCTCTTAAATTCACGGTTATCGTAAAATCTCATCCATGCACCCGTAGCTCAGCTGGATAGAGCAACGGATTTCTAATCCGTAGGTCAGAGGTTCGAGTCCTCTCGGGTGCGCCATTTCTCAACTTTTTTATTCACAGAATATAGAACATCTCGAGATTCCCGAGAGGACTCGAAACGAGAATTGCGGCCTCCAGTGGAGGCTGAGCGAGCGTCATGCGAGCGAAAGCAATTCGAGGTGGTCAGGCGGAGGAGGAGCGTGATGCGACGACGAGCGCTTGACCGAGTCCTAACGAGCGAAAGCGAGTAAAAAAAACCTCTTAAACCACAATTCCACACGAGCGAAAGCGAGTAAAAAAACCTCTTAAACCACAATTCCACACGAGTCAAAAAACCCTCACAAACCACTCCCCCTCACGAGCAAAAGCGAGTCAAAATCCTATAAGAAAAACACACTCCCTTTTAGCCTCTACCTTCATCAGGTAGAATTGATCTATGATCAAGCTGTTACTTTTAATCATGATGAGTTTTTCAATTCAGGCCCACGAGCTTAAGCTATTTTCGTGGAACACTTTCATGCTTCCCAAGCCCGTGAAATTCACCAATCAAATAGTAAGAAAAAAAGCCATCGCTCAGGCGCTGCAAAATACCGACTATGATTTTATCTTTCTTCAAGAAGCTTTTTCAGGTGCCTTTAAAAGACATCTGACCAAAAAACTAAAAGCTAAATATCCATTTCAAAAATATCTTTCTAATCACAGAATTATCATTCCCTATTTTGGTTCAGGCGTCTTCGTAATGGGTAAACATCCCTTTACTGTGATCGATAAGGTTTACTTTAATAAATGCAAAGTTGCTGATTGTTATGCTGCCAAAGGTGCCATCTTAATTGAATCTAAACTGCCTTCTGGCTTGAAGGTTCAATTTGCCGTGACTCATATGCAAGCAGATGAACGCATGGGTTACATTAGACTTTTGCAGCTCAAGCAAATCAAAGAAATGTTTCAAAAGCATAAAGAGGATGGCGTGCCTCAGCTTTTAATCGGAGACTTGAACATCGACCGAGATGAACCTGAGTTTCAGCAGGGCCAGGAGCTGATGAATATGACGGCCACTCAGCTCGTCGGTAATCTTGATTATACTACTGTGATTGATTGCTATCGACGGGAAGACCACCCAAGAGAGTGGATCGATCATATGTGGGTGAATAACGACTCGGTCATGAATAAAGCGACCTTAAAGGCCAAAAGTATTCAGTACACTCATAATGGCAATACCTGCGAAGCCAGCGATCATTATTCTGTTGAAGGTTTTTTCGACTTTGAGTAAAAAAGTTTTGATCCCTATTCCTCATCAACATTTTGATCCCACTGAAGTGGCCATCCCTTGGAAAATTTTAACGAATCAAAATATTGAAGTCATCTTTGCAACTCCTGATGGAAAAAAGGCGAGTTGCGACCAGTTAATGATTACGGGCAAACGCTTAGGAATTCTCTCTAGCGTGCTGATGGCAGATTCCAACGCTCGTACTGCTTATGCCGAGATGGAGCACTCTACCGCCTTTAACCAGCCTCTGAATTGGAATGATTTAGAAGAGAAAAATTTTGATGGGCTCATTCTTCCTGGCGGACACGACAAAGGAATGCGAGAGTATCTTGAATCTGCAAAGCTTCAGCGCGAGGTTGTAAAATACTTTGAGCAAGAGAAACCCGTTGGGGCCATTTGTCATGGAGTAGTCCTTGCGGCAAGAAGTAAAAGAGCTGATGGACGGAGTGTTCTTTTTGGAAAAAAAACAACTTCTCTCCTTGCCACTCAAGAATATCTTGCTTGGATGCTTACCTGTCTTTGGCTTAAAGATTATTATCTAACATACTCGCAATCAGTAGAGGCAGAAGTAAGAGAAGCATTGGCCGTTCAAGGAGACTTTCTCAAAGGACCGATGCCGCTCTTCCGAGATTCAATGGAAAATCTCAATCGTGGATTTGTGGTGCGTGACCAAAACTATTTATCGGCTCGTTGGCCAGGTGATGCGCATCGATTCGCTATCGAATTTGTTAAGATGCTTGGCGCATAGACCCATACTGATAGAGATTGTCAGTACCCATGCTGTTTTCAAATTGTCATAATTTAGCCTTCAAGGAAGGTATTATGAAAATTTTGGGAATGATTCTCTCACTTTTATTGTGCACAAATCTCTTTGCGGGCTCTGCTGACATCTCAGCCTTTGCCTTTTCGCTTGAAAGAGCTGTTGGCCTCAATCGCCATCAATTGGAAGAGATTGGATCAAAGATAAGAATTAAGTATTCAACTCGCATGAATTCAAATGCAGCAGCCACATATAATCCTTTGTTTAATCTCATTACATTTAACCCAGAAGTTTCAATTGAAGATATGGGAGTCAAAAGAGTAAGAACACTTTCAGAATTAGAAAAAACACTCGGTCCTAGTTACTGGGTTCATGCCTCTACTATTTTTCATGAATTTGCACATGCTGAACTTGATACAATCATTTCAAAACCAGCAACTAATGCTGATCAGGCAATTCGAAATGTTTTATTCAATCAAATTAAACCTTGGCTCGCCAAAAACTTTCCTAAATTTCGTTCTCAATCAGCGATGCATGAACTCTACGCCTATTATCATGATGATGTGATTGAAACTTATTACAATGACATTGGTGATATCTATCTCATGAATGGATGGAACACTTATAATAAAAGATGTTTTGCCGGTCCTCAGGTAAAGCAAAAGTTCAAAGAACTTTCGCAAGATGATTTTAAAAATTTCTTTGTTCCAGAATCGCCTAAAGCTAAAATACCCTATCGCGATAGAATTAAGATTCAATTTGTTTACGTTAATGGCAAGGACTTTGATATCTCTACAATAAAGAACGATCCTTTTAAAATGGAATGGTTTCACGCCATTTATGATTATCTCGAGTATGCCTATTCTCCAGTATCAGACATGGCTGAATTAACACAATTATTAAGAGATCGCTCTCCAGACAGAAAAGCTCTTGCCGAATGTCGAGAAAAATTGTGGATCACTCTTTCCCAGACTGCTCTGTAGGCCATACCAAAGCTCCATCGAGAAGCTTTGAAGAAACTAAAGGTATAATTTTCATTTCTCTCGCTTCTTTGAAGTATTGATCAATCTTCGATTGTTCAGTTAGGTACTCGACAGATAAGATCTTTAAACCAGCAGCCTGATATCGCGAAATGAGTGGATACAAACTTTTTTGAGGGTTGTATTCGTTATCTATTGGCTTTTTTCCAAGGAAGAAAAGACTTTCAATAGCAACTCCATCGATGGCCTTTAAAAATTGGTCAGGATTATCAATCAAATCCAATAGATGAATTCCATTTTGAATAATGACCCGAAAATGCTCGTTATTTTTTTTACCCTTTTTGGAAATGGCGACAATAAAATCGGCCATATTCTGGGCACGAAGTTTTCGCTCTTTGGGGAAATTATCAAAACCATCTACGATGTCCAAATAAACTCCGTCAAACCCAGCTTCAATAATCTTTTCGAGGTACCCCTTCCCCCAGCGAGAGGAGGTATCAAGAATCATGTCCTGCCATTCTTTTTCCCAGAATCGAATTTTAAGAGAACCCCAATCACGATTTCTTTCAGAAATAAGACTTTTTGGCATTTTATCAAAATAGTAGCGAAAGCTATTCGCTTCACCGATGGAGAGATAGCTAATGAGTAGATTATTATTTGATTTAAGTAAGTCAATTTGATCAGGGCGAAAACGACGTGAATCAGTTCCATCTAATGAGTAATCAATGACCCAGAGAGTGTCTTTGCTCTTTTGGATTCTTTCTAGATCATGAGGTGGACGATAGGCCTGCAGCTGATAGCCCCATTTATTGATCGAAACATACTTTTTTTCGATTAAGGCGGAACATCCCATAAAGCCTAATACAAATGCAAAAATCATCAGTCTCATCAGAGTTCCTCCGAATAATTTTTCTGAGTCAGAGGTTGCCTCATAAATGTGAAGAGATTAAGCGAGATCAATGTTTTATTTAAAGTTACAAAAGACAAAACAAGGGTCATTAAAGTGCTGAGTAGATAACCCAATCCCCAAAACCTAAAATCAAGAACCAGAGAGAGCCAACTTAATAAAAAGTTTGAAACCATGAAAAAGGCATAATTGATTAAAACCGGTTTCGTATCTTTAAAATAGAGATGAATAATATTAAGGATTAAAAATAATGCCTGCAAAAATGCAGCGATCGAACCATATCTAAAGATCGGAATCATCATCGTCGGAAGTCCTAGAAACTTAAAGATGGGTTCTGCGAATAGCCAGGCAAGTAAAGTAATAAAAAATTGAATGCGAAGTAGTCTATTTAAAGCTTGTCTTAAGCTCGTGACAATTTCGAGCCGCCCTGAATCGATCATATTCAGATCATAACGATTCTCAATCGTTCTGAAATAATAGGCATATTTTATATAAAAATTTGTCTCAACTTGAACCATGAAAATAGCAAAAGAAGGAACAACTGTCAGATAAGCCAAAAAAATGGCAGTGTCATAATAGAGGTTTGTGTATAAAAGTCCTGTCACAAGTTTTCCTTCCCCCATGAACCAGAAGACAAACTTGTCCATCCAGATTCCGATATAATAGAAAAGACCTATAAAGATCATTTGGCGGTTGCGGAAAAAATATTCTACAAACTCAAAGCTAATATACTCTCTATCGGGAAATTCACTGACTAAATTCCGTGCAAGTAGGGCTGCAGTAAGGGCCTGTCCGATAGCAAAACCCCCTAAAAATCCAGGTAAATCAAACATTTTCCCAAGGGTTAGCGACATAGCGAACGAGAAAAAACCACCAAGAAAAAAACTTATCGAAATCTGATGAAAATTTTTGGCAGCACTTAAGAAAATCATCGAAAGCCAAACAAGCAGAACGCTGACGAAAAAAGTAACTCCTAAAGATCTTAAGAGGAGGCTAAAATCAAAGTAAGAATAAAAAACTCCTCCTAAGAAGGCTCCTATGATCGTCACGACAATGACCATCGTGAAAAAGACATTAGAAAATGTCGAATAATCCGACATATAAATCTTATCAGAAAGATATCTAGTCAGTGGCATTTCGAATGCTCCAAAGACAATTAAGCTTGCAGCAAAGGTATAAGTTATAATAGATTTTAAGATAAACAAATCGTTGATTGATAATTGTCGTTGAGCATAAAGAGAAACTGAAGCCACTGTGAGAACAGTAATAAGCCAAGGTCCACTAGAAATAATAATTGAATATAGAGTTCCTTTGACCTTTCCAAGAAGATCATCAGGTCTAAAATAATTTTTAAGACGAAACCCTATTCCAGCCAAGAAAACTCCTAGGTTTGATCACCAATAAAATTATTATACAACTGTAAATATCGACCAACAGTTAAATCTTCGCGATAAAACTGTTCTACTCTCTTGCGGCCAACATTTCCCATATCGATAGCTATTTGTTCATCACTAATGATTTTCAAAATGGCCTTGGCCAATTGATCGGGCATACCAAAGGGAACGACAATACCGGACTCTCCCAATTCCTTATCCTCGTCAGAACTACCATAAACCAACTCTCGGCAAGAACCGACATCAGTGGCAACAACCGGAATACGACAAGCATAAGCTTCCAGAATAACCATAGGTTGTCCCTCCGAAATACTTGAAAGCACCATAACGTCGACATATGTGTAATATTTCTTAACATCGACTTTTCCTGTGAACTTAACAACTTCACCAAGATCAAACATATTAATCAGTTTTACGCATTCTTCATAATAGTCTTGATCTTCTTCCCAAGGACCAATAATCAGAACGTCAAGATCTGAGTAAGATCGTACGACTATGGCCATGGCCTTGATAAAAGTTTTAATATCTTTAATAGGCACGACTCGACCGACTAAGGCGATCGTTTTATGTGCACTTGGGGTTTTTCGATCAATGAGAACTTGGTCAAAATCGGATATATTTATACCATTAGCGATTAGAGCTATCTTTTCTTCGCGCGCACCATTAGCGATTTGCTTCTTTTTATTTCCAATGTAGAGAGTTGTTATTTGATCGCTATGATAATAGGCAATACGACTTAAAAAATGAAATATCTTAATCCACCATTCTTTAAAGAAGCTCAGTTCTCGTACAGCCTTGACTTCCTTATCAGTATTAAAAATCCATTCTGCTTGAAGAATTTCGATCTCTCTCTCATGAGAATAAATTCCGTGCTCTGTTAGAATAAAAGGTTTATTGTAGCGAAGCTTCGCTGCAACTCCCATCAATCCAGCATAGCCAGTACTTAAGGAATGATAAACTTTTGCTCTGGGCAATTCTTGAGAGAGCGCTTTGAAGACTGGATAATGGGTAAACCGCCAAGTATAGAAAAAATCGATAAAGGATACTGCATCAGCTTGGGTAAATCGTTTTTCGTAGGTTCTAACTAAAAAATCCCAAGATTCTTTGGACTGAAAAAGTCTGAGTATTTCATTAAATTTTTCAGTATCTTTAAAAAAACGATTGAAAAGAACTTCAAATTGAGAAAGATCCCAATTTCGTATTTTCTGATGAAAGTCCGAGATCAAATCCTTTGGAAAAGAATCTCCCATTGAATGAATATTCCCTTCGATATCGTAATCGAAAAGAAAAACTTCCTTAATCAATGTCACATTTTCTGGGATTGGATACTTATATTCCTTTCCATCCATTTCAGAAGCACCAATATACACAATGCAATATTTAACTTGAGGTGTATTTTTAATGAGTTGATAAACACAGCTCGATACTCCACCTGTCACATAGGGAAATGTTCCTTCTAAAAGCAAGCAAACATCACTCATGTTACCGCCGTAGAAAAGAGATTGATTAAATGCGAGTGTTGATGGGCGAAAAACTTAGTTTTAAGAGATTCGTTCCAAAGGAAATTAAAGTCATCTAATCGGCCAAACTCAGCAACAAAAAGAAGAATTTGATATTTTAATTGGTCATCTCCCAATACATAAATATCGCTTATCATGAAGTTCAATAATTCTTCTTCGATTTCACAATCAGATTTGCGAATAAGTTTTATAGCCTCAGGAACAAATTCAAAGGTTTGAGCTTTCAAAACCCATTGGACGAGAGATTTTCCAATGGCCAAAGCATGCTTTTCCCAGAAAAGATCACCACCAATTGAAGAATCGCTGCGAAAACAATTAAGAAAGATATTCCAAAAATCAACTGAAACCTTACTCGGTTGAAAATGTTTAACGAGATGTTCATTATTTAAAATTTTAGGTCTAAGAGTAAGTAGATCTGGGTTTTCAGTCAGAGCCTTAATAAAGCACAAAGTATAACTTTTTAGAAGTAATGATTTCTTTTCAAGGAGAAAATGCTGATAGAGAGAATTAAAAAGATCTTTATCCATATATTTCCAGCTGCAATCAAGTGCTGAAAGAAGAACATCCATATGAGAATGACTTATGTATTTTTTTAAAAACTCTTGTACATCATTAAAAGCTGAAGAATCTTTCTTAATATCCTGAAAATTAACACTCGCAAACTGAATCAGAAGCTGAGCGAGAGAGACAGGTAAATTCTCCTTTTTAATCCATTTTCTAAAATGTTCAATTCGATCGAAGCATGTATGCTTAAGCGAAGATAATAATGCATAATGAACAATATTAGAACTTGCACTTAGCTCAGCATCTAGAATATGTTCAAGCAGTATAGTTGAATTAAAGATTACTGCCACATCAAATGTTTCGATAAGAACAATTTCTCTCGTTTCATTTTTTAAAATCTGTTTCAAAAGAGTGATACCGCGTGAATCATTAAATTCTCCAATCATTCGAACTAATCGAAACTGAGTTGTTTCACTTTGCTTTGAAAAATTGCGTATGATGACTGGTAGGGTAATATGTTTTGGGTTTTCGTGGAAGGCCCAATCAAATTGCTGAATGAGATTAAAATCATTCTCAAGATTATAAAAGTGGAGGAGAAATTTAGCAGATAAGCTATGATTAATTTTGCCCACCTGATGAATAATTTCTCTTTTAATAACTGGAGATTTATTTTGTTTATAAGCTGAGTACAAAAAGGGAAGTGCGAAAACCTTAAGCAATTTACTAATCGCAATAACGACTGCCAATCGAGTTTTGGGGTCATGATGATAAAGATGAGTTGTCAAAGATCTAAAGTCAAAGGGACTGCCCAATTTACCCAAAGCTCGAATAGCAACTTCAAGCTCTGGCGATTCAGCATCATTTAATATTTTTTTTAGGTAACGATTGCCTCGAGAATCTGAAAGCTTTCTTAGTACTTCAATTGTTAGAATTCTTAGTTCCACATCTTTAGATTGAAAATCTTCTAAAATAAGGGGAATGACTTCGACAACTTTATACTCGGCAACGAATAACGTTACGATATTTCTCTTATTCTTTGGTAAATGAGCGATACAATGTCTCAAACCAAGAACTTTTAAATATCTAAAAATTTCCTGATTGCCAAAGAATGTGCGAATTCTTCTTTTTGCTTCGTTTTTAATTTTAACATTTCGCTGCTCTGATTCGAGGATGAGAATGAGTAGGGCCTCTCCTATGATTACAGCATTCGAATTAAGCAGGCAAAGGGCGACCCCTTCCAAAAAAATCCATCGTAATGAATCGTCATGTTTTCTCTCTACTTGAATGTACAGTTCACGAAGCAACTCACTTGAACCAATGGATTCAAATTCTTTTACTGCTTTTGTTCGAACAAACCAAAAGGGTGAATTGAGATTTTCAATTAACCGAAGAGCTTGCTCCGTAATTTGACCAGAAGTCACTTGAATCCTTTATTAATTTATATTGAACCTCTTCATTCCCTACAAGCTTGCACTCATCGACAACATTCAAAAATTGCCCCAGATGAAACATCGCTTCAGCACGATAAAAATGAACCTTTCCCCTATCATCACTGTTTAATTTAGAGTTGAGGGCTTGTGTAGCGACACTAATGACCTGTTCAAAGTTTCTTACTAACAAGTGAATATGTGTGATCTTTACAAAAAGGTAGGACTGATTAGAATTTAACTGCAATGAGAATAAAAAATCATACATCGATTTTTCTAGAAAACTACGACCTGTTTCTTTATCTAAAATTCCTAATGTATAAAAATCTAAATACAATGTTCCTCTGAAATTATAGTTCCTATAATCATCTGAGTGCTTAGATATCGTTTCCGTGGCAGTATCAATCGCGGCAAGCATCCTCTTTTCAATCTTTTCAAGTGCATTATTGGCAAAATAACGAACTTCATAAGTTTGATCGATGAGGGCCTTTTTTAAAATTTGTACTGACGCAGGTGTCCCCATTCGAGTCAGCTTCTCAATGACATTTATTTTCAATTTTAAGTCTTTACCGGAGAGGATATCGACATAGGGTTCAATCTCAACATTGTTTTTTACGATATTCTCAATTCTTCCTTCTTTCACATCTTGTCTCAATAATTTTTTATCTTGAACATGCTCAATAAAGACTTCTTCACCCATCGGTAGATCAAAAACGTCAATTCGATGATTACGATATATTTTTTTGTAAATTGGTCCACTTAGGTAATAAAGCAACATAGAGAAAAATCCAAATACGGGAATTAAGGTATCGATTAAGAAAAAACTCAAATACTCAAGAGGATTCCCACCTCTTTTCTTTATAGCGAATGCAAATAGAAATGCTGAGATTGGATTTAAGAACGATACAAAGACCTCTGCTCTTATTGTAAAAGTAAGAAGTAACGAGATTAGGATAATTTTTAAGAATCCAAGTGAAACAAGAATCACTAAACTTCCTCAAACTTTTTAAAACATTTTGCATAATCATCGGTCTCAAGAACTTCTCCGGAATAATCCCAATAGCTCACTTCAATCTTATTCGTTTCGTTTTTGTAAGTGGCCAAGTGCCTTTGAGTTCGATCCATTATACCTTCAGCTCTATCATGGGATCCCAAGACAAGAACTTCAATTTCATTTTCACTTTTCCCTAATGCAATGACATCCATCTTCTTCGATAGTTTTCGTAATGATTCAACAATAATTTTCTTATGAAGCTTTCGCTTTCCAATCGAGAGTATGTTCCAATTTAAAATTTCAAGTTTTAATACTGAAAATTTCGTTTTGCAACTTTGAGCCTGTTCGATTTCCTCTGCAAGTCTTTCTAAATAATGATCATGCTTATAAACATGAAATTCTGGATCAAGAAAAATATGATCCTCCAAATGATTGAAAGCATCCGCTTTAGAGAGTGAATGAGATAGCCATTTACCATAAATTTCGATCATTTTAAAAGTTGTTGGTACATATTTTAAAAAAGGAATTTCATAGATTGCCAAAACACCCCAAAGCTTATCTTCGACGAGAAGAGGTATTGATAATACAATTGGATGTTCTTCACTGCTCTGAAGATCTATATCCATTAAACTTTTCATCTGTTTTGTTTCAATACTTTTATGGAGGAGCTTATTATCACGCACTTTCTCATACAGGCTCTTTTCGATGCCAAAAAATCCCTTAGATGATGTTATTCTGTCTGAAGAAGTTTCAAATATTTCACTTTTTGCGACATACGCGTGATCTCGTAGTACTTCAAAGAAATTATCAATTAGAATTGAACTATCTATTTCAGTCATTTTTTGAGAAATTGTATAAAGGCTATAAATTGAGTCTTCTTTTGTAACGAGTCTTTCTTTGAGCTCTCGATTTTCGATTTCAATTTTCTTTTGATTCTTTTCAAGATTATTTAACATTATTTCACGTTTTTTATCAGCTTCAACAAAACCCTTGTAACGATCATGAGTTGTCTGCCGAATAATTCCAACAAATATTGAAAGAAAGAATATCGTTGCTGGTAATGAAAAATATGACCAGGTAAAGATTGTTTCAACAACTTCGTAATCAACTTGAGAATGAATGAGCAAAAGATATAAAGTTGAAGAAAATAATGATCCAAGAACCGCAAATAATAATCCACGATAAGAACTTAGTATTACTGTAATAAGTAGTAGAGGATGGGGCTCATATCCATACAACGATAAGTTATAAGGGTCAAAAATAGCTGCATAGATTAGGGACACTAACACTAGCGCTATATAGATAAAAACATCTGCCAAGATTCTTTTCTTTTTCATTTCTTACTTATATTATCCATTACTTTTCGATACAAATCGTTTGGCATCACGGGCTTAGAGACATAAACCATTTTCAATTGACCACATTCAATGGTCTCTTCTTCATCCAATTTTTTTGCCGTCAATAGCATGAGTGGAGTATGTTGATTCTTTCCTTCCTTACGAACCTCTTGAGCAAATTCTAGGCCGTTCATCGGATCCATTAAGTAGTCTGTAATAATCATTGCATAGTCATTCTGTTTGACTAGTTCCAGCGCCTTTGCTGAATCTTCTACATTTTCTACATCAATGTTATGAAATTTTAGGAGTGAACTTACTAAGAAAAGAAACTCGCTACTATCATCTAATAAAAGTACTCTTTTATTCATAAATTACCACCAATGATTCCAACTCAATTGAAACTCCCACGCATCACCTTTGGCTTCAGACGTTGTCTCTTGGCCCCATGAGCTAGATAGCTCTATAAACTTATTAAAGTTATAGTGATATTTTACCCTAGCAAAAGCATTCAAAATACGGGCAAAACTCATCCCTCTATCATAATCACCTATGACTTCTATTCTGGTGTCCCAATCGAGCATTGGAAATTTATTGACCAAAGAGGTCTGTTTTTTAGCTAGGACCAATCCATAGGGACTTGAGTTTCTGAAGTAGTTGTTAGTGAACAATGTGGAACCATTTTTTTCAGAGCTCGAAGAATGGCCAAAAACCACCCCCGACCAAAGGGGAAGATTTCCCCAAATCTTGTATAATAAATCCAAACGCGAATTATAACCATTTCCTATTTCACTATTCGCTTCAGCTCGAAAAAAAGAAAGAGATTGAGCCGAAGAAAGCCTTTTAGATAAATTCTCTTCTGCATAGAGCTCTAATTGATGAGTTCTCACATTATTTTCAACAAGTTCTTTGCTCGATCGAGCTGAGCGATCTCGCGAATAATGCATACTCATAAAAGAAGACTTTTTTGAATATAAAATTTCCAAGTAAGGACTCATTTGAGAAGTGATTCCTTGATAGAAATGAGGGCCAACGCTAATCTCAAATGAATCACTAAAATATTTACCTGCAACTTTGAGATTTTTGACCACGATACTTTTATTCTGGGCAAAATGTATATAATTCGTCTCAAAAGAGAGACCAAATTGATCCCAACGTTTCACTATTTCAAGATTTTCTTTATATGAAGTCCAGGATTGATAAACGAGAACATCCATTGAGGTACGAAAAGACCAAGCGTTCAATCGATGGAGTTCTGCTTTAATTTCTTCCAAATATTCACGATAAGGTCTCATTTCACTTTCAGAGACCTGAAGTTCCGTGTTTAATAGTTGTATTTTATTTTCGGCACAATCTACATTCTTCATTTCTAGGCATGAAGAGAGCGCAAGGAACTGAAACCTAGCATCAGGTGGATTATGATCAATTAAATCATTTGCGATTTGAAGAGACTGTTTATATTTACGCTCACGAAAGTAGCATCTTGAAAGGACGATTTTCTCCGAAAGCGTTACATCATCTTTAAGAGCAAGGCTTCGACAAAAGTTTTCATGTAATGGAGATTCTGTTTGAAACAAAAGTTCTTCCTGTAGATCGACATAGGACTCGCTCCTCTTTAATGATTCAAGTTTTAACTCTGCGGCAACCCATTTTTTTTGTTCGATATCTCTTCTTGCCAAAACTTCGAGGACATCCTTATCGTTAGGAGAACCAATATAGGCCATATCAAAAAAACGGTATGCTTCTTCGGCATTCCCAAGAGTAAAATAAATGTAGCCTAAGCGCTTTAAAACAAGTTTATCATTGGGGGAATCATTAAGGAGCTTTTCAAGGAGCTCAATTTTTCTATCGTTAGAGTCCATTCCATCAATGAGATATAAGACTTTTTGTCTTACCCTAGTCACCTGCTTATCCTGAGTAAAAATAGGATTTTTCCTAAACGAATAGTTTTTCGGAATGATGGGCAAGTTTCGTAATGAACTTTCGTTCAGTGCCAATAGCAAGGATTTTTGATTCAGCATAACTCGTTTCTTGAAATCTAGTATTTTGAAATAAATTTCAATAGCTTTGTCTTTTCGTCCTAGTTTTTCATAAAGATCCCCTAGGAATTCCAAGTAAGAGCTTTGTCTAGGGAATTTCTCTACCAGTTTTTCCATCAATCGCACTGCAATCTCAGGTTTGCCGATATCATTTAATTGAGAAGCTGCATTGTAAATCGAGTCAGCATTTTTAATGCTTTCAAACTCAAATCCCTCCAAAAGTTTAATAGCTTCATCTTGCATATTATTATTAAGATAACTCTCAATTAAAATAAATTTAAGATACGGATCTTCAGGAAGAGCTTTAATCAAAACTTGTCGTACTGACAAAGCAAGATCATTTCGCTTCATCTTTAATAGGCCATCAATGATCAGCTCGATACTTGAGAAATTTTTTACAATCATCGTACTTTTCAATTTCTCAATATTGATTGCGACACTATTCACGAGACTAGAATCATTCTCAGAAATTCCTATTAAGCGCTGATAGTAGACGATACTCTGCTCATAGTTTTTCTCGAAGCGATAGGCCTCTGCGACTCTTTCTATAGATCGTGTATCACTTGGATTTTTTATGACGTTTTTTTCTAATAAATGTATGGCCTCTTCCGACTTCTTCGTTGCTAGGTAGTATTCGATAATTAATTCGTTTAAATTTACATTACTATTTAGAATTGGGTCGAGCTGTATAAATTCTGCCAATCGATCAGCTTCTTCATAATTTCTTAGCCATCTTAATCCTGAAAACATCTCAATATAAATTTCAATACGTTCATTCATCGGAAGTAAGTCCGCTCTCTTCTTCATCGTTTGAATTTTCAGAACAGGCTGTTGATTCCAATCATAGAGTTGTTCCAACTCTTCCAAGTAAGAAATGTTTTTAGGTCTTAAGAAAACCAATTTCTTTTGAACCTCGAGGGCCTCAGGAACTGATCCTTGAATAAGGAAGTATTCTTTTAGTTTTTTGAGAGTCGGAATATTATTCTCATCGAGAGTGTTTACTTTGTTAAAATAAATCAACGCTTTGTCATATTGATAACTATCAAAATAAATTTGACCTAATTTCTCAGAAGTCGGGATACTGAAAAAAGCTACTGTTAGAACGATGGCAACAAAAGTAATAAATTGCCATGGTCTATATAAAATCATAGGGCAACCTTTAGATCTCTAAAATTACCTCGACTTCCTTTTATAATTTTTCCATTGCTAAGCTTGATCTCTAATGGAACATTGGCTTTACCTCTTAAAAACATTTCATTATTTTTAATTAATACTTTGTCTATAATTGAGTTGCTGTGTGAAATATAGACGTTACTAGTATTTTGATTCGAAAGAACAATATCTGTCTGATCTAGATCTCCAAGAGATACATAGAGTGAATTATTTTTCACAAAATGACCCACAACATTTTTTGAAAGATTATAATCCGGAGTAAGAATTGTTTTATCGAACCTAATTGTTCTTAGCAAACCATTATTTGTAATTCTAAAATGATTCTTTTTTATTTTATCAATTCTTGCGGATTCAAAACCTTTTACAACTTGAACGTATTCAGAAGCAAACAGAGGATTAATTTCTTGTGTAAGAACCCAATCGTAAATTGATTTTAGAGCAGCTAGAGAACTCACTTTCTCACCCGAGTAGAAATGATAGTAGATATTAATGGGTTTGATGCGATAGGGACTATCTGTGTTTTTAAAATTATCGATTACATTAATGAATCCATTAAAAGGTCCTTGCCATAAATTTGTATAAATATTTTCATTTGCGGCGCCAGAATAGACTTGCAGATATTGTCCGACCTGCCGATAGAGGGCCGAAAGTCCGGTATAGGAGTTAAAAGTTTTATCAAATCGAGAGTCTCCTCCATTCAATTGAGCAAGTCCTTGTTTTTCAACGAGTTCAATCGCAATCTCAGGCGGGCGACAGTTACCGCTCCATTGTAACACTTGAGTCTTCTTATTTTTCGACAATAAATTTTGATTTATATATTCTACTGATTCAACAACTTCCTTATAGTAATCCATTTGATATCCAGAGACCTTGTAAGCCAAAATGGGGCCTTTGTGCTTCTTTATATTTCGATCATCGACATAGGCCTTTATATCTTGCTCATCTGGAACCATTGACCAACTAAGGGGATGAGCAAAAGTATGACTTGCAACTTCAATAAAAGGATTTCTAAACATCTCTCTTGCTAGGTTTTCACTTTTTTTTGTTCCAAAAAAATTTGAATCAATTTCTGAAGTCACAACAGAGGCTGTTGTAGGAAGTGAATATCTTTTTAAAATTTCACTTATAATAATTTCTCCACTTGTTTTGGTTCTATCGATCTCAGATGTATTAATAAAACCGTCTCCATCAATATGAAAAAAAGCAATTCTATTGCCATTTAATGTCGTCACATCTGGAATAGGATTTTCATTACCTAAAACTTTTCCGAAATAATAGAAAGGATCAATTCTCCAGTTTGAAACTTTATTATATGGGTTTTCGAAAATTTCAAAGCCTCGCTGGGCGTAAAAAAATTTTCTATCATCAAGGATGATGACATCAGCAGGCTTCTCCTCTCCTTTGACTTCGATACTCAAATGCACTCGTGAACTTGGTCCTGTATTATTAATTGTCACCACCCTCAAAAGTTCATTTTTTATCTTTCTTTCGAATTCGACATGATCGAGTTTCTTTAGAACTTTAAAAAGTAGCGGATTATCATATTCAGTGAATTCAGCTTTTAGAGATAATCTTTTTAAGAGTTGATCTATTTCTGCTTTATTCTTACGAAGGTTTTCATTAACAAAACCCCACTCTCCCATGACTAAAAGAGGAATATTGTTTTCAATGACACTAGAGAGAAAGTCGATATAGTTTTTAACTTCTTTTATTTTATTATCGAAGAAGAAGGTTAAAACTCCTGCATAGTTTTTGATTTGGTTTTTTTTAGACCAAGCACTTAGCTCGTAGTTAACTTCAACGTATTTCAAACGATAACCAAGATAATTAAAAACTGACTCCATATTTCTATGGACAGTTCCGTAGGTATACTCTTTTCCGAGTGTCTCTGTTGAACTCCAGAGGACAACTAGATCTCTCTTTACTTCGCTGGCATGCAAAGCCAAAAGGCTCCAAAAAAAATAAGCAACCAAAACAATCGGCTTTATCGTATTATTCACCACTTATTTTAACAATAATTTGAAAAATATGTGAGAGGTTACTTCTCAGTAAAGGAATCTTTACGCATGACGAGGACTGATTGATTTGAGTTTTGCTTCTTGTTGAGTTCTTTGTAAAGCATATAGGGAAGCAAGCCTGATGAAGATGCAGATTTGTAGCCAGCAATAATGGCGATATCAGCTTTAGTAGTCGTCAGTAGTCTTACTGGTTTCTCTTTGCCATCACTGGTGTCACACTGTTTAGCGTTCCCCACTACAAAGTTTGTTCTGCAAACAGCTGGTCTATCTTCATAAACCGTACAGGCGCCAGCTTCAGATAAAAAGACGCATTTTCTATTTTGAAAACTCAAACTGTAATAAGAGGCAGAAGAATTTCCCAAAAGGGCTTGTCGCTCGAGATTTTTAGTTGAAATCTCTAAACCACTATTAACTCTATGAGCAAGGAGTTGAGCCTCCTCATTTGTTACAGAAACAGGGGTATGGCAACATCCAGAACATCCAATTTTACAACTCACTGATCTCGTAACTGTCGTATCTTCAAAAATTGAGTCAATATTCTCATTTATAATCTGGTGAAACTTTCTTGTTTTAGTGATCGGATTTTTGATTGATTGTAGATTTCTAAGAACATTAAAGAAGAAAGCTGACATTGAAGAATGGTTTTTCCATTGTTGATAGGTTCTGTATGCAATCGCTGGAAAGTCCATGTTCCTCCGAATTGGGCAGAATATCTCTTGCCCCCTCTCATTCTATCAGAGAGAGGCTGTTATCTGCTTCAAGGAGGAAAATTATTCCAATTTAGTATGGCATTATGGGATCAAAAGAAGTGTTCGAATTAATTTTAATCACTTTTAAATTAGACAAAAAAGGCAGTAGAAGACTTTTTGAATCTGGATAATCATTTAATGCAAAATACTCTAACCCCTCGAATATTTGCCCCTGAAACATTCCAATTTCTAAATGATCTCCATATCCAAAGCCTAGTATTTTTTCGTGATCGACGAGAATAAAACTTTTTTCATCAACTTCTCTCCCTTTATCGAGCAGCACCACTCTTCCCTTAGGGAATTTAAGTAAAGAATGTTTCTCTATGTCTTGACCTTGTTCTTCCCAAAGCTTGAGTTCTTCAAATTTGGCTTCTGCTGTCTTCTTTGAAGAAAATTTTAATAAAGCTATTTCATTCACGTCATCTAGTTTTTTCAGTTCGATCTTATCTCTTTGAACAATTCCCCATGAGAATTTTGATTTCTTCAGGGCATGATTAAATAATGGTTTATGCTTTTTTATAAGTTCATTTTCAAGCAACAGTGAAATCAGTTCCGAACCAGTTGTAATCGTCTCGATCGAACACCATGATTGAATAAAAGAATAATCTTTTTTCTCAGTTAGATTAGAGCGCAAATGCTCGATAATCCTTTTCTTTATATTCTTGCTTTTTCCAATATAAAGGACAAAACCTTGCTTATCATAAATCTGATAAACCCCTGTGGTCTCTGGAAGATGATCGATCTGCTCTTTATCCATCAAAGGAGGAATACCCAATCCCATAGATTCGTAATTCTCTAAAGATTCGATTCCAATTTCTTTTGATTTTTTAACTAAGATTTCAAAAAGCTCGGAAGTCACAAGTGCATCTTCAAGTGCGCGGTGGGGACGTTGATTCGTCAATTCCAATTGTTTACATAAATTGGCCAATGAGTAACTCTTAAATCCAGGTAAGAGTTTTCGAGAGAGCCTTACCGTGCATAATTTTTTACGATTAAAACCATAGCCAAGTTGAGAAAATTCACTTCGAATAAAGTCATAATCAAATTGAGCGTTATGAGCAACAAAGATTCGCCCTTCTGTCATCTCAATAATTTTCTTAGCGACCTGATAAAAATAGGGGGCTTCTTCGACCATATCCTGAGTGATGCCGGTTAATTGACTAATGTAAGATGGAATTTTCATCTCTGGATTGATCAAGGTGCTATAACGAGTTTCTTCCTTTTCACCATCGTGAAGAATGATTGCAATCTCTGTGATCTTACCAGATTTCGAACTTGTTCCAGTCGTTTCGACATCAATTATTGCATAGCTCATGACAGGCATTTTAATCCGAACGTGATCACTTACGCTAGCTCTGATATGATAATGAAATGTGTAGGATGTTGGGTTTTCGATCAGTTATCAACTCTCAAGTTCACTCATCTTTAATGAGTGCTGAGAATTCGCTCGTTCATCAGAGCAATATCCATCCCGATGGATGGGGCGTTGCTTATTATATGGCAGGAGCTCCCCACATTATTAAGTCTGACATTTCAGCTTTTAAAGATAGTCTTTTTTCAAAAGTTTCTGGAATCGTGAGCTCTCAAACTGTTATAGCCCATATTCGAAAAGCAACTGAAGGCGAAGTCAATATACTCAATACTCATCCCTTTCAATTTGGAAGATGGGTCTTTGCCCATAATGGTCATGTGAGAAATTTTATAAGCAACCGTCCAAAACTTTTAAAACTTATAGATGCTGATCTCGGACGATTTATCTTAGGATCAACGGATAGCGAAATTATCTTTTTTATTGTCCTTAGCTTTATCAAAAAAAGTCACTCTTTAGAAAATGAAGTCCCCTACTCTGTCGTGAGGGATTGTATCACTATGGCCATCGATGAAATTTGCAAAATCATTGGGCCATTTTGCGCTTCAGATGTTTGCGGTGAAGAAGCTAAAAATGAAAATTTTTTGAGTTTCTTAATCACAGATGGAAAAATGATGTTGGCCCATCAAGGGGGAAAACCTCTTTACTACTCAACCTATAAAAAGAAATGTCCTGAGCGTGACACCTGCCCTAGTTTTGCATCGGCCTGTGAATCATTGGTCACGGAAGATGCTAAAGTCATGCACTTTTTAATTAGTTCAGAGCCCCTTCAGGGGCATAATGTTTGGAATCTTATACCTCCTGCTCAAATCATAGGCGTGGATAAGGACTTGAAATTAAAGACAAGCTAGAAGTTCCTCCGCTTTTGTTACGATTTTGTTGGCCAGTTCTCATCCTGCATTAAAAATGGTTAGATATTCCCATGAAAAAAATTAAATTGTTCGTTTACTTCTTGTTAGCAGGATCCTTTTTTGCGTGTGCACATCATTCTCAAGTGCAAACCTTCACGTTAGAAAAGCCCCCTTCAATTGGCACAGTTGCAGAAGTTGGAAATCTCAGTCTTGGTGGGTTTTCAGGGCTAGTTAAGTTAAATGGTGATCATTACTTAACACTTACCGATCGTGGCCCTAACGGTCCTATGATAGATTTTAAAGGTGATGGAAGATCCGTGCGTCCTTTTCTGTTGCCAAGCTACAGACCACAAATTGTCTTTTTTCAATTAAAAGAGGGAAAAATCGAAGTAGAAAAGCAAGTTTCAATCATGACGACGGGGCTACCTAATGTTCCGATGATTGATGAAACTCCATCAACTGCTAAAGGAACGCCTCTATTTCACAACCCTATGGGAATTGATAGCGAAGGTATTATTGTCGATGGAATAGGAAATTTTTGGATCGTCGAAGAATATGGACCGAGCTTAGTCAAGGTCGATCCCAATGGACAAATGCTCAACCGCTTTCTTCCTAAAACTGCTCCATTTAAAAGAACTGGTAAAAAAATACTCTCTGCTGCTCTTGCTAAGAGGAGACCCAATCGCGGATTTGAAGGTATAACTAGAATTGGGCAAAAGCTCTACCTCGTTTTGCAAAGTCCGATAGATTCAAAAAGTAAACTCGTGCCAATCGTTGAGTTTGATCTTCGAACAGAAACACAAACAGGTTTGTACCTTTATCAACTCGATCCTGAATCTGACAAGGTTGGAGACCTTACTTCGAACTCTATGGGAGAAATTTTCGTCCTTGAGCAAAACGGCAAAATGGGAACGGAATGCTATCGCAAAATTTATTCATTAACGATCAATTCACAACTGAATGTACTTTCTAAAACAGGAATGGACAATTTTGAAGGTGAACCAGTACCTAAGAAAATGGAATACGATTTACATCTGAAAGACATTGATCAAGAAGAAAAGATTGAAGGAATTGCATGGATTGATGAGAACACTGTTGCCGTCATTGCAGACAATGATTTTGGGCTTGGCTTCCTCTTTGATGAGAAGACGGGAAA
This sequence comes from Bdellovibrio sp. CG22_combo_CG10-13_8_21_14_all_39_27, assembly GCA_002786715.1. Taxonomy (GTDB): domain Bacteria; phylum Bdellovibrionota; class Bacteriovoracia; order Bacteriovoracales; family Bacteriovoracaceae; genus 21-14-all-39-27. Next base: position 101,817 of record PCTW01000034.1, read on the forward strand.
AATAGGACAAATGAAAAACAATCCCTCTAAACTCTTTATAGTGAGTAAGAAATGATTCATTTATTAATTTCATTATTTGCCATTCAAATCTCTCATGCTGAAATCCAATTCGAAGCGAGAGTTCCATTAAACAAAAGTGGCTTTAATAAATTAAAAAGGATCTTTCCACATAAATACAAAAAACGTTCCGATCTCTACTTTGAAATTTACAATGGAAGCTCCTTTCTTCTTTCCGAAAAGTTGCCCGAAGTAAAAATGAGAATTAAAGAAAAAGATTCAAATGAAGAAATTCAAATCTCGATAAAAAAAGATGAGCCACTTCAATATTCTTGCCAAGGATTTTATGTCTTTTCTGGCAAAAAAGATGCCTTCGAAACGGAATTAAGTGCTAGTGACATTGATTTGTTAAAAGAATACTCAAATCGAGGTCTAGGATATCTATTAAAAGATGACAGAATGGCGCTTCATCAATTTGACCAACTCAAAAATACAATAGTAGATGTAACCCAAGAAGGTCTTCAACATTTTAATAGCAAAATTCCGCGAAATAGATACTTTGTTGTCCCAAGTAATAGTGCAGAAAGAAAGAGATATGAGCTCACAACTCGAACACTTTCAAAAAGTATTGACCTAACTTTAAAAAGCTCAGTAGTGAGTGATGTCACTGGTCAGAAATATGAATCGTACGAAGTTGAAGCTCAACCCAATGATGGCCATCAGTGGTCAGAATTGGAGTTGGCAAAAGCATTATGCCAATTCTTATTAGACAACAAGTTTGAATCGCAAGACCTCACAGATGATTCACATCCTGAACTAAATGCTTCTCTCAATTATTACCACTCAAAAAATAGTGTCTTTAATTTTTAGCTCTATTTGCGAATATCAATAACAAGCTTCAATTTTCCAGTGCGTGGATTTTTTTGAAGCTCAGAAAATGATCCTAGTTTGAATTGTACAGGGGCGATCATCTGCATCTCTACAAGCTCTTTATACATCGGTCTTTCCTTATAAAACAGCGAAACGAGAGAATCTGCTCCAGATAAAGATTGTGCCTTTGAGTTATCAAGACCGAGAACAATAGTTAGTCTATCTTTTTCCAACTCTCTATCTATGACGAGCTGAAAGCCCAAGACGTGTTGAAAGAGTGAGGACTTTTCCAGAATCTCATGAACATCATCACGATTAACAGTTACCGGGCCGACTCGTGCCCCTTCTTCAGATCTTCCCATAAGCTTAAATTTATTCTTATCGACCCACATGGCGCGATCCCCTACTGGATAGCGAATAATAGGCATCAGGCGACGAATCAAATTCGTGTAGATAAGCTTTCCAACCTTTCCAAGCTCAGTGATCTCTTCTCCAGTATCGTCATCGACAATTTGCATAATAGAAGTGTCTGTAAAAGCAAAATGCTCACTAGGGCCACAGTTGCGATCAACGTAACCTAAATGTCCTCCATCGACTGATGCGTAGCCGATACTTGATAGATAAATATCGCCAAAATAATTTTGAACAATTTTACGTTGGTCGTCGTACATGTCTTCACCACCAAAGAAAAACTTCTCAAGACTCAATTGAATTTTGTTCTCTTTTAAATAAGCAATAAAATTCATCATCGTTGTTGGGACGCCAACCAAAACATTCACTCCGAGTTCTTGAATAGATTTCACAATCTGATCAAAAGGCGCAGCTCCGGCCAAAGGATAATGAATAACTGGAACTTTCATCGCTTCCATTGATTTCATAATGAAGATAAAGGAAGCATAAAGCTCACCAGCATAAAAAAGATTACCGACTTTATCTCCCCCCGAAAATCCAGCATGATCCATTCCACTCCCAAAGGCATGGGTAAATTGAGACCATTCCTCTCTTGTAAAATAGGAAAATTTGGGATTTCCAGTTGTTCCACCACTTTTAAAAACGATTCCATCGGATTGTTTTGCTGTGAGAAGAGTATTTTTTGAAGAGTCGTTTGCCTTCCAAAAACTCTCTTGATCGATAATAGGTATGTCATTGAGATTTGGATGATGTGATAAGTCTTTATAAAGCTCTTTATAATAGGGAGATCTTGCTCTTGCGATATTGACGAGTTCTAAAAGTTTAGTCATGAACGATTCCTCTGATCAACTACTCTACGCAATTTACCAGAACTTTCTGTTCTTAACAGTGCGCTATTTGATATCGCGTTTATGCTAAAATCAAGTGCTTTTTCTTTAAATACAACTTCTCTTAAATCAGTATAATTTTCAATTATACTATCGAAAATATCTTTTATCACCAAATCAAATTGTGAATCGAGATAAAGAGTTAATGAATCTTTGTTATTTTTTTGCTCGAGCACGACTTGTGATTCGCCTTGATAGTTAAAATTATCCCGTAATATTTTTTCTATTTTTTGCAAATTAATAAAAGTACCGGCAGCCCTAAAAACGTCTCCCATTCGTCCCATCAATTCAAAGCGAGGGGATCTTCGGCCACATTGACATTGATCATGTACCCAACGACCAACATCTCCAATTTCGTAGCGGATAACATCGAGAGCATCGCGATGTTTTGTGGTAAAAATGAGTCGACCAACTTCAGAACCCGAAATTTTTTGATCTTGATCCATTTCAAGAATTTCTAAGGTATGAAGTTGGTCATTCAGATGATGAATACCACCTGAGCTAAAAAGACACTGATATCCTAGCGGGCCAGCATCGACTGAACCATAGCTAGCAGACTTGATGAGTGAAATACTAAACTCATTCTCGAGCCATTCTCGTTGTGCAGGAGAAAAATGCTCGCCCCCATAAAATATTTTAGTGATACCAGAATATTTTTTAAAGACTTCTTTTTGCTGAGTTAAAAGCTGAATAATATATGACGGCATTCCAAGTAATGTATTTACTTCGAGCTTTATGATCATTTCAGCAACAAAAGCCAAATCTTCATGAGCTGACATGGGAAGTTGAACAGCATCTATTTTCTCTAGAATAGTCGTAAAACTAAGAAAACCTCCATACAAGCCACCTCCAAAAAAGAGATTTACGGCACGATCTGTGGCGGGTTGAAACCCTGCCGCAAAAAGACCTTCCGCTGCTGCTTGCATTTGATGATGATAGTCACGATAAGAAAATGGAGATAAGGCACTCTTGCCAGAGCTTCCACCACTTTTAAAGTAATATCGAGTCACTTCTTTATCACCATTTTGGTCTTGAAAGCCTTTTTTTGTCATGACTTCTGTCGATGGAATGACTGGTTTATATTCTTCAGTAATCATTGATTCTGGTCGGAATATTCCCTCTGCATGAGAGAGCTCAATTCTATTCTTTCTCATAAAGCGCGGAAGAGCATCCACTCCATCATGGGGTTCACCTTGATACGAACCAAGCATTTGCCCCGGCAAAGCCACTCTAGTAACTCCTGCTTGAATAAATTGAGATGCCAACTCCATTTCTTCACTAGCACTACAGATGAGCGATACCGATTGAAGATACTTGCGCCAACTTGAAAGAGTTGAAAGGATTGTATTTCGCTTTATTGGGCGAAAAATGATTGTTCTATATAAAGGAGATGGTCTTAATCCTTCCTGATCTTCAATGATGATTCGAGCATGGCCATCTTCAGTTGTTAAAACTTCACAATTTCCATAGAGAGATTCTAGTTTTGCTAATTCCACCTGATTGGTTATTTCAGCTTGCTCTTGCAGAGAAAGCTCGCTCTGAGAAGTGCGCAAACTTTCTTTTTCTAAAAGCGGCAAAAAGGATTTCCCAAAGGATACAAGTTCCACAAAATTTTCGACTTCAACAAATGCAATTTGTGGTGATGAACAAGCTTGTTGTTCCATCAAGACAATATCTGAGGCCAAGTTCTTCAATGATTCAGTAAGGTTTTGTCCCTTTTGAGAGATCATTGCCATGGAAATTTTATGCCCCCAAGGAATGAAACGAGTTTGCGCGGGAAGACGATCTCTAATCGACTGAATTGCACCATCTCCTCCCCAGGCAGAAACACCATCACTTATGGCCAAGATTGAGTCTAACCTTGAAACTTCTTGTGAGCTCATCTTTAAGACAATAATCTTCTCAGCAAGTTTAGAATCGACCTGTGCTAACAATTCAAAAACCACTAAAGCAAAGTTATTTTCTTTTGATGAGAGTTTTACGATATTAAAATTACCGCTGATTAAACCTTCGATTGTCGCCAAAATAGATAGTCCAAAAGCATTTCCAGGTAGTATATGAGTTAAAATACCCAATGGCTTCCAAGCCTCAAAAAGATTTCGAGTGAAATCAACTCTTTTAAAATCAAAAGGTGCTTGATCATCTCCAAGTTCCTTTTTCCATTTAGACAAAATATTATCTCTAGAGCAAAACTTAGCAATTTCTAATAATAAATCTTTAATTTCTGTTTGAGTCTGTCCAAGGGAAATGAGATAGCTATTAATTTTCTCGTCCAATTGAAGAGCTGCTCCAAACTTTTCTAGAGAATAAAGCAACTGATCCCAGCTGATACTATCTGAATAGAAAGAATTTTTTTCTTTTTCAAGATTCGCTAATTTTGATTCAAGCTGCTCATCAGTAATTATCTGTCCGCGCCAAAAATGCTTTTTCATTTGAACTCCTTCAAGAGTTCACTGGCAGCAATAGCACAGCTTTTGTTTTTTGTTATTCCAGCTCTTCCAATAATTTCAAAATAGGGAGCGGATAAACCGCATAAACATTCACCTCCATCGTGAAGAACGGCGAGATCTCCCATGAGAACACTATTAGCAGGAACAGAAGTAATATAGGGTGAGATAAAGTTGAGATAGCCGACTTCCCCCATAGGGATAGGTTCCAGCGTTTTCACATCACGGATAATAACATGAGAATGAACTGGAATATGGAACTGATGTTGAGAGCACTCAATATAGGGAATGCAATGTTCGACAGAGCCAAAGCCATCTCTTATTCTTTCATTTTTAAGACCTAATTTTTGTTCCGCCAGTCGGTAAAGATCAGTTTTCTCAATCGCTTTATCCTGATTACCTTTCCAACCACCTCCAAAAAAAGTCATCGATTCGGGATGGAGTTTTAAATCTTCCACTCCCATAGATATCATTTGCTCTAGAGTAAAATAGAAAAAAGCGGGAAATCCAAAAATTCGAACGGGAAGCCCTTCCTTTTCAAACTCTCGAAGTGCGCGGATGACGCCAAAGGCATCAAACTTGTGTCCTTGCTCTGGTCCCATATACTTAAGCGCATAAACTACTTTATTGATCGGAGCGTACTTACATAAAAAATTATCTGTATAGGCCGTTCCTAATTTTGATCCTTCTTCAGGTTCATAAGTATAAAGAAGATAATTGCAAGGAGTCGTCTGATCATCAAATTGATAATAATCAAAAATCCAATCAACCATTCGTTGAGCACTTTTAATCGTCCACTCGTCAAAAAACATTTGGGACTTTTGACCTGTTGTTCCTGAAGACGTCAAATGAAGTAGAATGTCTTTCTCGCTAATACTTTTTTCTTCATGTCGCTTAAAGAAATTGGCCAAGACGTAAGGAACTTTATGAAGATCATGATATGTTTTTAGCGAATCTATACTGAAAAGCGACTTTGCGATAAGTTTACGATAAAATTCATTTCGTTCTATATGCCACGAAATGTTCTCTTTCATTGCTTCAAGAAAGAGATTTTCATGGAAAATTCTATCACTGTAAACTTCCGTTATGTCACAAAGTTTTTGGACTTGAGAGAGTTCACTTTCAGATGGAACTTTTAAATTTGTCTCCATTACTGAATTCCCTCAACGATATTGAGATTCATACTTAACCATTGTTTGGCATATTGATTAATATAAGGTTTGAAAGCAGAGTGAATTTGAGTATCAGAGAAATCTAAAGGAACCATAGTTCGAGTGAGAAGGATATAGTCATGCATTGCTCCTTCTTCCTCTCTCATGGCTGGATAGATAGCTGAAGGAAGAAAGCGATTTTCAGTTAAATAGCAAATCGTTTCAAAATAGTCTGAGCGCACTAAAACTTCGATATAGTAAATTCCAATTTCTTTAAGCGCAAAAATGAGTCGTTTCATTTTGTTGGCGAGTTCCCTAAGAGTTCGATTAGAAGTTATCCAGACACAATAGTGATCTTTTTTAGAGAAACTTGCATAGATTTCGAAATCACTTTTACAACCCGATATGATTAGGTTGGGATGATGAAAGGGATAGAACGTACTTTCTTTATCATTATCAAAAACTTCATTAAAGCGGCGTTCAACGAATTTTGGAGCAAAGATAAATTCAAAGTTTTCATCATCGAATTCACTTTGTATGTACTCAGCGACGGGACAAGCTTCGACTATTTCTGGAAACCATTTCGATCCTGTAACCTCATTGCAGATTTTATAAAGTGGTGCGATAGATTCTGGAATTTTTTGTACTCGGGCCCTTCTCTCCAAAACTCCCTCTGCGAATCGACCGACGAGGGTTAGCGTCTCATAGCTTTTTATTTTTCGAGCATTCGGAAAAATGCCAAGTGGGATAAAATTATTTTCGAGAAGCATAACTTGAGAGCCCATCGATACTGTTCTCGAAGTGGCGTAAAGTGAATGAACACTTCTCTTTTCACGAAGAACTATATCCACGGCAAATTCAATGAGGCGTTTAGCGATGCTCTTGTTTCGGTAATTACTAGAAACTGCGACACCTGTTACTTTTCCAATTTTATAATCGTGATCAATTTCGATAATGCAAGATCCTGCAATGATTGAGCGTTCTTGATCTCGCATTACAAGCCATAAAAACTTATGGGGATCACGTAATGCCGCTTGCATGACTTCTTTATTCGTACCAATCAGCAGTGGGTAATCACTTCCATAGACAGAAACGTAAAGACCTAAAAGTTCTTCAACATCGTTTAACGAAGCTTTTTGAATCATTAAATCCATAATGATTTTCATCCTTATTGCCGATAAAGAGTGGCATTGGGTTCCCGCTTTATTTTTAGCGCAGCGCAATGTACCATAAAAGGGTGAAATGAGGTAACCAACTATGAAAATTGTACACAAAACTCCAGTTCAAAAAATAGTCCAAGTATTCAAAATTACTACGATAAGTATTCTCATTTTTGGCCCAGTTGAAGCTCTTGCTCGAAAACCAGCAGTTGAACCCGTCCAAGGAATTTCAATTGATGAATATAAGGAAGTTAGCCCGGCCCAAGAGAAGGGATTTAACTTTAGCAACGAAGAAAGAGCTCCGGCCAATAATCAGATTGAAAATGCGCCCGAGCAAAAAGCTCCAGAATCAACTCCCGTTTCATGGTGGCCTCTATTAGCTTTGCCAGTTGGTTTGGCTTTTATGATGTGGAATCTTCTTCAAAAAGGTACTGAAAAAACTCAGCTCCCCAATAACGTTGTCCCATTACCAAAGCGTAAAGAGAACAACGATGATGATCATATCAAGAAGGCTTCTTAGTTCGTTGTCGTCCAACGACCTTTGCCTCTATAAAGCATCACTCTTGAAATAAGATGATACTTAACGAGAATATCTCTCATTCCATCACCATCTAAATCAAGTACGCTAACTTCATAGGGTCTTTGATGATAATGCTCGCGCTTATCATTTTGCTCATCCCAAATAATGGGCCCAGATTTATAACTGAGGGTATTCAAATCTTTATTATCGATAGTCACCACATCAAGGCGGGAAGTTCCTCTTGAGCGAAGATAATCGACTCTTCCCTCAAAAAAATGAATGAGGATGGCCGAAGAGCGAGGAGACAACCAGCGAAAAGAAAGTCGGTATGGCCATTGAGCTGGTCCAACTCCCACAAGCTTTTGCTCGAAGACTTTTTTGCCATAAGTATCTTCAATATAAAAATAAGTTTGTCCGTCTCGATTAGCGAAAAAAATGTTTTCCTGAAGGAGGTCACCATTAATATCAATGAAGTAATTTTTTGATCGAGTTTTGTAGTGAACTTTGGCAGGTTCTTCGGCGCGAAAACTCTTGGGAACGAGCATTTCGCGAAAGGTTCTCTCATCCTGGGCCCAAACTTGGGTCCAAGAACAGAAAAAGATTATGACAAGACATGTTATATTGGCCATCCCCTCTATTTTACATAACTTTTATGAAAGCTCCTAATCAGGCAAGGGTTTTCATTTCATGTCCCTTTTGCCAGAATCTAAGGACACACAACACTTGAGAGGCATGATCAACTATGAAACTAAGAGTCCAATACATTCGCTCTGAACAACAATTCTTTGAAAGAAAATTCGATAATCAAGGCTTACCTGAAAAGGCCAAGATCATCGACTTGGAAACTCTTCATACAAATCCTGCTGACATCGTTCTCTTTCCAAAAAATCTTTCAATGAATTCTTTAGTCTTAGGGGAGCTTGATAAGGTTGCAAAGTTCACAACTGTTAAAGAAGTTGATTCTGATGAATTTACTTATGATCGTTTTGAATCGATGACTTCAGATGAAGCTATTAAGGAATTTTCAAAACTAAAAGAACAATGGTGCCTGCATAACAACCTTCAGTTGGTTGAAGAACTCTTTACAGTCACTGATCATCTTAAAAAACTTTTTCCAAACGATCGTTCAACTTTCATGGAAGAGCTTTGGTTTATTCTCAAACGCAATCTAGGCGTTAATACTTTAAAGATTGTTTATAATGATCTTGAAAAAGCTCAAGCTGAAAATGAAAAAGATAAGCTTGTACGCATTCATATTGAAGGACTTCCTCATCCAGGGCCAACAACTGCTGGCGCCTTTGGGGATCAGTTAATGAGTCATTATGAAAGACAATTTGGCTTACCATTCGATATTGATTCATATGATACAGAAAAGGGGGAACTCGTTGCTCTAGCAACAGTACAAAAAAGCCCAATGATTATCATGGCGAATCTAACTCACTTTAGTCGTCTTCAGATTAGCTTGTTAAAAGCTCTTTTTGACGGATTAAAGTAAAATCTTATTTACCAAATCGCCCAAGTTTTTCACCCGCTAATACATGAAAGTGAGTATGAAAAACAGTTTGACCGGCATCTGGGCCGCAGTTGGTGACAACTCTAAATCCTGATGAGTCTAATTTTTCGTCTTGAGTCCATTTAAGAATGGCCTTGTAGACATCTACAACTTGCTCAGGAGAAGTCTTGCTCATAGCATTGATGTCATGACTATGTTCTCTATGAATAAAGAGATTATGAATTTTGGCCATGGGATGAAGATCTTTAAAGGCATAAACATTTTCATTTGAAAAAACTTCACTCGAGGGAATTTCACCTTTGATAATTTTACAAAAAAGACAATCGTTCATTCTTAGTTTCCATCATTTCGGCGTTCAAGTGGCACACCTAAGTCGACAAGTTTCTGATCAATGCGTTCATACCCACGATCAATATGGTAAACACGTTGAATTTCAGTTTTACCCTCGGTACAGCATGCAGCAAGAACTAATGCCGCAGAAGCCCTTAGGTCAGTACACATGATTGGGGCTGCTTTCAAAGGGGCTTGGCCAGTGATAATCGCAGTACTTCCTTTCAATTCAATTTGAGCACCTAAACGTATAAGCTCAGGAACGTGCATATATCGATTTTCAAAAATATTTTCTGTGATAAGAGAATAGCCTTCAATCGTCATCATGAGAGCAACGAATTGAGCTTGGAGATCCGTAGGAAATCCTGGATAAGGATGTGTTTCAAGTTTAAGTGGCTTCATCTTAGAAGGTTTTACATGAACGAAGTCTTTACCGACTTCAATCTGTGCACCAGCTGCTTTTAATTTATCAATAACGAAATCAAGATGCTTTGGATTGAAGCCTTTTACGAGCAGATCTCCACCTGTCATAAGTGCGCCACAAATAAAAGTTCCAGCTTCAATGCGATCACCAATAATCGTATAATCTGTTCCGTGAAGTTCTTTAACGCCAGTGATATGCAATGTTTGAGTATCAACTCCCGTAATCTTTGCTCCCATACTAATCAAGAAATTAGCAAGGTCACTTACCTCTGGCTCTAAAGCTGCGTTCTCAATAACGGTTTCACCCTCCGCAAGAACTGCAGCCATCATTAAATTTTCAGTGGCTCCTACTGAGGGAAAATTCAACGGCAGATGAACGCCCTTGAGTTTTGAGGTGTCAGCATTAACGTATCCTGCTTCAATTTTAATATTGGCACCCATTTTTTCGAGATTGGCCAAATGGATATCAATCGGACGCGTGCCAATAGCACAACCGCCAGGAAGTGATACTTTGCCTTTGTTAAAACGAGCCAGAAGTGGTCCCAAAACACAAATCGATGCTCTCATGGTTTTAACTAATTCATAAGGAGCTTCTGTTGAAGTGATATTAGAAGCATCAAAAGTCCAATCATCACCCTCAATCGTAATTTTGACTCCCATAACTTCCAAGATTTTTTTCATGGTATTAATGTCACGAAGCTTAGGAACTTTTCTCAAAGTGATTGGTTTAGCACTTAAAAGCACACCAGCTAAAATGGGAAGGCAAGCGTTCTTGGCCTTTGAGACTTCAACTGTTCCGTTGATTTTAACAGGGCCTTGAATGATAAATTTATCCATCTGATTTCTTCTCCCATTTTAAATAGCGATCGCGTTCAGTATAATCCTTCACCACTTCAACCTCAAGCCATCCTTTTGATCGGGCCATATCTGCTAAATGTTGCAAATGATGCTCATGCCCTTCCATTAGGAAAAGTCCACCGACCTTAAGAAACTGTGTTATTTGGTCAAAGAATTTTGAAAACCATTGGTCGTAGTCATCATCTTTTAAAAAGAGTGCAATTTCAGGCTCGTGCAACTTCACTTGATGATGAACTTCTTGAATATCATGACCCTTCTTGATGTAAGGAGGGTTTGAAACAATCAGATCAAACTGTTTTTGATTGTTTTTTAAACGATCTCTTTGCTCAAACTTAAACTTGGATTCTGGATGAATAGTATACTGAAGACGATGACAATTAAGCTCAGCGACTTTCAATGCTTCTTTTGAAATATCAATTCCAGTTAGATCGAGAGGGCGATTTACGCCTCTTGCGATGGACAAGAGCAAACATCCCGAGCCAGTTCCCACATCTGCAATTGAAACATAGTCCTGCTTTTGTTTTTCAATATATTCGATCGCCCACTCCACTAATCTTTCACTTTCACTTCTTGGAATGAGAACATTTTCATTAACCAAAAATTCTGACTGATAAAAATAGCTGTGTCCTGAAATGTACTGAAGTGGTCTTCCCATTTTAAGACCATTAAAAAAAGAATCGGTCTTTTTTTGATCCCATAGACCGTAATTGATATCCCAAAAATGTTCCGGTGATATTTTATGCCCAACAGAGCATGACTCTAATTCTTGCTTGATGCGATTAAGAGTTATTCCCGGATACTGAGATTCTAGCCACGAATGATGATCTTGCCAAAATTTCTCCACACGTGACAGGAGACATTCTGGACGACCTTTCCGATTCAAAGATTAATTCTCCTGGCCCTTAAGAAGCTCGGCCTGATGATTAGCAACTAAAGCCTCTGTGAACTCGCCGAGATCACCATTTATAACTGCTGGTAGGTTATGAGATGTCAGACCAATTCGATGATCTGTCACACGACTCTGAGGATAATTATAGGTGCGGATACGTTCTGATCGGTCTCCAGTTCCAACTTGATCTTTTCTCTCTGCCGCTTCTTTAGCATGAGCAGCTTGAACAACCTGGTCAAAAATACGAGCTCTTAAAATCTTAAGGGCCTTGTCTTTGTTTTTCAGCTGAGATCTTTCATCCTGACAAGCCACCACTGTTCCTGTTGGGATATGGGTAACTCGCACAGCAGAATCAGTAGTGTTAACAGACTGACCACCAGCGCCTGATGAGCGGTATACATCAATTCTGACTTCATTGAGATTGAGTTGAAACTCGACTTCATCAGCTTCAGGCAAAACGGCCACAGTAATTGTAGAAGTGTGAACTCGTCCTTGCGCTTCAGTTTCAGGAACACGTTGAACTCTATGAACGCCTGATTCCCATTTCAATTTTGAATAAACTTTTTCACCCGTCACTCGAATGATGACTTCTTTAAGTCCTTTGTCTCCACCTGAGACAGAAATATTCTCAACAGCGAATCCTAAGTCTTTAAAATAGTTTTGATACATTCGATAAACGTCTGCCACAAAAATGGAAGCTTCATCCCCACCTGCTGCGGCGCGAATTTCGATAATAACATCTTTGTCATCGAGTGGATCTTTTGGAAGCATCAATATCTTGAGTTTCTGCTCAAGAACTTCGATGGCTTGCTCATTGCTTACCAGATCCTCTTTGGCCATTTCACGAATTTCTTCGTCTTTCTCATTCATGAGAATGTCTTTTGTGCCTTTCAAATCTTCTTTAGCTTTCTTGTATTCGAGGTAAGCGGCAACCAACTCTTCGAGATGCTTGCGCTCAGTGGTTAATGCCTTGTACTCGGCTTGGCGTTCATACAATGAAGGATCATTCATCTTTTCAGTGAGTTCTTCAAAGCGGCGAACAACGCCATCGAGCTTATCAAACATTGTCGACATGCTAAATTATCCGTTCATCGATTCGAGGAATTCGCCATTGGTCTTGGCCTTCTCAATACGAGAAAGAATAAATTCCATGGCATCAATCGTACTCATAGGGTGAAGAACCTTTCTAAGCAAGAATACTCGCTGTAACGTACTTGGCTCCATAAGGAATTCTTCCTTACGAGTAGATGATCTATTGATATCAAGAGCAGGGAAAATTCTCTTCTCAAGAAGTTTACGATCCAATTGAATTTCAGAGTTACCAGTTCCTTTGAATTCTTCGAAAATAACTTCGTCCATTCTCGAACCAGTATCAATCAATGAAGTAGCGATGATTGTTAATGAGCCACCATTTTCAATGTTACGAGCGGCTCCGAAGAATCTTTTTGGTCTGTGAAGAGCATTTGAATCAACACCACCAGAGAGAATCTTACCAGACGGTGGAACGACAGTGTTGTAAGCGCGAGCAAGACGAGTAATTGAATCGAGAAGAATAACAACATCCTTACCCGCTTCAGTTAAGCGCTTAGCTTTTTCAAGAACCATTTCTGCAACCTGAACGTGACGATTGGCAGGCTCATCGAAAGTAGAAGAAATAACTTCTGCTTTCACGTTACGCTTCATATCTGTCACTTCTTCTGGTCTTTCATCAATCAAAAGAACAATCAAGACTGCGTTAGGGTGGTTAGCGCTAATAGCATTGGCCATATCTTGAAGAAGTACCGTTTTACCGGCTTTAGGAGGAGCAACGATCAAACATCTTTGTCCAAAACCTTGTGGAACAAAAAGATCAATCATACGAGTAGAATAATTGGTTGGATGAAATTCCAATTCAATTTTCTTCTCAGGATAAAGAGGTACTAAGTTATCAAAGAGAACTGTTTTCTTATGATCCTCTGGAGTTTGATCATTGATGTGATTCACTTTTAAAAGTGCAAAATAACGTTCGCCATCTTTTGGAGGACGAATTGTTCCCTCTAAAGTGTCACCTTTTCTCAAACCAAAACGACGAATCTGTGATGGAGAGACATAAATGTCATCGGCACCTGGGAGATAGTTATAGAGAGGTGATCTTAAAAAGCCGAAGCCATCTGGTAAAATCTCAAGAACTCCTCCACCAAAAATTTCTTCTTCGTTTTGAGCCTTCGCACTCAAAATAGAAAAGATCACTTCGTGACGTTTCATCGCAGAAGGGTTTTCAACGCCTGCGCCTTCGGCCAGTTCGTTCAGTTTTTTGATGTCCATTAACCTGAGTTCATCAAGATGCATTAGGTACTCCTCTCATTATTCCTAGACGTAGATTTTGCTAGTATTGAATTATAAATTTTTATGAATTGAAAAAATGGTCAGCTATTAGTTTTCGTCCCCTTGAAACAATTTGAAATTGCTGATGATTGAGCTGAATTAATTTGGATGATTTCTCTCTAATAATAGCTTCTGGATTCGGCTTGTCAACAAATAATGAATCGGATACTTTTCTAGAACGTGATGATGATCAACAACAACTCCAATAATTTCAAGCACTTCCTAAATAAAAAGGTTCTCGCTATCGACTATGGAACAAAAAATGTCGGTACTGCTCTTTTTCAACCAGGGCATGAGCCTTTTCCTCTGGAACATCTTCTCGTTTTTAACAAAGGTAGAGAGACTTTGCTGCAAGAACTTTGCGCTCTTATCGAAGATGAATTTATTGAAGTTGTTGTTGTGGGTCTTCCTCATCATAAGGATGGCAATCGCTCTGCAATGACAGAAGAAGTAGATCAGTTTGCTCATGAACTGAGTGCAAAAAATCCCAGTATTCCCTTTTATTTTCAAGATGAAACACTTTCAAGCACTGAAGCTCATTCTAGAATGAAGAACTCTCCTAAATACAACTTTAAACTCGATATGAGCCGAGTCGATCTTGTGGCAGCAACAATAATTCTAGAGGACTTCATCAATGGTGAAACGCCTTGCCCCATCTAAGTCCTAACGCTTATTCTATTAGCCTGTATTAACCCGTAACAGGAAATTTCAATGACACGCTATTGGTGGGTTTTTCTTTTAGCTGCCCCTCTCTTCGCAATTTTATTGGCTGGGGTCAAAGTTTATTACTCCATTCAAATTTGGGAGTACCAAGGACCAGAAGTGGTTTTTGAAGTTCGACCCGGGGAAGGCTTTTCTTCCATCAATTCTCGACTGGCCAATCAAGATCTCATTTCGAGTGCAAAACTTTTTTATCGTTATGCCCAGATTAATAATCTCACAACAAAATTCAAAGCGGGACAATATCAAATCACTCCAGGGACGAACATGATCAAAATGTTTGACCTGCTCATTTCAGGTAAGGCCATTACTGTTGATGTCACCATACCTGAAGGAAAAAATTTATTTGAGATTGCGGAGATTGTCTCAAAGACGGGAGCTTGCTCAAAGGAAGATTTTATTAAAAAGGCGACCGACCCAACTTTCGTAAAGTCCCTAGGTATAAATGCTGAAAGGATCGAAGGATATCTTTACCCTGAAACTTATAAACTCAATCCCAATACTCCTGCAGAAAATTTGATAAAGTCCATGCTTTCGGTTTTTAAAAACAAAACACAAGGGCTTAACCTCGATCAAAACCCAATTGGACTTACGCCTCACCAAGTTATTATTTTGGCTTCCATTGTCGAAAAAGAAACGGGAGCAAAATCGGAGAGACCAAAAATTGCAGGAGTCTTCATTAATCGATTAAAAAAGAAGATGAGACTCCAATCAGATCCAACGACAATTTATGGAATTTGGGAGGAATACAATGGAAATCTTCGGAAGAAGGATCTTCTTGAATACACGCCTTATAACACTTATAAAATAGCAGGGCTTCCAAAGGGGCCAATATCAAATCCTGGAAGAGAATCTATTAAAGCGGTCCTTGAGCCAGAGGTTCATAAATATCTTTATTTTGTTTCTCAAAATGATGGCACCCATATTTTTTCTGAAACCTATTCGAAACACAATGAAGCGGTAAACACCTATCAGAAAAATTCTCGCAATCGCCAAGGCAAGAGCTGGCGAGACTTAAATAAAAAATCAAATGAGGCCAACCCATGAAATTCCTACTTCCTTTACTTTTAATTTTATCTCAATCTTCATTCGCAACTGACTGGGTCGATGGTCAGAAACCTCAGGTGATTAAGCTCGAAGGTAAAGAGGGAGCAAAGCTGGATGGATCAGCTTGGAGTTCTGATGAGAGTCTCGGAAAAGTAACTATGATTTTTTATGTCGATCCCGATGTGAAAGATAAGAACGATAAACTAGGTGATGCTTTATCTGCAAAAAAATACTCAAAAGATAAAATCAGCTATTTTGGGATTATCAACATGGCCGCCACTTGGATGCCTAATTTTATTTTGAATGAAGCTCTCAAGCAAAAACAAAAAAAATATACTGATACTGTTTACGTCAAAGACTTCACTAAAAAGTTGGTAAAAGAATGGTCACTGCCCGATGATGAAAACAATGTTTTACTCTTTGATCGCGAAGGAAAATTGCTTTGGCACAAGTTCGGACTCGTAGAAGAATCTGAAATCCCTCAAATTCTTGAACTGATCGAAAAGAATTTCTAAGTGTGCTTAGTAGTCGAGGCCCGATTTTCTGATATGAACTTTGGGTTTAGCTTCTTGATTATTGATCGTGCTACCGATGACTTCTGCAACGACAACTTCATGATCTCCCGGTTTTGAAATCGAAACAAATTTACAATCAATCGCAGACTTTGCTCCGTTTATAACCAGACCGCCATTTGATGTCGTCGTGTGTTCAATTTGATTAAAGGGAGATTGTCCCGGAGCATAGCCACTCCAGAAATGGCGAAGATACTGCGATTCATGTTCCCCGACAATATTGATGGTAAAAACGCTACCAGATTTAATCGCTTCATAACCAGGACGATCGCTCTTGATCGTAAACGAAACAAGCAGAGGCTTGAATGAAACTTGCTGAACCCAACTCGCCAGATAACCGTCCTTTTGCCCATTGTGATCAACTGCCACAATAAAGAGTCCAGAGGGAATGTGACCTACGGCCACAGGTATATCAGTGTTATTCATAAAAGCTCCTTCATTTTTAATCTCAACCTACTTTAGAGAGGACACTCAGCGATTGTCAATTCACTAAGAAAGACAATGACTTAGACGGCTAAAGTCATCAGGCTAATATGCCGATAAGAAGGGCTCTCTACTCGGGTATCCAAGGGGCAACATTTTCTTAGAAGTTTTGCCCATCGATCTCGGGTTAGAATATTTATTGATACTGCTAAAGATATCGAATGGAGGAACTAATGGATAAATCAACACTAGAGGAACTCAAGAAAAACCTCTTAAGCATGAAGGCCCAAATCTTAAACAGTGGGGTCATGCAATCAACAGATGATTTGGAAGTCTCTTCAGATGATCTTGCTGATGAAGCAGATTTGGCATCAAATGTTATTAATCAAGAAGTTTCTTTTCATATAAGACATCGTGAAATGCAAAAACTACGCATGATCGACGATGCCCTCTATCGTATGGAACAAGGTCAATATGGCCATTGTGAAGAATGCGATGAATTTATTGGTAAGAAAAGGTTATTGATTCAACCTTGGACCACTCTCTGTATCACCCACGCGGAAGAACAAGAGCGGCAAGGACAAAAATTTTCAAAAGGCGCATAAAAAAAAGCCCCTCTTTAAAGAGGGGCTTTTTTTAGAATTGATTTAGGTGATCTAGTTTAATTTTCTTTGTTCGCGAGCTTTTCATCACTAGCTTTTGAACTTCTTGCTTTAGTGGATTCCACTGCCGCTTCACCTTGTACTCAGTCACTTTGATTTCTGCTGCTTGCACTAGCAGAGTCAGTGCGATTCCGGCCACAAATAGTGCCAGTGAAATAATCTTACGGTTAGTGTTGTTCATAAAATCCTCCTCATTACCTCTACTCTCTTGAAAACATCCTGATTTCTTCCTAAGAGTAACCACATCAGAGTCAGCATCCTTGCCGTCTCTATACTTGAGTAAAAAGCAAGGTCCTTGCCAAAGTTGAGAACACTATTTCAAGGACTTGGGCAAAGCCCTTTTGTGACCAGTGGCATTTTGCCCCAAATCATCTTCACATAAGACACCACCTCATCAAACAACTTAAACAAAAATTGGCCATTAACTCTTCTGTTTGATATTTTTGCAAAGGAGTCGCAAAAATATGAGAGCAAAGACTGATTGGAAAAATAAATTAAAAGAATTAGGACTGAGTGTTACAAGCGCTCGTTTATCTATTCTTCAATGGCTTGAAAAATATCATGGTCCTTTTAGTGTTGAGGAACTTTTCGAGAAAATTCCCGGAACTTATGACAAAGCGACTTTTTATAGAAATCTTAACTCATTAGCAGAAATTAATATCATTAAGGAAGTTCAGCTTGGAGAAGGCTTCTCACGCTATGAGCTTAATCACCATGAAAATCATCATCACCATCATATTATTTGTCGAATTTGCAAAAAAATTGAAAGCCTAGAAATGTGTTTTATTGAAGAGTTTTCAAAAACGATTAAGAAGTTGGGATTTGTTAATATTTCACATCAATTAGAATTTACAGGAACATGTCAAAAATGTTCAAAAGGAATATAAAATGAAACGCATATCTATTCTTTCTCTCGCTTTCCTTCTTTTAAGTGGATCACTCATGGCCAAAGAAACGAAATGGCCAGAACTTAGAAGTAAGAAAGACGCAAAAGCTAAGACCACATCTAAAGCAACTAAAAATCCTTTCGACGGTAAGAAAATTTCGATAAAAGGTTTTTTGCTTCCTCTTGATTTCGAAGCGAAGAAGATTTCCGAATTTCTCCTTCTACCTTATGTCCCAAGCTGCATGCACGTCCCGCCTCCCCCAGCTGATCAAGTGATTTTTGTTAAAATGAAAAATACTACAAAAATTGAACCGACTTATTATCCAGTCCTTGTTGAAGGAACTCTCAAATCAGCTTCAGCAAGTTTCGAAATGTTGGAATCTGGATGGGAGATGACTGGAGAAAGCGTAAAAGAAGTAAAATGAGTGCTATTCAATTAAATCATTTAAAATTTCATTACACGCAAGGACCACTGGTTCTCGATATACCTGAACTTAAAATTGAACAGTCGGAGAAGGTTTTTATTCACGGACCTTCTGGAACAGGTAAAAGTACCTTTCTTAACCTAGTGAGTGGAATTCTAAGCCCTAGCCAGGGTGACTTATTAGTACTGAACCAAAACTTGGCCAATCTTTCGGCCGGTGCTCGCGATCAATTCAGAGGGAAAAATATTGGCTATATTTTTCAGAGCTTCAACTTGATTCCTTATCTCACCATTAAAGATAATATTCTTTTAGGTCAGCATTTTAGGAAAAGTGACTTTAACATTGAACATAGAGCCGATCAGTTGGCGAAAGATCTCAATATTTCCGCTCACTATAATAAAAAGGCAACTCAGCTCAGCCTTGGCCAGCAACAGAGAGTCGCTTGCGCCCGTGCTTTAATTCAAAAGCCTCAACTCGTTATAGCTGATGAACCAACTTCTTCTCTCGATGATAAGAATACTATTGAATTTATGAATCTTTTAATAAAAGAGTGGGAAGAACTCAAGTTTACACTTGTCTTTGTCAGTCATGATTTAACGCTTGCTCGCTATTTTGACAGAACCATCGCTCTTGAAGAAATAAATAAGGTCGTCAGTATATGATATCCCTCATTTTAAAATCATTTCGTCATCGCTGGGTCACTTCGATGGTATGCCTACTTTCGATTGCCTTGTCGACCGGACTTTTTTTAGGGATTCAACAAATTCGTAATAGTGCTCGTGAAAGTTTTACTGATGCTGTTAGTAAAGCCGATCTTTTAGTGGGTGCTAGAGGTGGAAGCCTTCCCCTACTTCTTTATAGTATTTTTCATTTAGGACAACCTATCAATAATATTTCCTATTCAACTTTCGAAGATATTGAAAAGCATCCGGCTATAAGTTGGGCCATTCCTTACTCTCTCGGTGATTCTTATCATGGTCACAGGGTTGTCGGAACAAGTAATGCCCTTTTTGAGCACTATCATTTCAGAGGCGATAATAAAATTTCATTAAAAGCGGGAAACTATTTTTCTCGACCGGATGAAGTTGTGATAGGAAGTGTTGTCGCGAAAAAGCAAAAACTCAAAGTGGGTGATCCGATTATTCTCACTCACGGTGTTTCCAGTGAAGGAATTTTTCAACACGATCAAACACCTTTTAAAATTTCGGGAATTCTTAATTCAACTGCTACTCCTCTCGATAAGGCCCTCTTTATTACACTTCAAGGAATGGAGCTTTTACATGAGGGTTGGGAATCTGGAGTGCCTCCAGAAGAGCAGACTCAACTTTCAGAAGAAGAAATGAATCGCTTAAGACCTAATCAAATCACTTCTTTCTTGATTGGCTTAAAATCTCGAATGATGGTCTTGCGTTTTAAAGGAATGATTGATCAATATAAAAATGAACCATTGACCGCGACCATTCCCGCTCTAGGACTTCAAGAGCTCTGGAATACTGTTGGTTATGTGGAGAGCGCTCTTTCACTTATTTCTCTTTGTGTCCTAGCCGTTGGTTTAATGGGAATCTTTATTGCTCTTTACTCATCCCTCCAAGAGCGCAGACGAGAAATGGCCCTCTTCAGAGCAGTAGGGGCTGGGACCTTTCACATCTTTTTAATGTTGATTGGTGAAGCTTTTTTTCTGGTATTCATGGGATTGATTTTTGGACTAGCCTTAAACTATTTAGCTCTCTACCTCATTAATACTTGGTTTATTGATGAGTTCTCGCTCTTTTTAAGCCTCAAGGCGCCAGGGACAAGTGAATTTATCTTTATTGGATCAACGCTTATTAGTGGAGTTTTGGCCGGAACGATTCCTGCAATCAAAGCTTATCGCCAATCTCTACAAGATGGACTTACAGTTCAATTATAATTTTTTGTTTTTTCTTAACAGAACCTGTTTTAGTTTTTGAATTTGGACCCAAGAAATCAAAATGTGCTTCTTCGATTGAAGACGAATAAGCATTTGGATCAATAGTTATTTTTCCTTTGATCACAGCTGCACAAGTAAATGTCATTTCTGCTTTCACTTCGAGGTGTGAACCACCACTACCTTCTAATGACCATTTTCCATCTTTAGTTTGGCAATTTTCGATTCCTGGAAAATCAATAAATGTTTTATATTGATTTAGCCATTTATTCTGAGCAATCTGGACTTTTTCCTTTTCTTCCTTAGATTCAATTTTTTTCTCAAATCCCAAAACGGATTGTGCTGGAGATTCCATCATTATTAACATTTCTTTATTATCGACTGTGATATCAAAATCTACTTTGCCATGCTCATGAGCCTTGTGATTCTCCATGGCAAGAGCAAATGCTGGTAACAACAATAAAAGCAGTGGTATTATTTTTTTGCAATTCATTTGCAAATAATAAGAAATAATCAAATGATTGGCAAAGGATTTCGAATAAATTGATTAAAAATCAGACAACTCTATAGGAGACTGTATAAAACAGTCTCCTATATTCAACTTCAAGTTATCGTAATTACATAGATACCAACTCTCAGATTTCTATCAAAATTGATCAAACTTTGGACAACTATCTAAAGCCTAACACACGAGAGTCATTGACCTTTAGGCCAAATCCCCAATTTTAATAGAGGCCGTTTGGCCCAATCGTTGCACTTAAGTATCCAGAGACCGGGTAACTATCACTCCGGTACTTGTGGCGTTTTTCAAATTAGGGCAAAACACTTTTGGGGTAACGAGCTTATGATCAAAACAAACAAAACCATCCTCTCTTCACTCCTCGCCCTACAGTTGGTTTCACTTTCCGTGAATGCCCAAAGCCTTCCCAGCTCAATGACTAAAAAAGTTGAAAAAGAAACGCAATCAACTCCAGCTTCTCATCTCGCTTTTGATATCGACGTCCTTACTTCACGTTATTCTAGCTGGGGAGTTGATCCCGCAAATACAAAAAGCTCAATTAACCTTCTTAATGCTTGGAAGAGCTTTAAGAAGAAGAAAGACATCATCGTTGCAGTTATTGATACAGGGATAGATGCCACTCATCCTTTCCTCTTTAAGAACATTCATACTTTTGAAGGCAAGCCGAGCCCCGTAAATTACGGCGTTGATTTCTCACAAGGCAAAGTAAAGAAGTCTGAGCCAATTGATGACCACGGACATGGAACTCACGTTTCAGGAATTATCAAATCGATCTATCCAGATGTTAAATTGGTTGCACTTAAATACTACAATCCAAAAGCTTCAGGACAAGAAAACCTTAATTCAACTATTCAAGCTTTAAAATATGCTGTTGATCACAATGTTGATGTTATCAATTACTCTGGTGGTGGTCCTGAGCCCGCATTGGAAGAACTAAGAATTCTCAAAGAAGCTGAAAGCAAAGGTATCTTAATCGTTGCTGCAGCTGGAAACGAAGAATCAAATATTGATGTTAAACAAAATGCATACTACCCAGCAAGTTATGGACTAAAGAATATCATCACTGTTACAGCTCACGATCAAGATTTGAAGTTGCTGCCTTCTTCAAACTACGGAGCAAGTAGTGTTGATATCACAGCTCCTGGATACCGTATTCGTTCATCTCTTCCGAATTCTCGCTCAGGTTACTTGACGGGAACTTCGCAAGCTACGGCATTTGTTACCGGAGTGGCGGCGATGTTAATGAGTGAATACCCAGAACTTTCGATTACTGAAATTAAAGATGCCATTAAGAACTCTGCGAGAAGCGAGTTAACTTTATCTAACAAGTGCTCTTCTGGTGGTCGTCTTGATGCGACTCGTGCTCAAGAAGTTGCTCTCTCAATCCTTCAATCAAAAGGTTTGAAGCGCTCACTTGCGAATACGACTAAAGTTTCAAAGAAATCTAAAAAGAAGATCGGACAAATTGTTTATCGTCGCAAGGCCAAATAAGGAAAAAGCACGATCGCAACGTAGATAAGAACTGCTGAACCAAAAAAACATTTTAATAAAAAAGAAGGTCTAAGTAACCCACCAATTGGCTCATTCAACCAGTTGGTGACAGCACCAGTTTTAATAATAGGTTTTAACTCTGCTGACAAAAAAAGATCCGAAATATGAGAGTAAAGCGGATGACGAGAATACTCATCGCATTTCTCGAACAGCTTTTGCATATCTGCCCCGAGTTGTCTTAACTCTTCCAATAAGTCTTCGCATTCCATCAAAAAATGCTTTCGACGATCTCTATTTTCTTCAATCGATGTAAAAAAATATTGAATTAAGACACTTAATCGATGTTCAAGAAAGCGACGGTAGCGTTGAGCTTGGGGTTTTTGTGAATTCAAGGTAGACCAACCTAAACGAACGCTTAACGGCCACTCAAGATTGAATTTTTCACGCATGCCATAAAAACTTTTCTCTCCATAGGGTTCACCTAAAGGATCGACATTGAACTGAAGACCACATGACTCGCATTCTGCATTTGTAATAAAAACGGAATGGCAGGACGGGCAGGTCTTGCTTTTGATTTTATCGAGGCTGTCCATTCTTGTGACTAATCTTTCTTGCTGCATATTAAAAGGTTAAGACTTCCTACTCATTTTGACAAATACAGAACTTTCCAGAGGAGATGCTTTCCCCTAGAATAGGTTAATGCTTAAAACATTGATTTTGTTTGCTTTGTCTTTTTTGGGGGGAATCCTCTATGCTCTTGGCTTTCCATCAGCTTTAGGTTTTTCTCATTTTATTTTCCCCATTTTGGGATTTGCCCTTCTTTTTTATGCCATTGATCTTAGTCATCCTTCGAGAAGAAGAGACGATCTCTTTCATATTCTGGCATTTTCAGCTGGATTTAACATTATGGGATTCTATTGGATTCCCTATACGTTAAAGGAGTTTGGCGAGATTCCAGTGCCAATCAATTTTTTATTAGGTTTGCTTTTCACTTTTATTATTCTTCCTCAACTTTATGGTTTGTTTTTTTTAAAGCGATGGCTTTTAAAATATTCTCTTTTCAGACGGCATGGAACTTTTCATATTGCCTTCTGGGCGATGTTCATGACCTTTTTAGAATTAGTTTTCCCTCAAGAATTTCCAGCTCATATGGGACATTCTTGGTTTAACCTTGTCCCCCATTTAGGTTTAGCTCCTCTTTTTGGAGCAACACTCTTTTCTTTTATCGGTTTCTATACAAGTTTGAACCTTTGCTCTTTCGCTCTTAATAAAAAAGGTAAACTCTTTCTCCTCAATCTTATTCCTTTCGCTCTCTTTCTTATCATTAATCTCTTAGTGCCCTTGAAGCCATACCCAAATCAATCTCAACAAGAGATGAACATTCGTATGGTTCAGGCCAATATTGGTAATTTTATGAAGATCAAT
Source organism: Bdellovibrio sp. CG22_combo_CG10-13_8_21_14_all_39_27 (assembly GCA_002786715.1). Taxonomy (GTDB): domain Bacteria; phylum Bdellovibrionota; class Bacteriovoracia; order Bacteriovoracales; family Bacteriovoracaceae; genus 21-14-all-39-27. The sequence goes on from PCTW01000034.1 coordinate 125,714, forward strand.
TCTGAAAAAGGAATTGGTATGATGGAAGTTTACTCTCGCTACAGAGATTTAAGCCTCTCGACCCAAGAGAATTTAATTCCTGATCTTATTATTTGGCCAGAAACGGCCTATCCGAAACTGCTCAATTCAACTCTCATGAAACTCTCCGACTCTACTGTTCCATTGATCTTCAAAGAAATTATTGAAAAAACAGGCGCTGATCTTTACGTTGGTGGTTATGATATGGCTTCTAGTGACTCACCCATGTTTGAGTCAGAGTATAATACCGCATTCTTTTTTAATCATTCTGGAAAATTTATAGATCAATACCATAAACGAATTCTCATTCCTTTTGGTGAACATCTGCCCTTTGGTCCTATGAACCAATATCTTTCTGGCGTCATAAAGAATGTTGCCTTTTTTGCTCAAGGCAAATCTTATCCTCTTTTTATAACGAAAAAGGGAAATAAATTTATTTCAGCCATTTGCTACGAAATTCTCTTTTCGAGTTTTCTTCGAGACTATTTAAAAGAGAAACCGGATGCGCAATTTTTAATTAATTTAACCAATGACTCTTGGTATGGTGACACTGCTGAGCCCTATCAACACCAATTCCTTACCCATTGGCGTGCCGTTGAATTCAATATTCCAATATTGAGATCCACAAATACTGGTATTACTTCAATACTATATCCGGACGGAAGCCAAAGCGAAGCATTGCCTCTTTTTCAAGCTGTGTCTAAAGATCTCAAATTGGTTTTAAGAGAAAGAGAAAAAACATTTTTTGAGAATTGGGGAGAATACCCCAGCTTCCTTATCATGGCAGTGTTCGTTCTCTTAGGGTTTGCTATTGATCGGAAGAGAATCCTTCCTTAAGTAAGTCATGCAGTCTTAAAAAGCCTACAAAAATTCCTTCTTCAATAACCGGGAGTAGAGAAATGGGATTGGCCCTTTTTTCCATAATCACTAATGCTTCTTTTGCCAGAGTCATTGGCTCAATAGTAATTGGATTTTTTTTCATTATTTTTTGCATTTGTAACTGAAGAGCATTCTCATGATTGGCAAGAGTTCTACGAATATCACCTTCAACTACGATTCCTAACAAATTAAAATTTGAATCGACAACGGCACATCCACCGACTGGTTTTTTTGTCATTTCAAGAATAACGTCTTTCAAAGTCGCTGTTTCATTTACATGCGCACACAAATCTCGAGAAATCATCAAATCTCGAGTCTTCATCAACATGCTTTTGCCAAGCAAGCCTCCAGGATGAAAAGTCGCAAATTTCTCTTTTGTCATATTAGTCAGCTGTTCAAAGACAACTGCTAATGCATCTCCCATGGCCAAGGCCAGGGTGCTGCTTGTCGTTGGAGCTTGATTATTAAGACATGCCTCTTTTTCAATTGAACAATCCAAAACCACGCCACTTTCTTGGGCGATGGGAGAATGGGGATCACCGACTAAGGCTATACGATGATTTTTATCCATAGGAAGAAAAGGGAGAAGTTTAATAATTTCTTCTGTCGTTCCAGATTTTGATATCAAAACAATCACGTCATTTTTACGAACGCGACCGAGATCTCCATGAAGAGCTTCAACAGGATGAAGAAAAGTCGAAGGCATCCCTAAAGAACTAAAAGTTGCTGCGATCTTTTGCGCAATCAATCCTGACTTCCCTACTCCACAAATAATAAATTGTCCGCCCCATTGCTGAAGTTGGCCAAAAAGATCAACGACCTGATTAATTTCTGTTTGTTTTAGCCGTTCGGAAGCTTGCAAGAGCATTTTCGCTTCCATTTCTAAAACCTGTTTCATGGTCGCCAGGTACTTCAAATTTGCCTCCCTTTCAAAAGCCCTCCAACAATCAGAGCTTATGAGTTACAATAGGTTGAGATGATATTACTGAGATTTATTCGTATTTTAAAGACTCGATTCACCAAAGTTTTGGTGCCGCTCCTTATTTTAAGTAGTGGACTTATTTCTTGTCAGTCTTATCAGCAATTCCAGTATATTGCAGAGGAGTTTGAAATTCCTTCCGCCGTCTACAGATTCGATTACACCAGCACTTGGCAAGCAGTCCTTCAAGTCATGAATAGTTATGATCTCGAAGTCAAAGATCAAGTTGCAGGGTTAGTTAAAACTCGTTGGAAAGATAATACTCTCGAACTCAACTTTGCAGACTCTTTCGGAACTAACGATTCAGTTAAAGCGGCTAAATTTAAGCTTATTGTTAATATCGTCAAAGGTTTTCGTTCTGGAAAAGAAGTTGCGAAAGTGACTGTCTTCAAACGTCAGTTGGTAGAGAATGATTTCCTACAAGGATTTAAAGTCATTCCGACTGATGGAATTATGGAAAAAACTATTCTTTATCGAATCGAAAGAGTGTTAGCAATCAATGCCAAACTCAAGGCCATCGATGATCAAAAGGCCAAAGAAGCCCAAGCCAATTTCTAAATAACTTTGTAAGAAAGAGCCGTTTTTTTCCAAAAGCTTCTTTTGGTTTTCAGACTTCCCTTTGGTGATTTTTTATTGGTAATTTTTGTTAGAGCATATTCCATTTCATCAAAAATATCTTCGTACTTTGGCTTTTGAATCATGGCAAATAGCGGATCAAGAGCTTTTTCAAACTTGAGATCTCCGACGACTTTCACTGCATCTTTGATCAAGTTCGTTCTCTTACTGCCTTTTTTATTAATATAATAATTATCTTTATTATAAAGCATTGACCAGACTTGAGGAGCGGCCTTAACAATATTTAAATGCTTTATCGAATCAAGCGCCTGCTTACGTACTAACCAGGATTTATCACTCAGAGATTTTGCAAATAGATTTACTTTATCTGATTGCTTTAGGGCTTGAAGCGTTTTCAACGAAGCCATTCTCATCACCCAATTTGGATGATCTGCAAACTTTGCGATGAACCCAGCTGACTTCTCACCCATAATTTTTCCAACAAGAAATGTGGCCACCCAGCGTGACTTATCCGGAAAATCGGAACTTTTCATCACTTTAACTAAAGCCGGAATGGACTCTCCACCCGACTTAATGGCGCGATCTCTAAGATCTGCTAAGCCTTTCTTATCTAAATCAGGTTTGGCAAATTGCTTGATCAGTTCATCAGTCAAAAGCTTATTAATTTCTTTTCTCGCTGATACCGTTTTTTTAGGATCAGGGTTGTTTCCAGGAGTGACCGCCGCATTCAAGGCAAAGCTTGAAAAAAGGGATATCAAAAAGAGGTTCTTTATTTGGTTCATGACCTTCATGGTCTCTCCCTTGTGGATTTTTTTAGCCTAACATCTTTTCAAATTCAGAGAGTAGCTCCTCTGCTGATTTTTGCTGTCCTTGATTTGCAGGAACTCCAAGTTCCTCGTCTCCCCCAGCTGCTTCCACCGCTGGTTCTTCAGCAGGAGCAGGATCGTTCATTGCAGCAGCCATTTGGGCCATCAAATCTTCTCCGCTTGTATCTTCAGCTGGAGCCACTTCTTCGGCGACAGGTTCTTCAACGGGAGCTGGCTCTTCTTCTGGTTCTGGCGCGGCAGCAGCAGCCGGAGCAGGTGCTCCTCCTTGAAGTTCGGCCAAAGATTTTTTGAGTTGTTCATTTTCTTGTTGAAGTCTTTTTAGGTTTGCTAACTCATCCTCAATGATTTCATATTCAGTCAGACGATCTTTGTATTCATCACGTTCTTTAGTGACAGATTCCAACTGACCTTGAAGGGCTTCATCGCCTCCACCGCTAGCAGGCATATTTTCTAAATCACTTTTCGCTTTTGCTAATTGTTCTTTGAGATCAGAGACTTGATCCTGAAGCTTTTCGATTTCTTCTGCTGCACCAGAGTTGTCTCCACCTCCAGCTGCTTTTGCTTGGGCCAAAAGTTTTTCAAGTTCTTCGATTGTTTTTTCTTTTTCAGAAACTTTTCTTTTTAAGAGGGCAATCTCTGCATTTTTTTGATTAATCTCTTCTGGGTTAGCACCAGACGACGTGACATTACCTTGAGGAAGTTGTCCGACGGGAATAACAGAAGGAACACCGTCTCCAATATCTAAACCACCGCCTCTAAAAAGTGATGACTTAAGCGCAGTAGAATTTTGAATAATGGTATCCAAATAATTCTTAACAACTGAAGCAGGAATTTGATGAGTAAGTTCTTGAAATTTACGACGATTATAAATCCAATAACCAATAAGTAGCGCACCAAAAAGTATGAGCACCAACAAAGAAATGGTAATTGTTTCGTCAGTAAATTGCGTTAAAAGAAGCTTTATAGATTCCACTGTGACCTCTCCATCCTTGGATCAGAAATAAATATCGATATCCTAATAAAATTATAGTGTTGCACTGGATTAGAGTCAATCAAAGAGAGACATTAGAATAATATGCCCGAGCAAATCAATCAAAGTGAGATTGGAGCTCTTTGTAGATAGGAGTTCGTGCTGCGAGAATTGTGGCCGCAAAGGGATTAAAAGCTTGAGCTTGATAGTCCGTTACTTTAACTCCAGCCTCTAGACAAATGAGGCCTGCCGCCGAGACATCCCAAGGAGCTAAACCCCTTTCCCAAAAGGCATCGAAGATTCCATCGGCAACATAACATAGATCGAGAGCGGCTGAACCCATTCGCCGAACACCACGACTTTTGCCCATGAGTTTCTTGAATTGAGTAAATTCTTGTTCAAATAACTCACCTTTTTCAGTGGCGAAGCCAGTAACTAACAAACACTCTTTGAGTTTTTTCGAATTTCTCCATGGGGAAATTTTGACTTTTTTTCCTCTACCATAAAGTGGTCTTTTATAAGTACCTTCATTTTTTATAGCGATGAAACACTCATCAGTTTTTGGTCTGAAGACCAGACCAACAACAGGCGTCCCTTTATGAACCAGAGAAATACAAATGGCATAGTAGTCCATTCCCCCCAAAAAGTTGGTCGTACCATCAAGAGGATCAATAATCCATGTCCACTCCGCAGACTGAGATTCAGTTGAAAAGGGATCTTGATGATTAAGATAAGAACTTTCTTCGGCCAAAAAAACCACCTGAGGAAAAGCCTTACCTAACATTTGAATAATCGTTTTTTCAGAAGCGAGATCAGCCTCAGAAACGACACCTTGAGCTTCTTTGTGAGTTACTTTTAGTTGAGACAATTTTTTTTGATCATTGAGTAATAATTTTCCAGCGCTCTTCGCGGCCAAAATCATCGAGCTGAGTGCTTTATTATAATCAATTTTATTCTTCATCTGATTCTTCTGGTTCCATATTTCGAATAACTGTTTCGAGATCGACTTCATCTAAAGGTTTTTGAGAAGGTACTCGATAATTTTCAGTAAGCCATTGTCCCAAATCAATCATTTTACATTTATCACTACAAAAAGGACGAAATTCTGAGGAGTAATACTCAAAAGACTCTTTGCATCTTGGGCATTTAACTTTTAATACTTTTGTCATAGTTCAATCGCAGTGTTCCACATTTTGTCATGAAGATGAAGAGAGCACAACTGTCTCATCTCTTGGTCAATAAATAAGGGGTGGTCATCAATGCTCTCAACCGGAACAATTTCTTTGATGGCATTGATCATAAACATACTTGTGCAGTTTACTATTTCATCAATCAGCAAATCTTTTTCATCAATGAGCTTCTGCTCCAATAAAGCATTTCGTGTCGACCCCGCTAGAACACCCGCCTGAAGATGAGGAGTGAACCATTTCGAATTGTAGCAATAGATAATATTGCTAACTGTTGATTCTAAGATTTGGCGATTCGTGCTATTCCAAAAAAGAAAATCATCAAAACCCTCTTTTTGAATTTCTGCTCTTTGAGCAAAAGCTTCTTGGTAATTTCCTTGTTTTAGGTAACTTGGATTTTGAGAAGGAGTACGGGGAATCGTTTTCAACTTTTGTGGAATATCATTTTCGTGATCTAATTTTCTGATCTCGATAATAATCAAATTATTTAAACAGAGAGTCACTCTCACTCGACTAGGCCCATTTACCTTCGCCGATTTTAATTGTGCCAATATCTTTTTTTCGATTTGGGGATTCACTTTTAGGGAGTAAAAATGGGCACTCTGAGTCAATCTGCTCCAATGAAAAGGCCATAGAGGGATTTGTCCTTTTCGCATTTGAAAAGTAGTAAAAACTCCTTGAGCATAGTCCTTAGAAAGATCAGTGTCTTTACTCTCAAAGGAATCGCCATTTTGGTCAAGAAAGAGCAGCAATTTGTCACCCTTATTGGTTAATGATAAAAACTCTGCAACATAAGGATTTAGAATGTCATCAAAGTTACCTTTAGTCATTATTGGATTTGGTTCTCAAGCTCAAGCTTGGGCCCATAATTTTAAAATAGCGAAGAGAGCTTTTGTTATTGCTTTGAGGAGAGAAAGCTCAAGCATTAAAGCAGCTCAAGCTGCTGGATACGAAACGATTCAAATTGGTCCTGAGCTCAATTCCTATAATGATTTTGCTTTATTATTACCTGATCATTTACAAAGCGAAGTTCTACTCACTATGGCTCCTCATCTGAGAGAAGGCTCTCGCATAATCTATGCTCATGGGTGGGCCTTGACTCGAAATAAACTCATTGAACAGCACCCTCACTTTTCTCATTTGTTATTTGCACCAAAGGCCATTGCCTCGGCAATTAAGCTTGCTGCCACGGGGATGAATAGTTTTCGAGTTGTCATAGGGTTGGAGTTTTCAAAGTCATTTGAATACGATCATGAATGGTTAGAAGATTTGGCCCGTGATCTTTTTGCCCAACTTCCCTTGATCCAATCTTCGGCCAAAGAAGAAATGACGGCCGATCTTTTCTCTGAGCAGAGTCTTCTCTGTTCGCTGCTTCCTTATGGAGCCCTTCACTCTTTTAATTTTTTAGTGAACAAAGGGATCTCGCCTGAAGTCGCATATATAGAATGTTGGAGTGAAGTTAAACTCATTGCTGATGCGATGATAGCAAAAGGTCCAGTTGGCCTTTTTGAACTCATTAGTCCCAACGCCCTTGTTGGTGGCGAAAAGGCCCAAGCTCAAATTTTTAATCAGAATTATAGTAACTATCTTTCAAAGCTCTATGACGACATTGAATCCGGTCACTTTTTTCAAGAAATCGATGACCTAGACATAGATAAAGTCCGGCAAGACGTCTTGTCGAGATGGCGAAAAGAAGCTATAAACGCTATGCATAACAAAATAAGTAAGGATCACTCCGATGAAAAAGCGAACAACTAGAGACCTTCGCATTGCTAAGCGTGCAAAAACAAAACGAACTTTGTCGATGCTGACTTGTTACGATTTTCAAACGGCCTCAATGTTAAATCAAACCAATCTCGATATGCTTTTAGTCGGCGATAGCCTGGGAAATGTTATCTTAGGCTATGAAACGACAGTCGAAGTCTCCCTTGAAGAAATGATTATTTTCTCAGCTGCTGTTAAGCGTGGAGCAAAAGAGAAATTCGTTATTGCCGATCTTCCTTTTGGCAGTTACTCCACTTTCGAATTGGGTGTTAAAAATGCACTCGAGCTTTTTCAAAAATCAAAAGTCGAAGCTTTAAAACTGGAAGGTGCTTTTCCTCACCAACTCGAAATAGTTCAACGCTGTGTCGTCTCAGGTGTGCCCATTGTCGGACATATTGGACTGACTCCACAATCTGTTCATGAACTTGGTGGTTACTATACTCATGGAAAAGATCAAGCCAACGCTGAACGCTTGATGAAAGAAGCTCTCGCTCTTCAAGAAGCTGGTGCTTTTGCTATTGTCCTTGAATGTGTAGAAGCCAAACTTGCGGCTGAGATAACAAAAACTTTATCAATTCCAACTATTGGTATTGGCTCTGGTGCAGAGACAGACGGTCAAGTGTTAGTCATCAATGATCTGTTACAAATGGGACCGACTGCTCCTCCAAAATTTTGCCAACCAATCACAAATCTTTTCTTGGAAAAGAAACAGTGGATTGAAAAATACTTAAATACGCTAGAAGAAAATGACAAAGTCACTCTTGACCATTGATGTAGGTAACACTCATCAAACAGTTGCTCTTCATCAAAATTCAGAACTCATAGAAGTTCGTCGCCTAATTGATAGTGGGGACTGGATGCATTTTGCAGAACCCGCTCTACTCTCTCAAGTTGGCCCGATTCTTCCGATGCCTTTTCAACACGTCACTCGATTGAAAGAATTGCGAAAAAACGACAAGCTAATTGAAATGCCTATTCATTATTCACAAAGTCTTGGAGATGATCGACTGGCGCTAGCCTATTTTGCTTTTCAAAAACTCTCGGAATGGAAAGTGGAATCCGTCGTCACCGTTGATGCCGGAACTTTTACCACTGTAGATCTCATTACTTTAGAGGGCTTTCAAGGCGGTTACATTTTTCCTGGACCAACAACTCTTGAAAGATCTTATCATCATGGAAGTCAGCTTCCTCAACATGTTTTGCCCAAAAAAGGTGGGGACTCGCCTCCTCGATCTTCTGAAGAGGCCATCGCTTTTGCACTTGAGCTTATAATGACGGAACCCCTCTCCTCAGTGCTTAAAAAATGGTGTCCTCAAAGGATTATCCTCTGTGGAGGCGCCAAAAACCATTATCTCGAAACACTTGAAAAATATGCCAAAGTTGAGATTGTTGAAAATGCCATTCACAAAGCGCTTTATCTGATCGCTTTAAAATCGAGTTTATTAAGCTAAGAGCTTAATTTCGCCCAGCGCAAAACCTACCTTTAATGGCCAATTTCAAGGCCATATGCCATATTTCGCCCATGAAAATTTTGTTGGCCGTCAGTGGCTCAATTTCAGCATATAAAGCCTATGATCTTTTGCGATCTTATTTGCATCAAGGTCATACTGTTCGCGTAGTTTTGACCAAGGGTGCAGAGCAATTTGTTCAGGCCCAAATGTTTCGCTACTTAGGAGCAGAAGCAGTCTACTCTTCGCAAGAAGATTTTCTTTATCCAAAACAAGTTGCTGACAATGGAACAGTTCTGCATATTGAATTGGCCCGTTGGTGTGAACAATTTGTCGTTGCTCCTCTGAGTGCCAATACCTTGTCTCGTTTAGCAAGAGGTGAAGCTTCAGATTTACTTGGCTCAATTTTCTTGTCGTTAGAACAAAACAAACCCATTCTTATTTTTCCAGCAATGAATACTTTCATGCTCGATCATCCGTTTACCAGAGAACATTTGAACGACATCAAAAGATTAAAATCTCTCCATCAACTTTTTATTCATCCAACTCTCGAAGGTGAATTGGCCTGTGGAGACGTAGGCAGTGGCAAGCTTGCACCAATTGATGAGATCCTTGAACTCACTCAAAGTTTCACGGCCAATAAGAATAATAAAAAAATGGTGATCACAACGGGAGCGACTGTCGCCCCCCTTGATAATGTTCGCTTTCTTACCAACAGCTCAAACGGAACCACGGGAGTTTCCCTCGCTCGCGAAGCTTTGGCCCAAGGTTACGATGTCACAGTGATTGCAGGAATCTACGCAACAGCGAATCTCGATCTTTTTCGGGCCCACCCTCGCTACACTTTAGAGAGAGTGCGAACTCCACAAGAGATGCTTGATCAAGTTGAAAAGTATTTTCCAACTTGTGATATTTATATTTCATCAGCAGCCGTTGGAGATATCGAATTCGTATCGACGGAAGGAAAACTCAAAAAAGAAAAACTATCACAAGCATTAGAGATAAAACCTGGTGTGGATATTTTAAAGCAAGTCCTCGCCATGAGAACTGTAAAACAAAAACTTGTAGGCTTTGCGGCTGAGTATGAATTGAGTGATGAAAATCTTCATGCAAAGATGGAACGCAAGAAAGTTGATTACTTAGTAGGAACAAAAGTAAATAACGGACTTCTTGGAAATGGAGTCATTACTGGTTTTCGAACTGAGAATGCTCACTATGCCTTTCTAGACCCTCAAGGAAAAATCGAAAGAATTGAACTTTCAAAATCACAGATGGCCAAGCACCTCTTAGATAAGGTTGCTCATGATTAAAGTCTTCCACCAACTCTCCGACTTTAAAGCAGCGAGAAATTTATGTGAAAATAAAAGTATTGGCCTCGTTCCAACGATGGGAAACCTGCATGCAGGACATCTCTCTTTAGTTCAAGAGTCTTTGAAAAAAAATGATCTCACGATCGTTACAATCTTTGTCAATCCAACTCAGTTTGGACCGAACGAAGATTTTGCAACTTATCCAAGAACCCTGGAACAAGATCTCAAACTCATCGAAGAATTCAATACAGATCATAAAGAAATATGGGTTTTAGCTCCAGAAAATCCCCAAGATATATATCCAAATGGATTTGCCACTAGTATATCTGTAGCAGGTGAATTAACTAATAAATGGTGTGGCCCCATTCGTCCTGGTCACTTTGCGGGAGTAGCGACAGTAGTCTACTTACTCTTTGCTCACACCAAACCTCATCGTGCTTATTTTGGCCAAAAAGATTATCAGCAAACACTCGTCATTAAAAGAATGACTGCTGATCTGCTTTTGCCTGTTGAAATAATCGTTCTCCCAATTGTGAGAGATGATTCGGGACTTGCCCTGTCTAGTCGAAATCAATACCTCACTCAAGATCAGAGAACTGATGCTCTTCATCTTTTCAGTAGTTTAAAAAAGTTAGAAGACATGATTGAGCTTAATCAATGGCGAGAAGCTGTTGCTCTCGCAAAAGAAATCGTTGATAATGATTCACGATTTGATTATCTCGAAGTTTTAGATGCGGATCTGCTCACTGTAGCAAATTCATCCACCAAGAATTTTGTCATTGCTGGTGTATTGGTCATAGGAAAAACTCGACTCCTTGATAATCTCTTATTGGAGAAAAAATAGGCATGATGGATTCTGAATTTCATATACCAAAGGACTCGCCTGCCACTTTGGTTTCTGTCATTGCTCCTCACTTTGAAAGCCATAGTTCCGAAATTGAAAGCCAACGTTCTATGAACGAGTTGCAAGAACTACTTCGCACACTCAATATTCCCGTTTCAACCACCCATATTCAACCACGCAAATCAATTGATCCAGCTTCGATTGTTGGCTCAGGAAAACTAAAAGAGATTGCTGAAATCGCAGAAGCTAATAACTCAAAGCTTTTAGTATTTGATTTTGAACTTTCTGCTTCCCAAGTTCGAAATATTAAGGAACTGACTGGATTGTCAGTCGTCGATCGCGTTCACGTTATTCTTGAAATCTTTGCAGAACATGCAAGAACCAGAGAAGCCAAAATACAAATCGAAATTGCACGCCTCCAATATATGCTTCCTCGCCTCTCTGGTTTTTGGAGTCACTTGGGTCGTCAACGAGGTGGAGTTGGTGTTCGCGGTGGTGAAGGTGAACAACAAATCGAGCTTGACCGTCGTATGATTCGCGAGCGAATTGAATTCTTCAAAAAAGAATTGAAAGATATTAGTAAGTCTCGTGAGCAACAAAAAAAGAAGAGACGTAATCAAGCAGTCACAGCAGCTCTCGTCGGCTATACCAATGCTGGCAAATCTTCTGTCCTCAATCGCTTGTGCAAAGAGCAGATTCTCGAAGAAGATAAGCTCTTCGCCACTCTTGATTCGACCCATCGAATGCTGAATCCAGATACTAAGCCTCCAATGATTTTGATCGATACTGTGGGATTTATCTCAAACCTACCAAATACTTTGATTGAAGGTTTTAAAACGACTTTAGAATCGGCGATTGAAGCCGATCTTCTGATTATTGTTTGTGATATTTCTGATCCTCATTATAAGAAACAGCTCGAAGTTACCCATAATGTTCTCAAGGAACTCGGCGTTGATGACAAAGATCAGATCATTGTTTTTAACAAAAAAGATCAAGTGACTGACCCCTTTTTAACTAAGATGGTGAAGCGCCAATACCCAAATTCATTTGTTGTTTCTACTCTCGACAAAGAAGACATGAAGAATTTGCGAACATGGATTATCAATTTCTTTTTAGAAAAACAGAATCATTACGATCTCTTTATTCCTTATGATCATGGCGAAGCCATTGCGATGGTGGCATCAAAGGCCAATATCATTACTCAGCACACACATGAGACAGGAATTTTTTATCGATTAAGATGTCCGGCGAATATTTTTGAACCTACAGGCTTAGCGAAATATGCATTATCAGCAGAAGAAGTTGAAAAGTTAAATCCAGCCCACGTGGAAGATTAGCGGCACAAAAAAGACAAAAAGAATGGCGCTAAATCCAATACCCATAAATAATCCGTCTTTTTCCATTTCCCACCTCTTTAGAGATCAATTCCCTCCAACTTATCGGACAAAAAAGATCGGAATATTAATCAGTGTAAATTTAGATATTTAGGAAGGTTTCGAAGCACGTCTAAGGGGTTAAACGGCCGGTTTATGGAAGGCGCTTCAGGCCAGTGGGACATACGTGGAGAATTCCCCTCCAAATACAGCAGAAGGCGATTTTTCTCTGCTACAGCTGAGAAAATGGCGAGCGCCAGCTCCTCTGAGCTCCGAAGAGTGTCGACTGCGGCAATAACGATGTCTGGCTCGAGTTCGCGAATAAGCGAATCGGCATACTCCAGCTCACTTTGAGTATAGATCCATAAATTCAAGCTCTTAGCAGATAGCTCAAAAGCTTTCCTCACCACTTGCTCTTGATCAATGTAGAATATTTTTTGCAACCAAATTCCTCTTGTTTATGCTAGGTTTACGCTTAAGAGGAGAATTGTTCAAGATGAAAAATGTTATGCGTGTCATTGATAGTGAAAACCAAACTCTTTTCGAGTGTCCAATCGAAGAGCAGGAAAAGGCTTTTAGTTACGCCAAGCAAATGGAAGATCTTGGCATTGAAGTCAAAATTGTTTCTCCATCCTTGCCTCAAACTCTCGTAAATTCTCTCGGAATGTCTGAAGAAAACCAAAAAATATTTGATGAAAGCATTGACCATGAAATTGACGAGCATGATGTTGGTTGCTGTAACAAATACGAGCAGTGACAAAATCACTATGAACAAATTTGAAAATGCCCTCAAAAAAGTCAGACTCGAAGCCATTGAGCTTCTTCTCAAGATCAAGAAAGGTCTTGATGAAGAAACAGATCAAACCAAAGAAATGATTCTCACTTATTTAAGCTTCAGCCAAGGTGAAGCAAGTGAAGAAGAAATGAAAAAAGCAAACCAACAATTTAGAAATTTTTTAAAGACCATTGGCTTTGGCGCGCTTGCAATTCTTCCATTTGCACCTCTCACAATCCCCACTGTCGTGAGCATTGGCAAGAGACTTGGGATCGATATCATTCCAAAAAGTTTTCGTCATCTTTATGAAAAAGAGCATCCAAAAAAACCTGAACAGGATCAAAATGGCTCTGAAACGGACAAAAAAAACTAACATTTCATTGTTTGAGAACGCTAGATTATTAGAATTAGGTTAAGAAGCTTTTTTTTGTTGCCCAAACCATCTTTTTACAGCTATCCCTATATTTAAGTCTTGGAGGACTTACGTTAGGGAGAGAAAAATGTTTCTCAAATGGTTCGAAACACCGAAGTTCGACGTGCCACAAATTGTTAAAGTTAAGCATGGATTACAAGTTAATTATTTGGCATTTCCATGTAAGAATTCCAAACTTCAATTGGCCCCAGTGGTTCTTCTAGGCGGCGCCTTTCAAAAATTTATTTCATTTAAAAAAGAAGTGGATATGCTCTCTGAGTATTTTCCAGTCATTTTAGTTGATCTTCCTGGCCAAGGGAGCAATGACACTCTTGGTGCCGAATTAGACTTTTTTGGAATGGCTAAAGTACTAAAAGAGTTTTTAGATATTCTTGAAATTGAAAAAGTAACTCCAATTGCATTGTCTTATGGATCTGCCATTGGAGCCTCTTTCGCCCATCTCTATCCGCATCGAACTGAGAAGCTTATTTTAGGCGGTACAACTCCTGAACTTCGCACTTCTGTACGTTATCTTCTTGATGCAAGTTTGCGGGCCATCGAAGAAGGACGAAATCAAGATTTTGCAACAGGAGTCATTCTCAATCTAATCAATTACTCAAAAAGAAATGTAACCAAACTTCCGGGTATGTTAATTCGCGGTTTTCATAAAAGCTTACTCTCTCTTGAGGGTGCAGACTTTATTCGATATCGCGCAAACACCTCTCGGCTTCTAAGGCTCAATGGGTTCAATGTAACACTATCTGTTCCCACTCTCGTCTTGGCCGGAGAGCTCGACAATTTCACCACTCCGAGTGAATGCCAGCAGATTGCCAGAATGTCGAATCAGGCAAAGTTGTGGATCGTCAAAGGTGCCGATCACCTTGCCCCCTTTATGAAAAAAGAAGCGATGGTGGAATCTTATCTCGATTTCCTTTTTGATCGAAATCCAAACCCAGAGTACATGTTTGAAATTGATCACCTTCAACCACTTCCCCATTACTTGGTAAGAATGGAAGAGAGAATTCCTGTTGAGCTCAATGCTTTCATCAATGGCCACGCAGCTAAAATCATCGACATTAACTGCTATGGTGCCCGAATTGAAACTTCACTGGACTTATATCCAGGACAAACACTAGCTCTTCAAATTAAAAATGGTCCAGGCTTGGAAGCGATAGTTATTCATCATCACGAGAATGGGATCTCTTGTGTTTTTAAGCGCTATAAACTGAAAGAGTTTCAAGAGTTTGAAAAGTATATAACCTCTCTAAATCCCCAAAATCACGATGTTCATGCTTAGAATCACCTGAATTATTTCAGAAAAAGCTGATTTACAACATATTGAATTGGCCTCTATCAGAATAAACTGCCTACATGACCAAGCAGAACATCGCCATTTTGCCACAATCACTCGTTAATTATTTGGTAAAATCTGAATTCCAAATGATTGAAGTGCGCTATGAGTCAACAATCATTTACGAAGGTCATACTCCTCATGCTGGCTATCTTTTGCTAGAAGGCGAGGCCATCCTTTACAAAAGAAATAGACCTTTGCAAAAGCTTCAAAATCGCTCTCTCATCGGTGTCGAAGAATTACTCGGACACAAAGCCTTTAAGTGGGACCTCAGACTCAAACCAGGTTCTAAATTGCTTGTGCTTGATAAGAGTACAGTGAAAGAAATCTTAGAGAATCAACAGCATGAAGCTCATCAATACCTCGCCTCGCTCATTGCCTGAGAGCAGTCAGTTCATAAATACTATTTAGCGTTTTCTGTCGAAGATCTATAAAAACTACCTCTAAGTGATAGCTCTATCCAGCCGCCTCTTAAAAATGTGTTATGCCCTCTTTATTAGAAACTTTAAAGAGAGGATTTTTATGAAGAAAATATTAATAGGATTATTATTTTTGACTTCAATTTCACTGCATGCTGAAAGCGGTTTAAAGCTCAATAATTTAAGGGACAAGCAATTTGAACTCAATAGCTTTAGCTTCGATTCTGGAAGCTTCAAAGGCAACTGCAATCGTGAAGCTATTCAAGATAACACTTTTGCCAATAGCTCAAGAGAGTTGCGCTCTGAGGGCGGCTTGCTTACCGGAGCCAGAGGATACTTTTTTGATGATCTCGAGAGATGCTCGCAGTTGAATTTTTCAATCATGATCATTAAATCAGTTGATTTCTTTAAAAACGAACTAAAGATTAGTTTTTACAAAGCAGATTGGAGCAAGGGTTTTGGTTTCAAACCCATTCAAATAAATGGTCTCTATGATCAAGCGGATTTTAAGGCGAAGTGTTCAATTTCTGAAGTAGGGCTTATTTTTAAAGATATCCATCTGAATTGCATATTAAAAGATAGACAAGACAATGACTTAGGAACAATACGTTTCGTCGAGAACTAAAAAAAAAAAGGGGCCCGAAGGCCCCTTAGTTTTAAGTTGATTAGACTTTAAAGCCCTTAAGTTTATCACCAAGGGTTGCGCTCTTAGAAGCTTCTGGATTATAGGTACCGCCAGATTCTTCTGCGTGCTTAGCTGCTTTCATAGAAAGAGCTATTTTCTTAGATTCTTTATCGATTGAGATAACCATAGCCTTTGGTCTATCACCTTTCTTAACTACGTCTTCAGGCTTTTCTACGCGCTCTTCAGAGAGTTCAGAAATATGAATTAAACCTTCGATTCCAGTTTCAACTTCAACGAAAGCACCGAAGTCAGTCACGCGGACAACTTCAGCTTCAACAACACATCCAACTGGAAGTCTTTCTTCGATTTTCTTCCATGGATCTTCTTCAAGTTGCTTAAGTCCAAGACAGAATTTTTGATTTTCTTTATCAACAGAAACAACTGCAGCAGTGATTTCTTGTCCTTCTTTGTACTCTTCAGCAACGTTGATGTTCTTCTTAGTCCATGAAAGGTCAGATACGTGAATCAAAGCATCTACTTCTTCGCCAAGATCAACAAACAATCCGAAATCAACGATAGACTTAATTTTACCAGTAACTTTCTTACCGATATTGAATTTAGCTACCAAATCATCCCATGGGTTTGGTTGAAGTTGTTTAACGCCAAGAGAGATTCTCTTGTTTTCGATATCAACATCAAGAACCAAAGCTTCAACTTTTTCACCAACAGTGAAATGCTTCGTTGGGTTCTTAATTTTGTTTGTCCAGCTCATTTCACTTACGTGAATTAAGCCTTCGATTCCGTCGTCAAGTTCTACGAATACACCGTAATCTTTAACAGAGACGATTTCGCCAGAAACTTTTGTGTTAGCAACATAACGCTCTTGAGCAGAATCCCAAGGGTTAGGTTGAACTTGCTTAAGACCAAGAGATACTCTTTCTTTTTCTTGATCAAACTTCAAGATCTTCACTTCAATTTCGTCGCCGATATTGAGGAGGTTGCTAGGATGCTTTACGCGACCCCATGACATATCTGTGATGTGAAGAAGACCGTCGATACCACCAAGATCGATGAATGCACCGTAATCTGTGATGTTCTTAACGATACCCTTAACAATCATTCCTTCTTGGATTTGCTCAAGGATTTCGTTTCTTAGCTTGCCTCTTTCCTCTTGAAGGATCGCGCGACGAGAAAGAACGATGTTTCCTCTTTTCTTGTTGAACTTGATAACTTTGAATTCCATTGTTTTACCAATGTACTTATCAAGGTAACGAGTTGGGCGAAGATCAATTTGTGATCCTGGTAAGAACGCCTTAACGCCGATATCGACAGAAAGACCACCCTTAACTTTAGCAACAACTGTACCTGTAACAGGAATACCTTTTTCACAAGCTTCAGAAATTTTATCCCAAGCTTTAAGAATTTCGGCTTTGTCTTTAGAGAGGATGAGGTTCCCTTGTGGAGATTCAAGTTTCTCTAAGTAAACTTCGATGTCATCATTCATTTTGATTTTGAGTGAACCATCGTAGTTTTGGAATTCGCGAGCTGGCACTAAACCTTCTTGCTTATACCCGATGTCGAGCATAATGAAGTCTGAAGTAATGTTTACCACTTTACCTAGGTAAACCTCGCCTTCTTGGAAGTCTTTTTTAGTGTTTGATTCCATCATTTTTGAAAACTCTGAAGTCTTTTTCTCTTCAACGTCCTCACCCATGACGAAGTCATACGCTTCCATCCATTTTTGTTTGAGCTGTTCTGTAGTCATTTGTAACCTCTTTTTGGACTTGGCCTTTTGAACCGCATCCGATTTTATTTTCTTCCCCGAAGGGAAGTATCTAAACCCTGCAACTGCAGGCATTTAAAACTAAGTTATGGTGGCGAAGAATAGCTGAATTCTCTCTAGCTGTCGAGAGGAGCTTGGTTCTTTTTTGCAATGCGATATCGATAGTCGATCGAAGTCCTATAACACTCAATTAAAGCTTTTTCGTAAGCTTCTGGTCCGTGACCTTCGTAGAAATCTGGAGGTAGCGGAAGGACATTCATTTGGCTGGTTCTGGCAGCATCAATTTTTTGCCGAAGTTCTCTTAGATCTTGAGAACGATAACTGTCCCCTGCTCCTGTTTGATGGATAAGTTCTGAGAAAAAGGGAGTTCGAGGGGCCAGGAAAGGAACTCCTTTGAGTAAAAACTCGACCGTTGTGGATTCGCAATCCGGGGTTGAGAGCCATAAATCGCAAAAACTGGGAATGACGTTAATAGCTTGCGCGTCGAGAGCAAATGTTTGGTCAAATATCCCTAAATCAAAAAGTCTCTTTTCGAGATCGGCCCAAATAATCGACTCGCGCCAAGGGTACCTTCGATACAAGATTAATTTAGCTTCTTCTTTTTTTTGCAATTGTGAACAAGCTTGAAGGAAAGGGTCAATCTCTTCAATCCGTTCTATATGGGGAGCAACTTCAAACCCGATCATAAAATGGTTCTGCTTCTGCCCCTCTAAAGTTCTCGCGACACTTTCCGAAGCCTCAGCAGAATCAAGCGCAGGAGGCAATCCCAAAGGAGTCAGACGGCGCTGGTGAACATCGAGATCACTTGCCAAAACTTCTTGATTGAGAAATCCCCAAAGTAAATAACGATCAACTCGATGAACGTAAGGTCGATACCAAACGCCTCGGTAATTTTGACTAAAGTCCTCAAAGAGAGAAACGAAGAGAGAAGTTCCTCTTTTATTTCTTAGGCTATGGGAAATCGGCCAGAGCATATTCAATTGATAAAGGTGAACTGATTTAAAAGCTTCCGATTTTAAAATTTGGCGAAGCCCTTTTGGTGTGAGAATTGAAAATCCTGAATGAACCCAAGGCCCAGTATGGGACATCAGTTCGAATCCTGCTGCCACGACCTCTCTTGCGAGATAGGAATCCTTAAGGGCATAGACCCAAACTTTAAAACCTTCTCGAGCTAAAATTTTAGCATCAATGAGGGTCGATTTTTCACGAGTTCCCCATTCATCAGAAATATTGATGAGAAGGCAACTGGATTTACTTGCCTTCAGCGTAATCAATGAGTGTTCCTTCGACGGTACCAATATTAACTTTTGCGCTAAACTTGAGAAGTTTGCGAAGTTTATCTGCTGAATACCAAAAATGAATATCGCCTGATTTTTTAAGCACTCCCGGAAAATGAGTTTCCGCAGCTAACTTTATCGCATTAATCTTTTTCCCCATAACTTTAATTTCTTCTTCACCAACGACAGAAACTTTAAGGAGCCAATATTTGGCGCGAGAAACAACTGGAAACTCGTAAACATCACCTTTTCGCAGAGGAAATCCTCTCATGAAATAAAGTGGTGAAAAGGAGTCCTGAAAATATTTAGGGATATAAGCTTCTTTCTTCTCTTTTTTATCTTTATCTTTTTTCTCTCTTTTATACCAAAAAGTCGTTTTTAAATTTTCGTGATCAAAAATTTGGAGATCATCGACTTTTTGACCACTTTCTCTTTGAATGAGAAAATATTTAACTGGTATAAAGTTTTCATCCTCAATAAAACTCTCGAGACGATCTTTCAAAGCATAAATATAGCTATAATAATCCGCTGATATTAGTTCTGCTGAAAAATGATAATGACTTTTATTATTAATCATTACTTTAGGAAGAGTGAGAAGTGTTACAGTCCCCGCAGTTACTCCAATATAACTAACTTCAAATACAAATTTTTCTCCCTCGTAAATACGAGGCTTAAAAGTACTCCAAAACTTACTCGAAACGGCATCATATTTAGCAAAGTCTTTCGGGTAATCATCTTCTTTCGCCGGCTCTTCTTTTACGACTTCTGGTTCTGCAGCTTTTTCTTTGACGACTTTTTCAATTTTTTTTAATTCTTTTTTTGTAATTTTTTTCTTAATTGGGACTTGAGGAGGAGTCTCTTCTTTCTTTTCCTCTTCAGGCGTGATTTCAGAAGGAGCGGCAATCGTTTTAAATTTCTCTATATCCTTGTCATCCATTTCAAAAGATTCAACAAGGTCTTTCTCTTTCTCAGGAAGTAGGAGCTCTTTATTTCCAGCACATGAAGCTAAAAGCAGCATCAAAAGGATGAGAGAACTTAGGGTTCTTTGTCTCATGTCATCTCCAAAATCTTTTCGAGTTTTTGCTTTAATGCAATTTCACCTTTAGTGATTTTGATATCGATCTCTAAGTAATGAAAGATTTCGTTATTCGTTAGTCTACGAAGCTTGACCATATCTTTCTCAGTGGTAATGACGATAGCGCCTTGTTCTTTTGCCGTCTTTAAAATTTGATCAATATCAGACTGACGATAATGATAATGGTCTGGAAAAGTTAATTGAGACTTAATTTCGACTCCAAGATTCTTCAGTAGCTGGTAAAAAGACTCGGGGGAAGCAATTCCGGAAACAGCAATAGCCTTCGTTCCTTGCAAAGATTCAGGAGTCAACTTAGGTCGATACTGGAAATCGTAAACAGAAGTTGGGCCATAGCTAAAATGCACGAGAGGCAATTCTTTAGGGCCATAGTGACGTATGATTTTTTCTAGTTCTTGGACTTTCTCTGGAGATACTTGATCCACTCTGCCAATTACAGCGACATGAGCATCTTTTAAACTTTGAAATCCTTCTCTCATATAACCCATTGGGGCAACTTTATAGCGCTCCATCGGCATAGTTGCATCAAAGAGCACGATATTAAGATTTCGCATAAGTTTTAAGTGCTGATAACCATCATCGAGCACAACGACATCCGGTTTTTCAGAATCAAAATAATATTCAAGATTCGCCGCTCGATTTCGGCCAACGACGATCGAAGCATTCTTTAAACGACGTGAAAGAAGAAGAGCTTCATCTCCAAATTCAACGGGATTCACACCCATGCGACGACCACTCCTGATAATTCCATGAGTTTTCTCTAACTTTCCACGATAGCCTCTGGTCAAGACCACAATCTTTTTATTTTTGCTGCCGAGGTAATTAGAAATCCAAACAGTAAATGGAGTTTTACCTGTTCCACCAAAAGTAAGATTGCCAACTGATACAATGGGAACTAAATATTTTTTTTGTTCGAATGCTCCATACTTATAGAAAAAGCGACGAACGCGATAGATGAACGTC
>PCTW01000040.1 GCA_002786715.1 Bdellovibrio sp. CG22_combo_CG10-13_8_21_14_all_39_27
AAAACTTTCGATATTTGTTTTGAGTGATTCAACCTTTGCCTTGAGTTCGGCGTGATTGGTTTTCACTTCCTCTACCACTTCGTCGGGAGCATTTGACATAAATTGAGTGTTGTTCAATTTTTTGTCGTACTTCTCAAAATCTTTTTCCGTTTTCACCAATTCTTTTGTAAGGCGAGCAATTTGTTCACCGATATCGATCACGCCTTCAAGAGGCAGAAAGATCTCGGTGTGAGTCGTTGCTTGAAAAATGGATTTCTCTGGACGATTAGAGTCTTTTTTCCCAATCGTGATCTCGTTTACGTTCGCTAGGCTTTCAAAGTTGCCACGGTTTTGCTCAAAGTAAACTTGAAGATCAGTGTGATCGGTATACAAGCAAACCTTTACCATTTCCTTAGGCTTAATATTGACGTTCTGACGAAGGTAGCGAATTGAAGACACTACTTCGATAAATTTATTCATCTTATCTTGGTCTTCGGTGAACTCAAAAGCTTTATTGAATTCAGGATATTCCTGGGCAATCAAGAGATCTTCGTTGTCGTTTTTCAAAAATGACCAAAGCTCTTCAGTTATATAAGGCGTGAAGGGATGCAAGAGGGCCACAATCTTTCTAAAGCCGTAGCGCAAGACTGTTGCTCTTTGAGCGCGAGCTTCACTATCATTGCCTTTAAGGATTGGCTTGGAGAGTTCAATAAACCAAGAGCAAAACTTGTCATAAACGAATGAATAAATAGCGGCACAAGACTCATCAAAGCGATATTCGTCCATTGATTCATTCATCACCGTACAAACCGTGTTGAGTTCGGCCAGAATCCAACGCTCATGATGGTGAAGCTTTGATTGATCGGGAAGATCATTCTTAGATTCACTTAAGTTGGGGGCGATAAAGCGGAAGGCATTCCAAATTTTATTGATAAAATTTCTAAAGCCAGAAATGCGATCAGGATCGAGATTGATGCCACGATTGTATCCTGATCCAGAGGCGAGGGTGAATCTAAAAGCATCGGCGCCGTACTGAGCAATCATGTCCAATGGATCAATGCCGTTTCCAAGTGACTTACTCATTTTGCGACCGATTTTATCGCGCACGATAGCGTGAATATAGACGTGATCAAAAGGAACTTTTTTAGTGAATTTCAAACACATCATCATCATGCGGGCAACCCAGAAGAAGATGATATCGTGCCCAGTAACCAAAGTTGAGGTCGGATAAAAAGTCTCAAAGCCTTTACTCTTCATGCGCTCTTGATTGGGCCAGCCTAAAGTTGAAATTGGCCAAAGCGCTGAACTAAACCAAGTATCGAGCACGTCGGGATCTTGGTGAATCTCTTTTGCCTGACATTTCGGACAAGATTTTTGTGCTTCTTCATGCGCCCATTGATGATTACATTTTTGGCAATAGAAAACGGGAATTTGATGTCCCCACCAAAGTTGACGTGAAATACACCAATCTTTAGGTTCGTTGAGCCAACTAAAATAGGTATTCTCCCAACCTTTTGGAAAAAAGCGAGTGGTGTCGTCTTTAACCGCATCAACCGCCACTTTCGCCATGTCTTTAACATTTAAGAACCACTGTTTGGAAACCAGGGGTTCAATCACAGCACCAGAGCGATCGCCATGACCTACTTGATGAACATGTTTCTTAGTTTCAATTAAAATGCCAGATTCTTCGAGAACTTTAACCATGCGCTTGCGAGCTTCTTGAACTTTCAGTCCATTGTATTCCATGGCATTCTCATTCATCGTCGCATCTTTATTTAAGATGGTGATGATAGGGAGGTTGTGCTTTTTGCCTAATTCAAAATCGTTGAAGTCGTGACCAGGAGTTACTTTTAAGCATCCTGTCCCTTTTTCCATATCGACATATTCGTCAGCAATAATCGGAACTTCGCGATTGCAAAGAGGAACGATCGCCGTCTTTCCAATATATTTTTTAAAGCGATCATCATCGGGGTGAACGCAAACGGCCGTATCTCCGAGTAGTGTTTCCGGTCTTGTCGTCGCAATTTCTAAAAAATCTTCAGAGCCTTTCACTTGATATTTCAAATGATAAAAAGCGCCGTTGATTTCTCGGTGTTCAACTTCGGCATCGGAAATCGCTGATTGAAGAGTTGGGTCCCAGTTGACGATATAATCGGATTGATAAATCAATCCTTCGTTAAACAGATCAGTGAAAACTTTACGAACAGCTTCGTTAGCTTCTGGGTCCATGGTGAACATGGCATAATCCCAATCGGGACTGGCGCCCATGGAGCGCATTTGTCCGGCGATAATATCACCGTATTCTTTTTTCCATTCCCAAATTTTCGCTACGAAATCTTCGCGCTTAAATTCAAGACGACGCTTTTTCTCTTGTTCCCATACCATTTTCTCAACCACTGATTGTGTGGCGATCCCTGCGTGATCTGATCCCGGAAGCCAAAGCGTTTCATATCCCTTCATTCTTTTAAAACGAATAAGAGCATCTTGAGTGGTGACATCTAAGGCGTGACCAGCGTGAAGTTTTCCTGTGACATTAGGAGGAGGCATGATGATGCAAAAAGATTTTTTTGCCTTGCCAGCTTTAGGTTTAAAATATTTCCCGTCTTCCCATTTTTTATACCACTTGCTCTCAACCGTGTCGGAAGAGTAACTGGTAGAGAGATCATCGATATTAATTGATTTCATTTTGGGCCTTCTTTAGCACTTCTGCCATCTGATCAAAGTCACTGAGAGCAATGTCGATTTGTTCTTTAGTTTTTAAATTTTTAAATTGAATCACGCCTTTTTGCAGTTCGTCTTCACCGATGATCCCCACGAAACTTGCGCCTTTCTTTTCTGCCATGGGAAATAACTTTTTAAACTTCACGATTTCAAAGAGATTCAAAACTTTAATATCTTTTCTTCTGAGTTCGCGGGCAATATTCCAAACGCTCTTTCTGGCTTCCAACGTTTGAAACGAAAGAACTAGGTCGATATCGTTGATGGAGAGATTAGGAAGCAGTCCATGAGTTTCGAGAAAATCCTTAAGTGTCACATCTCCTAAACCAAAACCCACTCCTGGTAAGGGATCTTCGTTAAAGATTTGAAGAAGGTTGGCATAAGCTCCGCCTCCACAAATGGCACGACGATTTTCGGGATTCTTGTCGAAGATTTCAAAGACGATGCCTGTATAGTAATCGAGTCCGCGCACGATGCATGGATCATAAGTGATATAGGGACCTAGTTCAGATTCATCTATTAAACTCATAAACTCCGCAAAAGAGTTTGCCACTTCTTCTTTGCCATAGCTCTTAAGATAGTCGATGACTTGCTCTGGGCTAGATAGCGCGAGATATTCTTCAAATACTTTGCGAGCAGGTCCTTCAAGATTTTTCTCATCAATCATTTTGGTTAATGCTTCTGAAGTGACTTTTTTTGATTTATCGACAATTTTATAAAGTTGATAAGCGAGTTCTTTATCAACTCCCATCAAGTCGTTAAAGACGCAATCAACGATAGCGCGATCATTTAAGAGAATTTCAAAGTGCTCATGAGTCGCTCCAAAATTTTCAAGCAAGGCTGAGGCAACAAGCAGAATTTCCACTTCTCCCAAGCGACCTTCGCCTGAGAAGATATCGCAATTAAATTGCCAGTGCTCTCGCAAGCGACCTTTTTGCGGTTTCTCATATCTCATAAGATTAGGAATAGAGAACCAACGAATTGGTTTTGGATACTCACGATAAATTTGAGAAATCATGCGCGCAAGTGTTGGAGTCATCTCAGGGCGGATGGCAACAAAGCGCTCGCCGCGATCAGTGAAAGAATAAATCTGATCGTTGATCAATTCTTCGCCAGACTTTGCTTTGTAGAGTTCAACTTCTTCAAGCATAGGGCCGTCGTAAGATTCATAGCCAAATGATTCAGCTGTTTTTCTCATCATGGCGAACATGTAATCTTGAATCCGCTTTTCAGCTGGAAAGAAGTCTCTGGTACCGCGGTAGGGATTTTTACTCAACATGTCATTGCCTCTCTGGAATTGAGTGCAACTATATCAAAACTTGAACTATTGGTCTAAGAGAGAGTAGTGGCGCAATGCTAAAGAAGGTCGTCAACATTCCAATCATCCACAGGTTTAGGCAGATTTTCGGGCGCAATTGGTGCTGACTTGGCCGATTCTGCACTTTGCGGTTTAGAAGTGAGCCCATAATCAGTATCGGAAGGCTTCCAATCATCGACGGGAAGAGGCAATCCTAACTTTTTATGCTTCTCCAAAATGGGATCAATAATGGACTCGATGCTCTTTTCCGAGCGGGCTTCTTGTGGTTTTAGATTCGAAATATCGGCCAGCATTGTTTTAGTTGCTACAGTTCCTAAGCGTGAAGAATAGAACAGGAGGGCCGAGGTAAAATGCACTAGCTTTTTACTTATCACGAGTAAAACTTCGTGATTCATTTGATCGAAGTCTTTCAAGCTATTGAGCCGAATATAATTGAGGTAAGGTAAAATCATTTCGAGGCGTTTATTCGTTACTTGGCTTCGATTTTTAATTTTATACAAATTTTCATAGTCTATTAATAAGGAAGTTAAAAGCCATTTTGAGTAAGGGAGCATTTGATTATACTCTTCACTGGTTAATTGTGATTTTAGGTCACGCAAAAATTCTCCAGAGAGTACATTAGAGGTAGCCGAATCTGGTTTTAATTTAAGAATTGTTTTTAATATTTCACTCTTGCTTAAGAATAAGATTTCTTCTCTGTCCATATGGGAGAGGTTTTTGAGTAAAATTTCAAGGAATCGATACATCTGATCACTGGTAGAATCTTTATCAATCGCTAAAGCGTTGTAGGATTGATAAATAATCTTCAATTCAAAAGGCATGTCATCTTTAGGTGTAAAATAACTGACTTTCGCATGGAGCGAATTAATTAAGAGAAAAAATGTTAAAGCAAACTTAGTGATCATTTTTCCTTTAACTTAGGATCTTCTTTTTTTAAAAGATCAAATTTCTTTAAATCACTTGCTCCGGCCAAGACGTAAAAAGTACCTTGATAAGGTAGCAAAAGGTTTCCGTCCATATCTATATAATTGGTTGCAAACATCACATCACTTATAATTGATATCTTTTTGTCTTTGAGATTAAATTTTGCGACTTCGTAAGAGGTTCGCTGTCTTTCTTTTTCCATATTTTTAACAAAATAAAGAAAATTCTTTTCGTAAGTACAATTTAAATTTCCAAGATCGTTAAAGTCAGATTCATAAATGATGGTCGATTTACCCATGTCAATTTTGGATCTTTCCATGGAATAAATGATGGTTTTTTGGCTATTTTGATTGAGACCAATTTCCGCTACAAAGAAAGTATCTTGATTAAGGCATAATTCAACTTTGCGATTGATATCTGGTACCTTGAGAATAATATCAAATTTTCCAGAACGGCGATCATAGAGGATCAGTCCAGTGTGACCATCTTTGTTGATATCAGTGTAAATAATAAAATTATCGGACAGCATTTGGACTTCTGGTACGAAAAAAGGATTGAGTTTGTTGGAGAGTTTAATTTTAAACTCAAGTTCAGAGCCTACTTGGTGAAAGATTAATTCTTTTTTGTAGGGTTGATAAAAAGAAACCCATTTGTCGGCAAGGTGAAGCTTCGGATAGCGACCTTCACCAATGGGCTTCACGGAAGTATCCCCTTTCAAGAGAGTGAAAATTTTATTGTTTTTCAGTAGCGAATAATTCTTATGAAATGTTAAATCCTGCTCAATAATGATATTAGTACGATCTGCCGAGGACTCGACATTATAGTTGGTTCCGTTATTGCCCTTAATTATTTCGAAAACTTTATAATTAGTCGCAAGATAGAGTGATCCTGATCTTTGTTGGTAAATGGTGATGGTACCATTCTTAGATAAAAATCTTATATTTTCGATCGATTGCTTGGTCGCAAGCTCTGGAAGTTCAGACCGTCCCCAAGCGCTAATTGCGAACAGTCCTAGGATGAATATGAATTTACTTAATCCCATACATCGTCCATGTGTTTAAGGGGTGGATCAGTTTAAAATTCGAGACAGCGTTAAAAACAAGGTTCCAGGTTAACATTCGAGGAGATTGCAATTGATCGATTGAGGCATGAAAAATAATTTTTTTCTGTCCTCTATGTATTTTGATTCCATCAATAATAAAAGGTATCGGCATACATTGATTCAACATCGTTTTCTTAAAAAACTCTGGATACAAATCTTCACCACAGCCAACTCCATGTATAATGGCATCATTAAAATCTTTAAAGTAATTTTCTAAATCTGTTAGACTTCGAATAATTTTGCCTTTCTTCTTCATCGACTCAGATATCATACTAACCAATGAGTACTGCTCATTAATATAATCGTTCGGAAAGTAGTCGAAATTGAGATCTCCCTCGTAAGCGACGTTTGTCACAGGCTTTTTGTCGTAAAAGATTTCTCGGTCGCAATTATTGGGAGTGCATAAGTTTATATCAGTGACGACAAAGCAGCCGATACTGTATTCCAATAGTGATGGATTAAACTTAGCCTTGTCGACAATTTTACAATGGGCTGATTCAGGTGTTCCATTAACTTTCGACATCGCGAGGGCCAATACTTTACCTTCTTCAAGTTGACTGTCTGGAAGAGTTCCTGGGATATAGGGCAAACAGATCTTAGAATTGTCAGCTCGATCCTTGTAGCATATTTTAAATCTCCATAAATCAATTTGCTTAGCTTTTTCAAAAAGCTCATAGAGATTTAAAAAAGTTAAGCTTGAGCACATTCCAGAATTTTTATAAGGGATTTTATTTAAATGATTGATAACTCTTGCGCTATTAATGAGAGCGAGATTGTCGACATTCGAAGGACAATCAAAGTAGTCGTTAAAGAGTCTTGAGGATTGAAGTGCATCAGAGATCGTACTACATGAATTTGAGGGGAAAAGCGATTGTCCTTTACTATCGCCTTTTGAGCAAAGTTCGGGCTTCTTATTTAGAGATTGAGAACATCTTGTTAGTAGCGAAGTATCCCAATCGCTTCGGTTAGAAATGAGTTCACAACGGCGCTTGAGTACATACAGAGGAATTTCTCCATTCAGAGATTTTGTCCAAGCATCTTCGGCTATGTATGGTTTGCAGAATTCATTGGCGTCATCAAAATTTTTATAAAGATTGCGAAGATAGTTGAGGTTAAAAAAATCAAGATTTTCAGTTACAGTTTTATAGAGCGAGGCAGTATCACTTGCTCTACTTAGTTGAGATTGGCTGGCCTTCGAGCCCGTTTCAAAATCATTAAGCACCTTTCCAATAGATAAAATATAGGGGAAGTGAGGATTAGAAATAGATTTATTTAAGGAAGATTTACAAGTTTCTAGATTCTTAGGTGCGACAAATGGCATAGAATCATAAGTTTTTTTCCAGCTGGTGGCATTAAATAACTCTTTTATATCTCTATTGGTTGTACAAGACTTCTTATACTTAAATTCCAAAAAATCTTTCAGAGTCACAATCGCTGATTTTGGTTGTTTTTTATCATCGAGATAATCAACCACCACAGTGTTGAGCTGCTGAGAACTCTCTTTTAATAATCCAGTTTCAAGCAGCATTAAAAAACGGCATTCATCTTGATCAATAAGTGATGTGAATTTTGAATCAGAATAAAAAAGGATATTTCGCATCGTTATAGGATTGATCTTAACTTCTTGGAGATCTCCTAACGAACTGATGACTTCAGTTTGACCCTTAATCTGAGTTTCGAGTTTTTGAACTTTGATCTGATTAATTTTCACCAATTCCTGAAGGGATTCGATGATACCTTTTTTGCTTTCTTGAGCTTGAGCACTAAAAACTTGCCCGCACAGTAAAAGTGCAGGCAAGAGTTTAGGAAAAATGTATTTACTGAATAGATTTTGCAAGTAGTGAAGCTACGTCCTCTACTTCTAAATTCTCTGTCTTCTCAACTTGTGCCTTTGACGAGTTGAAGTTGATTAAACAGAAAGAACAAGAAGTTGCTAGTTTTGGAGTATTGGTTTCAGCGACATGCTCCAGTCTTTTCTTAGCGAGGTGATCGCCTTCTGGAAGTTCATACCACATATTCCCACCGCCCATTCCACAGCATAGGGCACTGTCTTTATTTTTTTCCATTTCCTTTAGTTTGAGTCCAGGGATCGCTTGAAGTATGGCCCTCGGAGCATCGTACTCACCATGATGGCGACCAAGATAGCAGGGATCATGGAAAGTAAGCTCTTGATTGATTGCTTTTTCAGGCTTGAGTTTTCCAGATTTTAAAAGATCGGCCAAAAGCTCAGTATGGTGAACAGTTTCAAACTGGCCATCGTCAAACTTAGCGTATTCTTTGCCAATCGTATGAAGACAGTGAGGGCAATGAGTAACTACTTTATCGAATGTGTACTGCTTCATGTTGGCAATATTTTCAATCGCAATTTCATAAAATGAATACTCATCACCAAATCTTCTCACTGGATCACCATTACACTTTTCAGTTTTGCCCATGACTGCAAAGCTCACTCCTGCCTTCTTTAAAAGCATGACTGTGTCTTTGACCACTTTTTGGTTAGCAGCATCGTAAGATCCGGCACAGCCTACGTAATAGAGATAATCAACTTTCTTACCAGTTTCAATTATGGGGATTTCTAAACCATCGGCCCATTTGAAACGATCATCTTGAGAAATACCCCATGGGTTTCCATTGATTTTAATTTTATTGGTAGCGTCTGCTGCAGAAGGTGGAAGCTCGCCAAGAGTTAAAGCCTTGTAGCGTTTTGCTTCCATAATGATATTGACGTGTTCGATGTTGGCAGGACACTCTTCCATACAAGCCCCACACGTTGTACAGGCGTCGAGTTCATTTGCTGAGTAAAGCGGATTTTCACCCCAAATATCGCCACCATTTTCACCTAACTTTGTTTGTGCTTCAAAAAGATCACGAGCTTTAGTAATAATTTTCTTTGGGTCGAGTGGTTTGCCTGCATTATTAGCGGGACATGAAAGAGTACAGCGCCCACATTCCACACAACTAATCAAATCCATTCTGTTTTTAGCAGTAAGCTCAGAAAGATTGGCCAAGCCAAAAGTCTCGGCTGATTCATCTTCGAAGTTCATTGGGTTAAGAACGGCTCCTCTTCTTTTCGGTGTTATCAATGAAGAAAGAGGTAAGAAAAGAATATGCGAAAATTTTGTGTAACCAATGCTGGCAACAAAAACCATAGTATTGGCCATGTGATATAGCCAAAGCGTTCTATAAGTCAGGGCCATTGCAGAATCGCTGAGGCTCAGGCTTGAAAAGAGATTTGCAAGGGCCCAACCAATGGGGGCCCATGTTTTCTCACCTATTGGCATGCCTGTACCTGAAATACGCAAGCCTTCAATGAGATAACCCACGATCACGAGCGAAGCGAGCATTCCGTACATGAAGAGTTCACGTTTTGGTTGTGTTGCTTCTAAGTACTTTGGCTTTGAAATATATCTTCTTTTATAAGCAAGGGCCAAACCGACGAGAATGGCCAAGCCTGCAAAGTCAGCGAGAAATGAAATGATAATATAAGTTGTACCATGAAAGATTTTTAACGGAGTATCGTAATGAATGGCAACGATATCGGTGGCGATCCATAAAATAACAAAACCATAAAAAATAAGAGAGTGGAAAAAACCAACTTCAGGATGGCGAGGAACTTTGCCAGTGAAGAAAATAGTATTGATAAAGCTCGGCCAATTTAATTTTTCAGGAAGAAGTTTTTTAATTCCTTTAAAACCTTCACCGCCTGTTACAAAAAGTAACTTTTGATTTAAGCCTTTCATCATGGCAGCGAGAGAAACGAAGAGAGAAAGATACATTACAATTTTCATCCATTGAGGGATGTTCCACATGATTTCTCGTGTTGCGAGAGATTCCATTCTCAGCTCCTGTTCTGTTGTAATAAGTTTATAAAACGCCTATTATAGTCTAGTTTAAAGTGATGTGTTTTTAAATCCTAAAATGGTGGTTTTTCAGATGCGGGACTGGAATTTAAGTTTGAATTACATGATGCTGGTCCCAGCTGTTTATGTCGCCTTTCATTTGATGAAAAAATATCGTGATTTTACTCTTTGGGCGGAGATGTTGGGCTTCATGTTGCTCTCGTTTTGTATCATGCTTGAGCTTAAAATCGGATATTTTTCTGCTCTTTACATAATCTCAGGAGCGCAGTTATCACTTTTGCTTCGCGAGGTGGCACAGGAGAAGGTTGAAAATCAGCAAAAGTTTATTTGGGTGACGAGAAAAATCCCAATTCTGACCTTTGTACTCGGTCTCACCTTGGGTCGCAGTTTCAGTCCTGATGTTGCTTGGATGGGAATTGGGATTCTCAGTGTTGCAGTTCCAATTCAGCGACTGCTTTTGACAGGGTGGGCCAAGTGGCCAATGATCTCTCATTTTTGTTTTATTCTTTTAATGGCTGGGCTGTATTACAATTTTCTTCTATTGCAAGATCAACAGTCCATTCACATTGGGACTGCGCTGGTGATTGGTTACTGGATGTTTCGAACTTATCACTTGGCGAGAGAGTTTAAAGGCAAAAAAGCATGAAGCGTAAGCATTTATCATTCATTTTTCTCATCTTAAGTTCTTTGATTTCTTGTTCTCATATTGAATCTTTAGGAACCCGAGACTTTACTTTTCAACAACAACCGCGACTTGTGATCTGGTTTCAGATTGCGGGATTAAGTGCCGAGCATCTTCCCTTTTTAAAGTTTGATAATTCTCAGCAAGATATGTCGAATGTTGTCGAAAACATGAGCTGTCAGGGAACTCTTTGGTCTCACAACATTTATGATATTCGGCCTCCTATTATGTCACGTTTTGCATCACAATTAAGTGGAAGTCCAGACATGGTAGGAACGTGTGAGGATTTGAAGCAAAATTTCCTTTGGGATTATGCTAATCAAATTGGCTATAAAACATATATTCTCGAGAATGAAGAATTTGCGGATTCAAGTTTTGAAAGATATTTTCAATGTAAGGATCAAAATCTTCCACTGACATTAATTAAAATGAGAAAGGGTACACCAGCTCAAGATCAATTTCACTATCAAGAAATGAAATCTTCGATTTCTAAAGGTGTCATTTGGGACAAGTCTTGCAACGACAAATCTTGTTTTTCCGGTTGGCAAAACAATTTCAAATCTCTCATCGGTAGAGTGGTTCAGGGTGAGCAGAAGTCTTTCATCTTGTTTCAAGACTCTCGCTTTCTCAAGCTTATCAAAGAGCACAAAATCCAAGAGGCAAAAGAACTTTTTATAGAGTTTTTTAACCAGATTAATTGGATTGAGAAACTTAATCTCAAAAATGTCTTAGTAATGGTTTCAGGTACTAATTCTTTGCCAGTAGAATTTCCTTTTAAAGGAAAAGAATGGGTTGGCTATGAAAAAAAAGGGGCCAATATTGTTTATCATAAAGACTCTTTGATCTCACCAATTTGGGCAAAAGGATCGGGAAGTGAAAATTTTTGCGGCATTTATGGAGAGGAAGATATTGTTAAAAGGCTCTTTTGGACACCGGATGAGGGACTTTTTTCAATGTCTCGTTTGAAAAAAATATTCAATTAAACTTACTAGCCTTTATAACTTCATCTTTGGTGATGAGATAGGACGTTTTGCAATAATCACAGCGCGTCTCTAGTTCACTTTTGTCTTCAAACAAACCATCAATTGAGGTTCCTTGACTCAAGTGAACTAATCCTGAAACCATTCTTTCGCGACTGCAATTGCATCTAAATTCAATTTCTCTAGTTCTTAAATAAATGAATCCAAGCTTCTCAACTGCAGCAATCATTTCCTTTTCATCTGAAAAGGCATGAGTGTTATAAAAATCGATGACAGTTGAGATCATTTTGTCTTCAATCTCTTGATCTATACTGGCCATATCTGTTCGCGGTAGTCTATGAATCATGACGCTAATAGGCTTATGTTGAAAGACAGAAATTTTAGCTTCTACTTGATAAGACTCTCGAAGGGTTTGATTGATAATTTCAGAAAAAGAAATATTCTCAAGTTTTATAATCGAAGTATAGGGAACGCTACTTGAACCAATCATTTTGGTGAGTCGACACTCACCTGTAATTTTGGTCGGGAATTCGCTAAAATTTTCAGGTAATAGGAGAGTTCGCAGAGAACCTGACTCATTCATTTCAATCTTGAGCATAAATTTGGGGTCAATCGAATCAATATAGAAACCCATCATTTCTTGCGGTTTCAAGAAGTTAATTAATTGCACTGAGGTCAGTATAGAATCTTCAAAATATTTCTGCCCATCTGCGGGCATTTGGTGAAGATTGTAGAGAAGATCAAGGATATCGCCGGCATGGAAATAGCTTAAGGTGAAGTTTTTCTTAAGATCTAAAAAAGTATGGAGTTTTCCGTTGTTGATCATATTTAATACCTGTAAAAATAGTCTAAGCAAAATACCATAATTTTAAATGAGCGCAAAATTGTGTTGAATGTCATTTTATACCACAAGTCATCCGATGTATTTGAATTTTCATATCTAAGAGATAAATTGGCTCCTATGACAATCGTTGCGCCAAATCCTAACCTTGCCGATCATTATCGAGTCCAGGCCAAAGGAAAAGCGGATGCTTTGACCATCGCAAAATTTGTGAAAGACTTTCTCCAAAAAAGTGAAGGACTTGAAGAGATTTCTTTCAAGAGAAAATCTGAACTTTTAATGGTTTTGGGAACTATCTGGAAGAGCGCCACTAAGCAACTGAATTATGAACTGTTTATGAACAGTTTTAATACTTTTACTGAAATGCGATCTTTCACAATGGAGGCCCATTTTCTTCAAGAGCTTGATCAGTTTGTTGATCCAGAAATTGCTAGAGCTATTCAATATTTTTGGATGGTGCTCGAAAATCAAAATATTCATGATGAACACTCTTCTTACAATCTGTTAACAGATCAGATTCGCCATCAAGTAACTAACGTGCTCGATTGCATAGAAAATTATATTTTTCATGGCTTCTCTCATTTATCTGCTAATCAAATTGATTTCTTAAAAGCAATGGCAATTAAAAAAGACGTCTACATTCCCTTCCCCGCGAAAGTTTATCATGAAAGTAAAGAGTCAGATTGGATCAAGTGGATTGGTGGCGAAATTGTAGAACTTGAAGAAGTCGCTCAAGAAGATCAGATCAATGTTCAGCTTTTTGAAAAAGGAAGTTTAAAGAACCTTTTAAACCAGTATGAAGAGAAATCGGCGGAGAGTGTTTTCCAAATTTTACTGGCCCAAAAAAATCCAACGATAAAACAAGTTCTGCAACTCAGTATTGGTAATGTAACTTTCAAAGGACAAATCGATCTCTTTGATGATCAGTTCTCCCAAGTGAAAGAGCAATTCTTAAATTTGATTATGCAAGAATCAAAGTCTATAAAAACGCAATCAGTAATCGACTGGTTTAACAAGTCGGTCGAAGAAGAAATAGAGACTCAGAATTTTCGGAAAATTAAGATCATCCAAGAGTACTTGAAGGTGATCTTATCTTGGCATGAGATGTCTGAACTCAATGATTCGATTTCTGTCTTCGACGTTAAATTATTGTCTGATATTACTGAGCTTAATCTTCCTCGAAACAGCATGTTTATGCCTGTTCAAAAAGGGAAGGTTTTCGGATTGGAATCGATAGAATCGGTTGAGAATGACAAGCCCTTATTAATTCTTGCCAGAAGTGGCTATACCGGTTTGTCTGTGTCAGAGAGTTCTCAACAGGAAGATTTGTGGGAACTTTATAAAGCCTTGGGACCAATTCGTCGGCAATCGCTCGAAGTTGAAATCTATGCTCACGCTCTAAAACAATTATTGAAAGAACATCATCATTCTCAATTGTTGATTGATCATGAGCTTATAGAGCACGATTTATTCTGGGCGGGTTTTATCGAAGGTGAAAAGATAGAGAAAATATCCTATGAATCGCCTGCCAAAAGAGAAAAGCCGATCTATTATGAAGCTCCAGAAGCCAAAGTGATCTTTCCCTTGTCGGTCAGTAATCTGCAGACATTGATCGATTGTCCTTTGAAGTACTACGTCGAGAAAATAGAAAAGATAAAGCCTTATTTGGTGATGAAAGAAGAAATCCAAACGAACGAGATCGGCAGTCTTGAACATAAAATCCTTGAGCTCTTCTTTAAACCTGAAAATACTCAAAGTCTTGAATCCATTATCATGGCAACCTGGAGCCAATATAAAATTAAGAATAAGCTCAAATTAAGACTTAATAGTGAGAATAGAATTCTTCATGAATTAACTGAATTTTGCAAAAATGGTGTTGAGCAAATTAAGGCTTTTGAGTTTGAAGAACTTTTCTTTGAGAAAGATTTTGAATCAGAATTAGTTAAGGGGCAAATTGATTGTATCGGAAGAAAAGGTTCAAAGTATTTAGTTCTTGATTTTAAGCGCTCGAAAAGTAGTATTCCTTCCAAAAAAGACTTGATGAGCTTTAGAAAAATTCAACTTTGGCACTATTCTTGTGAAATTTCAAAATGGAAAAATGGAGATGTTGTTGGTTTCGGCTATATCAATTTGTCTGAAGCCGAAGATTCGCTCTTCATTGTTAGTGACAGTGAATTTCCAGAGTCTTGGGATGAATCAATTATTAGCAAAAAAAAGTATAAAGAGTTTTGGACCGATTTATCTCAACAGTATGAAGAATTTATTGGAAACAAGCTAAGAGAGTTTAAAGATCTAGTCCAATTTAAGGCCCACCCCCTCAGTAAAAAAGCCTGCACTTTTTGTTCACTCAGTTCAATTTGCCACAAAGGAATGAGTCATGAGTGAAACATTCTTTAAAGGCGCTAATGATGAACAATTGGTAGCGATTAAGTCCCATGGAAGTGTGATTTTAAATGCTGGAGCAGGTTCAGGTAAGACTTATGTGATCGTCTCTCATTTAATCTTTAAAATTCAAGAAATGGCCAAATCTATTATTGAGTCAAAACAGGACTTAAAGATGGCCCTTCCTGAAAAGCTTGAACGCATGGTGATCATGACCTTCACCAAAAAAGCCGCAGGAGAACTTGTCCTTCGTGTTCACAAAAGAATTGATGGTTTGATTGAAGAGTTTCCTGAAGATCCACTATGGAAACTAGTGAAGGATCACTTTCATCGCCTCTATATTGGAACAATCCACGGTTTCTGTTATCGTTTAATCAAAAGTGGTTTATTGCCGCAAGTCTCTACAGATGCTGAAATCATTGATCAGTTTACTCTTGAGAGCAAAATTCAAAAGCTGATTGAGAACTACCTCGACCAAACAGAAGGTAAAGATACAATTCATGCTATTCTCAATCGTTCCTCTGAGGGAATCATCAGTTCCATGGGAAAAGTTTTCTCTGATCCCGACTTAAAGAATACTTGGAAATCTCTAGCTATTCAAAATAATCGGGATCACGCAATTGGAAAATATTTTACAGACTTGAAAGAAATAGCTCCCTTCTATGAACTTTGGGATTCAAGCTATAGTGAATATGAATTTGAAATCGATGGAAAATCCCCTAAATGGAAAGTTGCGGTTAACAAGGCTGTCGCTTGTCTCCAGAGATCAACTTATTCCCTTGCTGGATTTAGTGAGCTCAATGCCAATATTGAAAAAAATATAAGTAAGCCCAAAGTAGAAGACGAAAAGCTACTCGCTCTGATTGAAGCTCTTAATAATTTTAAAAAATATGCAAAAGATCAATTGGAAAATTTGGAAATATTCTATCAACATTTTGACAAGTTTTTAGAATGGAACAATGTTTTACAGGAGATCTATCACAATCTCGAAGATCATTATAAAGAAGCCAAGGTCATGACTTTTGGAGACATGGAATTAGCGGTGAGTGACGCATTAATGGATAAGGATGTCCTAAAGTCAGTTCAATCTAAGTTTGATTATTTTGTGGTTGATGAATTTCAAGATACCTCGTGGTTGCAATATCTTCTCTTAAGAAACGTTATAGGTGAGGACTTCAATAAACTCTTTTGCGTCGGAGATATGAAGCAGGCCATCTATGGCTTTCGTGGTGGTGAAATTGGGGTTTTTAAGGATTGCTCTGTAAAAGTAAGCTCTCCTCTCAACATGAAGGCCAATTACCGCTCACGGCCTAATATCGTTGAGTTTAATAACCTTGTTTTTGAGCAAATCCTCCCGATGGGTATTGAATATGATGGTCGCGATCGTCATGTTATTGAAGTTGTTCCGCAAATTGCGCAAGAATCTCAGGACGGAAATGGAGAACTGATTCGTTTAAAGCTCGATATCCCTGAAGCTGATAAAAAACCAAGTCCAAAGCTTATCAATGCTTTTGAAGCCAAAGAGCTAGCTCAGTATTTAGATGATCATCGAAACGACGGACTAGCATCATGTATTCTTTATCGAAAACTTGGGCCTTCCCATTTGTTGATTGCTGAATTGATGGAGAGAGGACTTGGATTTAAGTGTCAGGTAAAGATACCCTTTGGGCAAGATCCTATAATTATAATTTTTCACTCGTTACTGGAAGCCATCCTTCTTTTTGAAAATGAGCATAAGTCTTCTCTAGCATATTTAAATTTTATCATCCCAAATATTCTCAACCTTCTTAAAATTCAAATGCCAGCTAATCTTGAAGAATATTCAAAGCGATTCCTCTCAAGAATTCCTTATTACGGCTTAAGAACATCGTATGAATTATTTCTAGCAGACATTAATGTTGGACTACTCGACAATCGAGATTCTATTAATTTCATTAATTCTCTCTGTCATGAACACTCTCTCAATTACGAACTCATTTGGTCGCAAATAAAGTCTCGCATGGATAGAAATTTTAGTTTCGAATTTCGCTACGGGGAAAACTCAGACAATATCGTTATTATGACTGCCCATGCATCTAAAGGATTGCAATTTCCGCGCGTCTTAATCGGTGGGATTCATACTAATGGTGGAGATAAGGCCGATCGAGAATTTATCGGCAAACTTCCAGGTACTTTGAAATGGACTCCGTTTTATAATAAGAAAAAGCTTTATACTTCGCCTTTGAAATGGAGTGAGGATCAGGCAGAGAAATTAAAAAACTTTTCTGAATCAAAACGTCTCTTTTATGTTGCCTGTACAAGAGCTGTTTCTACATTGGTATGGGTAGACCTTGAGTATAAAAGTGAGCCCCTGTCTCATTCTCAAAACAGTTGGATCGTAGGTCTTCGCAAGACTTATCCAAATATTCGCGATCTGGTAACAACTATTGACTGTAGCTTGCCTGTTTCCAAAATCGAAAATGATGAAGAAGAAGAATCTTTTGATAATGTGAGTTCTGACAATGATGAAGTAGGAGATGCTCTGCCACTTTTTCACCTCGATCGATGTGGACTTGTTGAATATTCGCCTCGACGCCCAGAAATTAAAATTCTTTCAGAACTCTCTGTCACCAGGTTGTCCACTGTCTCTCAGTGTCCTCGAAAATTTTACCTGCAGAACATTTGTAAACTTGATGCGAATTTTTTTGATCCAAAAAAGTTTGATGAAAATTATATCTATAAAGAGACTGCTGAAGATTTACAAATCGTAGATGAATTTAAAGTTAATATTAATGAAACCGCCATGGAGCGCGGAAGTCGTCTGCATGCCGAACTTTCAAAGATGGTGACTGATCAAGATTTTGAAATCGATCAAGCCACGCAAGATTCGCAACCCATTTTAAATTGGATTAAATCTCTGATCGATCACTTTTCCGAAGAAATCCAACTTCATTCTGAAATCGCGGTTAAATTTGACATAAATGGTTTCATGATCTCAGGAACGGCCGATCTTGTTTTAGTTGATGAAACAAATCAAAAAATAGAAATCTGGGATTTTAAAACTGGAAAGCGCAAAAAAGATTCAGAAGAAAACTACTTAACTCAAGTTCTTCTCTATGGCTTTCATTATCTTCAAAAATTCCAATTCCCTGAAATAACAATGAAACTGCTCTATCTTGATGAAAAGAAAATAGTTGAGCAAACAATGTCAAAGCAACAAGTCGTCGATCAAGTTAATCAATTATGGTCATTAGTAGACCAACCTCATCAAATAAACATCAAGCACTGTTCTCAATGTTCATTTGGAAATTTGTGCCGCACAGACACACATTCAGTTGATCGCCACACCTAACATGTTAAAATAAGTCTATGAAATCAATGGAGTGATGACCACGGAGTTTGGTTATTAACGGGGATGTTAATCATGGCAGGACGCTATTTACTTATTTTGGCTTTAGTTATCTTCACACATGTACTTGAAGTGCATGCAAGTGAGCGAGATGTTTATAATTTTTCATGGCTAGATCCTGATAAAGAAGTCTACGTTCTCCAGAATAGAAAATATCGGAAGGATGGAAAATTTCACATCAATCTCGGAGCTGGATTAACGACATCCGGATCTTTTGTTGATGCAAAATCTTTTCAAGGTCGAGCTGGATATTTTTTTCGTGAAGACTGGGGTTTTGAATTTGTTTATGCAAAGAACTCAGGTGTTGAGAACACAGCGGCAGCTTCAATTCGCAGTGATGGTTTAACAGGCTCGATTCCGTTTAGAAGAATTGTTGAAGGTTACATGGGAGGGATGCTTATGTGGTCTCCCTTCTATGCCAAGATTAATACATTTAATAAAATCATTTATCTCGACTGGTTGTTAGGCCTTGGTGTCGCAAAAATTGATGAAAAAAATAACAAGGATGAATTCTTAACGGGACTCACCAACAATACAGAAACCAAGCTTTCTCACACGGGAATTATGTGGGATACATCGCTTAAGTTTTATCTCAATGAAAACTGGGATATTCGCGGAGACATGACGGTTATCCATTATAAAGCTGAAAAGCCAACACGTAGTTCAACAAAAGAAGAAACGTATTATTCTAATTGGGATTTATCACTCTCTGTGGGCTATAGCTTTTGAGGTTAATAATGAAGTTGTCAAAAATAAAAGCACTGGCATTAACGGGAATGATGTTTGGTAGTCTTCAAGCAGCAAACTTGAATAATCTAACCAATGAATCCGGAACCGACTATGCTCGATTGGTGAAAGCCCTATCAAATTCAGATATGCATTTTACTGCTGTCTCCTTTGTTAAAGAACTTTTAGCCCAAAGTGGCGGGCGTTATGACAAAGAGCTGGACTTCACGATTGATGAAATTGTAAGCCAAGCAGGAGTTCGACAGTTTGAAGTTTTGCCTCTTGAAATCTTAAGAAGATCTTCAGCTCCAACGTTAAGATACATTGTCGCTAAAAAACAATTTCGTCTTGGTAAATATCAAGATGTCTTAGAAACAATTAATGCTTCAATTCCTCGAGAACATCCTGTTAAGCCCTATGCTTTAAACCTTGAGGGGAGTTCTTACTCAATCATGAGAAAGTACGACAATGCTGTGGCTGCATATAAAGAGTGTGCGACTCGCTCAGAAAAAATGCGGTCATCTTCTGATGATGACAAAAGAAAAAAGCAATATGAAATCAATCGCGATATCTGCTTAGCCGGAATTGCAAGATCACAGTTTGCATCCGGAAAGTACGACTTGGCCAATTCAAGCTATTTGGATATTCCAAAGTCGTCTTATATTTGGCCCGATATCTTGTTTGAAGAAGCTTGGAATAGCTTCTACTTGAGAAATTATAATAGAACGTTGGGCAAGCTCGTAACATACAAAGCCCCCATCTTCGACTTTGTTTTTAATCCAGAAATCGATGTTTTGCGATCACTCACATACATGGAGCTTTGTATGTGGGGCGACGCCGTCAACTCTGTAAATCAGTTTTATGCTAAGTATGAAAATCAGTCACAGGGTGTTCGTGATTTCATAAAGAAAAAAGGAAAAGACTATAAGTACTTCTATCTTCTGGCCAAGTCTCGTATGACTGATAAAGTGCGCGGAAATGAACTTTTAAACAATCTTCTCAGGAGCATTGTGAATGATCCTGCTTATGGAGAAATGTATCTTGCCTTTAATAAGGGTAAGGATGAAATTGAAAAACTCAATGGACTAAAAAATCCACGCTTGAAACGTTCACTTCAACAAGGTCTTCGCGAATCATTGGTTATGCAAAGAGATCTCATCGGTTCTTATGTTAGAAAAAGACTGTTGCTTGATATGGACAAACTCGACAAGGCTTTTGAAGGGATGAGTTATATAAAACTTGAAATCCTCGCAATGAGAAAAAATGAAATTTATGAATTTGATAGCAATATCTCACGATCTAGAGGGGATATCGCAAATCTTCAGAGAACGGATAAGCAATATTTTTGGACCTTCAATGGTGAGTTTTGGGCCGATGAACTAGGTGACTACGTGTTCTCATTAAAATCAGAGTGTAGATAATGAAGAATAGACTATTAATTTTCTGTCTTTTTTTACTGCTTCCGAGCTTTCAAGTCTTGGCAGATTCCACTGAACAGAAACGTGACAGACTTCTGGATATCGTAGAAGAGGAATTGCGCGAGACCGTTAGACTTGACCGCCAAGTAGGAAGCCGCAACCCCACATTACTTTTGCGTATTGCGGAACTTTATTTAGAAAAAGCACGTTTAGTAAGAGAAAGAGAAAATAAAGAATATCTTGTTATGGATCCAGACAAAAGAGCTCGCGTGAACAAGAGCCAGTACTTCAAAATGTCGAACGACTACTTTGTTCGTGCCCAGAAAACTTGCTACTTTATTTTAAAACGCTTTCCAAGTTTCAAAAATAAGGCGGATGTCTATTATATTCTCGCTTACAACGCTAAAGAATTTCAAAAGAATAAGCAGGCCATGTCTTTTTTTAAAAAGGCTGTACAGTCATCCGGAAGAAATAAAGAAACGACTCAGAAATCAAAATTGGCATTGGCTGAAATGTATTACAACCAGCGAGATTTCAAAAAAGCGATCCCTTTATATGAGCAAACACTTTCAAATAAGCAGCAAAGATGGTGGACCAAAGACGCTTATAATTTGGCGTGGTCATATTTTAGAGTGGGGCAAAAACAAAGAGCACTCAATCTCATGAACGAAATTCATCGTTTATCAGGGAATTCTTTTTATGTTGATATGAAATACGAAGTCGAGAGAGATCTCTCCTTTATATACGCCGATCTTGGGCAAGCAGAGAAAGCTATCCAGTTTTACAAGTCTGTTGGTAAAAACATTACGGAAAAATTGATCTCAGTGGCGAAATACCTAAAAGATCAAGGTAAGTTCACTCAATCTGAAAAAGCACTTATTACAGCTAAGAAATATGCAACGACTGAAGAAGAAAAGGTCGCAATCCATATTGAGCTTTTATCTTTATATGAGAAATATGGAAAAGTTAGTGATCATTATGAATCTTCAAAAGTAGTGACTGAAGGTTTTAAAAACGGCAAGCTGGATAAAGATCAGACTGATATGGCAAGATATCATGTTGGTAGAATGTCTGCATTACTACTAAAACAAGTTGCGAGTAAGGCCTATGCTAAGCAAGCAAGACAAAGACGAGAAAAGGCGATCTATGCTGCTCGGTACTTTGAACTCCAAGCTCAATTAAATCCAGATAAGGCAGAAGAATCATGGTTTCATGCAGGTGAAGCATACTTCGCTGACGAGCAGTATGATAACAGCTTAAGTTATTACGATCGTGCCTTTGAAATAGCTAAAGAGAGAGGCAATGATAAGATCAAAAAACTTTCACTTGAAGGAATGATGGCTGCACTAGGAAAACCTAAAATTTCTAAAACTTCAGAGGATAAATACCTTGTTAAGGCCTATGAAGAATATTTAAGATCAGGTGCATCGCGCGCTCAAGCTGATAAAATTTTACAACGACTTTTTTCAATTAATATGAGAAATGGCGATGTTGCTAAAGCTGAGGCAAATTTGCTTACGTATAAAAAGGCCTTTCCAACTGCACAGGGCAAGCAGGAAGCGATGCTTGGGAAAATTATGGATTTTCATAAGTCCAAAGGTGATAAGCAAGCTCTTCTTCAGTGGGCCCAAAGAGTTCAGTCTGGTGAATTTCAAGTTTCACCTAAGTATGCTGAACGTCTAAAAGTCACAGTTCTCTCTCTTCAGTTTGAAGGAGTGGAAAAAGCGACTCGATCGGGCGATAAGAAAAGAGCACTTTCGGGATATATGAGAATTTATAAATCATCAGAGGCCACACCAGACGCTAAAATGAATGCAGCCTATAACATGGCCGTCTTATTTTCAGAATTAGACAATGCTGAATTTACCTATCGTTGGATGAAACAAGCTCTGGAGATGATGCCGCAGAATGAAGTTACAAAATATGACTCGTCGTTCTTGTTAATGGCAACAAAGCTCCATGAACGTAGAATGCACTCTCAATCAGCTGAAGTAAATACTCTTATCTTTAATAAGGTTTGTTCGGCAAATACCAAAAACAAGACGGCCTTTTATAAAAATGCTGCATTGTTGTGGTTAACTGAAAAGAAATACGAAAATGCGATAAAAGTCGCAAACTCGGGGGACTTTTGTAAAATAAGCGCTTCTGCACAAGAAGATGTTAAGTCAAAAATTGTT
>PCTW01000018.1 GCA_002786715.1 Bdellovibrio sp. CG22_combo_CG10-13_8_21_14_all_39_27
GAAAGTAAAAGTGATTTAGACTTCATTTGAGTGGTGTTCATCTTTAATAAAGTAAAGACCTTCTATTTCTCCGGTTGAAGCATGGGCAGATAAGTTCTCTTCCATAAAAGAGTCGAACTCGAGATCTAGGGGCTGTGCCTGAGGAGAGATGGCCTTTACTGTAAAAATGAGCCACATGCCCGAAGCGTTTGCTCCGGAATGGGACACAGTTTTCATATGAAGAATTTTATATCCCCGATTAATAAACTCGTAGAATACCTTATCAAATTGTTTCTCCCTATAACCAGTTTTCCTCTCTGGAGGTGAGGGGATATAGTAGGTAAAGCTCTGTATTTTAGCGGTTTTAAGACCGAGAAATAGTTGTAAGCGATAGAGTAGCTGACTCATCATGATCGTCTTCCTTTAGAGGATATAGACCATTTTAAGGCCCTCTATGGATAGCAGTCAATTTAACTATTGAGAATAATGGCCGGAAAAGTTTTCCCCAAAAGATTAGGGCTTTTGAATTTTCAATTCTCAGCTATAATAAAATTGTGAGACGCAGGATGTGTCTCTAAGTAGGCAGGATGCCGAAAAGAAGGGGCCTTTGCAGGGGGCCCCTTTTTTTATTCTAAGTTGTGATTTTTGTTAATAAAAATTTTGTAAAAAAGCAGCTTAGCCACATTTAGCCACACCACTTTTCTTTTTTAGCCACGTTTTTCTTTTTTTAATTTTGCTGTCTGTGAAACTTGCAGAACATCTTCAATCGTCGTTAGAGATTCGTGACTTAAATGTGTTGGTGTTTCTGTGTAGATTAATTCTACAACTCTAGAACTTTTCCATCCTCCAGCGGCTTTTGCATGATCGAGACTTAAGTGTTCTCGAATCAAGTTTGCCATTGTATGTCTCAAAGTATGAGTTCCACTCAGATTTTCTAATCCGGCTTTTTTATAAGCACGGTTGTAGTTTTGTTCAATCAATTGATTGCTCAGTGGCTTGCCTTTGATATTGAAGACGAAAGGGGAATCATCTTTTCTCTCGTTAAAAAGACGAGTTAAAATTTCACGAAGTTTTTTATTCATTTGAACAATTCTACATTCGCCATTTTTTGTTCCCATCTTGAGTGCAACAAATTCCTTGCCCAGATAAACGGCCACTTCTGAGATATCAATAGTGCCGTCTAAAAGATTTATATACTTCCACTGAAGTCCTCCAACCTCCTGAACCCTTGCTGCTAAGTAAAATTGAGTTTCTGCAAAATCACGCCAGAACTTGCCATTTATTCCCAACTCAAGCGCATTAAAAAACCTTAATACTTCCTCAACCTTCATCTTCATTTTTTTGACAGGTTTCTTTCGTATAAAACCCTCTGAATGATGATAGGTACATACGGGAATGTCATAGGAGGGATCAAAGTTCCTTTTGTACCAACTAAAAAGAGTCGAGAGTTTTTTAAGCTCGTTATTGAAATTGCATCGATGCGCCTTCATTGTTTTACTTAGTACAACTTCCTTTTTCTTTTCTTGGATAACAC
The DNA here is from genome assembly GCA_002786715.1 of Bdellovibrio sp. CG22_combo_CG10-13_8_21_14_all_39_27. Lineage (GTDB taxonomy): Bacteria > Bdellovibrionota > Bacteriovoracia > Bacteriovoracales > Bacteriovoracaceae > 21-14-all-39-27. The sequence continues at coordinate 1,514 of PCTW01000018.1, forward strand.
GACTAATTACTTTCCGATTTATGTCACTCATTCTTATGCCAAGTAGAGGGCCATAAAATCGCTTGGCCACTTTTTGATTGTTATGTTGGGTATGTAGTTCTTTGGTAAGAAGGTGAGTGTTCCAGTAAAGCTCCCAGACTTCTTCAAAGAGGATTTCCATATTCTCGCCGTTTGATCGAGCAGGAGTCCTTAATTGATTACGAAAAGAAGCTAAATCTATATCATCTCCAATTCTGTTTATGGGTCGTTCAGGTTGAGGATTTAAGAGTGGGTGAAAGTTTTTTTTCCAGTAATACGCTTCAGTCTCTCTATCAAAAACCTTCCAGAATCTTTTTCCATCTATTTGTTTTGAAGCTTCAATTTTTCCGTTAGGCTTAAACCGAAAACCACCAATACCCTTAATAGAAAAAGTCTCATTTGATGTTAAGTCTTTTTTGGATTTTTTAGCAAATCTTGTCATATTCAATCTCCTTGTAGCAACCACCTAAAGATGTCGGAAGGAATGAAATACAAAAATTTGCCTTTCTTTAAACTTGGTATCATCTCGATGCTAACAAGGTTGTAGATATGCCCTTTAGAGCATCCTAGAAACTTTGCGACATCATTTACTCGCCATATTTTTTTGTTAAAGAGCGTAGGGTCTGTATTAGGAGACCCTTCCTTATTATATTGATCATTAGGCGATCTGTAATCCTTTCTTAGAGAAAATAATTCCATATTTTAAATCCTTTTATTCATTAGTGAAACCAATTGAGAATGCTCTAATTTCTACTAATTTTTGGAATGTTCCATCTTTGCTTTTGTTCTGCTTTATATTTATGCGGCCTCGCACAAATACCTCAGAACCCTTTTTTAGAAAAACTGGACAATCCTCTGCTTGCTTTCCCCATACGATTACATTATGCCAAATAGGGGAGGCTGAGCCTTCGATATTTTCTGCAATACTTAATGTGCAAACGGGCTCACTCTTCACTGTGTACTTAAGCTCAGGATTTTTTCCAAGCCTTCCATATAACAAAGTTACGGGTTGTTTATTCATTAGATATTTCCTTTGTTTAATTTATACCTAGTCGCTTAACTAAAAATTCTCCCATGGAAAGGTTCGTGCCTGACTTCTTGTTATGCTCATAAAGGGCACGCTCAACCTTTTCCATTTCGGAGAGACTTCCTTCTTGGACTTTCTCTATGTCTTTATCTGTTAGCTTGTTAACGGCATAAAGGCATAGGTCTTTGAAGAGGATTTCTTTACCGAAATCCTTTTCATTGCATTTTCTTAGAAGTCCAAAAATCAGATCAAGACCTTCTTTGTTATGACTAAGATCGACGAAAAACTTGGTTTGATCTTCTTTAATGACTAACTCCTTCTTCTGATTTTTGTGCATTCCTCTCTTTTTCTTTCCCTCTTCCCCAATACCATTTTCCATTACTTCTCCTTTATCGCTAGCCCGCTTTTCTTTTATTCCTCTCTTCCGCGCGTAGAATGTGACCTCCATCTCAAATACTTGTAGAGAGAGGGAGGTCACATTCGGTAACGTGCGAATCCCTTGTCATATCGAGTGTTTAGCGGGCTAGCGAAAATCCCTATTGTTAATGAATTAACTCTTGATGAACGCACATTGAACTCTTACTTAACTGGCTCAAATACCTCGCTTAATTTGACCGTTTTACCTTTGAAGAATCCCTCCATTTCGATCAGATCAGTTGGATTGGCACTCATCGTTTCATCTATAAAGAATAAGAAACGATTGAATTCTTCTGAGCTGACACTACTTCTAATAATTTCTATGTATTTTTCCATGTAGTTTCTTTTAGAGAAAATATACAAGACATAGTTGTAGAAAGTGCTTGCGACATATTGACGGGCCTTCTCGACAATCCTTTGGTTACTCTTCCTCGACAATTCAACCTCAAGAGCAACTTTATAACTTACTCCATTCTTTGCGCCCTCAAGGAGAGCATCAGGAATAATTTTGTAAGTTACTCGAAAGTTTCTTTTGTTGTGAAGTTCATGCTCTAGCTGAACATTATTCATCCATCCTTGATCAACAAAGCTTTTGCCGATCTCAGAAACTTTGATGTCATGGATTAATGTCTCCTTTGATACACTTGATGGATTCTCTGTAAGCGAGAGCTGGCCCTCTCCGAATGGGCTAAGATAGACGTATTTCTTGCGATTAAATGGATGTCTATAACCCTCAAGAATTTTGGCCTTCTCAAGCGAGCGGATGATCTTGCAAAAATTAAAGTAGTTAGGAACACTAGTACACTCCTGTCTTAAGCTTTCTAAATTCATTACCCTCCACTTCAAAAGAGGGTTCAGGTAATTCAAATGAATGGTGTTTAAGTGATTTATTTGCATCAAAAGGATTCCTTTTTTTAAAGAGGCTGTTCAACTTGAACCGACTTCTTTCGAATATGATTAGCTGCTGAATCTAGTTTTCTATTACGCACGTTCACCAGATTTAATTTTGAAGGGCCTTGTCGAAGCAAAACGCACTGACCGATTCCAAGATTCTTGATAATGTCGGAATGAACTAAGAGTTCATGAACTTCTCGCTCACTTCCAGAAGCTTGCTGTTCTCCATTTTCAACTCTATAGGTTTGCTTCTTGCTTAGAACTGTTCCAATCGACTCGGCAAAATATTGAGCAGAATCCGTTAATCGCTGTTTCAAGATAAAAAGATTCCCTGCGTTCTCGATAACCTGTCTTGTTAGCTCTGGATTAACTCGATCAATATCTGCTGATGTTTGAACTGCAAGAGTTAACTCCATTCCAGCACCACGACACTTGTTTTGTAGTTCAATGAATTCTGGAGTCACAAGAGAGCCAAATTCATCAAAGAAAATGCTGATAGGATTCTTAAGTCCTGCTTCTGGGTCAATTGGATTACTTAATGTCTTGTAGGAGTTATGTAGAAGCTCGCCTAAAAAGAGTTTTCCGACTGATGTTGCTGTTTCGCCGTAGCCTTGAGTTGAGAGTCCAATGTACAAGCAAGCTCTTTCCTCTCGAATTTTAGATAGTGTTAGTCCATCTTGCTCAGCATTTAGAATCTTTCCAAAGTCAGAGACTAGAATGGCCTCAATTTTAGCGATTAGACCGATGTTCTCTTTGCTCTCCATTTGTACCAGTTCATCGAAGACCGCTTGTAGCGTGAAAGCCTTCTCCTCTTTTTCAAGTTTTTTAAGGGCCTGTGTTAAGCTTCGCCTTGAGGCATCACGGTAATAGGGCTCTGACCATTCAAAAGAGCGCATAATTCGATCAACAACTTGGTTGATACTTCCTTCAAGGATTGGATTAAGCGAGATCGAGTTCTCGTAATGTTCTGAGAAGATGTAGCAAGGGCGACTATATGCCTTGCAGATATTTTGGAAAGTCGTCAGAGCCTCCATAT
>PCTW01000067.1 GCA_002786715.1 Bdellovibrio sp. CG22_combo_CG10-13_8_21_14_all_39_27
CGTCGCGATCAAGAAAGATATGCTCATTTTAGAAACAAAGTTATTGAAGAAAATGAAAAAGAAGTCATTGCTTGGTTCGATAAAAAAGATTTTCTTCCTGAGCTTTTGGAGAAAATAGAGCGTGTGGCCAGACCAATGATTAACGAAATCAAAACGCATTCATGTAAGAAAATGGAATTTGTTACGGATCGCCCTGGGGCAAAGTGGCTCAAACAATATAAATTGCATTTTTATAAGACATACAGAATCTTAGATCAGATTTATTTAGATCGAATTACAAAGTCGTCAGATCTTTGGTTGGAATCAACTTATTTTATTCTCAATAACCGTTGGGAAAGAGCACTCGATTCAGCAATAAAGCGCAAGGTTCCAGTTCGCTTATTGACCAATTCATTGAATTCAACAGACGCTTTTTATGTTTCTGCACTTTTCTATCATGGTGTTTTTAAGTGGATAGAAAAGGGAATGGATGTGTATCAAACTCACTCCGCCTTTGAATCTTATTCTCCTGTAGTTGAAGAGGAAATAGCGAAGGCCAGATGGGGAATTCATGCCAAGTCGGCAATCTTTAGTGAAGATAGTGCGATGGTCGCTTCTTATAATATTGATAATCGCTCAAGTTATTTTAATAACGAACTTGCTGTATTCTGCGAAGGTTCAAAGAGTTTTGTTGAAGATTTAAAAAGTGATATGTTACGTAGAAGTGAGCTTTCTTATCAGTTGGTAAGTGACAAAGCTTCAATCGATAAGAATGGAGAAGAGCACGATATCTATGCAGGAGCACCTGCTAAAAGCATCAAAATAATGAAAGCTATCAAAATTCCTTCATTATTATTTGAACCGATAATGTAATTAATTAATAATCGTCGTAATTTTCAGTCGGCTCGTAAGCAGGGGACTCGTCCATTGGAATTGGCGTTGGAGCAAGTTCAGGGGCAGGGACTTCTTCGTACTTTAATTCATCAATTGGCATCTGAGTTGGAATGGCATCGGCTTCAGAATATTCCGAAGATGATTCATCGTAGTCTTCACCATCATAAGAAAAAGCAGATTGCGAAGCCAAAATTAAAAGAATCAAGTATAGGAATTTTCTCATATTTTTTTCCTCGTCAAAACAAAGACTTACACCACTTTAGCAGAACCGAGCAATTCTCTCAACTCTTCTCATTTTATCTTGAATATTCAATGAGATAGGCAATTTCCGTTCACCATTTTCTCACTCTGTAGAACTGCAATCTCTTGGTACAATACTAAAGCTATGAGTTATGCAGCTGTAAAATTCGAAAACTATATCCAAATCTCCTTACAACTTTTAAGGAGATTTAATAATCAATTGAAGTTCGATATTTACGTTAGAAGAACTGATTCTGATTACACCAAGCTTTTTAAAAAAGGTGATTCCATTGATTGGGAAAGAGTCGCTCTTTATGAAGCGAAGGGTATTAAGTACTTTTTTGTCACAAAAGACGAATATCAAATTTATTCTTTATTCGTTGAGCGATTGGGAGAACAGTTGTTAGAGAGCCGTCAACAGCTAACAGTTGAAGAAAGTTTTGTTGTACTAAAGGAACTTTCACAATTTACTATTCACGAAATGACAGTCAATTTTAATATTGATGAGCGCGCCGTTGAAAATGTTTCTAATGTTGTTGAGGGTTGTATCAAGGAACTAGGGAAAGACCCTAAGTCACTTATTAATGTCGTAAAGCTATTGGCGAATCAACCTTATATTTTAAAGCATTCAATGATGGTGAGCATGTTTAGTGTTTTACTTGCGAAGGCTTCTGGAATGGAAAGTGAAATGAATTTAAGGATCGTTGGCATGGGAGGATTTCTCCACGATGTCGGGGTTTCTCAATTAACTTTTGATCCAGAAGATGAAAAATTTCTATCAGCAGAACAAAGAAAAGAAATGTGGCGACATCCAGAATTAGGCCTTCAGCTTCTTGATAATTTGAAAGGAGTTCGAACTGAAGTCACTCAGATTATCTTACAACATCACGAGCAGCCCAATGGAACTGGATATCCCAACGGTTTAAGAGGTCCCGAAATTTATCATCCTGCTAAAATTGTTGCGATTGCAGATGCCTTCTGTGCCATGATTTCTCAAAGAAGTTTTAGGGAAGCACTCACTGTTGGAGAGGCATTATCGAGATTGAAAGAATTGTCTGGGAAATTTGATAAAAAACTAGTCGATATTTTTGTAAAACTCATGACTCCACAAAAATCTTAATTCATCGGGACTACAGAATGTTCACCGATAAACTCATGATTAATATAATGTTTGCAAATTCCATCAGTTCTCAATTCAAAGTATCCAGAAACTTCTTCTCCTTCATTAGGAGCTGCGACTTTTGCTGCAGCTCTAAAGCCAGAGTCTGAAGTTGTCAATGAAGTGGCTCCATTGTAGAGATTTAAAAGATTTGCTTGATCTGCTGAATAGAGGGCCCTAAAAACATCTCTTGTTCCCATATATGGTTGCATCACTGAACTTTCATAGTAATTTGAATTGTGTTGCATTCCAATGAAGTGACCCAATTCGTGGATAAGAACAGAAGGAAGGTCGTAATCAAGAGAAGAAAAAGCATCGGTAGAGAACTGATGATCTCTATAGTTCACTATGATATCAGCATGAGTCAGTTCTAAGTATTCAGTAGAAGCTCCAGCATTTCTTCTGATGGCGTAAAATTGAGTAACAGCAAGAGCTGAAGAAGAAACATCAGAAAACCAAGAATGAGATTTATAAATTCCTAATTCTCCGTCTTGATATTGCGAAAGAGAAGAGTAATCTTTGTTGGCAACAGAAGCAGCTGGAATAGCAAAGTAAGTTCTTGATGAATCAGCAGCATTCCATTTCATCATCATTTGCTCAATAAGATCGCGACCATTGCTGTCATAATCAGAACCGGAGAAATCATTTCTGAATTCATCGGCCAATTTTATATTAAGACCATTTGTGAGCAGACTTTGACTCCATCGAAAGGGAGTTGCTGGACCAGGGACGAAAGGTGCGGAGCCACCGGAACGAGTTGTTGACTGTTCTACTTGAGGCACACAGCTCATAAATGAAGATAGAAGTAATATCGCGATAATGATCTTCAATTGTCCCCCAAGGAAGTTCCTTAGAAGACTTATCGGATATTAAAAAACGAACCTGAGCAAAAAGATTTGGTCAAGTTCGCTTAGTTATTTCAGTAGGTTATGGTTACTTTTGCGATTTAGCGTGGTCGGCTAAGAACTGTTCTAGACCGCGATCCGTTAGTGGATGGTGAAAAAGCTGTTCCATCGCCTTATAAGGCATGGTGGCCACATCTGCACCAATCATCGCCACATCTCTAACATGCATTGGGTGTCTGATACTGGCGGCTAAGATCTTAGTGGTAAAGCCGTAGTTATCATAAATTGTTCTGATTTCTTCAATTAATTGGCAACCGTCTTGGCCCAAGTCATCGAGGCGTCCAATGAACGGAGAAATATAAGTTGCTCCTACTTTAGCCGCGAGTAAGGCTTGATTCGCCGAAAAGCATAAAGTGACATTAGTTTTGATTCCATCACTTGAGAGAGCGTGGCAAGCAGAGATTCCATCCGCTGTCAGAGGAAGCTTGATCACAACATTATCGTGAATTTTAGTAAGTTCTCTAGCTTCTTTCAGCATTCCGACAGTGTCGGTTGCAATAACTTCTGCTGAGATTGGGCCATCAATAATGGCACAAATTTCTTTGATAACATCGGCCTGTGTTCTACCACTTTTTGCAATGAGAGTTGGGTTTGTCGTGACTCCATCAACGATACCCCATTTGGCGGCGGCTTTGATTTCATCGACAATACCTGTATCAATAAAAAATTCCATACTATTCTCCTTGGGAAATTGGCCTATTTTGCCTTAGTGCTCGGAGAGTGACAAGATTTCTTGCGCTGTTTATTTTTCAGAATAATGACATAATAGAACCATGCAGTATCTAATTTTAACCTTTATTTTCACTTTTTCAGCTTTCGCCGCAGAGTCGGGTGGCTTGATGCAACGGTATCAAGAAGAAATGGAGAAAGAGAAAAAGGAATTGGATTCATTCTTTGATCAGAAAATGGATTATTCACGTTTCACGGGTCGTGTTACAGATCGAGATGAGGGTGGCGATATTTTAAAAGTTTCTTCTGAAATGAAGAATATTAAATTTTTTAGAACAGGTGATGAATTAAAATTTAAAATTGCTGCTCGTGAAAGTCGTTCATGCTTGGCCAGCGTGAGAGCAATTGAAGATGGCTATATAATTATTTGGGTTAAAGATTTAAGTTCGTGTTGGTCGTCGCAGGATTATTTTCGTCGTGGGACCTTGCTTGTTTTTGAAAGCAACCAGTTACAAGATCGTGTTCGAGATGCAGCACTTTATCGCTTAGTTCTTCTTAAAAGAAAAAAAGATTTCTTTATGCAACTCAATAATATTAATCATTTTCTTTGGTCATTTGAGCAGCAAAAACTCCAAGCGGCAGGTGAGTATGATCAAAAAATTTTAATGGTGCAAAAGGAAAAAGAAAAGGCATTAGAGGATCTCGTTTCCCGCAAGCAAGATTCATTAAAGCTACAGAAAGAGCTTTCCTATCAATTGGATCAACTAGATCGCGATCTTGAATATTATCGAATCGACAAAGACGAACCTAAAATAGATCGTTGGCATCTTGACCATGACTTGGGTTTGCCCACAAGCCGTCGCCCTACACCTCCTCGCTATTACGAGTAAATGAAAATTCAGAAACTCATCGATCCCATTTTAAAAGTTCTCGATCCTTTTATTGAACTGCAGAAGATTTTAGCGGTA
>PCTW01000083.1:0-628 GCA_002786715.1 Bdellovibrio sp. CG22_combo_CG10-13_8_21_14_all_39_27
TGGACGATGGCCTCATATCGCCATTGTTTTTAATGAAAAGATTAATGGAAAGGAATTAAAAATCGTAGAAACACATTTAAGTAGAATTTTATGGGACTACAATTATCTTTCCTATGATGCAAAAAAGGATAAGTACGAACAGCGTTTTACTTATTCCTTTCTCTCTAAACTTCCGGAAGATTTCACTCAGGCCGTAGCTTAATCAATCACACTATTATTTAAAGGAAAACACATGATGGAAATACTTATGAGCATGAAAAAACTTGAATCACACGCTAACAAAGAAAGCGTCAATGAATACTTAAAAAATATCAATCACTGTGATGGGCCTACGGTCCTAGAAACCTTTGTCGATAAACTTCCAAAGACTGAAAGGCGTATTGTACGCTTAAAATTTTGGGAAAATATGAATCATGATGAAATCGCCCATGCTATGGAACTTAACCTTACTCAGGTTAACGAAATTCTGGATCGAGCTATTTCACTCATCCGTTACAAGATGATTACAAAGCTTGTCGATCTTGAACCTGGTCTTGAACTAGAAGAAAACACTTCACTTGTTGGTTAATAATTATGAAAAAACTACTTATTTTAATTATTTTTTATACCTTCTCCACAACTGTCTTTG
>PCTW01000083.1:646-1546 GCA_002786715.1 Bdellovibrio sp. CG22_combo_CG10-13_8_21_14_all_39_27
GTCCATGTGTGGCTGGCCAGTACCAAGGCCGTGTGTTCGCTTTAGCTATTACGTCCCTCAGTATTTTATCGAGGTCGTGAACAATCCGGGGGAATCCTTCTTTACAGGAATGCCCGGGGTGGCCACTCAACTTTCAAGCCTAAAAGACAAAATACCTTTTGGCGCAGAAGCTGATTCAGGTGCTTATTCTTTTCACGCTCACACTATCAATGTTCCACTTACTCGCTGGGCCTTCTTAGGAATGCCCTGTGGCGGTTCTTTATGGGACAATACTTGCTTAACTTCCATGTCAGAACATTTAGGGCAAAACTGGAAAACAGGAGCCGCCGATCTTCTGCAACCAGCATGGTTGGCCTGGAGTGCAGCACCAAAGGCATGTTTGATTAAAGGGGCGGTAACTTCTGCAACAGGAAGCTCTATACCTACAGGGTATCCAGCAAATTCGTTCATGTGTTCAACTGATCGAAGCTGGATTCCTAAATATCCCCCTAGTAATCAGCCTGTTTGTAATGGTTGGGGAATTTCATTTCCTCGTTATGGTACTGTCACAAACTCGGATCAAATGACAGCATCCCTAATGGTTGCCTCAAGAATGCGAAGTCTAGGCTCGGAAGTTTTTCAATCTGTTCCCACGGGAGTAGATGAAAAGTGGCAGATGATCTATCCCCAATCAAGTTCATGCTTTCGAGAAGGTCAAAACGTCGGAATTTTGCAAACTAAAGGTGTTAGTGAAATCGGCCGTCTCATCAGTGGCAAATTTAAGAACTATCTTTATGTCGTATGGAAGCGCGTCGGTTGTACTAGGGACATTCCCTATATTGCATCAACTCAGGCCTGGCTAGGAGCTATGCAAGCATCATGCAGGGGGATGGAATGAAATTTGGTGAATACTTACTCGAT
>PCTW01000083.1:1571-2433 GCA_002786715.1 Bdellovibrio sp. CG22_combo_CG10-13_8_21_14_all_39_27
AAAAAGAAAAAGCTTGGTCGTTTATTAGTTGAACTAGGCATCATTGAAAAGAAAACTCTCAACACGACTCTTTTTGACTTCTTAAAACCAAAAATTAATGACGTATTTCAACTTCAAAATAAGATGAAGAACCTTAGTGTTATTTCCGATGGGCTGAAAAAACTCGCAAAGGAACATAAGGCAATTATCGTATATGAAGATGCTGATCGTATTGAATACCTTAAACCTGAGTTTTTTGACGACGAACTTTTAGAACGCTCTGAAAGATTAACTAACAAACAAGCTTTGTGTTGGACGATAGGACAAGACGAATTTAATTTTCTTATCCAAGGAACATCTCACAATTTAAGTGCTGGCCCTCAGATCGTTGTCTCAAGAAATCTTTCCGATGACGAAAAACTCAATGAGTCCACGCCTTATGCTAAATTATTTAAAGAAATACTAAATAAGGCAAAAGAAGATGGTGCTAGTGATATTCATATTGAACCTACTAGCGACGGAGTAAACATACGTTTTCGTTGTTTTGGAACTCTGAGCACTTTTAAAGTGCTTGGAAAAGAACATCGTGAAGGATTTATCTCTAAAATAAAAAGCATTGTGAACATGGATCTTGCAATTGTTGGTAGACCTCAAGATGCAAGGGCCAGTTTTAAAGTTTTAAAAACCGATATAAGAGCAAATTCCCTCCCTAATTTGAATGGAGAGAAGATTGTTTTAAGGCTGCTCGATCAAGCAAGAGATTTCAGGCTTGAAAGTTCAGGCCTTTCGCTCGCCTCTATCAATGCTTTAAGAAACGTGTCAAAGCGTAAAGATGGCCTAGTTCTCATTTCTGGGCCAACAGGCTCAGGTAAAACCTCGACTC
>PCTW01000086.1:0-21631 GCA_002786715.1 Bdellovibrio sp. CG22_combo_CG10-13_8_21_14_all_39_27
ATCTCTTCTGTTTGATAAGACTTACGTGCCATAATTTTCTCCTTACGAGTTAAGTCCAGTATAACTTAAAAACTGGACTGGTTTAACCCGGTCAGGTCATCCCCTTGTAACTGATAAACCTTGTATCGGGCGCTGAACAAGCTCTCCAACAAAATCACTTGGAATCATAACACTATGAAAAACATTTAATGGATTCATGATAAATGTTTTGAAATCAAGATCTGGAGATTTTATTTTTGCATTATTAAATGAATCGAATAAAAAATCTTTAAAACCTTGATGATGTTTTTGATCAGAGATCATTTGCCTCACAAATTTAAAGTATTTCGGTGTCGGCTTAAAAATTGAATTAAAGACAATCATGTAGTTTCCGAAGAAAGTACTATTTACGACATTTATATCGGAAGTGTTTTTAAAGTCGTTAACAAAACGAATGAGGCTCTCTCGATTGAAACCACGAAAGCTTATTAAACTGAAACAAATTTCATGTTCAACTAACTCATTTGCAAACATGTATTTTTGAATTATTTTGTCTTTAAGATCAGATTCCCAAAAAGCTTGACGAAGATTATCAATACTTAGGACGACATCACTTAATAACTCATTATGTAAATCAATTTTTGAATTTTTGTATTGAACCCCATATGCCGAGCAATGAGGAACAGGAGTCTTTTCAACTGGCAAATGAATTTGAATGCTCTCCATTTGCTCTAGCACACCTCTCGAATTTGGAGACTGTGGAATATCTGCAAATGGACTAAAATTACTTTGAATGTTCTGCGATCTTAGTTCTTTAAGTTGAATTTTTAGTAGATTTGTTTTTTCTTGATACTTACTTAATAAATTCTCTAACAAATTTTTTGACCGATTGTGGAGTAATTGTAAACTATTTTTTAGATTTTGAAGAGGTGCTAAAATTAATTGATTATCTACTCCTGGCTCAATTTTTGGATTTCTTTCCCAAAGAGTTCTTAGAAGCTTCACCCCTCGAAGCCACTCAATGGCATTCATCGTTTGAGTATCATTCTCACCAGTAGAAGCAGCATAGACATAATTAACTCTAGAAAAAGCATGCGCAATCTCAGAATCAAGTCCACTCTCTTTGGGATTGATACTTAGAGCTTTGATTCTTTGAATGGCCAATTCACCATTTGTATAACGAGGATTTACTAAGCTATTTTCACTAATGTTTGCGAGCCAATTATAGAATCGAGCTTCACAGGCCCTAAACTCACTTTCAGTTGGCGTCTGATTGAGAACAATAAATCGTGTTCGACATTGTTCCGTTTCTTCAGCCAGAATCGTTCTCAAATCTTCTCTCACCCTCTGCTCGCTCGCAACAAGTTGGGAATTGAGCGATTCGAGCTGCTGTCTAATTGCAACTGATTGTTGATAGACCATAGCAAGTCCTTGATGAACTTTATTGAATTCTCTCAAAAGATCACTATGAATTTGACTTAAACGAAAGTCGATAAAATTGAATCGTTGATGCATCTGCAGGCCTAAGTCCTGTATTTGCTTTCCAATTTCAGCAATAGCATCCATTAAGATTTGTTCTGCAGATGGTCCTGGTTTATTTGAAAACATTGAAAAGAGTTGAATACCTGCCAAAACATAATTTCCGGTTAAAGCTGCGGCCGTCATGTTTGTTTGGTTATGATTAAAAGCAGTTTGCATCTTTGCCAGATTTAAAACGATAGAAGAAATTGCATTTAGCTTTTGCGCTAACTCTGGATTTTTAAAATTCAATAAATTGGTAAGAATGGCAATTCCGACTTCAGCTTCCTCTATGCTGGACATTACGCTTTGATATCGGGCTTGTTCAAGTTGCCTTAGTCTTTCAATTTCTTTTGCGGCATGATTCTCTAATTGCAGTTTTTTAACTTCATCGAGAACAGCTTTTCCATACTTTGCTATAAGTTCCTTTTCACTATAATTTTCTTTTAAAAGAACTTGAATGAGATCCTTAATATCTCCCATTTCGACACGAGTTCTTAAGTTCTCCCGTGCAACTGCATCCTCTATTTTTGCTAACTCTCCCATTAGGACATTCCGCAAATTCGCTTGATCTTCAGCATTAGCTTGCGAGCTTTTAATAAGCAGAGCTGTAATTGATTTCACATCTTTGCCATACTTATCAAGGAGATCTTGATTTTGCTCAAGCATCGAAATAATGGCATTAAATCGAACTTGTTCCTTATCAGTTAGTTTTTCTTTTAATTGATTATAATCAAGACCAAGTTTAAATTCACCACCATTTGGAGACTCTGATCGCACCTGATTGAAAACGGCAACGAATTCATTTTTTCCCATCAGCTCAGTTAATTTTTTATGAATTTCCTGAGTCGTTTCAAATTCCATATTGCTTAAGTTACTTCTACTATTTCTCTGAAACCAGCCATCAACATTTCTTTCGCCACCAAGTGACATGCCCAAGTCATAAACAATATTTAATCCGTACTTAGCACCAAACTTTGACAAGGTACTTCCTACCGTTTTTGCAAACTTGGCACCGGCAACATCACATTTCCCAGTGACAATACAATTTCGATAATTTTGAACATTAATTCTTATATCAGTTGCGCGATTGAGCAGTTCATTTTGAAGAGCAGGTCCAGATAGGCCCATTTCAACAGTTAAATAATAGTAGTCGGCAATTAAATAGGAATCGACAATCCTATTCTCACGGCTAGTATTTTTATTATAAAAAACCGATGAAGCAGCATTATACCGAGTAATATCTGGAACTAAGTCCGCAAACGAAGACTTTGAGAATAAAATAGTAAAAAGAATTAAATAAATTCTCAAAATTCACCCTTTAAAACAAGTTTAACAAGTAAATTAATTTATCATCTGCGGAGACAGTCCTCGAGTCAGAGTGAAATATTTATAGATGATGTCCATATAGCGACAGTGCGATGCTTGTATAAGTAACTGATTTTAATAGTTCTACTTAGCAGATTCGGAATAGACTTCAACGGCAAAAAGGTTGGGATCTTCAAAACACAAGTAGCTTCCATCTCGTTTAAGAATTTTTATTTTTTTAGATTCAAGTAAAATTTGCAACTCATCTAACTGAGATAAGGAACCGCCTTTAAAAGCAATGTGATTGAGTCCATTCCCCTGGCGGTTATTCTTGAGTTCTAAATATTGATCCATGACTTGAACAAAGACTAAGTAAGTACCATTTTGATGCTCCCAAGAAACACCTCCATCCCATTCTGCCATTTTTTTATAATTTAAATAAGGCATGAACCAATCCCAGAAAAGATTAGATTGCTTGAGATCATTTACATAGTATTCAATGTGATGAACTTGGCCAAAATCCATTTTTTACCTACCTAACTAAAAGCTTCACATCAAGAGCACCGTTTTTCAAAAGAAATGTCTGACTTGGTTTGAAATCGAGTAAATGAATGGGTGCCGTAGTGGGAACCAATAAACTGACTCTCCAGTTCGAAAACTTTTCTTTCAGCGCGATACCTACTTCTTTATAGAGTGTATTAAGTGTCCCTTCTCCGATTCGTTCCCCGTAGGGCAAATTCATGATCACAAGACCTGTTTCACTTGGCGGAACTACTTCCTGAAAAGGAGCCGAAGCAAAGTTGATATACTTCTCAACTCGCGCTTTCAAGGCAGACTCTCGGGCCACATCGACAAATTTCTGTTGGATATCACTGGCGTAGATTGGAAAATCCAACGCTGCCTTTTTCTTTGCTCGCAATTGATCTGAGATCTTTCGCCATAAAGGTCGATCAAAACCAACAATATGCTCAAGAGCAAAATCATCTTTTCCGCGATGAATGAGAGGGGCTTTGTTTAGCGCCATATAAGCTGCTTCAATCACAATGGTTCCTGAACCGCACATGGGATCGAGCAAGACTTCTTGACCGGTATAACCTGAGAGCATCAGAATCGATGAAGCCAGTGTTTCTTTAAGCACGGCCGGATGTCCATTGGTGCGCCATCCGCGCTTATGAAGCGCACGCCCTGCTGTATCTATCCCCAGTACGCATTTACCATCGCGAAAGAAAAGAACCAATCCAATAGGATCTTTTGCATCCGGTTTATAGGCCGGAGGATTCTTTTCAAAAGGGCTTTGCTGAATCGACTCTACCACCGACTTCATAATTGTCTCATTATCTAACGACTTTAATTCCTCATCGTAGTTGGCAGGAAAGACTGAATATGGGTAATGAGAACGTAGAAATTGGGGCCAGATTATATTATTTAAGCCAGTCTTAAATGAATTGAGATCTTTTACATCAAAAATCGACACTACTAACTGAAGACGACTGGCCGTATGCAAAACCAAATGAGCGCGGTAGGCCGTTTCCAGATCACACTCAAACATAATACCCCGATAGAGGGTTTTGGTTTCAGTAATACCGAGCTTCCCTAGCTCATCGGCCAAGGTTCCAATCGTCTCATGAGGGCAAGTGGCAATCCATTCCATATACTAATCTCAAATACTACTAAACTGAGTTTACCTCAAAATAGATCAAAGCTTAATCAATTTGATCCCTATTAAAAGATATCTTTTAAATGATCGACAGAATAAACTATAACTATCGCAAATATTTAGGAGTCTCAATTAATATTCAAATTCTCTTTCAGAATCATGAACTAGTGGTCGTCGACAAACCGCATGGGTTATCGGTCCACAATAACGAAGATCCGATTAACCTCTTGAGTATTCTCGAGAAGCAACTCAAAGTAGAGAAACTCTATCCCATCCATCGCTTGGATAAAGAAACAAGTGGAATCCAGATTTTTGCACTTAATCAAGCAGCAGCGAGAAAGCTTTCTGATGAATTTCAAGAGAAGACAGTTAAAAAAATCTATATTGGAATTTTGCGTGGTCAACTAAAAGAGTCAAAAGGTCAATGGAACAAAAAACTTACCGACAAAGCTGAGGGCCGAACCAATCCCCAGGGAATGAGTGCAGATCGAGTACCATGTGAGACTAAGTTTACCGTCATCCGCTCTTCTAAATTCTTTACCTATTGTGAATTTGATTTGATCACTGGTCGCCAACATCAAATACGCAAACACACTGCCCTGATTAATCATAGTCTTGTGGGCGATTCTCGCTACGGCGACAAAAGTTATAATAAAAAAATGGCCAATCTTTATAAAACCGAACGTATGTTTCTTCACTGCTTGAAAGTGGAAATTCTTGGGATGACTTTTGAATCCCGAGTGCCTGATGAATTTGAGCACTTGTTTAAACTTTAAAACTGTTTCGCAACACCAAAATTAAAGTAAAAGATATTGTTTTCCGCCTCGACAACATGAGTTCCTGTCTCATCAGTGACATTATGTTTAGCCAAAGCGTCACCCTTAAAGTCAAAAAAGAAAAATCCTTTCTCAAGAAACTCAAAATGTGCAGCTCCACCCACTTCAATAAATCCGGTGTCTTCATTTTCTATGAATGTGCCATTGGAGAATGTTTTTTTATTTTTTTCAATAAAACCTAAGCCTAAAAAAGAGCGAAATGAAATTTTTTCGAATGCTTGAAATTGCACGTTGGCCCGCCCGAGAATAAGACCATAAGCTGAACTCTTGGTTTCAGTCGATTTGCTTTCTCCAATACGATCGATACTAAAATCAAATGAGTAAGAAAAAATTCCAAACTTTCCACCAAACTCAGTCCCCAGGGTTCCATTTGTTCCTCCCCTCGCGCCATTACCCTTAACCGAAGTAGAAGCTGCAACAGCATTTTTAACTTTAGGAGAAATGTTAAAGTAGAGATTGGAACTCATTTCACCTTCGTCTCGGTCCCGTACCCGATAAATAAATCTAAGGACCGGGTCCTTTAGTCCAGAATTTTGATATGTTCTTGTTTGGCCATTAGCAGTTGAAGCGGGACCACTTGTGACGACAGTTTCTCGGCTCAATTCATAAGAGGCTTGAACTCCCAGGCTAAATTGTTCACTCACACCATAAAGAATCCCCAAGCTCGATTCTTCAGAATCGATTTTTGTTTTGGCATATTCTTGATTTAAATATTCCCAAATCGATTTAGAAAATTGAAAAGTGTATTTTGTCTCAAGAACTACTTCCTGGAGATTGGGTGCAAATACGAGCTGATTATACTTTCGATCTTTGGCATATAATTCAGTAAAGGAAATTAATAATAAGATTGAGAAAATGATCTTCAAGCCAAGCCCCCATGACAATACTTTGTCTTAGATTTATCAGTTTCAGAACAACATTAGTGTACATTGTATCAGCATTTTTATCATACAAAAAGTTGATCTAGATTAAGAATCTTAAATGAGTAAAGCTTACTGACTCTCCTGGATCAAATCGTTGAAGCGGTGATTAAGGTAAAAGGAGTTGGAACTATTTTCTCAGAATTTCTTGAGACTCACTAATCCATTGATCAATGATTGTGATTTCATCGGGTGTTAGTTTTGAACCCCAATGGAGCAAGCGATATTGGAGCGGAGGCATGTTGTCTTTTTGAATGGAGCGCCTTAACGCATCTAAGTCATCAGCGGGGCTCCCATGCCCTTCAAAGGGAAACCCCTGGGACATGTTCATTTTGCTCTTGGCCTCAGTCATATCATGATCCATAAGATGCTTAGCCCCTGGGAGTTGGTAATACCATGGCAATGATTCATAAGTTCCATGGCAAGCTAAGCACTTATGGGTAAAAATCGGTTTGATCTTTGAGACATAGGATTCATTAATTCTCTTGAGACTCTTTTCAGAGGGCTTGCTTGAGACGATCTCAAATCCATCCGCATCAACTTCTCCCAAGACAATATTGGAATATAAAAAGAGGCACAGAAAGATTAAGCTCTGAAACGTGAACATCTCTAGTTTGCTTTCTTAATACCTTCAACCACCATCATGTTCGTACCATTGCTCGAAAAGACTTTGCCTTTAGCAATGACTTGTTCTTCCGCAAATTTTACGAATTTTTTATTAGTTTCTTTTAAATCGGCATGACCTTCACCTGAGATCTGATAAATTTTGTGATCGGCAGTCAAAATCCCAATCGGTAGTCCTTTCTCTGCACAGTCTTTAAAACAATCTTTATGCTTTTCACCTTTTGAATTATGCTTAATAAAACATGTCATTCCAATCAGCTGACCTTTTACAACAACATCTGGCGTATCTTTGGCATGATGGCCAGCATGCACTCCCTTTTCTTCATGGTGCTCGCCTCCACTTGCAAAAGAAATATTAAGGCTTCCAACTAAAACAAAAACCAATAAACATAAACTTAATTTCATCTGAATCTCCTATTCTTTTTTTCTGATACGAAAGATTGATGACATTTGTGACATTCTAAAATTGCCATCAACGATTTCAGCCATTTATCATTTTATTGCTTCAAGCATTAAGCCGGCATCTTCACACGGTAGTCAGTTTTTATGATTTAAGCTAAAATTTAACCATGAATAAAGCTCTCTCTGAAATCTATCGCGAATTGGGCATCACTGAAGTCCATCTCAAGGCTTGTTTGCTCTCTCTGCATAGCGAACCGAGTTTGAGTGATCTTAAAGTTGCCGCTATCGATTTTGAAGGCAAGCCTTTCGTTTTGGAAGTGAATGCGGAAGCCGCTTTTCAAAAAATGAAGGCCGCTGCGCTCGCCGATCAGATTACCCTTATGCCCTACTCGGGTTTTCGATCTATCATGTATCAAAAAAGTTTGATCGCGCATCATTTAAAAAATGGCCGAGTGATCGATGAAATTTTAACCACGATTGCGATTCCTGGTTATAGTGAACATCACACTGGTCATGCTATTGATTTTCATGAGATCGGAAAAAATTCACTCGAAGAAGATTTTGAAAAAACGGAATCTTTCGAATGGTTAACGAAAAATGCCGGGCGATTTCATTTTAAGATGAGCTACCCTCGCGACAATCAACAAGGCATCGTCTATGAGCCATGGCATTGGTTCTTTTCTTAGCCTCTGATGGCTTTATTCATGAGCGTAAATCTCGACGGCAAAGTGATTAGAATCCTCAAAACACAAATAAGTTCCAACACGCTTTAAGATTTTTATTTTTCGAGCTTCGAGCTCAAGCTGCAATTCATTCAATTGCGAAAGACTTCCGCCTTTGTAGGCGATATGATTAAGTCCACATCCTTGGCGATTATTTTGAACACCCAAAATTTTTTCTTCTACTTGAACAAAGACCAGACAAGTTCCATTGGAGTGTTCCCATGAGACCCCTCCATCCCGCTCTGACATCTTTTTTATATTTGAGTTTACTCATGAACCAATCCCAGAACTGATTGGATTGCGCTAGATCCTGCACGTAATACTCAATGTGATGTACTTAATCATAATCCATAAGATTCTTTAATCATTTGTTAAGTTCAAAATTTCGGTTACCATTAAGGTAGATAACATAGACTAGCTTATTTATGGAGGATTTATGAACAAGAATATTCCCATTATTTCTCGCTATATTCTAGGACTTATTTTCTTGGTGTTCGGAGTTGCCGGGCTTTTCAATCTCATTCCACCACCGCCCAATATGCCAGAAGGCTTAATGACTTTTATGAGTGGATTGATGGCCTCAAAATACTTTTTCCCTTTGCTTAAACTAACGGAATCAGTTTGTGGTTTGCTACTCTTAATCAATGTCGCCCCTGCACTGATCCTTGTTATCTTGGCCCCGATTACTCTCAATATTGTATGTGTGCATTTGTTCTTAACGCCAGGAATTGAAAACTTAGTTATGCCCGTTTTCATCTTGATTCTTCATCTCTTAACGGCGAAGAAATACTGGCCAGTTTATCGGCCGCTTTTTGATCGAAACTAGTTCACTTTTCAGCACCTTTCTGACCAAAAGAGAGGTGCTGAAGCTTTATTTAAAGCCCCTTTAGCATGAAATTCTTACACTCTTAATCTAATTAGACTGCTTAGATCGAATCGAAAATGGTAGCTGTAGCCTATTATGCAGATAAAAGTACGCTATTTAGACAATCTCCGCCTTGAGGCCAGCTTTGACGATTTCAAGGTTATTGCGGATCAGCCAATTCGCTATAAAGGCGATGGCACGGCCCCAGGACCATTTGATTACTTTTTGGCCTCGTCTGCTTTGTGTGCGGCTTACTTTGTTAAGGTTTATTGTCAGGCCAGAAATATTCCAACCGACGATATCAGCATTACTCAAGATAATATTGTCGATCCCGACAATCGCTACCAGCAAACCTTTAGAATCCGCGCTGAAATTCCAGAGAGTCTTTCGGAAAAAGATCGCCAAGGAATTATCAGCTCCATTGATCGCTGTACCGTAAAGCGAGTTGTGCAAAATAGTCCGACCTTTCTCATTGATGCCGTGACTGTATTAGGTAAAGACTCTGGACTTCTTTATGTTAGTGACAGTGAGGCACAGACTGAAACCAAAATTATTGGCAAGGATCTCTCACTGGAGAAAACCATTGCCAATATGACCAGCCTTATTGAATCGTTAGGAATAAAAATTGAAATTGCCTCTTGGAGAAATATTGTTCCTCACGTCTGGTCAGTGCATATTCGCGATGCGGACTCTCCCATGTGCTTCACCAATGGCAAGGGAGCAACGAAAGACGCTGCTCTGTGCTCAGCGCTTGGCGAGTATCTCGAGCGCTTAAGCAATAATTATTTTTATAACAACTTTTACTTAGGTGAAGAAATCGCCAATGAAGATTTCGTGCATTACCCCAGTGAGAAGTGGTTTCCCCTGAATAAGAATGGCTCGCTTCCCAAAGGGTTGCTCGATGCCAATTTCTTGCGCATCTACAATCATCACAAAGAATTAAAAGGCTTTCATTTAATTGATACCAATAGCGGTCGCAGTGATCGCGGAATCTGTGCTGTTCCTTATATTCGTCAGTCTGATGGCGAAACGGTTTATGTTCCGACGAACTTGATTGCCAACCTTTTTGTCAGCAATGGAATGAGCGCCGGCAACACTAAATTTGAAGCACGCGTGCAAGCACTTTCGGAAATTATCGAACGCGCAGTAAAGAATAGAATCATTACTGAAGAGATCACCTTGCCGAATGTTCCGGCGGAAGTTCTCGCACAATTCCCTAAAATTTTAGAAGGGATCAAAAAATTAGAAGACGAAGGTTTTCCCATCTTAGTCAAAGATGCATCATTGGGTGGAAGATTCCCCGTCATGTGTGTCACACTCAAAAATCCAAAGACCGGTGGCGTTTTTGCCTCCTTCGGATCGCATCCCAATTTTGAAGTGGCCTTGGAGAGAAGCTTAACCGAGCTTATGCAAGGAAGAAGTTTTGAAGGCATGAACGACGTGCCTCCTCCCACTTTTAATATCAATGCCGTGACTGAACCCAATAATATTGTCGATCACTTTATTGATTCGACCGGTGTCATTTCTTGGAAATTCTTTAGCGAGCAGGTCGATTATGACTTTCATCACTGGAATTTTGAAGGCTCGACTCAAGAAGAATTCGACTATCTGATGGATATCTTCAAGCACATTGAAAAAGAAGTTTATATTGCAGATTACGAAGAGCTGGGAGTTAGCTCTTGTCGCATCATCGTTCCAGATTATTCTGAAATCTATGAAGCAGATGATCTGATTTGGGACAATCATAATAAGGCCCTCGATTTTAGAGCTGAAATCTTGAACCTTCACCAATTAAATGATGAAGAGCTTTTGGGCCTGGTGGAAAAGCTGGAAGAGAGCGAGCTCGATGACAATATGCCTGTGGGTGAATTGATTGGCGTTGCCTTTGATGATAACTCAGCTTGGGAGAAATGCTCAATTGGTGAATTAAAAATTCTGATCCATCTCGCCCTTCAAAACTTTAATGAAGCCAAGTCTTCCACTGAACTGCTTGTCGCTTTTAACGATATCTTGCCTGAGCGAAGAAAGTTCTACCAAGTTTTGAATAATGTCCTCGATATAACTTTAAATGAAGAGTTAGAGCTTGATCACTACATTCCTAACTTTACCAGAATGTATGGAGTAGAATTGCTTAACGACGCCATCGCCAGTGTTTCAGGTGAAACCAAATTCTTGGGCCTCACTCCCACCAATATGCAATTAGACGGGATTGAAAAACACCAGCGCTTAATTGAAAGCTATAAGAAGCTTCATCGCGCGCGACGCCAGGACTAACGTGTTCACAAAGTCGAAATATTATACTTATTAAAGACATTAATGCTTCAAAAAAAGTGAAGTTCGGATTTAAAGCAATAGCCTTATAAATCAAAATGTCTCTCACTTTGGCGTCTCTAATTTTCTTTCCTTAGTGAGCTCCTTACTGGTTGCTCGGGCCTATTGTCCCATGCACATATTAAATTCCTTCTCCATTAATTGGCCCATGCCTCCCATCATTCCTTCCATTTGCCCCATCATGTTGTGCATTTCTCTTATTTCATCACCCTTATTTTCAAAAGTTTCCTCTCCCATTCTTTCCTTCATCATCTTCATCATCTCTTGCATCTCTCTCATATGCTCGCGCATTTGATTCATGTGCTCATTGAGCATTCTATTTCTTTTCTGGGCATCCTTTTCATCCCTCATTTGATTCATAGTTGTATTCATATGCTTCATTTTCTTATCCATATCCATCATTCTCGTGTTCATCATCTTCATAGATCTCTCATTCTTCATCATGCGTTCATTTTTATCGGCATAAGAATGAGAGGAAAAAAAGAGAGGTAAGATTAGGATAGTGACGACAGACCATTTTCTCATAAAATTCATTATAACCTCCGTATATTATTATTCACTTACTTAAACATCCTAATCGGAATGCTAGCGACCCCTCTAGGGTATTACTCAGCTCCGAAGGTGATCTAAATCAACTTCTTAAGTCAGACTTCCTCCTTTATTTGCTATGTTTTATAATTTTGCTCAGATATCAACAATAATAGGAGGATTATTGTATTTGTAATGGAGATCTAGGCTGCAAGCATTGATGAACTTAATACCATCCAAATCCACAATCCCATAGCCTTCATGAATATGACCAAAAGCGTGGATGCGTGGCTTAATTTTTTTTACCATCTCAAGCAGATCGCTGCATCCAACTCTTACTCCTCGATCACAAAGATCGGCAATGCCATAAGGAGGGCCATGAGTGATAAGCACATCAGTGTCTTCAGGAATTAAATCCCAATGCTTTCTGATCTCCACTCCGGGCTGTCGATTAAAGGCCCAGTCATGATACCAGGGTTGAATGGGAGAGCCCCAAAACTTTAGGCCATCGATACTGAGCGCAGAATCATTGAGATAATAAATGCCACTTGCTTTAAAGATCTGCTCTGCTTCTTCCCTGCGCTCATCTTCGAAACAAAAATCATGATTGCCTGCGATGACAATTTTATGAGTGAAGTTTTGTTTTTCCATAAAAGTAGCAAACGATCTTACGTCTTCAAGGTTCCCCCTTTTGGTTAGATCACCACAATGAATGATGACGTCGCCTCTATCAAGGGGAACCTGATCGTGGATATTATGAGTATCAGAAATAAAAGTGAGTTTCATTCTCTCGTTCCAAATGGCTAACTTCATTTTTTTTTAATAAACTTCTCAATCAACGTGATAACCTTATCTCGTTGTTCAAGATGAATCCAATGAAAACAGTTCGGAATGTATTCAATTTCAAAACAGTTTTCAAAGAACTCATCTATATCATAAGTAAGTGCCTAAACTTCAGTCTCTCCTACCAACTCAGTCCACTTCACCTTTTAACTTGAACCAACTTTCTTAACCTCAACGACCACTTAGACCTGATCGCTCCTGCTTAGCGGTGATCCCTCGATGACAATTCCAATCTGAAGCGAGGGAGCTTCATCGGAATTGGGCCACGTCCTCAAAGCGCATTTGGATATAGATCAGAATTTGGGATTTATACCAATCAGTATTTTTTGAAAGTGATTCGATTTTTCTAATTGTTTGTGCGCAATAATTGATCTATTAAAATTAAAACTTAAGAATACTATCGAGCAACCCAGGAAATTTTTTATCAATTTCAGCTTTGCGATCGGTATTAATCACTTGCACCCCTTTCTTCTCTGAAAAGATGAGTCCGTTTTCGCGCAAGATCTTATAATGAAAAGAAATAGTAGAAGGTGACAGGGAGCCATCGCAACCTTCCGAACAACTCATGCCATCACAACCAATGAGCTTTTTAAAGATTGCCCGGCGCGCAGGATCTGACAAGGCATATAAGATGCCGTCGATCGTGACTGACTTGATTGAAGGATGTACAAATTCTCTTGCCATGGAGGCATAATAGCTTAATTTTACGGGCCTTGCAATTATTTCAATATTACACTACTTCAATACTATTGAAATAATGTAATACATACAGTAAATTTACTTTCAACAGATAAAAAGCGAGGTTGATTTATGGAAAATATATTGTTTAAGCCACTCAAAGTAGGAGCTCTGGAGCTCCAAAATCGTATCGTCATGGCCCCTCTTACTCGTCAAAGAGCAGGAAAAAGCAGAACTCCCAACGACCTCATGCTCGAGTACTACATCCAAAGAGCAAGTGCCGGACTTATCATTACAGAGGCCACGAGTATCACTCCCATGGGCGTCGGTTATGAAGACTCTCCTGGCATTTGGAATAATGAACAAACCGAAGGCTGGAAGAAGATCACCAGCGCTGTTCATCAAAAAGGTGGAAAGATTTTCTTACAACTATGGCATGTGGGAAGAATTTCACATTCAAGTTTTCTCCACGGCGAGCTGCCGGTAGCCCCGAGTGCGGTTCGTCCTGCAGGTCACGTTAGTCAGGTGAGACCGACTGTGGATTATGAAACGCCAAGAGCACTTGAAACTCGTGAGGTAAAAAATCTTGTCCTTCGCTACAAAGAAGCAGCCGAGAGGGCCAAAGTGGCTGGTTTTGATGGCGTGGAAATTCATGCGGCCAATGGATATCTCATTGATCAGTTCATTCAAAGCAAAACCAATAAACGTGAAGATGAGTACGGCGGCAACATCGAAAACCGCGCACGTTTCCTGCTGGAAATTACCGATGCCATCATCGACGTTTGGGGTGCTGATCGAGTTGGGGTCCATCTCGCTCCCGCTTGCGATGCTCACGATGTCGGCGACGATACTCCGCTTGAAACTTTTAGTTATATCGCCCAAGAATTAGGCAAACGAAAAATTGCCTTTATCTTCACACGCGAAGGCCAAAGTGAAAATTCAATCACTCCTACCATTAAAAAAGAATTTGGCGGAGTCGTCATTGCCAATCAAGGACTCGATGTAACAACCGCCGAAAAGCTTATTAACGATGGCAAAGCTGATGCTGTCGCTTGGGGCAAGTACTTTATCTCAAATCCAAATTTAGTTGAAAAAATTAAAGAAGGTAAACCCTTAACTGAGGCTGATCCTGAAACTTTTTACTCCAAAGGATCGAAGGGATATACTGACTATGTCTAAGAACTATATTAAAGTTTAATATAGCGAAAGGCATTATCAGACAATCTCAACAGGAGTATTAAGATGGACTTGAATAATCCCGTTACTGCAACTTATGTTATTGCTGCCGGAATCATGATTCTGAAACTGATGGGTCAGGGCTGGATTACTGTCTATCGCATGATGAAAGTGGGAGCAGGATTTCGAAATCCAGAGGATGCCAACAAAGGTCTTTTGAATGCAAACCCAAATCCGAATCAAATAGAGCCCAATGAGTACGTGGAACGTTCAAGACGCATGCATTTGAATGACCTTGAAAACATTCCTGCCTTTTTAGTGGCCGGTTTACTTTTCTCGTTTACCAATCCTAGCCTACTCTTGGCGCAAGTTTTAATGTACGGTTTTGTGGCGATGAGAGCGATGCATTTCATCGCCTATTCGAATGCATGGTCACACGAAGTTCGTGCTACCTTCTTCACTTTTGGATCCTTGGCGATCATGTTTATGGCCGGATATTCAATTTACTACGTATTCTAATCCTTTGTTCCAACACCTTTTTCCTTAAGCAGTGTTTAAGGAAAAAGGTGTTGGAACTTTTTGCGCTCATTAATACAATCGTAATCACCCACCTCGTATTCTCTGCAGAGGAAGGGCCTCTTCTCATAGATTGTACAAAGCATGGTTTCACGATTGAGAGCAATACACCAACCATCTTCTTCGCGTTTCATAGCATAGTAGAGACTTTCGACTTGTTCCGTTAATTCAACCGGAATCAGTTCATCCGCATCATCAATCAGTCGAACTTCGAGTCGACAACAGAGAGCTTTACAATTTGAACAGCTGATTTCCTCACTCATTGAGACTTTCCATACCTTTTAAAATTTTTGAAAGAACAACATGACACCCAGAATACAGAGCACTGTGATAGCGATACTCACGCCCCGAAAAGAGACAACTTGGTCCAACCGAAAGACAATCTCACTTTTAGAAGGAGGTCGACCCAACTCTTTTTTGAGAGCTGAGATGACATCTTTCTCAATTTTTTGCTGGAATTCATGTTTTCGATAAAAGAAATACTGAGATGCGATTAATGCCGCCAGCACTACATATTGAACCTTAGGCAAAGCATAACTTGAGAATTGAAAAAAGAGCATCAAAGGTACGACAAACAACACTAATAAAAATATCAGATAGTGTATTTGATGTTTACAATATATTGAAATTGATTTTTTCATGATTTTAGATTATCTCGCTTTTAATAAAATCACACCATCTCTTCTCTTTTGAACTCAAAATTAAGGTTTGAATCATCTTTATCACTTCAAGTGAACTCTCAGGAGTCACTGGGATTTTACGAGAGTCACGTTCTACTATGGCCTGATAAAGATTGTTATAGAATGAAACGTAATGACCTCTTTGTGTTTCAATTGTTTCAGAAGTTGAGTGTTCAAAGTCTTTAAAAATCCCACGGAGCTCAGTATCTTCCTGGCCAAAGGACATTTCATTGGGATCATGACCTGCTCTAAGTGAATTTTCCTGCACATCAAAACCATATTTAACAAAAGAGCCGCGATCTCCATAAATTTGAAAACGAGGAGTCTCTAAAACATAAGACGAACTATGAAGAATTACTCTCATCTCTCCATACTTCATAAGAATATGAAAATAATCGTCTACTCCTTTTACCTCTTTCTGCTGACCGAGATCAGCGAAGACAGAATCAGGAGTTCCAAACAAGCATAGCACTTGATCAATAAGATGGGCCCCAAGATCATAAAATGTTCCGCCCCCTTCTCCCGGAAGTTCCTTCCACTTTCCCACTCTTGTATGGGGTCGCCAACGATCAAAATGAGATTCGAATTGTTTAATTTTTCCAAATCGATTCGACTTGATGAGTTCCGAAACAGTCAAAAAATCTGAATCCCATCTACGGTTTTGAAAAACAGTTAGAATAAGATTTTTCTCTTGAGCGAGCTGAATGAGCTCCTCTCCTTCCGCCACTTTTGTAACAAAGGGCTTTTCACAAACCACATGTTTTCCCTTTAAAAGGGCCTGCTTGGTTTGTTCATAATGGGTATTATTGGGGCCAGTAATAATGACTAATTCAATCTCTTGATCATTGAAGACTTCATCAACAGTCTGAACCGCCTTTGCTCTCGGAAGATGTTCGTTAATTTCTTGAATTCGAGAAGAAAATACTTTAGTAATCTCAAAGCTTGTGTTCGCTCTTAATAATGAGCCGTGAAAGGTTTTACCTGATAGGCCAAAGCCTACAATTCCTGTTTTTATAATCTTCATGAAATATAATCTAGCACAGGTTTATTCGTGGTTCCAACTTAGAACTTGAAAGAAGAATAAGTCTGTTGGGGCAATTTTATCGCCCCTCGATAAAGTATTCTGGATCATTTCTATGTGATCTTGTTTTTCATATAGCATTGCTGTAAAACTTTAACTATCTACTTATTGACAACCACTGATTAACTTAAGGGAAAGAATTGGAATTGATAAAGCAGGCAAAAAGAGAAGATCTTGCTTGGGTAAATGAGCGATATACAGAGATAGGCTTTAAGCCCTCATCTTTCGAAGATGAACTCATTTTGATTTTGGAAGCTAAGAATGAGAAAGCAGCACTTGGTCGCCTAGTGCACGTCACCTCGGAGATCAATGAACTCGGAGGTATCTACGTTCTTCCTCCTTTTCGAGGACAGGGATTAGCGGAAAAAATAGTACAGGAACTTCTCTTGCATCGCCCCCCTCATTGTACAACCTATTGTCTGCCTTTCTCTAAGCTGGAGTCTTTTTACACACGCCTTGGGTTTCGTAATGTTCAAACGGAGGAGCTCTCTTTTGTTCCCAAAGTCATTCGGTCTAAACACGATTGGTGCAATCGTACCTATGAAGATCAAACGTTATTAATGATATATCAACGATAGTGAGTTGAACTTTTCCGTTAAATTGTATAAATCTTACGAAATGAAATTGGAAAAGAGAAAGGCACGGCGTCTTTGGATTCATGCCCAAAAACTCGATGTAAAGAACCCCTTTGGGCCGACCGGTCCCAAGGCTGTCACAGCGGCAATTGAACACCTCGGCTATGTTCAGATTGATACTATTAATGTTATCGAACGTTGTCATCATCACATCCTCTATAATCGAATCCCCAAGTATAAAAGAAGTGATCTCTATCGATCCCAAACCATTGATAAATCCATATTTGAATATTGGACCCACGCTTTATCTTTTGTAGCGACAAAAGATTTTTCTTTTTTCCTTAACGAAATGAAACGCATTCAACAAAATCCCGGACGCTGGTTCAGCTCAGTCACCAAACAGGATATGAAAAAAGTTTTTGAATTAATTGAGGATCAAGGCCCTCTTTCCATTCGCGACATCAATGATGATGTCTTAGTAGAAAAGACCCATGCCTGGGGAAGTCGCAAGCCCTCCAAGAAAGCACTCTCACTCGCTTTCTATTGTGGTCGTTTGGTCGTCAGTGAACGTCAAGGAATGCTTAAGAAATATGATCTCACAGAAAGACATTTTGGCTGGGACAAAATGCCTAAAGCAGCATCCGAGAGAAAAGTAAATGAATACATATTGGAGCGAAGTCTACGTTCACAATGTCTGGTTAGCCTTGATTCCATTTGCCATCTAGCACCTCAACGAAAGCCTGCCATTCACAAAATCATCAGTTCGCAAGTTAACAAAGGTGAATTAATTCCGATTCAAATCGAAGGAATTCCAAAGAACACTTTTTGGGCGAGACCGCAAAGTGTAGAAGTAAAACTCCCCTCACCTTTGGGCAGAACTCATATCCTATCTCCTTTTGATCCACTTATTATTCAACGCAAAAGACTAAAGGCCTTTTTCGACTACGATCATCTTTTTGAAGCTTATATCCCAAAAGAAAAGCGACAATTTGGATATTTCGGTCTGCCCGTTTTAATCGATGACGAAATAGTGGCCGTTCTCGATCTCAAAACAGATCGACAAAACCAAGAACTTCTCATGCAGAAATGGAGCTGGATAAGTAACAAATCAAGCTCCACTAAAACTGCGATTGAAGAGGAATTGCATTGTTTCGAAAAATTCCAACTTGCCTAAATGGCTTCGCAACGACTCAAGTCACTCAAGAAGAATTTGAAGATTTAAGTTTTGCTTACCATTACCACTTTTCCATTTTCTATTTGGTTAAGGCTGTAAATATTAGATACATTTTATCTTCACAGAGAAGTGTGAAAGTGATTCCTATAAAAAGATTACAACATCTTTTTCAACTACTTACAAAGATCATTATAGATTTCTTCGCCTGCCTTGATCACTCGATCTCGCGAAGAAATAATAAACTTGATTGAATCATCTGAAATTTCGGATGCACTTTTAATGCGTTCGATTGCAACATGAACTTGAATACGGTTGTTCGCCATCACCGAAATATTTTCCCAATGCTTATACACCCCAGGAATCTGTGATGACATGATTTGCACGAAATTCATCGAACTTGTAATTCCTTGAGGAAATTGAGTGATACTCTCTCTCGTTACATCAGTTCGCTTTAAATCTACCAGGTCATCCTTCAGTGAACGACAATCAGCAAAAGCAGAGAGTGACAAAAATGCGCATAGCAAACCGATGTATTTCATATACTATCCTTTAAATAATGACATCAACGAGGGTTCTATTCAAAAGAGATGCCTAAATTTGTGGTCTAACTTATTGATAAAAAGTAAGGATTTTGCGATTCGACCAGACATGTGACTATCCTCTAGACACCTCGAAGATCGCATTCAACTTGAATGACAGGACAAATTCAAGGCCAGTCTGTTCTCGATCCTCAATATACTTTTGCAATGCTGTTGATGCAAACCCAAATAAAGATCCTCAATATTACCCGGGTAATATTGACAATTTAATTATACCCGGGTAATATCCATCATTATGACAGACATACAACAAATCAGCACCTATTCGGCTTTTGCAGGCTCCAAGCTTCTCTGCCAAGGAGAGCTCAGCGAAGTTGTACTTAAAATTAAGAAGCATCTTGGTCCGGCGATTAATAGCTCTGTTCTCATTTTCAACGACGATACAGGAAGAATCATGGACTTCAATTTCCAAGGTTCAAAACAAGATGTCATGAAACGCCTTGAGGTTTTCACCTCTCCACAATTATCTACTCCATCAAGCGGCCCAGGTCGACCACGCTTAGGAGTCGTTTCGCGAGAAGTCTCACTGCTACCAAATCATTGGGAATGGTTGGCCAATCAACCAGGTGGAGCCTCGGCAACTTTGAGACGATTAGTAGAAGAAAGTAGATCGAAATCTTCCCAAAAAGTAAGCATTAAGCAAATTCAGGAGCGCACCTACCGAGTCATGTCAGTTCTTGCAGGAGATTTACCCGGATACGAAGAAGCTCTGCGTGCTTTATATAAAAAAGACAGCAAAGGCTTTAACCATCATATGGCCAATTGGCCGAAAGATGTTCAGCAGCATCTACTCTCCCTAAGTAAGCTCGTTTTTGAGGAAAAGTCATGAGCGACTTTATCCAACATGTCTCCGACACTTCCTTCTGGGTCGCCCATTACCGCGCGATAGAATCTGCTCGGCCAGATGCCCTCTTTAACGATCCCTACGCCCACCTCTTAGTTGGTGATCGCGCAGAGAGTATCGATAAGCTTATTTCGCAAACAACCAAATGGACGCAATGGACATTAGTCATGAGAACCGTGGTCATCGATCAGATGATTCGTGACTTGATTGCAAAGGGCGTCACCACTTTCCTCAATATCGGAGCAGGACTCGATACTCGTCCTTACCGTATGAATCTCGGACCAAATATCAAATGGATTGAAATGGATTTCGATTATGTGCTCGATCACAAAAAATCGCATCTTAAAAACATTCAATCAACCTGCCAGCTTGAAAGCATTGCCCTTGATTTATCAAATCGAGAATTGAGACAATCCCATTTTACCAAAATAGCAACAGCCAACAAACAAATCGCCGTGATTACCGAAGGCGTTCTCCTCTACCTCACTCAAGATCAAGTCTCAGAATTATCCGAAGACCTGCTAAGGCACTCTTCCTTCACTCAGTGGATTGGCGAATACATTTCTCCTAAATCTTATCCTTATCTCAAAAATCCAAAACGCATGAAAACTGTTAAAAATTCACCTTTCAAATTTTTCCCTGAAGATTGGATGGGATTCTTTGAATCACGAGGCTGGAAACTCGCTGAGGCACAATACTTCATTGATATCTCTGAAAAACACAAGCGCTCCACTCCCATGCCCAAATTTTTTAAAGTCCTCGAGTTCATCAAAGGCCCCGAATGGGCCCTCCCCTTCAAGCGTATGTCCGGCTTTTTAATGTGGGAGCAAAGTTAATTAGTTCCAACACCAATCAAGATTGTCAAATTGGTATTTAAAACCAGTGTTTTTACTTTTTGAATTACTAATAATTCTCAATTCAGAGTCTTTAGATTCAAACTCAATTTCAGGATTAAAGCGTCGATAAAACTCTTCTTTGCTTGGGTGATCACTACAAACTAAATTATAGTCTTCATTGGTAATGTTTTGATCTATTGTATGATGTAAAAAGGCTGCAACATCTAATGTATGCACAAGATTAACATTCGTTTGAGACTTCGTAACTTTGACCATTTTCTTTGAGAAGTCTTTTGGGTGACGTATACTATCAATTAACCCCCCAGGTCTGACAATAACGTAATTTTCAAGTTTTTCTATTATTCTTTCACATTTTATCAACTCTTCTGCATTCTTTGTGATGCCATTTTTTTCACTGCTCTCCTCTATACGACCAGATCTAAAAACAGAGGTAGAACTGATAAATATAACATGCTTTAGAGGCTTCAAATCGCCGAGAAGTTTTTGAAGTTTGTGGGAATAGTCTTCCATTGCTGGAAATGAAATAATAATGACATCAAACTCTTTAGAATAGCTCCAATCCTCTCCTAGAGAATATTGAACTAGCGAGCACGCAGAATCTTGATGTGAACCTCTCTTAGTGGCAATAATCACATTGGATTTATTTTGTTGTAAAAAAAATTGTCCAAGATGACCAAAACCCAAAAAGAGAATTTTTTTCATAAAAAAATTGACGTCCTCATTTCAAGATTCAGCACACTAATCAATAAGCAGTGCTTAAAGACAAGTTTTGTTGCCACATATATATTTATAGTAGTATATGTTAAGAATGAGCGAAAAAGAAAACCAAATGTCTTACATCGATGAAGCGGGAAATGA
>PCTW01000086.1:21664-22102 GCA_002786715.1 Bdellovibrio sp. CG22_combo_CG10-13_8_21_14_all_39_27
GCAAAACCAATTGCCTCCATTGTCCTTATGACTTCACCTCAAAGAATTATAAAATTGAAGTTCAATCCTTGAACGACAAAGACATTAAATTTGCCAACGCCATTATTAGCGACTCACGCCCTGTTGAGCTAAGCGAGCTTACATCATCAATCCTGGCCTTAGGTTTTGGAAAAAAAGAAAAAGTTGGGGTTCATCATATCACTGAAGATAACTACAGTGATTTTGCCTTTGGAACATTCAAAGATGTTATTTGCGCCGTAATCGAATTCTCCAATAAACTTTCCGAAAGCACGTCAGGACGCGCGCTTAAAAACATTTATCTCAAAAAAGAATTTCAACATCAAGGGCTCGGGCTAGAGCACATCAATCGTTAATCTTAAAAATTGTAGGGAACCTCGGTAAATTCATGAAAAATCCCAATGGTTCCACTTGGACCAA
>PCTW01000086.1:22147-31233 GCA_002786715.1 Bdellovibrio sp. CG22_combo_CG10-13_8_21_14_all_39_27
TTATTCATTCGCCACGTGTAGTGCGGCACTAAAAATAATTTTTTTCATAACAACTCCTTTTAGAAACTACTTAAGTAACTCTCTCCCTTGTACTAAGTTCACAGCTATTACAATCAGCGCGATAACCAAAAAAAGGAGACGGAAAGATCTCCCTTTTGGGCCAATTGCTCAATCTGTTGGCACCCTAATTTCTCAAGAATCTCAGTAAACAACTGAAATTAGAAGGGCAAATTCTTATTCAAAAAAAAATCTTTATAAACCGATATAATAGATTGAATTAAGGTTTGCACAGCACTGGAGAATCTAATGAAACACATTGGTATGATTTTATTGGCCGCCTTTTTCTTGAATCAAGCTTTATTTGCCGATGACGGTTCAACCCAGAAATGTGGAAATGGAAGCAAAGGACAGAAATGCTTAGGGGCAATAATTGACGACTCTCATACTGAAGGCAGTTCAGCTCAAAAATGTGGAAATGGAAGCAATGGACAGAAATGCTTAGGGGCAATAATTGATGATTCTCAAATTGATTGTTCGCTAAAAATAAATGCCCTAATCCCTGAATGTAAAACACAACAAGAACCAACTGCTGGAAATAAATGTCCCATTTCGCGAGAGAGTTGGAACGCAAAATGTACTCAAGATTCAGGAGTAAGATGTATAAAAGCACCTTGCCCTCAAGCGCGAAAAATGGTGAGTTCAGCTTATTGTAAGAAGACGGCAAGTCTATGTGGAGGTGATGGTCTCTCCCACGGTCTCCCTAATAAGGAATGTTCAATTGCACCAGGTGCAAAATTCGCAAAATGCAAGGGTGCCATCTATATTCGGCAAGATCATATAGATGCAAAATATGCAGTTGATAGTGCAACTGCAGTCCTCTTTCCGAAAGATGTTAAAACATTGGGCGAAGAACCACGAAGTATTGGAGAAAAACCAATGGACGTCTCTGATTCAAGTTCCGTTTTCGAAAGCTCAAGCACTGATAAATAAAGCACTACATAGACGCTATTTAATAAAAAATCCTGCCATTCGTTTATTTACGAGGTATGGCGATTTGCTCAATTTCTTCTAAGCAATGGTTAACACTATCCCCAAGACACGAAAGTCCCACATCTAAACTGTCTTTAAATGCTGTATAAGGAACAAAAAGGTAGCGAATATAAGGACAACCTTCCACGGCTGCAAATAGTTTAGATGTGGTAAATTGAATTTGAGAGGAATCGATAATAAAGTGCCATGTCAGTTCAGAAGTTTGTTTCGTATCAATATTAATGGCATCATCTATCAACATATTAATATCAAGGAACAACTGGGGCTGCACCATCATTTCAAGTTTGTAGCCCTTCATTATTTTACCTTGCAGACGATCATCACAGAAAAAGATTAATCCCCCTTTACTGGCCGACAATAATTCCAATGAATAATTTTCAAATCCAGTCTTGTGATAATAAATAGTCAGCGGAACAACTTCATGAAGGTGGATGCGAAAGTCACGTTTGTTTATGAAGTTATTATCAATATTTTCAAAATAAACTGTTAAGACCTCCTCTTTAGTAAACTTATAAGACATAAATCGCTCTAAATCTTGATCATTCATATACCAGCCAGCACTGCGGTCAATGGCGTAAAGGTATTCCTTTATCTTTTCATAACGTCCATTTTTCTTCAGGTGTTGAACTCCATTTCCAATGCGCTCTAAAATCCCTGTGCCGCATGAGCGCAACATCTCTAAAGGTAGCTCACTCCAATGAATTCCGAGATTGCTATAGACGAGCCACAGCTTATCCTCGAGATAGAATTTTTCACCACTAAGATAATTCTGGATTTGCTGACTAAGAACTTTCATAAAACCTCCTCGCAAACAGATGAACAGAGGATTAAAGGGAGGCTAGCTGATTAATAGTCTCTTCTTGAATATCAAAAAATTGCTGAAAAATAATTTGCTTAAAACGATCGGTTCTCAAGCCAGGTTTGAATGCCTCAAAGGGAATTTTCAGTATTTTATCTTCGTCTTTTGATTTTCCAAAGACCATTATCTTCATGACATTATCGTTAAACTCAAACAGGTTAGGATCGAGATCAAGTGTATAGGAGTCTTCAACATCCCTGTCGAGACTCCTTCCTTTGAAGATTTGATGTAAATTGAACCTTATCTTAAACTTATTAAATCGCATAAAATTCGAAAGTGCTTTTTTAGGAACTTTAATCAGAAGATAGTTATCAGCAATACTAATGAGCTTAAATTTCATACCACTTATAAAATGCTTACCTTGACCTCGACGGAGAAAAATAAAATCAATTTCATTATTAAGATGAAGTCGAAACTTTCTTTTTTGAATATTTCCGTCAAAAACCTCGGTAAATAAAATAGCACTTAACTGTTCATATTCAATTTCAAGAGGCTCGCTTGGAAGACAATTTTGTCTCCAAAAAACGTTATTCTTAGTATCTTCATCACTCTTGCGATTATAGTTCTTGTTAAGCAACCAGCGATAATCTTGATAAGATCCATCTCCTCTAAATTTTGAGCTTTTCTGACGACATAGCTCCACCACATGAGGAAATTTAAAATCAATTATCTCTTTAGGGAGCTCACTCCAATGATACGAGAAATGGGTTTCAGGTATTTCAATTCGATCTGTGATATCAAGACAGTCTTTAAAATCTACCCTTAACCAATCTTGCAGTTTCATGACCAACTCCCCTTCTAAAAGTTAGAGTGATTCATATACAATAAAAATTATATCAACGATCGGAATAAAGTCATAACGCCAAAAACTGATCAAGATCATGTAATTCGAGCGGGTAAACTGTCGAAATATGAAGTGCAAAACACAATTAAAAGTTTCGTTTTTTTTCAGTATTCTTAGTTTTCTAGGTAGATATTGGACTCAAAAAAACAATACAACTTCTTCAAAATTTTCTCGAAAATTGCCCATTTTTGTTTGCATCTCGATCTCTTGAGAAGCATTCAACAAGGCTTCAAATGGAACATATCGACATTACTTCCAGACTTAATCGAACGCGATAAGAAGCTTCATCGTCTACGACGAAAGAATACTTAACTTTTAATCTTCTGAATTTGTCATTTTTTTCAAGACCAATGAAATGGTCTCTGAATCGACTCTGGCGCGTTTCATGAGAATAATGGCCTGTTCAAAATCATCAGAATCAATCGCATCATAAAACGCGTCGAGCTTATCAATCTCAGCTAATTTTTCGAGGATCAATGTACCTTCAAAATCATCTTCGTTCATTTTATTCAGGGTAAACCTTTAATTCATTGTATCCCGAGAACTCACACTTTTCGCGTTTAAAAACCAGCGAAGGATATTCCGCAATCACAAGTTCCAAAGTTGTATAAATCTTATTTCCTTCTTTAATGTGACCGCCAACCGTTTTGCCTTTACCATCAGAGACCGACATATGAAGATGAGAACCACTAACAGACGAAACCATTCCTGACAATGAAACGACTTCAAAGTGCCCTTTTAGGTTGGTCAATTGCTCTTGATTGGCGAATCGTAGTGACACTTCAGTCAAGCTGCCTACTGCACTAACAATAGAGCCGGCTTTAATATCTTGAGATTTTACAAATTTTTCGATTTCAACTTTAACATCCTCTCCTGGTAAAAACCGTAGAGCATGAAACTTGGCCGAGTCTTGCATAGAGCTACATCCCAATAGAGTGATCAATAATAAAAAAGTGATGACTAATCGATTCATTCTGGTTTCACCACACTTTTCATTAAATAGTGTTGGAACCTCAATTTATTATGTCTCACTTATCACCATCAATAGTTTTCTGTAGATCCATTGGGATCTTCATTTTCAAAAGAGCATTCACATTACTTCCACCAGTATTTCCAGTAGGCACAATGCCAATAGCGGAGCCAATCATCCCAACAGGTATTCTAAAGAGCTGCCCAACGATTTCTTTTAAATCGCGTCTCTTGATTCCAATTCTTAGCATCCAGAAATGCGTTCGAGTATGAGGAATAACGTATCGTTGACCAAGAACATGGGCCCGCTCAAAATGGGAAAAAGAGTTAATAAAATCGGCGCTGAAATAAAAGAATTTTCCCAAGCTCATTTCGTTTTCAAAGGCATCTTCTAAAGTTTTGTTCATATATAATTCTAACAATACATCCCATACACGACAAGACAGGCAAGTTGGTAAATCGTCCCCGTTAAATTTTTTTTACCCGAAAAAAGTCTCCTGGCTGAATTAATTTAAGCAGTGCTTAAGGAAAAAGGTGTTGGAACCTTTTCTATGACTTTCCCTCTTCAAGCAGAATAGTGCTGATGACATTCAAAGAAGTACATAGCTCTTTGAGCTGTTCTTTACTTAATTTAGCTTCAATCGTTTTCTCTATTCCGTGAAAAATGGGAATTAACTTATTCGCATGTTTTTTCCCATCTGCTGTCAGGACAAGAGAAAGAGAACGAGCATCCTCTTCATCCATCTTTCTTTTGAGCCAGCCAGCTTGCTCAAGACTGGAGAGGGCTTGGCTGATGCTGGACTTCGAAATGCCAAGGTTCTTTACCAAAGACATAGGGGTAATTTTAGATTTTCCTTCAAAATAGAGAGTCAGCAAGATTAGGGCCTGGACAAAGTTCACATGATGCTCTTTAAGGCCTCTGGCATAAAAACTTTGAATGGAGTTATAAAAGTTGTAAGCCTGAAAAATGGGACTTTGCTGCGTATAGGAATTAATTTTCATAATTAGTTCTACATTAAATAGTTAATTAAATAAACTATTTCTAAGAGAAATGTATTAGATTTAGCAAAAATAAAGGTTTTAGATATTTGAATGAATATTAAAACTGACTGGTCGCTACAAGAAATTAAAGAAATCCATGATCTCCCCTTATTGAAGTTGGTGCTTCAAGCTCAAGAAGTTCATTCGCTTCATTTCAAACTTGGAGAAGTTCAGATGAGCAGTCTCATTTCCATCAAGACGGGAGGCTGTCCTGAAGATTGTGGATACTGTCCTCAGGCTGCACGCTACCATACAGACATCAAGAAACACCCTTTAATGCAAAAAGAGGAAGTTCTGAGTCTGAGTCGGAAAGCAAAGGACAAAGGTGCTTCCCGAATCTGTCTGGGAGCTGCCTGGAGAGAAGTACGAGATGGTGAAGACTTTGACAAAGTTTTGGAGATCGTGAAGGCCGTATCAGAAGAAGGTGTACAAGTATGCTGTACGCTTGGCATGCTTAGTGAAAATCAGGCCCAGCGCCTGAAAGCTGCGGGTTTATCGGCCTACAACCATAACATTGATACTAGCGAAGCTTACTATGATAAGGTCATCAAAACACGAAACTTTGACGATAGGATTAATACAATTCAAAAAGCCCGAGATGCAGGTCTCTCAGTTTGTTCAGGGGGAATCCTAGGTCTGGGTGAATCTATTGATGACAGAATCAAAATGCTCCAGACTTTAAGCTCTCTTTCTCCTCATCCCGAATCAGTTCCGATAAATACACTTGTACCAGTCAAAGGTACTCCATTAGAAAAAAATGACTCCGTCGCGATAGAAGAACTCGTGAGGGCGATTGCGACAGCAAGAATTCTAATGCCCCAATCCTTCATAAGACTTTCCGCAGGAAGGTTAGAAAGAAGTGTGTCCGAGCAAGCTCTTTGTTTTTTAGCAGGCGCCAACTCAATTTTTACTGGTGATACCTTGCTTACGACACCTAATCCTACAGAAGACACTGACGATAAAATGTTCAGAACATTGGGTTTAACCAAAATGGCGGTTCATGTTTGAAGCTTACGCCCAAGAACAATTAATGAAGAAGTCCCAAAAGGATTATCTACGAAAGCTAAAGCTCTCTTCGGGGATAGACTTCTCGTCAAATGATTATCTGGGCTTTGCACGTTCAGAAGATTTGATTTCTGACTTTAAGGTCAAAGTTCAAAGCCTTACTCAGATGGGTTCTACTGGATCAAGGCTCTTGAGCGGTAATCAAGAGTATCACCAAGAAACTGAAGCGAGAGTGGCAAGAATTTTTCGCTCAGAAAAAGCCTTGATCTTTTCATCTGGATATCTTTTAAATATTGGTCTCATTCAATGTATCGCCGATGAAAGCTGTGTTCTTCTGTTGGATGAATTGTGCCACAATTCGTTTATAGCAGGGGCCAAAGCATCAAAAGCAAAATCATTCTATTTCAAACATAATGACATGAATCACTTGAGAGAAAGATTGATAAGGCACTCAAATGAGAAATGCTTTATCTTGGTTGAATCGCTCTACTCCATGGATGGGGACATTGCTCCCCTTAGAGATATTGTTCAGTTAGCAGAAGAATTTAATGCAGAAGTCTTAGTTGATGAGGCTCATGCTATCGGAGTGATCGGTGAGAATGGTCTCGGACTTGTGACTTCACTTGGGTTGGAAGATAAAATTTTAGGACGAGTGATCACTTTTGGCAAAGCTCTAGGAGTTGAGGGCGCTGCTATTCTAGGTTCTGAAACTCTTACTAAATATTTAATAAATTTCTGTCAGACTTTTATTTATACAACGGCCCTTTCGCATCCTCTGCTGCTGATGCTCAACTCTTCGCTAGACAAATTTTCTCGCTCTCGTAAGGAGATTCAAAGGCTCCATGAAAATATCGCTCTTTTCTCAAAGAACTCTGGCTTTAAGTATGCCAGCCCAATTATTCCTTGGATGACTGAAACGAGAGAGAAAGCCATAGGCCTTAGCGAACTTGTAAATAATAACGGCTTCAGTGTTTTTCCAATATTTTCTCCCACTGTTCAGAAAGGCAAAGAAAGGATCAGAATTGTAGTTCACTCCCATAACACAGAGTCAGAAATACTCAGACTCACTACACTTATGAAATCATGAAAAGTAGTGAAATCTTTTTCGTCACAGGAATAAGCACTGATGTTGGCAAAACCATATTTAGCGCAATTTTAGCAAATGCACTTCAAGCTAATTACTGGAAACCCGTCCAATGCGGAAATCTTGATGCTTCTGACTCCGTACTCATTACCAATCTCATTCCTAGGGCAAAAGCAATCCCCTCTTCTTACAACTTTTCGTGTGCCCAGAGTCCTCATGCCGCTTCCAAACTTGAGAATAAAACTATTTCATTAGCATTCATTAGAGAACAAAAACTTATTGGCCCAACAGTCATTGAAGGCGCAGGCGGTGCTTTAGTTCCTTTGAACGAGACTGAAGACGTTATTGATATTGCCACTGCTTTCAAAGCAGAAGTCATCATCGTTGTGAAATACTATCTCGGCTGTATCAATCATACACTCCTCACAATAAGTGAGCTGAAGAACCGCCATCTTAGAATAAAAGGCTTGGTCTTCAATGGCATCCCTAATGAAGAGAGCAAGAAAATAGTTCTTCAAAGATCACAGCTCCCTTGCCTCTTGGATATACAACAGGAGGATGGCTTTTCTATTGAAACAATTGAGCGATATTCCCTACTTCTCAAAGAAAGGTTAAATGAATTACCGTAAACGAGATGCCGAAGTCATTTGGCATCCATACACCCAACACTTTCAAACTCACGAATTCCCAGCAATCATCAAGGCCCATGGCAATTATCTTCATCTTGATAATGGAGAAAAAGTTCTTGATGCCATCTCTTCTTGGTGGGTCAACCTCCATGGACACTCGCATCCTCACATCACTTCTCGCATGGGCCAAACTCTGGGCAATCTGCAACAAGTGATGTTCGCTGGATTCACTCATCCTTATGCGATAGAACTTTCGGAGAGAATTCTGTCTTTATTTAGCAATAGATTTTCCAAGGTCTTCTTTTCAGATAATGGGTCAACAAGCGTGGAGGTGGCCCTCAAAATGTGCTTCCAATATTGGTCCAATAAGGGAATAAAAAGAAATAAGATCATTGCTTTTAAAAACTCTTATCACGGCGATACTTTCGGCTCAATGTCAGTTGCCGATAGAAACATATTCTCAAAGCCATTCTGGCCGTTTCTTTTTGAAGTAGAACTTATTTCTCCAAACTCAACTGAAGATTTGGAGATACTTCTAAAGAAATACCCTGAATCTATCGCAGGCATGATCTATGAACCAATGATTCAAGGGGCTGGAGGGATGGTTATTCATAATCCTAATATGCTCAATGCCATTCTGGATCTAGCTAAGGACAACAAGATTATGCTGATTGCCGATGAGGTGATGACTGGATTTGGACGAACAGGGAAGCTGTTTGGCTCAGATCATCTAAGAGTATCACCAGACATCGTTTGTCTTTCTAAAGGCCTTACAGGAGGAGTTCTTCCATTAGGATTAACACTAACGACTAAAGAAATTTATGAAGCCTTTCTTTCAAGTGATAAGACCAAAACTTTATTCCATGGCCATTCCTTCACGGGGAATGCTCTCTCTTGTAGTGCAGCTCTCGCAAGTTTGGATTTATTATTGGCCGATGAATGCCAAAAACAAATTCAATGGATCACGAAACAGCATATTTCATTTGCCTCTATCATTTCATCCTTGTCAGCTCCTATACACGATACAAGAACGCTTGGAACAGTTCTCGCAGTAGAGTTTAAGACTGATTCAACATCTGGCTATTTAAATAGCTTGGGCCAAACGATGTCATCATACTTTTTGAAGCAAGGAATACTTCTCAGGCCGTTGGGAAATACTCTTTACGTTCTTCCACCATACAGTTTTGGTGAAAGTGAAATAGATAAAACCTACTCTGCCATCCTGGCCTTTATAAGGAGCCACTTCTGAATTGTTTGAAATCAATACTCCACAAGACGATACAAAGTCCCACCAAGCACAAGGCTTTACTTTTTAAACTCGCCAACCTTGAGGGCCAAGGCCATCGGAAACTCGCAAGATATAAAAAGAAACATCATATAACTGATGCCATTTTCTTAAAACATCTTGTCGACGAAGCGAGACACTCCTCTTTTCTTAGCACTCTTGCAAAACAACTGGGCCCAAATGAGAAGATTGATTCTAAAACGAAGCACTACCTAACGAGGCTTGAAGTCTTCATTCTTAGACAACTTAAGCTGCATAAAATCTCATACACAAAAGAATTGCCCTACGTTCTCATGACTTATGTCATAGAGAAAAGGGCC
>PCTW01000055.1 GCA_002786715.1 Bdellovibrio sp. CG22_combo_CG10-13_8_21_14_all_39_27
AACTATAATTACCATCAACTGCAAACGAAGCCGTTGTCCAAGTGAAAGTTCCTGCGGTACACGTAGGAGAACCAGTTCCTGATCCTGTGACAGAAATGGCGTATGCTGAATCGCAAATACCTGTATAAGTGATGGTATTCGTATTAGTGATTTGATTTTCATCAGCAAGGTTAAGTTGAATATTTGGACCAGTCGTATCGCGA
Source organism: Bdellovibrio sp. CG22_combo_CG10-13_8_21_14_all_39_27 (assembly GCA_002786715.1). Taxonomy (GTDB): domain Bacteria; phylum Bdellovibrionota; class Bacteriovoracia; order Bacteriovoracales; family Bacteriovoracaceae; genus 21-14-all-39-27. The sequence continues at coordinate 204 of PCTW01000055.1, forward strand.
GTCCAATTGAGAGTGATGACAGATGTATTGGTCGCAGGGTCAGTTTGAGTGAGGGTATATGTTCGCAATCCATCAGTTGAAACGACTGGAGTTGTCCAAGTCCAACTTCCTGACGAACATGAAATCGCATCACTGGTGGCACCTGAGATAATAATGGGATTGGTTCCTTCACATGAACCATCGTAAATCTGAGAGCTCTTATTGTTAGTCAAGTTGGTTGATTGGTTTACGGTAAAGACCGGAGCAGTGTTATCACGAGTCCACTGAAGAGGGAGGGCCGTCGATGTGTTTCCGGCAGCATCAGTTTGGACTAGTGAGAAATTATAAGTTCCATCTATGGTCTTGGTTGGAGTGGTCCAATTCCATGCGCCAGAGACACAAGCAAAAGAACCGGTGAAATCACCTGTCACACTAATGGTGTAATTGCCTTCACAAGTTCCGGTCCAAGAAACTGTATTGGTATTGGTTAAAATAGGTGATGCTGGTGAGGTTCGAGTAATAATTGGAGGTAAATTATCGTTGATATAAGTTCTATTAACTGTGGTTGTGTTTCCAGCGGCATCAGTTTGCGAAACGACGATGTTCTTTGGGCCATCACCGGTAGTTAAGTTCACTGTCTGTGAGTATGTTCCCCCAGAACAGGCAATGCCAAAAGCCGCTGGAATATCGCCGGAGAAATTGATGGTGACTCCGGTTTCACAGGCCCCAGTCATTATCACTGAGTTCTTTGCATAAGAATTATTTGCAGGTGAAGTTACAGTTAATGCCGGCGGTGTAATGTCGTAAGTGACTGTGATCGTCGAAAAAGTTGTTGAGACGTTTCCGACTGCATCCTGTCCCCAAATTTTTAATGTATGAACACCTTCAGTCGCTGGAATTGTGAACGTAATGGCCCCTGCTGTTGTCGAACATGATTGCCAAGCTGGATCAGTGCGGGTCGGCTGAGTCGATTCATTAACAAGTAATAGTGGATTATCAGCACAGCTTGCCGCCGTCATGAGAATGCTTGTTGAGTTTGTAGGGTTATTGCTAAAGAGGGTAATGGCAGGAGGTGTCGGCGCTGTTGAGTCAATATTAAATCCCGACGTGGTCAAACTGGTGGTGTTACCAGCATTATCAGTCGACGTCATTTTAAGTTTTGATCCGGTAGTGTTTACTGTCGGAATCGTCCAAGTATAGGGCGATGCCGTTGGGTTACTTAAGAGCGTGGTTGAGAATGTAATTCCGTCAGCTGCGTATTGTACGGTATAGCTAGCGACACCATTTAAATCTGTGCTGCTGAAACTTACTGATTGGGTATTACCACCACGAATCGTCAATGGAAGATTAGGCAGAGTTAAGGCCGGTGGAGTAATGTCGTAAATGACCGCAATGGTTGTTGCGACTGTTGAGACGTTGCCAACACTATCTTTCGACCAGATTTTAAAATTATGCGTTCCTTCTGTTGCTGGAGAGAGCGTATGTGTGATGGCCGAAGCAGTGGTGCTACAAGCTTGCCAAGCGGCATCTCCCATCGCAGGCTGGGTTGATTCGTTAACAAGAACAAAAGGTGTATCGGCACAACTACTCGCTGTAAAAGTAATGGTAGTCGAATTGGTTAAAGAGGCTGATGAAAGCGTGATGGCCGGAGCCGCTGGTGGTGTTGAGTCAACAGTGAAGGCGGTGGAGTCAGTGGTTCTGACATTACCAGCGACATCCGTTGCAACGATGCGAATTTTTGCAGTCGTTGTATTGCTAGATGGAACTGTCCAAGAATAGCTTGTCGCTCCAACTGCAGGTGTTGTAATGAGCGAAAATGTCGTTCCATTAGCCGCATAATAGAGTGAATGAGAGGCGACTCCATTGGCATCACTTGAAGCAAAATTGATCGTATAAGCTTGACCACCTCGCAACGGCGTTGCCGGAGTTGTGATGCTGGCCGCAGGTAAAATGGAATCAATGGTAAAGAGACCAGTCGTTGCAGTGTTGGTGTTTCCGGCCGTATCAGTCGCCGAGATTCGGACTCTGGCGGTACTCGAATTGATTGAAGGAATAGTCCAACTTTGTGGTGATACTGGAGTAGCACTGATATTTGTCCAAGTGGTTCCATCAATAGAATAATCTAAACTTCTGCTCGCAATTCCATTGGTATCTGTTGCTGTGAAAGTGACAGATTGAGAACTACCACCCGCAACGTAGGCCGCTAGATTATTTATAGAAAGGGCTGGAACAGTGGAGTCGATAATAAAGCCAGCTGAAGTGGTCGTGGTCGAATTGCCTGCGGTATCAACAACAGTATATCGATACTTTGAAGCGGTAGTATTTGCTGTTGGCACAGTCCAAGTAAATGGAGAAGTGGGATTCGACGCAATGACAGTCGAGAATGTCGCACCGTCAGCAGCATACTCTAAAGTTCGAGAAGCAATCACATTGGCGTCTGAATGCGAAAAAACAATATTATGACTTGATCCACCTTTTAAGATACTTGGTGGATTGGTGAGGTTGGCCACTGGTGCAATGGAGTCGACGATAAAGGCCGAACTAGTCGCAGTATTTGTATTCCCCGAAAGATCGGTGGCCATAATTTTTAATTTGGCAGTGGCAACGTTATCTAACGGTACAGTCCAAGCATAACTTGTGGCCCCAACAAGAGGAGAAGTGATGGCGCTAAAAGTTACGCCGTCAGCAGCATAATAGAGAGTATGGGAAGCGACACCAATAGCATCACTTGAACTAAAGAGAATAGTGTAAGTACTTCCCCCTTTGAGATCACTTGGAGGAGTGGTGATGGCAACTCCGGGAGGAGTGGAATCGACAGTGAACAATGTTGTGGTGGCTGAGTTGGTATTTCCAGCTGAATCGACAGCAGAAATGCGCACTCTCATGGTGGTGGTATCAACACTGGGAACTGTCCAAGATTGTGGCGAGGTTGGTGCGGCACTGATATTGGTCCAGGTCACACCATCAGTTGAATAATCTAAACTCTTGCTAGCGATACCATTACTATCTGTGACGGTGAATGAAACATTTTGAGATGAGGCTCCTGCGACATTGGCCGCAAGATCGGTAATTGTGAGTGTTGGTGGAGTGGAGTCGATAATAAAAGCGGTTGAAGTGATAGTCGTCGAGTTACCGGCGGTATCCACAACCGTATAGCGAATCTTTGAATTGAGAGTGTCAACAGTTGGAACCGTCCAAGCATGTGTTGAAGTTGGACTTGTCGCGATGACGGTTGAAAAAGTTGTACCATCGGCCGCATATTCGAGAGTACGTGATGCAATTGTATTAGTATCGGAGTGAGTGAAAGCAATATTATAAGTGCTACCACCCTTTAAAATGCTAGGCGGATTAGTTAATGTTACAGAAGGAGCAGTTGAGTCAATAATAAAGGCTGCGGTGTCAGACGTTGTACTTCGGCCAGCATTATCAGTGGCCACAATTCTAAGCTTGGCCGTCGAAGTATCATCATTTGGAACAATCCATGAAAGTGTCGTCGCACCTACGGCAGGAGTTGCGATAAGAGAAAAAGTGGTGCCATTAGAAGCATAGTAGATAGAATGAGTATTAATCCCATTGGCGTCACTCGAACTAAAGTTAATGGTATAAGTTTGCCCACCTTTGAGTTGAAGGGGTGGAGTGGTAATGGCCGCAGCAGGGTTAATTGAATCGATAGTGAAGTTTGTGGTCTGAACTGAGGCCGAGTTTCCTGCGTTGTCTGTAGCAGACAAACGAACTCTAACTGTACTTGAGTCTAAGGTCGGCAGAGTCCAGCTATAAGGAGATGTTTGATTAGATGCAATGGATGTATAAGTCACACCATCAGTTGAGTACTCAAGAATGGAAGAAGCAATGCCACTGATATCTGACATGCTAAAAGTAAGTGGTTGAGAGCTACCACCAGAGAGAGGTGATGACATATTTGAAATACTCAATGTTGGATTTGAAACATCATAAATGACGTTCACTGTAACAGGCGTCGCCGTAATATTTCCAACGGCATCCATCGCCCAAACTTTAAGACCATGGACAACTTCTGTTGCAGCTATTGTATAGGTAATGGCGCCGGCACCAGTGCTACAGGCTTGCCATGAAGGATCTGTTCGAAGCGGTTGTGTGGATTCATTAACAAAAATAAAGGGGCGATCAGTACAATCAGCAACAGTGAGAGTTACGGCAGTAGAGTTCGTCGGTGTAGCGCTGTTAAGGGAAATTCCAGGAAGCGCCGGTGGAGTAGAGTCAACGGAAAAGACTCCGGTATCATAGTTCGTCGTGTTTCCTGCAATATCTGTAATCGCTAATCTTACGACTGCTGTTGTTGTATCTATATTGGGAAATGAATAGGTTGCACTAGTATCAAAGGGCAAGAGACTCATGGAAGGTGCAAAGCTTGCTCCTGAATCATTACTGATTAATAGTTCCTGCATTAAAACAGAATTGTTATCAGCTGAAGTTATTGAAAGAGCAGCAGTATCGCCACCTCGATATGTTCCCGAAAGAGTTGTCAGTGATCCTGTTGGGAAAGTAAGATCGAGATTAACGGTAATCGAGAGCACTTGACCAAATTGTCCTGAGTCATTTTTTGCATGGAGGTAAATGGTGTGAAGTCCTTCTACTGCGGGGATGGAAATAGTACTTAAAACGGGAGTACTGGTACAAGTGAGATTGAAAGCAGAATCACCTGGAGTGGTAGATGAAAGTGATAAGGCCATTTTTGAAACTGATTGACAGGCCGATGAACTCGTATTGATTTTTATCGGAACAGAAGTCGTGTTGATGAAAGGAGTGGTGGTGGCATTCAATTGGAAAGCTGGAGTATTAACGTCAAACTTGAAACCATCAATTTCAAATGAGCCGTCAAGATAACCTTGATTTGGTTTACACGAAAATAAACCAATCACAACCAAGCTTAAGAGAATGTATTTAACAGTTTGAATTTTTATCACTTTCAATAATTATCGGCTAGTTATTCAAAAGTACTTACTGTCTCAAGTTATCAGTAACTTAGCTGATATTTTGAACTCGTGGTGCCCAAATAAATGCCAATGTTTCTTTGCAATTAGATGGAAGAAATTCATTAATTTGTTATCCTGTAAGTAAATGAGAATAAGTAACTGTTTTTACGTATTTTTAATAATCTCAAAAGCGCTCTTTGCTCAAGACATGGTTGAGCTGTATAAAGCTCAGTTTAAAACCGAGGATCAGGTTCTCGATTATTTAGTTCGCGAGTACATTCCAACCATTTCTTTAGAGCGTCCCCACGATCGCGAGCTTTTAAAACAACAATTAAAAGCATGGAATCCACATATCAAAGATTGGACCGATATTAGAGTTCAAGACAAGATCAATGTTTATAAGAAAAAATATTTTTATGATATTCACTTTGGATATCACGCCTACGACAATACAGAAAAATTGATTGGGAATGGCGCCATCAACACTAAAAACTTTGGTCCAACGGCTTCACTGAGAATTACTCACACAAAAGATATCAATAGTTATACTTTTTTTGAGTACAAACTTTTAAAGAAAAATGATTTTCTACTTCTTGATAATAATAAGATTTATGCCTTTCCTGCCAATCATAATTTTGAAGTGGGGTATAATCGCGGACCACGCAGAAGTAGTTGGAGCTTTGGAGTTGGAGCAGCATACGAAGAAGTTTCTTATCTGAGTTTTAACAATGAAAGATTTAAAGTGAAATCTATTATTCTTGATAATCTTCAAGTGAGCACGGTGAGATCAGCTTGGGGAACTATCGATGTCAGTTATCGAATTCCATTTATACGCTATGGAACTTATCTCACTCTGCAATTTGGGCGTTCCTTTTGGTCTGAAAAGGCCCTTGATGATGGAAGTCTCAAAGAGAGAATGTCTGGTCAGAGAGTGGAAGGAATTCTAAAGTTCTATTTTTGGAAAAATATGTGGATCAAAGCTTATTATATGGCAATACAGACTCAGGGGAACACCAAGATTGATCATACCCAAACTGGTGCTCATGTCGGATTTACTTTTTAACCAATGATGGCCAAATTGCGAGGCGATATTTGTTCATCAAATATTCGCGCCACCTCACATTCAACGCCACTCTCTTCCAACCACAGCGCTCGATCTAAAATCAAGTAAGTTTCGAGAATACGCCCAAGTTGCCAACGAATGAGATTGGCCAGAATCATTTCCCATACCATTTTCTGATTTTCAATATGATTAAAAAATCCCTCTAGTTCAGTGACCGTAAAATGGTGCTCAATTTTATGTTCGGTGAGTTTTAACATTGCGTAGTCAGAGAAAAAACCACGATAAAGGCGAACGGGAACTTCTCCGACGGCCTTAATTTCAATACCCATAGAAAGTAATAAAAGATGAAAAGTATAACGAAATTTTTTGACCTGAATCTTTGTCTCAAAATCATTGATATCTTGCTGGTAGTGAGCTCGAGTTGAAAGATAAAGGGCAATCGAGGTCCAAGGAAGATTTAATTCTTGGGCATAGCTCGAGAGATTTGTATGCCCATGAACTGGCATCTTATAATAGCAACAACCGACATTGATAAAATGGTGTTGAGGATTTTTTTTGATAAGTTCTAGATGCTTAATACTCAAGGCTCCACAGTTGTGAAGGGCAAGTGAGAATTGATGAGGTCGAAAAAGATCATTGAGATCATCTTTGAGCACATCTTTTTTAATAAACTGAACATTGGGCTCAAAGGACATGGGGTGCTTTTTTAGTCGATCATTGCCTTTTTGCAAAAGCTGTTCATCAAAATCAACGACAGTGCATTGGTGTTGATGATGGCCACTTAATAAGCGAGACATATGACCCATACCTGCGCATAAATCGATTATTTGAATAGGTGATTGTGTTAACGTTTGAACAACTGAAATCATTTTGGTGAGTTCGTGTTTCTTTTTGGCAGTAACTTTGCTCCAGGTCCAATCATCATAGGTGAATTCAGGTCTTTTAATTTCGGGAAAGCTTGTTAACTGAGAAAGCTTTTGCCACCAATTTTGCAGATCATTGGGTAAGCGATGAGGCTCAGATTTTCTTGAATCGAAGTGAAAAAGGTCGGTAGGGGATAATTGCTGGAGTGCTTCAATCCATGCTTTAGGGTAAGAATTGAGGGTTTCCGGATAAGCATCCAAGATTTCACGAGTGAAAATACCTTCGTAAGGGGCCAAAAACTGGCGAATCTCATTTAAGCGTTGTTTTTTATCTATCCGCATCGTGGTAATTTAGAAACAAAGGAAGATTTATGCAACTCAAAGATAAAAAATGTACGGTTTTTGGTCTCGGCGTATCAGGTTCGAGTGCTACTCGCTTTTTAGTAAAAGCTGGGGCCAATGTTTCAGTCATTAACCAAGGGCCACCTGAAAGTTGGAAAGAATTCCAACAATTCCGTGATCTCAACTTACTTGATCAGTCTGATGCGAAGGCCCAGGAAGTGATGGAGCGATCAGATATTGTTGTTCTCTCTCCTGGAATACCACGTTCTCATCCTCTTCTTTTAAAAGCTCATTCTGAAGGAGTACCAGTCATTTCTGAAATTGAATTGGCCTATCGTTTTGTCTCATTTGAAAAAATGTTAGCGATTACTGGATCTAATGGAAAAACCACGACTGTCACTTTGCTCGCTCAGGCGCTTGAAGCTTTAAATAAAAAAGTATTCTTAGGTGGAAATATTGGAACGCCACTTTGTGATCTAGCAATTAGTGAAGAAAAAGTAGATTTTATCGTTCTAGAGCTCTCGAGTTTTCAGTTAGAATCAATGATTGATTTCAAAGCTGACGTTTCAGCGATTTTAAACCTCACCATGAATCACGGGGAACGTTATCAAAATTTAGAAGACTATGCCTTTGCAAAATTTCATATCACTGATCGTCAAAATGAGAGCGATACTTTTATTTTCGATCAAAGCTCCGAACTTTTAGAGAAATGGATAACAAGAATTCCTTGTCAGTTATGTCCTCTCGAATTACACGATCCCATTGTTCTTAAAAAAGAACTTGAGACTCATTACGATTTATCAAAATTAAAATTGGCCGGAACTCATAACTTAGCAAATCTGAGAGTGGTGGATCAATTTTTGGAAGTCTTGAAACTGCCCAAAGCGGGATTGCAACAGGTTATCGATACATTTCCAGGAGTTCATCATCGCGTAGAGTTTGTTGAGCATAGTGGAGAATTCGTTTGTTATAATGACGCTAAAAGTACGAACTGGGATGCCACAATGGCGGCACTCAAAGCAATGGAAGGGAAACCACAACCTTTATGGCTGGTCTTAGGTGGGCAACCGCGCGGACAAGGGGAAGTTCCTTCAAAAGAAATACTTCATTATTTGCGTGATCATGTTGAAATGGTTTTAGTGATTGGTGCTGCTCAATCTTTTCTTCAGAAAGAATTAGGCAATCATGTCAAAGTTTTTCTAGCGGAGAATCTTCAAGGTATGGCAAAGCAAATTAAAGAGAAAAAATTCACGGGTACATTACTTTTTTCCCCAGCATTTCCTTCGTTTGATCAATTTTCAAATTATGTTGATAGAGGTGAGAAGTTTAAGCAGACGATTATTGGAATTGAATCGTAGCTACTTTTATTTCAGCAGCATGATTATTGTTTTTCTTATCGGCCTTTTCTCTTATGGGATCAGCAATCGCAATTTTGATGAAAAATAACATCATAATGACACCAACCACATGAGCTAAACCGAATTTGGACTTCATATCCTTCCTTTCTAAATAATGAAAAATTTAAGGTTCCTTTTCCTTATCGGCACTTATCTAAATTACTTTAGCTTTTCAATCGGTTGGCAACTCTTTGTGGCACTTTTGATGATTTTTTATTTAGACTTGTCATTTGAGCATTCTGAAAAGCTCATAAATTTGAATGGTTAGAAGAATATTTGAATGAACCACTCACTCCAAAAGTATTGGGCCTTAAAATTAAAAATGTAATTTATTAGACCGATGAGTAACAGAGTTTTGAGGTTCATGAATGCAAGTGAGTTACTTAAAAAATCTTATTAAATTTTTTGGAATAGCGCTTTGCTTAGTGCTGGTTAGTTGTTCTGGTAAAAAAGGAAAGACCAACTCCAGCTTTAAACTCACTCTCGGAGGAATCACAAGTTCTTCTTTTACTGGTGGCCTCATGCTTTATGGAAAAATGGTCGTTGGTGGGAGTTCTCGTTTCGGAAAAAAGGTTGATGCCACTGGAACTGTTCAGCTCGAACTCAAAAATGGAACTTGGGAATTTTTTGCTATTGCTTGGGATGGATCTGGAGATATGGCACTGACTCCAGCAACTGGTGTTTTAAGATGCGGAATCACCACAGGTGTATTTTCTGGGGGAGACGCTATCGTAAATCTCAATCTTAGCAATGCTAATTGTGCTGATTCAATCTTTCATAAAGATTTAACAAAAATAGATACAACTTCATTTGCACCAAACATTGCTTTTCCTCAAACGTCAGTCATGACATGCGACAGAGATTGGGTTGGAGCTCCTGCTGCTTATAATTCTCCAAATTGTGACGGAAATGGTTTTGGTGCAGTTGATTCGTACCAAGTTATTCTTCCTGAATATATCGATGATGGTGCAGGAATCAATATCCTAAACTTAGGACTTCAAAGTGATTGCCAAGCCACCAATCCGACCAATGCTTTGGCAACAGTATCGGCGAATGGAGCGACTAATAATTTTAATGCTCGCATTCCTCTCGGTCGTCCGGGGGCCCCGTTCGTCACCATGGTGAAAGGCTTTTTAGGTTCTATTGATTGTGGAATCACTAAACCAGCACGTGGATTTTTAGACCGCATTTTTCCCAGTGGAATGGGTGAAGCGGGACTAGGCCTTCACGATACAGGCACAACTCAATTTAGACTTTTTGATCAAATCTCGGATGCTGAAGTCTGTGGAGTCACAGGGGGAGCCGCGGTAGCAGGAGATATTTTCTCTGCCGGAGACGGTGTGGGACATCCATACGCTATTTGCTCTCGAGAACAACTTGAGGCCTTTGCATTTAATTATAATGCTACCTTACCTGATGATACAGTTCCATTAAGAAGCTCTCACTTTAAAATGTATAGAGATATTGATTTTGGTGGAAGTTCATTCCCAGGAATTGGAGATGGAGCAACGGGGTATATAGGAAAATTTAGAGGGCGAAAATATCGAGTCAGCAACATAAAAAACTGGACTTTGGCCAATTCCAATCGCCATGGTTTTTTTCGCTATTTAGGTCCTTCTTCGCTCGTAGATGATCTGACTCTAAGTAATTTCATTTTTGAATGCGATGATTCTGACTTCAATGGTGATTGCAATGAAATGGGTCTTTTGGCCGGAAGAGTTGACGGTGGAACGGTAAGTGCTACAAGTATTATCAACGTTAGGGCCCAGGGCTACCTCAATGGAGGTCAATCGATTGGCGGATTAATCGGAAGTGTTATCAATGGTACGAGCGGTACAAATATAAGTGATGTGCATTTTATGGGTGATGTTGAAGGTCAACCCAATGGATCAGCATTCGCAAATGTTGGTGGGCTTGTAGGAGAGATGACTGGAAATGTGACGCTAACTAGAGCATCTACTGAGTGCACAGTTTATGGACAAGGAACTCAGGTCGGTGGTCTCGTCGGGATTGCCTCTGGTGGTACCAATACGATTAGTCTTTCAACTGCGAGATGTCGAGTGAGTGGCGATCGAATAGTAGGTGGACTCGTGGGAAATTTAGCTGGAACTGGTGACTCTCTTCTGGATTCCTATTCATTTGGAAATTTGCAGGCCCATTGTACTGGTGGTTGTGACGTTGGATCTTTAAAAGCAAGCCTAGGGGGAGTTGTTGGTGAAAGTTCAGGATCAATCACGCGCACCTTTTCCGCCTATACAACCCTTATGATGAACAGTAGCGGCAGTGGTGATGCTCTGGCCTTTATGGGCGGGCTTGTTGGTACCAAAGTGGCAGGGACTTGCAATGCAAGCTTCTTTTCTAAAGTTAATAATTCTGGGAATCCGTTCGGAATAATTCCAACAATTGGTGGCGGATGCGGAACCTTTCTCAATTCAGCAGCTCTCTATCAATGGGCAAATTATTCAAGTGCTGCTTGGGGGATAACGAGTAACCCAGCATTGGCCGGAGCGAACAACTGGGTTCTTCCCACAACGGCAGAAGGTTTTGATGTTCCAAGATTAGGCTGGGAATACGCTAATGAAGCGAACGTTCCTTATCTGGTTCGACCATGTGAAAATAATTTTACTCTGCAAGGATCCGGTTCTCTGGCCGATCCTTATCAAATTTGTACCATGTCTCAATTCTTGGGAATGACTCCAGGATTAGACTATGTCCTAAAAAAAGATATCGAATATTTAGGAGCTCCTTTAACCTCGGCAACACATTTTATATCAAACATTTATAAACTTGATGGAAGAGATCATGAAATTAGTGGTCTCGCGATTGAGCTCTCTGGTGTTTCTTCCGCAATGGGATTATTTAATACCCTTCAAGCAGGATCTTATATTAAAAATGTCTCTTTTACCGGACTCACTTATAAGATGTTAGCGAGTGCCTCTGTTGGTGCATTGACTTCAGCTGGTGCACTTGCTGCATATAATTCTGGATTAATTGATGGCGTCGACTTGGATAAAAGTGAAATCAGATTTCAATTAAATAATGCGAGCAACGTTGATGGCGCAATCGCCTATCTCGGTGGCATTGTCGGAACGAATAATGTGGGAGGCACTCTTCAGTATATAGACGGAGGAGCTCACGTTTCTCTTCAAGATTCTACCATCTACGATACGACTTCTGCCAATGACGGCGAAGCTATTTATGCGGGCGGAGCTGCCGGTCGTAATGATGGAGATATTCTTTATTCTCATTTTCCATCCGGCATTGGACACAATGCTAGTGCGACAGGGTTCAATGCTCATTTGAATCATCATAAATATGGTGGTGTGGTAGGATACAATACTGGGAATTTGGAACAAGTGGCTTCTGAAGGACGCATCGAAATTCGAAATTGGGATGACACAGCTGCGGGCGGACATTTTGCTGGTTTAGCTGTCTATAATAATGGGACTATTGATAATTGTTCTTCAATGGCAACTTTCACTCAAATGAATGGAGGCTCAACTTCTGAGTTCTCGGGACTGGTCGCTTACAATGATTCTGGAGCTGTAATAAGTAATAGTTATTATTCACCGTCACCATATAATAATAATGAATTTGCCCCACCTTATTTCGTAGGGACGGGAACAGTAAGTGTTGGTAGTGGCACAAATACGGTTACAGGAACGAGTACTTTATTTACCTCAGAATTGGCGATTGGAGATTACGTCAATATTGCAGGTGAAACACATCAGGTTGCTTCAATTATCAGCAACACAAGTCTAACTCTTTCGACGAATCATGTCGCCGGTGCTGTTAGTGTGAACTACAGTTCGACTAATGCCTTTCTTCGACCAACGGCCATCGCAGGATTGGCCTACTCAAACTTAGGGACAGTGTCAGATAGCTATTGTTTTGCTGGTTTTAACGTCGGAAACCCAAATGAGGGTATGACCAATTGTCTTGATCTAAGCTCAACTCCGAATATGGTTTATTCATTGAGTGCAGGTGGTTTTACGCTTGATTATGATGATTCTTCATCGTTGCCACAAAGCATCTCAACTTCAAACTGGGATGTCGATGATGACTTTCTCTATGGAATAAGTATTTGGACTATTGAATCATCTGATCAACCTCCACGTCTGCGTGCAGCCGATTTCCATAAAGACGATATATTGTATCCCGGTCAGACTTTCTAATTGATCTCTTTTCTGTATATAATCACACGAAATTTCTATAAAAGGCTTTTGTATGAGTATAGCTTTAAAATCTTTAAAAACGGTTCTTGCTGAGAGAGGTATTCCTCTTTATTTGTCGAGTTTTGATTATTATCTTAATGAGTACGTTCCTCAAAATGATAATTTAAGATTACAAGTAAGTGGGTTCACTGGATCTGTTGCTGAAATGATTGTGTTTCCTGATCGTAAGGCTTGGCTTTTTGTTGATGGACGCTATCATGAACAAGCGGATTTGGAAGTCGATCACGAATTCATTGAAGTGGTGAAAGTCGCTTATGGAACGGCATTGTCAAAGGCCCTTTTTGAAAAGGCCCAAACCGAAAAAATTACTGATATTCTCTTTATTCCAGAGCGAACAAGCATTCAATTCATGAATCAGTTGGCCGATATATTTCAAATTCACCCAATGAAATCTTCTGAGATTGAAAAGCTACTTTCATGGAAACCAGAAGCTGAGTCGCGTGATCTCTATACTCTCACAAACGGCGAAATGGGTGAGAACACAGTAGAGAGACTCGATCGTCTTTTTGATGAAGTATCAGGTTTTTGGACCTGCGCCCTCGACTCAATAGCTTGGCTATCAGGTCTTCGAGGGTTTCAACTTCCTTTCCAAGCGACTTTTAGAAGCTATGCCTTTGCCACAAAAAAGAAACTTTTTATTTTTACTAGCGATAAAAATGCCAAAGACATTAAAGCTCTTAATCGTCCCGAATTATCAGTCCATGCAATGGATGAAATAGAAGCTGTTCTCGTTAAGTCCAAAGGGGAAATTCAAAAAGTAGGGTTTGATCCAAGTCGGACCAATGCTCATTGTTATGCTCTCATAAGAAAAGTCTTTGATGTGGAGTTTAACTCGTTGCCAGGTTTTTTAATTAAAGAAATGTCCAAAAAGAATCAAAAAGAGATTGAACATTTTAGAGCGGCCTTTGAACGTAGTGATCGTGCTATCACGAAATCACTTCGTTGGTTAAAAGAAACGGTTGGGGATGTTAGTGAATTGCAATGGAATAGTAAAACCAGTGAATTCTATCAAAGTGAAGGAATGCTTGAACATTCATTTAAAACAATTTCAGGTTTTGGAGAAAATGGCTCTATCATTCACTACTCAACACCCTCATCAAAACGTTTGTTAAAAGCTGGAGATGTCTGTTTACTGGATTCAGGAGCTTTTTATCGCGACGGCTATGCAACTGATTGTACTCGTACCGTTTTAGGTCGGGGAGACGAAGCAACGACAGAGCAGAAAAAGCAATACACCATGGTCTTAAAATCACTTTTGGCAGCGATGTTTGCCCAATTTAAAGAAGGAACCATTGGTAAGGAAATTGATGCCATCGCCAGGGCCCCCATGATTGCAGAAGGACTTAATTATGCTCATGGCACTGGACATGGAGTTGGTATCAATGTGCACGAAGGTGGTTACTCAATTACTCCTTTTTCAGAAGTTCCTTTACTGCCTAATAGAGTAGGTTCACTTGAACCAGGAATCTATTTACCAGGCATTGGTGGAGTTCGTTTAGAGAATGTCGTGGTGGTTGAAAAACTCAATGATGAAGGTCTTTGTGGCTTCACTAGTCTTTGCTATATTGGCTTTGATGCCGATCTCGTCGACATGGATCTTTTAAATGATGTTGAGAAAACTCAATTGAAGAGTTACGAAGAAAAATGTGCTCAAAAAGGTCGTAGCTTTGGAGTGTTAGAACGATTTTTTTCTGCCTAAGTATTTTTTCGTCAAGTCGCCAACCAACAGCATGAAAAGAAAACCGGTAAAGAGAATAAACAGATTCTCTCCTTGATTTTCAGTCGCGATAGAACCGCAGCCACTAAAAGGTTGCTCTGTTGGATAAAGGTAAGTAAGGCCATCAATATCATCCCAACCAAGCTTAAATCTTGTGGCGACACTTTGGTAATACATTAAAGAGTCGTCAACGGGAGAGTGTCCTAGTCCAATGGCATGTCCTATTTCATGAGAGACGATCGCCACTTTCTCATCATAGGATCGTGATTCAAAAGTATTAGAACCATTGTCATTGATAAGAATGAGTGCGCCGACAATATTGCGACCAGAAATATTATTAGGAACGGTGACTCCAAGGACACTGGCAGTATTAGAAAAGTTGGTCGCATTATTATTGCAAGCGATCAGAATATTGGATTCAACAGCGAGTGCTGGATTAGGAGTACAGTTGGTACCAGTTTGGCAAATCAAGTCAGTTCGAAAGGCACTGGCTGCATTAACTAATGTTCCGCGCTTAAGTTTGAGGCGTGATGTTGGAACCGAATTCCAAAATTTCTCTACAGCAGCTTCAGCATAACCGAGCATTTCTTCTGCAGTAACACTTAAGCTGGCGCAGCCATTGCTGTCAACATTGATAGAAACTTCATTATTCTCAAAGGCAGCAGAAGCATTATTATTTAAAGTAAAGGCCTGTGCTTTTGAGAGGAAGAGCATGATGGTGAAGAAGAATAATATTTTCATTTTGAATTCCAAAGGTTGTCATAAAAATGATAACTAAAACTTAAAGTGTAGCTGAGTGCTCGATTGCGGGAATTAAAAGGATTGGTTACATGAAGTTGTGGTCTGGCCGACCACTCTTTCGTTATAAAATAATCGAGTCCTAAAAGGTAAACCACATTGCGAGAGGTGCTTTCTCCATCTGGGAGAAAAAAATTATCTGTTCCTGTTCCATTGGGAAGGGCAACGGTTCCACCACTGCTGGATATATAAGTCATCAGAAGACCAAGACCTGTGTGAAAAAGAAAATCGCCGTGATTAAATCCAATCTCTCCAGAGAGCCACCAAATAAATTTATCAGTGTGGGTATCTCGGGTATGACCTGGTTTAACCAAAGATATTCTCGGAATGAGTGAGAATTTTTTATTGAGCGCATATTCTGAATCAGCGACTAAAAATATCTGGTAATCAAATTTGTTGGTGTCCCCGCCACGATTCGTTTGAACTTTTCCCAAGTACTGGTCGTAAAGACCTAGCCCAAGGGATACGTCTTTGAACTCAGCAGATGCGCCAAGCGAAATGAAGAGAAAAAACACGCTTATTGCGTAATGCATAAATTTCCTTGTCTTTAAGCTCGGCCATTGTCTCAAAAAGCTCGTCGCCTTGGCAACACTTCCTCTTTGAACTCGCGGCGAAGTTGGATTAAACTTTGGATCAAAGTTCTAAGCCTTCGAATATCACTTACAAAGGATTCTCTATGTTTGAAACTTACCAATCTCCCAAAGAATTACGCCCAAGCGATCCGCGCTTCGGAGTGGGTCCTAGTCTAATTCCTCTAGAGTTTATCGACTCTTTAAAGGCCCAAGGGGTTCATTACCTAGGAACTTCTCACCGTAAAAGTGCTGTTAAAAATGTCGTAAAGGAAATTCAAGAAGGGCTTCGTACTTATTTTCGACTTCCACAAGATTATTCAGTTGTCCTTGGAAATGGGGGAGCTACCTTTTTGTTTGATATGTTAGCTCTTGGCATGGTTCAAAAACGTGCTACCCATTTTGTATGTGGGGAGTTTTCTGAAAAATGGTTTAAATCTTCGAAAAAGGTTCCTTGGATCGAAACCGTTGCTCAACAAGTACCATTCGGCGAAGGCATTACTCCCACTGATGATACAGCGAGCGATTTGATTGCTTGTACTCTCAACGAAACTTCAACTGGTGTTATTGTCGATCAGTTTCCTAAAGTTCACGATGGCGCTTTATTGGCGGTGGATGCAACTTCTGGTGCTGCTCAGGTGCCTTGCGATGTCAGCAAAGTTGATGTCTTCTTTTTCTCCCCGCAAAAAGTATTTGCTTCTGATGGTGGACTTTGGGTCGCAATCCTCTCTCCAAAGGCCCGCGAAAGAGCTTTGACGCTCGCAAAAGATAAGTCACGATATATTCCGGATATTATGAGCTGGGAAAGTGCCATTACCAACTCTGATCAAAACCAAACTTATAACACTCCAGCTTTAGCGACTCTCTGGTTTTTGAATGAACAAGTGAAGAAGATGAACAAGATTGGATATGATGCTGTCATCGAAGATGGTCATAAGAAGGCTAAACTCGTTTATGGTTGGGCCGAGGAGAAGTCTTATCTTTCTCCATATATCAAAGATCCAAAATATCGTTCAAACTCTGTTGCTGCTATTGATGTCGATGACAAAGTGAATGTAGATGACCTTCTTAAAGCTTTGGCCAAAGAAAAATCAGTTTACAATATTGATGGTTATCGAAAGCTAGGAAGAAACCAATTTCGCATTGGTCTCTTCCATAATATTGCCTACAGTGATTTGGAAAAATTAACGAAGATTCTCTCTCACGCGATCGAATCAGTCCTCTGAGTTATCGCTTTTGCTTCCATCATCTTTTTTGTAATTTTCAAAAAATTCAGCTTTAAATTCGAGAAAGCGGTTCGCAAGAATCGCTTCTCTCGCTCTTTCGGCAAGTGAACGATAGAACTCGATATTATGGGCAGTCGCCAAGATTTGACCTAAAATTTCATTAGATTCAAATAGGTGGCGCATGTAAGCGCGTGAAAAATTCTTACAGCAATAACAGGCGCAGTTAGGATCAATGGGGTAGAAGTCGCGGCGATAGTTACGATGGCGAATGCGAATACGACCTCTATTGGTAAAAAGAGTTCCTCCACGAGCAAACTTCGTTGGAATAATACAATCACTCATATCAATTCCATTTTCCCAAATCATGATGAGATCTTCTGGATTTCCAACTCCCATCACATAACGAGGCTTATCGACCGGAAGAAAGGGGGCAGTGAAAGAGACAATCTTTTCCATCAATTCAGGGCCTTCTCCAACCGAGACGCCGCCAATCGCTATACCAGGAAGATCGCGCTTTACAATTTCGGCCACACATTCTTTTCGATAATCATCATAAGTAGAACCTTGAATAATTCCAAAAAGTGCTTGCTGAGGATTGGTCCAAGCAGCGATACAACGATCGAGCCAGCGATGAGTACGGTCGATGGAGTTTTTGGTGTACTCGCGTGTCGCAGGAAAGGGAATACATTCATCAAAGGCCATCATAATATCAGAGCCTAAATTTTGTTGAATTTGAATTGAAGTTTCTGGAGACAAAAGAACGGTCTTATTATTTTGATCTTTAAATTCAGCTCCCTCTTCTTTTATCGATTTCTTTTGAAGTGAGAAAACTTGAAAGCCACCTGAGTCCGTTAAAATGGGTCTCGGCCAGGCCATAAACTTATGAAGACCGCCAGCTTTTTTAATCAGGTCCGAACCTGGGGTCAGATGTAGGTGATAAGTGTTAGAAAGTATAATCTCAATATTTGATTCAATCAGCTCTTTCGGTTGTAGTGCTTTAATCGCTCCGTGCGTACCAACGGGCATAAATACGGGAGTTTTAATCACTCCATGAGGAGTTGTAATCTCTCCTGCCCTAGCTTTAGAATTAGCATCTTGGTGAACCAATTTGAACTTAAAATGCTCTTTAACTTGATCTTGAATGCGCATAAAAATCCTTAATTAGGGAGCGTTCATTTGAAAAAAGGCCTGATCTTTATCTTCAAGCGCCTTTTGTAGTCTATTCATCGAATAATTGAAATCAGAAAGTTGCCTATTCTCACCACGGGCCTTAATGGCGGCTTTGATCGCCAAGTCGATTTCTTTAAAGGTTTTAATCAGAGTTCTATCCATTTTGGATTCCTTTGACTCATTGGACTTCTTAATCATGCTAAAGAAATACTTATAAGTTTCTTTAGCAAGTGCCTTCGGAAGTGGCTTTGATTTGTCGAGCATAGTCGTCAGCATATCGAGGATGAGAAATCCATTCCACTCATCAACGTCATCAAAGCTAGGAACCATACTTGGTTTAACTGGCGATGAGTCCTCATAGAGTGTTATAATTTTACTCGCTAAAACTTCAGAATTCTTATTGAATTCGATTTCAACAATGGGGATGACGAGACCGATAAGGGGAAGGTAATAATTGGTTTTGATGACCTGTTCCCGAGATTCGATTTTAAGAATTTTTTCTCGATTGCGATAAATAATTTGTGAAGATGCTGGGCGACCCAATTTTTCAAAAAGCTTTTCTCTGATTGGTAGATAAGGTTTGAAAAAGGGACCGTGATTCAAAATAAATTGATGAACTGAAAGAAGAGATAATGAAAGTGTATCAACGATGATCGAATTGATCTCATCTTCGAAACCTTCTTCCGCCTTTTCTTGCTTCAAAAACAGATTTAGTTTTGGAGAACTCTTTGCAAAATAGAAATCATTCTCAGGAATTTTCTTAAATTCAGGATTTAAGTCGATGCCTTTCGAAATTTTCATTTTGACAGTTCTTTTGCCGTCATTATCCATGAAAGTCATTTGCGGGTAACCTGCAGCAATGCTTGGAATTACGTATAGACCCGGTTTCAATTCAAATTTAGTTTTTATCGAAAAGCTTTTATTAATAATTGTTCTTACAAACTCATCTTCAGAATTGAGCTCTGGTTTTACAATGTTCTTGGTTTCAGTCACGGTTCTTTTGACAATTAAATCTTCAGCAATGGGAAGGAGAGGGAAGAGAATAACACTTAAAATAATTGCAGGGTAAAAAATAAAGAGACTAATAAACTTAAACGCTGGACCTCGGTAATGGAGGTGAGAAAAGGTCAGAACTTCTTTGAAAGTTCTTTTATTGATAAGCAGGGGGAGATCAAAAATAAGAAAAGGCCAAGTGATAAAACCGAGTACACATCTGATCACGGCCTTGATTCTTGCGACAAAGATATTAGACGAGAATTCTTTAACTCCGGCCAAGAAGAGAGGAAGTGAAGTCCCCAAAAGGAAATGAAAAGCCAGCTCTAAGGCCATATAGGCTAAAGCTATTTTTAAATAAAGAGGCTCAAAAATCACAACCAACACAGTCGCAGGAATTTTAGGCATGATTTCCGGAGGAATAAGCGAAAGCAAAAGTTCTTTCTTAGACAAGATAAAGTCTAAGACTGGTTGAATTTCTTTATCAATGGGATAGAGAGGTAAAACGTAAAAGAAAATACCAAAGAGAATAAATGCATTTATTAAAATCGAAAGGATTCTAAAAGCAAACCCTGGAATGGGTGGATAATTATTTTTGCTTTTCTTAAATTTGCTTTGGGATTGAGGAGTCGATCGACTTTTGCGATCAAGAATGCGGCGAATGCGGACAAAAGTTGAGGTCTTCTCTTCTTCGAACTCAGCCTCTTCCTCTTCTTCATATTCTTCAGCTTCACCTTCTTCTTCTTCTTGATCTACTTCCTCAGCAACTTCGTTGTCTGAATCTTCCAAAGCAGCAACAGGAATCGCTTCTTCTGTTCCTTCATCTTCGATGAGCTCTTCTTGCTCTTCTTGAACTTCAAACTCCTCTTCTTCAACTTTTTCAGTGGTAACGAGCAGAGTTGTTTTACCGATAGTGATTTTGTCACCTTTATCAAGAATATAGGTTTTTCCTTGGCCAAGAGCATGGCGTCCAACTTTAGTATTCCCAGCACCTCCTAAATTGGTGACGGTTAACACTTCATCCTCTATTTTAAATTTAAGGTGTAGAGGGGAGACACCCTCAGCTTCAATGACAATATCTGAGCGATCACTTGAACCAAGAGTTATATTCTCGAGTATATCGATTCTTTGCTTATCTTCTTTTGGGACTTTGATTTCAAGTCCATATTTAATGACTTTGGCCAATTTTCTACGCCCTATGTTTATCCTGAGGAATTGCCTTTATTTTCGCCCTAGATCGTCGAAATTACAAGTATTGGTTTATTCCGATCAACGATGTCGGGAATGGGTAGGAAAATAATAATCATGATTTACAAATTTGTCTTATGGCCTAGACTAGAACCAATTCAAATTTTATTGTCTTAACCATAGATCAAGGAAGAACTATGAAAAATCGATTTTTATTCGCCTTTAAAATATTGGTCCTTTTGGCCAGTGTTACTTTTTTAGCTGAGGCTCAATCAGCTGAATACGATGTGGTCAAACGCTTCAAAATACTTGAAGATAAGTTCGCCACTCATGACATGCTTACTCCATTTGGGCATGACTTTATTTTTGACATCAATCTTCTCGTAAATAAGAATTTAACTACTGTTATTTCAGATGCTAAAGATGTTTCAAAGGTTGAGGGTGATGCTGCGAAAATTACGGCAGGTCAGGCTTTTCTGCGCAAGTATGATAAAACTGAACAAAACTTAAGAGTTCGCTTAACTCTTGGTGCTCCACTTCCTACATTTCATGCTTGGGGAGTTAAGATTGTTCCAGATTTAAGAATAGCAGCTTCACTGCAAGCGTTGCTAGGTATTCGATCTGAAACTTATACTTTTGCCCAAATTCTAAATTTTGTTGGTTCTGATGTTCCAGCTGTACTTCGTAATGCCATTCTTTCTTGTTCTGAACCAGCTGCTGGTGAAGATATTGTTAAGCACTTGGTTGATGCTAGTTGTATAACTGATCCAACTCAGGTTGCATTGGCACAAACTTATTATAATCAATATTTCCGTCCTGCAGATTCATCAGTTCCTTTGATTAGTACTTATGCCAAAGGCGAAGGACGTGCTGGGTTTTACTTCAACTATGAAAAGGGTGAACACTTTTTTGGAAATTTTAATCTTTATGGATTAGGACGAGCTGATATTAAGTCGATTGTTTCTGCTGAAGCTTTAGCAAAAGATGGTGATGTTATAGATCTTGGTAAAGAAATGAACACAACAGTAAACTTAGCTGCCGATTATAAATTTGGTTATAAAAATGGAAATTTATTAGGCTTTGCTTCGATTGAAGAATTAAAAATTGCAAGAATGACTGATAATGAAAGTAAAGGCGTGACCCTAAATTACGGGGAAGATCCTCTTATTAGATTACATGGAGAGTATCTCTATAAATTTGTGGGATTCGATTTGAAGCCATTTGCAGGGACTCATTTGCGTTCAGGTTATGGAGCAGGTGATGGATTCTATGCTGGTGGAGACGTTGGTTACTATGTTTGGAATGATCGTATTGGTTTACGATTCAGAGGCATGTTGGATAAGGAGCATCTAACCATTTCTCCCGCTGCAAAATTGTGGTTTATGCATATCGAATATATGCTCAAGACGCCTCTCAAGTCTGAAGTTGACGGAGTGAAGCCATCTACTCTACATTCACTCAATTTCCGCCTCTTTTTCTAATCGAGATTGTTGAAGCAAGTTTACTTGCAAGGCATAATAAAGGGAGACAAAGTCTCCCTTTTTTTTTGGAGTTTCCATGAGCATCGATATCACAACTGATTTAATGCCTGAATTGCAAGAATTCATGAAAGAGAAGGGCTTTAAAACATTCACTGATGTTCAGCTTAAGGCCTACAAGGCCATGGGTGAAACTCATGATTTGAGAATCCTCGCTCCAACGGGCTCGGGAAAAACCTTGTCTTATGTGCTGCCAATGGTTCAATACATAAAAAATATCGAATGGGATTCACTGCCGCCAGGCTCACCCGTGGCTATAGTTTTGGCCCCTACTCGCGAATTAGCGACTCAGATAACTAAGGTCTTTAAAGAAGTTGCGCATCATGCCAAAATTCGTGTCCGTCAGCTCGAAGGCGGGGCCAAAGGGCCACAGAATAAGCGGCTTAAAATTCAACCATTCGACGTTTTAATTGCCAATCCTGGACGTTTGCTTGAATGGGTTCAACGCGGAGACATTAAGCTAGAGCAGCTTCAATTTTTGATTGCTGATGAGGCTGACCAATTGATTGCCCCAAGTTTTTTACGTGAATTTGAAAAAATTGGAAAAATTTTAGAAAAGCATCAGGCCAAGATCGCTCTTTACTCAGCTACTGAACCGACCGTTTTAGATGAGCTTATTGCCAAAGTATTTCCCAATCGCCAATTTGAGTCAGTGATCGTTGGTGGCGCCAATATGCTCCAGAAAGGCATTGATACTTTTAATATTTACGTAGGCACGCGCCAGAAAGTTGATGTGACAGAGCTCTTTATTAAAAAAGAGGCGAGCGGAAGTGGAATCATCTTTCTTAATCGAAAAGAAGATGCCGTTACCCTCATGGATAAACTTAAAGAAATTTTTCCTGCCAAAAAGTTTACGCTCCTGCATGGAGACATGACTCAAGGGGAACGAAAAAAGAATTTTGAAAAATATAGAACTACTGGTGGAATTCTCATCGCGACAGATATTGCAGCAAGAGGAATTGATCTTCAGCAATTAGATTGGGTTTTGAATTACGATCTTCCTTTTGAGGCCGTCTATTACGTTCACCGTTGCGGACGCGTAGGAAGAATGGGTAAGGATGGAAGAATTTACAACTTAGTATCTGGAAAGGATGGATTGATTATTAATCGTATCAACAAAGCAATCGGTGAGCAGACGGCCCTCAAGATTAAAGCATTAGAAGTTCCAGAAATTAAGGCCCAACAAAAGGCCCATATTGCTAAAAAGAAGAGTAAAGCCTCTGCTATTCCTGAAAAGAAGAAAACACGTCCTCAGGTTAAGCAAAAGAGAACTCCTCGCTATAAAAGAAAATAATGATATAATCCTAAGTATGAAGAATCTTTTATTCATATTGTGTATGTTTGTTTTTGTTTCTTGCTCTTGTAGTAAAGAAGAACCAAAATTTACTCAAACTGATATTATCGATCTCGGTCGAAAAATCGAACCACAATTAGAAGAAGTTCAATTCGATCTCAACAACACCTCCGATCCTAGGAGAGTCGTTTGCAACAAGTACGGACCTGGTTGTGTTCCTGGAACTGGAAAGCGACTTAAAATTCGCATGGTAGAACTTATTGTTATTGAATTTGAAAATGAAGAAGCGGCCAAGCTTGAAGCTGCTCGAACCAATCAGTGGTATTCACGCAATTGGCTTTTTGATGATGTGACTAACGAACCAGTGCTTATTGATTTTGTAAAGAAAGCGTACGGTGCCCAACAGGGTCAATCGCAAGAATTAAATCCATAATGCTTTTTAAATTTTAATTCAAAATGATTTAATTTCTCTCGAAATAATTGAATAAATTCTGGATTCTGATTTTCATGCTGATTCAAAACTTTTTTAAAAAGAACTAGCCATCGATCAAGTTCTCCGCTGCGAATATGTAGAGCATCATGAATTGGAAAAATTTTAAATTCTCCAAACTCAAAAGAAGTTTTTCCTAGCAACTGCAACTGCCAAAAAGCAATAATGCGAGGGATATGATGAGAGAAGGCTTCGTAAGGTGGGCGCAAAGCATGTTCACCCTGAATTGTAGCGATTTTTCTGAAGTGGTAACCGATAAGAATATCGACCGTCGCTTGCTTATAAAAAGAAGTGACGATCGACTCTATTAAAGATTCTTTTAGACTATGGTCTGCCAAGTTCTGATAGTGTCTTGCCTAAAGACTTTGAGCGACGATCGAAGAAGTTACTCTTCTCAACGCTCTCAGATTCTTCTTTGCAAGTAATACACTGATTGGCCACAGGACGAGCGAGTAAGCGCTCGAAGCCAATTTCAGAATCGCATTCTTCGCACTTTCCAAACTCAGGATCATCGAGCTTGAGAAGGGTAGAATTGATTTTTTTCAAAAGAAATGTTTCGCGAGTGGCGAAGCGGATTTCTTGAGAGGCTTGCATATTTGCAGAAGCTTCATCAACTGGATCACTGAGCTCTTCTATATCGAGGTGATAACGAGCGCGATCAGTTGTTTCTTTGTTGAGAATTCTTTCTTTCTCAGCAAGTAACTTCTCTCTCAAAGTTCCTAGTTGTTTCAGGGTCAGGTAGCCGGCGTGTCTCTTCTTGGTTTTTTTCTCCATGAGTCTCGCTCCTTTTTCAGGTTGTGTGTGTTAAACCGTTGTTCCTCTCCTATCATTTCTTGCCCGCCGTTGCCCTTTTCTGTCATCCTAACAAAGAAGTTCAACGAGATGTGTACGCAGACGCAAAACGATATCTGAAAGTACTGATTACTCTATGCGTTCGTAAAGTAAGATTCTTCTTACAAATATAAACATTTGGTTGTGAGTGGTGCATTAACTACTGAAAGAAGCTTCGCAGTAAGGACAAAAATGCCAAAATTGCGCGTCAATTTCTCGATTGCAGCCTTTGCACTGAATCAATTGCTCGAGATCCTCAAAGCCTTCACTACTGACGTAGAAGATATCTTTTTTCATCGCTTTTAAGGTCACTGAATGGGCCTTATAGCCACCGGGAATAAGGGGGTCAGGAACAAACAAGCCTGGTGCTACTTTGTCGTCTGGGCGCAGCCGCACGCTGTATTCTTCGACCTTGTCAAAATCAACTAAGGGCTTTCCCGCAGCGTTCTGTAATTTTTTTAATTCTTCCTGAATTTGGTCATGTGATTTGTTCACTTTTTAATTCCTAATTGCTGCCAGTTTTTTTGAAGCAGCTCTAAAATTTCAAAGTAATGACGTTGGTGGCGATTAAACAAGCTTAAAATAGTCGGTTTAATCGATTCAATGTCAGACTTTAATTCTAAACTCAAAGGGCCAATCATCACAACTGTTCTCAAAACCCATTCTAATACTTCCCATTGTTGATTCTTTTTGTCGGTCATATATAGTTTTAAAATGAGAATGAGTTCTTGAGGAATAGGATCACCGTCTCGCTGTTGGCGTTCGAGAATGTGCTTGTGAGCAATTCCCATCCAGGCAATGCGAGAGTCAGCCGATGTTAATCTTGGAGCGATCTTTAGCAGATGAAACTCAAATCGCTTATCGGGTCTAGGACAATGATCGAGTAAGCAAAAGAGAGGCATTAAATCTCGATCGGCAATCAATTCGTTCTCTAACAATTCCGCAAGACAATAATTCATTTCTTCAAAGAGTTCTTCATCATTCTGAAGAAGAGCGCGACCATTATTTTTTAATGAGTCGAGTATAAGATTGTAATGAGATTTTAGTTTTTCGTTTAGCATCAGCTTAGTCTGCCAAACTCAGACCACAATGATAAGTAAAATGATTAACCAACCATTTTTTGATTCTTAGGAAAGCATTTGTCTAGGCCTTGAATCACAATGCTGAATGGATGCGATTTATAATCTTGTCGCATTTCTTCAATGACACTTGCTATGACTTCTTGATCCATGCCTTGGATATAGAGGCGATTAGAAAGTTCATGGGCCACTTTAAACACAGCGGCCAGAGGAGTGAAATGTTTATAATCAATTCCCCGAGGATAGCCTAGTCCAGAATAGTCTTCGTGATGCTGGAGAATAATCTTGTCTACGTCGTTGGGAATGCCTTCAATTTTAGACATCAATTTAACTGAAGCCATGGTGTGCTCTTTTACTTTTTGCTCGACTGAATATTCAATGTCTTTTGAAGAATATTTTTCAAGATCATGGAGTTTAGCGATGTCAGAGTCTTCCAATGAAATATCATGAAAGAAGGCAGCTAGAGTGAGCTTGGTCGATGCCGAAGGACTTTTCCAAGGTGTTTCTCTAAGAATTGAACATGATAAATAACTTAAGAAAAAACTATGAGACGAAAGATAGTCTCCTTTTTTCAAATATTTTGAGAGCTGTTCAAAGGCCACTTGGTTTTTTTCAATGAGCTCAATGGTGCTCGAAATAGCCATGCTGGCCATCTCTACCGCTTGCTCATTAAGTCCAATTTTATTGATTGATTCATAGACTGTTTCTTGCAGCTGAATAGGAAATATAATTGATGAAGGTGGAGCGGTGATAAGTGCTTTTGATCTCTCCATTGGAGAGGCACACGTCTGAGTATTTGGACTAATTTTCTTCATCAACTGTGCGGTAATTAACTTAAAGTCATTTGCTTTCACAAAAAGATGACGGACATTTCGCACCACATATCTTTCAATTAGGTCGGGCTCAATGGGTTGATAGCGATCGATGATTTTTACATATTTATTATCTGTTAATCGGACAAAAACATCACAAAAAAGTTCTTCTGTATTCTTAAAAAAATCGATATTCACTTTACAATAGGTCTGTGCCTGAAGTTTTCGCTGTCCCATCGCAAAAAGTTTTTGCATTTGATCAAAGAGTACATCAATTGATTCTTCTTCATGAATTAAACGAGACAAGGCGCTGGTTTTAAATTTCGCAACAACAAAGGCTTCTTCGCTTTTCTTGCAAGTGACGATCAAGGGGTAGCGTACTTCTTTTGAGTCGTAATCCTTGAGGACGTTTAAAAAATCTTTACTGCGAGATCCTAGAATAAAACAATGAGGTTCCCCATTTTCTTTTATGTAATCTAAGGCCTTTTGGCCGTCTGCAAGTACAACAATAGCAAAGTCATACTGACCTTGCAGAAGGAATTGATAATATTCGGAGAGTTCTTGACTCGCTTGAACGACTATTGTGTATGACATTTTTACTACCCACAGGTTTAGTAACTTTTCGGCTTATGCTAGTATATAATAAGTAAAATTTTATTAAATTTAGGCATATATTATGGTCAAGATAAGAGATTTAACCGAACCCCAATTAGAGCAACAGATACGCAAGTATCAAAAGTTATTGGATGAGCTAATCAAAGAACGAAATCGACGAGCTGTTGGTACAAATCCTAATATGCCAGTTGATACAAACGCAGAACTTGCAACTTCTGAAATCAATGACCCTTTTCAATTGAATTTTGATGATAAAGAAATTGCCAAGCTCCAAGAAGATGCTAGTGAAAATGAAAAGAAGAAGGACATGGCCGAAGAAGAAGTGCGAGTGACTCAACTGCTGCAGTTAAATAAAGGCCAGTTGGCTGAACTTCAAAAAAATGCAGAAAAACTTCGTGCTCAAGAGCTGAAAAAAAAGGCTTCAGTAGTGAAGAAAGCTCCTGTCAAAAAGTAATTAAGCTTTCTTGCGATGATATTCCGATAATTTTTTTACTTTTTTTACCACTGAAACTTCAGTTTTTTCGTTCATACTGTGGTAACGCTGATCTGTTCTCGATTTCTCATGATGTTGGCTAGGTTTTAAAATGGGCAGAGTTAAATCTTTTTTTGAACTTCGGCTAACTTTAGTAAAGGCCATTTTTTCAATAGTAGAAAGAGCATTTTCAACAACAGTGATATAACTTGTTCCAATTTGGATAACGTCGTTTATGGCAATCGCTAAGCTCGAGACGGCTTCACCGTTAACATGAGTGCCATTCTTTGAATTGAGATCCTTAATAAAAACTTTTTTTGATTTCATTGAGAATTCGCAGTGAAGTGAACTGCATTTTTCATCGCTTAAGACGATGTCACATTTATCACCACGACCCAAAGTAATGGGTTGGTCTTTGAGTTCAAACTCAATTTGATTCCCTTCATTTGAAACAGTAAAAAGAATAGTCATCTTATTTAATCCTAATTGCTAATATGTACTTGAACACCTATCGACTTTTTATTGAGTAAATTTAAGAGGAAAATAAAAATATTTGAGCTTTCCTTCTGTTGGATGAATTTGCTCAACTATACACGAGTTTTTTTCATCGATCTCAGCTTGATAGGCTTCCGCATAAGTCAGAACAGGGGTGAGACAATAGTCGTTCTGTTGAAAATTCTCAACCCAATAGTTTAGGGGGTGTTGTAGGAAAAAGTTGGCCAATTGAGATTTAAGTAAGGGCCAATCCTTTGGACTTTTAATCAGATCAATCCATTCATCTTTCTTCATATCTTCGCAAAAGGCATTCCAAAATTTCTGTTCGAGAGCACCGAGCGCTAAAAATTGATGATTGCTGGTTTCATAGAGAGCGTACCCAGGGTGTGCGCCAGAGAGCATGTCCATGCCGCGAGGAGGCTGATGATCATGATTGAGATGTGATAGTAAAATGGGATTCATGGCCATGAGATTATCGTAGATTGAACAATCTACGAAACAGCCAATTCCTTTTCGCGCAGAATGGAAGAGCCCTGCTAGTATTCCACAAAGAGCTGGAAGTGAGCCTCCTGCGATATCGGCGATTTGAAAATTACTGAGTGCCGGAAATTCCTTTGGTCCTGTTTGATCAAGCACTCCGGTTAAGGCCAGATAGTTTATATCGTGAGCTGCTTTGGATGACTTGGAACCCATTTGACCAAAACCTGTGAGCGAACAGTAAACCAATTTTGGGTTCATTTGTTTAATTGAGTCAAAATCAAGGTTCCATTTTTTCATTTGTCCCGGTCTGAAACTTTCGACCAAGACATCAGCTTTCTTAATCAATTCAATTATTCTTTCGCGATCGGTGGGATCATTTGCATCAGCAATAAGCACTTCTTTATTATGATTGAGAAGAGCGTAGGGAAGAGATACTTTATTCTTGATGACGCCCATAAACTTGGCATAATCTCCCTGTCTTGGATCTTCAATCTTAATTATTTTTGCACCCATATCGGCCATCCACAAAGTGGCGAGTGGTCCAGGTAATAGTCTTGTAAAATCGACGACAGTAATACCTTCGAGTATTTTCATTTTGATCCAAAGTTCTTCAGGGATGCTGGAGTTTTAAATCTTTTTCCGTAAAGTTTTTCAAGGCTTTGACAGTCTTTAACAAATTGCTCGACGCCTCTTTGATGAATATAGCTTAAAGTTCCACCTGTATACGGTGGGAATCCCCAACCTAAAATTGAACCCACATCTGCATCTCTTTCTTCTCTAATGATTTTTTCTTCTAAGCATTTGTAAGTCTCTAATGCTTGAATCGTGAGCAATCGCAACGATAGAGCTTCTCTTGAAAATCCATGTTCTTTTGTTGGAAATTTTTCTGAAAGAATTGGTGACAGTCGCTTCTTTTGGTTTTCAGGGTAATCATAAAAACCTGCCCCTGTTTTCCGACCTAAGCGCTTTAAGTTTTGAGTAAAGTCTGTGACGACTTTATAGGTGGCCTGATCGATACTATCGGCTCCGAGATCTGCCTCCGTTTGTTTTAAAATGTGATAAATCAAATCGAGACTGACTTCATCAGAGACAGAGAGCGGACCAACTGGCATCCCTGCCATTTTTCCAGCACTTTCTATCAACTGAGGCTCGATCCCTTCGGTTAACATATTGATGCCTTCGATGACATAAGTTGTGAAAACTCGCGAAGTATAAAAGCCTCTACCATCATTGACGACAATGGGAGTCTTTTTGATTTTTCGAACGTAGTCCATGCATAGAGCAAGCGCATGATCTCCGGTTTTTTCACCCATAATGATTTCAACCAAGGGCATTTTATCAACTGGAGAGAAGAAATGGAGACCAATGAATTGTTGAGGTCTTTGGCTAGCCTCTGCCAATCCTGTGATCGGTAGAGTCGAAGTATTTGAAGCGTAAATCGCCGTTTTAGGCATAACATCTTCACTTTCTTTAGTGACTCGAGCTTTGAGATTTCGATCTTCAATTACGGCTTCAATTACGAGGTCACAACCTTTCATCATTTGAGGATCGGCAGTGGGAGTAATTCTTGATAGAATAATTTCTGCTTCTTGCGATGAAAGTTTTCCTTTTTCGACTAAGTTCGATACCAGCTTTACTGAATATTCTTTACCCGCTTGTGCTGCTTCGAGCGAGATATCTTTTAGAACAACTTCGATTCCATTCATGGCCGAAGAATAAGCAATACCTCTTCCCATCATTCCGGCACCGAGAATCCCAACCTTATTTACTTTCTGTTCTGGAATATTTTGAGGGCGTGAAACTCCTTTATTACATTCGTTCATTGAGTAAAAAAGAGTATTGATCATACTCTTTGTAACTTCACTTGTGACAAGCTCGGCAAAGGCGCGGGCTTCGATTTCCATCCCCTGTTCTAGAGTTACTTGCAGTCCTTCGTAAACAACAGATAGGATTTTCATTGGTGCCGGATAATTATGCCAAGTTGTTTCCGTTACTTTTGCCATCGCCCCTGGAAACATGCGGTAGCCAACAGGTGTTTGAACATCTCCCCCAGGAAGACGATATCCCTTTTTGTCCCATGGAGCACTGGCTTCTGGGTTTTGCAGAATATATTCAGTCGCCAGTTTTAAAAGCTCTTCTTTAGAATTGGCCAATTGATGGATAAGCCCGGCTTCAAGCGCCTTACTTGGATTAAGGCTTCGTCCTTCTAAAAGAAGGGGGAGAGATTTTTCAATGCCAATCAGTCTCGGAAGCCTTTGGGTTCCTCCTCCACCTGGTAGCAAACCTAATTTTACTTCGGGCAATCCCAATTGAATTTTTGGGTGATTAAGGGCAATTCTTTGGTGACAGGCAAGAGTGATTTCGAATCCTCCACCTAAGGCCGTACCATTGATCGCTGCAACAACTGGTCTTTTACTTTTTTCTATTTGACGAAGAAGGTTTTGAAGATCGAGAGCAAGATTAAAACATTCCAAGGGGTCAGTTATATGACGAATCATTTCTAAATCAGCGCCGGCCATAAATTCTGGTCTATCAGAGGTTATGATTAAGCCTTTGAGTTTACTATTCTGTTCAAACTGTGACCATTGAAGCTTGAGGGCTTCTAAAAATTCTTTAGTGATGACGTTCATTGGTCTTGAATCGACATTTATTTTCAAGACAGCAATATTATTCTGTTCGTTATAATTTATCATATAATCCTCTTTTTAAATTCGTTCAATTATTGTTGCGATTCCCATTCCGCCACCAATGCAAAGAGTGATACATCCGAATCTTTTTTTGGTACGTTCAAGCTCGTCAATCAGAGTACTCATTAACATCGCTCCTGTTGCTCCAAGAGGATGTCCCAAAGCAATGGCGCCACCATTGACATTTATTTTTGAATCGGGAATTTCAAGTTCATCTCGAAAATTCATCACTACGGCGGCAAAGGCTTCATTTACTTCATAGAGATCTATATCAGATGCTTTCATATTTGCCCGGGCCAACGCTTTTAAAGTTGCAGGGGCTGGACCTGTTAGCATAATTGTTGGCTCACTACCAACAGCAGCCATTGAAATGATGCGAGCGCGTGGTTTCAGTTTTAGCTCAATTCCCATTTCTTCACTGCCAATTAAAACGGCGGCTGCACCATCAACTATGCCTGAAGAATTTCCTGCATGATGGACGTGTTGAATACTTTCAACACGCGGATATTTTTTGTAGGCGACTGAATCGAGTCCCCATTTTTCTCCGAGTTCTAAAAAGGCCGGTTTGAGTTGAGAGATTTTTTCAAAAGTTGTATCAGGGCGCATATGCTCATCGCGATCGAGAAGAATTCTTCCGAGTGAATCTTTAATCGGAATGATTGATTTTTGAAACCTTTTCTCTTCCCAAGCAATGGCAGCCTTCTTTTGGCTTTCGATGGCAAAGCGATCCACATCTTCTCGTGTGTAACCGCGGAGAGTTGCAATCAGATCAGCGCCAATACCTTGAGGAACGAAGCCCACTTTGAATGAGAGTTCAGGATCTATCATTAAGGCGCCACCATCACTGCCCATAGCGATCCGTGACATGCATTCCACGCCGCCAGCAACTTGGAGATCAAATTGTCCTGACATAATATTAGTGGCGGCTTGATTAATAGCTTCGAGCCCTGAACCACAAAAGCGATTGAGCGTTACTCCGGCAACTGATTGATGATAATCAGCATGGAGGGCAGCAGCCTTGGCCACATCTCCGCCTTGTTCTCCGATAGGTGTGACACAGCCTAGAATGACATCATCAACTAATTGAGTATTGAGATTGTTACGATCGCGAATGGCCTTCAAACACTCTGCCGCTAAAGTGATGGGACGAGAACTATGAAGGGAACCATCGGCCTTACCTCGACCTCTTGGTGTACGAACTGCATCAAAAATGTAAGCTTGTTTCATCGCATCTTCCTTGATTATGAAAATTGTGGCCTTATTATACTATTAATAAATGTTCTTAAGATATAAACAGTGCAGCCTGGAGCAATAGATGAGCGAAGAACTCAAGAGTTTCCGCGATACTTTTAAAAGATGGATCGAGAAAGAAATTATTCCTTTTCACGAAGAGTGGGAGAAAGCAGGAATGGTTCCGCGTGAACTTTATAAAAAAGCGGGGGAGCAGGGTTTTTTATGTCCCTTAGTCAAAGAAGAGTATGGCGGTCTGGGACTCGACTATCATTTTTCGGCCGTCATCACTGAAGAACTCTCATTTGCCATGGTGAGTGGAGTCGCCTTTTGGTTGCACTCCGACATTATCGTTCCCTATATAGAGCACTACGGAAATGAAACTCAAAAGCAAAAGTATCTTCCTGGATGCGTTTCTGGGGATTATGTTACGGCGGTTGCAATGACAGAGCCGGGAACAGGTTCAGACCTACAAGGGATTTCTACTAAAGCAGTGCTCGAGGGAGATCATTGGGTTTTGAATGGTGCTAAAACTTTTATTTCAAATGGTCATGTGGCGAATCTATACGTCGTTGTTGCTGAAACTCCCGCCAAAGATCCTAATCAAAAATTCAAATCACTTTCGCTTTTCTTAGTAGAAGAGAATGATGTGGGATTTGAACGTGGTCGCAAGCTGCAAAAAATTGGATTGAAAGCGCAAGACACGGCCGAGCTGGCCTTTGTTAATTGTCGCATTCCCAAAGATCGCCTGTTAGGCGAAGAAGGGAAGGGTTTTATTTACCTCTCAAATGAACTTGCTCAAGAGCGCTTAGGTGTCGCGATTATGAGTCAAGCCATGGCCGAAAAATGCGTTGAAATCACCGCTGACTATGTAAAAGGTCGCAAAGCTTTTAAAAAACGCATTGCCGATTTCCAAAATACTCGATTTAAACTTGCCGAATGTGCCACCGAAGTTAAAGTGGGACGGGCCTTTGTCGATCGCTTGATTGAAATTCATGCCAAAGAAAAGTGTTCCACGGTTGAAGCTAGTATGGCCAAAACCTGGTGTTCTGAAATGTTCTGCCGAGTGGCCGATGAATGCCTTCAACTACATGGTGGCTATGGTTATATGTGGGAATACACCATTGCTCGCGCCTATGCCGATGCCAGAGTGCAGAGGATATATGCGGGAACCAATGAGATCATGAAAGAGATTATTGCCAGGGATTTGTTAGACAAATAAAAAAGGGACCTTTCGGTCCCTTTTCTTTTTTTAAATTAGCGAGCGTATTTTTGGCAAGCTGTACTGAAATTGAGATCAGAGATATTTTCGCAACGTCCTCTAAATTTAATAGACCAAACATTGAGACTTCCAAAGAGCTCAGTGAGATCATCACAACGATCTCCCCTTTGAACAGATGTAATGAGTTTTGTACAGTTGTCATCAGTAAAGAGTTCGATGGCATCGCGATCAACAACGGGTCTTCGCGTCGCTTGAGCCCCTCGGCGGTATTTGTCACAAGTTTGTTGTGAAAAGCTAACGTCTGGAATATTGAGGCATCTATCATCAACAGAAACGGACCAAACTTTAGCATTTCCTAAAACAGTCATCCATGCTCCACAATCCGTCTCATGATCGAGATTGAGGACTTCTCTTGAACAGTTATCATCAGAGAAAAGTCTTACTAAAGGATTTACAGGAGGCTGAGGTTCATTTGCGAGAGTTCTCAAAGCTTCACAGCTTCCAACGAATCTTCTATCCGTAACATTGATACATGTATCATTGACTGAAACTGACCAAAGATTGTTGCCTGAATAGATGGTTTCAAGCTTCTGACAATTATCTCTTGGATCAATGGCGGTAATGAGTCTTGAACAATTATCATCAGAGTAAGCTGAAATGATATTCAATGGACCTCTATGAGGTCTATCTGGACCTGGACGGTTTGGTCCTGGAAAGTTCGGTCCTGGAAAATTTGGACCAGGAATAGGATCAGGTCTGCGCTGAGTTGGTTGTTCAGAAACTGTGGCCTTAAGACCTACGCTATCATGAGTATTTCCTTCTGCACGAATGCGAATGTCGTATTTTGCACTTGAAGGAAGCATGATTTCAACGGGGCTGCCTGGAAAGAGGGAGCGACTGGGAACAATAACTGGAACTCCATCAACTGTGAGGTCGTGAACAGTTACTGAATAATTCATGGCCTCCAAGCTTAGATAACGAGCATCGATATCGCGAGGAATAGTCATTGTATAATAACCTCCACCACGTCTGCGATCTACGTTGCTAAAGATTTGAGTAAAAGCCCCGTCGTTATTGCCTCCATTTCTTTCATCTTCATTAACAAGAACAGTGATTTCTTGCACCTCGACATCTATTGGATTGTAACGAAGTTGAAGCTGGCGGATGTCATCGTTGATTATCTGATTGATATCTGTATACAAGTGCTGATGACCACGTCTTAGCATAATATTATGAGTATTGAGAGTTCTTCCGTTTAAAATGACATCAATCTGGGCCCTTCTCTCCATGCCACCATTGGGCTGAACTTCAATGAGCAGTCCCTTGAGATTGTCTCCATCGTAGTCGCGCATGAGGCCAAACTCTCTTAGAACACCAATTTCACCACGGCGATCATTGATTTTCTTAGTGAGATAAACTCCATCTTCTGCGCCATCGACACTGCGTCGATTCCAATGACTGGCCACATCTCTCGTGGGATTTCCCGAGTGAGAGCAAGCGGCAATCAGGGTCATTAACATGACCCCTTTAAAACACTTCTTAAACATAATAGACTCCTCAATAAATATAATTATCGTGAGTCTATTAAATCATGATTGGGAATTTGCTTCTAGAAAGAAGAGATTGCTTATTTTGTATTAAGTTGACCACAAGCAGCCAGTATATCGTCACCTTTGGTTCCTCTGATCATGGAGGGAACTTTATAAGATTCGGTAATCTTTTTAAAGGCTTCAACTCTTTCGAATGACGGACGTTTGAATTCGGAACCAGGAAAGGGATTAAATGGAATTAAGTTGAGTAAGGCCCTACGACTTTTGAGTAATTCACCAGTGGCATGGGCATCTTCCTCAAAGTCGTTATAGTGATCGATAAGCAGATACTCATAAGTTACAAATTGCTTTTTACGCATTGGGATTTGATCGAGAACTTCGACTATTTCATGTAAGGGATAGCGTTGATTGATAGGGATCAGTTTGTTGCGTTTTTCTTCAAACGGTGAGTGAAGAGACAAGGCGATATTGACCTGAGGCATTTCATCTTTCCATCTTAAAAGCCCTGGTAAATAACCTGCTGTTGAAACGGTGATTCTTCGCGAGCCGAGGCACATTCCTTCTTCTGTTAAGAAAATCTCGCAAGCTTTTTTTACAGCATCAAAATTATGGAGAGGTTCACCTTGGCCCATAAAAACAATATTAGGTATTTTTAACTCCGATGGTCTGTGAGTTCGAAGCCAATCCCACGCACCTAAATATTGGCCAATGATTTCAGAAGTGGTGAGATGGCGAGTTAAACCTTGAGTCCCGGTAAAACAAAAAGAACATTTCATGGCACAACCAACTTGTGTTGAAAGGCACACTGAATATTTTCCTATGAATGGAATGAGAACTGTTTCAACTCGTTTGCCATCATGAAGTTCAAATAAAAATTTAACAGTGCGATCCTCAGATTCTTTTGCCACTACAATTTTTGGAAGAGTGAAGTCATAGTTTTCGCGTAAAAAGGATTGAGTCTTTAAAGCGAGATCGGTTTTGCATGGTTCAAATTGTTTCAGTTTGTAATGCCAATTATAAAGAAGCGAAGCTCCTGATGGGTGAAGATTATGCTCTAAGAATTGAGCATTAATCTCATTAAAATTTTGATCAAAAAAAGAGGCTTTCATATGGCTTTGATATAGCAAATCATGAGGCCTACGCCTATGGGGAATTAGGGAAGTTGGAAAGTTTAAATCCTCGAAATTAAAAGAACTACATGCTAGACTTCGAAGATGAAGTCCTGGTATCCCATCACTGCTTTACTGATTGGTTCCTCCCTCTTGGGATGGGCAGCCCTTTTTGCCAAGTGGGCCCTGATTGAAGCAGGTCCAGAGATCATTGGCTTTTATCGCATGCTTTTTGCTCTTCCTCTGCTTTTTCTTTTAAATAAAGCTCGCTTTCCGAAAATCAATAATGTTTTTTTAATGGCGATCTTGGCGGGAAGTTTTTTTGCTGGGGATCTTACTCTTTGGCACACAGGCGTTGGATTAACCAGTGCAAGTAACGCCACTTTTATGGTGGGCCTTTCTCCTTTGTGGGTTTCGCTCTGGAGTTGGAACAAGCACGGTAAGCCTCCACAGCTTTTTATCTTGGGATTATTTTTGGCCATTTGTGGAGCAGCTGTTTTGGCCTTCTTTCGCTCATTCTCATTTCAGCTTGGAGCTGGAGAGCTCATTTCATTAGGAGCTTCTTTTTTCTACGCCGCTTGCACCATTGCTCTTTCAAAAAGTCGAGCAAGTCTAACAGCAATAGAAGCATTAATAGGCATGAGCCTTGGAGCTTGTGTCACTTTATTTTTTATCGGAGTTATAAGACAACAAAATTTTACACATTTCTCTAGTCATACATGGGCTTATTTTTTAGGACTCACGCTCATTGTCCAAATTGGAGGTTGGGCGAGTATATCTTGGTCGCTCAAGCATTTTGAAGCAAGAGTCGCCTCAATGGCCCTCATGCTTCAGCAAGTGGCCACACTCTTTTTAGGAGTGGTCGTTCTCAATGAATTACCTTTAGTTTCAGACTGGTGGGGAAGTGCGCTTATTCTCTCTGGACTTTTTATAGGGCTCTTTTTGTCTAAAAAATCCTGATCGTCATCATGAATTATTTCCTGATTTACAACATTCTTAGTTGCCTGACTTATCTCATAGGAAAAATTTAGTTTTTCTCTAAAATAGAAAAAAATCACACAGGAGAGATATCCATGAGCAATGCTATTAAGGTTTATGCAACATCAATTGTTCCTCCAGGAGGAAGAATTGAACCTATTCGTAGTCATAAAACAATTGCTTCATCGACGCAAATTGAAGTTCTTCATATTGCAGTGTTTGTTGGTGTTCTCTTTTTTATTTTTGGTGGATTGTGGAAAGCGGCTAAGGCCACAAAGAAAAGTACTGTTTATGCTGGTGAATTGGCACCAGAGAGATCTAGAGCGTAAGCAATTTCCTAAGTATAATCGGAGCGGGATTGGAGCAAGATCTTATGTTTTTGTCCCAGACTCGCTCTACATATAATGCGAGATGATGAATGGCTTCTCTGTCCATCGTTTCTCCCACTTGATTTTCAAGAATCGCTTGGGTTGAGACAAATTTCTCAATCATTCTTCTTGCCTGAAAATAGCTCATACTCATATTTTCAATATAAGAAGGAAGTAAAATATCTTTCCAAATAATTGAGACCTCTTTCGGATTGGCCTGTGAAGGAACGTTCTTTAAGCCTGATAGGATATCTTCTCTTGAACTGGCCTTCATCATCGACTGTGTCCATTCTTTGAGGCCTGGAGTGGTTGGTCGTTGCCTAATTTGAGTGAAGGCTTCTCCAAATTTTTGCTTAAGCGAGAGTAGAAGTTTTTCATCCCCTGAGGCATAGAGATGGCGTAACATCATTGCCGTTTTTTGATCATTATTAAGCTCAGGAAGATCGCGAATGGTTCGTAGGACTTCGTCATTTTCAAAACGAGTTAGTAAAAATAAGTTGAGTGAGGAATAAGTAAGGGAGTCCTTTGAGAGACCCATCCATTGAATAATATTCCTCCACCATAGAGTACGTGGAATAACGGCAGCTTCAACTATTCCATCGACTTCTTTCAAAGGAAGTAAGATGGAATCAGGATTTTTGAGATGAAGATTTTTAAGCGCAATTTTCTTTTGTTCTGAATAGGCTTCAAATGCTTCCTTACTACCCAAAACTTTTATTAATTCTTTCTTCTCTTTGATTTTGCGAAAAAATCCTGGGAAAAAGGCATAAGTGGTTCCATAAGGAATGGCCGCACTAATGGGGAGAAGAGCTGGATTCACGTGAAAAAGGATAAAGTACATGGTGTACTCAGTACACATCCCAAGAATGAGAGCGATCGAAATTCCCATACCTTTCTTTTTAAAAAAGACATCAGCACCGATAGTACTTTGCTTAATAATTTTTTTGACTGCACTCCATTTGAGTTGACCTTTCAGCTTTCGAACCGCCTTTTCGGGCAGAGGCTGAGTGAGATAATGTTTGGCATAGAGATCAAAGAGTTCGAATGTCGGTTTATCAAGGGGAGCTGGTAGATTATCTCCGGCGTATTGGAGAATCTTTTCACCTGTCGGATCGATGAGATTAATCTCTTCAGAAATTCTGAGAACGGCCTTGGCAAATTTGAGTTCAAAATCAAGTTCACTTGATGCTTGTTGAACGAGCACGTCGGGATCTTGACCCCAACCCAGTGTCGGCCCAAATAAGAGACTAAATAAGATGGGAATGATTCGCCAACTCATAGAGTTCTTTTCGGAAAAAATGGCTTAAAATAAAGGTTTTCTAGGAAATATTCCGATGAGAGGAGGGTGAAATCGATATTAGCAACTTTTTCTTTTCTTCTCTTTTATTCCTGTTCTCAGCAGGTCACCAATCGAGCGCCTGCAAGCACAACTGCTTCAAGCTGCGCCGAAATTGTTGAAGGATTGATCTTTCCTGATTGGCGACAGCTTTGGGACGAGAAACAAGCGATGGGATTAGATCCTGAAGCTTCTCTCGAATGGGTGCGAGACACTAAGGAACTAGCTGAAATTGTTAGCTTTGCTAAAGTCGAAGATCAGGTCCCTCTGGAGCGATCCTACGCCATGATTCATCTTCAGCATCCCGATTGGGGTCACCAGCAGATAGCGGCCCATTACAAAATATGGAAAAAAAGCTGCGGTTTGTAGCTTTTGCAGGGTCTTTTGTGATCCCGTATTGAATTGTGCTATGTTGACGACAGATGAAGTTATTAATCAATTCTATCTATTTAGCGACTGAAGGTGAGGGAATCCATATTGGAACACCTCAAGTCTTTGTGCGCTTTCAGGGCTGCGCTGTTGGTTGTCTCAACTGTGATTCAAAAGATACGTGGGACTTTACTCAAGAGATGGCGATGAATAGTGAGAGCGTGGTTGAAAGAGTTGTTGAGCTCTCTGGAAAAATTAAAAGAGTGTCAATCACTGGTGGCGATCCTCTTCATCCGAAACATGAAGCAGGTGTGCAGGCCTTAGTGAAGTCACTGAAGTCGAGAGGCTATTATATCAATATTGAAGCTGCCGGAACTCGCGTGGTCGATGAGCTTTTTGATTTGCTCGATTTTATTTCATTTGATTACAAAACACTTTCAACAGGTGTTAGCACCCGTCTGCAATTAATTGAAAAAATGGCCAAGCAATATGCGGGACGTTTTCAAGTCAAGGCTGTGATCGAAACTCGCGTTGATTTTGATCAAACATTGAAGGCCTATCAAGACTTACATGCTAAGAATGATCTTCTGCCTTTCTCATGGGTACTAACTCCATCTTATAATTTAAATGAAGCTTTTCCGCTTGAACGTTTTAAAAATGTGATTGAGTGGAATCAAGAAGCTGGCGCACCATTCAGAGTTATAGGTCAGCAACATAAGTGGATTTTTGGTCCGGATCAAAAACAGGTTTAGAAGTCTTTTTCTTTATTGATCACCTGATCAATGATGTTGTCACCATCTACAATATGAATAGTTCCATCTGACGACCGATTTTTGAGATCGAGCATTTCTTGTCCATAGCGATTAAGAGTTTCGAGAGTCAAAAGCGTGAAGTCTTCCTTTGCACTCATATCATTATCCGCATCAGTGAAAGTATTGGTCACAACCACGAGGCGAGTCTCTGGTGGTAATTTCTTCTTTGCTATTTTGATTAATGATTTAACTTTAGAAAAAGCTGGAGCAACCATCACGGCATACTTCTTCTTATTGCGACGAGAGTTGGTGGTAAATTGCCACAAGCTGCTCTTACTTTGAATTATTGTTACGTCGTGTTCAAAAGATTTGAAAACGAGAGTACATTGAGTGATAAAGTCTTTCAAAGTCATAATCCTGTTTCTTTTTTCATAGGTATTATCTCATCGGTTGATGTAGTTCTCAAGTAAAGTTATTTCGCTCAGATATCTTCATGGTCATGGTCAACTTGCATATCAGCCGAAAACTGCTTGAACTTTTCCATCGGATAAAGGTTAAATGTCCCCATTCCTTTAGCAATCAATCTCTCTCCACATTTGATAAATCCTGAAGTCACAACCAAACGTTTACCAATATAGTCGATTTGCGCACTTCCAGTGAGTACATCTCCTAATTTAGCAGGATTGAGATAGTTGATTTTAAATTCGACTGTAGAACATAGTTTTTCTTGAGTAACAGCGTAGGACAATGCCGTCACTCCGAGGACATTATCCATCATTCCCGCAATCGCTCCACCGTGGGAAATCTGAGGGGAGCTTAAATGTCGCGAATCTATTGTCATTGTGTACTCGACCTCACCGGCTGATTTTACAATGAAATTCATCCCTAATGTTTGATCAAATTGACTTGTTTTACGGAAAAGTTTTTCGAGATCTTTTGCATCCATACTAATTTCCTAACTTAAAAGTTTTTGGCCTGGGCGAAGATTCAATCCTTTTGAAATAGAAATATTCTTTCCTGCCTGATGACCAAGGGAGTGAGCAAGAGAGTCGTGACCACGCTGACTTCCGACTTGAGAAAGGCTAGGGTAGACTTGGCGAAGTTGCTCTTGTGATTTGAGATTAAGAACAATCAGTTCCTTCTGAGTTACAACTTTTGATCTTTCAATTTTGATTTTTTCTAAAAAGCCTTTTGAGAGTCCAGTCATATAACTATTTTTTGCTTTTAAACCTTTGAGTTTTGGATTCTTTCTTCGCTCTTGGGTCCATAGTTTTTCAAACTCACTATCTAAAAAATGCAGAATATAGTCGGCCATATCCACATTTTCTCTTTCTCCAATGATTTCAAGATAAACTTTGTCAGGACCGCGACTTAAAATCGCTTTGACGTAAAATTCATCCATGATGTTGGCCAGAGCTTGAAGTTTCGCATTGAATTTGGGAGCTTCAAGGCTGCGCTTTAGATAAACCATTTCTTCATCTTCAAGGTGAGGACGATCAAGATGGGAGAGATTGTGTTCAAGCATTAATTGATTGGCCTTTGAGGTGGCCAATTCTGATTCGTGCTGATTAGTACTATTGGAGAGTTGTAAAAGCTTTTTAATTTTTTCAATCACTTTCACTTGGTCACTGGATTCATACTTTTCATTTTCGAGTTTAAGATTCATTTTGGCCGAAAAAACTTCCTCCCCCCAGCCGTAAGATCGGCACAGGTCACGATATTCAACTCCATGATCATCGACGGTTCTACCAAATTGGATAAAACATAAATAATGGGCCAATTCATGCTTGAGAATATTATCGATAACTTGATCACGAGCTTCAAAAATGAGTCTTCGATTCATTCCAATTTGAAAGAGGTGAGTGGAGAAGAAACCAAATTGTTTTGGGTCCTCAAATGTTACGATACTCAAAGGATAAGAGTACTCACCAATTTTAAAACGTTCGCGCAAAGTTTGAATGCCACATTCAGCTTGTAAAAGAAAAAAGGCCCGTTTTTTAAGACGGGCCTGGAAAGTGGCTAGAGTTTTCGAGTAAACAAGCATGCTTAGTGGTTTCTACCTGTGACTGCAGATTTTAGATACTCACGGTTCATGCGGGCAATATTGCTGATTGAAATTTCTTTCGGACAGCTTGCTTCGCATTCAGCTTCGTTAGTACAATTTCCAAAACCAAGTTCATCCATTTTACTGACCATCTTAATCGCGCGGTCTTTTGCTTCGACTTTTCCTTGAGGGAGGAGAGCGAATTGAGAAATTTTAGCACCTACAAAAA
Organism: Bdellovibrio sp. CG22_combo_CG10-13_8_21_14_all_39_27; assembly: GCA_002786715.1. Taxonomy (GTDB): domain Bacteria; phylum Bdellovibrionota; class Bacteriovoracia; order Bacteriovoracales; family Bacteriovoracaceae; genus 21-14-all-39-27. The sequence continues at coordinate 42,676 of PCTW01000055.1, forward strand.
GCATGGCAGAAGCATTTTTACAGCTGGCAACACAGGCTCCACAACCAATACATTGGGCGGCATCCATCGCAAGTTCAGCAGTTTCTTGTCCAATCAAAATGGCATTTGCATCTTGCGCATTACCTGTGTTGATTGAAACAAATCCACCAGCAGATTGAATTTTATCAAAAGCTGTTCTATCAACCATGAGATCTTTAAGCACAGGGAATGCTTTGGCACGCCAAGGCTCGACCACGATTGTATCTTCGTCTTTGAATTTTCTCATGTGGAGCTGACATGTTGTCGTCGCTTTCTCTGGACCATGAGCATTACCGTTGATCATCATTGAGCACATGCCACAAATCCCTTCGCGGCAATCGTGATCAAAGGCCACTGGCTCATCGTTTTTGGCAATTAATTGTTCGTTTAATTGATCGATCATTTCTAAGAAAGATGAATCTGTTGAGACACCTTCGAGACGATAATCAACCATTGAACCTGGAGCCTCTTTATTTACTTGGCGCCAAATTTTCAAATTAATATTTATTTTTTTAGCTGACATGAAAACTCCTTATTACTTGTAAGATCTCTGAGTGAGGGCAACGTATTCGAAATTCAATTCCTCGATGTTACGAATTGGGGTACTGTCTGGTCCAGTGTACTCCCAACAAGCAGCATGACAGAAATTTTCATCGTCACGTTTCGCTTCATTCTCTTCAGTTTGACTCTCTTCTCTAAAGTGTCCTCCACAGCTTTCGCGTCTCTCAAGAGCATCGCGGGCCATGAGCTCACCAAGCTCTAAGAAGTCAGCCACTCTATTGGCCTTTTCAAGTTCGACGTTAATACCAACATCTGTTCCTGTGACCTTAACATCTTTCCAAAATTCTTTGCGAAGGGCCGCTATCTCAGTAATGGCCTTTTTGAGACCTGCTTCGTTTCTTCCCATACCGACGTTTTCCCACATGAGGTTACCGAGGTCGCGGTGGAATGAATCAACAGATTTTTTACCATTAACATTTTGAAGCTTCTTAAAGTGATCTTGAGCGTGCTTCAAGGCTTTATCAAACTCAGGATGATCAACTTTTACTTTGTCAGTCATCAACTTCTCAGTCACAAAATAATTGCCAAGAGTGTATGGAATAACAAAGTATCCATCAGCTAAGCCTTGCATAAGAGCAGAAGCTCCTAGACGGTTGGCTCCGTGGTCAGAGAAGTTTGCTTCACCTAAAGCGAAAAGACCTGGAACAGTTGTCATAAGATTGTAATCAACCCAAATTCCACCCATCGTGTAGTGAACCGCTGGATAAATTCTCATCGGGACTTCGTAAGGGTTGTCATCGGTAATTCGCTCGTACATATCAAAGAGGTTGCCGTACTTGGCACGAATAACGTCTTCGCCGTCTCTTTGAATGGCGTCGCGGAAATCAAGGTAAACAGCGATTCCTGTTTCTCCCACTCCACGTTTTTCATCGACCATCATTTTGGCGTTACGAGAGGCCACGTCACGAGGAACCAAGTTGCCAAATGAAGGGTAGCGGCGTTCAAGATAATAATCGCGCTCTTCATTAGGAATCTCACTTGGCTTGCGAGTGTCGCCCACTTTTTTCGGAACCCAAACGCGCCCGTCGTTTCTGAGAGACTCAGACATTAATGTTAATTTTGATTGGCCTTCACCGTGAACAGGAATACAAGTCGGGTGAATTTGAGTAAAACATGGGTTGCCAAACATGGCGCCCTTTTTATAGGCCTTCCAAGCGGCAGAGCCATTTGAGGTCATGGCATTGGTAGAGAGGAAATAAACGTTTCCATAACCACCAGTACACAGAAGAACAGCGTCAGCGGCCCACTTTTGGAATTCACCAGTAATAATATTACGAGTGATAATACCGCGAGCTTTTCCTTCTACTGTCACGAGCTCAACCATTTCTTGACGAGTGTGAATGTTGACTTTACCAGCTCCATTTTCTTTCATCAAAGCGGAATAAGCACCTAATAAAAGTTGCTGACCTGTTTGTCCTCGAGCATAAAATGTTCTTGAAACTTGAGCTCCACCGAATGAGCGGTTTGATAAAGTTCCGCCGTATTCGCGAGCAAAGGGAACACCTTGACCAACACATTGGTCAATAATGTTGTTTGAAACTTGGGCCAAGCGATAAACGTTGGCTTCACGTGCGCGGTAATCTCCGCCTTTTACAGTATCGTAAAAAAGACGCCAGATTGAGTCGCCGTCTCCTGGGTAGTTCTTAGCAGCATTGACACCACCTTGAGCAGCGATCGAGTGAGCGCGTCTTGGTGAATCTTGAATACAGAAAACATCTACTTTATAACCAAGCTCTGCCAACGTTGCCGCAGCAGAAGATCCGGCCAAACCAGTACCAACTACAATAACTGAAAATTTTCTTTTATTAGCAGGGTTGACCAACTTCATATTGAAGCGATGGTTGTCCCATTTTTCTTTAACGTGACCTGCGGGCACTTTCCCGTCTAGTTTCTTGACTGACATATTAGCGTCCTCCTTGAAGGTAGCAGTAGATAGGCAAAGCAGAGAATCCGATAGTAATCAAAAGAGCATAGACCTTTGATAAATTCTTCAAGCATGCATTGTATTTAGGGTGATTAAAACCGATGGATTGAAAGGCTGACCAAAAACCGTGAGAAACGTGAAGTCCTAAGGCCAACATACAGAAGACGTACCATACGACAGCAAGGGGTTGGTGAAAGTATTCTATCAATAAGCGATAGAGATCTCTCATTTCTACTCCGTCATAAGTTATTTTATAAACCGGACCAAATTTAAAATGAAGTATATGGAAAATGAGAAAAACTAAAATCAACAATCCAGTATAGGGCATAGTTGAAGAGGCAATTGTTGAACCTCTACCAGTAGGTTTTTTTACTGCATATGCAACAGGTCTTGCCGCTTTATTTTCGAGAGTCAATTTCATCGCCATAAAAATATGGGTTAAGAAAATGCCCAAGAGGATAGCTTCAGCGACATAGATCAACGGATTGGTGACCAGGGTGTGAGCGTAAGTGTTGAAGGCCCGATCTCCAAAATAGATCAGACAATTTCCGATCAAGTGAGAGACGAGGAATCCGCAAAGCAGAAGTCCGGTGACCCCCATAATTTGCTTCTTCATAATGGAAGAATTAAGGTAATGGTAAAATCTCGACATGGAATTTTTCTCCAGTGTAGGTGAATAAAAAAGATACTTGTATTTGAATTCCAGAATAGTTTAGGGCAAAAGTTTCGAGAGGTTAAGGGAATTTCTCAGAAACAAAATAAGCTTTTTTTTAACTTAGTTCTGTAAGGTTTAGACAAAGTGAGTCATAGAGGAGACTAGTACTGTGAAATTGCCTGAAGCGCGAGACCTCGAGCTCTTTTTAGAGGTAAGTAAAACTGAAAATTTGTCACGTGCCGCTGAACGAGCGGGCATGACTCAACCGGCCCTGTCTTTGGCCATGAAAAGATTAGAAGACGTGGTTGGTAATCAGCTTTTGTTGCGTTCTAAAAGTGGCGTCAAGCTTACTAAAGCAGGAATCATGCTAGCGCAAGAAGCGCGAACTTTACTGGAAGATTGGGAGCGCATTACTTCAAAAGTCGCTCACGATGAAGAATCTTTAAAAGGTCGTTATGTTCTAGGTATGCATCCATCGGTTGCTCTTTATACACTTCCACATTTTATTCCCAAGCTATTAAAGGATAATAGTGGACTGGAAATCAAATTAGTTCACGATCTCTCTCGAAAAATTTCGGAAGAAGTCATAAGCTTCAGAGTCGATATTGGATTGGTGGTTAATCCAATTATGCATCCTGACTTAGTGGTTAAGGAATTGATCAAGGATGAAGTTGGATATTGGCGTTCTAAGAAATTAACGGCGACGAATGATATCAATTCAGATCAATGCGTTCTGATTTGCGATCCTGATCTTTTGCAGTCTCAAGAGTTGATGGGAAAATTGTCAAAGAAAGGCCAAGTCTTTAAACGGATTATGACCTCATCTAGCTTAGAGGTGATAAAATCATTAACTCTCTCTGGTGCTGGAGTGGGAATCATTCCGGGAAGAGTGGTAGGCGCGCAAGACAAGAATTTAGAAATGCTTAAGCAACTCCCCACTTTTTCTGATCGCATCTGCGTCATTTATCGCAGTGACCTTCAGCGTGCTCACGGCTCTAGAAGATTATTAGATGCTCTAGTCCATGGAATTCACGAAGCGAACTTTTAATTTCAGAATTTCAAATTGACATATAGCGCCTATAATCATAGGTTTGCCTCAATTCAATTTATGGGGGATCCAATGACTTTAGCGCGAATGAGCTCTTTGTTTTTAGGTTTATTTTTAAGCTTAAACTTATTAGCGGCGAATCCACATGCACGTCTCAATACGGCGCGATGGAATGCATTGAATTCAACTCAAATCGGAAGATATTATACTGCTCAGTATGAAGGTGTTTACCTTCTGTTTGATTCATCTTTAAAAAGTGAAACTGAATTAAAAATGGTCGAAGGAAAGAAAACGATTGTTCTTCACTTTGATCTCGCTTCAAGTGACTTTGATTACCTCTCTTGGGTTTTGTTTCAAGGTTTTGTCCGTTACACTTTAGAAAAAGAAGGAGCTGATCTTTCAACTGATGAAAGTGAACTTACTGTTTGGAATGAATCGATGATTTATCTCAAGCAGCGTGAAGACAATGATGGTGTCGTCGTTACTTCTGAAATGGACTACGCTTATCATCCGCAATTTAATTATGCTCGCAAGAGACAACTCTCAATTTCAAGATTTTATCGTCTTTGGCAAGAAGATTACGCTTTGTTTGAGTCAGAAGTTCTTCGTCGCAAGCGCAACTTAAATCCAAATATTCGTCCCAAACTTAATTAATTTTTACTGAACTTTACAAGCACCATCGTAAAGCAGGCGTGCTCCAGATTGGAACAAGAGGCATTCGTTGTCGTAGTTCAATGGATTTGGCATGACTTGAGCACACATCATACCCTCAGCACAAATGGGCATAGGGGGCTGGCCACAAACAACTCCTGAATTAGCACGACAGGACAAGGGAGAACTCGAAGACTGAGAAGTCATTCGCGACTTTGAAGCTTTGAGCGGATCTTGGCCGCAAGAAAAAATAAAAAGCGCAATTAATAGGAGAGTGAGTTTTTTCATCATTAACGTCTTATCGGCACATCAACTCATTCTGCTTAAGTGGTTTCTGGATGCACCCCTTGTTTTCAATAACTTGGGGTCAGATTGGAACTGGTTCCTCTTTGCTCGTGCGCGCCATGCGTCTTCTGATTGTAATCACTTAACAGCTCTTTGGCATGAGAAATGCTTATAGCCGTTTTAACAACGTCATCATTCGAGAGAGGAGAGATTATGAAACGTTTAATTGTCCTGCTGGTAGCAGCACTGTCACTGAATTCATGTTTAACTTTAGATGGAAATTTAACTGTTCGAGAAACTCTTACGGTTAAAAAGAAGTCAGGTCTTTTTGGTTTGGGTTCTAAAAAAACTCAAGTCGGTCCCGGAGCGTATCGGGCCAAATTTGATATCGTCTCTAAAGATAGTTTTGTTTTGCAATTGGTCCGCGACGGAGAAAAAGATATCCGTATTCCTTTAAAGAGCGATCGCAATCTTAATGTTCCAAACGGCAATGGCCCTATCTTTATTTCAAATAGAGAACTCAATCAGGAGTATGATCTTGCTGGAGACGTCAGAACTGATGTTGATGAGTATGGTTATGCCCGTGGACGTGAATCATGTACCTATACGACTGTAGAGAGACACTGCAGACCTGTCTGTACGAGAAGTGAAAATGGTTCTCAACATTGCGAAAAAGTATGTAGAGAAGAGACCATTACTCATAATGGCTACCAAGAAGTTCAGTACCACTACCGTAAAACTTTTAGAGCACTCGAGTTGGATTTCTTAAAAGGCGGATCAAACGCGAGAGTGGCCCACTTCAGTGGAACAGATACTCAAAACGAGAAAATCTACGATTATAAAAGTTCTTGTTATTAATAGGTTTTGGTCAGGAGTCGCAGCATGACTCCTGACCTTTATCAGCTAAAGTAATCCACAGAAAAGACCGATATAAACCGTATGACTCTTTTGTCTAAGGTCTCAATATTTATTATTCTCATATTTCCTTTAATAGTTTTGGGAGAAGTAAATTCTTCAGTACCGACACTTGGCAATTCTGCTATTCATTTTAATCAAGAGAAATGGAAGCTGATAAGTTCTGAACATCTTTTCGATCGAGAAGTGCCCGTTCTGTACTTCAATAAAAACGAAAAAATAAAAGTCTATTTAAACTCTAGTATCGCCTCGACTTTAAAAGCGGAGAAGCACTTTTATGACAAATCTAAAGAGCTCTGTGGAAAAGGGAAGCTCGTTAAATTAAAAAATGAAGTGAGCTGTCGAATCCAACTCGATGGTAAGGAAATGTATTCTCGTTACTCCTTATTAAATAAAAATGGAAAGAAATATATTCTCGCGAGAGAGCTTGTTGCAGTTTATGAAAAGCTCTCAAAAGATGAGCGTAAGGATCTTGATAGACTATATGAAGAACTTTAATAAAATAAGCGTTAGTCTTTACGTCTTGCTCTTCAGCTTGAACGCTCAAGCTTACGAATGTTCGCTTGATAAAGAAAACAAAGATGATGCTTATCAATCTTTCTTAAATTCATCACAAAGCATTTTAGCAGACCTTAAAAACGAGAATAATAAGTGTGCCCCTGAAGCTCAAGAAGTTGATCGGTTTGCCAATTCTATCAATTCCTACAAAGAGAGTATGGGACTCAATAATTGGACCATCTATTCTGATCTCAATTCTAATGATGTGGATTACAAAATTACTTGTCATAATTATCAACAAGTCTTTTCAGCTCAGCATGATCTCTATGTGAAAAATAGAAGTTTAAATAGAGATACAGATGGACAAGAAGTGTTTGCCAGTAGGTGCGATGCCGAAGCTGATTATCAAACCTGTGCTAGTATTGAGTATCAAGAAAAAATAGAAGAGAAGAAGGTGCAATGCCAATCTATTGTTTCTGAAGATCAATGGCGAGCTCGTAAAAATTCTCAAGTTAACTTTTTGAATCAAATGAATAATTTCATGAAGGATTCTTTAAACAAATTAAAAGATCCTGTTTGCCAAAAATCTCACTCTAAAGAGTACATCGGAAATATGTTTAAAAATCTTTTAATGTTTACGGGAGAGGTTTTAACCATTGGCGCTGGTCCTACTGGTGGGTTAGCTTATGCCGGAGCTACTGGCTTGATGGATAGCGTGATTTCGTTCTTAGGTGACAATACTGATTTTATGGATATGATTCAAAATGAGGAATCAACAAGAAGCCAGGCTTGTTTTTTTAAGAATCTTCAAAGAAGAGTTTTTGGCTGTTCTAATTATCAACAAGTAAAGCAACGGGAGCAATCTCTAAATGACTTCAACTCGGCCGTCAGTTGCGCCAGGGAAACGAAACCTATTTTTGATAATGCTCAGGACTTTTCTAAGCTGCTAGGTTATATCAGTAAGATTGAAGATAAAGATGGAGAAGATCTATATTTCAGCTTACTCAATTCCTTTGACAAAAATAATTTAGGAGCTTCAACTCTTAAAGGAATTCAATCTTTACAGTCTTTGCCAAAAGATTCAGAAGTTTTAAATTCATTTTTTAAAGTTAACTCAGGTCCACGTGGGGATCGAATTAAAGCGAGAAAGGAATTAGAACTCTTTCAAAATAAATTAAAAGATCTCAAACCGATTTTAAAGGCCCTTCAACCAGAAAATGCTGGAGAGTCGCCAGATAAATTAGTCAAAGAATTGAAAGAATATGATAAAAAATATGGAAGTCAATTCTTTGATGACCTCAGGCTCATCCACCAATTAAAGGCCAAGGCTGAAGGTAAAAGTTACTCTTCATTAGAAGCCTATGAAGCAAGCCAATCGATGATCGATCAATTTCAGAGGATGTCCTCTTCTATCGAATCTGGCAATTATCGAAGCATGGAATTAGTGTTCAATAGTTTTATGAAGTATTTTCCTGCCAATGTGATTACGCAAACGGAGAATTTATCTAAGAGCATGACAAATATTAAAGATTCAGTGGCAAGTTCTTCAAAAGATCGCATTGAGAAGTTTCAACGAGTCATTGAGCCATTATTAGAATTTTGTCATCAATTACCTGAAGTGGCCTATTTGAATTATTCTGCTAAAGAAGGAGTTTTTTCAAGTCACAATTTATCTGAACATCCAAATACAAGTTTCTTGGCGGCCTGCGCGCCATTTTATTGCGCCGACGGTTCAGGTTTAAAAGTTTATCAATCGGGATTTTCAGAATATTATTTAAAAAGCTCGAATTCCAAGTTGAAAATTGCTGATCCTGCTTATCAAAAATCGGAATGTTCATCCGATGATTCTCAATGCAGAATCGAGCAATTCAAAAAGTATAGTTGCAATAAGGACGAAGCTTTATCTCCCGTTAAAAAGAGATTCAAAGAGGAGTACCTTAAGAAGGGAACTCTCTGTGGGCAAGCCATTAAAAATTAGGCTCGCCCTTTCATCATAAAATCCCAATAGAGAACAGGTAACATTTTTGTTTTAAGCAACCACATGGAGTAGCGCTCTTTAGTCATGTCTATCACGGGAAATGAGGGGAGAAGGATATCATTGTAACCAAACTCGGCGAGGATCACTTTTCCATATTCAGTAACAAGAGGACAAGATGAATAGCCATCGTATTTTTTATTATTTTCAAGTGATCGTCCATTGAGGTGATCGATCAGGTTACGAACAAGGACTGGCGCTTGTTTTCTAACCGCTGCACCTGTTTTTGCGGTTGGGTATGCGGCGACATCTCCTATGGCAAAGACATTTGAAAATTCGGGAGATTGCATAGTATGAATATCAGCATTGAGCCAACCTTTGCTCGGACCTTCTTTGTGTGCAAGAGGTGAGTCTTGAACAAATTGAGGGGCTGACATTGGTGGCGTCACATGAAGCATGCTGTATTCGTAGGTGACTTGTTGTTGTTTGCCTTCAGAGTCGCTCACGCAATAAGTGGCCAGTTTATTCTTGGTATCGACCTCCACTAGATTATGATTAAAGCGGGTATGAATACCTTTTCGGACCACCACTTTGTTTAAAGCTTGTGCAAAAGAGGGGACACCAAAAATTCTTTGTCCAGCGCTTGTGAAAAAGATTTGAGCATCTTTACGACGGTTTGTTCTTTGAAGGTGAGCATCAAATAGATACATGATTTTTTGAGGAGCACCTCCGCACTTGATAGGAGTATTGGGAAAAGTAAAAAGGGCCTGCCCTGATTTAAAGTTATGAAAGTTTTCCCATACTTTATCGACTGTTTGATAAGAGTAGATTGAGCAAACTCCTTCGTAAGGAAGGGTTGGATCTTCGAGACCTTTGATTTTTTCAAAATGGAGCTCTAATCCTGGACACACCACAAGGGCATCATAATGGAGTGCTCCTGATTTTTCTGTCTCCACTTGGTTTTGAAAGGGATCAATCTTAATCACCTTCTCAGCTAACCATTCAACGCCATTAGGAATGAGGTCTTTCATGTTGCGTTCAGTTGCTTCTTTGCGAGAAAGGCCAGCGCCAACCAATGTCCAAAAGGGTTGATAGTAATGCTTTTGAGCAGGATCTATGATGGTAATGCTTAATTTTTCGCCTGAATGTTTAAGTCTTGCGGCAACATCAATTCCTGCTGTTCCTGCACCAATAATTAAAATCTTTTTCATGCTAAAGTCCTTCCTATTTGAGTTGGTAAATAAGCAATTCCCATTTTCGCTCTTTCTTTATAGAGAATAAAGAGTCCCATGATGATGAGAAAAACACCAAAGGCTTTTTTCAATTTATCCGCAGGTACAAACTTTACTAACCACGAACCGATAATAATGCCGATAGCGGTAAAGAGAATAAACATTCCGATAAAATTCCAATCTAAGTGAACTTGATTCATGTAACCGAGATATCCCGAAAAGGAATTTGCGGCAATAATAACGAGCGAAGTTCCGACGGCCTGTTTCATAGGAACTCGTGCCATCAAATGGAGTGCGGGAACAATGAGAAAGCCGCCACCGACGCCAACCAATCCTGTCACAATACCAACAACCAAACCTAATCCAGCTATTTTCAAGATAGGGAGATGAACTGTTTCCTCCATCTGTCCTTCGATGACTTTTTTCTTTTTCAACATGTAGTAGCTGGCCAGGAGCATGATGATGGCAAAGAGAATAAGCTGAGTGGTACCCGATAAATATTTGGCAAAAAATCGAGCAGTAACAAAAGCACCAAACATGGCCACTGAACCAAAAATGGTTCCTGTTTTGATATTCAGATTTCCTGCCCGAAAGTGGCTAATACTTCCGATGAGACTCGTTGCTCCAACGACGACAAGTGAAGAAGCTACTGCGAGTTTGGCCTCCATGCCTATCACGTAAACTAAAATGGGCACTGTTAGAATGGAACCACCACCGCCCATGAGGCCAAGGCTTAGGCCAACTAATGTTGCGAGTAAGTATGCTGTGATCATTGTCACTCCTTTATCTGGAGTTATTGTGCCTGCGGATTCTATTTTGGAATATGATAGAGATCAAACTCTGATTAATCCGCAGAGTTTTCTTGGGCCATGGCCAGCATTGCATTTTCATCTAATATAAGGATATCGCGTCCCACTTTTTCAATAACTTTGCTGCGCTCAAGATCTCCAAGGACTCTCGAAACAGTTTCAGTTTTGGCACCACAATATTCGCCAATTTCCCTTCGAGTCCAATGGTGAGCAGGATAGCGATTTTTCAAAAAAATGAGAGACTCTATAATGCGACCTGAAACTCTCTTACTCATCGAGTCTTTAATTCTCAGCTCGGCCCTTCTTAGGTCTTTTGCCAGAAGATGGAGAAAGTGTCGCATGAGTTCGGGATCTTCAAAAACAACTTTCTTAGCTTCATCAATATCTAAAAAAAGTATTTTAGAGTTTTTTAAAGTTACAGCTGAGGCATGATAGGTGTCGTCTGCAAGCAATGATCTGTGACCCATAAAAGTACAGGGTGAAAATATTCTCAGCAGTGTCTCAACACCAGCTTCTGAAAGGGTAATAAGACTGACCAAACCTTCTTGAATAAAATAGAGTCCACGGGCCTTCTCACCTTCATTGTAGATAGTGGTTCCTTGGTTAAAGGATAATATTTTCCCTTCAATTCCTTTTGATTTGAGATATTGGGGAAAATCAAAGCGTTCGTAAAATTCAATCATTGCGATACATTATGGCCTAAACTGATAAATATTAGCAATATAAGAGATATTAAAATTGATTAAGATCATAATAGGTTACGCTTGTTTTGGAGTAACCTCGTTGAGTAGATAGGAATATAGGGAGACTTTTATATGAAAATTCAGCACTTTTTTGATAACGATACTTTTACTTTGACTTATATTGTTTGGGATGAGCAATCAAGAGATGCCGTCATTATTGATCCTGTTTTGGATTATAATCCTAATTCAGGAAAATTTTCTTACAAAAGTGCCGATCTTCATCTCGAATTTATTAAAAAAAATGAACTCAATGTGCATTATATCCTTGAAACTCATGCTCATGCAGATCACTTGAGTAGTTCTGTGTACCTAAAAAAGAATCTTCCAAAGGCCAAGGTGGCGATTGGTGCACCGATTAAATTAGTTCAGGAAGTTTTCAAGGGTGTCTTTAACATGAAAGAGTTAAAGACCGACGGCTCTCAATTTGATCAACTTTTAAATGAAAATGAAGTGGTTCAAGCGGGTAGTCTCTCCTTTAAAGTTTTATATACTCCGGGGCATACTCCGGCATGCGCTAGTTATCTTTTTGGAGATAACGTATTCACTGGTGATGCTTTGTTTATGCCAGATTACGGAACAGGTCGCTGTGACTTTCCAAAAGGGTGTGCCGAAGACCTTTATCATTCTGTAACCCAGAAGCTATATACTCTGCCAGATTCAACAAAATATTTTACTGGTCACGATTATTTGCCAAATGATAGAGAGCTCAAATTTCAATCGACAATTGGGGAATCAAAGAAAAGTAATATCCGTCTGACAGGATCTACGAGCAAAGAGGACTTTGTAAAATTTCGTCGCGAACGTGACGCCACTTTGGAAGCTCCTCGTTTGCTTCTCCCAAGTATCCAAGTCAATATCGCAGCTGGACATCTACCTGAAGCTGAAGACAATGGCATGAGATATCTCAAGCTGCCAATTAGAGAATAAAAGAGGTTTTATGATTTGGTTTTTAGTATCAGTGCTTTTTGCACAAGGGCCAACTCTAACTGAGGAGCAAGCTTATTCAAAAAAAGCAGAAAGCTATTTAAATCCTTTTAAGAAAGAATTAATGATGGTTTTAAAAAAGACAGTGGAGACCAAGGGGACAATTGCTGCCGTCAATACTTGTCACCTTCAAGCTCCTAAAATCCTGGAAAAGCACTTAGAGCATTTAAAAAAGAATCAAATCGAAATAGGTAGGACAAGTGATAAATTGCGGAATCACGAAAATGCTCCTAGACCTTGGGTAGTGAAATATTTATCTGAATTTAAGGAAGGTCAAAGAAAAGGACCTGTTGTCGTAGAGATCAATGAAAATCGAATTGGCTATTTAGCACCAATTGGAATTCAACCGCTCTGTTTAAAATGTCATGGTGAGAAAATTGATCGAAAAGTTCAAAAAATCATTGCTGAGAATTACCCTAAAGACCAAGCCATCAATTATAAAATTGGTGACTTTCGTGGTCTTTTTTGGGTTGAAATGAATCGTTAATTACAGCTTGAGAATTGGGCAGTTAATTCAATATTAACATCTGACCACGTTTTGCCTTCGTGAAGTGCGAGACAAGCTTTGTTAATCGCCGACAATTGCTTAGAAGCAGAGAAATCGAGAATATCAATAACTCCATTGGCCTTCAGTTCGTTGCCCAGAATCGTGTAGTTCATTGGAACATCGCGATCAACACCATTCATATTCACTTTAAGTGTGATGTTTTTGTCATCAATTTTAGTCACACGAGCAAGGATTTCTTTGCCTTTCATCGTACTGAAAAAGAATTTAGCAATTTTGGCATCACGCGCTTGATTGCTAGTATCAACAGATTGATGATCAATTTTTAGACCAAGTCCATAAGTGATATCTTTGATAGATGTACTTCTAGTCTTTCCATCAAAGGTAAATTTAGAAAAGGCTCCACCGACACCAACTTTCGAAGGTGTTTTAAATGCTGTCCATTTAACTGTGAGGTCTTTCTCACTTACTTGAAAACATTCTGCATAAAGGGATTGCGATAAGAGCAGAGCACTTAGCGCTAACAAAGTTTTTTTCATAGCAAACTCCAAGAAAGGTTGTTAAAGATAAAGGCACCCTAGAATACAAGAGAAGAATATAAGTGAACACTAAAGAATTTCCCCATGAATTTTTTGTTGAGATTACTCAACAAGAATTTTATTTGGGTCGCATAACAGTTAACAAAATGCCCAAGGGGCACACTTGTGAAATTTCGATCGTGCAGCGCGAATCAAAAAAAATTATTAAACACGTTGACACTCTTTATGAGATCGAAGAGTATGCTGAGGCCGTGGACAGAGCGGTTCAAAAGCTTTCTCATTTTCTTAAAAATCAACTTTAAGTCAGTCATCTTTTTGACTAGGTGATTCGTCGCGTTCGTCATTTTTATGACTCGTCATACTTTTTCTAATTCTAATATTTCAACAAGTTAAGCTGTTTTCTCCGTGATCAAAAGTTGGCACGAACCTTGCTCTATGTATTAGTGTGTGTGTAGGAGCAAGAAGAAAGGATTTTTTCAAACTCCGTCAAATGTCTCTCGATAAAAAAAGGCCCACTGTTTCAGTGGGCTTTTTTGTGTCTTTTTTTCAAGCTTTATTTAAATGGTTCAGTAAATTCCAAATGAGTTGGGCCAGATAACGTGCGCCCTTTTGAGAAAGATCGTCAAAGAGAGGATTATATTCGTAGATTCCTATAACTCCTCTTCCTCTCGTCGTGGTGGCATAAGTTTCGAATACTCTTGCGACTTCTTCTGGAGAAAGGCCAAGTGGATTCACTGCACTTACTCCACTCATAATACTAGAAGAGAGCGCATCGGCATCAAGTGAAAGAATAGCTTGTCCATTCCAGGATGCGATTTCATGGCGAATAAGCGCGTGTGCTCTCTCATTATCTCTGGAAATGGTGTGGTCATCCACAATGTGCATAACTTTTTCGAGTCCCTGAAAATTGGCCGGAGCATTAGCGTAATGATGAGTGCCCCATTGAATGCATTTCCAATCGGACTTTTGTTGGGAGAATTGGCGAAAAGGCGTTCCCGAATGGACTTCAGAATCATTCCTTGTGTCGAGATGAGGGTCAACATTGATCACGAGAAGGGGATCGCTTTTCAGCGCCATCAGCAGTGGATAAATGTGATCATGACCTCCACCTAAGTGGATAATCAGTTTTGGATTCCATTTTTTTATCTGCTCTTGAATATCATTTGCATATTGAGTTTGCTTATCTTTCAAGTTTTCTTGCGAGGCTTCTAGTTTAATTTTCTTTAAGCGCAATTGATTTTGGGGAGCGATCATCTTATTCATCACATTCAATACCGCTTCCGGAGCCCAACGTGCGCCTGCGCGACCTCCATTGATCGTGACTCCAAGGTCATCCTCAGTGGTTAAAAAGAGGACATCAATATCTCTTTTTTCGTCTGATAAATGCCATTGAGAGATGAGTTGATCTTGAGATCTTTGTTCGAGATGAGCAAAATTTTGCGCCATGAGGTTTCTCCTGCTTGTATCGGTCACTCAGGCAGTATACCCTATTCAGTATGAATCAAAAATGCTGGTTTATTTTTAATCAAGATCACCATCTGGGCCCTTTTGACGCAGATGAGATCAGAAGTCGATTTCACCGTGGTGAATTGACCATGGAAAGCCAGTTATGGACTGAAGGTATGGTCGGTTGGACGGCCTATCGCGATATTGAAGCCTTTCATAAAACAGGTGAGAAAAAAGCGGAGCAACCTCCAGAGCCTCAGTGGAAGAAAAGCCTACAAGAGGCCAATCGCCAGCTTGATCAAATCGAACCTGAACGGGTTCAAAAGAAATTGGCCAGTCTGCCTCGCCAAGAAGAAATACAAGTAGAAGAAGAGCTAGGGCCCGAACTCAAAGTCGTTGAAGAGTTTTTAGCACTTGAAGAAGAAGAGGAGCTCCCGCCGCCTTTGCCTCCCTTACCAATCGAAGAAGAAGAGGCAGTTGAAATTCATGAAGATGAAGTTCCTGATTTTTTAGAGGTTGTTCCAACCCAAGAAGAAATGGTCGAAGATCATACTGGAGAGTTTGAAATTCAAGCTCTCAATGAAGAAGCTCCTGAGGAAACAGAAACAGATGAGACAGCTCCTCATCCTGTGAGATGGTGGAGTGGAATGATTTTAATGGTAATTGCCTTGGTGGCGCTCATTTGGTTTATTTGGCCAAAAAAATTGGTGGCCCCTTTTAATGATCTCTCAGATGCCCAGAGGAGTGTGCTCACGCATTTTGCTAAAAATGCCCCTGATAAAAATTGGCTCTTCAAACTTATGGTCGATAAAGAGAAAGGAAAACTTTTTGTCGCCGCCAATAAATCGGATCGTGCCAAACTCACCGTTCACATGCGAGGAACTCCCGATAAATTGTTGAGTTTAGAAAATAGTGAAATGATGGCGACGCTCGATTTGAATGATTATTTTGGTTCATCTTCTGAGCTCACATTGAATGTTGGAACCAGTATTGCTTATGGAGAATATCAAGTTGATATTTCGGGGCGAACTTCGGGCTGGAAGCCTCGATTGATGTCACTTCTCAATACTTGGCCAGTTTTTAAAGATATGACATTCGTAAAATTTTATAATCCTGAAGTCATTTATAGTGGCAAATTGATGATCTTTAATGGCAGCCAAAAGCAGCTTGAAGAAAAATTGACCGAATTTAGTAAGGCGATAGAAAATAAAAAAGTCATGCCGTTGAAGGACCAACTGCAAAGCCTTCAATCGATGTATGCTTTTCATCAAGCGATAAAAGAATTATTTATCGACTATCTCGATCGCATTACAAAGGGTAAATCTATCGTTGGGTTTGAAAGAAAATATAATCTAGAAATTGGAATTCCTTTAAGTGCTCTCATTTTAGAAAATAATAAGCGTTCGGTCGAAGCGATGAATGTCGATAAAGAGCAGAGTAAGCAATATGATGTACTTATGAGACAAGGCAAAGAGTTAGGTTCTATCGCAGCTGATATCGTTACAAGAATCAAGAAGATGGGAAAACTTCGCTCCAACGACAAAGTCAAATTACATGATTATTTTATCAATCGTTTCGATCGCCTCGAACTTGAAATGAAAGAGTTGATTTCTCAAAAACAAAATGCCATTCAATCTTATAAGCGATAACCTGCACTTTCTTTTTTAGAAAAAGCTTGCCCTACCTTATACTGACCTTTCTCATCTCGAACAATACTTGCTCCCCAATACAGAGGATCGTGCTCAAAAATAATAGTGAGGTTGTGATCATGAATAAAAGGAAGAAATTCTTTTTTATCTTCTGTCGTCACGCCAGGGGCGATGTCATATCCCATCACCCATGGAATGGAGACGTGATTGGAAGTGGGGATAAGATCTGCGAGATAAATATACTTGGAAGTATAAGGATGAATCAGATGCGGAGTGTGTCCCATCGAAGATTTGAATCTGAGTATTTCTCCATTCTCGAGCTCGAGAATATCTCCTGTTCGGCCTTCAAGCCATTGGATTTGGTTTGCATTTTGGTAGTGTTTAATAATTGGTAAAAAATCTTCGACGTGAAAAGATCCAGTGTCTCTGTCGGTTGGATTTAATGAATATTCGTAATGTTGTTTATGAAGATGGAGAGTGGCGGATTCAAAAACGGGAACCATTTGGCCTTCTGCATTTTTGTGACCAATGCCACCGACGTGATCAAAATGAAGATGACTTAAGACCAAATCGGTCACATCACTTGGTTTTAAGTCAAGTTCTGCTAAAACTTTGATTAAGGGAGAGTTTTGATTTCGAACATCAAAGCGCTGATCAAATTTGTCGCCGTGATAATCGCCGATGCCAGTATCAATGACAATGACTCGGGTATTCGTTTGTATCAACCACAGACGCAATGCTAAATCGATGCGATTAAGCTCATCACTTGGAGCTACTTTATTCCATAATGGCTTAGGAATAATACCAAACATCGCACCACCATCGAGCTTGAAATATCCGGGTTCGAGTATGGCGTTTGAGATTTCATTCATGATCAGTTTCCTGTATTGCAAATAGGGGTTATTTAAATGGAATCAATGCCGTGCCACAAGTCGCAAAGCACATAAAAAAAAGTTAAAAAAATCAAGCCTTTGTATCGCAATGCTCCTAGAGGAAAGGTGGCATCGCGCCTATCATATGATCCAATTTCAAAAGATAGCGATACTGCACTCAAATCGGGAGAATCGGATTATGAACGTCCATGAGTATCAGGCGAAAAGTCTGTTAAAAGATTTTGGCATTACTGTTCTAAAAGGTAAAACGGCCAAAACAGTTAACGAAGCTGTAGAAGCAGCAAAAAGTCTTGGTGGAAAAATTTGGGTTGTTAAAGCTCAAATCCATGCAGGAGGAAGAGGTAAAGCTGGTGGTGTAAAACTTGCTAAAACTCTTGATGAAGTGAAGGCCCATGCCGAAAGCATTCTTCACAAGACTCTTGTCACTCATCAAACAGGTCCTGAAGGAAAAGAAGTTCTCACTCTTTTAATTGAAGAGGGATGTGACATTGATCACGAATATTATGCTGGTCTCGTCCTCGACAGAGGTACTGGTCGCATTACTTTCATGGCGTCATCAGAAGGTGGCGTTGAAATTGAAAAAGTTGCTGCAGAGACCCCAGAAAAGATTATTAAGGTTTCTGTCGATCCAGCAGTTGGTTACACTGCCTATATTGGGAGAAAGCTTGCTTACGGAATCGGAATTAAAGATAAAGAATTGGTAAAGAAAGCTTCAAAGTTTTTTGAAGGTCTCTATAACCTTTATGTTGAAAAAGATTGTTCAATCGCAGAGATCAACCCAATGGTAACGACTAAGGGTGGAGATCTTCTAGCGCTAGATGCGAAATTAAATTTTGACGACAACGCTCTCTTTCGCCACCCAGATGTAGAAGAGTTGAGAGATCCAACTGAAGAGTCAGCTCTTGAATTAGAAGCTCATGAGTACGGGCTTTCCTATATTTCACTCGACGGAAACATTGGGTGTCTTGTGAATGGTGCTGGTCTCGCTATGGGAACGATGGACATCATTAAACTCAATGGGGGCGAGCCTGCGAACTTCCTCGATGTAGGTGGTGGTGCGACTAAAGAAACAGTTCAAAAAGCTTTCGGAATTATTCTTTCTGATAAAAAAGTTAAAGGCATTCTCGTTAATATCTTCGGTGGGATCATGAAATGTGACATCATCGCAGAAGGCGTGATTGGTGCAGCTAAAGAATTAGGAGTTAAGGTTCCGTTGGTGGTTCGTCTCGAAGGAACTAACGTGGCCTTGGGGAAGAAAATTTTAAATGAATCAGGATTAAAAATAATTGCTGCTGATGATCTTGGCGATGCCGCTAAGAAAATTGTTGCAGCTGTTAAAGGGGAGGCTTAGTCATGGCCATCTTAGTAGGAAGAGATACAAGACTTATTACAGTAGGATTTACTGGTAAGCAGGGAACATTCCATTCACTTCAATCTCGCGATTACGGAACGAACTTTGTTGGAGGAGTAACTCCAGGTAAAGGCGGAACTATTCACGAAGGGTTTCCAGTATTCAATACAGTTCAAGAAGCTGTGGTCAAAACCGAAGCCAATGCGGCAATGATTTTTGTACCTCCAGCTTTCGCTGCAGATTCAATTTTAGAATGTATTGATATGGGCATGCCGTTGGTGATTGCGATCACTGAAGGGATTCCTATCGTCGATATGGTTCGAGTCAAAGCTGCTCTTCGTGGTTCTAAGACTCGCTTGATTGGACCAAACTGTCCTGGAATTATTACTCCAGGTGAATGTAAAATTGGAATTATGCCAGGTCATATTCATATGCCAGGCAAAGTGGGAGTGATCTCTCGTTCTGGAACTTTGACTTATGAAGCTGTATATCAGTTAACTCAAAGAGAAATTGGTCAAAGTACTTGTGTTGGTATTGGTGGAGATCCAGTGAACGGATCAAACTTTATCGATATTCTTGAACTCTTCGAACGCGATCCAGATACAGAAGCTGTGATCATGATTGGTGAAATTGGTGGGTCAGCTGAAACTGATGCTGCTCGTTGGATTCAGAAAAACATGACAAAGCCAGTCGTAAGCTTTATCGCAGGGGCCAGCGCTCCAAAAGGTAAAAGAATGGGCCACGCTGGAGCCATTATCTCAGGTGGAGATGATACAGCAGAAGGCAAATTCAAGGTTCTTGAAGAATGTGGAATTACTATTACACGTTCTCCTGCAGAACTTGGTCAAACATTAGAAAAAGTTTTAAAACAAAGAAGTTGAGGGGACGTCTGACTTTTGCTAAAAGTCAGACAGAATCTAATTGGAGGATTTTTAAGATGGAAAAGACATTTAGTATTATTAAGCCAAACGCAGTTGAAGATAATAATATCGGAAACATCATTTCTCGTTTTGAGAAAGAAGGTTTGAGAATTGCTGCTTGCAAGCTCACAAAACTTTCAAAGGAAAAAGCTGAAGGCTTTTACATTGAGCATAAGGATCGTCCTTTCTTTGGTTCACTTGTTTCTTTCATGACTTCAGGTCCAGTTGTTCTTATGGTTCTTGAAGGTGAAAATGCTGTTGAGAAAAATCGTACAATAATGGGAGCTACTAACCCAGCTAACGCTGACGAAAACACTCTTCGTAAGTTGTATGCAAAATCAATTGAAGCAAACGCTGTTCACGGTTCAGATTCAAAAGCATCTGCAGAGCGTGAAATTAATTACTTCTTTGATAAGAACGAAGTTACAGCTCGCTATTAATTACAAAACTTAATTGCACCAGTAGTTTTATCTAAAACTACTGGTGCTTTTTTTTTACCCGCCCTTTATACTTACCTCCATATGAATTCAGAATTACTTTTGGCCCAACAAGAAATTATCAATGAAATACTTAAGATCCCTTTAACGGGGAAGGCCAAAAAAGATATTTTTGATGAAATTCTTTTGATATTGACTAAAACTCCTTGGTTAAAGTTTTCAAACAAAGGCGCGTTTTTTCTTTGTGACTTTGAGACCAATAATTTTAAACTTCTGAGCTCATTAAACCTTACTACTGATGAAAACCTATTAGAAACAATCCCCGTAGAAATCCAATTGTGCTTAACGACTTCTGAAGGGAATTACCAAGTTCCGATTAAGAATGAAAATAATGAAATAATGGCATTAATGATTCTCTATGTTGAGCACGGACATAAGAAAGATGTTCATGAAGTTTTTTTTCTTGAAGAGATTGCAGCAGTCGTTTCTCATTTAATCATTCAAAAACGACAAGAGAGAATATTTAATGAGTTAGCTGAAAAAGAAGCACTTCATGCTATGGTGACCACCTACAATCACGAGATCAATAATCCTTTAACGATTGCGATGGGTGCACTTAATAAATTGAAAGATCATCCCGATCAAATGGCCGTTGAAAAATTATCTCAATCATTAAAACGCATTCAAGAAGTGATGATTCAAATTCGGAACCTTCCGCTTTCGAAAACAACTAAAGACAACTATGCCAATTTATCGGAAATATTTGTTCTTTCTCGGGATACTCATTTCCCCATTCACATCCTCAATTCCCTTGATAAAACGGCAATTATTTCAGCGACAGATCTAGACGGGAACATCACTTATTTTAATGATCTCTTTGTTAAAATCTCAGGTTATAACCACGATGAATTGATTGGAAAGAATCATCGCATGTTAAAATCGGAGAGACATCCATCCGCCTTTTTTCAAGGGATGTGGTCGACAATAAAAGCTGGGAAAATTTGGCATGGGGAAATTTGTAACAAGAAAAAAAATGGTGAAGAATATTGGGTCGATTCGAGAATTATTCCCTATCACGATGGTTATATTTCAATTCGTTTTGACACTACTCACCTTAAGCAAAACGTCTTCTAGCTTTTCGACAATCTTTTGGAAATGACCTAAATTATATTGAAGCTTTAGATCCTTCATCATTTTGGGATAAAGAGTTTTATCAAAATCAAGTTTGTACATTTCACTTACCAAAGCATGACACACGATAAAGAGACAGGACATAGGTTGTAGCTGATGGGCCTTGAGACCTTTTGGAAAGCCAGAACCATCAGGGCGTTCATGATGCTGTTCCACTATTTGGTCAACCTGAGGATAGCTCTCAGCGAGTTCTCCTAGCAGGGAAGCCGATTGTTGAGGATGACTTTTGTATTCTTGAATTTCATCAGGCGAAAATTGCACCAATCGTTGATCATCAATTCTTTGAATAAAGCTAAGATCAGGATCCTTCAGTGTTATATCGTGAAAAAGTGAGGCAAAGCATAACTTCTCGCGGCTTCTGCGAGTTTGCCATCCAAGTGCATCACATAAAACGCAACAAAAATAACAAAGCAAATAGGCGTGGTCATAATTATAATCTTGGCGTGCTCGCAATTGATTAAGTAGTTTTGAAAGTTGATCCAGATCGGCTGCTTCCATCATTACCAATTCGATATTTCTTTCGGCCATTGAAAGGACTGAACGAGTGAGACCAGTTGTCATGGCCATATGTTGAAGCATCATCTGCGAGGACTTGATCCTATCCTCTGGAGTCATGTCTTGAGTTTGTAATAGGAAGGGCTGCTTAACTAAACTAACTGCAAACTCGAGATAGTCTTGGTCCGTAATATATAAGTATTCGACGTTCTTCTCGAGGATACGTTTAATTTGTGAAGAGTCAAAGGCATCGTCTTTATGAATAAACTTTATATATTTTTGATCATTAAGCTTAATGTAGACGTCGCAAAGTGATTTTGAAAAGCGTAAGAAAAAATAAATGCGAACTCTTTTGTAATTGAGAAGAGGGGCTTGGCCTTTAAAAGGGGCAAGAGATTGGAGAGCAGATTCAAATTGATTTAAAGCTAACCCTTTCTGAATGTAGAAAAAATCTTTGCTCATACTTTTGATTTTTGTCAGTGTAGGGATCTCTTCTAAAGAACGCGATGAATGAAGAAGAAAAGGAATTTCATAATTTCGCTCTTTGAGACCCAGGTAGAGCTGATCGCCATTTCCTCCGGGCATGTCGTAATCAGAAATGATAAGTTGAAAATAAGGATCAGCTGAAACAAGTTTCAGTGCTTCTTGTGAACTCGTGCATTCGATTATATCGAGCGAGTCGAGTAGATTTTCTAGGACGATAATGAGGTAATCCCGGATAGAGTCATCATCATCAACGATTAAAATTCGCATCAGACTATTCTAACCTTAAGCCTTGAAATCATGCTTGAAAAAATCATCACAAATGAAATCGGCGTGTATAGCACACTGATAAATGAGGCACAATAACTGATTAAATAAGGCAAGTATTTGAAATTAAAGGGAAAAGATGCAATTTCAAAGCGACCATGGTATAAACACCGGCCGAAATAATTACAGGGGTCATTGAGACCTCTCCGAAAAACGGCTATAACGTAATGCATTATCCTCAATGGAGGTTTCATGTTTAAGATCGGTGATTATGCTGTTTGTCCTGGCCATGGTGTTGGGCAAATTTGCGACATAGAGGAAAGGGATATGGGAGGCCAAAAGAAGGCGTTCTATATTGTTAAAATCCTCTCTAATGGAATGATAGTGATGGTCCCTACAGATACCTCTAATGGTATCCGTACGCTTATCGGGCAAGATGAAGTGGGTAAGGTTTATTCCGTACTCAACAATCATGATGTGCTCCTTGATAATTCTACGTGGAATAGAAGACATCGCGAATATTCTGCAAAAATTAAGACTGGTTCTCTGATTGAGATCGCGGAAGTCTTAAGAGCTCTTTTTCTTCTCAAGACTAAGTCCAAGAAGAATTTAAGCTTTGGAGAGAAGAAAATGCTCGATCAATGTAAAGATTTGATCGCCACTGAACTTTCACTTTCTGGCGGAATTTCGCCAACTGAAGTGAAAACTCAGATTGATGCTTGTTTTAATTCTTAATTTTCAAAAAAATGAGTTGTGACTAAGAGCGCTTCGTATGAAGCGCTTTTTTTTGGTCTTAAATATGATATCCTCTTAGCAGTCATTGGGAGGAAGTATGCTACCTATCGTTCAAGTCTTTAATAATCTTCATCGCGCAAAAGAAGAACTCAAACCTATGACCCCAGGTCAAATTAAGTTCTATTCTTGTGGCCCCACAACCTATGATTTCTTACATGTTGGTAACGCTCGCGCTTTAGTGGTTGGTGATCTCATTCATCGCATCTTCAAAGCTTTGGGCTATCAAGTGACTTTTGTTCGAAATTTTACTGACGTCGACGACAAGATTATCGATCGCGCTCATGAGCTCAAAGTCGATCCTCTTGTTCATTCTCAAAAATATGTCGATGAATGTTTAAAAGATATGGATTCCCTCAATATGCTTCCGGCCACTCATACGCCGAAAGTTTCCGATACCATGCCAGAGATTATCGCCATGATTGAGGACCTTATCAAAAATGGTTATGGTTATGTGGTTAATGGGGAAGTGCTTTATAATGTTCCAAAATTTACTGAGTACGGAAAGCTTTCTAAAAAAGATTTAGAGAGTTTACAGCATGGTATTCGGGTAGAAGTCGATCAGCATAAGCACCATCCTTCCGATTTTGTTTTATGGAAACCGGCAAAAGCAGGTGAACCTTCATGGGAATCTCCTTGGGGCAAAGGCCGTCCCGGTTGGCATATTGAATGTTCGGCCATGTCTAAAAAGTTTTTAGGTAAAACATTTGATCTTCATCATGGGGGAGTCGATTTAATGTTCCCTCACCACGAGAATGAAATTGCCCAAAGTGAAGCGGCCAATCAGTGTGAATTTGTCCATGCTTGGGTCCATAATGAATTTTTAAATTTTGGTTCAGAAAAAATGTCAAAGTCTCTCGGCAATGTTGTGACGATTCGCAAGTTTGTAGAGACCTATGGCGGAAAAATCCTTCGTCAATTATTAGCCTCAGTTCATTATCGCTCTAAACTTGATTGGAACGAAGAAGTGATTGAACGAGCGATCAGTGATGTTGAACGCATTCATGATTTTTATCTCAAATTTGAGAAGCAGGGAATTGGTACTTTAAAAGTTGATACCAAAGAAATTGAAGGTGTCGTCGCCAAAATGAAAGAAGAATTGGCCAATGACTTTAATACACCAGGAGCTCTTTCTCATTTCTTTTCTACCATTCGCTTTTACAATCGCGAGTTTAAAGATCAAGCACCAAGCCCTGAAATTCACCAAATGATTCAAGAAATTATAGAGTTCACTTCATTGGCGACAGGTTTGGTTCATCACGATGCTCACGCCACTTTAGAAGAGGCGAGAACGGCCCGCGGGATAATCGCTGGTAAAGGCGGAGACAATGATCAAAGTGTACAAATTGAAGCGTTGATCATTGAGAGAAGGGAAGCTCGGGCCAATAAAAATTGGGCCGCTGCTGATAAGGTTCGTGACCAACTCAAAGCACTGGGAGTCGTGGTTAAAGATAATCCAGATGGAACAGCAACTTGGTCTTACGAAAAGTGAGAGATATCTTGAATATCACCACTTGGAGTTAAGAGATATTCTTTTGGAAGATTTCTAAGATTGTAATGGCTGCTCATCGAAAAGCCGTAAGCACCAGTGTCGGCAACTGCCAGAAATTCATTTTCTTTCATGGGTAATAATTTTCTGCCAGAAGCAAAGCAATCGGCCGTTTCACATATTGGCCCTACGACTGTGGTTTTACGAACTGGTCGAGTTGTTTTCTTGAAGGGAAGAATTTCATGATAAGCCCCATAGAGTGAAGTTCGTCCAAAATCGTTCATGCCTCCGTCAACGATCACAAAGTGATTGGCCCCTGAATCTTTTGTTCGTAGTACCTTAGTTATAAAGAGACCGGCACGCGCAACGATGGATCGACCAGGTTCAAATAAAACTCTAAAGTCTTCTTCCACGACTTTGGGTTTTATCAAATGGCGATGAATATTTTCTGAGACGATATTCATATAATCATCCAAACGATCAACGCCTTTTGGTGCTCGCTCTGTTGGAGAATAATCAACACCCAATCCACCTCCAACGTCGAGAAAATGAAAAGGGTGATCAAGCTCTCGCAAAAGTTTACAAGCGCGTTCAACTGCTTTACCAGTCGCTTGAAAGTCTAGTAATTGACTACCGATATGAACTGAGAGTCCTTGGAATTGAACATTTTTCCACAAGGCTTTTTTCTTCATCAAAGTCATAATATCTTTTTTGATCAAACCAAACTTATGCGTGCGATGACCAGTTGAAATATGCTTATGAGTCATGGCGTGGACTTCAGGATTGTAGCGCAAAGCTACTTTGGCCTTTTTTCCAAAATGTTTTGCTCGTTGTGCAATCAATTCAAGTTCGCTAATTGATTCAACATTAAAAGCGAGTATTCCGTCATCAGTTGTTAGTGCCGTATCGATTTCCGCTTGAGTTTTACCCACCCCTGAAAAAACAATATGATGAGCGGGGACACGAGAGCTGATGGCCCGTTTGAATTCGCCTCCAGATACGATATCGGCACCTGCGCCCGCCTTGGCCAAAAGAGAAACTAATCTGGGATTGGCATTGGCCTTTAGGGCATAGCATACGAGGGGCTTAGGGATATTATTTTTTAAAGCAGAGGCTTGAAAACGCTTAAAATTGTCTAAAAGGACTTGTTCATTATAGAGGTAAAATGGTGTCTGCAATTGGCCGGAAGCCTTTGATAGTGGTATATTTCCCCAAGTGAGAGTATTTTTTAAATAGTGAAGCTCTGAGTTTGGTAATAATTCTTTCATATGAATTAATGCTATCAGGAGTCTTGAATAAAAGACAGATTTCGTCACAAGGAATTATTGATTACTAAATGAGTCGGAAAAAGGAATCCCCATTCAAACTTCATAGTCCTTATCAACCAAAAGGTGATCAGCCTGAGGCCATTGCTCAACTTACACGCGGTTTTGAAACAGATAAGAAGGAACAAGTTCTTTTAGGGGTCACTGGATCTGGTAAGACTTTTACCATGGCCAACGTCATTCAAAATCTCGGTAAAAAAACTTTAGTCCTGGCCCATAACAAAACTTTGGCCGCTCAGCTTTATGCGGAATTTAGAGAATTCTTTCCTGAGAATGCAGTTGAATACTTTGTTTCATACTATGATTACTACCAGCCAGAGGCTTATGTCCCAGGCACAGATACTTTTATCGAAAAAGACTCTGCTGTTAACGATGAAATTGATAAGCTTAGGCATTCCGCGACACGTTCTTTGCTTGAAAGGGATGATGTTATTGTTGTAGCCTCTGTCAGTTGTATTTATGGTATTGGTTCACCCGATGAATACTCTTCGCAAAAAGCTACTTTTTTTGTGGGCGATAAAATTGAACGCAACGACTTCTTAAAACTTTTGGTTTCCATTCAATATGAACGCAATGATGTCGATTTTTCCCGAGGCACTTTTCGCGTCAGGGGAGACATCGTCGAAGTCTTTCCCCCTTATGAAGAATCTCATGTGATCAGAATGGAATTTTTTGATGATGAGGTTGAGAATATTTCTTTAGTGGACCCTTTAAGAGGTACCATGATTTCTCAACTGCCTAAAGTCACAATCTATCCGAAAAGCCATTATGTAGTGAGTTCAGACAAACTAGAGCAAGCGATCAAATCTATTCGAATTGAATTGCGTGATAGGCTCAATGAGTTTGAAGAACAAAAAAAATTAGTCGAAAAACAAAGAATTGAGCAACGAACCATGCTTGATCTGGAAATGATGGAAGAGATGGGGTTTTGTTCAGGAATTGAAAACTATTCTCGCCATTTAACAGGTTCCAAACCTGGAGATCCTCCTCCTACCTTAATTGATTTTTTTAAAAAAGACTTTTTGATGATTATCGATGAATCCCATATTACTGTTTCGCAAGTTGGGGGAATGTATCGAGGGGATCGTTCTCGAAAAGAAAATCTTGTGAATTATGGTTTTCGTCTTCCTTCGGCCCTTGATAATAGGCCGTTGAAATTCGATGAATTCGAAACAAAGCTTGATCAAGTGATGTATGTTTCAGCGACTCCAGGCAATTTTGAATTAGAAAAGTGTCATGGGGAATATGTCGAACAAATTATTCGACCAACTGGATTAATAGATCCTGAAATTGAAATTAGAAATGCCAAAAACCAAGTTGATGATCTTCTGGTCGAGGTCAAAAAAGTGATTGCCACGCAAGGGCGAGTCTTGGTCACAACTTTAACTAAAAAATTGGCGGAAGAATTAACCAATTACTTCAGAAGTACTGGTCTGCGAATTCGATATCTCCACTCAGACATTGATACCTTAGAGAGGATGGAAATCATTCGCGATTTGCGCTTAGGAGAATTTGACATTTTAGTAGGTATCAACCTGCTTCGAGAAGGCTTGGATATTCCAGAAGTCAAACTCGTTGCGATTCTAGATGCGGACAAGGAAGGTTTTTTAAGATCGGAGCGTTCTCTTATTCAAACCATTGGTCGCGCTGCTCGAAATTCGGAAGGAAGAGTCATTCTCTATGCCTATAAGACCACAAAATCGATGCAAAAAGCTATTGATGAAACTTACCGAAGACGCAAAATTCAAACTGAGTTCAACGAGCTCCATCATATTTCGCCAACGACTATTAATAAAAAAATAAGCGGTGGAGTCATTGAAACTTTGCGAGGAACTAAAACCTCCAGTTCAAAGAAATCGAAAAAGGGCAGTGAGGTTCTCAATCTGAGTATTGAAAGTATTGATGAGAAAATAGTAGAGCTTAAGCACGAAATGAAGCTCATGGCCAAAGAGTTACGATTTGAAGAAGCAGCCAAAATTCGTGACCAAATTAAGTCTTTAACAGAGGCCAGGATGTTGGTTTAAGCTGCTGACAAATAATTTTGAACCTGTCCAATTCTCATGATGAGATCGTGAGTTTTCATTTGATCGGATAAGAAGTCTAAAAGGTCCTGAGCAAATCCCAAACGAATAGCAAACATATCAGCTTCTAACTGCGCTTGGAGATTGTCTGGTCGTCTTTTATCGTGCTTAAAAACGAGGTGGCCAAGTTCATGGGCCAGAACGGCAACCGCTTGGGTAGCATTGACGGTTTTTATGAGATCAATCAGATTTTCGAAAACGAGGATAATTCTGGTTTTGGGAGAAAAACAAAGAACAGTGCTCAGTCTTTCTCTTTGGAGAATAAAAAGTGTTTCGTTTTTAACAAAGAGTTCATTGAGGTACTCAGTAGGCAGTGAAGTTATAAGCATATCGAAAATCTTTGAAATACGACCATCTCCTCGAATCCATTCATGCTCCGGCTTTCGATAGAATTGGGCCATGATCTCGTTACGAGTAGGGTTTTTAAATAACTTGTTAAATACTTGGGACATAAATCCTCCGCAAAAACCTATCGGCATCTTTTGGAATAACTATGTGGAGTAAAAGAGTCGGGGGAAAAAATGACCGAAATCTTATAGAGCGAGTGTCTCTAAGTTATGATAAATAGAAGAATGCGTTTTATACCTTTAACCCTATTTAGTCTTCTTTTCAGTCTCAGCTTGAGATCAGAAGAGTTGCAAGAGACCTTTGTGGTCACGATTCACGACAAGTTTGTGAAAGTCGTTGCTCCTGACAAGTTTCATTCGAGACTTTCAGTTATTTTAGAAAATAAATCCTTAGTAAAAATCTATGGAAAAATAGAGTATGGTTCTGCAGGGCCCATTTTTACTGCAATATATCCGCAGGAATCTCGCTCAATTGATATCAAGCCCTCCGAGGGGGATAAAATAATCTTCACCCCAATATCTCCACCATTTCAAGAAATTGAACTTATCTTTGGAAGGAAAAGCTATGAGATTCCTCCGCAAAAATAAGTTTGATAAAACCATCTTGGTTATTTCTGACATCCATTTAGGGGCGGGAGCTTATGTAAATGAGCGGCGCAATTACCTTGAAGATTTTCATTACGATGAAGAGATGGTCGATTTTCTAAATTTTTATTCGTCTGGAGAATATGCCCATAGGGAAGTTGAACTTATTATCAACGGAGACCTCTTCGATCTTTTGGCGGTACCCCATGTTCCCTTTTTTGATGATGAGTTTTGGAGTGAAAAAGCTTCCATGGCAAAGCTCAAGCTTATTATAGAAGCCCATCAGGAAGTGATGGAAGCATTTGCAAAATTTATATCAATTAAAAAGAAGAAAATAATTTATATTATTGGTAATCATGATGCTGAACTCGTCTTTCCATCGCTAAGAGAATATTTTCTAGAGCAATTTCCCGAAAAGGATAGGGCCAATATTGAAGTTTTCTTAGAAGGAAATGGAGAGTATGTACCTGTCAAAGGTGTTGTTATTAAACATGGTCATCAGTACGAAATCGCCAATGATTTTGATCCTGAGAAAAGCATTGCTGTAGACTCTGATGGAGAGCCACATTTTGTTCCACCTTGGGGTTCTTATTATGTAACGAGAGTGATTAATAAATTTAAAGAAGAGCGGGGCTTCGTCAATGCTGTACGGCCAATTAAGAAATTTATCATTAATGGTCTGATTTACGACACATTGTTTACAGTTCGCTTTGGACTTTCTAATTTCTTCTACTTTTTTATGGTGCGATTTGTGGGTTTCTTTCGTCAAGGAAAAGGATTTAAGGAAGTTCTTAAAAGTAGTTTGAAAGAGCTTCAACTTTTTAGAGATTATGAAGCTTTGTCTGAAGGTATTTTCCAAGAGCGACCAGACCTGAAAATTCTCATTGTAGGACACACTCATGAGCCTATTTTTAGAACATATGCTGATGGTACCGCCTTTATCAATACTGGAACTTGGACGCGAATGTTTCATCTCGACTTTGGTAAATCAACCATGGATGGCCATTTAACCTATGCTCAAATCGATTTGAAAAAGAATCAGGATGAGTATGAGATTGGGGATATGGCCTTAAACTCTTGGAAGGGGCGGAACGATTTACCTTTTCAAGAATTTAATTAAAAACTGGACTACTTTGATGGTGTTCAGAAAGTATCAATCGCTCTTTCATTTTGTTATTTAGTGCTAAGTTGAGCCCTTCTTTTCA
>PCTW01000046.1:0-2613 GCA_002786715.1 Bdellovibrio sp. CG22_combo_CG10-13_8_21_14_all_39_27
TGGTTACTATATTCTCGCTTTCTTCTGGTATTTCATTGGGGCGTGAAGGTCCAACTGTAACGATTGCAGCAGGAATTGGCTCGGCCTTTGGCAATCTTTTTCACCTTTCTAAAAAGAAAGTAAAAGCTCTGGTTGCGATCGGCGCAGCCGGTGGTATTTCTGCCGTTTTTCAAACTCCAATTACCGCCGTTATCTTTACTCTTGAAGAAGTAGTGGGTGATTTAAACGCAAAGATTTTAGGCTCAATCATTATTGCTTCAGTTGTAGCATCTATTACTTCTCAAATGCTAACGGGCAACTCTTCTTTTTTTACTGAACTTCACTACTCATTACATTCTCCAATTGAATTAAGTTTCTATCTCCTCATTGGTCTTGTTGCCGCTGTTGTCGGCCCTCTTTGGGCAAAATTAGTACTGTGGTTGAGAGAGAAGAGATCGGGTATTTTTAGAGGGCACACCTTAAGTGTGATCATGTTGACTTTCTTGGTGATGGTAGCCATTTCTTTTATTCGTCCGGAAGTCTTAAGCTCAGGACATGAAACCATCGAAGAAGCTCTGTTGTCGCTCATTCTCGACTGGCGTTTGCTCCTCTCTCTCTTTGCTCTCAAGTTTTTTGCCTCGGCCCTGTGCTATTCAAGCGGCATCAGCGGTGGTCTTTATATGCCTGTGCTTTTGATGGGAGCAACGCTCGGAAGTCTCGTCGGTTCTGTTTGCCAGATGTTCTTTCCAGAGCTCACCGCCAATACCGGAGCTTATGCACTCGTAGGAATGGGAGCCCTTTTTATTTCCATCATTCGAGCCCCCTTTACTTCGCTCTTGCTGGCCTTCGAGCTCACTCGCAATTACAACATTATACTTCCCATCATGATCGCCAATATGGCCGCCTATTGGGTGGCTTCGAAACTGCAGATCGGATCTATTTATGAAAACATTTCAGAACAAGATGGGATTCACCTTCCGACTCGAGAAGACAATGAAATCTTGGAGAGCTTAAACGTTGAAGATGCCATGGTTCACGATCCGGTCAGCTTGAGTGGATATCTTACGGTTGCTGAAGCCTTAAAAATTGCGAAGACTCATAAGTATTCTGGATTCCCAGTGCTTAAGAATGGTTTACTTGAAGGCGTCGTTTCAGTCAGTGATATTTCTGGCGCAATGGCAAAGGGTGATGGGCATAAAAATATTCTCGAGATTTCAGAAAAGAAAGTTATCACCATTTACCCTGATCAAACGTTGTTAGTGGGATTACACAAACTTAATCGCTTCCAGATCAGTCGCGTTCCAGTTGTGAGTCGTATGAACGATCGCAAAGTCGTTGGCATTATAACAGTTCAAAATATAGTTTCAAAATTTGGTTACCAAATCAAATCGATTGAATCTAAAGAAAAGATGCCTCTTGAAACTCTCGAACAAGAATACTTAGTGAGTCAACAAGATAGCAGACACGAAGATATTTCTGGCGAATAATTATTTTAAATCGTACCAATTATCGCCTGAGCCCATATCAACTTTGAGTGGGACTCTTAAATCCACAACACTCTCCATACCTGCGCGAACGAGATTTTTCATAACCTCTAATTCTTCTTGCTCGACTTCAAAAATAAGTTCATCGTGCACTTGAAGTAACATTTTCGAACGCAGGTTTTGCTTTTTCATCTCTTGATCAATTCTCACCATAGCAAGCTTGATAATATCTGCTGCTGTTCCTTGAATAGGGCTATTGATCGCAACTCTTTCGGCCATGGCTTTCATCGTTCTATTTTGTGAATGAATATCCGCCAAAAATCTCTTTCTGCCATGATAGGTGACAGCATAGCCAGTTCTTTCCGAAAACTCCTTAAGAGAATCAAGATAAGACTTCACTTTGTGAAAGCGTTGAAAATATCTTGTGATATACTCTTTTGCCTCGGTACGAGAAATGCGAAGCTGTTGAGCGAGACCAAAAGAAGATTGTCCGTACATAAGTCCGAAGTTGACGGCCTTGGCCTTTGAACGTTCATCTTTTGTTATCTTATCGAGGGGAATATCTAAGACTTCAGAAGCTGTTTGCCGGTGAATATCTTCGCCTCTTTTAAATGCATCGATCATGGTTTGATCTTCAGAGAAGTGGGCCAAGAGACGCAACTCGACTTGAGAATAATCTGAACCTAAGAGAATTTTCCCTTTAGGTGCCACAAATCCCTTCCTTATAAGTCGTCCCATTTCAGTACGAATCGGAATGTTTTGAAGATTAGGATTGGTTGAAGAGAGTCTTCCCGTTGCTGCCACATGCTGATTGTAATGCGTATGCAAGCGATGACTTTGAGTATTGATTTGCAATGGAAGCGCTTTCACATAAGTGGATTGAAGCTTGTTGAGTTCTCGATGCTCCATTAATAAGGCAGGAACTGGAGAGAGGTCTCGTGAATCAAGCTCTTCTAAAACTTCGGCATCAGTTGAATAACCGGTCTTAGTTTTTTTAATCACAGGCAATTGCAACTTTTCAAATAACAAATCTCCTACTTGTTTTGGGGAATTCAAGTTGAGAGGCTCCCCTCCACTGAAGCTAAAAATCTTTTCTTCAGTCGCTTGAATTCTTTTCTCCAAGGTCGTCTCCATGGTCGTAAAGAAATCA
>PCTW01000046.1:2630-4814 GCA_002786715.1 Bdellovibrio sp. CG22_combo_CG10-13_8_21_14_all_39_27
ACATCGATCAACGGATCATCAATGTCTTCATAAACTTTCAACAGCTCGGACTTCGTTAACTTTTCTCGGAGAATTTTTCCAATTTGATAAGCACCGGCAGCACGGGACGCAATAAAGGCACGAAGTTTTTCATCGTCATGCTCTTCATAATTTTTAAGCAGCCCCTCTTTCATGGTGAAATCCTCACCGTGTAAGAGTTCCATTTCATATTCTTTAAAAATCGAGAGCTCATTGTGATTAGATTCAGGATTGTGAACAAAATGCGCTTGAACCACATCAAAATGATTTGAGCTTGTCCCACCTAAGTTTTGAATACCCCAAATGATATCGTCTTTGGGGCGCATGCTCACGACAACTTTTTGTTTATCACACCAAATGGCCTTCATGATATTTTTGAAATCAATATTTGTACCTCGACACGAAAGACCTACAGCTTCGACTCCATCGATCGAAAGTCCGAGCGCCAAAATATTTTTTGAAGTAGGGTCCATTGTATCATAGAGAACATCGACACCAATAAGTGGTGTAGAGCTAATAATACCTAAAATATCTGACTCTTTTGTCAGCTCTGGATTAAATCTGACTGTCGCAGTATTTGAATCAACTGATGATTGTTGATCCGCATCTATTTTATCTTTATTCTTTGCACCATTAATTTGCTTCATTTTAGACTGAAGTTTTTCTAATTGATTTTTAAACCCTAGACTTAAGAGAAAATCGATAAGCTCTTGGTTTGGTTCAAAATGATATTCAGTTGATTCAGGCGTGCACTCTAAATCCACATCTTGAACAATTCGCACGAGTTTTTGTGACAGGTCCAATTTATCAAGATGATCATTAAAGGCTTCTATGATTTTTTTACCCTTAAGCTCATCTTTATGCTTTTTAATATTTTCAACATTATCGTATTGCTCAAGAAGCTTCGCTGCTCCTTTTGCACCAATTCCCGGCAAACCAGGAATATTATCAGAAGCATCACCTACCATAGAGAGATAATCGACAATTTGATCAGGGCGAACACCCATCTTTTCAAACACGGCCTTCTCATCATAAGTAATGTCTTTCATGGTATCGAGCATTTTGACTTTGCCACCAACAAATTGCATAAGGTCCTTATCTCCAGAGGCGATAATAACTTCATCAAAATCTTTGCTCCACTGAGTACAAGCAGAACCGATAATATCATCAGCCTCATAATCATCATGTGAGAGATGGGGAATTTTTAATTTTTCAATGAGCTTTTTGATCAAGTCGAATTGAGGCACTAACTCTTCAGGTGCTTCACCACGATTGGCCTTGTAATCTTCATACACTTCATTTCGAAAACTACCACCGGCAGAATCTTTCGCAATAAAGAGATGAGTGGGTTTGTAATCTTGAATTAATTTCGTCAGCATCGAGAGCACACCATGAACAGCATTGACTGGAGTTCCATCGGGAGCGTGCAGAGGACGAATGGCAAAAAAGGCACGAAAAATAAAACTGCTCACATCAACGATGATTAATCTCTTCATTAGGTATTCCTTGTGATTAAAGTGCGGCTATATTAGTGAAGATTTAGGCATGATGAAAGGAACAGGACTCCATTTAGACCATTTTTTTTGCTTCAAACCAGCTGGCACGGGCAACGCGCATCTTATTGCCATCATTGGCCATCACTGAAGTATCGGCCATAACGTCGCCGAGACGATGCCCCGAATCAAGCTTGTAAATTAAATAAATTTCTAAACCCAAAAGAATGGCGCCTAACAGAACTCCCAGCAACCATCCCCAGAAAGGAATAATCGCCAAGGCCAGTGGTGCAATAATGGGAAGATTGCGAATGATAGATTGTTTTAAAGTACATGGCTTTCCATCTTCAAGTGAGATCACTTGAAATCCCATTAATCTTTTTCCCACCGATTGACCATTTTGGAGAGAATCAGCGACGCCGGCGTAGATGAGAGCGAGGATTAAACCCACTGGATAAAAGAAGATTGAGAGGATTAAAACGAGAAAAAGATCGATCGCTTTTGCGAACATTCGCGTCAAACGCGCAACCTTAAGCCCTGTTTTGAGATACTTCCTCATATTATCCATAGACAGATTTTAGCTTAAATCATTGGAAATGAGTTCTTTTTTTGCATATAGGAAAAAAAGACACAGCTTGTCTAGCAATGTCATGTGTACAATTCCAAGTGTTTG
>PCTW01000046.1:4879-7304 GCA_002786715.1 Bdellovibrio sp. CG22_combo_CG10-13_8_21_14_all_39_27
TCCAATCTTGGATCAAGTCGCAACTGAGCTTGGTGACAAAGCAACTGTTGTTAAATGTAACGTTGATGAAAACGGTGAGCTCGCTCAAAAGTATGGAATTCGCGGTATCCCAACCATGATTTTCTTTAAAAATGGTGCCGCTGCTAAAACTCTCGTCGGTGTTCAGCCAAAAGAAGAAATTAAAAAGACACTTGAAGAATTATCGTAATTTTTTGAACATATAAAGAAGGCCCGCGAGGGCCTTTTTTTTTGCACTAGGAATTTGGCCATGAGTTTTGTTCAACAAGCTTTAAAAGATGCCCATAAAACTTTAGAAGCTGCTCTTTCGCACAAACCCTTTATTGATCAACTCGAAACAGCTGTAGAAGCTTTAGCAACGGGTCTTCAGACTGATCACTCTGTCATGAGTTGTGGTAACGGTGGTTCTATGTGTGATGCCATTCATTTTGCCGAAGAACTCACTGGTCGCTATCGCAAAGATCGCCGTCCGCTTAAAGCATTTGCCATGGGAGACTCTGCTCATATGAGCTGTGTTGCCAATGACTTTGGCTACGATTTTGTTTTTAGTCGCATCGTTGAAGCTTGGGGACAAAAGGGAGATTTTCTTTTGGCGATATCTACTAGCGGAAATTCTAAAAATGTAATCAAAGCAGTTGAAGCGGCCAAGCTAAAGGGGATGAAAATCATCGGTCTTTTAGGAAAAGGCGGCGGACTTTTAAAAGACATGGTTGATTATCCCATAATCGTTCCAAGTGACGTCACAGACCGCATTCAAGAGGTTCACATCAAAGCAATTCACATCATGATCGAAGGTGTAGAACGCAAATTATTTCCTGAGCATTACGCTTAACTAAAATTATTCACAGGCAAATCCTTCCCAAACTGTAAAATTAAGTTGTTAGCTCTGCGGAGTGAGTTAAAATAGTAAGTATATAAAAACTCAACAGGAGATAACCGTCCATGGAAGGATCACAAGTAACTTCATCATTAAATTCCATAGCTTTGTTCATGCAAAGTGGTGGTGTGTTTATGTGGGTGATCGCTATACTCTGGGCCATTGGTTTGGCCATCTCTCTCGAGAGATTTATGAAACTCGCTTTCAAACTAGATGTTGATGGCCCTTCATTTATGAATGAACTCCAGAGGTATATTCTCTCAAATGATATTCAAGGTGCAATTCGCGTTTGTTCGGGATCAGTCGCCGTTCTTCCGAAAGTTTTAAAGTCAGGACTCAAGCGCGCTAGTTCAAACACAGAACAAATTCAAAATGCTATCGATGCCACAGCCCTTGAGGTGATTCCAAAAGTTGAGTTACGGTTAGGCTATCTTCAAACGATCGCTAACATCTCTACTCTTTTTGGTCTCTTGGGAACAATTCAAGGTTTGATCGAATCATTCTCAGCGGTAGCAGCAGCTGACCCAACTCAAAAAGCAGAAATTCTCGCCAGTGGTATTTCAAAGGCCATGAACACAACGTTCTTAGGTCTTCTCGCTGCGATTACAATTACTATGCTTCACTCTTTTCTTGCAGCGAAGTCTGACAAGATCATCAGTGAGATTGATGAATTTTCAGTCAAGCTTTTGGATCTTCTAGGAACTAAAAAAGAGAAAGGCGAGTAAGCTGTGTTAAGAGCACCATCTAAAAGAAAATTTAAACGTAAACAAGAGCGGCTCAATCTCGTTCCGATTCTTGATGCCGTCTTTATCTTTATCTTCTTTCTCTTGATGTCCGCGAACTTCGTCAAGATGTTTGAGATTTCAAGCGATGTTCCCATTATTTCTAATGCTGAGCCAGAGGATAAAACTCCTCCACTCGCTTTAAGTTTACAAATTTCCAATAGCCAACTTATTCTTCAAAAAGGAATTCCAGCTAAAACTCTTGCCACATTTGGCAAGAACGCGGACGGAACATATCAAACTGAAGACTTAAGAAGACTATTGATCAAACTTAAAAAGCAGTACATGAAAGAGAAGACCATTATTCTTGAGCCATTAGTTGATATTAAATACGAAGAATTGGTCAATATCATGGATGCAGTAAGAACTCTGAGAAATACTGATGAAGAAATTTATTTAAAAGACAAAAATGGAATTGATGTAAGAGTAAAAAGTCTTTTTGATAATATTATATTTGGTAACATACAAAGCTAGGATGGCTTAATGAGTAGAAATAGATCTATTAGACATAGAGGTCGTAGACAAAGAATCGCCGGTATCGAAATCGATATTACCTCTCTCTTAGATATTCTTACCATTATGTTGGTTTTCCTTCTTCAAAGTTATAATGCAAGTGGTGTTATCTTTAGTGTTCCCAAGGAAATTAAACTACCCAATTCTGAATCAATTAATATGAATAATTCAGGAGTGAATGTTCAGGCTACAAAATCGAAAATTTGGGTTGATGAAAAAGAAGTTTTGAATCTTG
>PCTW01000046.1:7325-11788 GCA_002786715.1 Bdellovibrio sp. CG22_combo_CG10-13_8_21_14_all_39_27
CAAATTAGTTGAAGCCAGGTCTGAAAACGCAAAGCCTTTCTCTGGTATCGTCAATCTCATTCTTGATAAGTCTCTTACTTATAGCGAAGTCAAACGCATCATGTATACCTGCGCCGAAGCAGGATATCGTCAGTATAAATTTGTGGTTTTAGGTGTTGAAAACTAAAGCTGCATGATCATTACGGCCAAGGTCAGAAAAGCAAACTGAGAAAATATTAATGAACTGAGTTTACG
Organism: Bdellovibrio sp. CG22_combo_CG10-13_8_21_14_all_39_27; assembly: GCA_002786715.1. Taxonomy (GTDB): domain Bacteria; phylum Bdellovibrionota; class Bacteriovoracia; order Bacteriovoracales; family Bacteriovoracaceae; genus 21-14-all-39-27. The sequence goes on from PCTW01000046.1 coordinate 7,560, forward strand.
CATCTTACGGTGTTGGAGCATGCTATTGGCGGTAAAGACCCCTGCCCAAAGAGTCAAACCTAATTTATAAAGCGAAAGCTGAAATGATATAGGTAACGAAATCGAGTCAATGACGATAGAACTCACAAAGAGAAAAACGATAATAAGATTGAAAATAAGTTTCTTGTTATCTGCTGAAGTTCGGTTTTTGAAATTAAAAAAATCCTCTGAATTGTGAATAATAAAAACGTTATAGATAAAGAGCGTAAAGAGAGCAGGCGTTACGATATCAGAGTGATCCAAATGCCCATCAAGCCACTCACCCACCATCAATACAAAAAGTGACAAGAGGATGCTTGTCTTTAGGGGGTATAATTTGAAAAGCTTGGTCATGCCAACGCCTAGGTTAAAATCTCTAAAATGAGTCTAACCCCAATCGTAATATTATTAAATTTCGATGAGTTAAGGACCCCTTTCGAGGTCCTCTTTTAGCAAAACTGCCAAATAATCGAGTTTTTAACTATTTAGCATTTGGATAGAAATTGAAGGGCTGATTAACCTCAACCACACCGCCGCCTTGAGGCTCTGGAAATTTAATTCCTCGAAGAACGTTGACCACGCAACCCTTCACTTCTGGTGGAAGATTGGAAACGGTATCAACTCCGGCCTTGGTGACATGACCTGACGAACCGATGATAAAATTCAATCGCACCACTCCGCTAAAGGACTGATTCAAGCGATCTAATTCCTTTTGATAACAGTAACGAAATTGCGGAATATGATCCTCCAAAATTCTTCGAATAATATCCGGGTCCATTCCCCCTAAGATAACTGTTTTGAATGGAAGACCTGCAGTATAAATACTTTTCTTGTCTACAAGTCCTTGCGTACCTTTCGTACTATCTAGTTTTCCTGAAGCAGCACCCGAGAGTGAACCGACATTGTTAGAAACTTTAGCAGTTGTTAACGTTGCCCCCTCTTCTGCACTTGAGAGAGAAGCAGAACCCTCTGCTCCTTCATTTAAAGTTGCGACGCTTGAAACTTTACCACCGCCACCTTTGGCAAGAAGTGAATTCATGCTCTTTGCAAAGTCGGCTGATTTGTAAACATCAACTTTCCCTTTGCCTTGTACCACTGGCCCTTTGTTCTTATCAGCTTTTGAACTTGAAGAAGAAGCCGCAGAGTTTGAAGCCGACTTCGGTTTTACAATATCCTTTTTGATATTCTTTTCACCCTTATTTGGTTGTGCAAGCTTAGCAGGGGCCGTGTTTTTAGATGTTTCAGTTCCCTTGGTTTTATCAGGCTTAACGTTATCCTTCTTCTGATCTTTAACTACAGGCTTATTTACATCCATTTCTTTTTGCATTGGAGATTTCTGAGCGATCTCCTTAGGCTCGTTCTCTGTTTTTGTAGTCGCTGGTTTTGTCGACATGGTGAGCTTTTTCTTCCAAAGGATAGAGGCCAAGCGCTCTGGCGCCTTTTCCTTTTCAACTTCCTTATCAATAGTAATAAATTGCAATGGCCCAAAGATTGAAAAGAGAAGGAACAACATCAAAATAAGATACTTTTTAAAATCCTTATCACGTCTCATGATTGGTGCATGGTCAACATGAGGCGGAGCTTCCGTGTTTCTCACGTAAATATAAAGATCTCCATTTTGAAAACGATAAATATCATTAGGACCGAGATCAAGAATGGCAGAATCGGATTTATTGCGATCAGTGAGACTAAAAAAGTCGTAGCCATCTAATTTCTGAACAGAGATAGAACCATTGGAAATGGTAACGAAGTCGAACTTATCTTTCTTTCCAAGATAGGCGAATTCAACCTCGGAACTTTTAGGATTAGCACCCACAAGCTTATACGTACCGTCTTTCAAAGGTAAGTAGTCCACTGAGAAAATACGGTCTTTAAAAAGAATAATAATTTCTACTGCTTGACGTGAAGACTCGTATTGAAAAATGGGATAGAGAGTTTCTACATCTTCAAATATGTATTCACTGAATTCAGCCTTTGGATCTCTCGCTAATGGATATTCAACAATAGGCATCGCCTCTGGAAAAGGCTGGCTCTGGGGAAGACTTGGCTTTTGAGGAGGAGTTGGCACCGCAGGAGCTTTTGTCTCCATTACAGGTGGCAATTTTTCCAACATTGTCAGCGGAGGTGGAGGAAGATCGCGCTCAAACTTTTTAAACTGAAGATTTTGATCTCCGATTCTTAAAGTATCACCCTCTCCTAAATCACCTATAATAATTTTCTTATCGTTTACGAATGTACCATTTGTCGAATTTAAGTCATAAACCTTAAAGGCATTATTTACATTCTCTAATACAGCATGAATCGCCGAGACCTGAGGAGAATTGACAACGATGTCACAGACGAGAGATCTTCCTATAAGAAGTCTCTTTTTATTAATGACTCCTCCTTTGGATTTGTCATTCTGTGATTTAAGCTCAAACATTTTTTCGCTTCCTGCGCTTGTTGATTGCACAAAAGCCTCCTCTTAACGTACGCGTTCAATACCTTTTCTAATCTCATCATTGAAATTTTTTCTATAAGGCAATGGATTTTTATATACTCTTTTAAATCTTGGAGAAATTGAAAGGTCTGACGGGGCACCTGTTTCACCTTCAATAACCAAATCTTCGAAATCAAATTTTTGATATTTTTTGTACTTATAAATAATTTGTTCTTTGCCTTTAGTCGATCTTGTTTGAGCAACCGCAGCACTAAAACTTGCCATACTTAAGATGAGAAAAAGATTAATTATTAATTTCATTTACCATCTCCTAAATAACTACCAAGATCACGATAACTTCCCTTCAGCTCTGGGTATTTATCCATTTCGATGTTTTCATAAATTCTGCGAGCCTTGGATTTATCTCCAGCTTTTAAATAAGCAATACTGGCATTGATTCCGACTTGAGGATTTTGGAATTGATCACTGTCCATGCTTTCATATGTACTCACCGCTTCGTTGAAATTACCTTTCAACAAATTAGCAACTGCCCAAGCGTTCTCAAATTCAACATCTCCAGACAGTCTTCCTCTTAGTTTAGCGAGATAACTATAAGCATCGTTGACCATGTAGTACTTAAGATAAATGAGAGACAAGTTGTAAATGGGGACCATACTGAACTTTGAAGTTTCACTGGCTTTCTTAAAGGCACCTAAGGCTTTTTGATCTTTCCCTTCGAGCAGGTAGAGAACCCCTAAGTTATTTATGACTGGGGCGTATTTTTCGTCGAGATCGCGAGCCTTATTGTAATAGAGAAGGGCCTTGAGCTTTTCACCTTTTAAGTAATAGCAGCTCCCCACTTGATTCCAATAAGCTGGGTTCCTTTTATTGCGACGATACAGTTGATCAATTTTCTTAAAACCACTTTCAAATTCTTTTCGATAACAATCAGAAACGGCACTACCTAAAGGATCTGATTCAAAACTGACATTAGCAATTTTTGCTTGGGGTATAACGGCCATGGTTTCTCTGCTGACTTCACCCGGCTTACTTTCGCCATAATAATCATTCACGGGTTTCTCAACTCCCACCTCTTCAGAGAAGTCGTCGTTATTGACCCACGCTAAATCATCATCAAGAGTTCCTTCACCTTGCTGGCTCTTCGTCGAAGTACTAGAACAAGAAACGATTCCAAGAAGTACAAAGAGTAGTGTTAATTTTTTCATTGTCCGCCTCCCTTATCCATAAGGATTCCAGGTTTCAGTGGACGGTAAACTGGAAGGGGTTGTCTTTCTTTTATCAGAAAGAGAGCATTATCATTTGATAAAATATCATTTTTTGAAATTTGACCAACGGCTTCGTTGTAGAACTCCTTCGCTTTGTTACTTAAAGGAAGAGCGATGTCTCTCATACTTTTTTGAAATGAAGTCACATACTCAGGAGATTTGCCATCAGGCTTAAAATTATAAATTTCAGCTGCAGTACTTTCGTAAGCATTAACGAGAATCGAATAGGCTTTGACTACGCCTTGGCCTGAACCAATTCTAAAGATCCCAAGTGCTTCATTTGTGATTTGATCTAGAAGCGCAAATTTTTGCTTAAGAAGTGAATTATACTTATCTTCAGGAAAACTTAACTTAATGGAATCCAATTTGTTAGAAATTGGACCTAATGATTGCATTTTAATTTCAGAAACCCGATCAAGAGCCTCTAAAGGAACTCTTTCTTTTTGTGAAATTGCTGTTTGATACAATTGCATAGCCTTGTTTTGCCAAGTGAGAGCATCACTTCT
>PCTW01000006.1 GCA_002786715.1 Bdellovibrio sp. CG22_combo_CG10-13_8_21_14_all_39_27
GTATTAATTCGTGGTTGTGTTGGTTTGTTTGAGTTGGTGGTAGTTGGTTTTTCTTCGGTTGTTGTGGATGATTCTGGCTAAAATTTGTGTGTAAACTGTGATGTTGAGTCGTTTGGTGACAATACCAAACACGCGTTTGAGGCTTGAGTGGAATGATTCGGTGTGTGAGCGGATGTGGTATTCTTTTAGCCAGTTTTGGACTTCGTCAACTATTTTTTTGCACATCCTGCCCCAGGCAGGATAACCCCTAGGGGTTATGACGTTGTTTTTCTTTGGAAAAACAAATGGAATCATACCGCTATCTTCGATTAATTGAATGAGTTTTCTGTCAACAAACCCGGCATCCAACGCCAACTTGGCGTTGGTTGTTAAAATGGAAATTTCTTTTTTGAATTCGATTTTTAATCGCGACACCAAGTCGTGCATTGCTTGGCATTCCTGTTTGTTTCCCAAATCGAATTGTTGAACAATTTCTCGTGAATCAACAATCGATGTTAGATAGTTTGTTTTCTTTTTTGTTGATTCATAATTTTCTTTTCGCGAACCTTCTAACCCTGTTCCGTCTCCGCCCATTTTTCCATCGCTGGTTTTGTTATTTTCAAAAACTTTTTCCAGAATAGAAATTACCTCCCTATTTTGATACGCTTTACCTAAAACACGGTCATCAATTTTGTTTTCGATTCCCAAATGGTGCCCAATCAACACAAGCCAACCCTCGGCTTTCCTTTCAGGAATGCCGACCATTTCAACAAACAAAATCGCTTTAGCCAAATCACCCGCATCTGTTGCGGGTCTTCCAACAGAATTGTTTTCTCGTGATTCGTGAACTTTATCAACATTTGTCCGAACAAATTTCAACGTATCCACCAAATCATTAATTTGATTGAGAGTGTACGCAGACCAATCAATTGAACGTTGAACTTGCGGCGTGTAAAATCCTTTTTCACGCATCTTCACAACAAGCTTTTGAAACTCTTTTGATTTACGCATAAAATAAGAACAACCAACC
>PCTW01000052.1 GCA_002786715.1 Bdellovibrio sp. CG22_combo_CG10-13_8_21_14_all_39_27
CCAAAGGCCGAGCCAATTCCTGCTGCAATCGTTACAGTTGGACCTTCACGCCCCAATGAAATACCAGAAGAAAGCGAGAATATAGTAACCAGCATTTTCGCCATGGTATCTTTAAAGCTAATTTTTCCGTGAAAAACGGCAAGTGATAAGCGCACACCGGGCATCCCTGAACCAGCAGTATTAGGAAAAAGTCTGGTGGTTAAAAAACCAGAAATGAAAACCGCGAAGGCCCCATAGATAAAAGCTTTCCAAGTAAAGGTGTCGTCAGTTCCGAAATATTTTGTGAGATGAAGTGTCGCATAGTGAAGAGACATGGCCGCGAGTGCAGCGCCAATACCCGTAGCGATTGTCAGGGCGAAATATGTCCTTTCCTCGGTATCCTCATTTTTGAGGACCCTTCTCAATACCTGTTTTTCCCAAAATTCTTGCAAATACTTCAATCGAATAACCTAAGATGCGCCGAGCAATATTGACTCCAGAGGCGCCATACTACACCATTACTATTGCTTTATTAAGCTCCTAAATACTAAAAAAGACAAAATTCGCAATGCGTAAGACTTATTTTCCCCGATTTTTCTAGACTCCCACCCTTGACAGTGTTCTAACCTGATACCACTTTGTGTCCAGTCATTAGACTTTGTTTAACAAGCTTCACTCATTTGAAGGAGGAAATATGCAAGTTGTTCCATTACAAGATCGTGTTCTCGTACAACGTATTGAAGAAGAAAAGAAAACTGCTGGTGGGATTATCATCCCAGACAATACCAATGAGAAACCATCTCAAGGTAAAGTTGTATCAGTTGGTAAAGGTCATCGTTTAGCAGACGGCACCGTTCGCGCTTTAGACGTAAAGTCTGGAGATAAAATCCTTTTCGGTAAGTACTCTGGTACAGAAGTTAAGGTTGACGGAAATGACTATCTCATCATGAGAGAAGACGACATTCTCGGAATTATTCAGTAAACAAATTATCTTTCTTAAGGAGAAATATATATGTCAGCAAAAGAATTAAAATACTCAGAAGATGCCAGAAGCTTAATTCTCAATGGTGTTAACGCTCTCGCAAACGCAGTGAAAGTAACATTGGGACCTAAAGGTCGTAACGTTGTTATTCAAAAGTCTTTTGGCGCTCCACACATCACAAAAGACGGTGTGTCTGTTGCTAAAGAAATTGAATTAGAAAACAACTTCGAAAATATGGGCGCTCAAATGGTGAAAGAAGTTGCTCAAAAAACAAACGACGATGCTGGTGACGGCACGACGACAGCAACTGTTCTCGCTCAAGCCATTTACCGTGAAGGTGTAAAGCTCGTTACAGCTGGACACAATCCAATGGATCTTAAGCGCGGAATTGATTTTGCAGTTGAAAAAGTAGTCGCTAAGCTTTCTGAAATGAGTAAGCCTGTTAAGACTTCTGCTGAAATTCAACAAGTCGCTACGATCTCTGGAAACAATGACGTTGAAATCGGCAAGATTCTTGCTGAGGCCATGGAAAAAGTTGGAAAAGACGGCGTCATCACAATTGAAGAGTCAAAGACTGCTGATACTGTGCTCGACGTTGTTGAAGGTATGCAATTTGATCGTGGTTACCTTTCTCCATACTTCGTAAACAATCCAGAAAGAATGGAAGTGGCATTTGATAACCCATTCATCTTAATCACAGATAAAAAACTCTCTAGCATGAAAGAACTTCTTCCATTGCTTGAAAAATCAGTTCAAACATCTAAGCCACTCGTTATCATTGCTGAAGACGTAGACGGTGAAGCTCTTACAACTTTGGTTGTGAACAAACTTCGTGGAACATTGAACGTTGCTGCAGTTAAGGCTCCAGGCTTTGGCGACAGAAGAAAAGAAATGTTGAAAGACATTGCTGTTCTTACTGGTGGCACAGTTATCTCTGAAGAACTTGGTATGACTTTAGAAGCTGCTACTCTTGAGAATCTTGGCCAAGCTAAGCGCATTACAATCGACAAAGAGAATACAACAATTGTTGATGGTAATGGAGCTAAGAAAGAAGTTGAAGCACGCGTTGGTCAAATTAAGAAGCAAATCGAAGAAACAACTTCAGATTATGACCGTGAAAAATTGCAAGAGCGTCTCGCTAAGCTTGCTGGCGGTGTTGCTGTTATTCACGTTGGAGCTCCAACTGAAACAGAAATGAAAGAAAAGAAAGACCGTGTTGAAGATGCATTGAATGCAACTCGCGCAGCTGTTGAAGAAGGTATCGTCGTTGGAGGCGGTTCAGCTCTTCTTCACGCTACTGCTGTTCTTGATGGAATCAAGGCAGTCAATGAAGAACAACAATTTGGTATCCGTATCGTTCGTCGCTCTCTTGAAGAGCCTCTCCGTCAAATTTCAGCAAACGCCGGAATGGAAGGTTCAGTAGTTGTGAATGAAGTTCGCACTAAAAAAGATGAGAAATGGGGATACAACGCTCGTGAAGATAAGTATGAAGACTTAGTTAAGGCCGGAATTATCGACCCAACTAAAGTTGTTCGTTCAGCTCTTCAAAACGCAGCTTCTGTTGCTGGCTTAATGCTGACAACAGAAACAATGATTGCTGATCTTCCTAAGAAGGAAGAGCACGCTCATGGCGGCGGCGGAATGGGTGGAATGGGCGGAATGCCAGGAATGATGTAATTCCAAAATTCTCGAAATTTTAGCAAATCAGGGGAAGGGAAACCTTCCCCTTTTTTTTAACTATTTGAAATAATTCATCCTCAGTGGGCGACAATTTGTAAACTTGTGTATATGATGCGGTTTCACATCAAATGCTAAGGACCTCTATGAGAATGGCCTTCTTCATTTTTTTCCTTCTTCTTGCGCAAGCAAGCCTTGCAAGCATCCCAGATTTTCCATCTGAAGGGCTTTATCAAGCTAAATCATATGATGTTCTTTTAGCGATACGACATATGATTGTTCCCACTTTAACTCCAGATTATGCCCAAAAAATTCAGGACCTCAAAGATGAGGGCTTTACTTGTGGCTATACTTCAATGCAAGCAACGAAATGTACTAAACAAGAATTAACTGCTGAGCTTCCTGAGTCTATTAAAAATAAGATTTTAGAAAATTGGTTTGGTTATACTCTCGAGATCAATGATCTTAGGGCCGATCCCTCTCAAACGATTGATGGTGAAGCTTACCAAGAGTGGAGTATGCCTCAAGAAGTAAAGTTTAAGGGAAAATCGTTTTCTCAATACCGCTTGATGGTGACAGAAAAAATTAAAAAATTGGCCCTCGGACAGACTTACGTGGGCGCTGAATTTTATTTCAATTACACTAGCAACTCTCGTCGATTTGAGATGATCATTCAAGAAACACAAACTCGCTCTCGCTTTGAGTTTGTAAGCTTTCTTATCGCTGTTAAATTTAAATAATTCTTTATTGTCGTCAAAAGTTTGAATTGGCCGGTAGTTTTTTGACACTGTCATAGTCATTTTATTGTAATGAGTATTTGCAGAGTTGGGAGTACTTGATCAGACTTCAAGTTTATTAATGACACCATCAAAGATAAGCTAAGTTTCACTCATTACGTTTTGAGAGCAAAAGACAGAATGATAAAAGTCGGAATTCTTCTCCCAAAATTGTTCAATTCTAAGGTTTTAGGTCCTCGGTGTCTTTTTGACGGGGCTCTTTAGTCCAAATGCCTGAAATAGCCTGCCAAAGTTTGGCACGACTTTAGCAATGAATATCTATACTGCTGCTACGGAAGGCGGCTGGAGCATTAAGGATGATGCAATTGAATAACAGGGGCTTTAGGATGAGGCTTTTCGGACACACAAGCGTGATGCTTTTTCTTCTCTCTCTCTCCTTGAACACAGCAAGATCCACGTCGACGCTGAATCACAATTGTTCCGACACATTTGTGGGTGAGGTTCGAAAAATTGCTGATTCTAAAGCTCCCTTTTCTTCCATGATGCTCTCTCGGGAAGATGTCATTTTCAATCTCGAAGGTGAACAGCAAGGAGAGCGCCAAGTTAACGTCTTAAAAAATGGCCCAGTCAAATTTGAAGTAGGGAAGAAATACAAAATTTCTCTCAACGACAATCTGATCTGTGACATCGCACTCGTCTCTAGTAATTAGTGTAATAAATCTTTCTAGGATGGAAGGATTGAAGGACATGGATGTTTTCACGTACACCTATCGTCATTTTAATAATGGCGATGATCACCTACACAAGCGAAGCTTGGGGTTTCCGTTTTACGACGGATTTCACGCAAGGGTTTTACTGGGGTAGCCTACCAGTTCAAATGGATGTTGTTGCTACCAACCCCAGTGACGGAAACCAACTCGCTTCCTTGCTCAATCAAGCGGCTAACGCTTGGGAGAGTTCTACCGGATCAGAAATTTGGCAGGTTCGACCAGGCTACTCCGCCTCTTCAGTCACAGGTAATTCCATTCGTTGGTCAAATAATTTTGCAGCTGAAACGGGGTATGACCCCTCAGTCACTTTAGCTGTGACTATTCGATACGCGACGGGAACTTATTTTTCTAAAACAGAAATTATCTTAAACGGACAAAACTCAAACTTGCGATCAAACTCAAGCACCCTTTGGAAAACGATCTTGCATGAAATGGGTCACACCATTGGACTTGATCATAGTGATTCAATCGCCATTATGGCCCCCTATGTAGGCAGTATCGATTCAATTCAAAGTGATGATGTCTCTGGAATGAACTCCCTTGTCGACCAGACGAGATTTCGCCAATCGACAGGTTACGTTTCTCCTATCTCTACGAGTAAAGAGCAAAATCAGTCGCAATTTGCAGCCTGTGGAAGCATTGGAGGATTAAGTGGAGGATCAAGTGGTGGGGGAGGAAATGGAGCCGTAAACTTTTTAGGGTCATTACTTATCGGACTTCTCATGTTCTTGACTAAAAAGAACCGGAAAAAATTGCCTCATCATCTTCACCCATTCAATTGATCTCTCAGTTAAACCGATCCGTCTACTAGATGGATAAGAATAAAGATCTCTACATTTTCTTCCTCATTAACAGCGCTCAACAGTGGCCACTCTTTTTAGAATTTGCCCAAGCTATTAATGATTATGGAATTAAAGTCGTGCCGATTAAGCATGAGGAAATGATGACGCTTGATCTGACTCAAAAGAGATTCTTCATTTCAGTTGCTAACAACGTAGAGTCAGCTAAGAATCTTAAAAAATTGAGAAAGCGCTTTTTGGACTTTTGTCTCAAGAGTAGGAAAGCATTTCTGTTTGATATTAGTTCTTTCTCTCTTTTTGATAAACCACACGATTTAGTCAGACTCGACGTTTATAAAAAGTATGCTCTTCCACAGTCTATGAAGTCCCTTGTGGAGTCTATCGTTGAAGAGTATGTCGATCGCGCTCAAGATAAGCTTACCTGGCCTGGTGGACGCCGAGCAAAATTGCCTGCTTGAGGCATCCTTCTCTTATCTAGTATCCTAAGTATATGAAAAAACTTTCAACCAAAGAATCAAGAGTTCTTCTATTGCTTCAGCTTGATGCTCAAAGAATCTTTGAAAGAATCAAGTATCGTGAAATTGAGTATATGAGAATTTTCTCATACCGAAGAACGCGCGAACATTTTAAAGACATTTTCCGCAACCGCTATGATGAGTGTTCACTAGAGTACTTGGCCTTTGTGAGTGAAGAAGTTATTGCGAGCCTTGACCAATTTTATACCAAAGTTGAAGAACTTCGCTGGTATCTCATGAACACAGAAGATATGCCGGCCACTGTTTCAGATAACGTCTCTCATGCTATTTTTGAATTGCACGAGCGCTATGAGACGCTTCAGCTCTATTTGAATGCAGAGTTGGGTGTAACACTTGAGAAAGCACCGATCGTTGAAGAAGTAGGTGAAGTGGTGTCTTCTGAATCTTCAAACGATGATTGGCGAGGAGATGATCTTGCTTCCTTAGAAGAGATTAACGAAACCAATGATGAAGGAACTGAAGCTTCATGAGAATAGTGTTCTGTCTTATTTTATTAATTTTAAGTTCACCAGTCTTCTCTCGTCAGCCGATTGATGCTAAAAGATTTGAGCATCTCTCAGGTGTCCGTAAATCAAATGATCCTAAAGTCTATTGGGATAAAAAATACGCCCAAGATTCTTACGTTTTTGGAAAGACTCCCGCAAAATTTATCAGCTCCAATTATAATTATATTCCTTCGGGCGCTAAGGTTTTAGATGTTGGTATGGGAGAGGGACGTAACGCTGTTTTTCTGGCGCGCAAGGGATACACTGTCGTCGGTGTGGACATTAGTGCGGTCGCTGTCAACAAGGCCAAAAAGCTCGCTGATGAATTTGGTGTGCGAATCAATACTTTTGTTTCTTCTATGCAAAAATTTAATCCTGCACCCAGCAGCTACGATGCGATTATTTGTTTCTACTATGTAGATCGCGATCTCAATCGTAAATTAGTAGAATGGCTAAAGCCTGGTGGAATTCTTATCTATGAATCTCACAGCATTCTTCAAAAGCAAGTTCCTGGAAATGAGAGCTACGATGATATTTACCTTTTAAAGCCAGGAGAACTGTTAACGATGTTCAAAGGAATGAAAATTCTCAAGTACGAAGAACCTCTGCATGTGGGAGAGTTTACAGCATCAATCATTGTCCAAAAACCTATCAAATAGATTCCCTATACAGACTTACCGACTAGCATAAAATCCTTTTGTGTCAGATAATGATCATATGAGAAATTTGTTACTGATAATTTCGTTATTTTTAATGTCGACAGCTGTCTTTTCAGCTGAAGACAAGATGGGGTTATTCTCTGGACGCATTTCTCGTATCAACCCCGAAGGTGCGCTTCTTCGCATGAAAATCGATTTTGTGAATATGAAGTATATTAACAAAAAAGATAAAATCGAATTTTGGGATCAGAGAAATGATCGCTATCGTTGCAAAGGCATTGTGGTGGGTAAGTCTAACGATTATGTCTTGATGAAAGTTCCCGACATGGGATTGTGCCAGCAAAGAATTGGTCTCGCTCCAGGTTCATATCTCTACATGTATAGCCAAGATCTGATCAATAATCTGCAAATGGGAAAAGAGCTGGTCGATATTTTGCTTAAAAAAAGATTAGCGCTGCAGGGCAAACTTGGCTTTTACAAAAAAGAGCTCGATATCAACATCGAAAAAGTAAACGCAGTCAATTTACGCTATAAAACTTTGCGCGATAAGTTAGAGCTTGAGTGGCGAAATGAGTTGCAAAATCTCGACGAAGACAATGCTAATAGCTTACAGAATTACAAACAGTTAGAAATTCAAGTTGCTGACGTCGATAAAAAGCTTGAAGTCTACCGCATTGGAAATGAAAACTTAACTGTTGATCGCTGGGCGTTAGACCCCCGTCTTTACTACAAAAAATAGTACACTTTCGATCTTTTTCCTTATAGCCTTATCGGATTGAAATAGCCGGTTTTTTAGACCGCATTGCACAATCAAAAAAGGATAAGGTATGGCCCACGTTTTAAAAGGCTTAGTTCTTCTTCTGGCCCTCATTACACTTACTCAAAAAGCATTTTCTGCTCCTCAAACAATGGGAAGCCCAAAAGCTAAGTTTGGTGGTCAATTCAAATACAATCTTGGTGAAAGACCAACGACGTTGAATCCATTGTCTTCAACTGATTACTACGCTTCAGTTGTTCAAGGGTATGTACTCGAAACTTTATTTGATCGTGATGTTGATACTTATGAGTGGAGACCTAATCTCGCTTCTGAATATACCGTTTCAAAAGATGGATTAACTTTTGAATTCACCCTTCGTGATGGTGTGAAGTGGCATGACGGCAAGCCGCTCACAGTTGCCGATGTGAAATTTTCTTTTGATGCCATCATGGACCCAAAAAATAAGTACAAGACAGCTCACATGAAGCCCTACTTTGAGAGTATCAAAGAGGCAGTTGTCACAGGTCCAAACAAAATTAAATTTGTGGCCAAGCAAAAATACTTCAAGAACTTTGAAAGTATTGCAACGATGACTGTTGTGCCAAAGCACATCTATGAAAATCCAACAAAAGCTCAAGAGAAAAAACTTAACAAGACGTTGATTGGAACTGGTCCCTACAAATTTGTAAAAATGGAAAAAGAGAAAGGAATTACTCTTGAAGCCAACAAAGATTGGTGGGCGAGAAAAGATCCAACTCGTGCAGGAGAGAATAATTACGGCTCATTCCTTATGAGATTCGTCAAAGACACAACGATTGAAGTTCAACGCTTAGAAAAAGGTGATCTCGATTTTATCTCTTTGACAGCTGAGCAATACGAACAAAAAACGAAAGGTCCAAATTGGGGCAAGTCTGTTTTTAAAGTTAAAACTAAAAACATTTCTCCAAAAGGGTACGGATTCATCGGGTGGAACCTTGCTGATGATAAGTTTAAAAGCGTAAACGTGCGTAAGGCTTTGTACCACCTCATCAATCGCGATTTGATGATTGAAAAATTCCGTTTTGGCTATTCTGTACCAGCAACTGGTCCATGGTATGTTCAATCTGAATATGCTGATCAAAGTGTAAAAGCAATTAAGTATGACCCAAAACTCGCTCTTGAACTTTTAAGAGCAGAAGGTTGGAAAGATACAGATGGAGATATGATTCTCGATAAAGAGATCAATGGTAAGAAAGTTCCTTTCTCTTTCACTATTCTTGAACCAAGCCAAGAATTCGTAAAATACCTCACGATCTTTAAAGAAGATGCCAAGCAAGCTGGTATCGACGTTAATATTAAAGTTGTTGAATGGAACACATTCATTAAGCTAATGGATGAGAAAAAATTCGAAGCTCTTCGTCTTGGGTGGTCTGCAGGAAGTGTTGATAACGATCCAAAACAAATTTGGCATTCAGCATCTTCTGGCGAAGGCGGCTCTAACTTCATCAACTACAACAACCCACAAGTGGATAAGTTGATTGATGAGGCTCGCGAGACTATGGATAAGCCAGCTCGTATTAAAGTTTTAAAGAAAGTGTATAAGATGATTGCTGAAGATTATCCTTATGCTTTCCTCTTTAACGACGACACTTTGTTCTACGCTCATACAAAACATATGAAGCGTGCAAAAGACACTTACAATTACGGTGTTGGTATTACTTATTGGTGGATTGAAGAATAATGTTTCAATATATCTTAAGACGTATCTTGATCATGATCCCCACGCTTTTGGGCGTGACGGTCATTACATTCGGGATTATCAATCTCGCTCCAGGTTCACCGATTGAACAAAAAATTCAACAACTTCGTTTCGGCGGAGCTGGCGGTGGAGAAGGCGGCGGTGGTTCAGCAGCGATGGGTGCCAATGGCAAAGATAGCGCTGTCTCAGAAGAAGTGATTGAAGCTCTTCGTACCCAATATGGCTTTGATAAGCCATTATATATGCGCTATTTCATTTGGCTTAAAAATCTTGCCACTCTCGATTTTGGTGAAAGCTTCACTTACGAAGAACCCGTGATTGATGTTATTACCAGCAAGCTTCCGGTTTCCCTTCAGTTTGGGATTATTTCGTTGATTTTAACTTATTTAATATCGGTACCGCTGGGAATTTTTAAAGCGATTCACAATTCGAGTAAGTTTGACTACGTCTCTAGTTTTATTATTTTTGCCATGTACTCCATACCTGGATTTATGTTGGCCATTCTTTTAATCGTTTTCTTTGCTGGCGGACAATTCTTTGACTGGTTCCCTGTGGGAGATTTGTATAGCGATAATTATGAAATGCTTGGGCTTGGAGCGAAGATCCTCGATCGTGTTCATCACTTCATTTTGCCATTAATTTCCTACATGATTGGTCATTTCACTATTTTGACTATGCTTCAAAAGAACTCACTGCTCGATGAAATTAAGAAAGATTATATTCGCACTGCACGTGCCAAAGGCCTCTCTGAAAAGAAAGTTTATTTGAAGCACGCTCTTCGCAATGCTTTGATTCCTATCGTGACCGGCATTGGTGGATTCTTAACTGTGTTTTTTGCAGGATCTCTTTTAATTGAAAACATTTTCAACCTAGATGGTATGGGCCAACTTGGATATAAATCTATTCTAGAGCGCGATTACAATGTCATTATGGGACTTACTTTCATTCAAAGTATCCTGATGTTGGTCGGAAATTTGATAAGCGATCTGGCCTACATCGTTGTCGATCCAAGGATTGATTTCTCATGATTGAACGTTTTATTAAAAATGAACTTACTAGAAAAAGATGGCTACGTTTTAAAAAACGTAAAAGCGCCTATTGGTCGACCATTCTTTTGGTGGCCATGATCATCATGACTTTTGCCGCTCCATTGATCTCTAATAGCCGCCCTCTCTATATGAAATATCAAGGTCACAGCTATTTTCCAGTGATCGTGGATTACCATCCTACGACCTTTGGAATTACTGATTCACTAACTGTTGATTACCGTTCATTTAAACTTGATGGCGAAAATTGGGCCCTTTGGCCAATGGTGAAGTGGGACCCATTTGAAAGCAACTCAGAAGTTGATTATTACCCTTCTGGACCAACGGCCTTGAACCTTATGGGAACCGATCAAAGTGGTCGTGATGTCTTTGCTCGTCTGCTTTACGGTTTTAAATATTCAATCAGCTATGCCGTCTTGGTTTGGTTCTTCTCCTTTTTTATTGGAACTATTCTAGGTGGTATGATGGGATTTTACGGCGGCAAGTTCGACTTCTTTATGCAACGATTTGTTGAAGTCTTCTCCACTGTACCGACCTTTTTCTTACTTTTGATTTTGATTTCAATCTTTACTCCTAATCTTATTATGCTGGTTTTCATCTCCACCATCTTTGGTTGGATCAGCATTAGCTATTATGTACGCGGAGAGTTTTTACGAAATCGTAAGCGCGAATTCGTCGAAGCCGCCAAAGCTTTGGGAGCAACCGATTTCAAAGTAATTTTTAAACACATTCTTCCAAACTCTTTAACATCAGTTATTACCTTTGCTCCTTTTGTTATTTCTGGGAATATTGCTGCTTTAGCGGGTCTTGATTATCTTGGTTTTGGATTAACAGTTCCAACTCCGTCATGGGGAGAACTCCTCAATCAAGCTCAGAAACATTATTCGGTAGCATGGTGGTTGGCAGTTTATCCGTCTCTTGCTCTTTTCTTCAGTCTCACGCTTTTAAATTTAATTGGAGAAGGAGTCCGTGATGCCATGGACCCGAACATGACCTAAGTTTTTTAATTCAATCGAACAGAGTGAAGTCAGTGAAATTCTGACGCTGTCCCGCAACGGTAAAAAGAAATAATTCTTAAGCCCGACCCTCCCTCGATTGCCAACATCCCGCGGAGGAATTTATGAAGATCATCTGTCTTATTCTCATTTTACTAACTTCAGCTCAAGCCGAAACCATTATTGTTTCCGCTGAACGCTTTGATCGTCCATTGATCGAAAGCACCGGCTCAGTTCAATACATTGGGCGCGAAGAAATTGAACGCTCGGGAAGCACCAATCTTGGTGATCTGCTCAAAGCGAAAGCGGGGATCACCACAGTCAACAACGGAAGCTTTGGCAAGAGTGGCTCTCTCTTTATCAGAGGAACAGATTCGCGACATGCACTGATCATCATTGATGGAGTTGTGCTCAATGATCCCACTTCTATAGCGGGAGAACCTCGCTTTGAATATATCGCGCTCTCCGACATTGAATCAGTAGAAGTATTGAAAGGTTCGCAAAGTGCGTTGTACGGGCAGCAAGCCATCGGAGGAGTGATCAAGATCAGGACCGTTAAAAGCACCCAGCCGCGCTCACAATTGCATTTAAGCGGCGGAAACTTTGGCCAAAAAGTGGTGGGCTTCAACACCACGGGAGCGAAAGATCATTTTCAATACAGCCTGTCGGGAGAGCATCAAGAGGCCAGCGGTATTTCAGCTGCCGCCTCAAGTGCCGCCATTCAAGAAAAAGATCCTTATTCTTTGCAAACCATTGGAGTCGCTCTTCAATATCAAACCAAGAACTTTGGCGACTTAAAGGCTAGCACTCGTCAAATTAAAGGCAGTAGTGATTTTGACAATCAGCCCTCAGACGATGCCCAGTACTCTCATTACACGCAATCGATTTGGAGCTTGGGATATGTAAAAGAGTGGAGTGAGCTCAAATGGAATACTCAATATCAATTCACCGATGTGGTACGAGACAGCACTGGCAATTACCATTACCAAGCAGAGCAAAAGAAAATCGAGAGCAATCTCGATTATAAGATCGTGGGTTTGGGAGCCGCTTATCAAAAGGATAAGGCCAATGTACTCGACTCTATTTTAACCTCCCAAAAATTATTAGAAACCAAGAGTCTTTTTGCCAGAGTTGCTCCCCATTGGGAAATCATCGGATTTGATCTGGCTGCTCGCTATGAGAATTACAATCTTTTTGAAGACGAGTGGAGCTATCGAGCAGGCTTAAATCTACAGCTGATTTCAAATCTTCACTTGAAATCGAGTTACTCAACTGGAACGAAAAGCCCTGGTCTCTACCAACTCTTTGGTCAGTATGGAAATCTGCAATTAAAACCGGAGCACTCACACTCTAAAGACGTGGGCCTCGTTTGGGATTATTCAACTCAATGGCTTGAGCTTAATTATTTTGAAGTGGACTATCAAAACTATATTAATTTCGGGACTTCTCGTTATGAAAACGTCTCTGGTGCGGAAATCAAAGGCGTTGAGTTCATCGCGAAAAAGAGCTGGAGTCAATTTGATGGACAGTTCTCATTCACTCAATTATCCACACGTGACCATAGCACCAATCGCCAATTGATTCGAAGACCAAAGCAACAGGCTCAACTTATGGGTACATTTTATCTCAATGACCAGCTTGATCTCAATTCCGAAGTGACCTATCTCGGTCGCAGAGATGATGTGGGAGGAAATAGTCCTTCTTACCTGATCGCTAGTCTCGGTTCAAAATTTCAATTTGAAACGGATAAGTATGTGGGCGTAAACATTAAAAATCTTCTGGATCACGATTATCAAGAAATCAAAGGTTATCAAAGTGTCGGACGAAATTTTACGCTTAATTTTGGAATGAAATGGTAGCAGATACAAAGAAAATGATTTTTGCCGCTGTTATAGGCTCCCTGAGTCTGCATGCAGCGGTTTTTTTCACGCCCACACTTCAAGATCAGGAAGTGTATACTCCTCAATCAAGTATCAGTATTAATTTACAAGAGACACCGAGACCCAGTAGCGAAAAGAAAGCTGCTGCTCCAAAGTCAACGTCACAGAACTCAAGCCTTGAAAATGATATCATCACACAAGCCGAGCTTGAAGGCGAATTGGCGATCGCCTATCCCAAGCGCTCACGAGTTTTATTAGAAGAGGGGAGAGTAGAGCTCGAATTTTTAGTCGGTGTCGAAGGCCGACCGCAAAATATTACAGTCGTGCAATCAAGTGGTTTTGAGCGGCTCGACCTGGCCGCCAAAAACTCCTTGAGCCGCGCCATCTTTCGTCCCTCTCGAATTAATGATAAAGTGATTGAAAGCACTCGAAGAATAACTATCGACTTCAAGCTGAAGGACAAAGAGTGAAGCTTTGGATCATTTTATTCCTTTTCAGTTTCAACGCTTACGCCATGGGTGTGGTCTCAACTTCTCCCGCCATCACCGAAATGATCTCAATGCTAGGGGAAGAGAAAAGTCTCGTCGGTAAAAGCGACTACTGCAAAGGCCCTGACGTGGCAAAAGTCGGCTCGGCGCTTGATCTCAATCTGGAAAAAGTTTTTTTATTAAAACCTGATCTTCTGATCATCCAGCAAAACGCTTCGAACAAAGTCTTGGGAAATTTAAAGAAGATGAAATTGAACACTCTCGAAATCCCACTCGAGAGATTGTCTGATATTGATACAAGTTTTTTAAAGATCGCTGAAAGCTTTAAAAAAGAAGAACTGGCGCAAAAGATACTCAAAGAAAAGAAGATCAAACTTTATCAGCAGAAAAAATCAAAACTCAAAGCACTTTTTGTGATTGGCGACGATGGCAGGGGAGCTCAATGGAGTGTCGCAGGTCGATCGACCTTGTATGGCGACGTTCTCGATTATCTCGGTTTGGAAAATGCTCTCACCGATGAGCAAGAAAAATTTTCGATGATTGGTGCCGAAGCTTTATTGAAGTTAAATCCAGACATCATCATCTTTCTAAGTCCGGAAACTGAAAAGAGCAAAGTCTTCTCAAAACTTAAGAGCCGACTCATTTATATCAATCGCGAAGACTCCCAAATCCCTTCACCCGCATTTTATGATTTCATCATCGCTCTGCAAAGAAGGTTGCGATGATTCAATTAAATTTAGATAGCTTTTCTCTGGGGCAAAAGAGAATTTTAGAGAAGATAAATTTTCAAGCTGACCAAGCCAGTTTAATTAATATAGTCGGCCCTAACGGCTCAGGTAAAACCACGCTGCTCAAAATTCTGGCGGGTTTATACAAATTGCAAAACGGTCACCTCAATTTCTCCGTGATTGATGACAAGATCTCTTTCTTAAGTCAAAAATCAGAATTGGCAGAGGATATCACCATTAACGACTATTTAAGACTAGCGGGATTTAAAGTCTGCAAAGGTCAGCTTGGTCGCTTTAAAAAATATTTACCAGAGATAACCTCCCTAATGGAATGTTTAGGACTCAACCATTCTCTTGAGACAAGTATTGGCCATTTGTCTGGTGGCGAGTTTCAAAAGTGGCGCATTATTGCAGCGACATATTGGGACCCTGAAGTATTGCTATTGGATGAGCCTTGCTCATTCTTGGATCCCAAGCATCAAGATGAAATTTTAAAACTCTTAAAGTTTTTTGTTCACAATAAAAAGAAAACCGTGGTGATTGTCTCTCACGATATTAACCAAGTTTTAAATTCCATGGGACAAGTTTTTGGACTCAAGAAAGGCCAGATAGTTTTTTCTGGCTTCCATGAAGATTTTCATAATAGCTCAGTTTTAGAAAACCTTTTTGATAAAAAATTCAATGTCACGACAGTAGGGGAGGGGCGCTATGCCCTTTAAAAAAATTCTTCCCCTCATTATCTTCTTCGGCTTCCTGGCCTTATTTTCAGTCTCTGTTTTCTCTAATCAAGCAGACCCCAATTATCAGTGGATGCTCTACAATCTTCGCCTGCCGCGTTTTATTTTAAGCTTCTCTGTCGGCGCTATCCTCTCTTTGTGCGGACTTTATTACCAATCGATTTTTCAAAACCCTTTGGCCAGTCCTTACACGCTGGGTACATCGATGGTATCCTCATTCGCCGCCGTTTTGCTTTTCTCACTGGGCCTTCAAGGACAATCCAATATCGTATGGGCGGTTTTCTTAGGCGGATCTTTAGGTTATTTTTTTCTCATGCTTTTCTCCCAATTCATGAGCAGTAATCGCCGCGACGGTCTCTTGCTGGCTGGCATCGCTCAATCCCTGCTTTTTTCAAGCTTGGTTTTATTCGTTCAAATTTATTCCAGTCCCTATATCAACCAAAGAGTCATTCATTGGATGGTGGGCTCGCTCTCCGTTGTCGGATGGATTGAACCTCTTTGCGCTTTTGGCGCGCTCATCTTCATTATCTTCTTCACTGTTTTTCGCTGGAGCCGAGTTGAAGTGTTAAGTTTGGGTGACGATTTCTCAACTACCAGAGGAGTGAATCCCGATCGTGAACGAAACCTTATCATCGCACTGGTTAGTTTTATCATCGCTTTGGTTGTTGCCATCGTCGGCCCCATTGGCTTCGTCGGCTTGGTTGTCCCCAATTTCGTGCGCCTGATCTTTTCCAAGCGCATGCCACAATGGCCTTATCTGGCGATCATCTTCGGCGGCATCTTCCTCTCGTCTTGCGACTTCCTTGTTCGCCTGCTTTTTCCCGACCGCGAAATCCCCATCGGAATCATCACCAGTCTGATTGGCGCGCCATTGTTTATTGCTATTTTGCGGAAGAAATAGTTAAAAAATTTAACCTGTATTCAATCTTCAAATGATGAAACAATTCACTTATAAAATTTGAACTCTCAACTGTAGAACTGCTGTTATAAACGTCATTGTAGTATGGTCATGAGATTAAAGGTTTTCTTCAACTTGAGGAGTTTTCAGTGGAAAAAATTATCAAAAATTTAAAAATATTCTTTATGTTTGTGATTTGGCTTTGGGCCATTAGTCCGCATGTTATTTGGCTTTCTATTACTCCTAAATCACTTTATGTAGAAAGTACTGATCCCGTCGAAGTTCTTCCCATTATCATAGTTTCCTTAGTCATTTTATCTCTTTTCTACTTTAGTTTTATTTTTAACAAAAAATCTAAAAATCAAAATACGTTTAACAAATTTTTTAAGTTTAAAGCTTTTTCATGGTTGTTTGCGTTCATAATAGGCATTGTTGCAATGTCAAGCGTTTCGTTTTTCAAACTACCACTCAGTATGTATTTCGTTTTTGCTGGTTCAGCAATGGCATTGCACCTCTATTATATTCCTCTAGGTTTCCCTAATAATAGAATTTAAGTTGTGATACTTTTAGAATAGAAAGAAATCCATCACCAATTTTAACATTGTTTCAATTGGTGATGGAAATACAAAAGACTATTTTACGTCAAGGATTGATCTTTTGGGAGTCGATGGCAATCGTGGCATATCAATTTTTGGAAATTTTCCGGTCAAACTTTCAAGAAATGACACAATATCAGCAGTATCTTTATCATTTAAGTCTTTATCGAGTTGAACTTTTGCCATGACCTTAACGGCTTCCTCTAATGTTGCGACTGAACCGTTGTGGAAGTAAGGTGCTGTTAAAGCAATATTTCTCCATGTCGGAACTCGCCAAATATGTTTATCTTCTTCTTTCTGAGTTGTCTCATAGCGGCCATTATCTTTTAAGAAATCGTACTTTTTAACATATTCATTCTCTGCAAAAACAGGGAAGGTTTGGAAATTGCCTTCACCCATTTTATTATCTCCACTGAAATTGCTTCCCGAGTGACAAGCTAAACAACCTGTTTCTTCCACTAATTTCATTCCACGAATAGCACTTTTACTCATGGCAGATTTTTTACCACTTTTATAGAGATCAAAAGGACTGTTTCCAGAAATTAATGTTCTTTCAAATGTTGCTATGGCCTTGCCTATATTTACTTTTGAAATAGGCTTCTTGTCTTTTGGAAACGCCTTTTTGAACATATCGACGTATTCTTCAATGCTCGATAATCTTTCGATGACCACGTCAAAATTTGGCATTCCCATTTCGATTGGATTTGTAATTGGCCCTACTGCTTGTTCCTCTAATGATAAGGCTCTTCCGTCCCAAAATTGAACACTATGAAAAGCTGCATTCCATACAGTTGGTGCACTTCTTCCTCCGCGTTGTCCATTCACTCCAACAGAGACACTTCTATTGTCTTCTCCTCCCAGCATGACGTTGTGGCAAGTGTTGCATGAAATGGTTCCATTAAGAGATAGTCGTGGCTCAAAATAAAGGATCTTTCCTAAGTTGATTTTAGCAGGGGTCATTTTGTTGTCGGCAGGAACTGGTGGCGTTTTAGGTAAGGGAGTCATCGCAAATGCTTTTAGTGCTGTAAATGCAAATAATAGTGTTACAAGTTTCAAGAAATACCTCCCAAAGTACATTAATGAAATATTTTAATTAAAAAGAGAAAAATTGCATTAGGCATTTTGCCTATTGATAAAATTTTTGCAAATTACGACATAGGACTTTTGTCTTATTTAGGTACGTGATAGTTTTTGTTCACTTTGCGTCAGTAATAGTTAATATAAGTTATTATAATCTTAGGGGCAGAAATGAACTCAGATCAAAACAAAGTCCAAGTGATGCGTACCCTTTGGGGCGCTTTGCTCATGTCTCATTGTCTTTTTATTTATCTTACCATCAATTATTTGCATTCCGAATCAGCCGTTGGACCAGATGATATGATGATGAAAATCTTGCCTTTTATGGCCTTTATCGCTGCCATCGCCAGTTTTTGGATCAATCGAAAAGCTCAGGTTCAAAAGACCTTTGATCAGTATTTTGTCTTTTCAATCCTGAGTTGTGCTCTCGCCGAATCCGTTCATATCTTTGGGATTGTGGGGATAGTATTGAGCTTGCCGCTTAATTATTATTTTAGCTTTGCCGCTTCAGGCATTGCTCTGCATCTCTATTATTTTCCTAGAAAATATCCTGCTGAATAAGAATGAGGCTCAGTGTCGAGAAAAAGTAACTTCAACCTCAATAGGAGTTAAATCGTCCACTTTGACTAGTAAAAGCTCAGGTCTTTCAACATTGAAGTCAGAAAGCAGAAGAGGAATAGTTCCTTTGACTTTAAACTTTGTATCATTGCCTTCTGATTTCATCGCAATGTTCTTATATGTATGTGACTGACCCGCAAATGAAATGTCTAAGTCATAATTACCGTTTTCTTTGAATTCTGAAAGCGTTTTTAATTTCACTACGACCATTGGGAAATCTGATGCCTTAGTATAGGTAAGCATATTGGTATCTCTATTGGAATCTTTAGAGGTAAATGATTTTACTGGAGCAGCTACGAGGAATTCACAGTCTTTCTTATTACAAATTCCTTTTCCTTTCGCTTCAGTACTTGTGGCATTTATTTTCTTGAGAAGATATTTCATTTTGTAAGTTATTGAAGAACTTTGAAGCGAATAGTTTCCATTTAAATTAAAGGCGAAACAGTTACTGATGCTTAAAAGAGAGATGATGATTATTTTTTTCATAATTTAATTCCTAGAATTCTATCGTCATAGTTAATGCCGAAGCGGCGAATGCAATGAAACCTATTGTTGTAATAGCGGCATGGTTCTTAAGCATGCCTGTTGGTTCTTGGCCTTTTTTATATTTTTGATTTGCAAGATAGCCCAAGGTCGGTCCAATCAATAGGGCAGGAAAGTGAATCCATGCTAATCTTCGGTGCCAAACAGTCATTCCTCTAGCAGGAGTTTTTTCATCTAATTCAGGAGCTAAAAAGGCAAATGAAGCAGCTGTGTAGTAAGCTGTTGCACCAGCAATCCCTAGAGCGACGTGACTGTCTTTAGCTTGCTTATGCTCACCTGCGGTCAGAATTGCTCCACTCATTAGGGCAAGCGCTCCAAGTGCAGTATATTGGTGAGCTTTTAACATCCAATTTCTTTTTTCAAGTTTTTCAGTGAGGGCCTTGTCTACTTTGACATCAGAAGCATTAAAGCCAAGGTCATCCAACGAAAGACCTTCCGCTGCGAATGAATTAAAACTGAGAGATAATAAAGCGATGATTAAATTTAATCTTTTCATAAAGCTCCTCAAAGAATAAAAAGATATTCCTCCTCCAGAACCTTGAAAAGATGTTATTAATCAGCTTTTTGTCATGTGTGATTAAACCTCTAGAAATTCTCATGTTTGAGTATTCGACCAATTTGAAAATATTGAAATTTTATTTACAAACACTGCGAAAAAACAAGCTTCGTTTTGCACAAGAATGATCTATTTGATTTAGTTTTAACCTTTCTGCTTTTTTGTGCAAATTAGTACAATTATCCTTAAGTCTACTCAATTTCCCAAGGAATACATGAATCGCTATTCAAGCTCGCAATCTCTTGAAATTGACTTGCAGATATATACCCTTACTGACTTGTACATTGTAAGCAAAAATCCAGATCACGAACATTTTAAATTTATTATAAGTATTAATCATGCTGACCTAAATGCAGATCGCATTCACTTTACAAGTCCAGCTTCTGTTATACATTTTAAACTTGAGCTAAATTTCATGGAAGCACTTATTCCGTATAAAGCATTAAATAAGATTCCAAGTTGTTTTTCTTACTGGGAAGATTTTCTCTTCGCTCAGCAAAGTCTAACTCCCCAGGCTCTTGATCACGAGCTCTCAAACCTCTATTACCGGCAATTACTTATTTCTTAATTTTTTTTTAAATTAGACTTCGATCAAAGTGACTTTGGCCGTACTCTTTTTTCCATCGCGAATGTATTTGATGGTGACAACGTCGCCGACTTTATAGCTTTCGAGCATTAGATAAATGTCGTCGTAGTTGTTTACTTTTTTGCCATCGACTTCAAGGATGATATCGCCAATGAAATAACGGCCGCGTGAATCTCTTCCCATGCCACGGAGACCGGCTTGATTGGCCCCGCCTTTTGGATCGATGTATTTGATGACGAGACCTTCATCGATTCCAAAATGAGCTTTGATTTGATCTTCGAGGATACCAATTCCAAGACCAGGTCTGACTACTTTTCCATGCTTGATTAACTGAGGGACAATTTGTTTAACCGTGCTGACGGGAACAGAGAAACCAACGCCAGAAGATGAACCTGAGTTCGAAAAAATCATGGTGTTCATACCGATCAATTGTCCAGAGCTATTGAGAAGGGGACCTCCTGAGTTTCCAGGATTAATGGAGCAATCGGTTTGAATCATACCCGTAATCGAAACACCTCCGAATCCTTGGATCTTGCGATCAAGCGCTGAAATGATTCCTTCAGTAATTGTGTGATCAAGTCCAAAGGGATTTCCAATGGCGAGAGCTTTTTGACCGACTTCTAATATTTTTGATTCACCAACATTAATGGGAGTTAGGTTTTTGGGCATCTCTTCTAATTTCAAAA
>PCTW01000080.1 GCA_002786715.1 Bdellovibrio sp. CG22_combo_CG10-13_8_21_14_all_39_27
TGTTGCGGCGAAGGTAGTGCCAGGGAGACTTGGTGTGAGAATAGCAAGATGCACCATCCTTATTTTAAAGAAGCCACTCTAACGAGTGGCTTTTTTTTGTCTAAAATTGTTTTTGACGCGCATTTGACTGCTGTGAGACTATTATTCTATGCATATACCATCAAGAATTCTTCGTTTACAACTCATTGCGCTATTTTGCCTTACTATCATTTCCCTTTTTGCTTTTTACTATTCCGATTCGCTCGGTGATAACTACCAAGCCATATCTTCAAACTCTGAATCTATTAATTATTTTTCATATTATTTAAGTTCATCCATTGTTTGGGCTGGATATTACACAGGTCCGTGGATTGTTTTTGTTTTTGTTGTGTTTAGCATTTTCTATTCATTCCTTTATCGTCAGAGAGAAGATTGGATCGATACGCTTAATGCCCTCTCACTCGGTGTTTTTACTTTTAGTTTAACTGCGATTCTTTATCCAAAAATTATAGGCAGTGGATTGCTCAGCTTTGCTCACTTTTGGCTCGATGATGTAGCGATGATTTCTTTGGCCGTAGTAACCTTTATTGCCTTTATGTTCGGAAGCTTTAGAAGCTCATTTCACCAGAATCTTATTCTATTTTCCAAAGCAATGTGGGCGAGCGTTCTATGGATTCAAGATAGAGTATTGACTCCTGCATTCAGCTTTTTTGCAAAAAACCTTCCTGACAAAAAGAACAAGCTTCAACAGGCCATGCAAGTGGGGCTTCCAAAGTTATTAAAGGGTGGTCAGTCTGATGTAGAAAAAAGTAGCGAAGGTTCGTTTCATTATAGCCATGAAGAAATTGCAATGACGAAACCATCTCGCAAGAGAAAAGAGACTGAAGCTCCTCTCCTAGAAAGTGCTGGAATTGATGACAAAGAGCTGGAGATGGCAGTTCATCAATTTGATCAAGACGAAGAGTTCGAAGAAGAAGATTTTAGAGACGATGATGATTACACAGATGAGCCAGCTACTAAGGTAACGAAACCGAAACGCTCACCGATGAATGACCCAAAAATTGAGAAACAATATTTTGAAATTGTCTCAACGCTCTCTCAAAGAAAAACCAATTATCAGCCTTCGCATCCCGATGATATTTATTTTCAAGATATCATTCGCAGAATTGAAGACAAGCTCTCTGAATTTAAAATCGAAGGGCGAGTGATCAACGTTTTAAAGGGTCCCGTTGTAGACACTTTTGAAGTGGAGCTAGGATCTGGAGTTAAAGTTTCCAAAGTCACCAACTCCGAAAAAGATCTATCAATGGCACTTTTGGGTGCTCCGATTCGTATCGTTTATCCAATGATCGGTCGCACGACAGTGGGAATTGAAGTTCCAAGAAATCCTCGCGAATTTATTTTGCTAGAAGAAGTTTTGAATTCTGATGAATATAAAAAATCAAACCTCGCGCTTCCTGTAGCGATGGGAAAAAATGCTTACGGCGAAGTCTTTGTTGTCGATCTCGCGGCGATGCCTCACATGCTTGTCGCAGGTGCAACAGGTGCTGGTAAGTCGGTTTTCATCAACTCATTACTTGTCTCATTGCTGGCCAAGAAATCGCCTCAGCAAATGAAATTGATTCTTATCGATCCAAAGCAACTCGAACTTGCTCTCTATGCGAAACTTCCTCATTTGGTCATGCCAGTGATTACTGACGCCAAAATGGCAGCGATTGCGCTTCTTTGGGCCTGCCAAGAAATGGAGCGCAGATATTCAATCTTAAAAGAATTTGGTGTGCGAAATATTGAAGGCTTTAATCAAAAACTTCAAAGGGCAACTCCTGAACTTTTAGCTTCGATTCGTCAGCACTATGACGATCAAGATCACGAGAACTATGAATTGCCTTATCTGGTTATCATCGTCGATGAATTTGCTGATTTGATTTTAACGAAGGCCGGAAAAGAAATTGAAAACAATATTTGTCGTCTCGCCGCAAAGGCCAGAGCAGCAGGTATTCACCTCGTGATCGCGACTCAGAGACCATCGGTTGACGTCATTACTGGTCTTATCAAATCAAATTTCCCAACTCGCGTTTCATTCCGCGTAACTTCGGCAGTGGATTCGAGAACCATTCTGAATTCAATTGGCGCAGAGAAATTGCTCGGAAAAGGTGACATGCTTTATAAGTACGGAACTGCCAGCTTCCGAGTTCACTCTTCGTTTGTTGATGAAGAAGAAATTGAAGTGTTAACAGACCAGCTCGCGGCCTTGCCACAAAATTATCACACGGGCGCTATCGATTTCCTTGAAAATGGGGGAACTGAAGAGCGCGACTCTTACTCTTTTGGAACTCATATTCCATCATCAACTCCGACTGATGGTTCATCAGATGACGACTTATATCGCGAAGCGGTAAGAATTGTCGTTGAACACCGTACGGCAAGTGCTTCAATGCTGCAACGCAGGCTAAGAGTCGGATATAATCGAGCGGCCAATTTGATCGAAGAAATGGAATCTCGAGGAGTGGTTGGACCAGCTGAGGGATCAAAGCGAAGAAAGGTTTTAGTTGCTCCCGACGAGCTGCGCTAAATAGTCCCTTTTTCCTCTCAAAACCCTTGCGACAATAGGCCCCAGTATGCTATTCATTGCAGACCTAAAAAATTGATTTTGGGATAATCTCAGTCACCTGGTTGATGGTCTAGTTAGCGCTAGCAACAGGTGATATGAAAAACCATCAACACTAGAAGGAGAATCTATGAGTGGTGAATTAGAATTACAAGGTTTGTTAGAATCAGGAGCTCACTTTGGGCACCAGACTCACAAGTGGAATCCAAAGATGAAGAAATTCGTCTATGGTGAGAAAAACGGTATTTATATTATCGATCTTTCTCAAACAATCCCAATGGCAAAGAAAGCTTATGACTTTTTGAAGAAAGTTTCTTCAGAAGGAAAGCCAATTTTGTTCGTAGGAACAAAGAGACAAGCTTCTGAAACAGTAAGAAACGCTGCTGAATCATGTGGTGCTAATCACGTGACTCACCGTTGGTTGGGTGGAATGCTCACTAACTATAAAACAGTTGCTCTCTCAATTGATAAACTAAGAAAAGTTGAAAAAATGAAAGAGACTGGTGACTTCAATCTTTTAACTAAGAAAGAACGTTCAAAAGTTGATAAAGATGTATTGAAGTTAGAAAGAAACTTGGGCGGGATCAAAGACATGAGAAAAATCCCAGGTGCTCTATTCATCATCGATCCAGGCAAAGAAAAAATTGCTATCGAAGAAGCTACAACACTTGGTATTCCAGTTGTTGCTATTACAGATACAAACTGCGATCCATCTGGAATCGACTATGTTGTTCCAGGTAACGACGATGCTATCAAATCAGTAAAAATGTTTGCTGAGTACTTTGCATCTGCTGTTGCAGAAGGTTCACGCTACGCTAAGAAAGACAGAGGGGCTGCTGAAGGCCGTGACGTTGCTCTTGAAAATGAAATCATTTCGAAGTTTGAAAAAGACATCGACTTGGTTGGCGACGACGAAGAATAATAAATTTTAAAAAAAGGAATAGACATGTCTTTTACTGCTAGTGATGTAAAACAACTAAGAGAAATGACTGGTGCTGGGATGATGGCTTGTAAAGAAGCTCTTACAGCAACTAACGGAAGTGTTGACGAAGCTGTTGATTACCTAAGAAAAAAAGGTCTCGCGGCTGCTTCAAAGAAGCAATCACGTATTGCTGCTGAAGGCGTTGTCACAACTGTTGTAGAAGGAAACTTCGGTGTTGTTCTTGAAGTAAACTGTGAAACTGACTTTGTTGCAAAAGGCGACGATTTCAAAGGATTTGCAGACAAGGTTGCTCATAATCTTGTTAAGAATAAAGTACAAGATGTCGAAGCTCTTAAAAACAGCAAGCTTGAAGGTGCCGCTGGTACAGTTCAAGAAGGTGCTAATGAGTTAACGATGAAATGTGGTGAAAAAGTTGATGTTCGCCGTTTTGAAACTATCGCCTTAAATGGCAATGGTTTTATCGGTAACTATAACCACGGCGGAAGAATTGGAACGTTGGTTGCTCTTTTAACGGACAAGGGCTCAGATGCTCAAGTTCAAGAATTGGCAAAAGACATTGCTATGCACGTCGCTGCAGCTTCACCAAAATTTTTAGATGGTTCTCAAATTGATGAAAACTTCAAGAAGAGAGAAGCTGAAATTTATGCTGCTCAATTAAAAGAAGAAGGTAAACCTGAGAATATGATCGAGAAGATCGTCATGGGTAAACTTAACAAGCTTGCAAAAGAAGTTTGTCTTCTTGAGCAATCATTCGTAAAAAATCCTGACGTAACAATCGCTCAGCAAGTTGCCAATGTTGCAAAAGCTGTAGGCACAACGATTACAGTTCAAGGTTTCCAAAAGCTTGGCTTGGGAGAAGGCATCGAGAAGAAGCAAGATAATCTTGCTGAAGAAGTTGCCAAGATCACTGCCGGCAGTCACTAAGATTTAAATTGTTCGAACTCAAAGGGGGCTTAACGGTCCCCTTTTTTTTAGGTTGTGGTAAGAGATGAAATACAAAAGAATTCTGTTAAAATTATCTGGTGAAGCTCTCTCGGGAGACCGCGATGGGGGAATCAGTCCTGAAGTTCTAGAGAACATTGCCAAAGAAATTAAAATTGCGACAGAGATGGGAGTAGAAATAGGTATCGTCATGGGTGGAGGAAATATCCATCGTGGTGTCGCTGGAGCGACCATCGGAATGGATCGTACAACTTCCGACCATATGGGCATGCTTGCAACAGTGATCAATTCTGTGGCTTTGCAAGACTGCTTAGAGCGCATGGGAGTTTTTACTCGTGTATTGACTGCGATTGAAATGAGAAGAATCGCTGAACCTTATATTAGAAGAAGGGCCATTCGTCACCTTGAGAAAAAACGTGTGGTGATTTTCGCAGCCGGAACAGGGAACCCTTATTTTACAACTGATACAGCCGCCGCCCTTCGTGCGACTGAAATTGATGCGGATGTAATTTTAAAGGCAACTAAAGTTGATGGCATTTACGACAAAGATCCAATGAAGTTTAACGATGCCGTTAAATTTGAAAGTTTGTCCTATATGGACGTAATCAATAAAGGCATTAAGGTAATGGATACAACAGCTATTACTTTATGTATGGAAAATAATTTAGATATTATGGTTTTCAACATGTTTGAAAAAGGAAATATCCAAAAAGTTGTGATCGGTGACAAGGTTGGAACGATCGTTACGAAAGAATAATAAAGGAGCCTTTTATGATAGATGGAATTAAAAATTTATTAAAAGATCAAATGGGTAAATCAATTGAATCTTTAAAATATCAAATTACAAAAATCAGAACAGGAAGAGCAAGTGCCAACGTTCTCGATGGAATTTCTGTCGATTATTACGGAACACCAACTCCAATTAAGCAAGTTGGACAGATCTCAACTCCTGAGGCTCGCTTGCTTCAAATCCAACCTTTTGATAAGTCTTTGATCTCAGCAATTGAGAAATCAATTATTGCTGCCAATATTGGCCTTACTCCTTCTAATGATGGAAATCTTATTCGTTTACCATTTCCAGCTTTGACTGAAGAGAGAAGAAAAGAGCAAGTTAAAGATCTTAAGAAGATTGGTGAAGATGCAAAGATCGCCATTCGTAACGTTCGTCGCGATCAAAACGAAGTCGTTAAGAAAGGTGAAAAAGATAAGAAAATTTCTGAAGACGATTCAAAGAAATTTCAAGATGAAATTCAGAAAGTAACTGACGAGTATATCAAGCAAGTTGATAAGATCATCGGTGATAAAGAATCTGAGATTCTTAAAGTCTAACAAGGACTACGATGAGCACAATTAAACACGTTGCAATCATCATGGATGGAAATGGGAGATGGGCTCAGTCTCGTGCCCATACCCGTGTATGGGGGCATATTCGTGGCTCTTCAATTGTTTCCGATATTGTTGAAGAAGCAGATGATTTAGGACTTAAGGCCCTTACTCTTTACGCCTTCTCCACTGAGAATTGGAGTCGTCCTTTTAATGAAGTGACAACTCTTTTTAGTTTATTAAAAAAATTTCTTTTAAAAGAAAAAGAACGAATCATTAAAAATCGAATTCGCTTTAGAGTGATTGGGGACTACTCCAATCTTCCGGAGGGAACTCAGTCGATCATTACAGAACTTGAAGATCTGACAAAAGATTTTAAAGGTCTTAAGCTGACATTTGCATTTGGTTACGGTGGCCGTAATGAGATAGTTCATGCTGTTAATCAGTACATTCAAGCTAATCCTGGCCAAAAAATCGACGAAGCTCAACTTGGTGAGAGATTATTCGCACCTGAGGCTGGAGATGTGGATCTTTTGATTCGTACAGGTGGAGATCAGCGCATTTCTAATTTTCTTTTATGGCAATGTGCCTACGCTGAACTTTATTTCAGTGAAACTAAGTGGCCAGAATTTAATCGTTCAGAATTTAGATCCATACTTGAAACTTGTGCTAATAGAGAAAGAAGGTTTGGAAACGTTAAGGCCATTGCTTCTCTCGATGAGACGAGCAAAGTAGCTCAAACCAATAAAAAGAAATTTGGCTTGGGCCGAGTGTGAGGTTTTAATGTCAAAAAATACCATGCTGAGAATTATTTCAGCGGCAATCCTTTTGGCAATTCTTGTTCTATGCATTTATTTTGGTCGAATTCCGACACTGTCATTTGTTTTTGTTGCAGGAATTTTGATTCAATACGAAATTTTCAAAAACTTTCTTAAATTCAAGCCTTTTGGATTCATTAGTATAATCTCGATGGTCATGTTCACATTAGTTTTCTGGTTTAATGCTAAAGGAACGACCTCTTTTCAGAATACAATCCTCGCTTTAGGCTTAGTGGTTGATATTCTTTTTATCATTTATCTTTTTGCAACTAAAATTGATTCAACTGTCGTCAAAGATCATTGGATCAAATTCCCTCTATCCCTACCTTTTCTTCTGACAATATTTATTTCCTGTGTTGGTCAGCTAATCAATCTTCCTAACTGGAAGCTCCTCATCGGATTGGTCTTATTTGTGAATTTCGGCATGGATACCGGCGCCTGGTTGATTGGTAAAAACTTTGGCAAACATAAATTGTGGAAAAGTGTAAGTCCCAGTAAAACGCTCGAAGGCCTTTTGGGAGGAGTTCTTTTTTCTAGTGTTCTCGGAACTCTTTATTGGAAACAGTTTTTAGGTGAAACTTCTTGGGCCATGTCATTAATATTTGGTCTTCTTGGTGTCTTTTCTCAAGTTGGCGATCTTGTCCAGTCTAAAGTTAAGCGGCAATTTGCTATTAAAGATTCTTCCTCTTTGATTCCAGGACATGGTGGAGTGTATGATAGAGTAGATAGTTTAATGTTTGTAACACCGATGTTTTTAGTAATGTATAAGTATTTTTATTTTTAAATTATGCTCTTTGAAAAGTTTGCCATATTCGTTCTCTTTTTAGGTCCTCTCGTTTTCTTTCACGAGTTGGGGCATTTTTTATTTGCTCGTCTCTTCGGCGTTCGCGTAGAAGTTTTCTCGATTGGCTTTGGCCCTAAGTTATTTAAGATAAGAAAAGGTTTCACCGAATATGCTGTTTCGCTGATTCCCCTCGGTGGCTATGTCAAAATGTTTGGCGACGATCCTCTTCATAAAGATGAAATTCCTCAAGAGCTCAGAAAGGTAAGTTTCACTTTTCAAAACAAGTGGGCGCGCTTCTGGATTGTCATGGGTGGTCCTCTGGCCAATTTTATTTTGGCTTTTGCCGTTTTCATGATGCTTCTTTTAGTAGGTGAAAAGTCTCCTGAAATAAAAATGGGAGTGGTTTCTCCTGATAGTAAATTTTATGCGCTTGGAGTGAGAACCGGTGATGTCCTCTCTAAAGTAAATGGAAAAGAAATTTATAATACTACTGATATCATGATGAGTTCTGACGATATGATTAAAAGCATATCGTTGAATCGCAAAAATCAAAGTGTTGAAGTTGTGGTTAACCAAAAGCCAGAAGCATTCTTTGAAGAGTTTGTGAATTATCCCCCAGCTCTCAAGGTTCCGGTATTAGTCAGTCGAGAAGGGAAGTGGTTCTGGGTTTCACAAAATGAAAACCCACAGCATGATTTGTCGCTTGATGAAATGGCCGAGATGAATCTTTCGAAAGTTTATCTGTGGGAAATGAAACCAGACACTGCTGGGAAGCCAGAATTCTTAGATGCTGCAAATCCAATGCAACTTGATATTAAGCCAGGAACGAATGCTCAATTTTTCTCTCAATTAAGAAGTTTAAAAGATCTTTTTAGTCTCGATTTGATCGTCAAAAGAATTAACCCTAATTCCCCCGCTGAAAAAGGTGGGGTACAAGTCGGAGATCTCGCTTATAGATTTAATGGCGAAGTCGTTTACGATTTTGAACAACTCAAAAACATGACTCAGAAATCGGAAGGAGAAGTATCTCTCGATGTTTTGAGAAAAAATGAAATTATAAATTTAAAGTTAACACCTGAGAAAACAGCAACTGAAGGTGTAACTAAAAAATTGATTGGTATTTATAGTCGTGCTGAATTTATAGCTCCGAAATTTGTTGAAATTAAGCCGTTAGGCTTTTTTGCGACAATTCCCAAGGCCCTTTATCGCACTTGGGATACTATGGTCAAGACGGTTGAGAGTTTTAAAAAATTAATATTTAGAGAAGTTTCTTTTAAGACTATTGGCGGACCGCTATCTATTGGAAAGGTTGCTTCGGACTCGTTTAACACCTCGATAACTAGTTTTCTTTTTCTCATGGCCGTTATTTCAATTAATCTAGGCGTCATTAATCTTTTTCCAATTCCGGTATTAGATGGTGGCCATATCATGTTTATTCTTTTAGAAATTATTAACCGCGGTCCTATCTCCAGAAGAAAAATGGAAATCGCTCAGCAAGTAGGTTTATCTTTATTGTTGATGTTGATGGTAGGAGCTTTGGTCAATGATTTTTCAAGATTGATATGACAAAATATTTATTCCTCGATAGCTCTCTTTATCTCCAATTTGGTTTGTTGGATGAGAATTTTAAGTGGATCGATCATGTCTTGATCGAGACTACAAAGAGCTCAAATATTTTACATTCAGAACTCAACCGCATGCTTGAAAAAAATAGAATGTCGATGGACGATATCGAAGCTATTTTTAGTATTTCTGGACCTGGCTCTTATACAGGTGTTCGTTTAGTCGAAGGAGTTACTCAAATCCTGGACTGGCAAGGTAAAACAATTTACAGCATTCATCATTTTGAACTCCCTTACCTAGTAGGTGTTGAAAGAGGAAGCTGGATTTCGGAAGCATTCAAAGGCGAAGTTTTTGAATACTCCTGGAACGGTGATTCTAATAAGCATAGGCTTTTGTCAAAAAATCAGCTCGACACTATTTTTGAAGAAAATCTTTTCTCTCACAGATCAGATTTTTTAGACCTACCAACAATGTCGACTTCGGCTATGGTATTTGAAAATGCAGAACTTATTTTCTCGGCCATGAAAAAGTTAGAAATGAAACGTGAGCCATTTTATTATCGCGAACTTGAGACAGAATTCAAAGTCACTCAATAGAATCCCTTAATGACAATTTTCTCCTCTCACTGTATCCTTGATTGATGCTGCCGAAGGTTTACTATTCTGGGAAGTGGAACACACTTCTTTTCATTGTTCTCTTTTTCTTATGGGTCTTTGGACTCTACAAATTGATATTAACGACACTGCTCATTTATCTATGCTTGCGTTGGCTTTTTCGCCGAAAAATCTTTTCTCACTTCGACGGTCTTACAATTAAGCAGGGTCTTATTCTTGCTCCCTTGAGTGGATTTGTTGTGGGAACGCGATCCAATGTCACTCATAAACAGTTTGGCGAAGATCTGCGTGAAATTCGTTTTATGATTCCTTGGCACACCGGATATGGAATTTTTCTGCCAGACACCGCAGAGGTGGAAGAGATTAAAGTAGAGAAAGGTCCTTCTTTTTTTAGACTCTTAAATCAAAAAATTCCCGATCAGATTGATAAACTATTTCCGGGGCTCTTTCTAACTCTTCGAAATTTAGTTGGTGATAAAATTCATATGCAATTCGTAAAGTGTACAACTGGTTATTGGCCAGAATTGCGAGTAATGCCAGGTGATCGTGGAAGATCGACAGTGAACATTGGCTACTTCCCTTTCGGAGGCACAGTTCTATTATATTTACCCTCATCTTATGAGATACTAGTGACTGACAAACAATTTGTAGAAGCGGGACAAACTCCAATCGCGGCAAGGAAGGAAAATTGAAAGATCCAAATGTTTCAGGCGCTAAAAGGCTGGCATTCTTTTTACCAAATTCTTTCACAGCGCTTAATATGGCCTGTGGATTTTCTTCAATTATATTGTCTCTTCAGGGTAGAGCTTTTGATGCAGCTCTGATTTTAGTTTTGGGTGCCATTTTTGATTCTGTTGATGGCCGCGTTGCGCGCATGACAGGAACTCAATCTGAGTTTGGTGAACAGTTCGATTCTATCAGTGACGTTATTTCTTTTGGGATTGCTCCTAGTTTGTTGATCTATCTTCATTCGCTTCAAACGATGGGGAGAATTGGTGCCGTTGTTTCTTTTATCTACCTTCTTTGTGGAGCACTTAGGCTTGCACGCTTTAACGCCAATATCGACAAGGTGAGTTCTGATTTCTTCCAAGGTCTACCTATTCCTGGGGGCGCATTAGTTGTTATTGGTTTTGTTTTTATTTCAAATGAACTCAAAATGATTAATGATTTTCCAGTTGCCGCACTCATTATTACTTTTGTTACTTCTATTTTAATGATCTCTAATATTCCTTTTTGTTCATTTAAAAATTCGCAGTATATTCGCGATCACAAGCGCAAAGTTCTTTTCTTAATGTTTATCTTAGGTGTTTTAACTTTTACTTATTACACCTATATGTTCTTCATCAATATGGCCGTGTATATCGTGGCTTCAATCATTTATTACTTATTTAATCGCAAACAAGCAGGAGATATCTTTGAGTGGAAATCAGATAAAGAAGACTAGTCTTCTTCTCATTCTTTTTCTCTTTCATCTCGCTCATGCAGAAGACATGGGACAAAATCTACCTGACCAATTACCCTCAGATGAATTTAATCAGCGCGCTTATGAAAATGATGATTACGCCGGGCATCTCTCTAATCAACAAACAGAATCAGTTAAACCAGAATCAGGCGAAACTTCATTTATTCCTAATGCACTTCAAGGCGATCAGCTGTTACCTACAAATGAAATTTTGCATCCAGGAGTTCCTGCTGCAGGGACGATGTCGAATCTTGATAATATTTTAACGACCAATGATGCCGAGGATTTTAAACTTCGTATCAATAGTGGAACTCGCAGTTTTTCTTTTTATTATTTAAAAGACAATTTCACTTATCAAAATGATCGTGGCATTTACGAGAAAACATTTCGTGCGAGAACCGGGGCACAAGAGGGCGGTAGTCTTCATTTTGCTATGGATGGATATTTCAATCGTCGCTATGTTGATCTCTTTTGGAATCTGGGCGCAGGGTTTGGCTACAACCAAGGCAAAGGTGTATTTGTCACTGGTGTTCAATCAGATACAACATTTAAACTCTGGACCTTACCGGTTGATGCTGGTCTTGGACTTAGTATTCCGATTGGTCGTTGGATAAAGCTTACCGCTGCTGGTGGTGGTTCAGCTCTTGGTCTTTATCAAAGCCGTAATGATCGCGACCCACAAGATGATGATAAAGAAGTTCGTCAAATTGGCTTTGGTTATTATGCACAGGCGAAAATGCAGATTAGTTTATCTTCACTGATGAGTCGTCAGGCTTTTGAAATGTTTAAAGATTACAGTGTCACCAATACTCTTCTCGATGTTGTTATTCGTTCTCAAAACTATACTAAGTTCTCTGAAGAGATAACGATCTCTGGCACATCTTATGGTTTGGGATTTAGTTTCGAGTATCTATAATGTCATCAATCTACCGTCTTGAAATTCAGTATCGAGGAACGCGCTTTAGTGGTTGGCAGATCCAAAATTCTGGCGAAGTCACTATTCAAGGTGAGTTAGAGAAGGCGCTTCATCAAATGGCAAAAGGTGAAGTCGTTAAAACTGTCGCCTCAGGAAGAACTGATGCTGGCGTTCATGCCTTTGCCCAAGTGGTTCGCGTGGAATTTCCTTTTGAAATTGATCCTGAAGGATTAAAGAAGGGAATCAATTCACTGATTGATCGCGATATTAAAATTATCAAAGCAGAAAAATGCCCTGAAGATTTTCATCCCATTTATTCTGCTCACTCAAAACAGTATCGCTATTACTTTAGTATCAATTCAGACATTCCACTTTTCTATCGAGATCGCATTGTTTACTTCGGTGATGATCTCAATATCGATCTGATGAAAAAGGCCTGCCAACAATTTATTGGCGAACACGACTTCATGAATTTTTATACCACTGGCTCAAATGTTAAAACGACAGTTCGAAAAATTTCCAAATGTGAGCTCATTCCGTTTGAGCTTCACGACTTGGGTGACGCACAAAAATCTTTTTCTGGTTACTATCTGAAGATCGAGGGCAATGGCTTTTTGAAGCAGATGGTCAGAATGATCATGGGTGCTCTCGTGCAAGTGGGTAAAAATAAAGTCACTTCTAAGCAGATTGACGACTCATTTAAGCACAAATTGACCCAGCCTCTGGCAGCGACAGCTCCGGCCCACGGACTCCATCTGAATCACGTCGAATATTAGTTATTTCGTTGACTAATTCAGGCCAAATAGCTATTTTTTCCCATAATTACAAAATGTTTGCGCATAGCACAAAGGACTCCTTATGTCGTATAAAGTTGAAACTGTTAATGGATGCACAAAGAAAATTGTTTTCGATTTTCAAACTCTCGATCTTTCAGCAGAAATTAAAACTGCCGTACTCGCCAAGCAAAGAACAGCGAACCTTAAAGGTTTTAGAAAAGGCAAAGCTCCTCTTTCTATGGTTGAGAAATTCTTTGGCCCACAAATCGAATCAGATGCCATTAATCACTATGTTCAAAATAGATTTTTCGAAGCCGTTGAAAAGGAAAAAATCAACGCTGTTGGATATCCAAGTTTTGAAAAACTCAAGTACGAACCAGGCAAGAGCTTAAGCTTTGAAGCCGTCGTTGAAATTTTCCCAGAAGTAACCGTTAAAGATTTCTCTGGCTATAAATTTGAAAAAGAAAAAGTTGTCATCGAAGACAAAGATCTCGATGGTATCCGCAACAACTACCTTTCAAGCAAAGCAGAAGTTAAAGAAGTCACTGATCCATCAGTATCAGTAGATAAAGGTCATATGGCCGTCATCAACTTCCAAGGTGAAAAAGCTAATGGTGAGAAACCAGAAAACATGAAAGGTGAAGATTACGTCTTAGAAGTTGGGACAAATACTTTTATCCCAGGATTCGAAGAAGGTATTCTTGGTATGAAGAAAGGTGAGACAAGAGTTCTCGACTTAAGCTTCCCAGAAGATTATCACTTTGATGAATTGAAAGGGGCTAAAGTGAAATTCACTGTTGACCTCCTTGAGATCAAAGAAAAAATCACTCCAGAATTCACTGATGAAATAGCCAAAGAATTTGGTTTCGAAAGTGTTGCTGATTTTAATGCAAAAAATAAAGAAAATCTTGTTAAGCAAAGATCGCGCGCAGTGAATGAAAAACTTCACCAAGCCATCTTAGAGAAAATCATCTCTGAAAATACTTTTGATGTTCCAAAGACATTGATCGTTCAACAAGAAGCTCACCTAAAAGAAGAAGTGACTAAGACTTTAAAGTCTCAAGGCTTCAACGATGAAATGCTTGAAGAGTATTTCGAAAAGTGGAAAGGCGACATCACAGAAAAAGCCATTTTTCAGGTGAGAAGTGGTCTTATTCTTGATACACTCGCGAAGCAATTTGACGTTCAATCTAGTGAATCTGATCTCGAGAAAAAATACGAAGAGATGGCAGTAGGAACTGGAATTACAGCTGATCAAATCAAGAAGTACTACACTTCAGATGATAAGCTCAAAAAGAACCTCGCGTATGCAATTCGCGAAGAAAAAACATTTGAAAAGATTTGTTCTATGGCAAAGGTCACTGAAAAATAAGAGACAATTTTCAAGGACGGAGACAATGGAAGGGCCTCGGAATCGAGGCCTTCTTTATTTGTGCACTCCTAACTAAAAAGTATCACGTACCTTTAAGATTGGATTTGAGCTTTCATGAGGCGTTCCATTTCGAACACATCAGTACAGCGGAACCAATCGTTGCCAGCACCGCGGGCGACTGGTTGTAGTTTTTGAGTGTCGATGCGTCCGTTATTGTAGATGGATTCGTGGATATGAACTTTGATCACTTCGCCAGTGATGATCTGGCCGCCGCCGGGATGTAGACCATAGTCGAGATGATCGCGGAACTTACATTCGAAATGAATCAAACTCTCTTTAATTCGTTTTGGTTTAACCAACTCGCTGTCGATCGGTGTGAGACCTGAGAAAGCGAATTCGTCTTGGCCGTAGGGAAGTTCAGTTGAGCAGAGATTCACTTTGGCAGCGATGGATTCGCTGACGATATGAACCACGAATTCTTTTTCGCGCAAAATATTTCGAGGGGTATCTTTAAGCTCACCAGTGGCCGAGCGAACTAGCGGAGAGAAGGCGATGATCATGGGTTTCGCACTAACGGCGGTGAAGAAAGAGAAAGGCGCGAGGTTATTCGTTCCATCTTCATTGATAGTACTGACTACTGCAATCGGACGCGGAAGAATACTTCCAATTAGGAATTTGTAGTTTTGTGCGAAATCACCATCGGTATTAAAGCTTAACATACTCATTTGCCCATCCAACTTTTCCAGTAGTCTTTATTTTCAAATTCTTCAAACCATTGAGTGGGTTGAAGCGGATTCACAGTATCAATCATCACCGCGTATTCGTCAGTATAGGTTTTATCATTCGCCGCTTTAAAAGCTTTCGGGTGTGGCCCGTGGTGAATGCCCTGCGGATGAAAAGTGAAAGCTCCGGCGTCGATATTATCGCGCGAGAAAAAATCACCTTGGTGATAAAAAAGCACTTCATCGTAATCAATATTAGAGTGATAAAAAGGAACTTTTAAAACTCCATGCTTGGTATCTTCAAGTGGGCGCTCCACAAACGAGCAAATCACAAAACCTTTACACAGAAAAGTAGTGTGACCAGATGGAGGAATATGATAGCGATGACTCATGATCGGACAATAGTCGTAGATTGAGAGAATCTTTGGATACACGCTGCCTTTCCAACCTACGGCACTGAGTGGATTAAAAGGATAAGTCACAGTGGAGATTTTTCCACAGCGCTTGATTTCAACTTTGTATTCTTTAAGATTTTGTTCACTGCCCTTGGCCGCTTCTGGGGTGCGAATCGCCGTTTGATCATAAAGCGCATTTGGCCCTAAGATACCGCGTGACGGTTCTTCAAATTCAGAAGTTGATTCAACTTTTAAAATTTTAGCAGGGCCGTTGAAGAAATACTTGTAAGTGGTACCGCGAGGGATATTAATATAATCGCCACGCTTAAATTCCATATGGCCAAAGCTGGTTTCTAAGCGACCTGCTCCATCGTGAATAAAAAAGAGCTCATCACAATCAGCATTGCGATAGAAATACTTAAAGTCAGCATTGTATTGCGCGATTGAGATTTGGCATTCGTTGTTGAAAAGAATTGGCATAAAGTGATTAGGCTTTAACTGCTTATCAAAAACTGGAGGAAGCGCGCGTGGCTTGAGATCGCCTTCAATATTAGTCCAATTCACTGGAGGATCGGTATGATAGAGGTGACTGACGCGCCCAAAGAATCCCTTGCGACCGTGTTCTTCCTCATAAAGCCCGTCTGGAATATTGACGTGGGCTTGCTTGGTGTAAGTGCCTGAGGCTTTAAAACTTTCCATCACTTTTCCTTTTGTCCGACTTTATTTTTTAAAATTCCAATTTTTTCTACTTCAAGCTCCAGCACATCATTAGCTTGAATCCAACGATCCAGTTCCAATCCGCATCCGGTGCCCACGGTTCCACTACCGATTAAATCTCCCGCCATCAACCACTCGTCTTGCGAGACGAATTCGATCATCTGAGCAAAAGTATAATGGCCATCGCCCGATTGTCCGCGCGACCATTCCTGGCCGTTCACTCTGGCGATCATGGTGAGGTTGGGTTCTTTGTGATTAAATTCATCACTTGTGACAATCACAGGTCCGATGATGGAGCAGAAGTCTTTGCCTTTTGAAGGGCCTAGTCTCACGCTCATCTCTTTCCTTTGAATATCGCGAGCTGAAATATCATTTAAAATAGTATAGCCAAAAATATAATCTTGAGCTTTTGTTGCTTTGATATTTTTTCCATCTCGACCAATCACGATGGCGAGTTCAAGTTCGTAATCAAGAACATCAGTATATCGAGGCCAGAGGATATCTTGATCAGGGCCTATGAATCCTTCTGTCGCACCTTTATAATATACGGGAATTTCATACCAAGCGGCTGGAACTTCTTCTTTACGTTTTTGAAAGCCTTTCGCTACGTGTTTTTCATGCACATAAAAATCGCGATAAGTTCCGATTTTATCAAGGGGCTTAGAGAGTTTTGTGATCTCACTTTGCTTGAAAACAATTGGCGTTTGATCATGAAGTTTGGAATGACCCACTTTTAAAAACTGTTGGCCCATGACAAGCGTTTCTTGCAAAAGAGTCAGAAGATGATCTCTTTGGGTTAAATTATTGTAGAGAGAAGTTGAAATCTTTTGATCAGCCCGAAGTAGATAATTCTTGTAACCTTCTTTTTCAAAATGAAGGGCCCAAACCAGATTGGGATCGAGGATTTGTCCGTCGTCCATCAAAATTCCCATTCTCTTTGCAATAGGAAATTGATTGGATTGGTAGTATGAACAAATTTTCATAATGAACCTTCTGATAATTTAAATTGAGGCAAGATCTCAGTCATGGCCTCAATGAAGTGATCAATCTCTTTAGGTGTTCCCAAAGACACACGTACAAATTCAGGCATTTCATTAGCCTTAAGCGGACGAATGATAACGCCTTTATTAAGTAATAATTCAAATAGCTCATCACTGCGTTTACCAGAGCCTGTCGGGAACGTAATAAAGTTAGTGACCGATGGTACTGGATTGAGTCCATTTTCTTTTAGAAAATTAAAAACGCGATTGTATTGAATTTTATTATTTTCAATCGTGCGCGTGAGATGGGGTTGATCTTCGAGAGCGCCACGAGCACCGAGCTGTCCAATTAAGTTCGGCTCGAAGGGAAGTTTGACTTTGGTGAGATTGCTAATCAAATCTTCATGGCCAAAGCCGTAACCGACGCGAATGCCAGCAAGACCATAGGCTTTAGAGAAAGTGCGCAGAGTTATCACATTGTCATAGCGATAATCCATAGTATCCGGATAATCAGCACAATCTTTGGCAAATTCAAAATAGGCTTCATCGAGAATAACGAGAACGTGACCAGGAACATAAGACATCAACTCATCGAACTCATTTTTAGTAATATAAGTTCCGGTTGGGTTATTAGGATTAGCGATATAAATAATCTTAGTT
Source organism: Bdellovibrio sp. CG22_combo_CG10-13_8_21_14_all_39_27 (assembly GCA_002786715.1). Taxonomy (GTDB): domain Bacteria; phylum Bdellovibrionota; class Bacteriovoracia; order Bacteriovoracales; family Bacteriovoracaceae; genus 21-14-all-39-27. Next base: position 17,575 of record PCTW01000080.1, read on the forward strand.
CGCTCGGTAATATTTTTTGCCATCGCCTTCACATCGTAGCGATAGTCATGAGTGAGCGGAACTGTTTTGATTTGCGCTCCCACAGAACGGCCGATGATATAAAAACCAATGAATGTATTCTCTGACGTGAGAACCTCCATTCCTGGATGCAAAAAGGCGCGGGCGATATAGGCCATGATACCTTCTGAACCATTTCCCAAAATAATGTTTTCAGTTTTCAGATTATACAGATCAGAAAGTGCTTTCTTTAAATCATAAGCATGCATGTCGGGATAGCGGTGAAGATTCCACAATCCTTGAGTCATTTCACGAATCGCAAAAGGTGATGGGCCTAGAGGATTTTCATTGCTGGCGAGTTTGCTGATGCGAGTGAGACCTTTCTCGCGAGCGAGCTCTTCGATGGGCTTACCCGCTTGGTAGACTTTCAAGTTGCGAATATAGTCAGGTACTAATGACTGACTAATATATGCTGGATCCGCTTTCATCATAGGAGCCCCTTCTTCTCAATATCGAATGATCTTTTTTAGCATAATTGATCGAGAGTCTAAACTTATAAAAGATGCACTTGATCGATTGCGTCAACACATTATCACCTGATACAATGAAATAACCTGATCTCTATCTTGAGTTTTAAATGACGCAATTCGAAAATGAGCATTATCAAGCGATAAAGCATGGACTAGAACTCTTTAATAGTGAAAAGTTTTGGGAATGCCATGAGTATTTAGAAGACGAGTGGATGGAGCTCAGAGGCGATCCGGTTCGCAACGTTTTCTGGGCCGTCATTCAAGCGGCGACGGTATTAGTTCATGTTCGCAATGAAAATCTGGCTGGCGCCCAGGGGATGCTCAAGAAAACATTAGAAAAATTAGAGAGAGTTGAAAAAGATTTTATTGAATCAGACTATATGGAAGAATGTTTAAAATGGAATGAGTTGAAAGCAATCTTGCGAGAAATTCCCAAAGATTCAAAACTCTTGGATTTTGAGCGTTTGATGAAATTTAAGTTTCCAAAAGTTTAAGGAGTATTTGTGGGACAATTTATAAGTTCATTTTCAGAAACACTCGCTCTCTTTAAAAGAGACAAGGTATTGATTCTATTTGCCCTCGTTCCGATTCTTATTGGACTTGTGCTTTATTATTTTTTTGGTCATTGGTTTTTTGTCGATCTCTTAGCTTATGGCAGAAGTTGGATTGAGAATTATTTTAGTACAAGTGGATGGACTAAGTTCTTTTATTATATGTTCGTCGGTCTTTTGGTTATTTGTTTTTACTTTATCGTCTCGTGGTTTTTCGTAATGGTGGTGTCTATTTTGGCTTCACCTTTTAATGACCTTATGTCAGGAAGAATTGAATCTTTAGTATTAGAAAAGAAAATTGATCCCATTGGTGAGCAGCTGTCGCATCTCTTTTCAAAGTTGTTGTTTACCGTCTTTAATGAAATAAAAAAATTGCTGCTGATTATTGTCTTCTCGACTCTTGCTTGGGTTTTGAGTTTGATTCCTCTGCTAACTCCAATTAGCTTTCTCTTGTCGGCGATTCTCATGGCCTCTAGTTATTTAGATTATAGCTGGTCAAGACATAACCTTCGCCCGAGTCGCTGTATTGGAGACTTAAAATCACAATTTATGATGCATTCGGCTTCAGGCTTTGTCTTCTTCGCTCTCGTGGCCATTCCTGTCGTGAATGTGATTAGTCTCCCTATTGCAGTTGCTTATTATTCACGGCTCTTTAGCTTAAGATTAAAGACAGAGGTTAAAGCTTGAAAAAAATAGTTATTCGTCCATCTCCAAAAGAAGAAGAGTTGATCTTACTTTTGGCTTTCATTAAAGAAATCCAAACAAAAGTAGAGAACTCCAAAATATATATTGTAGTGGAACCAGAGTACCGCAAAATTTTTCAACTCATTCCTATTTCAACTGATATTCATGAACTATCAGTCAAAGACAGCTCAATTCCCGATATTCACAAATGGAGTTATAAAAATCACGATCTCTTTAACATCGATACCTATTTTGATTTTGAAAACAACCATAAATCAACATTCTTAGGATGGACCTTGCGCTCAAGACAAAGAGTGGGGTCTGGAAACTTTTTAAATAAGATGATGCTTACTCACCACTTCCAATTGCCAGTGGGTATGGGGGTAAAAGAGAAATATCTAAAAGCGCTAGAGATTTTCTCGGAGAAAAAAGAGGCTGCTCAGCTAGAAGAAATTCCTTTTAAAATTGATTCAAACCGCAAAGAGGCGATGGAATCCATTGGAGAAGAGCCTTATATCGTGGTTCGTTTCTCAAAAGCTTATCAAGAATTTGAAGACATGAAGAAAATAGAAGATTTCTTAAGTCATTTCGGGAATATCAAAATTTATGCTTTAAGTTTTAAAGGCGAGAAGGATCCGGGAGAGTTTAATAAGAAGATGGCCGAGAAAATGAAGTTTGAAGCCTTCTTAGTAGATTCAAGCAAGGATTTGCAAACCATATTAAGTGACTCGAAAGGGGTTTTAACTGATGAGTTGTGGTTTGGACTACTTTCGCAGTCTTATCAGATTCCAAGTATCTATGTAGGATCGGATCAAGCTCAGG
>PCTW01000043.1:0-7546 GCA_002786715.1 Bdellovibrio sp. CG22_combo_CG10-13_8_21_14_all_39_27
TTGGGTCACTAACATCATTACAAGATGCACCATTTTCGTCAAGTCTGGACCCGCTTTCCCCTTGGGAACCTCCGACTTTTTTGCTAAGCTACCAGAATGACGCCAACGGTGACTGACAAATTTACACAGTCTTTTTTAGTATCGATCCTATTTCATGGGTTTTGCTTTCTCCTATTGACTCAATTGGCCCCTCATTTTTCCATGCCTCAACTCTCAGAGAACAACGATAATCGCTTTGAAGTGAAGACCATGAGCCAAGAAGAAATGCAAAAGTTCAGAACCGTTGGAGTCAAAAATGGTTCAAAGAATTATTCAGAAAAAACTCCTGTCAAAAGCATGGCCAGACCCAAACCTCGCCCTGCTCCTCAGCCTTCCCTGAAAGAGCTTGGTGCTGAAGTTGATAAAGTTAAAATAGAAAGACAACAATCTGCAGGCAATCGCACTCAAAGAGTTTTAGAAGAGAGTTCTGAAAGTAATCCCTTTAAGGTTTCTGTTAAAGAAGGGTCAAAAAAAGCACAAATTTTAGATCAAAGAAAAGAGAATCTTGAAAATGATTATACGAAAGACATTGGAGTTTCTCCTGATGATCAGCGCTTCCTCAAGTCGACAGGCTTCAATATCGACTTTACGCCACCTGAAGGCGTCTCAGAAGATGAACTCAACACAATGGAGAAAATTTATTATAGTTTTCAAAAGAGAACCTTTTATACCTACGTGAATAGTTTTGTTAAAAATTACAACGCAATTGAATTAAAGAGACCTCAACTCAAAAATGTCCTTCGATCTGAATCTCATACACTCACTGGTCGCATTACTTTTGATCAAGATGGAAATATTGTGACTATAAAAATCCTACAATCCTCACCCAACGATGATATTCACCAACTCTTTGAAGAGACTTTAAAAGGAATTCAACGTTTACCAAATCCACCAAAAACGTTGATCAAAGATGGTCAGTTAACTATTTATTATCAACTTAAAATAAATTAAGACTGAAGAAAGCGAATCCCAAGGGCCAAGAAGAGAGCTCCGACATAGACAAGTCCCATTTGTGGAGAAATAAGAACTCTCCCTAAATCGCTTAATGCCGCCCTAGCTCCTTGAGCATAGAGTTGAATTTTAAGCCATCCCTTTTCAAATTCTTTGAGTTTCACTCTTCTCATCATCTGTGAAACTTCTTTACTCATAACCTCTGACTGCTGATCGCCCATTTTTTCAAGGGGAATATACTTTTCAATTTGATTGAGAACTTTTTTTGCTTTTAAAAATTCATCTTGGCAGAGAGGGCAAAGCATTAAATGCTTACCAAAAGGTAGAACTGAAAGATCTGATTCATTCAAATCAATATAGGCCATGATATTTCTTGAATGCAAACAAACCGGACGATACTGGGACTCAGACTTGGTACTTAAAGTCGAATTCATCTTGTTCATTACTCCTGGTTTCAATTGAATTCCCCATTTGATTTAAAAGTCTTTCTCTTCCAATGAGGAGATGGGACATAATCTCGTGACGAAATAAATTGACGATTTTTTCCATCTGTTCAAATGAAAATGCTGTCTTATGCTTCAAAAAAAGTATCGCTCTTTGAGTACTCTCGAGAGAGTAAAAAGGACTTAATTCCGGTTTTAATTGGGGACTTCTAATACTGTGGCACTTGGTTTGAGCCAATTGAAAGAGCCGTTGAAAGAGGAAGAGTTCCATACTCTCCGTCATTTCTTTTCTTTCAATCATATAAGCTTGATAAGTTTGTAAGACCAATTGTTCACTGGCCAATTCATTAGGAACTAATGCATATGCAAATTGATAAAGTGATTGCATGTGCCCATTTAGATCTAATTCTAGAAATTTTAAATTCATGTTCTATTATGATAACCATGAGTTTGCTTCGACTGCAATGAATCTCGTATTCACAACTAGAACTGTCAGGTTTATTTAGACTTAGACTCTGCACTAGTGGACATGATAAAATTTTTCATGACCAATTCCCGAAGACTTACACTATATATTGCCCTGTTGATAGGAATAATAGTCTGCTTTTTTAGTCAAGGTTTCCATCATCCTGACGAACATTATTCAACAATCGAATTGATGAATTTCTTTAAAACAGGAGTAGCTCATCCTCAATTCGGCTGGGACATCCTTCTGAAGATAAGATCGACCATACAGCCAGCCATTTATTTTTTCTTCGAAAAAGTGTTTGGTCTTCTTTTCATTGATAGTCCTTTTATCAAATCCTTTTTTTATCGACTGCTCACTTTTTCTCTATCGACCTACGGTCTTTATCTCTTCTGTCATTCTCGAGATTTTTTTCAGAATATTAAGAGTGAAGAAGAATCCCATTCCGTATTCATATTCATTCTCCTTTGTTGGTTTGTTCCTTATTATTTTGCTCGAACTTCTTCTGAGAATATGTCTCTTGGCTTTTTTTTTCTTGCGGCCAGCTTGGTATTCAAGCCTAAGCTTTTAATCCTTTCAGGTTTTCTTTTCGCCATGAGCTTTGCCACTCGTTTTCAAATGGCCATCCCCATTGGAATGACCTTTCTTTGGCTACTCTATCAAAACAGAAATAGGTTCTGGAAAATGGGACTTAAGCTCATAATTGGTCTGACTATCGGTCTGTTATTCATGTACTTCATTGATAGTTATCTTTATCAAGAATGGACATTCACACCTTGGAATTATTTTAGAGAAAACATTCTTAAATCGAGAGTTAATGAATTTGGTGTTCACCCCTGGTATTTTTATTTGACTAAAAGTATTGAAAAGGGAGCGGGCCCAATCGGTCTGATTCTACTCTTTTCTTTTTTTATTTATCTCATCAAAAATCCCAAGTCCTATTTAGCTTGGATTACAATTCCTTTTTGGCTCATTCATAATTTCATCGGTCATAAAGAAGTCCGTTTTTTGCAGTTTATTTACGTCCTTACTCCTCTTATGCTCTTTGAATTACGTCAGTATTGGTTTCCCTATTTAAAAAATACTTTTATTCGAAAGATTTTTATTCCTCTTGTTCTCGTCATCAATTGCCTATTCTTAGTTCAAGTAATGCTCAGTCCTGCCTACAAGCCAATTAAAGCCTATCAATTTCTTTACCAAAACGTAGAAAGCAAAGAAATATTTACGCCTCAATGGAAAAATCATCCACCTCTCAATCTCATGATGAAATATTTTGTGAAAAATGATCTCCAATTAATACCAAAAAATTTGGATCAGTTGCTTGAAGTTAAAAATGAACCGCTCAGAATTTTAACTTCCACCTATTACGAATATTCACTCTTTTTGCAAAAAGGATGCAGCTTAAGCTACTCGACTTATCCTCAATGGATTCTTGACTTCAATCCTTTTTCTTTTCGGGATCGTTCTTCTTTATGGGCCTATTGGGAATGTAACATATCGAAATAACGTTGTTTCAATGCCCTTCTCTTTAGCTTAACTTTTCCTTCTGAAATACCGATAAGCCCTTGGAGACAAAGGACTTAAACCCGGAAGAACGTTATGAAAAAAATGGCTTCACTACTTACTATGACCACACTTTTAATGAGCGCATTCTTGCTCTCGGGGTGTGATTCAAAAACAAGTAATAAAAAATCTACAACGACTTCTACTACTAGTCCGGTTACCAATTATCCTTATCCAACGCCATATCCAACAACAACACCAAATCCTTACCCTACAATTCCATCTACTAACAATTGTGCGAATGGAGCTCCAAATGCCGCAGGTGTTGCCGATGCTGGCCAGACAATTGAGTATTACAAAATCAACCAGCCTTTTATAGTAACTCACGGAACAGGCGAAGGCATTGTTGTTTGGAACTCAATTGATGATATGCCTTCAGGTGTTTCGCAAAATATTCTTTACACCGATGCTCGTATCAATGTGAGGGTTGTTCCTCATTGGGTAAATGGTGGAACGGATAAAAATGGAAATCCATGTCAGTATCAGCCACAACCTTACACTAAACTTCAAGTTGGAGTGAGAATAAGAAAACAAGAGTCTTCTGTTGGAGATTTCTATACTTTCACTGATGTATCACCGGAATGTCCTTCTGCTACTCGCGAATTTCAAGTTCCAGAGGGAACAAACTTCCCATTGGTCATTGAAGTGATGAATATCAAATGGGATTTTTCATGTATTGATTACGCAAATCGCGGGTATCCAAACTATCCTGGATATTGTCCATACGCTCAAGTTTGGCCAACTGAATGTATTGGGGTTGAAGTTCAATTCTCTACAGACAGTACTAAAGATCTTCCTGGGCCACGTGCTTACTAAGCTAGAGTAACTGAATTATTCTTTCTGCAAGATTTAGTTTTTCTGCTTTTGAAACTTCGTTGAGAAGACCTGGGCAAGTAATATTAATTTCTTGGATATAATCACCTAAAATATCAAAGGCAATCCAATCCACGCCGTGCTTAGACATTTGCTTGGAGACTTTCTCACAAGCCGTTCTTTGTTTTGAGTTTAATTCATGCTTCTGAAAACGTGCTCCTTGGGCAATATTTGAGAGGAAATTTCCTTCCTTGGGTATTTTTAAAATGGTGCCTAACTCTTCGCCTTTAAAATAAATAGAACGAATTTCACCTTCCGCCACTTCCGGAATAAAGGGCTGAACCACTAAAGGTCCTTTGTATTCGACTGTCTTATCATGAAAATGAGTATCGAGTTTCAATTTATCTTCAAGCGAAAGTTTATTCACGCCAATACCTTGATAGAGATCTAGCGGTTTAATAATAACTTCCGTGATGCCTTTTTTTCTTAAAGTATCAATATATCTTCTGAATTCTTCAAGTCCTGAGCCTATAAAACTTGAAACTGCACCTTTTTGTAAATAAGCTTCGAGCTTCTCATTATGAAGCATGATGCCAGCAGGGCTGTTCACTACTTTCACTTCATATTTCTCTTCTAAACCTTTAAGCATCCAAAGATAACGTAGATAGCGAGTATCAAAGGGTGGATCGAGACGCATATGAATGGTAGCGCGAGAATCGAGACGGGTCTGGTGGTTTTTGGTTAACTGAAAGCTTTTCAGGGCCATCTCCTCAGAGTCCAAAATCGATTCAAAATCGTAAACTTCAAAGCTCATAAGGCCTGAATTCGAAAAGTAAAAATCTTTTTCGAAAAGAAGATAAACTTCTTTTCCTGCTTGCTTCAACGAGTGAGCGAGCAAAAGAGTACTATCCTTTTTAACGGTCAATTTCTCCAATGGGTCTATAAAGAGCAGATGCTTCACTTGTTTTCCCCCAGCAGAAAAAGTTCGAAACTCATTCCACTTCCGCTTCTGCGGTATTCTTTGTATTGATCCTTAATATAAGACAGAAATTGCGGCAGTGAAAGGTTTAGCTCATCTCGTTTTTTTCCTATCGCATCACTGACTCTTTCATAGGTCATCATTGAAGCCATAAGAGCATTATTCCATTCTAATTCAAGATAGCGACATTCTGATATTTTGTACTTTTCGCATACCGCTTTGATTTGCGGCTTTAGAAGGGTTGAAACTACTCTTTTTTGCACTTCTTCTGATTCTTGTTTAGTTTTAACACCACGTTCAGCCAGTTCTTGGTTCCACTTTTGTCCAACATCCACAATAATTTGCATGATCGCTTCACTGGCGATCTCTTCTTCATTTCTTTTTTTGTTAATTTGAGGATCGTTTTTAAAATAGTCTGAACGCATTTCCTCCGCAAAATAATTGGCCAGGCTTTCATTTAAATCCACTTCATTTTTTGCAAAGAAGAGAGTGTGAAAAAGCTCATGAAAAATTAGCTCTGCCAATTCAACATCATCGTAATAAAAAAAAGAAGAAAGAATAGGATCTTCAAAATGACCTAAAGTTGAATAGGCATAAACTTTTCGAACATAAACCCAGTTTCCTTCTTGCTCCCTTTTCTGGGCCCATTTTAGTGCATCTTCCTCTGAAAAAAAGCCCAAATAAGGAAAACTCCCCATAAAGGGGAACCATTCTTCGATGGCCTCAATCTTGTTATAAGGTGAAGCAATCACTAAATGGGTAACAGCTTCTGATTTTAAAATATTTGTTTTGGAATAAATGCCACCTGATTTTTCATTAAATTGTTGATAAAAATACTGCTTGTATTTTTCAATGAGATGAATTTTATCTTTAAGTTTTTGATCAACAGTGGGATCACCCAATATTTCGGAATTTGGTCGTGCTGAATGTAGAAGATCCCACTGACCTTTACCTTGAGTAATAAGATAATTGGTCTTAGCACATGAAGAAATGAAGAGAAGAAAGAGAAAAATATGCTTTTTTTTTATAAATACCATGTAAACCCGGCCAGATACTTCATATTATCTTGGGCGCGGTCAAATTCAAAGGCTGGAAAGATGGTATTTACTGAAAATCTAAACGCCATAGTCTTTGTCAAAGCTAATTGAAGTCCAAAAGTAGCAAAAACAGAATCAGCACGACTTTTATAGGGATCATCAACTGATTCAAAACTCGCTCCACTTGCATCATTTTGAAAAGTATAAAACGACTGATCAGTTATAAATTGCCTCGCGTATCCCAGGCTCAATGTTGGTTTCAGCCAAGATCCCTTTCCTGCAAAAGCTTGTCGCAAACCAATTCCATAATTGTAATTCTTGACTCGATTCTGCATTCCAATGACAGAGTAGCCAGTCCCCGTAATGGCGATTGTATTATGCTCCGTCGTAATATTTTCTTCTTGAGAAAAATTAAGCTCCAATGCCGTATAATTGAAGAAATAAAGAGCAATCGCTCCAGAATAAGTTCTAGTGACAACATTATTCTGTTTGGTATTTCCATAAACCTGTTTCTGATAACCGAACTCTCCATTGAACTCTGTTAAGGCCCAAAGGTTAGAACTAGAAAAAAAGACAAGAGCAGAGAAAAGTATTTTTCTCATAATCACCTCTCCTCTATTATATAGATTTTAAAATGCACGGAAGGAACATTGGCAAAAAGCTCCTCCCGATGATTCTAGTCAGAGATTATTAATAGCGAGGAGCTTCTGCAGGAATTCGTCTTCCCCAATCTTTCAATAAGTTACCTTGGCATGAAAGGGCCGTTGCGGTTTCAACTTGAAGCTCTACCCAGTGCCATTGGTAATCTTTTTCATCATTCTCGGGCTTGAAATGAACAATTCTATTGCAATTGGTTCTTCCCTTCCATTTCTTTACTCCACCCATATTGCCAAAACCTTCTACCAGTACGGTATATTTTTGACCTTCCATTGGACGACGAGTTTTTTCTTGAATTTTTAACTGATGCGCTTGAAGAATTCTCAAACGCTCACCACGGATGTCATTCGTTAAGAGGTCTTCCATTTTGGCAGCACGAGTTTTTTCTCGCATAGAATAGCTATAAGAATAAATATTATCGTATTGAGCTCGATCAAGCAGATCTAAGGTCATTTGAAACTCTGCTTCAGTTTCATTAACGAAGCCCACGATAATGTCAGTAGATAAAACGATCTGTGGATTGCTCTTTTTAAGCTTCTCAAGCAATCCGAGGTAATGTTCAACTGTATACTCACGATGCATACGCTCTAATACGCTA
>PCTW01000043.1:7561-8777 GCA_002786715.1 Bdellovibrio sp. CG22_combo_CG10-13_8_21_14_all_39_27
ACGTGCAGATCCGTGAACAGCTATAAGCTCATCTGAAACGTCGTAAGGATGGCTTGTTGTATAACGAATGAGCTCAAGACCATTGATCTGATCCAACTCCATTATCAACTCAGCAAGATTCTCATTATTCTCTTTTCCATAAGAGTTCACATTCTGTCCTAGCAAAGTCACTTCTTGAATGCCCTGATACTCAACTAACCTCTTGATATCCTTTACAACTTCTTCTTTGCGACGACTTCTCTCCTTGCCTCTTGTATATGGGACAATACAATAAGTGCAATATTTGTTGCAGCCTTTGATGATATTAACGAACGCTTGCGGTGATCCATGAGTAATTTTGGTTTCAATCGAGAAATTTTCACTGCGATCCCATGAATTAATGACAAATTTGGAATCTCCTGCATAAGTTCTAAACACCATATCGTTAATGGTATCGATAACATCTGTTCCATAAGCAAAGTCCACATGCTTGTACTTACTCACAATGGCCTTCCCCTCAGTTTGGGCCACGCATCCACCAACACCTACAACCAATTCAGGCTTATTTTTCTTGAGATGCTTTACTTCGCCCAATTGTGAATAAAATTTTTGATTTGAGAGATCGCGAATGGCACAGGTATTAAAAAGCACCAAATCGGCTTCTTCAGAATTCTCAGTTGGAGTGAAGTTCAAATCGTGAAGATGGGCCTTGATTCTTTCAGAATCATGATAATTCATCTGACATCCAAAGGTCTTCATCCATACTTTTCGTGGAGGAAATAACAGATCACCCATTTGGACAACTCTTTGGCCTGTACTTTTATCAGTAATAACTTGTTCACGTGGAAGATTTTCTGAGCGCTGGCCCAGTCCGGTAGGTGTCGTCATAAAGGATCTCCATTAAAAAGGTTCACAACGATGATGAATTTAAGGCTTTTTTACTTAGATGAAGGTAGCAAGTCAATCAGAAGAGGTGTCAAAAGAGTGAATACTTAAAGGAATATGCGAAGAAAATAACGTTTAGAGAGAATTAGACCCCATAAAAAAAAAGAACCCCAGGCTAAGCCCAGGGCACTTTTTTTCTTTCGTGAAAGAAAAAGTAAAAAATTACTTCTTCTTCGCTACTTTCTTAGCTGCTTTCTTAGCTGGCTTCTTAGCCGCTTTCTTAGTAGCTTTCTTCGTAGCTTTCTTTGCTACTTTCTTTGCTGCTTTCTTTGTAGCTTTCTTAGCTACTTTC
>PCTW01000043.1:8786-13354 GCA_002786715.1 Bdellovibrio sp. CG22_combo_CG10-13_8_21_14_all_39_27
GAAACTTTTTGATCACAACTTTAGCTTTCTCAAACGTTTATCATCTTATTGCTCGAGAGAACGTCTAGATCGAGATCTTCGTCATTTTTATATTTCGATGATGGTTCATGATTTTATAAAAAATGCATATTGAATCTCAAATGAGCAGCAAAAAATAGTGTAAAAAAATATTTCATGAAGAGGAAAAAAAGTTCAAAAAAAAGCCCCAAAAAGGGGCTTTGGCACAAAAAGTTGGCACAAATGAAGATTAATTTTGAAATTCAAAGCTTATTTTTTGTGTTTCTTTGTTCAAATTCACCACAACTGAACCACCTTTTGATAGTGATCCGAATAAAACTTCATGCGAAAGTGGCTTCTTGATCTCTTGATCTATCAAACGAGACAACGGACGTGCACCCATTTTTGGATCATACCCATGCTGAGCAAGCCATTTCTTCGCTTCATCTGTTACTTCAAAGCGAACATTCTTCGCTGCGAGCTTCATTTCAAGATCTGTAAGGAATTTCTCCACGATTTGGATAATAAATTCTTCTCCAAGACGATTGAAATGAATAATTCCATCTAAGCGATTACGAAATTCAGGGCTAAATGTGTTTTTAATCACCTGATCTCGACGTGAAGATCCAGAAACAGCTGTCCCTGAACCTAAACCAATAGCTCCTGATTCCATATCTTGAGCACCGGCATTAGTTGTCATGATGATAACGACATTTCTGAAGTCAGTTACGCGGCCCTGAGAATCAGTAAGCTTCCCATGATCTAAAACTTGCAACAGGATATTATAAATATCTGAATGGGCCTTTTCGATCTCATCTAATAATAAAATCGTATGCGGATTTCTTTTTACAGCATCGGTAAGCTGACCGCCTTGATCATGGCCAATATACCCCGGAGGAGCTCCAATCAATTTAGAGACTGAATGTTTTTCCATGTATTCAGACATGTCAAAACGTTCCATGTGTGAACCCATGATAAAGGCCAATTGGCGTGCTAATTCTGTTTTACCAACCCCAGTCGGTCCGGCAAAAAGGAAACTCGCAATTGGTTTTCCTTCATGTCCTAATCCAGAACGACTCATAAGAATGGCATCTGCCACTTGCTTAATTGCTTGCTCTTGACCATAAATAACAGCTGAAAGATTTTCCCTCAAATTTTTTAATTTATCTTTTTCTGAAGAGGCCACTGAAATCTTTGGAATTCGCGCCAATTTCGCTACTACTTCCTCGATATCTTTTTTCGTAATCTGTCCTCTTTTGCGACTTTCGGGCAATAAATGCATCATGGCGCCAGCTTCATCGATAATATCGATAGATTTGTCTGGATTTTTTCTATCAGTAATATAGCGATCCGCAAGATCGACAGCCGTTTTTAAAACAGTATTAGGGAACTTCACTTTGTGATGCTCTTCAAATTTAGACTTTAATCCAACCAAAATCTTATAAGTATCCTCAGATGAAGGTTCATCAACATCTACTTTTTGAAAGCGACGACTAAAAGCAGAGTCTTTTTCAATAAATTTCCTAAATTCTTCATGGGTGGTTGAACCAAGCACTCTAATTCGTCCTCCAGTTAAGGCTGGCTTTAAAAGATTACTCGCATCCATGCTCGAACCAGTAGTTGATCCTGCACCCATCACAGTATGCATTTCATCTATAAAGAGTATTGGGGTTGGCCCATTTTTAGCCTCTTTTTCTAAATCTTGAATCACACCTTTTAAGCGCTGTTCAAAATCCCCACGAAATTTTGCTCCAGCAAGAAGGGCCGCCATATCAAGGGCATAAACATTCACGCCTTTTAAAACATCGGGAACTTTATTTTCTTCAATCGACCAAGCCAATCCTTCAGCAATTGCTGTTTTACCAACACCAGCCTCACCAACTAACAAGGGATTATTTTTTCTTCTTCGACATAAAATCTGAACAATACGTTCAAGTTCTTCTTCTCTTCCAATGAGGGGATCTACTTTTCCATCTCTCGCCATTTGATTAAGATTCATAGCGTATTGATCGAGAGAGTTCTCTCCTTTTGTTTTTCGTTGAGTCGTTTCTTCTCCATCATCACTAATAGGAGAAGCGGTTTCTTCGGTTTGCGGTTTATCAACTCCATGAGAAATATATTTGATCACTTCAAACTTATCGATTCCTCTCTTTGTCAAAGTATGAAGAGCAAAGCTGTCTTTTTCATGAAACATCGCCACCAGTAAGTTAATTCCCATAATTTGGCGCTTACCAGCTGATTGCACATGCATCGCTGCTCTTTGAATCACTCTTTGAAGAGCGAGAGAAATTTCGGGTTGATAATAAATTCCAGATTCTCTGGCCATTTTGCGTAGATCTTCATCAACAAATTGTTTTTGTGAAAGCTCTTCGATTTCTCCATCTGACAAAACAGAAAAATTTTGCTCATCTTTTAAGAATTCTTCAAGGTCAACTCTTATCGCCTCAGGTTCTGAACCCAATTGGCGAATTACTTCTTGAACCTGTTCATCATCGAGCATCGCAAAAAGCATATCTTCTAGAGTTAAATACTCATGACGTAATTGATTGGCCTTTTTAATGGCCTGATTGATAATTAATTCTAATCTTTGTGACATCATAATTTTTCCCCTATTCAGGTTCCATGGTGCATAAAAGAGGATGTCCATTTTCCTCTGCATCTTTGGTCACTTTATCTACTTTCGTTTCGGCCACTTCAAACGTATATATCCCGCAAACTGCCAATCCTTCGTGATGTACTTTCAGCATAATCTCTTGGGCCTCTTCTACCGTTTTATGAAAGTGCCTTTTTAAGACATACACTACGAATTCCATCGTGGTGTAGTCATCATTATGCAAAAACACTTTGTATTTGCGCGGAAGTGCAGTCTTATGCTTGTTGACGGTGATAACTCCGCCCTCTCCTTCCTCGTCCATATTAAAGATGGGATGGATTTTTTGAGCGTCAAGTTCTGTATAAGATTTTGTCCAAGTCTTCATCCTTTATACTTTAGCAAAATAAAGGGATTAGGAGAAGAGAAGGTTTGTTATTTCAATAAGTTGTCAAACATGCCTGGGACAATTCTTCGAGTGCTGCAGCTCTCGCTTGCACTTTACCTTGTAAAGAGCACATTAAATCAGTGGTTTCTCCTACTTCGAAGTAAACCAACTGCTTTAGTTTTCGGTCAAAATATTCAAGATAACAATCTGGAAAACCTAAAACATGCCCTAGTTCATGGGCCAAGACTTTTTCAAGATCTTCACCTGCAAGCTGAGTATTGATAAACATTGTTCTTGGTAGACGATTCTTAACATGAGAAATAGATTTATCTGTTGGTGTAATAAAAATAGTTTGAGACAAATCAAAAGATTGGGATTCCAGATTCTCTTCAGGAACTAACTTAATTTGAAAATTTGCAGATTTCCATAACAGTGAAACATTAGTAAAGACCAGCTCTTTAAGAGCTCCCCATTTAAAAAGTTCTTCGCGGTTAACTCTCACAGGAAGAGTAAGCGTTTTAATTTCTTTTTCTAGTGAACATTTCCACTTTACTTTCTTATCACGAGCAAAAAAGCTTCTCTCTTTATCTTTATCGATAAGCGAAGAATATTTTTGAACGACCTTGAAGTAATCATTATTTCTCAGTGAAATTTTCTGTTCCATCTTACAAACCGGTAAGGGATGAAAATTTTGGCAAAGTGATAAAATATCTTCAGTGACGAGATCTGCTTGTCGGATATGATCCGACAAGGTCATTTGATATCCCTTTGACATCAAGACACTCCAACCTTCATCATCAGGAATCTGTTCTAGAGCGCATCGGCGATCCATCCATCGAAGATGTCCTAATTTGAGACGAGCAACCTTTGACTTATACTTATTCCATTGCGAGATCTCCCTCTCGTCAGTTAAGAAAATATAGCCGTAATTGGAGGGAGGGATCATCTTGGCCTTGATGAAGAGATCGAATTCTTCTTTCAATTGAGTTAATTGATTCTGGGTCAATTCATCATTAATAATGAGAGGGCTTTGAAGGCCATAAGAAGCACGCTGTTCAGAAGAATTATCCCCAGCAGGAAAGACAATGGCCATGCGACTTAGTAACTGTTCAATTTCGAGCTTGAGTTTTTTCCCCTCTTCGCTTTGTTCACAGGCGTATGAATCCGGAACCAATAGCGCCGAAGTTCCCTTTTTTTCATCTGCAGTCGTCGATTTCACACCACAACTGGACAGGATCAATAACCCTAGAGAAAGACTTAAAACAAACGTTTTTGAGCGATTGAACATCATTCACCTGTCTAAATAAACGACAAACCCCGAAACCTAGTTTCGGGGTTTTATCAGTAATTAAACAGTTAGATTACAAATACGATGCCAAACTTAGAATTAGTTAGCTTGAGCGAACCAACAACCTGGACGAACACCAAAGTTGTAACCTTGGGCCTTAGTACAAACGCCTTGTTCAGCATCTACATCACTTACTTCTTCGCTAATATCGCGATCACAAAGTGATCCAGCAAAGTAAGTATCTAGACGACATTGTGGTTTTGGATGGCTGTCGTTAGTAGTCGATACTCTAGAAGCATCTGGTG
>PCTW01000043.1:13398-101412 GCA_002786715.1 Bdellovibrio sp. CG22_combo_CG10-13_8_21_14_all_39_27
AAGTGGCCTTACACTCTTGACGAGCATCAGCGTCGATTTGCATCTTAGCTACGATAGCAGTGTTGTTTTCGTGAGAGAAAACATTTCTCAAACATTTCATTGTTCCCCAGTAATCAGCTTGACCCTCATTAGAAGCCCAACGAACAGTACCAAGAAAGTCTTTCTTCTTAGGAGCTCCACCTAAGTGGTGACCTAATTCGTGACAAACAACGAGAGCAAATCCATCTGGAGTTACTGTTTCGTGACGAGCAAGACCGCCAAACATGTGAACTTGATATTCACCGTTTTCTTGTTTTGCAAAAGCGTTAACTGTTCCGTCGTCCCAATTTTCAACGACAACAAGCTTTGCACCTTTTGATTCAACCACTGCTGTGTAGTAATTTTTTACTTTTTCAATGATGTGAGAAAATTCAGCATGTGTAAGAGAAGCATTCTTAACGTCTGCAGAAATCCAAAGGTCGTTCTTTTCTACGATTCCAGTTTCACCATGCATATCGCATGACCAAACATTCCATGAACCAACAAGCATCAACGCTATTAACAAAGTTTTCATCGGGATCTCCTTCCTCGCCTTAATTGACATTATTAATATGGTAATCAAAAACACTCCGACAATTGATGTAAGTTTATGTTTGACTATTCATCTCCAGAATGGAAATAGCAGGGCGTTAAGAGCTTGATTTAGTTATGTTTGGAAGGATGTCGATTTGCGCTGCGCAATCGACTGTAAGAAAGAAAAGCCCTCCGTGGAGGGCCCTTTTAAAACGATTTTTTTAAGCTACATCATCATCACTGCGATCACCCCAAGCCTGTTCTACATCGAGAATAACGGGCTCTTCGTGTCCGCGGTGAATACGGTTTTTAGTCTTTTCTTTTCGCTTAATGATTTGTTTCTCAATCTTGTCGACCGCTAGATCAATCGTCTTATAAAGATTATCAGAGTGCGCTTTAGCGTGATATTCGAACTGCGGTCCAAACAGAGTCACTTCTGCAAAGTGATTAAGGTCTTGAACGTAACAATTCCATTTTAAATTCATTTTTCCGTCAAAATACTTGTTAATCTTTTCCGACTTCTCTCGAATTCTTTCATCGAGTGAAGGTGTGTGATCGAGATGCTGAAATGCGATGGTTATTTTCATGAACGCTCCTGACTGTTTTGAGAAGTTTCAATCGCTGAAATTCTCCACTAGGCTCTTTTTATTTTACAACCTTTCGGCTGATCTCTTGCTAACTTTTCACCTTTCTTTTCGCAGAAGATGGGATATCCATCAATTCTCGATACTTGGCCACAGTACGTCTGGCGACTTTCACATCATCACGAGAAAGAAGTTCCGCAATCTTATCATCGGACATTGGCTTTTTTGGATTCTCTCGCTCAACTAATTCTTTGATTTTAATCTTGAGAACTTCACTTGTGACATCTAGTCCACCATTTTGTCCGCCAATTCCAGAGTTGAAAAAATATTTCAATTCAAACATTCCGATTGGAGTGTGCATAAATTTATTATTGGTCACACGAGAAACAGTTGATTCATGCATTCCAATTTCATTGGCGATGTCTTTTAAAATCATAGGCTTTAAAAAGCGTGGACCTTTCTTGAAAAAATCTTGCTGATGGCGAACAAGGGCTTTTGCCACTCTAAAAATTGTCTTTTGTCTTTTTTGAATCGACTTAATCAACCACATCGCTGCTTTTAATTTTTCTTGTACATATTCTTTCGCTTCCGCAGAACCATGCTCCAGCATTTCTCGGTAGGTTTTGGAAATTCGAAGTCTTGGAACTCCATCATCATTTACTTTTACGACAAACTCTCCGCCAACTTCAACGACAAAAATATCAGGAGTCACATAATGAGTTTCTCCAGGAGTGATCAAGCGCCCTGGACGTGGATGAAATGTTTTTAAAATTTCAGCAGCAGAATCCACCGCTTCAGAGCTTACACCTAAGGTTTTTGCGATCTTCGTGTGATCCGCACTTTGTAAATCTTTTAAATGATCTCGAATAATTTTTTCGAGCAGAGGAGATCTCTCTTCCGCAATACGAGCTTGCGCAAGCAAACAATCTATCAAGTCTTCAGCACCACATCCCACGGGATCAAGGGCTTGAATCATTTCTAATATATCAAAACCGCGATCGCGATCGTAGCTTGTTTTTCCTAGGATTTCCTCAAAAGGAGCTTCGAGGTATCCATCATCATTGATGTTGTGAATAATGTATTCTGCAAAGACCATCTCATCTGGGGCGAGATCATCATTCATACGCAATTGCCATAAAAGATGTTCTGCCAGTGTTTGACCTTGAGAAACAATATTTTCATAGTTAGGTCCATCTTCACTCATGTCTTGAGTGGCCATATTTGGAGCACTTGAATTTGAATTGTATGAATCAATGTAATTTTGGAAATCGAAATCGTCTTTTTCTGCTACGAAATCGTCTTTGCTCTCGAAGTTCTCTGCTGTCGCTTCCGCAACTTGAGCTTCAAGCTTTTCCATTTCAGCATCATTTCCACTTTCACTTTCACCTTCGAAATCAATTTCTTCCAACATTGGGTTCTCAACCATCTCTTCTGAAATAAGATTGGTCATCTCTTGATGAGTAAGCGTCAGAAGCTTAATAGCCTGCTGAAGCTCAGGAGTCATCGTGAGCTGTTGGGTTTGCTTAAGGCTTTGTGATAACTTGACGGCCATAAGAGCTACCTCTGTTACATCCTGAATTCTTCTCCAAGATAGAACTTCCTTGCTCTGTCGTTGTTAATAATTTCATTGGGAGTTCCTGAAACCAAGAGTTCTCCACTATTCATTATATAAGCGCGATCAACGATCCCAAGTGTTTCTCTCACATTGTGATCCGTGATCAATACGCCAATATTTTTTTTCTTTAAGTCTTTTATAATATTTTGAATGTCATGGACTGCCAAAGGATCAACTCCTGCAAAGGGTTCATCCAGCAAAATAAACTTAGGCTCTAAAGCAAGGGCCCTGGCAATTTCCACTCTTCTTCTTTCTCCACCTGAAAGCGCTCCCCCTTTTGAGGTGCGAATATGACCGAGACCAAAATCTTCAATCAATCCTTCCAGCAAAGTGGTCTTTTTATTTTTCGGAAGATCACGATTTTCGAGTGTTGAATAAATATTTTCTTCAACTGTCATATCTCTAAAAACCGAGGCTTCTTGAGGAAGATAACCAACGCCTTTTAAAGCGCGAACGTGAATCGGAAATTTGGTGATGTCAGCGCCATCTAAAGTAATTGAACCTTCGTCTGCGCGAACCAGACCAACAATCATATAAAATGAAGTTGTTTTACCTGCTCCATTTGGACCTAAGAGACCAACCACTTCCCCTTGAGTAACATCAAGGCTTACGTCTTTCACGACAGTTCTACCACCATAACTTTTCTTAAGATGAGTAGCTTTTAATGTGAGTTGGTTCTGTTCCATATTTCCTTTATTTAAGCTCGAAGTTAGTTGAAGCATCATCGACTTCAACAACTTCATTATTCTCTCTCAAAACAATGCGATTGCCTTGAATCACATCGCGCAATTGTAAAACTCGTGGAAAGCCAGTCAGAATCAAACGCCCATCACTCATCATTCCTTCGAGTTTTTGCCCAAAAGCTTTACGAGTAAAGGTTCGACCACCTGTTTTCACGGTTTCGTCTACTTTCACATCGTCATAAAGCGCGAAGTACTTGAGCTTTTTATTATAGTTTTCCAAGAAGATTTCGCCTTTTTGAGCACTTGCAGTTGAGAGTTGCTTGATCATTAAGACATCCTCATTGAGCTCTAATTTCTCTTTAGGTAAGTCCATGAAAAGACGTGAAGACTTAAACTTGAGGCTTTCCTCGTAAGGGCGCCTTCTGACAATAGTTCCTCGAACATGGCCAGTATAGTCTCCAACCCTTTCCTTGAGCTTGTAATGAACCGAATCAGCTTCTATCTGAATGCGATCATTGGACTTAAGACTCGTGGCTTCAGTCCAAACATCACCTTCAGCGCGAATGGCATCTTTGTTTTGCTCAAATAAAATCGAATCGGCCCGAATGGTGGACTGGTCATTATTCATAATGACATTTCCCTCAAGAATTAAACTTTGTTTTTCATTGCGATAGATTCCGCTCTTGGCCTTATAGTCCAATGGCAATTGATCTTCTTTTAAGATCTGTCCTTCAGGATTTAAAAAAATAAGCTTGCTTCCGTCTTGTGCCAAGCTAAGGTCAGTACTGAATAAAGTGATCTGAGCTTTTCCTGGTTCCGTGACGTAATAGTTAGCGCGGCGAAAATAACTTTCTTCAACTGGGGCAAACATGGAAACATCGCCCTTGAGCCAATCACTATTTTCAGAAGGTTTCCACAATAATGATCCCGCTAGAATAAAGATGAAGCCAACGGATGCGGGAATCACTGTGAGCCAGAATTTCCATTTCATGAATCTCACCCGATTTTAGCTCTTTGGGGGAACCAAAGGCGTTCCTCATAGTCACTTAAAATTTCAGTTTTTTCAATGACTTATTGTCTGACAAAGTCCCTCATTTTTATTGCCAATAAGGACCTCACTCGTTAAGCTTTTTAAACACCAAAAAAGTCCGACGAAAGAGGTTTGATCAAGTGACTCACACAACACTTCAAGACATCATCTCCCATGGCGTAAAGCTCACTCCTATGATGGAGCAGTACTACAACATAAAACAGAACTACCAAGATCATTTGATGTTGTTTCGAATGGGCGATTTTTATGAAGTCTTCTTTGAAGACGCTCATCTCACCAGCAAGGTTTTAAATATCACGCTTACTCATCGGGGAAAACTTGGTGACTTCCCTATTCCGATGGCAGGAATTCCTCATCATGCCGCAAATGCCTATATCGATCGTTTAACTTCGGCCGGATTAAAAGTCGCTATCTGTGAACAAGTCCAAGATCCAAAAGACGCTCAGGGCATCGTACAAAGGGCCGTCACTCAAGTGGTGAGTCCAGGAATTCCCTACGATCTCGATCGCGCCTCAAGCAAAGAAGAGCGATTTATTATCGCTGCAGCTGAGCTTGATTCTAAATATTATTTGGCCGCCATTGAATTTTCGACTGGAGAATTCTTTGGATCGGTTCTTAATGATCGTCAGTCTTTTCTCGATCGCATTCGTCTGATTTCACCCAAAGAATTTTTATGCTTTAAAGATCAGTGGAGAGAATGGCCAGAGTTGTTCCAATTAATCGAAGGTATGGGAATCGTAAAATCCTACCTTGCACCTGAATACTTCGAGCAAAAGCATGCAGGTCTTTACCTCGATAAAATTGTT
The DNA here is from genome assembly GCA_002786715.1 of Bdellovibrio sp. CG22_combo_CG10-13_8_21_14_all_39_27. Classification (GTDB taxonomy): domain Bacteria; phylum Bdellovibrionota; class Bacteriovoracia; order Bacteriovoracales; family Bacteriovoracaceae; genus 21-14-all-39-27. Next base: position 18,690 of record PCTW01000043.1, read on the forward strand.
CCCGGTTATAAGCGCGATCGCACTTTGACAAAAGAAGCTGTCATTATTGGCCCGATGTGTGCTCTCGCCTATTATTTAAAATCAACTCAACTTCAGGAAAGTTTTCAACACGTAAAACCTTTTAGACTAGAGAGTGATGTTCAAACCATGAAAGCATCTGCCCCCACACTCATGGGGCTGGAAATCCTTCCTCGTCATCGCGATCAATACAAAGATTCAGTCCTAGGCTTTATGGATCGCACATTAACTGCCATGGGCTCGAGAAGTATGCAGCGTTTAGTTTCTCAACCATTGAGAGATATTCCGCAAATTCAATCGCGCCAGGACCTGATTGAGTTTTTTATTAACCAAGAAAAGAAACACCAAGAACTGCGCGATCTCCTTAGTGATATTCGCGATCTCGACCGCATTCTCGCCAAGCTTGCGACCAATAAGGCCACAAGTGGAGATCTGCTCAATATTTCTTACGCCGTTAATAAGGCCCAAGAAATCATCAAGCTTCTCAATGCTAAAAACCTCAAGGCCCTTCCAAAACTCGCTCCTAAAATGATGAGCGCTTTAGATGAATTGGCCCAAGAAATCCAAGCGACGCTCAATGATGAAATCGGAGCCTCTCTCGATAAAGGCAATTTGATCAAGCAAGGAGTGAATAAAACTCGCGATCGCTTGGCGAAAATATCCGTTTCTGCTGAAGATGAATTGGTGAAGCTCGAAGAGCGCTATCGAAAAGAAACAGGAATTTCAAACCTGAAAGTTAAATCGAACAATGTTGCAGGTTTTTTTATTGAAGTGAGCAAAACACATTCAGACAAAATGCCAAAGAAATTTGTTCGCAAACAAACATTAGTCAATGCTGAACGCTACCAAACGGATGAGTTGGCCGAGTTTGAAAAAGAGATGATTACGGCGAAAGAAAAACTCAGCAAATTAGAGCGAGAAATTTTTCAAAACTTAATTCAGCTAACTCTTGAAAAGTGCCAAGATATTCAAGAGCTTTCTAGTTATCTCGGACTTTGTGACGCCTATCAATCTCTGGCGCAAAGATGCCGTCAGGAAGAATTTATTCGCCCTGAAATAGTTGAGTATCAAATTTGCCACCTCGAAGGAGCCTGGCATCCGTTGATTCGCTCTACTCTAAAAGGAGACTTCGTTCCTCACGAACTTCACCTCGATCAAGAATGTTATTTTGGTCTCATCACTGGTCCTAACATGGCCGGAAAAACAACGGTGATGAGAGAAGTTGCTATTATTCAAATTTTAGCGCAAATGGGTTGTTTCGTACCTGCTAAAAAGGCCACTCTCGGTTGTTGTGATTATCTCTTCTCACGCTTAGGTGCGAGCGATGATATTCTCCGTGGTCAATCAACTTTCATGGTAGAAATGACTGAGACGGCTGAAATTCTCCGTCACGCAACTGATCGTAGTCTCATTATTCTGGATGAAGTGGGGCGAGGAACTTCTACTTATGATGGACTCTCTATCGCTTGGTCTTTGGTTGAACATTTCGTTAATAACGTCAAAGGTCTCACTCTTTTTGCCACTCATTATCATGAGTTGATTGAAGTTGCCGCATCACTATCAGGAGCAAAAAACTTAACAGTTGAAACACTTAATCATCAAGGCAATGTTCAATTCATGTATCGCTTGATTGAAGAAGGAGCTAGTCAGAGTTTCGGACTTTATGTCGCCAAGCTTGCAGGGCTTCCTCAGCAGCTATTAAAACGTGCCGAACATCTGCTTCTTGAGCTTGAAAGCGAAGAAGAAGAAGCTCCCAAAAATTGCAAAAGATCTAAGGATAAGAACCTTACCCAGCTCTCGCTCTTTCCTGACCAACCTGTACAGGAAATTCCGACCTACCTAAAGAAGATCGAAAAAGAGCTTGGGGCCATCGATATCATGCATTTAACTCCGATTGAGGCCATTCAGAAGCTTTACGAGTTCAAACGGCATTTAGAACTCAAACACTTGCAGTAAATGTCGATAAGTCCTTGTGTGACAAGGAGTTCATATGACATTTGGTATGCTCGATAGAAAAATGATTCGCAAACGCTTCTACGCTTTTTTTGTGGATCTTTTTATTGTTGGTGTAACTTCAAAAGTCTTGCTCCTCACTTACATGCTCTTTATTGAATCTAAACTACGATTTATTCCCTTAAATTATAAAAGATCATTGTACGAGAACATGAAAGTCGTTCACTTTCCTCTCATCATGACACTCTTTTTTGGATTGTATTTCCTGTCTCTCTATATCGGTCAGGGTCTATCGCCAGGTAAAGCAGTAATGAAAGTGAGAGTCGTCTCAAACAAAGATCCACTTCATGGTCTCACTATCTTTGAAGCTTTTATGAGATCCATTGGTGGACTTGCCTGCTATATGAGTATTTGTACTCTTTTTGTTTTCTCGCTTTTTAACAAAGAAGGAAAGGGATTGCCTGAATGGATCTCTGGAACGCATGTGATTAGCGAAGAAAAGTATCAGGAAATGCATAATCAAAAAGAAAAGCCACAGAATACTTTTGTACTCTTTGAAAACGATGCTGCTTAGTTCAGCTCCGCCATCGTCATTTGAATCCAATCGAGATAGAAAGCAATATTAGTTAAATATGATTTCGACTTACAGTCACCTGTTGATGAGCCTTTTTTCTTACTTGGAACATAACTGTTTACACCCAATTGAACCAACTCTCCGTCGACTTCGACGAATGCGCCACCACCAGAATCTCCATTGCAAATTCCATTTTCATTACTTTGATCAAGGACGAGCAGCTTTTCTTCCGCACTATATTGATCTAGACTTACCTGGCCCTTTCTAAGAGTTCCAGCTCCCCCACCAAAAAAACCTGTTTTGTTTTTACCAAAACCTGCAACTTGGATTGGTGTTCCTTTTTCCAACGTCAACAATGAAGAACGCTCGATATCCAAAACCTTATACTTACTAGGAACTGTTCCCTCGATTTTGATTAAGGCCAAATCATTTCCAACTGAAGTATTATGAAAATAATCTTTGTGAACTGCAACAGCTTCTACTTTTACAGTATTTTTTGAATCGGTAATTTTTGATCCAAAAACAATTCTCATTTTTTTAGCATCTTGCTTTTCCACGCAATGGGCGGCGGTCAGAATAATATTTGATGAAATGATAGAGCCGGTGCAAATCTTAGTTGAGTCAGCGTCCGTTACGCCAACAGTCACTTTTCCCAATTCATCCCTCGAATCAATTTTAGTTCCACTCATAATTGAAGAAGATAGGATTTCAGTAGAAGAGAGCTCGCTCTTTCCACAGCTAGCAAGTAACAAAATCAAAGCTAAAAAAGTGGTCATTTTCATGAAATTCTCCATTGAATTGAAGAATCTCAATACCATAAAAAGGCATAGCTTTTTAAGAATGTCCCAAACTATGAATTAATTACTAACGATCCCACTTGAAATGAAGCTCTTTCAATTGAGCATCACTTGGCTCAGAAGGAGCCTGAGACATCAAGTCCGTGGCACTGGTTGTTTTAGGGAAGGCTATCACATCGCTAATGGAGTCCGTCTTCGCTAACAACATGATTATTCGATCGAAGCCGAAGGCCAAGCCTCCATGAGGCGGAGTACCAAATTTGAGAGCATCAATGAAGAAACCAAACTGGCGTTTGGTATCTTCTGGAGTCATGCCTAAGATCTTAAACATTTGATCTTGAACATCATTGCGGTAAATTCGAAGGGATCCACCACCAATTTCATAACCATTACAAACAATATCATATGCTTCGGCAGGCATATTCATCAGGTCTTCTTTTTGACCCTTCAAGAATTTTTCATACTGGTCTTTCTTTGGAGAAGTAAAAGGATGGTGTCTCGCTGCAAAGCGATTGTTTTCTTTATCCCATTCAAGAAGAGGAAAATCATAGACCCATAAGAAAGCGTAACCCTCTTTAATCAGTTCGAGCTTACGAGCAAGAAATCTTCTCACCGCATCGGCAGAAGCGTGAACAACGTCATGATCAGTATCGGCATTGAAGAGCCAGATGCCATCTCCCTTACCTTCAGTTGAACGAGATTCAAGCTCTCTTAAAATTTCTTTTGAAATAAATTTTGAAACTCCACCAGTGAGTTCACCTTTTTCAACTTTAAAGAAAGCCACCCCTTTTCCACCATGAGGCTTCACGATATCTGTAAGTCCATCGAGATCTTTTCTCGCCAGAGTACCCATACTCGCCGGAATAAACATGGCCTTAATCATTCCGTTATTCTTGGCAGGATTGGCAAAGACTCCAAATTCAGAGTCAGTGAAAAGATCAGTGACAATCATTTGCTTCAGGCCGTAACGAACATCCGGCTTATCTGATCCATAAAGTTTAACCACTTCATCGTAAGACATCATGGTCATTTTAAAATTAGCTTCAAGATCGAAGAGACGAATCAACATCTTCTCGACTAAAGATTTGATATACTCTTGCGTTGGGAAACTGACTTCAATATCGATTTGAGTAAATTCGGGTTGCCGGTCGGCACGCAAATCTTCATCACGGAAGCAACGACAAATTTGAAAATACTTATCTGTTCCGCCAATCATCAACAATTGTTTTAAAGTTTGAGGAGATTGAGGAAGAGCGTAGACGTGTCCCGGGTGAACTCGTGATGGAACCACATAATCTCTCGCACCTTCAGGTGTCGATTTATAAAGGATTGGCGTTTCAACTTCGATGAAGCCTTCATTAATTAAAATCTCTCGTGCACGCAATGCTGTTGTACTTCTAAGCTGCAGAATTTTTTGCAAATGAGGACGACGCAAATCGAGATAGCGATATTTGAGTCTTAAAACTTCAGAAGCATCAATTGGTCCCATCGGTAAAAATGGAATGGCATCAATATCGCATTGAGAAAGAACTTCTAATTCAGAAACGAGAAGTTCAACTGCTCCAGTATCCATTTTGTTATTGCGAGCATTCTCGGGACGCTCCCTCACTACACCACGGGCCAAAATGACTGATTCAAGTGAACATTTTTTGAGAATTGAAAAATCGCCTTTAAATTCTTCAAAAGATAATTGAGTCAATCCATGCTTGTCGCGGATATCAATAAAATGCAGGCCACCCAAATCACGATACTTATTTACCCATCCACAAAGAGTGACTTTGCTTCCAACATGCTCAGCACGAAGCTCTGCACAGTGATGAGATCTCAATAATCCAAAATTTCCAATAGTATCGGCCATGATTTGCTCCCCAAGTCGCAATAAGCATATTATGATTGGGCATTATGGCCCAAAAGACATTAAAGCTCATTATCTTTCTCTCTCTGACGTTTCTTATTGCCTGCAATAGTGATAAAGATTCGTTTGGCGATGTGCGAAAGACCAATCTCGTATTGAGTAGCGGCAGAATGCTTACAGTTAAGCTTGCGATTACACCTGAAGAACAGCAACAGGGCTTAAGTGGTTTAAAAGACCAAGATTTTCCAGACGAAGAAGGCATGCTTTTCTACTACAAAAATATGGGGCCGAAACGCTTCTGGATGCCTGATACATACTTTAACCTCGACATCATTTTTCTCGACCAAGACATGAAGGTTATCGCCATAGAGCGTAATGTCCCGGCCCATCCAGGTAGAACGGAAGATCCCCCAATAGCTCAAACCCGGACATATCTTGCCCGCCATGTCCTAGAGTTAAAGGCCAACAGTCAAATCGCAAAAACAATTCGTGAAGGTGATAAAATTATTTGGCAGAAGCCGGAGACGCCGAACCAAATAGAATCAAGTATTCGTCAGAAGAAATAAATCCTAGATGCTCACGCACCATTCTTTTTTGAAAAGAACGATCATGGGCGAGCATATCTATATCTTTTAAAATATTTTTATTTTCCATTTTCAGCGATTCTAATTCAGAGACCTGATTATTAATAAGTGATCTTTTATTATAGTAATCAATGACTCCACCGTTGGAGAAAATAAGTCTTAAACAAAGCACTCCTAAAACAACCCAACCAGCCTTTAACCCCCATTCTGAAAGCTTGCTCTCTGATTTTTTTGTTGATCTTGAAGTTGCTCTTTTTGTGGTTGTTTTAGTTACCGCACGCGAAGTTGTTTTGGTAACCGGATAACTTACAGCAGAACGAGCGCGCGTTCTTGAAGTGGGACGATCGAGAAAATCAAACTCTTCAGGTTTTCCTACGCTTCTTCTGGTTGGGACAATATCTGTCACCTTGCTCGAAGCAGTCTTAGAACGAGGACTCGACCAAGAATCAGGAACAACTTTTGCTGGACCAACGCTTTCTGCGGCTTTTATTTCTACAGCATCTTTGTACATTCTCTTCATTTGCTTTTGACGATTGCGTTCAATTGCTCGTTGCAATCGATCACTGCCAACGCTTGAGTTTTGTTGTGAATTTTGCGAATTAAATTGAAAGTCCACGGCCAACGTCCCTGTTGAAAGATCAAACCATCCTGGTTATCTCTTTTATTGTAACAAAGATCGGGAAATCAACAAGTTGAAATCGAAAAATTAATAGCTGACCAAAAAGCTTGTTCATGTTCATTTAAAAAAGCTTTCGCTACAATTTAAAAAACTTTAATCTGGAAATCTTTATGAATTATTTAAAAACAATTTCACTAATAGCGACACTTCTCTTTTCTTTCACGCTTTTTGCTCAAGACATTCAGGTTGTTCGTCTCGGTGGAAAAGTTCTGGTTAATAACAAGCCCGTTACAAAATCGTCGATCCTTCAGTATGGTGACGTCATCAAGGCGCTAGGGGCGAAAACGTTTATCCAAGTAAAATTTCAAGATCAAAGTATGGTCATGCTTAAAGATGGAGAGATAGTCATCGAGGAACCAAAGAACTTAAAGAAGCCGAAGAACATTGTTCAGCTTCTAAAAGGGATGTTCTTCGCTTATAAAAAGAAAAACTCCTCTACTGACATGGAAGTGAAGACGAAAAACATCTCAATGGGCGTAAGAGGAACAAAATTTTATGTTCAAGAAAGTGAGAAGGACACTTACTTGTGTGTCTGCGAAGGTGTTGTCTCTGCTCAAAACAAAATGGGTCAAGTAAACGTGGCCAAAAACCAAGATCTTCATGCCCTTTCAAGTCAAAAGCCTGTTACTCAAACTGCATCCTCTACAATGATTGACATGTCTTATCAGGGATTCGCTGAAATGGGTTTTAAAATCAAGTAAGCATCATTTAATTCCGATCTAACATAGGTAAATCTTGTTGTGGGGATCGGTATAAAAGCGCTCTTTTTCTTTTTTCTATTCATCTTATTTATTGGCCAATCGTGTGTTAACGATCCCAATTCGCAAAGTCCATTTCAAGATAATGGTTTTGAAACGACTACGACTTTTGAAAACAGAAGAAAAGAAACTTTGGCCGAGCGAAATGAAAAAATGGAAGAAGCTGATTTTTTTAGAAGAGTCAAAGATGAAGGACTAGCAGTTACCATCAATAGTTACGTTTCACCCCCTCGAAATCCATGCCCCGAGATTGTCGTACTAGACACTCGGCAAATTAAAGATGATCAATTTGTTGATGGATTAATTGAACAAGCTTATCTCCAAGATAAAAGTTGTCGCTCTGTATTTACTGGAAATGCAGGAGGTTACTCAGATGTTAAGAAAAGCTATACCAGGATTTTTGCCTATTCGATGATTCAAGATATTTGTGCTCCTGTTGGTAGAGATCAAATTTCGCAAGCCTTACAACTTCCTAAAATGGGAACACAAGACGCTCTCGGTTTAAAACAATTTAATAATGGGGCGAAGTCTGAAGCGAGTATGGACAATCTCATCACCACTTATTCTTTAACCTACGCGCTAGGACAACGAGAATCAGATGGAAATTTTAGAGAAGGAAGAGATATTACTGCCCAAAATAAATCCTTAAAAAACGAAGAATCTGGACTTACACAAACTTCGGCCAATTCACTTGAGCTCAATGCTTCTTTTCCATTACAAAAAACTTATCTCAAGGATGTCTTTAGAAATTACGTTACACAGCTCTCAACAATGACAATTCAAAAGAGAGAAAACTTTTGTCTTACAAATCAAGCGAAGTACTTACAGGGCCCAAAGCTTCATGAGCTCTTCAATGATGGTGATTGCAGCAAAATTCTAGGAACAATTAAGAGTGATGATTATCCTGTGAATTCGGCAGTATCAAAGTGCTTTAGAGAGTTGCATAAGCAATGCCCTAGTTTCTCTATTAAATATGGAGCTAGTGTTACGAGGATTGATCGACGCCATAATGGACCGCTTTATACTCATGAAGAATTGGTCAACAAAGGATTAACCGCTAGGAAATATGCAAAACCCTACATGAAGCCAAGCTGTCATTCTCTCTTTAATTCAATTGCAGTTAATAAAGAAAAAATTTGTCAGCAAATTAATAACTAATTTATTTTTGATTCTCGAGAAGTTTTCCGCTCAAGAACTTCCAAAATCTTCTGGTTGTCGCCAATTCTTCTAGAAAAAGATAAAGAGTGGTACTGATTTCTTCATCTTGATTCCAAACATTGTCCCCATCTCTGAACATTTTCTTCAAACTAGTGAGAAGATCACTCCCATTGACCTTAAAATTTAAGCAACGATCATTATGATCAATCGAAAGCGTAGGCATCATTCTTTGAAGATTTGGGGCCAAGCGTTGAAAACGGGAAATGGCCATTCGAGAATCCCCTAATGGTCCTAATTCAAGATATTCTTTCTCTCTTTCAATTGAAGGAGCTCTAAAGTGTACTGTTAGCTGTTGAGCATTTTCTTCAAGCCACCAGCTATGTCCAGGATCTGAGATATTGCACAATTGATTTTCTCGCAAAGGAAAGCGTCTATTGCAGAGAGTTTCAACTAAGACTTCGGCATTTTCCCTTATTGGAGTTTCAAAGTAGAGCAATTGTTGAGAAATATCGTCGCGAGTTGCATTTTCATCGAATCTAAGTTGGTGGCGCAATTGGCGATTGCCTTCAATCACATCAACAGCATCATCGTTGAGATCATCACTGGGCATGGCCCTCAAACAAAAAGTATTGGCCCCTTGTTCGATTTTAAAAAGCAGACCAGGAGAGCTTGGAAAAGAATCAAATTCTGCTCTTGTTTGCGATGGAATAGTATTTGGAATTTCGAGCTGATCCTCTTTCCAGAAGGCATCTCGGTCGATTTGATCAAGCAAATCATCGCTGAATTGTTCCATACGATGAAGTTGTCCTAATTTTTTTCCTAACTCAAATGTCTCGAGCGCTAACTGATCAAAGTTTAAATAACTCACATCATCCCCTTTTCTCTTCCTTGATAGGAGGATTACTTACTATTTTAATCGTACTTGGGGATAAATGACAAGTCGAGCTACCAGAGAACTTCAATTAATTTTAAAAGTGCGATGACCACCATTGGAGAAAAATCAAAAGGCAAATCTGGTGGCATAATTTTTCTCACCGGAGCACAAGTGTAGTCTGCAATTTTTTTTATCATCACGGCCCAATTTTTATAACGAAACTGAGGAAGATAACTCAAAATCACATCAGCGATAAGAATGAAAATATAGAGATCAATTAGTAAACGAATCATATCAGGCCTCTAAAGTGGAGTTGATAAGGGAAATGATACATTGACCATCAGGTTTTGAGAACTTGCTTCCGGAGTGAGAGTCTCAGTTCTACCATTTACCTGCTGATCATCAAATGTTGCCATTAAATATTCCATATTAAAGCTTATCGGCAGTGGAAAGGGAGAAATGCCTAGACCTAGCTTGAAAGCTGAACCATCAATACGTCGTCCTCCACCAATGCGAGAAATGTAAACGGGGTAAAAAGTCATCCAAGCCCTGATGGGCACTCCGGGAACGATCATCCCACCAAAAACTCCGATTCCTTGTTCCTCGTGGTTCTCTTTTGGATTTTTATCAGCTTCTAAGGCAGCTGTCGTCAATTCAAGTCCAGCAATAAAAGACTTTGCAAAAAAGAATCCTCCTTTTGCTCCGATTCCAAAACCCGAAATACTGCTAGAGCTTCCATCAGAATAGGTTCCAAAAAGATAAGGCCCAATATAAGGCTCGAAAGTAATCTCTGCAGCTTGAACGGAAAAAATAAAAAGAAATGATAACAATATTTTCATAACTCTATCTTACTCTTTGGAAATGATCAGAACAAGCTCAACTGCCCGCCAGAAACGCAATCATCAAACTTTTTTCCAAACAAAGAAAGGATAGCATCGGCCAAAGGCTTCAATTGCTTCTCAATATAGTGCTGATAATCCAGATGGGGTGGCTTGAGGTCATAGGCCCAGGGTCCTTGAAGAGTGACAACATATTCAATGGTCCGTGGGACCGGTAAATTTTTTTCACGATACTTGAGGGCGGCTTTAACGTGAGGAGGCTGAGTTTTGTCATATTCATCTAGTGGTTTGCTTAATCGCTTCTTATAAATAAAAGACTCCAATGGATTTTCTTCAATTTTTTCCACAAAAAATTGGATATATTTTTCGACATCCTCTCCCTTGAGAGCACGAGATAAAAGTTGGAACTGAAAAGTTTTGGCAAGATCTGTCCAATCCGAACGCACATATTCAAGACCTACGATTTCTAGACTTTCTGAACCTGACTCTTCAAGCTTAAATCCGGCATAACGCTTTTTAGCGCCAGCTCCACCAGATCGCATCTGAGGACAAATAAAAGAGCTGAAATTTTTCTCAAATTTTATTTCTAAATAGCTCTCTGTTTTAAATTCATTCTCAATTTTTGATTTCCAAAAGAGATTGAGTTCAGTGGCCAAATCTTGAGAGCGTTTTAATATGTCTTTTGATTCACCACTCATTTGAACAAAGAGCGAATCAGTATCTCCATAAATGACAGGAAAATTTTTATTCTTTTCAAGAAATTCTTTTGTTTGGGTTAAAACCCATTGCCCAGTGGCGGTTATACTTCCAGCAACATAAGGATCGTAAAATCGACACCCTAAACTCCCAAGTACTCCGTAGAAACTGTTCATAAGGATTTTGATCGCTTGTGACATTTCCTTCTGACCAGCTTTTTGCGCAATCGCTCTTCGTTCAAGTAATCTTCCGATAACAGCGGGAAGAATGTGATCAGTTCTTGAAAACTTTACTTCATTAGGTAAAACAATATCTCCTTCCTGAGCTCGAGCACGTGCCAGCGGATCAATGTGAAAAGTTCTAATGAGTGAAGGATAAAGAGATCGAAAGTCATAAACCGAGATGGATTGATAAATACCGGCGACCGGATCAAGAACGAGCCCTCCCATGATGCCTTTATGACCTTCAGCCTCTTCGCTGGATAAAACATCGCGGGCTTTAATTTTGTAACGGTGAAGTTCAGGTAAAAAAGCGTAATCGAAAGCGCCAGTTGAGGAATTAATTCGCTCAAAAGTCATTCCCGATATACGAGAGCGCTCAGTTATCAAGCCCAGTAAATCAGTCTTTACAAAAATATCCCAAACGAGCTGGGCATCGACAAGATTGTAACGACAAAGATCTTCAGGACTTTGATAATACTGTCGTTCGATCTCAGTCCACTTATCACCATCTGCTTCTGTAATCAGTTTACCTGTTCCCAATAATTCTTGCGCCACGGATTCCAATTTAAAACTTTCAAAATTAAAAAAATGAGAACGCAAGGTATCTGGGCCATCGAGAACAACTCTGCCTTCAATCCGAATAAACTGACGTTGTCCTAATTGAAAGAAGCGCGATACTTCTTGCGATCGACCTAGCCTAAAATCAATTCCATAATGACGACAGCGAGCTTCTAAAAAAAAGAGATCAAATCCAATGACATTCCAACCAATAATCAGATCGGGGTCATTTTTTTGAATGATTTGAACAAAATGTATAAGAAGTTTTTTTTCGTCTGATAATGAGACTCTCTCTGGCGAATCCTCTAACGCAGTCCCTTGTATCGCAACCCACTTCTCTATCTTATCGCCATCGACAAAATAAAAGGCAATAGAAGCGACTTGCCCATTTTTTAAAGTTTCAATATCAAAAGAGAGAACTTTAAACGTCGGCATTCGAGTTTGTTCACAGGGTTTCCACTTATCTTTCTCATCGACATTAATAAAGGTTGTTAATCCCTGCTCCATCATCCAACTCTCATTGGGTCTGACGTCGGATTCAAAACAATCAATTCCTTGCGCCCGAGCTTGATCACGAGCTTCGCGGAAAGCGGCATAAGTTTCAAACTCGGCCTTATACATTGTTTTGCCTTCCAACGACTTCCAATCAGTTTGAACTGAAGTGCTTAGAGGAGCTGATGTCCACAACTCAATCTTTAAGGGATGTTGCCATAATCGCCTCTGTCCGTTTCCGGACAATGTCCAAGTTTGCACAGTGGCATGACCGTTTTGGTCCCGAAATTGTTGCGTTAAGATGAAGTGCTGATCCATTGAATTATCCTACTCCGATTGATAAGATGACGACAATTTTTTCAGGAGATTATTTGTGGCCAACCTCTACCCCGAAATTGAAACTTTCAATCATGGTTTTCTTAAAGTATCAGAACTGCACACCGTTTATTTTGAAGAGTGCGGAAATCCGAAGGGGCGCCCAGTTGTCTTTCTCCACGGAGGTCCTGGAGGTGGAGTAGATGCCTCATATCGCCGTTATTTTAACCCTGAAAAATGGCGAATTATTTTATTTGATCAAAGAGGTTGTGGAAAATCGACTCCTTTTGCTGAGCTTAAAGAAAACACCACGTGGGATCTGGTTTCAGATATTGAAAAAATACGTGAGCACCTTGGTATTGAAAAGTGGGCAGTGTTTGGTGGCTCATGGGGTTCGACTCTTACTCTCATCTACTCAATCACCCATCCCGAAAAGTGTACTGCTCTTTTCTTGCGCGGAATTTTTATGTGTCGGCAAAAAGAAATTGATTGGTTCTACCAGGAAGGTTGCTCCAAAATTTTCCCTGATATGTGGGAGAAGTATTTAGCAGCTATTCCAGCAGATGAGCACCATGATTTGGTTTCAGCTTATCATAAACGTCTCACCAGCCCCGATGCCAAAGTTCGAGCAGCAGCAGCGAAAGCTTGGTCGCAATGGGAAGGTTCAACGTCAAAGTTAATGGTTGATCCTAAAATGATTGATCGCTTCGGTGGCGATGCCTTTGCCGACGCTTTTGCCAGAATTGAATGCCATTATTTTACAAACAAAATTTTTCTCGATAGTGAAAATTGGATTCTTGATAACGTAGATAAGATTCGCAAAATTCCAGGAATCATTGTGCAAGGTCGATATGATGTGGTTTGTCCGGCAGAATCCGCATGGGAGCTTCATCGAGCCTGGCCGGAAGCCGAATTCGTCATGGTTGGAGATGCTGGGCATTCTTTAAGCGAAAAAGGAATTACCGAAGCTTTGATTGAAGCGACTGATCGCTACTAAACGTAAATGACGGTGAAATTTCTTTGCAAAAACTGAAGAGTCTTCTGATCCAAATTCTTGGGATCGGCTTGCATAAGATAACATTCTTTTTTGAATCCTTCTTCAAGCTTTGAAATCATTTGTGAAGAATTCTGCGTTTTAAAGAGGTCCTGCTTAATCACTTTAGGATCAAGTTCAGTTCCATGTGTTTGATAAAAGTGATGAAGCGCTTGTAAACGCGATTGCTCATCTTCTCCAAGAATAATGGTATTGGGAGAAGTTCTCGAAAAAAACTCAAGTTCACGGGCCATAATCTTTGGCGCAAAAACACCTGCAACCAAGGCAGTAAAACCGCTTTCTTAAGGATTTCTCTTCTTGTCACCATAGCGCAGTCTCCTCTCTCTATTATGTACCTTTATCGGATGATCTCCAAAAAGGCTTCAGTGAGACTGCTAAGACTGTGGAATTGCGAACTTCTTGCCGATCTTAATGCCCACTTTTTTGGATCAAGCTGACTCCATCTCTTACTGGTAGCATCGTCACTCTCAAGTCACTTCTAGATGAAACCCAATCATTAAAAACTTGAAGAGCTGCAGTAGAGGCATCGTCACTTGAGGCAGGAAGTAAAACCTTTCCACTCCAAAGTACATTATCTATAACAAAGGCCCCATGAGCAGAGAGCATCGGCAATGTTTTTTGGAGATAATTGAGATAATTCGTTTTATCAGCATCAATGAAAATCAAATCGAACTTTCCTTCAAGGGTTGAGATCGTCTCTAGAGCAGGTCCTTTGATAAAGCGTATTTTAGAGCCGTGAGTTGATTGATCCCAAAAACTTTGAGTATAGTCTCTCTGCTCAATATCAAGTGTCACCACCTCTCCATTGGGAGGAAGGGCTTCGGCCATCACCAGCGCAGAATATCCAGTAAAAGTTCCGATCTCTAGGATGCGCTCAGCTCGGCTTAACTTAATAAGACTGGCCATCAACGAACCTTCCATTTCTCCAATCAGCATGCGTGACATCGGTTCAACTTCCCGAGTGTGTAGCTCTAATTTCTTGCAAGCTTCACTGGGCTTTGTAGAGTGATCAATGGCATAGGTTTCGATTTCAGGATTGATGAACTTCATTGGTAGCTCCTTTTACTGTTAATGAGCGCCATTTTGAGGGAAGCTCGGCACTTTGACAATATATAACAATATTAATTGTCATAAGTTAAACTTATGTCAGCGATACCGTTGTCGATCTATCCAAGGAGATAGTCACTGTATAAAGTATCGACATAGAGACGACCATTTTTCAGGTCGTTGGCCCTAAATTTTAGGCATGAATCTTGCTTTTAAATGCCTATTAAACGTTACTTATCAAAGAGGTTGTCATGAGCATTATCGCATTGAACAAGTGGATCCCTAACCTAAAGAAGCCTTTAGTCGTCGCAGGTCCTTGTAGTGCAGAGAGTGAAGAACAAATGCTCACGACCGCCAGAGAACTGGTTCAAATCGAAGATGTTCGTATCTTTAGAGCAGGTATTTGGAAACCAAGAACGCGTCCCAACAACTTCGAAGGGCACGGAGAAGTCGCTCTTCCATGGCTAAAAACAGTGAAAGAAGAAACAGGTTTATTGACAGCAACAGAAGTTGCCAATGCTGGTCACGTGGAACTTGCTTTAAAATATGGTGTCGATATTTTGTGGATTGGCGCTCGTACAACAGTGAATCCATTTAGTGTACAAGAAATTGCAGATGCTCTTCGAGGAACAAATATTCCAGTCATGATCAAAAATCCAATTAACGTCGACCTTGCTTTATGGTTAGGAGCGATTGAAAGACTTGAGGCCGTAGGTCTTAAAAAACTAGTAGCGATCCATAGAGGATTCTCTGTTGCCGAAAAAAGTCGTTATAGAAATGAGCCGATGTGGAAATTGCCAATCGAATTAAAACGTCGTTTACCGGAAATGCCTTTGATCTGCGATCCAAGTCACATTACTGGACGTCGCGATATGATTCTTGAAGTTTCTCAAAAAGCACTCGACATCGATATGGACGGTCTCATGATTGAAACTCATCCGAACCCAGATGCCGCATGGTCAGATGCTTCTCAACAAGTAACTCCTGAAATGCTTAATCAAATCATTAAATCTCTTTCTTTGAGAACGGAATTTTCAAGTGATCGCAACCTTGAACATGAGCTTGAAATTTTGCGTTCTAGAATTGACCGCTTTGATAATGAATTGATTGAAGTTCTCGCTAACAGAATGAAAATCGTCTCTGAAATTGGTGAACTTAAAAAGAAAGGTCAAATTACGGCTTTTCAAGTTCATCGTATGGATCAAATGTTAAAAGCACGTGAAGATTCTGCTTTGAAGCTTGGTCTCGCAAAAAAATATATTGATGAAGTCTTCAATATCATCCATGATGAATCTGTTCGTCACCAGACAAAAATTCTAAACAGTTTCAACGAGGATCCAAAATAAATGAAAAGCATTGCTGATCGAGTCGCAGGCATAGCAGAGTCCAAGAGTATTAAACTTGCCGCAGTTGTTAATCAACTGCGAAGAGAAGGTCAGAAAGTAATTGGCCTTAATGTTGGAGAACCCGATTTCGATACTCCCTCACCTATTGTAGAAGCTACTCGTCAAGCCCTCAAAGAAGGACGCACTCGCTATTCTTTGGTGGAAGGAATTGAAGAATTGCGCCAGGCCATTTGTGCTAGACATAATGACCTTCATACCAAGAAAATGACTTCCAAAAATGTTCTAATCTCAAATGGTTCAAAGCAAATTCTCTATAATATTTTTCAAACTCTAGTAAACCCTGGTGATGAAGTCATCATTCCTATACCCTACTGGGTAACCTTTCCTGAAAGTGTTCGCCTTGCAGGGGGAATTCCCGTTTACGTGGAGACTCGCAAGAATCAACTTGATCTCGCAGCGATTGAGAAGGCCATTACCCCAAACACAAAAGTTGTGATTATCAATTCTCCTAATAATCCGTCAGGCGCCGTGTATTCGGAAGCGGACCTTCGCCAATTAGCAGAACTTGCGAAGAAGCATGATTTCTATGTTATTTCAGATGAAGCTTACGAAGCGATTCTCTTTGATGGTTTAAAACCTGTGCATATGGGTTCATTCAGCGAGGACGCTTTTGAAAGAACAATATCAGTCCAAAGTTTTTCAAAGAATTATTGCATGACTGGCTTTCGCCTAGGCTACATGTTGGCCAGCGAGAAGATTATTTCTGCCGTTAGTAAATTGCAAGGTCATCTCACAGGTAACAATTGTACCTTTGCTCAATACGGAGCTTTGCAAGCTCTGCAAATGGATCAAAAAATAATAAAAGATATGGTAGCTCTGATGCAAAAGCGTCGCGATTTGGCCTTCGACCTCTTTTCACAAATCTTTCCGGACATGGAAAAGCCTCAAGGCGCTTTTTACCTCTGGCCTAATGTAAGTAAAATGATTGCCGGTAAGTATGCCGATGACATTGCTTTTGCTGAATTTATTTTAAGAGAAGCTGGCGTGGCCATTCTCCCTGGATCAGCCTTTGGTTCTCCCGGTTATCTTCGAATTTGTTATGCCCCAAGCGAGAATGAAATCCGTGAAGGATTTGAAAAAATAAAATCGGTTTTGTGAGTTGATATGAAAATAGGAATCATAGGTTTTGGTCGATTAGGTTCATTAGCGGCCAAGCATTTGGCCCAAGATTCAAATTTATCAGTTTATGATATTCGTGGACTTCAAAAAGAAATTGAAAGTGTTGGAGCCCATGCCCTCGCCTTAGAAGAAGTAGCTTCCAGCGATGTCGTCATGCCAATCGTGCCAATCTCAGAGATGAAAAAAACTCTCACCGCAATGGCCCCTTTTATTAAACCAGGAACTCTCGTCATTGATACCTGTTCAGTGAAAGAAGCCCCTGTTGAGTGGATGAAAGAAATCCTGCCAGCACATTGTGAAATTTTAGGAACCCATCCGATGTTTGGTCCTGATTCTGCCAAGCTGACTCTCTATGGATCAAAAATCGTTCTTTGCCCTGTCCGTATTGCGGAAGAGAAATTAAAGAATATAGACAATTATCTACAGACTCATGGTCTGCACACTATTACTTGCACACCGGAAGAACATGATCGCCAAATTGCTCACTCACTCATTCTGACCCATTTTGTGGGGCGCGGATTAGTGGAGTTTGGAGCGAAAGATCTTGAGATAGATACCAAAGGCTACCGTCGTTTGATGAAAATTTTAGAAACCGTTGTCAACGATTCTTGGCAGCTTTTTGAAGATATGAATCACTATAACCGCTATGCCAAAGAGATGCGCAAAGATTTTATCAAATCACTCTCAACCATAGATCAGAAGGTCCAATCATGATGAGGATTGGATTCCAAGGAACTCGTGGCGCTTATTCCGAAGAAGCGATCTATCAAATTTTTGGAAAAGAAATTGAGCCTGTCGGATACCTTTTATCTGAAGAAGTGGCCGAGGCCCTATCTAAAGGCGAAATTGATCGCGCCGTTTTGCCAGTTGAGAATAGTATTGCCGGAAATGTCGCGGTTAATATGGATCTTCTTTTTCAACACGATTTTTACGCTTATGCTGAACTTTATCTTCCGATTAAACATTGTTTACTAGCAAAGCCTGGGGTTCAGATCGAAAATATTAAACGCGTCCACTCCCATCCCATTGCTCTTTCCCAATGTCGCCCTTTCTTACGTGAGCACGATATGATCCCTACTGCTGATCGCGATACGGCGGGTTCATGTCAAATTATTAAAGAATCGCAAGATGATACTCAAGCGGCCATCGCTTCAAAGCTCTGCGCTGAATATTATGGTCTTACTATTTTAAAAGAGAATATTCAAAGCCAAGAGAATAACATTACTCGCTTTCTTGCTCTCTCTCGTGAAAAAGTAAAAATAGAAGAAGCAAATAAAACTTCATTAGCTTTCTCAACTGAGCACAGAGCTGGTGCTTTGCTTGAAATATTAGGCTATTTTAAAAACCACCAATTGAATTTAACCCGACTTGAATCACGTCCGATACCCAATAACCCCTTTCAGTATATTTTCTTTGTCGATGTCCAATCAGGATTAGATTCAAAAGAAATGCAAATTGGCTTACAAGAAATTCTCAGCGCTGGTCATCTGGTGAAGATTCTTGGCTCTTACCAGCTTGGAAAATCATAGATTGATATTTTAAGCGATTCATCACTCTCTTGATCATCACAAATTCGATCACCATATAAACAGCAAAAGCGAGGTAGAAACCAATGGTTTTGAAAAAAGCCCACGTCCCCGTGCTAGCGTAAATGGCGAGAACGGCCATAAAAATGCCATAGCCTAAAAGAAAAAAGGCCATATGCCATTCCATCATTTGAAAAACAAAGTCCGGCAATAGGACGTTCTTTTTCTGCGGCATACTCTCCATCATCTCGAGAAGCAAACCTTTGCCTCTTTTTAAACGGTAAAACATAAAAGCACTCATGCCTATGCCGGTGAACAAAGGCTGCAGCTTAAACCATACTCCATCATCGCCTAAAAAAGAGAGGGCTCCCAAAAGAAGAATGAGGAAAAAATTAAATTTAGAAATAGTATGAACATGCTTAGTGAATATTTTTTCGATGAGAACTTCGATCACCGCTAAAATTAAACCACCTGCTAGGGCAATTTTGACTGGATAATTTTCATCAAGATACCAGTAAGCGATCGCCGGTAAAAAGCTGATGAGAAAGAAATTTTTCGAAGGTGCACTTTTCATTAATAAAAGGTACCAAGAGCCTTTTAAAAAGTCTCCTGGTACCTCAAGCTGACTTAGCTTCTTTGTTTATTTTTACGACGTTCTTCTCTCTTGGCTTTAAATTCCGCTTTAGCAGCTTTGCGCTCTTCAGGGCTCATCGCTTTCCATTTCGCTTTTCTCTCTTGGTGCATCGCCTTTCGCTGATCCATTTTCGCCTTAGTTTCAGCATCGGCTCTGTCATACTTCGCTTGCCACTTCACCTTCATTTCAGCTTTTTTGGCCTCACGTTGTTCGGGAGTCATTGATTTAAATTCTTCTCTCATTTTATCGCGCTTAGCTTGATCAAAGGAGAATGCATTACTGGCCAATAAAAAACTAAGAAGAAGTAATCCTGATTTCATTTTCATAAAGACCTCCATGATATTCATGTTCCTAACAGTCAATACGATTGAGAATTGAAAAAGTTTCGAATGAGCTAAGTCTTGGTATTTCTTAAGCTGCTTTCTTGATTTTAGCGTGCCGTTGAAGCTGGTACTCTTCAAAACGGTCTTTCAAATGTTCAGGGTCAAGTATTTCTACTGAGTCCTTAATTTGGTAAAGCCATTCAAGAAGATCGTCACTCATTTCAACACTCGCTGCCCAAATAAGATCGCCATTCATATTCGACGTCATATAGGGATTACCTAAGAAATGGTAAGGAGGTCGAAGGTCTACGGTCTCAGCATTTTTCACTTTGAGAACCATACGCTCTTCACTTCCCGCAACGGCCCTAATGGCATTAATGAAATCATCAACCGAACGAGGAGTAAAATTTTGTGTGTAATCACTATTGATTAAAAGGCGGACGTCTTCGATTTCATTCACAGAAATGCAAATCAAAGAACGGTCCGTATTGTCTTCTCCTACAACTGAGAGTTCTCCTTCGAGAAAAACCAGTCGATGTGGAAATAAAGTCGTACTTTTTGAATCTTTCAAGATAACTTGCAGGAGCAACCCTGACTTTAGGCAATCTTCAATTTGCTCAATCATCTTGGCATCATTTTCATGCATGCGTTTAATGATATTTTGCTTTTCAGATTCCTCTTCAAAGAAGCGAAAGAGATCGAGATCTGCGTATTGCATTTCAACGTGAGTGAGCTTTTCAATCAACGTTTGGTGTATCGATTTTCCACTGTATTCTTCCAGGAGGGGAAAGTGGGCCTGCAGTGCCATCCATTCACTGACACTCAAATCAATGATGACCCTTTTCTTATCTTCAGACGGAACAATAATCAGTTCCTCATCTTTACTTTTAACCTCAACCGAACAATCGAAATTTTTAAGAAAGGAGATCACTTCAAAAAGTTCAGCTCTCTTCAAATCCTCCAGACCTATCAAATAGCGAAAGGCGCTAAGGGAGATTTCTTGTTCCAGTTGGTCTAAGTGCTTTAAAACAGTCCAAAATCGGTCGTTAAAAATGCGGGGCTCTCGGGCCATTCGTCTACCTCTCGTTGTGGGAATTCCGTCTTACTCGTAAATTCCAACGCTTAAATACCGTACCAATCTTGTCGGCTTTGGAAGTGTTTTCCTTTAGCAAAATGTGCAGGTTCAAGCGATAATAACCCTATGATTTTAAAAACGATTATGAAAAACCCTGTTCTTGTGGTCGGCATTCTCTTCATGGCGATATTCCTGATGGAGGCCAACCGACGTGGCTATCTAGGAAAAAGAGAGAAGCTAGTCCCTAGTTCTTGTAGTGCCGTAAGACGAAAATTAGATAAACGTATCCCGGCCAATTGGAAAACCGACTGCATTGGAACTGACTTCAATCACCTCAAGGTAGAAGTTGATTATGTTCTTGAAGAAAAGACTCTTATTAAAGACGAACAACTAAAACCTATTCTCTACAGAGAAGTGGCCAATTATCTCATCTATATCGCTAAGAATTCTCCTGACGATAATTTAGAAAGAACCAGACAAGTTCAGCTTCTTTTGAATCATTCGCGATTAAGTATCAATGCGCTGACAGAAGGAAAATACGTTGTGAAACTTGCGACGTTAACGGATAAGGCGCTTATCGCCCAGCACTTCAAGACCACTGTCCAAGTTCAAGAAATCAAGAAATAAGGGCGCCCGTTCTGCTGTGACGTTATAGATCTGTTGATTCACCAAAAATGAATAATGATAGCTATGCAGGAAAAGCCTTGGGGCTTCTGCTCCACCGTAGAATGTATCGCCGATCAAGGGAAAACCGAGGGCGGACATTTGCACTCTTATTTGATGACGAATCCCAGTCACTAGCTCTACCCAAACGAGAGAAACATTTTTTTCTTCATTATAATGAGCAAGCTTAGTGCGCATAAAAGCGCGATGGGGAGAATCATCAACCACGATTTGCTTACTGCCTTTCGCCCCTGAGGGTTTGAGAAAGTGCATATGCTCTTCACCCTCAGCAAAATGGCCTTCAACCAAACAGAAGTACTCTTTTCTCTTCATAAATTCAGCATGCTCTCTGGCTGCTGTATAAATGTCATCATTTTTGGCCAGCAAAACCACACCTGAAGTTTCGAAATCCAAACGATGAAGCAAGCCACGATCGTATTGATCTTTATTCACTCTTAGAACTTCAAATTTTTTCATTGAACGCAGACCGGAGAGGAGATTGTCGTGCTCATCATAACTCAAAGGATGGCAATGAATCTGCCCCGGTTTATTGACTGCCAGAATAAGATCGTCTTCATAGAGAATTTCAATCGGTGGTCCATTGTAGTCAGCAGAAATCATCCCCACATTTAAAATGCTGGTTGGCAGAAAGAGTTCCTGACGACTTTTGAGATTTGATTTTAAATAATTTTTGGATAAATCTGATTTCTTCAGCCTCTGGCGTGATACACCAATGCTTTCCATCAGAAAATTCTCCAAGCTCTCTTCATTGCCCAAGCAACAAAGCGTTGGTGTTCCCATCTCTTACCTACTTGGAACTTTGTGTCCGTCGCTATTGAGATCGCCCTTGCGGATAATAAAATCAACTCTGCGATTGCGACCCGCTTCTGTTTTTGTGTCGACATTACCTACCACCTTATCAGGGCGAGTGTCTCCATAAAAAACAGTCGTGATTCGTTCTGGTCGAATCCCGCGACGAATGAGAATACGAGAAACAGCTTGAGCTCTTGCTGCTGACAATTCAAAAGCATCTTTATTGCCATCGAGAGATTTCTCTCCTCGATCAGAATGTCCTTGCACAAAGACCACCCAGTCTTCATTGGTCATCAGCTTCACTAGTTTTTCAAAAGCTTCTACTGACATATCTTCTGGCGAAATGGAACCTTCTTTAAAATAGATTCGATCTTTCAAATTGACTCGAATACCTTCTGGCATTTCATAGACATCAGCAAGATCAGACAATCCATAATTATTGAGATCGCCTTTCATCTCTTTCAACGATTCATCACTTTCGCGATTAATCTCATGCTTATCGAGAAAGCCTTCTGTCGTTAAAAATTCAATAGGAAAAGGAGCAATGGGTTCCTGACTCTCCATCATTGTTGGAGAATCATCAGGAGATTTACCTTTTTCAATAACCTCACCTTGCTTAAGTACGTTACCACCGAAAGCATCGCGAATAGAGCCCAAAGCCGCTTCATATTTTGCTGTTTCAGTTTTCGCCATTGAAAGAAGAAGAACGAAGAAGGTCAAAAGCAACGTCACCATGTCTGAAAACGTCGCCATCCACAACGGTAGACCCGGTGGTGGACAATCGGGACATTTCGGACACTCTTGAGGAGCGTCGTCTCCGCCAGCTGCTGCGTTTTCTTCGGCCATGGATTACGCTCCTTCCTTAGCTTCATCACCAGTCGGTCTTTCAGATGGTGGAAGAAAGGCATTCAATTTTTCTTTAATAAGTCGCGGGTTCTCCCCTGCGACAATGCCGAGAGTTCCGGCAATAGTAATACTCATTTTGGTCGCTTCGTTTCCAGAGCGCACCATCAATTTATTTTTAATGGGAGTTGCAAAAACGTTGGCCAAGATTGAACCATAGAAAGTTGTCAAAAGAGCAACCGCCATAGCGGGACCAATCGCCGCCGCATCCGAGAGGTTCGCCAACATTTGTACCAGACCAATCAGAGTTCCAATCATTCCGAAAGCCGGGCCGTCAGCTGCCATTTCGTTCATCATATCGTGAGCGGTTTTGTGTCGGGCTTGCATAGCATCGATTTCCATTTGGAGAATCGAGCTAATAACTTCTGGAGGTCTGTTATCCGCGGCCAAGGTCATGGCCTTCTTCATAAAGATATCGTCAATTGGAGCTTTTTCCAGAGCGAAGACTGATTCTCTTCTTGCCATCTCTGCGAGCTTGCCAATTTCTTCAATCGTTGAGGCAGGATCGGCTGGCGTATAAAAGACAGCTTTCATTACATACTTGCCGAAGCTCTTAACTTCTCCGATGTCCCATTTAATAAGAGTGTTAGCAATAACTCCAAACCCCACCACAACCAGTGATGGAATATCGACGAAGAGCATGACGTCCCCACCGAGAAGAATCGATCCTAGGATCGCCAACATGGCCAATGCGAGACCTGCGACAGTTCCAATATCCATGGAATACTTCCTTGTTCAAAAAATCCGTTTCGAACAAAGTATCGGATGCTTAACTCATGAGCTTTAGATAGAAGTCTTTGATATTGCGAAAAGGAAGATTGTTCCGATTAATACTTGAATGATTTTCTTGGTGAAAAATAAAAAACCCCGTCTGGAGAGAGTTTCGACGGGGTTTTTCAAAGCTCAGGAGTCATACTGACAGTCGAGCTTTAAGATTCTTTAGGAGTTCAGTTCCGTTGAGGTCGATTCTAAATAGTTCAACATTGAACTTCTTAGGTCTTCCATCGACAATTCTTCATTATCAAGAAGTAACTCCTTCTTGATAAATTCAATCGGAAATCCAGTTAATTGAGATAAAGATTCCAAAGGTATCTTTTCCGTTTCACCAATTTCCGGTTGCAACTTGGGCTTACTGCCCTCTAATGCTTCCTTCATGTACACTCCCTTGTCCATCCCTAGTAGCCAGCTATATTGTGTCTCTGTAAGCCGTTTTTCTAAGGGCCACTTCTTTCCATCGTGACATTGAAAATCATATCGACTCGCTTTTTTGCCTGTCAATCAACAGCAAGCATAAAAGGCGGCGTGTAAGAAATTATTAGAGAATTTAAACTATTAGAATTAAACAAAAGTTAAATAGGAAGTCGATTCATCACTGAATTCTAACCAAAAAAGAATCAATTTTTGCTTGTCTCTCAAGAAATTCTTGCTGATTGCTGCTTAGCAAGGTAATGCCTCCTCCTGCGTGAACATCAATTACAAGCTCGCTAAGGGCCATCTGAGCACTTCTGATATTTATCGACGATTTGATAGAGTTCTTCCAAGAAATCACTGTAGAGCCACAATAAAAGCCTCGAGGAGTGTTCTCAATTTGTTTTAGAATCTCCATCACTCTTTTCTTCGGAGCTCCGGTAATTGAGCCACCTGGAAACATCGCCTTCATGACTTGGCCCAAAGTCACTGTATGAGAAAGCTCTCCTTCCAATACGCCCATTTGATGAACAATTCCCGGAACGAGAAGTTGTTTTTTAAGTTCTTTGATTTCAATAGGTCTCTCTTCTATTCGATACATATCGTTGCGAAGCAGATCGATGATCATATAAAGCTCTGCCTGATCTTTCTCAGAAGATTTTAATTCTTCCCACACTTTTTCAATAGCCTCACCTTCTCCAAGTGAGCGAGTCCCTTTGATTGGTCTGGTTTCAATTTTTAAAAAATCACTCTGGTTTTCAATATCAAAAAGACATTCAGGTGAATTCGAAATAAAACATTTATTTAATTGAGGAAGATAACTAAAGTGAGCATATTCACCAGTCCCCTCTCTCTCTCTCGCTAAATTCTCCCAAAGATCAGTCACATGATTGAGTCCATGAATTTTGTATCGATTTCGATATGTCAGATTATATTGATAGCAATCTCCACGGAGAAGATGCTCATGACCTTTTTGAAAAGCTTCATCATACGTCTTAAAATCAATGTCCTCAATGACTTCAAGTTTTAAAGGATGATGAGGAAGTTTTAAAGTGGTTAATTCTTCTACTTTTTGATACTCGAGATGAATGGCCAATGGTGATTGTTCTTCAACTAAGTGTGGTAAATCCATCGAGTAAAAACCAAACTCATAAAAGAAATGCCAAATGTGAGGATGACTTCTTTTTTCATTTAAGCAAAATTGATTTAATTCATGATTAAGTTCTTCCACAGTAAAGGAAGTTTCTTCATTCGTTAATAAATCAATTTTCTTATGAGAATAATAAAGCGTCCCTTTCAATAGTTCGCTTGCGTGCCACCACTTTTTCTCAGAGTAGAATCGAGTAAATGCGCTCATGGATGAGATCGAGTATCTGAATCCTGAAATGAAAGGTTTTCGAAACTGGTATAAGCACCAACCCATGCGAGCTTGGCCGTTCCCGCTTCACCGGCACGGTTTTTACCCACGATGATTTCAGCAATACCGGGCTCTTTGGTGTCAGGATTATAAACCTCATCGCGATAAACAAACATCACAATATCGGCATCCTGTTCGATTGAACCTGATTCACGAAGGTCTGCTGTTCCCGGACGTTTGTTCGGTCTCGCTTCAACTCCACGATTGAGCTGTGAAAGTGCAATCACAGGACACTGAAGTTCCTTGGCGAGAGACTTTAAGCCTTTTGATATTTCAGCAATCTGTTGTTCACGCGGCAAGGATTTATTATGTGAACTCATGAGTTGCAAGTAATCGATAATCACGAGACCCAATCCACTTTCGGCTTGAATCTTACGACATTGACTTTGAATATCAAGAAGAGTTGTACTGCCTGAGTCGTTAATAAAAATAGGATAACTAGAAAGCTCCTGAACCGCGCGACCGAGCGAACGAAGATCGGTGTCAAGGAAATTCTTTGTTCTGATTCTTTTTGAATCCACTTTGGCCCGAGAAGACAAAAGTCTCATCGAAAGTTCTTTTGCCATCATTTCCAGAGAGAAAATGGCCACTGGCAATTTGGTTTGAGCAGTAACATTAAGTCCGATATTCAGAGCAAAAGAGGTCTTCCCCATGGCCGGACGAGCGGCAAGAATAATAAGCTGACCAGGTTGCATCCCAAGGAGTCTTTCATCAAGAGTGCCAAAGCCTGTCGGTAACCCTTGAATCTCTCCAACTTGGCGTGTGGTATCTTCGAGTTCTTTGAGATTTTCTCGCAAACAACTCTTGAGATCAACCATCTTGCCCGATTTGGCATCATTAGTGAGTTTAAAAAAGCTGGCTTCAACTTCTGAAATAAATTCATCAGTACGACCTTGATGAGTAAACCCCATCTCGACAACTCTTTGAGCGGTTCGAATAATTTCGCGCATACTCGATTTGTCTTTAACTGTTTTGCCATAATAAGCAATATTGGCCGAAGAAAAGTGCTCGCCACCAATTTCAGTAATGACTGATGAGCCACCAATTTCTTCCAACTTTCCTAATTCATTTAAACGAGAAGTGACCGTGACGTAATCAATCGGTTGTCTCGAATAAGTGAGGTCAGTGATTGAATTGAAAATAATTCCATACTGTGGGTTGTAAAAATCCTCCGCTTTTAATCGTAGATCTGTGATCTGATCAAAGGCATCGCTATCGACAAGCAAGCTTCCGATGAGGGAACGTTCGGCAATGAGATCGTGTGGAAGTTCTCGCATTTGAGTCATGATTTTCTCTCTTGTTGGATACCACTATCATGCCTAAATTTTGGGCAAAAAAAAAGGCCCTCGGCAGTAAAACTACCGAGGGCCAATGTGGAAAAACGAATTAACCTCTTAAAAGCTTGTCAGCTTCAGCACGAAGTTTTTCTTCTTCAGTCTGAACTGTTTCACCTTGCGCTGCTTTTTCTGCAGCAAGAGCGTCAGCTTTTGCTTGCTCTTCTTTCTTTTGCTTAGCGAATGCTTCTAACTCAGCTTGCTTCTTCTTAAGCTCTTCAGCTTGGACTGGATCGATAGCAACTTTAACTTTGAAAGTTGTTTCAACTCCTGAGAAGATCTTAGCTTTTACGTTGTAAGCACCAAGATTCTTGATTGGTTGGTCAGGAGTTAAGTGACGTTTTTCAACTTCAATTCCCTTTCCTGCTAATTCTTTTGCAAGTTCTGTCATTGTTACTGTACCAAACAACTTGTTGTTGGCACCAACACGACGAATGAGGTTTAACTCAAGTCCTGCAAGTTTAGCTTTGATTGCTTCAGCGGCATCTTTTTCGGCTGCCATTTTCTTGCTTAAAGCTTTCTTTTGATTTTCTAATTGCTTTTTGTGTGAATCATCAGCGATTACAGCAACTCTCTTAGGTAATAAGAAGTTACGTGCATATCCTTGAGAAACATTCACGAGATCACCGATATTCCCTAATGCGGGAACCTTTTCAGTAAGAATGACTTTCATAACATATCTCCTTCATCATTTTTTTTCTTAAAATATTTTCTAAAATTAAACCAAACATCGAACAAACCAACTAATGCGATTAATCTCCATGCCGTAAACACAGTAAGGACAATCATTATGGCGCGAGTGAAACCAAACAGGCGAAGCTTGTTCAAAAGCTCAGAGAATACTCCGAAGCCCTGAAAGAAATAAAACACACCAGTACAGTAAATGATGGTTTCACCCCAGATTTCCGCTTGCTCTCCGTAAAGAGTTCCCCCTAAAAGGTACATTACTAAACCGAAGATAAGGCCCCAAACCATATTGAAAGGAACTCTAAACTCAATTAAGTCTTTTAAGACATAAGGGTAATTAAGACGTTCTTTCCAAACTAATGAATTACGCAAAATGATGAACAAACACAGCCAGAGACCAAAATAAATTGAACCAAATATTGCCATTGGGGCCATTGCGATAATCTTGTCTGCCAAGACTCCCGGTTGCTCCATGTAATCTCGCCAGATACGAGCTTCTTCTCCACTTCCATTCATAATTTCTGTGTTTGAAGACTTTACTTGTTCAATAAACTGAGTCACTGCTTGGGTTGTTGCCTCATGGATAGAGACCTTTCCAAAAAAATGAGTTGTCGCAATTCCAGCAACAACAATGGCCAACATAAGAAGCCCTGCTACCAACATGCCTTTGATTGGATTCATCTTACGAATAATAATTTCACCAAGTATTGCAGCTTCAATAAAAGCTCCAGCAAAAACTGTCACGGCAGCAAGAGGATAAATTTGAGTTGTAAGTGATAAGACCAGCAATGCGCCGATTCCTAACACTCCTAAAGCCAAACCTTTTCCACGCCCATAAATAAGAATCGCCATTGTTAGAGGAACGGGGACAAAGAGCCAAAAAAGTTGAAAAGAACTTAAAGCTGCCGACATCAAACCTAAGAAAACTAAACGTCCCCACGAGAATCCAGTGGATTCGTTCTGTGGAGGTCTTGCCTCAAAGTATGTGTTGGTCTTTAAATTCTCATTCATTTTCTTTTTCAATCTCTTTTGCTCATTCTATTAAGCACTAATTCTTAGCCTTGAGCGATTCTGTCAGACACGTGGCTGACGAGACCCATTTGACGGGCACGCTTAATAGCTGTTGTTGCAAAACGCTGATGCTTACGACTTACAGCTGAGATACGAGCTGGAGAAATTTTTCCAAACTCATTGATCAACCAAAAGTATGAACCTGGATCTTTCCAATCAGCTTTCACTTTATTGGCGGTGTACCAGCAGCTCTTTCTTCTTGTGAATTTTCTCTTGTCTGTGTCTTCTTCACCTTCTTCAGCGTTGTTTGAATCCATGATTGAACCTTTTTTAGTTTTTGAAAAAGGTGTCTTGTAATTCTTAACGGCGTCAGCGATGAACTTTTCTTGATCAGTTACTTTGATGATCATGTTTTTCATGACTGATTCATTGATCCCGAGACGACGGATCAATTCTCTGTTGTTGTCACCATCAGCCTTGTACATGAAGTACAAGTAGTGACCGCGTTCTAAACCTGTTGATGTTGGTTGAGCAAACAAAAGTGTGCCCCAGTCATCATTCACAACGATTTCGCCTTTGTGAGCTTTGACTACTTCCTCGACCATAGTTTTGATTGACTTGATTGCCTCGTCCCCTGCATCAGGACGTGCGACGATTGCCGCTTCATAAAGCATAAAAACCTCCTGGACTAAACGGCCCGTACCTCTATTGGTAAGAGCGAGTATGTTAGGGAGGCAAAGTAACAGTAAGGGGGCGAAAAGAAAAGGAATTCTTCCTCTGAAAGAGCAAGAAAAGCCTCAAGATTTCAACACTTTACACAAGGCTTTAAGGAATCGTCATCGGAATGTAGTGGAAAGTCACTTT
Organism: Bdellovibrio sp. CG22_combo_CG10-13_8_21_14_all_39_27; assembly: GCA_002786715.1. Classification (GTDB taxonomy): domain Bacteria; phylum Bdellovibrionota; class Bacteriovoracia; order Bacteriovoracales; family Bacteriovoracaceae; genus 21-14-all-39-27. The sequence continues at coordinate 48,125 of PCTW01000043.1, forward strand.
GTCGGCCTTGTTAACACAGAGCATAGCGAAGCTGCTTTGGTCATTTTCAAGACGGGCCGGATCGAGACGTACGCAACGAGCAGGAAGATTAACCGATAGGGCCGCTGGCCGAGTCATCTTCCCATTAGTCATCGTCATTACGTACAAACGCTCACCAAAAATGAGTGTCGAGTTCACAAACACTGCTGGTACTGAACGATTATTTTGAGTGACGACTAAGGGCTCTAGCGTTTCTGAGAAATTGACTCCCGGAAAACTTGAATCGCGATTAATGGTGAGGCCATCTATTCTTCCCTCTTTGTCCACGCCATAGATATGGTAGCGCGCTTCGAGAAATGAAATGGATTCTTCATCGTTAAAACTAGCGATATGTTGAAAAACAGGATCACTCCAATCGCGAGTCACGAATTCTCTTCGCTCAAAATCACCTCTTTGATCAAGTCTAAAAAGACGAGCTTTAGTGCGATCAAAAAGTGTCATGAACAAAGATTGATCGGCATGAACTTGATTCGAATCAACAGCAAGAACCGGATAGATGGCATTTTGAGAAATGAAATTACTATCGGTTTGAACTTCGGTGAATTCAAATTGATCTGTCATTTTAAAATTAAACTGGTAATACTTTTTATCAAATTCACGACCGACGGAAACCAAGACTCGAAACTGACCATTCTCAATATCTGCGCGAGTTTGTGGTAGTGGTTTTTCCACTTTCATTTTATTGCGATAAGGAATTCTCAAAGTCTTTTTTATTTTTTCTCTAAAGTTATAACTATCAACAATTCGCAAATCCATTGTCACTTTATCATCTTTTAAGAGAGGATTGAGGTAATAGATGTGATCATCTGGTACATCCGGCATGCGATCTAAGATATCATCGGTATTATCAACTTCTGGCACAAACCATTCCTTTGAAATGAGAGGAACTTTTACATTGCCAAACTCAGCACTCTTGACGTTGACCCAATGAAAATCATCAAGGAAACCTGCTTTTAATGGTAAACCTTCAAAAGTTGTAATCGGAAAATTCCAAATAGAATGATTCGCAAATAATGGCTCGCCGTTGTCATTTAAAAGATGGAATTGAAGATCTGTTTGCTCTTTACTTATAGCATAAACAAAATAATCGCCTTTTCCGTCGTTGTTGATATCGACTCTAAAAATGGCCAAGATTGAATTAACCAGAGGAATGCTAAAATTCTGCGACTCCATTTGACCATTGCGCTCTCTGATCACTTGAAATTGAGTATGGGAATCACCCTCAGCTTCTTTCTGCAGCAAAAAGTATTCCGGGAACTTTGATAATCTAAATTTATCTGCGATTGGCTTTAGCAAAGATAACTTGCGACCGTCCTTGATATAGGCCATTTGAGAAGCTTTAATTCCTTCCAACGGAAGCAACTTACCCTTTGTTTGAGATAACTCTTTAGCAAATGAAATCATGGTTTGTGATTTTGATTTGAAATCACCTGTCGTGAGTTCGACTTCTAAGTAGGTTTGTGAATCGAGTGCAAGGTTTTCTAAATGACCTTCGATCATGATTCGCGTTTCTTGACCAGACTTTAAATCGCCAACTTCGATTTCAGATTGATCAACAATATAGCCTTTTCCCTTCATGCTAATTTTGGCCATGACAGAAGTAGCTTCGTTTAAATAATTTTTAACAGGAAGTAAGAAACGATAATGTCCATCCTCGTCGATATTTACTTCGAGAATATCTTTAAAGTCTGGTGCAACAAATATCTTTGGTCTGATACTCGTGGCTTTCTGCATATCAATAAGACCGTACTTTACAAACTTATGATCGCGCTTATCAGCTAAATAAGAATGAGAAGATAATGCTAATCGAGCATAAAGTTCATCATTGGTGATTTCAGGCTCGAGTAATTTTAAAGTGGCGGCCAATGCAGTAACTAATGGAGCAGCTTGAGAAGTACCTTTCTTAACATCATACCCTTTGATTCTTAATATACGTGATTCCATATTGAGAGGAACAGTACTTACCATTCCGTCACCAGGTGCTAGGAAATCAACTTTTCCACCGTAGTTTGAAAACTCTGCAACTTCACCATTATTAGTCATGGCGCCAATACAGATAACTCCCTTGCTTGAACAAGGGTATGTCGGGATCTCTTTGCTGTTATTTCCAGCTGCAACAATAATAGGAATATTTTTTTGTAGGGCGATTTCGATCGCTTTCTTCATCTTTGGAGTTTCAACTAACTTAGGCCATCCCAGAGACATATTAATAACATCGGCTCCGGATTCGACGGCATAACGAATTCCGTCTGCGAAAACATCAGTGATCATTCGTCCTTTATAAACAAAGCCATTGGTTTCTTGATTCACAACTTTAATAGGTAAAATTTTAATTTGAGGGTGAGCAATACCTGCGATACCTATGGCATCATGATTAGCCGCTATCAAACCGGCCAAATGTGTTCCATGTCCCGTGTCGTCTGAAATATCAGCTGTCTTTTCCAGTGCATTATAGCCCCAACATGGTTTGTTATGATCGGTCTCACCTTCTTGGCAAACTTTTGAATTAAACCAAATACGTCCTTTTAAATCAGGGTGAAAGCGATCAACACCTGAGTCAATCAGTGCAACAACGACTTCGCGCTTGGGATCAACTTTCATTTGATCAAAAGGCAAGAAGTGAACATCATATCCCTTGATTCCTTCGACGTGCTCGCGAGTTGTATCACCAGAGGCTTGAAGAAGAACTTGTCCTTTATTCTCAATGTGCCAAAGCTTTGAGGCCAAAGTATCTTTGAGCTCAACGGCTTGAACGCCAAAAGAGAGAATGAGAGGGAGAATTATTTTTTTCATTAGAGGCTCTCCCTGATCCAACGGCCTTCAAACTCACCTGATTGAATTCCCAAATACTTCTTTAAAGTTTCCAATGGGCCATTCCAATAACGTCCTGATATTTCACCAAGAGTATGAGATTCGATTGTATCATTTAAAATTTCTGATTTTGTTCTAAAGCCATCAACTGTACCAAAGAGATAATAGTTTTTCTCACCGATGACTTTAATAAAGTCTTTAAACTCAAACCACTTTTCCATTTGGCTCGAGAGCTTGAGCAAGCAACGGCCATGTTCTGAGACAGAACGCGTTTTTTCTTTCTTACATGTTTGATTTAATGATTTCAAATTATCGAGATATCCACACCTCATCATTTGCTCGGGCTTCATCATTCTATTGTGACGACGATCACACTCTGGAGAGAAAGCGCGGGCAGCTTTATACTTTTTGGCCATATCGTCAATAATGCTATCGTCAAGGTTTTCTAATTGCTCAACTGCTGAGTCGTAGAGATAGATATTCACTCGAACATCAAAAAGTTTGAGTGACTTAATATCGTTTACGGTGTTGGTATCGAAGAGCTTCGCTTCATATTTCTCATTAATCTCTTCCATCAATTTTTTCAATTTCTTCTCTGAAGCTGACCAGCCTTCTTTCTTATAGGTTAAAGAAATAAAAGGATCACGGACTTCTTTTTTATTCAAACTTTCATCTTCACCGAACAAGCGCGCTTCGTAGCGAGCACTTCTGGTTTCCGCGACACCGAACGTGCTCTGACCTGGATTTTTAAATCTTTCTGGATCGAGTGAGATGTTGATCCCTTCTGGGGCTAAATACTTTTGGAGATAATAGTTGGTAACGTCTTTCAAAAAGGAGAGATAGTTGATTCCTGATTGATCATCAGACTCGATCGAAACATAATCGGTTTTGTTGCCTTTCTTATCAGTGATGGAATAAAGAGAATTTCCTTTCAGGTACTTTGCTCTCCAAACCAAGAAGGCATAGCGTGTAGAAGTATCTTTATAATCATTTTCTACAACGAATGGCTTAGTTTTATATTCAAGCAATTCAGTGCTTCCACCTGTTAAAACTTCGTAAAGTGCATTGGCATTGCTGAAAAAATTTGGATTGGCTTCAAGGTCATTATCAATATTAAGGTCAAATAGTTTAACTTTGTACTTTCCATTGGTTTGAGAACTTTCAAGTTTTAAGACTGGAATATAGTAGTTCACACCTGCAAAAACTTTGAACTCGCGGCCATCGCCTCTATCATCATAGACTTGAATGGTCTTGGCATCTTTGCGATAAAGATGGAGACGATTAATTGTTACGAGTTCCGTACTTGCTCCAAGGGTAAATGATGTTTCCATAAAGGATCCACCGCCGCTAACGAGAACGCTTGGAGTGATTTTCGTTGTAATAATGAGAGACTCGCCGACACCGAGGTTTTTATTCACTTCGGCCATCATTTTTTCGAGTTGTTCTTTCTTTTCTTTTTCGGCCATTGCACTTAAGTCGCTTTCAGAAGCAGCAATATTATAAAGTTTTTTCTTCAAGGAATTTTTAAGAAGGGGAACAATAATGTTTTTATAAGGTTGCTTGAATGTTTCTTTTAAAGATTTTACCGGCTTCAAGTGAGAATATGTTTTTAGTAAATTGAGCCCCGCTCTCACTGAAGCATGAGCTCCATATGCAAAATTCTCAATTCCGAGGTGTCCGCCAACCGTGATTGCTAGCCCAAAGGTATCGGCCAACTGGACCATATTATCTGTCCCCATGGTGTTGCCGATGACGATATCTCTTTGAGTAATTATTGATCCATCAAGAACTGGAGAAAACCAAGTCCCTATCGGGAATTCAATAAACTCACCAGTCTCAACAAAGTGATCTAGCCCTTCTTTAAATTGATCTTGATGAAACTTGGAGCGGGCCTTTCCAATGTCAAAGGCCGATAGTTTTTCATTTGCTGTTTGAATCAGGCCATCGATTGAACTTGCTTGTAGTTTAGATAGTAAATAGAGATGGGTATCTCTAAAAGGTGAATCAGGAAGACCATGGGCAAAACGCGCTGAATACCCAGGCCATTCTTCTTGAATCAGACGACCCTTCTTTAAAATCTTTCCATCACTGACTTCAGCATTAAATGAAATTTCACCAGCTTTGGGTTCAAAAATCTTCAGCAAAGCATTACGGCGAGAAATGATTTTCTCAAGCACGAGTTTATTAACAGGACTTGGAAAATAGGATTCATTGACGATTTCTTCAAAATCCTCTCTGGTCAATTCTCTCATTCGTCGAGACATCCAAAGGGCATCATCAAGCGTGGTTGAAAAATCGGCTTCTGTGAAATGGGGAAGACGTACTGTTTTATTGTCCTTCATACCAACAATCCACGAGGTCTTATTAAGAGACTCGCCAATATCTAATAAAGCGTAAGGCAAAAGAACAGAACGAAGCGTTCTCGAAGTCAAACGACGAGGAGGAACACCCATCGCAGTATTATAATGATCAGTTTCTTTTGGCTCAAAAGCGATGACATCATAGAGATCAACTACTAACTCTTTATATTCTGGTTTGGTCTGCTCCTCAGGAATCCAGCGAGACGGAGCTCCATAAGTTCCATCAGGAATCTGGCGGCTTATAAAGAGGTCTCTTTCCTCGATCGAGGAGAATTGGACTCTTAAATGAGGAATGAATTTCATAGCAGGAATTTTGAAACCTAGTTTTCTAAGGAGATTCTTTCTAAGCAAAGTTACGTGCAAGGTTTTCTCAAGTAAAATGGTATAAACTCTGTTGGCCTCACCATCAAGCGAAAGTGCATTGAATCTTAAAACTCCAATATTTGAACCAATGATTCCTTGAAACTGAACTGTTTGATCTTTTGATAAGGCCATTTCATCTAGTGTTGGATCAAGTGGCCCACGTGTGTTTGGTCCCCACACTTCAGAAGGAACTGGAGTTAATTGTGAAAGATCTAAAGGATTCATTGGATCCTTAGACATTTGCCAAGCTCTTTCAGGATTTAAGAGCTCGCCTTGAAAAATCAAATCATCAGAAGGCAGGCGAATAGAATCCAAAGGAATAACTTCCTCTCCTGCATAAAGCGCTGGAGACCAAGCTCCTAAAAACGCCCAAATGATGAAGAACACTGATTTCATAGGCCTCACTCTCATGATTAATAAGTTCTTTAAAGCAAAGGCGGTGCCAAAGAAGCTTAATCATTTCAGAGAGTTGATATCATGATGCTGTCTAAAAATGTGACAGTTGAAATATAGTGACAGTAGTCGGTGTTCTGCTTAAAAAACGGTAAGGCCATTTTGCCTACATCTTGCGAACACTTGAGCTTTTTTTGTTCTAAACAAAAAACGTGAAAGAGATTCTGATAAGGCAAGTTTGATGGATTATTTTCTAGGAAGACCTTATAGTCGCCTCACCCCTTAAGACCCCCATCTTAAACCCCTACCCAAAAGAAAGCCCGCTGTAAAAGCGGGCTTTTTTGTTTTAAGCATTTTGTTTTAGATTTAGTTGAGCGCTCTAAAGCCTTTCAAGAAAGCCAAGTACTCACGAGTGATTGTTGTTGGACGTGAATTGACTTCAGTCTTAATCACGCAGCTTCCACCACGAGGTCCACTACCAAAAAGCTTCTTCTTACAAACGACAGTTGCATTACAGCTTCTGAAGTCACAGTTAAGAGCGTTGCCTGGATGTTGTTGATAAACAAGGTCACCACGAGCAACTGCATTTTGGATGCCCTCAACACAACGGTTAAAGTAAGAAGAATCTTTTGAAGTTGAACATAACCAATCAAAAACAACTTTCTTAAAATCTTCTTCAGAAGGACGAGAGTCAAGCGCTGTTACAGATGGGAAAGTCATAAGGGCGTTCGCCATACCTTTTTCACATCTACTATTTTGGTTATCAAAGTTACAGAAGAACTTGTAGAAACTTAATCCACCATCTTTAAATGTTCCCCAGTATGAAGAGTAATTAGCGCGATCTGGTTTCATTCTCCAGCATAATCCAAGTTTACAGTCGAGATCAGTCATGAATGTGTGTCTATTAAATTGAGGAAATTGCTCATCACGCTTGTCTTTTTCTTTATACCAGTGACTATCTGATTGATAGAGTTCAAATAATGAACCAGTTAAAGCTCCTGAAACAGGAACTCCCAAAAACTTTGAAAGCGCCGGAGCTGTATTGAATCCTGAGTTACATCCGTTAAGAGTAACGTAAGAATTGCTCATCATTTTTTTTGCAAGAGTTCTTAAAGCAGGTTCCCAAGCATCCGGATCGAAGGCAGCGTCTGACTTTCCGAACTTCAATGACCAAGGAGAAGAGTGTCCGTAGAAATCAATGGAAGCTACTTTATCGAACATTGCGATTTCTTGAAAGAAAACACCAGGAGTGAAAGTTTCTTTAACAAGTTTAACTACGGGAAGATTATACTTATCGAATACTTCTTGATCGTCACGGCCACGAACTTCTGGAGAGCTCATGAGATAAACTTGGTGATCAGGGTGGAGTTCCTTATATTTTTGAGCGCGAGCAATTCCAGATTGGAAAAACTGATCTGAATCTTCTTTCACAGCTGAACCCACAACGATGATGTGAGTTGGCTTTTGTGTATCAAGAGTAAAATCTTGATAAAGGGCCGTTCTCAACTCTCCTTGATAAAAGAGTTTGTTCATCGATTCATCTTCTTGGTCAAAATAGCGTGCTTGGGCCAGTGGTGCCATTAACAATGCTGCTAATAATAGAGCTGCTGTTTTCATTACTCTCTCCTTAAATTCTTTATAAAACAAAATGTGAGCAGCTTATAGATTCATGCAAGCGATTTGAAAAATGATTTCGACACCTTTTTTGATTGTATGAATTTTTTTCATGAAATCACCGTGTAAACAGGAAATATGTTAAGAATCACGAATCACTATTCGGGGGAATATGTATTATGAAAGCTAAACTTTTAAGTGCCATGCTTTTGGCATCTTTTGTCACTCATTCGGCCCATGCCTTCAATTCTTTAGTAGAAGACAAGCAATTTCCTGAAAACAGAAATTATGTTTCAGGTGTCGATACAGGTTTTGAGCAATTTAAATCTAAATCTTTGCTCAAATCAAATAAATTGGTCCTTACTTTTGATGATGGTCCTCATCCAATTTTGACTCCGAGATTGCTTGATATTTTAAAGAAATATAACGTAAAAGCGACTTTTTTTGTCCTTACAGAAAAACTTCAAAATGCAAAGAATAGAGACATCATTAAAAGAATATTAGCAGAAGGTCATATCGTTGCTTCTCATGACCATGATCATGACAATAATAATAATGAAGATGTTGAAACTTTTAGGTCGGAACTAACAGAATCAGTTCAAACCATAAATGATCTCGTTCGTGAAACGGGTTCTCTCCAAAATGGTGTTTATTATCGTTTCCCTTACGGAGCTTATGGGAAAAATCAAGCTTACCACCACTTTAATATCATGAAAGAAGTCTCTCAGCAGGTCTTCGGTGATAACTGCATCAACTTTGCATTTTGGGACATCGATTCTTCTGATTGGGGTCCAACCATGACCTCAGAGATGATCGCAGAAAACGTCATTTCTCACGTCAAAGGTGGAAATGTTTATTCAATCGAAACCAAAACTTCAGTCTTTGGAAAAGTAAAATACAAGATAAAGAAAGAAATGTTTAGACACCCTCCGGGCGGTGGAGTTGCTCTCTTGCATGATATTCACGAGAGATCAGTCAATGCTGCAGAAATCTTGATTAAGAAGGCCCTTGAATTGGGTATTCAAATCGTACCATTAGACCAAGTAGAAGAGTTTAGTTACGGTGAAAAAGTCTGTCGTTAAGTCTAGATAAAAGATTCAATCAAATTTTCGAGGTCATTGAGTTTATTCACAATGGCCTCATATTTTTTGCTGTCACGATCAGCTGACGGATCAAACTTCTTAATATCTAGACCAATGATATGAATTTGAGATTCGATCATGTTGATCATGGCTGCTCTGATTTTACCTTCAGTCAGGGAATAAGGCTCAGAGAGCGTATCCAAACGACGGCCATAGCTTTCTTCAAGCTGTGACAACCGAGATTCAAGTTGAATCATCATGGCTGCTTGGATTTTGCCTTCCATAATGATCGCCTCTTCATCAGGTAGAATGGTGAAATCTCTTCCCGCAGAAACATTTGTCGCCAGTAAAATGGCCAATAAGGGTAATAGCTTCAATTTCATTCCAGTCCTCCGTATTGCACGTGGATCAAAACTATCATGAATAAGTTGGGGAGACCCTTACTTGGAAAAAACGAAAGAGGGCCGTCAAAAATTTAGTCAGTAGCAAATGGAGGCAGAATTAAAACTCAGTTTTTGCTCAGTGGCGATCTCTTCGAGATTCTTTTTGGCCGCCAGCCAGTTTTGATCAGCCTTTTGTCTCCAAGAACAAAAGACTCGCGCTAGATCTTCAAATTGAAACTGTTCTAGTTTAAGTCCACGAAAGGATTCTAGAGCTTCTATGGCCGTATAGGGATCTTTCTCTTCCAAGGTACGGACAAAGCGCTTAAACAGTTCATCAAAGGCTCCTGGACTCTTCTGAGAAGCTTTGAGCAGACCTTTCATCATGGGTCCAAAAGATTTGCCATCAAGGGATTCAACTTTATCAAAAAGGGGGCTGAGATCTGATTGAGAAGATTTCCTAAGAAGCAATGAAAATGCTGACTCTCTAATAGCATCATTCGGCAGTTGAACACTCTCCATCAACTCTTCGCTCGGTATATCAATCCCTAACTCTAGGGCCAGTTGAAGCTGTCTCTTTAAAGTCTTTAGAGCAGGGATCTCTGTTGGATCGTCGTACTCTCCTTCTGGCGGGTGCTCAAAACCGCATTCATCTTCCTTGTAGCACTGTAGAGTTGTCGATACGATATTGCGAAGACTGTCGCCAATATTTTTCGGGCCATTCTTAGCTTTTAACTGCTCAGCACTCAAACTAAAATCTAATAAATTGTCGTTAACTTCAGATTCTTTGAGTTTTTGAGTTAATCGACTTGAGAATTGATCCCATTCTGGTGTTTTGACATTGGGAAGGAGAATTTTTTCTTCTGATTGAACTTCAACACGCTCAACGGGAGAAGGGACTTGATTTTCTTCTTTCGAAAAAAACCAAGTCCCTACAACGATTAATACGATAACCGATACGAGAAATTTTTTATTCATTATAAACTTAGTAATTTATCTAGAGCTGCTCTGTTATTTGTTCCGTTTTGAAAATTAGAAGTAACTTCTTCAAGAGCAGCTCTCGTGTCACTATCAAGGCCTAAAGCGAGTTCATCTCCGTAACCAAAAGCGCCACCTTGTGCTAAGCCATAAGTCTTCTGGAGGTTTTTCATAAAGCCAATATCTTTTCCAGCATGCGCAGAGGCTGCATCAGCAAAACGACAAGTCAGTCCTAAGTTTCCTGAGTTATAAATTCCGGCCCAGGCTCCTCTGATCACAGATTCTCTATTGATTGAACCGTCACTATTTTTAAGACATTCATAATTTGCAAAGTTCGCATAAATAGGTTTAAAACCTTTCATCAAATGCGAAAGTCCATAATTCACAGTTTGTTGAACATTGGCAAATTTATGCTTGGCCAAGAATTCATCATAATGCCATCGAGAGCTCAATTGCATAACGCCAATATCAGAACCATCTCCACCGCCTGCAATCAACTGACGAATTGTATTTTCTTTCTTAATATTTTTACACTTCGAAAGAAATGGACTTGAACCTGAAGTAAAGGCCTTTTCAAAATTCTTTTGCGCTGTCTTGCTTTTGATATTTTTTCCCGTATTCAGTTCATCACGACAAGCGCTCTTGTCATTTTCAATTTCTCTAAAATGAACATAAAGACCTTCGTGCATTGGAACAGTCAAAGCGAGAACCATTAAAGTATAATAACCCTGAGTATCTCCGTATTCTAAATATCTTTTAGCATAACCGTGAGCTTCTTTAAGAATGATCTTGGCCATTTCTGGTCCATATTTTTGCTTGTCTTGAGCATTGTTTCTAAAGATAGGTCCAGTCAACTGTGAAGAAGGACTTATTGTCGCCATAACTGGATCGAGCATTTTTACTCTGTCAGCATGGACATTCATTGAAAGCAAAGTAGTAGCGAGAACGGTTAGTGATGTGATGGTTTTTTTCATTATATCCCCCGAGATATTTATGTTTTTAAATGCAACTTTTAATAAACTTCAGTGGACGCCTTATAACTCACATTTAAATTTTTAGGGGGAATCGAGAAAAAATTTCAAACATGAAAAGTCAGAATGGACTTTTTACACGAAATGTTCATTTAGCTTGCTCATTTTCTAATAAATGGTACTTTGCATGCGATTTAACACCACTAACCAATGCGAGGGAGACTTATATGTCTAAGCGTTTATTATCACTCGGTCTGATCTTATTGACCTTGATGTCGGCACAGTCATGTGGCGGTCGTAATGAGCAGTCATTTCCACACACAGGAAGTAAAGTTCTTGAAGCGGGAATTTCGACGACATTAGAGAGAAAAGATCAAATTATTCACGGCAAAACTTATTATATTTCAACCAATGGTTTAAGAATTAGAACCAGTGCTGAGATTAATAATACTAATATTGCTGGAAACTTAAACCAAAACGATGAAGTTATCGTTACTGACCTTATACAAGGTGTGGATACAGTTTTCGTTCAAGTTAAAGTTTTGAAAACGAAGGCTGTTCTTGAACCAGCAGAGGCTTATTATGTTTCTTTTAAGTATTTGATGGAAGAAAAATTTAGCTATAGAGACTTCACAGGCAAATTCTTCGTTATCCAAAATATTGCAACGGAAAGACTAAGAGTTTATGAACGTGAGTGTATGGACAACTCATGTGCCCACAAAATGGTTCTTGAGGCTCAGCTCGCTGTTGGTGAAGACACTGAAGAGACAAGAACTTGGGTAGGAAGTTACCGCCTCACTCACTGGGTGAAGTTTTATCAAGACGGTGCGGGACACTATCCATCTTGGTACAACGACAATTATCCAATGCCACCAGCTCCAGATAAGGGCGTTACAGCTTGGTTTAAGAAAAAATATATGCCTGAAGTTGATGGCAAGCATAAAGGTTCAATGAGAGGTGCATTTGGTTGGTATACAGGAATGATCGCACCTAACCAAAATGCTCAATGGACTCACGGAACTATCGGTTGGGGAGAAAATAAAACTTCTTATATCGAAAGAACAAAAAAATTCTTGGCCAACTTAGTCGCTGATCCTAGAAGTCATGGTTGTTCAAGAACAGATAACGAAACAATTGCCTACTTAAGAGAACTTCTTCCTCCAGGAACACCATTCTTGAAGATCTATGCTCTTGAAGCACTGAAAAATGGTGAGCAACAAACTGAAGCGAAGCAATGGTCATACGTATTAACTAAAGAAGATTCGCAGAAAGTGAATGGCTTCACTAGTGATCGTGATCAAGTTCTTAAAAAAGGTGTGAAAGAAGATCGCATTCTTGAGCAAGGTACTTATAATGTCGATACTCATCCAGATGTTGTTGAGTTTGATGAGGATGCTGGAAGAATTGCTCGTAAGCTTGGTTCAAAAGGTAATATCTACGGTGTGAAGAAAGAAGATATGAAAGGAACTTTCTACATCGATACTGGATTGATTGAAGGTTATTCTCATCCGGTTCACAAGAGTATTACAGTCGGTGGTTACCAAGATGAGCTTCTCCCAGACTTTGTTAATAACGATGTTCTAGGACTCTAAGTGCTTAATCTTATTGTGTTTTAATTGAAGGCCTATCATTTTGATAGGCCTTTCTTTTTGAGGATATTCGACCGGAATAATTCACCGCATAATTTAATCCTCCCGTTTTACTGCCTCCTGCGTCAAAATAGAGAAATAATCTCTGACCAGGAGGAAGCCAATGACAAGGATGTCATTACCGCTACTTTTTTTAATGGGCTTTATTGTTTCGTGTGTTCCGGCGCAAGAACAAGCAAGTATCACACTAAGTCCTAATCCAGATTCCCAAGTCTATATTGTAGATTCAGTTCAAGACTACGAAGGATCAGTTAGCGCTGGTATCGAAAATGTCGTTGTCACTTTAAATGGAACTGAAATTGAAAGCGTACCTGTTAAAAATGGTAAGTTTACGATCTCTCTTCATTACCCAGAAGTCGGCAAACTCAAGCTTAATCTCAATGGGCTTGATGGCGAAGGCAAGACCTCTTTAGAACGCAACTATGACGTTCTCGTACGCCAAGAGGCAGCTCCAGGTGGAGACGATCCTCTGGCCAATGATCAGTTTGACTTTCCTGCTCCTGCAGAATCCGATCTTGGTGGAAAAATTAATCTCTGGGCCACTTATTACCTTCTGCCACAGCTTTTAGATGGCTCTGGCTCTTATGCCCTTCGAGATATGCAAGGTCGCGCCTTGGGACCGTTACTCGATCATAGAGGATGGTGTGATTCCGCGATGGAGGGTTCTGTTCGTGTGCTCTTTGCTAATGGTGAGGCCCATACTTATAATTATGCAGGAACTGCAACTGGAAGCACTGTTGATTGCAAACCATTCTTTAGACATGATGTCTCTAAGACCAAATTTAGAGTCGCTAATGGACCTTATGGAGACGGCATTAAAAATTATATCCTCTCCCCATATAGAACTTTGGCCACGGATTCGGGAACTATTGCTCCAGGGACAGTGGTTTATATTCCTCGAGCGAGGGGTGCTAAGATCACAACTGATACTGGTCGAGTGATAATTCACGATGGTTATTTCTTTGCGGGAGATCGCGGAGGAGCAATCAAGGGCAATCACGTCGATGTCTTTATTGGAACTCATAAGACCGCTCCTTTCTTTCCATGGATAGGGAGCTCTTCTAGTAAAACTTTTGATGCTTTTGTGGTGACAGACCAAAGCATCATTGCTGAATTAACTGATCAACATATTCAATAATAAATGAAAAAGGCCGCTTGAGAAAAGCGGCCTTCCTTTTTTGATCCTTTTAGGGATCACAAATCTGGATGCGTGTCTCTTAGATTTATTCCAAATTGATACCAAATAACTCTGGTAGCAATCTCCCCTCTAAGTTTTGTGCAGAAGTTCCAATTTTGTTAGCAATTTTTTGAACAACGACTTCTTTCTTTGCTGAATCTTGTGCAGCTTCCATGATTTCAGTCATTGAAGCTCCTGTGAGTTTTTCCATATCACCAACCAAGGCCATTTGATCTTGAGCGGTTAACTCTCCATTCCCCTTGGCCACCATCTTTTCAACTTTTGTTCCAAGAGAAACGAGGCTGAAAGCAGTTTCAATACTTACGTTATACTGAAAAGAAACATTTGAAGCTTTTGTGAAAAATTTCTTTTGCTCTTTTTCTTTAGCAAGAAGATTCACATCTGTTGTTTCTGTTTCATCTTCATATTCAAATCCTGAGTTACGTCCCCAGTAAGAATCAGAGAAAGAATCATAATCGACAACTTCGTAATCATCTCCCCAGAAATCACCATTGGTATTTCCATCTAAGATATCTCCTAGTTCGATATCACGGAATTCACGAGCAACGCTGGTATTGTTAGCGTAATAATCGTAATAAACGATTGCGCGGACATACTGCAATGATACAGCTTTGTGTTCATCATATTTAGCATCGTAAATCACAAACCAGTCATCTTCACCGATCACTTGTGAACGATAAGTTTCATCAGCATAAAGTTCGATGGCACTGGCATCCCAAGAAGGCGCGCCGTCAACACTGTTTAAAGCTGAAATAAATTGTGAAGCTGTTATTGAAGGTGATTGATAAGTTCCATATGTCGAACCTCCGCCACCTGAACTTCCACCGCCTGAGTAACCGCCGCCACCACCGCCGCCGCCGCAGCTTGCGAGCATTAAGGCCGTCGCCACTGCGAATCCCCATTTCATTGTTTTCTCGATTTTTTGATTCATGATTCTCTCCCCTCTGATGAAAATAGTTATGATCTGGACCAATTGGTCTCTCTTTCCTTGAATCCAGATCCTTCTTGAATTCTTTTGATGAAAAAGACCATTGCACATCCCGTGCCATAACTCATTGCAAAAACAAAAAAAGAGGGCCTCGTTATGAGGCCCTCCGCATTATTTCGATTAGAAATTAAGTCTTACTTGATTCCGAAAAGCTCAGGAAGAAGCTTTGATTCAAGATTTTGTGATGATGTTCCGATTTTCTTAGCGATATCAGAAATCACTTGTTGCTTGCCCTCAGAAGTTTGAGTTGCTTCAACAACATCATTCAACTTCTTACCAGTCATACGCTCAAGGTCACCCAAGAGAGAAGCTTGATCAGCTGAAGTTAAATCACCTTTTGAAACCAATTTTTCAACTTTGTTGCCAAGAGAAACTAAGCTTAAAGCTGTATCCATAGATACGTTGTAAGCGAAAGAAACGTTAGCCGCTTTTTGGATAAATTTCTTCTCTTCTTTTTCTTTAGCAAGCAAGTTTACGTCTGTCGTTTGAGTCTCGTCTTCGTAAAGGAAGCCTGAGTTACGACCAACATAAACACCAGAGTAAGCGTTGTAATCAACAACTTCATAATCGTCACCCCAGAAGTCACCGTTAGTGTTTCCACTTAGGATATCTGAGTTTTCAATCGTTCTGAATTCTTTAGCTGTTGAATAGTTACTTTGATAATAATCATAATAAACGATTGAACGAACATACTGTAGAGATACAGCTTTGTGTTCATTATATTTAGCATCGTAAATTACAAACCAGTCATCTTCACCGTAAACTGCTGAACGTAGAGTCTCATCAGTATAAAGCTCGATCATTGATTCATCATAAATAGGTGCTCCATCATAGCTATTCAATGCATTTACGAATTGAGTCGCTGAGATATAAGGAGATTGGTATGTACCATAAGTAGAGCCGCCGCCGCCTCCACCGCCACATCCAACGAGTGATGACATAACAGCTGAGAATACGAGTGCTTTTACAGCAAATGATTTTTTCATAAAGTTCCCTCCAGAACGTCGTGGTATTTAATGTGAAGGTTTTGTCATGAAATAGTGCTGCGCGCAGGCCCCGCTGTAATATTTTCAGTGCCGTTTTGCCTGAGTGATTTTGTCAAAATGGCCCTAATGCCTCGTATTTAGGGGCCATTTTGACACTGGAAGATCAGTTTTCCTGGGGAAATATTTCGTATTGCTCGACGTGAAAATTGTTTTCCGATCTTATAAGGATAGAGCGGCCGAAATTTTCTTCTATGGCTTCGATCATATCCAAATCTTCGCCACACAAGCGAGCTGTCACTTCGGGGTGGGCGTAGACATAAACTTTTTGAGCAGAACTTTTATTAATATTTTTAATCAGCTCTCTTACCACCTCGTAGCAAACAGTGAGGGTTGATTTAACTCTTCCCGTGCCTTCGCAATAACCACAGGCCTCGGTCATTAATCTCGTCAAGGTATCGCGAGTTCTCTTTCGAGTCATTTCCACGAGACCCAAGCCAGAGATAGGAAGGACATTGGTTTTTGATCGATCTTTCTTAAGTGCTTCAAGCAGCGATTGATAAACTTGCTGGCGATGCTCTTCTTTTTCCATATCGATAAAATCGATAATGATAATACCGCCACAGTTTCTCAGCCTTAACTGATATGAGATTTCTTTAACCGCTTCAAGGTTCGTCATCAAAATGGTTTCTTCAAGAGTTTTGCGACCGACAAATTTTCCAGTATTCACATCAATTGAAACAAGGGCTTCAGTCTGCTCAATATTGAGAGAACCACCCGAGCGCAAGAAAACGCGATTTGAAAGACCGCGCTCAATTTCCATTTCAAGATTATACTTTTCATATAAAGGAGTATCTTCATTATAGTAAACGACCTTACCTTTCATATTAGGAAGGTAGCGAGCAACGAATTTTTCAATTTCATTATAATTTTCTTTATCATCGGCGACGATGCTTGAAACATCCTCATCCGTAATATCTCTTAAGACTCTTTGAACAAAGCTCATGTCTTGGTGAAGATTTGAGGGAGCCTTACTCTTAACAGCTTTGACTTCTAAGTCCTTCCAAATTTTAACCAATAAATTAAAATCGAGCTTCAGAACTTTATAGGACTGAGCCTCAGCAACAGTTCGTGCGATAATTCCTGTTCCTTCAGGTCGAATAGTTTCTAAGATCTCTTTGAGACGATCACGTTCCGCTTCACTTTCAATTCTCCTTGAAACACCTGTATGCTCAATAAAAGGCATAAAAACCACATGCCTTCCAGCAAGAGTGATATGTCTGGTAACTCGAGGGCCTTTGGTTGAAATAGGTTCTTTCGCCACTTGAACGATAATCTCGTCGCCTTCTTTCAAAAAAGTTTCAATGGTAGCAGTTAACGGTCTTAATTTCATATTCACGACATCTGAGAGAGTCGAGAATTCATCAGGGATGACTTTTCCAAGACGAGAGAGTTCATCTTCTTCATTAATCTTTTTGGCCTTCTCTGCCATCTCTCTTTGTTCCTCAAGAGTTGGTATGTAGGCATCATCAACGTATAAAAAAGCCGCTTTCTCATAACCGATATCCACGAAAGCCGACTGCATTCCTGGAAGAACTCGAAGTACTCTTCCTTTATAGATGTTGCCCACGATAGGAACATCAACTTTTTTGGGGGGTAAACGCTCTAAGAGAAAATCTAAGATCTCACCGTTTTCGATGAGTACGGCCCGACATTCGTTCAATGTCTGACCGATCAGCAATTCTTTTGCCATGGAAATAACCTCTAAAATTTTAAAACAAAATAACTAATTCAAATCTTTTGTAGGCTATCAGTTTTGAGGCACTTAGGCCATCTGGGTAAAGTTTTACCCGAGTCAGCCGATCAGATAATATGCTAAAATGCTTCATCTTTGTCCTATTCACCTTTTCTCAAGCCCACGCCTTCACTTGTGGCAAATCTCAAGTCGAGGTTCAAACGGAAAAGAAGGTGCGCGTCGATCAAGAGATTGAAGTCCAAAAGAACTGGATGGATTTAGACAATAAAATTTCCATCCATTCAGGGAATATATCAGCCTTAAGACTGCATCCCCCTATTGAAGCCGACAAAATCGTTCTCAATTGGGTTGGAGTGACCAAAGAAACAGTTCTTCTTAAAGATAGTGAGAATCTCAAATACAATCTCGGAAAATCTTTTGATCAAAATTATAAAAAAGCCAAGTACCTCGAATTCACTGTCTATAACAAACATCAAAAAGTTTGTCGGCAAAAGATAAAACTCGTTGGAGGAGACTAATGAGATCTCTTTACCTTTTTCTCATTTTTTCACAGTCTCTTTTTGCTGAAGAATTCACGGCCATGAAGTGCCAAGAAATTGAGACCAAAGACCCACCTTTTTATGTTTCTGATGAATGGAGACAAGGTGACAAAATTTGGGAAAACCTTCGCGATATAAAAGATAGTGATAAAGTTACGAATTATATTCCTCGAGGATCAATCGTCTATTCTCCTCCAGAACTCTATGAAGGAAGCAACGAGCCGGATACGAGAGTACCTATTAAAGTTCTGAATGTTCCCTCTAAAGAGTGGGAAGACAATATATTGAACAGTAAGAATAGAGGCAAAACTTCTCTTCGTAATATGGCCACTGGAACCAAAAATCTAAACCGTGCTAAGCAAGGAACCGAAGGTTGGATTGATAAACGCTCACTTCGTTCCGCTGGAAATTATGTTTTCTTTCTGCAAGATGATGCTCCTATTTTCAAAGGGCCTAATAATCGAGATTTTAACAAAAAGCCCTTTCGCTTAGCAACTAATGCTGCTGGTGATTTTAAAGTGAATCGCTGTTGTAACGCTTCAGCGGCGATTGCAACAGATCAATGCTTTGATCATTATCTCTATGAAATGCTAGATATGAATTTAACAGTGGTCGATACTGTTTATATGGATATGCCTCGCTGTAATATGTCTAACTTCCTGACTCCAATTGGAAAGGATGTGGTCGAGCCCTTGGTTCGAATTGTGGATGAACTTCGAAATGAAAATCCAAACCTCACGATGAATCAGCTGGAAAGACTTCCCGCAAATCAATATTGGAGAAATAGCTCAACCCCAAGTATTGTCAGAGAGAAAATGGTCAAAATGGTGATTGATCAAGAAACAGGTCAAGGTCCTCATGGCTCTTTCCATTATAAAGATGATGATAAAGTTCAATCAGATTCTTATATGACGACCTATTCTCAATGCGCTTTTGTGAAGGTATTAAAAAAATTCAAAGAAGATTGTAAAGATGAAGGATGCCAAGTTCAATTTGGCGACAGTTACCACCACGATGCTTGGGGTGTTCATAAAGGGCACGACTCAGGTGAATGCGTGGACGTTCGTCCTTTCAGACAATCTGACGATATTGATTTTGGTCTCGATTACACTAATAAAGGAAGATACTCTCAAACCAAAACGGAGACCTTTATAAATCTTCTAAAAAAATCGGGTGCACGGACTATTATCTTTAACGACAGAAAGATTGGTGGCCTTTCTCGCGACTCAGGTGGAGTCCATGATGACCATATACACGTCTGCTTTGGAGAAGATCAGTCAAAAGTACAAGATACTTGTCGCAACGGTCTTTAAATTAAATAAAGAGACCAGCAATACAAGCAGTCATCAAGCACGCAAGGGTTCCGCCGATTAACGACTTCATTCCTAACGCCGCCAGATCTTGTCTGCGCTCAGGTGCAATAGTTCCTATTCCACCAATTTGAATGGCAATAGAACTAAAATTTGAAAAACCACAAAGAGCATAGGTTGCGATGATGACAGAACGAGGAGACAGAGTTGTCAATTGTTGCTGTAAATCCAAGTAGGCGACAAATTCATTGATAATGGTTTTCTTCCCAAGCAGGGCACCCACTTGAACACATTCACTCCAAGGAACGCCCATTAAAAAAGCGATTGGAGCAAAGAGATAGCCCGTGATTAATTCAAGAGATAATTGAGGAAAACTAAACCATCCACCAACAAGGCTCAAGCTTCCATTAACAAGTGCAATGAGAGCAATAAAGGCCAGCAACATTCCGCCAACATTCAAAGCAAGTTTGAGTCCGTCCGCTGCACCACTGGCTGCAGCATCAACTAGGTTCACCGTCGTTTTTGGAAAATCTATTTTGACAACACCTTTAGTTGAAGACTCTTCAGTTTCAGGAACGAGTAATTTCGCCATCACTAAAGCAGCAGGAGCAGACATGACTGAAGCTGCTAATAAGTGGCCAGCATCAATTCCCATGCCGACGTAAGCAGCAAGAACGCCGCCTGCAACTGTGGCCATACCGCCAGTCATCAAGGCCATCAATTCTGAACGAGTCATCTTTTCAATATAAGGTTTAATCACAAGTGGAGCTTCCGTTTGGCCGGCAAAGATATTAGCGGCAGCGGCGAGCGATTCTGCTCCCGATGTTCCCATCACTCTAACCATAATCTTAGCAGTAAACTTGATCACGATTTGCATTATCCCTATGTGGTAGAGAACGCTCATCAAAGAAGACATGAAGATAATAGTAGGAAGAACCATGGTGAAAAAGAGAAAGCCGAATTTGGCGGGATCTGTCAGACCACCAAAGATAAAAGCTGAACCTTCGTTGGTGTAACCCAAAATGGCAGTAAAAAAGTTACGAGCACCTTCAAACACGGCCTGACCGGCAGTCGTTTTTAAAATAAGAAGTCCAAAGAGGATTTGCAAAAGAATTCCTGAGATCACAGGTTTCCATTGAATTTTCTTTTTATTACCGCTTAATAAATATGCGATTCCCACCATACTTGCCAATCCGACAAGAGACATGAGCTTTTCCATTTTGAACCCCTATTTTTTAGACTTTAATTAAAAGGTAAATTGATAAGACATTATTTGATCTTGAGATGAAGTCGACTCGTGAGCTTGATGACTTATTTGATGCCATTCATTTCTCGCGTATGTTCCAAAAGAGTTTGAATCTTTAAGAAGAGATGCTTGATTATAAATATCGTGGCTTTTAGTGGCTTGCATATAAGCGACGACCCCCACTCCTACAATAATGCCAATGGCCGCACCAGCAACGACATTTTTTAAATGCTTGCCTGGCTCTTCCACAAATGAAAGTGTCGAGAGACCGAGAAGCGCTCCTCCGGCTCCAGCACCGCCAACGATCATAAGGTCACCCATTGATTGACCTAAAATATCATCAGCCCCGGCATCCTGTGCAAAAACTGTTGGGGCAAAGGCGAGAGAAAAGAGAGTGGACAAAACAACGATCAGATTCTTGAAATGACTTATCATATGAATTCCTAATTAGGTTTGATTGCGTCAAAAGGTCAATTTAATCAACGTGTCAAATGGCCCTTTTTATTGCCACTTTTATCCACCTAGGACTATCATAACCTTCTTAAAAACAATGTCTTGTTTTTCATAATGAGTCAAGGAATGGACCCAAGGAATGGACCACCAAATGAATCAAAATTTTAGTGCCTATCAAATTATTGCTAAGAAACGTGATGGCCTCAAGCTATCTCCCGATGAAATTAAGTTTATGATTAACGGAATGATTGGTGGCAAGGTTGCTGACTATCAAATATCTGCGCTGTTAATGGCGATTTATCTCAACGGATTTGATCGGGCCGAAACGGCCGCCCTTACTGACGCGATGTTATACTCAGGTAAAACATTAACTTTCGAAGACATCTCTGTTGTCGATAAACATTCAACTGGTGGAGTTGGAGATAAAACATCTTTCATTCTTGCTCCCCTCGCCCATGCTTGTGGAGTTAAAGTTCCCATGATCGCAGGTCGTGGCCTAGGTCATACAGGTGGAACAGTTGATAAGATTGAATCCATTACAGGTTTTAAAACTTCACTTCCTCTGGAAGAATTTCAAAAACTTGTTTTAAAACAAGGAATCGTTCTCATAGGTCAAACACCAGAGATCGCTCCTGCTGATAAAAAAATCTATGCCCTTCGCGATGTAACGGCGACGATTGAATCCATACCGCTCATCACTGCTTCAATCATGAGTAAAAAATTAGCAGAAGGAGCACGCGGAATCGTTATGGATATCAAAGTTGGCCAAGGCGCCTTCATGAAAAAAACAACTCGCGCTAAAGAATTGGCTTTATCATTGTCTGATACGGCCAAAAGATTTGGTCGCTCTATGATGACTGTCCTCTCTGACATGAATCAACCGCTGGGAAATGCCATTGGTAACTCTCTTGAAATTATTGAATGCATTGAGACTCTTAAAGGAAAGGGTCCAAAAGATCTGACCGACCTTTCAGTCAATCTTGCTGGTGGCATGGTTTATCTTGCAGGCAAAGCAAAATCGCATGCCGCAGGAATCGCCATGGCCCAAGCTGCTTTAGACAGTGGAGCTGGTCTCACTGAATTTAGAAATATGGTTGAAAGACAAGGCGGTGATGTCTCTCAAGTGGATGACGTCTCCCGCCTTCCAAAAACAGAAATGCAAACTGTCTTCGCTTCACCCAAGAAAGGCTTTATCAAGTCAATCGACTGTTTAAATTTTGGCATGCACTCAGTTGCGCTCGGAGGTGGACGCCGAAAAGCAGAAGACAAAGTTGATTTTGCTGTAGGCATGATTTTGCATAAGAAAGTTGGAGATGAAGTAAAAAAAGGTGAGGCCCTTGTGACGATACATCATCACGCTCATCAGAAAGAAATTGTTAATGAAATAATGGCCAGTATGACCAAAAATGATTTTACTTGGAGTGCTGAAAAAGTGCGTCGTCCAAAACTCATTTTGGATACGATCGTAACAAAGGTAAAAAAGTGAGTTTAGATTTAAAACCTGCGGTTGATAAAATTTTGTCAATGAGTCCCAAAAGACCAAGAATTGGTTTAGTCCTTGGTTCAGGTCTTGGCCCAGTAGTTGATGCCATCGAAAATCAAATAGTCCTCGACTATAATCAAATACCGGGATTTAAGAAAACATCTGTAGAAGGACATTCGGGTTCACTTATCAGAGGGACAATTTCCGGCGTGGAAGTGGCTGTCATGCAAGGACGTGTTCACTTTTATGAAGGCCATACGCTTGATGAAGTGGTCTTTCCTGCTCGAGTGATGGCCTCACTCAATCTCGATGCTCTCATCTTAACGAATGCCTCAGGTGGCATTAACTCAAAGTATCGTCCCGGTGAAATTGTGATGATCAAAGATCACATTAACCTTACTGGAAATAATCCTTTAATCGGACCTAATAAAAATGAATGGGGCCCGCGCTTTCCAGATATGACTTATGCTTATAATCCAGAGATTCGTGCCCAATTCCAAAATGTCGCGAAACAATTAAAGATCGATTTAAAAGAGGGCAATTATGTTGGAGTTTCTGGTCCAACTTACGAAACGCCAGCCGAAATAAATATGTTTAGAATTGTCGGCGGAGACATGGTGGGAATGAGTACTGTTCCCGAAGTTATTGCCGCTCATCATATGGGTGCTAAAGTGGCAGCTCTTTCTTGTGTCTCAAATATGGCAGCTGGCATGACATCAGATAAACTTGACCACGATGATATTAAAGATGTTGCACTTTTGGGTGTAGAAACAATGAAAAAATTATTGATTGGATTTATCGAACAATTGGGAAAGAAATAATGGTGAAACCAACTATTGATGTCGGTGAATTAAGAAAGCAAGCGATTCATGCTTCAACCCTAGCCTATTCTCCCTACTCAAAAGCTCAAGTAGGTTCAGCTCTTGAAACAAGCTCAGGAGAGCTGTTTTATGGCTGTAATATAGAAAATGCGAGCTATGGCGGTACAGTTTGCGCTGAGAGAGTCGCTCTCTGGAAGGCCGTATCAGAAGGCCATCTCAAAATAAAACGCATTTACGTCTATACCCGAGATGGATGGCCACCTTGTGGCCTGTGTAGGCAAGTTTTGAGCGAGTTCTCGGATGAATCAACAGAAGTTATAATTGGAGATGAAAAAGGAAATGAGAGAAAGATGCTCTTCACGAGCCTTCTTCCTGAAGCCTTTGGACCGAACTTTTTGAATAAATAATGGCCGCAGCATTCGAGCGAATGTTCGAAGTAGAGAGACATGAACAAAACAAATTCCGTCATGAACGAATCACAATTAAAATCATCAGAACTGATGAGAAGTCTTCCCTTTTGCGTCTTTGATTTAGAGACGACAGGAGGTAACCACAAGAATGATAAGATCATCGAAATAGGTTTAGTTAAAATTCAAAACCTTGAAGTCGTTGACCAAATGTCGATGATGATAAATCCTGAAATGAAAATTCCAGAATTTATTCAAAAGCTCACGAGCATCTCGGAAGATGATGTTAAGGGCTGTGCTAAAATTGAAGACGTCATCGATGAAATTGTCGCCTTTATGGGAGACTCTATTCTCGTCGCCCACAATACCGCTTTTGATGTTCCTTTTTTCAATTCCGTTCTCCGAAGATTGGATCGCCCAGAACTCACAAATAAAAGTCTCTGCACCAATTTGATGACAAAATATTTAATCCCAAACCTACTTAATTCGAATCTCAATTACATGTGCCGTCTTTTTGATATTCAACACAAGAAGGCTCATCGAGCTTTGGATGATGCTTTGGCAACTGCAGAATTGCTGATTAAATTTTTAAGAATCTTCATTTTGAAAGAAGTAACTAAAATAAATCATCTCTATTACCCTCGAAATCGCTATGAACTTGATCGCGTTCATTTCAAAGAAGGAACAGCGACAGAAGAAATTATTGAAAAATTTAAAGAGGTCAGCCATCCCACTCTCGTAACATTAAAAGGTGAAAATGGTGTTATCTTATCGGCCATCCCTTGTGGTGGAGCAAAGATCGAAATTGAACTGATTCAAAAAAGGTGCAAGGAATTGCCTTGGAAAATGGTTTCAATCAATCTCTATGGAGATTTCATTGAACCTATTATTCAACTTAATGGAATCATCAACAAACTTAGCTCAACTGAAAGAAATGAAATCGTTAAATTTTTATGGACTCATCATCTTCCTAAAAAGAAAGCTCCTGCAAAAACAGCAAAAGAAGATGCTGAAAATCAAGCCAACCTTATCGATGAAGAAATTGCGGACTTTATTATTTGTCACCACCTTGTGCCTGAGCAAATGATTATATTTCCACTCTCTTCTATGCACCATAAATCACAGCTCATTTTCAGATACCCTGGGCACAAAAAGAAGCTCATTCAATACATCAACTCAAAATCAAGTAGACTGACGGCAAACAAGCTGAAAAAAGCTTATTTCCATCCAGCACTCAAAGATTTTGTTGAAAGTTATCTTGCTGAAGAAAAATCGGAGAAAAAATCTCTTTTTCTTTTCAAGAAATCATTTCCAATGGGAAAACCAGATGACTTTGTTGCTGAGCTTGATCTCTTTATGGCGCAAAAGATGAACAAGTCCAACAATTACCCAAAAGAGTTCATTTAAGATCTTAAACGCCACTCAGTGATTTTTATTTTATTGTCCTCAACCTCAAGAGAGAGGTTGGCAAAATCGCATAAATGTTGAAGAAGCTTTGATTTCTCGACCCGCCCAAGAAAATGGCTACTCACTGGGAATTTAATCTCTAGCGAATCATCCTTCTCAACCAACTCCCCTTTAAGTGTTGTTTGCTTGGCATTTTCGGGCGATATCAATCGAAAGTGTGCAAATTCAGTTAGCGTCTCATTTAAGGCTAAGTAGAAAATCATGGCGAGCACTGATGGATTTACCTTCTTAATGAACTTTCCATCTTTTTGATATTTTGGAAACTCAAGCATGCAATGGCTCTCAACCATTCTGAAACTCATAAGCGTAATCGCGCGCTTAAAGGACTCTTCAATCGACATTTCAATAGCATTGTTCGTATTGGCCCGACTAAAGCCTAAAAAAATCTCAATGAGCTCACGACATCTTTTTGAACTCTCTTTCATGTCTTTAAGGTCTTGTATGATCTCGCTGTCAAATTCATCCGCGATTAAAAGATAATCAATTGCCGCCAAAATACCGGCAATTGGATTTTTAAGTTCGTGCGCAATCGAACTGCTGATAATGCCCAATTGCTCATTAGACATTCCATTGAGTTGAGCCTCTGAAAAAGTATTCACCATTTTTGAATGAATTGAACAAAGAACAAAAAGATTTACTGCTTGATGGATTTCTTCTCTCCCTTGGATTTTAATTCGTTGAATGTCGTACTGAATATTTTGTAACATCAGTTGATCATCATTTTCAAAAGACAATAGTCGATTGGGAAGAACATCCAAACGTTCAAACGATTTATTGTGGGCAAGGAGATCTCCTTTGTCCGTGATAAGGGCCAAAGGATAGGGAAAATTCTTAAATATGAGATCGAGTAACATTGATTCATTTTTAGCTTCAAATTGCAACTGATCTCGAAAGATATAGGTATCAACTAAATTGAAAAGGACGACAAATATGACATATTTGAATGAACCTTTTTTTGAATTGAGTGAATACCGTAAATAAATGAATTCATCATTACGAGGGATTGGAACATAATAATAATTTCGACCGACTTGGGAGAGCTCTTTATAAAGGGAATCGCGATCATCTACTCCGACATCACTTAAATAATCCCATTTCTTTAAAAAGGTATTAATGACTTTAAAGAAATCACCATGATCAGAACAAGAAAAAGCTTCATGTCTTAGAACTGCTAATTCTTTAAAAAAAGTAATCATCTCCTGAGCATCTTGAGATAAATGAGAAGTTTTAAATTGGCTTAGAATCTCTTTGGAGATAATGGCCAGGTAGTCTTTGGCTTCTTTATTCATCTTATGAAGAATATTCAACCATTCCACTTGATTTTCACTTAACTGTAATTTGAAACCAGCTTGATCAATTTCATTTAAAACTTTTCTTAATTCATTTTGGTTCTCAAAATCAAGAGGAAGCACATCAGAACCCAAATGAGGTTTTGCTTCGCTCGATAAGATAAAACAATAGGGGTATTTCTTTTTGAGCCTTTGGCAATCTTGAGCAGTGAGGTTTTCAGAGGCAAAAACGACAACTCCACTGAGATTTAATTCGTCCCAGTCCTTAACTTCTTTTTCTTTAAAACTTTTGTAGTGAACAAAATCATTAAGATAAGAAAAATGACTAATTAAATCTTTATCAAATACGATATTGATATAAGGATAACCTTGCGCCAGATCTAATAAGTCCATGATGCCTACTTACTTGAATTGACCAATGAGTGACCATCGATAAATTCGCCCTCAATCTTAACACCCCAATGAAGATGCGGTCCTGTCACTCTTCCTGTTGCCCCAGACAGACCAATTATCGCCCCTTGAGGTGCCATTTCACCTTCAACAGCATTGAGCTTTGAAAGGTGTCCATAAATGGTAAAAATGCCAAGTCCGTGATCAATGGTTACAGTATTCCCTGTGAAAAAAAGCTCTCTTGCAACTACGACTCGTCCAGCATTTGCAGCTTTAATTGGCTCTCCAACTGGTGCTCTAAAGTCTGTTCCGAGGTGTTGAGTTTGTTTTTTCTTATTAAATACTCTTCGCGATCCATAGATTGAAGTGATTTCAGAATCAATAGGCAACTCAAAAGCCTCTGAGAACATAGGATTTTGAGGCGAAGCCCTATATACGCTATTTAAAAAGATCTGCTCCGTTTGAACACGTTTCTGATCGGCTTTAGATAAAACAACTCTCTTCATATCAACTTTTAAGGTTTCGGAAGGAAACTCCTTTGGTAAAACCTGATACTCAGCAATTTTGATATTGTTAGCAGTACAATTAAAAGGTTTAAAATTTGAGAAATAAGATTCTACTACAAAAGCCGAATAATGATCTTCTTCTCTGAACACAGTTATATCTTTTTCTGAGCAGTTAATTTTTGTTATATCAACCGGAAATGAAAATTTCAATTTAGTGACTTCGCCTGGCTTAATGGTAAGTTTCTGGACCACAATTGGAGAAACTTTTTGTTTCGTTGATAAAGAAGTTTCAGCCTTTTGCAAGGGCTTAACCTGAGAGCAAGCACTGGAAAAAATGAGTATAAAAATTAAGATCTGTTTCATGTTCAACTCCGTTTGACAACTTTCCCAATTCCATCATGAAAATGTAAAGTCAATTCACTTTCATTATCAAGTGTTTCAAAGTCTGTAGTATTTGAAATGCAATCACCTTTTTGAGATGTCACAAAACTGTAACCACGACTTAAAACATTTTTGGGATTTAAGGATTCTAAAATTTGAAATTTATGTTCAAGTTTTTCTTTTTCTTCTCTTATTCTTTCACCAATTGCATCGTTCATTCGAACTTCAAGCTCATCCATAAGTTGTAGTTTTTCGTCTAATCTGAGAAGCTGCAGAGATCTTTCTTCAAAATGAAGTTTAACGAATCGATGTTTTAGCTCATAGATATTTGAAATTAATTTCTGGATGGCCTTTTGAGGGTGGCGAATTGAAAGGGCGCTTTTCTTTTCATTAAGAATTGATGCCATTTGTTGCTGAAGGTTACGAATCTGATTGCTAAGATTCTCTTTCACACTCATTTGATATTCTGTTAATACTTCAGCAGCCGCAGAAGGAGTTTCGGCGCGAAAATCGGCAACAAAATCGGCAATTGTATAATCGACCTGGTGGCCGACAGCACTAATCGTCGGAATGGGACAATTATAGATATCCCAGGCCAATGCTTCATCATTAAAAGACCAAAGGTCTTCTATCGCTCCCCCACCTCTTCCAAGGACTACAACATCAAATTGTTTCTCCGGTGGATTTTTCAAATGATATTCAATACAGCGGTGAAGGGCCGATCTTAAACTAGCGGCTGATCCATCACCCTGAACAACAGCAGGGATTATGACAATATCCATCGAAATAGAGCGTCTCTCAAAGATATTCAAAAAGTCTTGTAAAGCAGCTCCACCTGGAGCAGTAATGATAGCTACTCGCTGAGGAAACTTGGGTATGGCCTTTTTGTTCTCAACATCGAACAAACCTTCTGAGGCTAACTTCTTTTTTAAAAGTTCATATTGCTCGAAAAGTGTTCCACGTCCAGCAGCTGAAACTCTTTTAACAATTAATTGAAATTGACCTTTTTTCACATAAACACTAATTGAACCAGTGCATGTAATTTTATCACCATTTTTGATTTTTTTAACTTCTGGATTTCGAAGGGCATCACCTCTAAAAAGGGCACAGCTCAAAGAAGCTTCAGAATCAGAAAGATTAAAATAATAATGACCGGCAGTTGAAGCTGACAAATTAGAGACTTCACCAGTTACAAATAAGCTGATGAACTCGGACTCTAAATTGTTTTTAATCGAATAGACAACCTCTGAGACTGTCCACTCTTCACTTGCTTCAGACATTTATGTCCCATTATTTTTTTAAGCTTTCGTAAACATCAATTGTTTTAATGTAATTGACCGCTTGAATAACTTGATAATCTTCACTCGGCTTTATATTACGGTTTTGATCATCATCCTCAGTTGTAGCGACAGTCGTTTTCTTTTGATTACGAGCTTTCTTTATTTCTTCGATACGTTTCTTACGATCTTCATACTCTCTTTTTTCACGAGCTTTCTTTTCTTCGTCTGTTTCAATTGTGGCAGTTAGATGATTTCTGAGGTCTGCTTCTCGGAGATAACGGCCTTCGCGACGATTACTTTCAACCCAGCTTGCTTCAAAGTCATCAAGCTGGACATCAGGAGTGATACCAATGGCCTGAATTTTACGATTTAATGGAGTCATGTACTGTGCAATTGTTAATTTTACACCTTGTTGGTCATCAATCTTAATAAGATTCTGAACAGAACCCTTACCAAATGACTGTGATCCCATAATAATAGCGCGCTTCGAATCTTGTAAAGCTCCTGAAACAATTTCTGAAGCCGAAGCTGATGAGCCATTGATTAAAACGACAACAGGTATTTCAGTTTCTTTATAACCACTCTTTTTAACATAACGGATTTCTTTTTGCTTAGGATCTCGACCTTCAGTTGAAACGACAATTCCATCTTTCATAAAAATTGAAGAAACATTTACTGCTTCATCAAGCAATCCGCCAGGATTTGAACGAAGATCAAAAATAATACCTTTCAAACCTCCCTTCGCTTCACTTTCTTTTCGATGTTTTTTAAAGGCTGCAATCATTTGCTCAGCTGAGCCTTGTTGAAATTGAGTTAAGCGGACATAACTAAATTGACCATCAATCAATTCAGACTTAACTGCTTCGATCTTGATAATTTCTCTTTTCAAAACAAATTGTTTAATTCCTTCTCCACCTTCACGAACGATACCAATATTAATTTTATCTCCGAGCTTGCCTCTCATGCGATCAACGGCCTCGTCTAAAGTCAGGCCAATAGTTGGTTCGTGATTGATTTCGACAATTTTATCTCCAGCTTTTATACCTGCTTTAAAAGCCGGAGTGTCATCAATTGGAGTAATAACAAGTAGAACTCCGTCTTTTTGAGTCACTTCAATTCCAAGTCCACCAAATTCTCCCTTAGTGTCTTCTTGCATTTTGGCAAATACCTGTTGATCCAAAAATTGAGAATGTGGATCAAGCGTGTTCATCATTCCTCTAATTGCCCCTGAGATTAATTTATCAGTATCGACTTCTCTATAATATTGAGACTCTATTAGAAAAAGTACTTTATTGAAGAGTTCTAACTTCTCAAATCTTGAACGATCTGTATTTGTTGGAGCATCTACAGTCTTGCCTTTTTTTCCAGCAGCAAAAGTTGAATTTAAACAAAGCATGAGAATAGCAATCGTAGATAGCTTACGAAACGTTAGCATGAGAAACCTCTTAGAATATTATTGAAATTATATTTTTGACTGATTAAGTGAATGAGCAGCGAACTTGGAAGAATCAAGTAATGGGAATGTGTTTTGAACTTTATTTTTTTGCCGTAATTCAAAGTAAATTTTTCCCTTTCCTGAGGATTCTTCCTGAGTGTAGCCCAAGACGTCTGA
This sequence comes from Bdellovibrio sp. CG22_combo_CG10-13_8_21_14_all_39_27, assembly GCA_002786715.1. Classification (GTDB taxonomy): domain Bacteria; phylum Bdellovibrionota; class Bacteriovoracia; order Bacteriovoracales; family Bacteriovoracaceae; genus 21-14-all-39-27. The sequence goes on from PCTW01000043.1 coordinate 78,874, forward strand.
AGTACTTACAATCATACCTTTTTCTACCTTAGGGGTAAACTGACCAAGTATGACTGATCGTGTCTCATCACCATGATCTATCATGACAACATTACCGTAAGTCGAAAGTGAACCTGTAAATAAAATTCGCCCTTTTTGAGTTGCCAGCACTGGTTTTTTTCCAGAGTAACTAAAGGTGACTCCTTTCTTCTTGTATTCTACAGACAAGAATTCCTCAATAGGTGGAGCGTAGATAGCAAGCAAACTTGAACTAAGCTTACTATGTTGTTTTTTGATCTTCTGAGTTGCTTGAGTAGCTGCGAGTTTGAGTTGGATCTTTTCTAAGGTTTCTCTCTCTACTAAATAACTTTTTGCAGCATCACTTTTTTTAATTTCGAGATCACCCAACAATTGCCCTAGGTCATTTTCGAGGGTGACATATTCAGTCAGTTTTTCTTGCTGACTTTGAAGCTCTAATTGCTGCTTCAAATTACTTTTCTCTACTGTCTCCAATTCTTTCAACTGAGACTGCAAAGAAATCATTATAAATTTATGCGCCATCATATCTTTTGCATTCAATTGGCCGCCCAAAGAATTAACCACGGCAATCTTCATCCGTTTATTTATTTCATTTTGAAGATTTTGAATTTCTGCTTGGCCTTGGTGAAGTCTTTTCTCCACTAAACTCAAGCTCTCTTCGATATCTTTTCTAACTTTAACTGTAGACAAAAATTTCTTATTAGCCTGATTCAGACTGTTTTCAAGATTTTTAATTTTTGTTGTGAGAACAGCAATCTCTTTTTTTCTAGAAACAGCTTCATTTCTCAATTGCTCGACGGTTGTCGCTTGCGGTGGAGCAATTGCAGCAAAAGCGGTTGAAAATAAAAATAAAAAAGAGAGACTTTTTAACGCCAAGACCACTTCCTTAGTCCCATGACTAAAAAAACGAAAACAATCATACCGAGAGCAATTCCCCCGCCAATGAGTGAAGGATTGCCCCATAAAAAATTTAATCCCACGAGTGGCAATAAAAAAGTAAACAGAAGCACCAGCGAACTCTTAAGCTGGACCCCATCAACTCTTTGGAAATTCTCTATCAAGTAACTTTCTCTTTGAAGATTTTCCGACAACGAGAACAAAGAACCAATCCAAATAAACGCCAAAAAGGCATAAACCCAATTGAGAGGATTCTCGATTGGAGATTTTTTGTGCACTTTAAAGAGTTCAGCTTCAGGTCTCTTTATTGAACTTAAAGTAACGTTGTCCTTGCCCACTAAACGCTGAACATATTCCATCACTAATCCCTCACTTCTTTCAGTAAGGGCTTCTTTAAAAATAACTTTCAATCCTGCATAATGATCATCAATAAAATCAGTATACTTGTCGAGATCACCAATGTTCCAACTCGACATGATATTTTTCCATTCAGCTTTCAAGTCCTTTTCATTAACAATGTTAACTGACTCGACCCCGGGCAATTCTCTTAGCTTTCTTGCCAATCTTTGATGGTTTTCAGTGCCAGCGACTAGAGCATGAAAGAATGATTTAGGAGATTCAATTTTTTTTCCTAAAACTTCATCAACGTAGAGATGCTGAACCGACAAAGTAAAAATGAGCATGGAACTTAAGCCAAAGCTTAAGCAAGAAATAAAATGTTTTCGCATAAGCGTAAAAGTGAGATTTAAATAAAGCATGCATTCCCCGAATAGACTAAGCGTCCCTTATCTAGATGAACAATTCGACCACTTAACTTGGCAATCATTTCTCTATTATGTGAAGCCCAAATGACGGTCATCCCTCTTTTTGTATTGTAGAGATTCAAAATATCAAAAAGTCTTTTTGAATTGTCATAATCAAGTGAGCTGGTAGGTTCGTCCGCTAAAACCACATCAGGTCTGGTTAAAAGGGCACGCATAAAACCAACTTTCTGCTTAAGTCCCCCATTAGCGTCTTTAACTTTAAGATGAAGGCGATCTGCGATTCCTAGTATATTTGCGAGCTCATCAAGATCTTGCTTGAATTCATTTTTATTGCGATAAATTCTGCGATCATAGGCGGTCCAGAGATTGTCTTCACAAGTTCTATTCTCAATCAGCCTTAAATCTTGAAAGATATTGGCGACAAATAACTTTCTATCTCCACCACGATGAGGAGCAATGACTTTACCTTGATCTGGTTCTACTAAACCTGATAACACTTTAAGCAATGTCGTTTTTCCTGCCCCCGAAATTCCTGTAAGAAAAACGATCTCGCCTCTCTCTACTTTAAGATGAACATTTTTAAGAGCATCAATGGCTCCGTATTTAAGGGAAACATCTTCTAGATAAAAGACGATACTCGAATTTTTAAGTGTCCCCAGAGAAGAGTGGGATAACTTTTCTGATTTACTTCCCTGTAACGTTTTCTGCCACATACCGACTATTCCTTAAGTCTTTCAATCATCCTGATTGAATTGCGTCACCTGAACGGTGCTCACGTATTATTGTAGCAAAAAGGATGGACTTGCGTCCAGCGGTCCATCCTTAATGTGTATAAAAATGACTAACTTTTCTAGATTTTTAGAGTATCCATCCAATCATCGCCTACTTGACCGTCTCGATTACCGTCTAAATCTCTTCCAAAAGCATCTTTCCAGCCTGAAGAGATGGCCCTCAATTCATATTGGCCAGCAGGTAAAGCCACTGAATACCTGAGTTCATTAGTCCCTAATTCGTAACTATTGATAGGTGTAAGAGAAGATTGGAGTCCTTTTTGATCTGTCACTATTAAAGCTCCTTGTCCTCTTAAACCCTCTCTCATCACACCCCAGAGACGTAGGGATAAAACTTTCGTTTTAGCATCATATTCAATGCCCTGAATTTTGAGTGTGCCGTATTTTTCAGTTACGGCCTTGGCCAAGTTAATTCTTCCAGCGCCCAGTTTATCTGTATAGCGAGAATTTGCGCCGTTGATATTGTCAGAAGACATAGTGAGCATCGCTAAAACTTCTCTCCGACTTTTTTCTGGATAAACACTCCAGAGATAGGCCATCGAAGCGGCGGCGACAGGTGAAGCCATCGAAGTTCCACTCATTTCCATATACTTGTTGCCTCTACCTAACGATAAAATAGGATTTCCGGGAGCAGCGATATCTACACCATATCCATAATTTGAAAATGAACTTTTCACATCCCAATTAGATCTTTTACTTCCTGATTGCACAGAAGAAACGAGAATAATTTTTTCAACCTTAGTACGGGCTGACTGATGAGCACCACCATTTCCAGCTGAATTAAAAACCAGTCCACCATTACGATAAACAGTATCAACGGCTTCCAAATAAATTTGATCTTCCGCTAAACCGTCAATGTTGTAACTGGTATTTACAATTTTTGCTCCTCTTAAAGCTGCATACTGATAAGACTTTAATACAATTTCATTTGTCCATCTTCCCGAACCATAAAACTTAATCGGAAGCACTTTTACCATCGGCCCCATACCTGTGATACCAATTCCATTATTCCATGTTCCAGCAATAATTCCTGCGACGTGAGTTCCATGGGCACCATTCTTTGAGTCACTCATGGGATTATTATCCCCTTCAGCAAAATCCCAACCTTGAACATCATCAACGAAGCCATTTTGATCATCATCAATATTATTGTTAGGAATTTCTAAAGCGTTAATACTAAGAGAAGACTTTAAGTCTTCATGAGTTAGATCAAAACCGTCATCCGTAACGGCAACCACGACTTCACTTTCGCCTTCTCTGTAGCTCCAAGCTTGATCAGAGTTAATCATTTCGTGATGATATTGCTTAGCGAACTGAGGATCATTTACTAGAGATTCTCGAGGATCACCTTCGAAACTCCGAACAGGCGCAATCCACTCAATAGATTGATCATTTTTAAATTCAGAAGACAAAGAAGTCAGAAGAAAGGGTGAAGCGGATTCAACTGCAAAAACTTCACCGCTAGACAGAGGTTGTCCCCATCTCTCAACTTTGAGTTCTGTTTGGCTTTTATTCTTGAGCATTGAGATGACGTTCTCAGCATTTGAAGACTTAATCAAAATTCGATTAGGACTTTCAATCCAATTTGCATGGGCACTTAAAGTAAAAAGAAAAGCGCCAACAACGCTCATTGAACGATTCATATCCCCTCCTTGGAATAATCAAAAGATAATCTTATTCTAAGGTTGAATCTGATTTCATCACAGAGATTGAAAGCAATTGTTAGAGAGGCACCCTAACCTCGTCAATTATTCCTTTGGAGAGCAATAAATCGTATGCAGATTGGGAGCAAAAGAGGTTGGGAATATAATTAACAGTGTTTTGAAGCCTAGAAATAACTGAGTTCTCTACTTCCGCAAGTAATCGAATGTCACCATTTTCGTAGGATATTTTGACCGGATCTCTCTCGAGGAGAACATTGTGTTGATCTTTCATGCCTTTAACGATTTGCTGATGACTTTTCACGAAAACTATATCTTTTTTAGGATTATCAGCGATCACCCAATCAAGATCTCCACCCTCTTCTTCTACTAAGCGCATGATCTCTTCAATTTTGGCATCGGCACGTTTGTGATGCTTCTCAATTTCTTGGGCGTTGTCTTGAGAAACGAGTCTTTGCTTTAATTCTTCACAACGAATACTTCGCGCCCCTTTTTCAATCAATAGAGTTAACGCCATATCTTTTATTTTTGGTTTTTTATCGAGATCCCCTTGGTGGTAATGCTTATGTACTAATCCCATAAAATAATTGTCATTGAATTGATAAAATTTAATCGGATCATTTTCGATCATTTCAAGCAGGTCGCTATAACGATAAATCAATCCTTTTTCGAGGAAATAATAGCATAACCTCTCTGCTATCGCATCGAACTTGGCTCCACGAGGAGAGCGGATGACTTGGCTGTACCAAGAGAATCGCGACATCAAAAAGTCTTCAACACAATGAAGTGCATTGTGCTTGATCGTTAAAATTTCGTGATCTCCTACTTTTCGGGCCTTAAAGTGATAAAGCAAATAATCACGATCATAAGCCCCATATTTAAGTCCTGTATAATGGGCGTCTCGAAGGAGGTAATCCATGCGATCACAATCGATTTCAGAGTGTAAAATTTGATTGGCAATGACAGATGGATCCACGCCTTTGACCAAGTCTGAAATACGTTGAGGATCAAAACCGTGGTCGGTTAAGATTTTAGAAATGCCACCAGCTTTGTAAGTGTTCTTAATAATGAACGCACCTAAATTCTCGTGATCATCTTGCAGTCCTTTTCCATTTTTCTTCTTAGTCGTTTCGCCAAAGTGAATATAAGCCGCTTCTGTTGTGTGAGAAAAACAAAAGGTTCCGAGATCGTGAAGTAGTGCTCCTAAACGAATTGATTGATGGTAAATTTTCTCTTTAGTCATGCAATGAGAATCGACCAGGTCGCCAAACTCTACAGCACGATCACAAGATTCGAGTATTTTTTGAGCATTAAACATAACCCCAATAGAATGACCAAAGCGTGAATGCTCTGCCCCTGGAAAGACATAACAAGTGAAGCCCAATTGCTTGATCCATCTTAATCTTTGATAAAAGGGTGAATGGATAATTTCCCATTCAACGGGAGTGAGTTTGATAAATCCATAGATAGGATCATAGATTACGCGATTCTTATTTGAGATATCCATTGACCGTTCATCCTTGAACAAAAAAAAGCCGGTGCGAACACCGGCTTAAGATTAACCTATTTATTGTACCAGATCTTTATTCTTTTTTCTCGCTGCCAGCAATTTTCTATAAACATGGTCTAATAAAGCTCTAGCTTCACGACGCATATCATTATCATGGATGAAGCGATAAAAATTCTCAACTTCTGAAGTATTTCTAAAATTTCTTGAAATCTTAACCACTACTTCTTGAGCTGTCGGCTGTTCTTTGTTCGTTGCACTCATATCCAAATCCTCCAAAAAATTATTTAAAAATTACTGAGCTTCTTTTGCTTCAATGAGTCCGTAGCTATGGAGCTTGTTATAAAGTGTCTTAACAGTAATCCCTAAAACTTTGGCCGTTTTGGTTTTGTTGCCACTCAAATGATCAAGTGTCATACAGATATGTCTTCTTTCCAATTCATCAAGTGTCATTTGAGAAAACTTGTACAATTCTGCTTCAGTTTCGTCGACTTCCTCTTGAGGAATTTGAATTGTTGTTACTTGTTCAGAAAGATGATCTTTTTCAACAATTCTATTGTCTGACAAGATATAAGCACGTTCTACAACGTTTTGAAGCTCGCGTACGTTACCTGGCCATGTATATTCTTCGAGGGCCTTAAGAGCACCAGGAGAAAATGATTTTTGCTCTTCAACTTTTCTTTTATGGTTTAAGAAGAACATCGCCAATTCGATCACATCTTCTTTGCGGTTTTTAAGTGAAGGAACATTGATTTTGATAGTGCTTAGTGAGTAGAACAAGTCTTCTCTGAAGAGTCCATCTGATACCATTGCTGTTAAATCTCTTCTCGTTGAAGAAATAATGCGAACATCAGCTTTATAAGGAACTTGTCCGCCAACTCTAAAGGCCAACTTGTCTTGAATAAACAAATTCAACTTTGACTGAAGGTGAATTGATAATGATGAGATATTGCTAATAAAGATTGTTCCGTTTTGAGCAAGTTCAAGCATACCTGGCTTAACATGGTGCTCTTTTCCGTCACGAATTTCTTTACCAAAAATTTCTTCTTCAAGTTGAAGCTCATGATAAGCTTCACAATCGATTGAGATAAAGGCAGCTTCCGCGCGGTGGCCACGACAGTGAATTCTGCGAGAGATCATCTCTTTGCCACAACCAGCTTCACCAGTTAGAAGAACGTTAATATTTCCTGCAGCAGCTTTGTCTGCCAAATGAAGAGCTTCCTTCATCGCTGGAGATTTACCCATGATTGGTTTTTCTTCAATTTTGAAAGAATCATTCATCGTTACAGAACGACTCTTTTCTCTTAATTCTTTTTCCTTAACTTCTACTTGCTTTTGAAGTGATTGATTCAAATGCTTAGCAGCTAAGTACATCTTCATATTAGAAAGTGGCTTCTTAACGAAGTTTAAAATTTCTAAGACTTGGTTGATATGTTCACGTGAAAATGATTTTTCAGCATTTGTATTTTGAAAGTGAACTGATCCGATGACGATGCCTTCGTGTGATACAGGTACGCAAAGTTCAGATTGAACATTTTCGCTTAATTTGTGCATGAAAACGGGATCTCTTTGAGCATTGTTTGAGAAATAAGGACGTTTTGTTCTTATAATGTGTCCAACTGGGCCTTCACCTTTAGCGATGTGGCTTTTTGATTTCAATACTTCACCGTTGATTGAAACCAATTCAGCAGATAGATCTTCTTTCACGATATAGATAGAAGTACTGTCAGATCCAACAAGAGTGTGAAGGAATCCACCCAATTCAGCGAAAAAGATGTCTTCGTCTAATGTCGATAAAAGTGAAGACAGTAGGTTCTCGTTGAGTGTCAAACTTTCTGATTTTTCCACGCTCATTGTCTATCTCCTAGTCAAAATGATTGATGAGGTTGTTTAAATGCTATGCATCAAGTCTCTTGAAAATAATACAATGCGTCAGTAATTTTTACAAGACTAATTTGCTCAAGTGTTTAAAAAAAATTCATGGTATTTCGTAAAAACGATTACTTAGACCATCTAGGAGTTATACAGTTTCCATAATTTTCCGTGATCGACCCAAAAATATCACCTTCGCGGTCCATAATGTAGATATTATGGACGGCCTTAGTCCTTGAAAGTACACGCTGAGAAGAGAAGGCTATGAATTCATTATCATTTGAATAAGTCGGGTCCTCATTTGATCCAAAATCCTTCGTTAATCTGACTAAATTATTGCCATCAGAGTCCAGACGAAAAATATCAAAGCGATTATCTAACCAAGAAGAGAATGCAATCTCTTTTCCATCCGGAGAAAAGCGAGGGGTAGCATTGAATTCACCAACATAACTGATTCGACGAACATCTTTCTCTTGAGAGCGTGGATCCATCATATAAATCATCGGCATCCCCGATCTACCAGAGAGAAAAACCATCTTGTCTCCAGCCTTATTAAAAGATGGGTCAACATCAGGAGAATAGTGATTGGTGATTCGCTTAAGCTTTTGAGTGTTCATATCCATCAAATAAATTTCAGCATTACCTTCATGGCTGAGAGTTAAAGCGATATTCACTCCATCGGGCATAAAAATGGCTCCTGAATTGATACCTGGTCGCGAGGAGATTCGTTTTGACTCTTTGGTATCGAGATCCATTAAATAAAGATCGATATTGCGCTTTGAACTTCTTCCCTCTTTTATCAAAGAGTAGACTACTTTCTTTCCGTCAAATGAGATATCGGGACTAATGACCATACCTCTATGACGAGTCAATTGAGTTTTGTTGCCTCCGTCAAAATCCATCAAGTAGAGCTCTTTAATAGCATCTCCACGACGGCTGTCTCGGTCTGAAACAAAGAGAATTTTAGAATTAAAAATCGAAGGGTCTCCCGTTATTGATTGAAAAGAGCTATCGGCGAGCTCATGGGCAGCTCTTCTCAAATTACTGTTGCTAGAAACCTTTTCAGAAAGTGAACGATTTTCTTTCACTGAATAAGTTATCGCTTTAACTGTAAAAGGTTGAGCACTTGTCATTTCGAGAACGATCAAGAAATCCACACTTTTACTTTTCCAATCAGAAGCATCTGTTGCTTGAGAAACTTCAGTGGCCTTAACTGAAAATTTCTTCTTATAAAATGAGAGGTCATTTTTAATAATGGTCAATATCTCATTAGCCTTTTTTATATTTTCACTATTCGTAAAACTGCGTTTTGAGGCAACGACCGCAACTTCCGTTTTCTGCAAAGTCGCCTGTCCAATCGCAACGACTGTTAAGTTATCCTGAGCAATCACAGTGTTTGTAAGGAGAAGTAGGAATAATACCCATATATTTTTTTTCATAAAAACCTCGGTGATTGTTAAAGAGGAAAGCCCAAAACGATTTCGCCTTTTGTTCCGGCTGCCACAAGTTCAGGAGGAAGCTTTGGAAAAGGAGAAGCCGATCTTACCGCATCCAGTGATCTCTTATCGTATTCGCTATCTCCGCTAGATTCAAGAACGACGGCATTAAGAACCTTCCCATTAGCAGACAAAAAGACTCGAATACGGCAGGTTAAATTTTTTGACATGAGAAAACTTGGCAACTTCCATAAAGGCCGAACGTGTTCAGGAAGGCTACCTAAATAAGCTCCAGCTTCTTCCCCTATTCCGCCCTTACTTCCAGTTAACGCTGTTCCCGACTTCAACTTGTTGCCTGATATGACGAGCTGTTTAAGTGAGTCTTTTACTTTATCGTTAATTCCCTTTCCATCACTCTTAGAATTTTTCTTAGCGTCGGCAACTTTAGGTTTATTGTATTTAGAAATAAGATCATTAAAAGAAACTTTTTTAGATTCCTTCTCAAAGACCTTATCTTCAGCTCCACCTAAATCCTTAGGTACTTCTGCCTTTGGAGCTGGAGCAGACTCTTCCACTGGTGGATGAGTCTCCATATCCCTCAATTCCTTAAAAGTCATTTTAGGCATGGCCACAACATCGACTCGCACCGAAGCTTGCACAAGCTTCATATTAAAATCTTTATTAAGATCTGTTTGATGCGCTATTTTCTGAGAATAAAAAAACATTGCTATAAAAAAAGCAGCATGAAAGCAAAGAGAAAAAAAAGTATAGCGATTAATATTATTCATTCGTCTCTATTTCAGTAACCAGGGCAATATTAGTAATTCCCCCTCTTTTCAGAAAGCTCATTAATTTAGCAACGGAACCATACTTAATTCCGTAATCAGCACGCAAATAAATGACGTCTGTTTTATTCTGTTTAAATTTTGATTTAATTTCCGCAATAATTTCACTCTCAAGAATTTTATCTTTCCCAATAAAAAGCTCTTCACTTCGAGTGAGCGACAACACAATTTGAGTGGTAGAAAGATTCAAGGGATTAACTTCTTTGGTCTTTGGCAACTCAAGTGAGATACCATTTAACATCAAAGGTGCCGTAATCATAAAGATCACCAACAAAACCAACATCACATCCACGAGCGGAGTAACGTTGATATCGGAGATTGCCCCTTTTTTATTTCCAGTATTCATTCCCATAAAAAGCCTCTTTATCTGTGAATGATTGATCTCTCTACAACATTGAGAAAATCTTGCACAAAGTTTTCCATTTCAGCTTGAAACTCACCTAACTGTGAGTTGAAACGGTTATAAAACCAAACAGCAGGAATGGCCGCAAACAAACCGACCGCAGTAGCGACGAGGGCTTCAGCAATACCAGGGGCCACTGCATCGAGGGTCGCCCCTCCGCCTGCCAGCCCTCTGAAGGAATCAATAATCCCCCAAACTGTTCCAAATAGTCCGATAAAAGGAGTAATTGAACCAATTGTTGCTAAGACTGATAATGACTTCTCTAATTGAACATTTGAACTGTTCATCCCCATTCGAAGCGCACGTTCGAGGGCTCCAAGTCCCATTGATTGGAAATGACTTTTGACGACTGCAATGGGTTCATTGCCGCCGGCGCTTTCCTTAATCTTAGAGAGCTCATTATAACCACTATCAAACATAATCTTAAGTGGTGAGCTTGGAAGATTAAGAGTTAGACCGTGCGCCTCTTTCAAAGAGGTACAGCCTCGATAGATATTAAGAAATCCTTTGTCAGCATGTTTGGCCTTGAGGAACTGAGCTTTTTTTGCAAAAAAGAGTGCCCAGGAACTAACGCTGCCTAATAATAAAATAAGCATCACTGACTTAACAATGAGACCAGAATGCAAAATAATTTCGAGAATGTTTAAATCACTTTGTCCCACTTGCTTTTTCTCCTTTGAAACGTATATAGGCTAAATAGATAAATAATATGGCGAAAATTTCGGACCAGTTTAGATTCTTACTCGGAATCAGAGGAGAAAATTCCCCTTTTAAAATGATGTCGAGTCCAAACCAAGCTTGAAGAGGTGCAATCACCACAAGTATAAAAATTAAAGGGTGCAACCAATTTAATTTTTTCCAATGAAGGATCTGCAGCAAAAGAAAGAGTTGGAAGAAGAGAAAACGAACTTCATTGCCATCTATTTGAAGACTTAGCTTGTATAGAACTGAAATCAGAGAAGCATAGGTTATATCTCTTAAAAATCGCGATCTCTTATTGAGGGGATAAAGATGATCAAGTAAGGCGATGAAAATAATATCCAGAGAGAAAACAAATGTATTGGAGAGATAAATTAATATTTGATTTCCAAAAGAAGGAAGTAATTGAACTTGAGTAACTGGCGCAGTTAAAAATGCAAAAAGGATATAATTCGTGACGATAATAACAAGGAAGCTCATCTCCCATTTTCCTTGAGTTTCTTGTAAAAGGCTCCTAATCGTCGAACGAACATCAAAACGAATAATAAGAAACTTAAAAGGAATAAAAAAGCTGATGGACTTGGCGATAATCAACGTTTTCCAGCCGTTCAATCTTAACCAATCTTCAATAATGGAAAGGGAGTGATTTAATTGAAAATGAAAAAAAGAAGCCAAAGAAATCACGCAGATATAGATGATAAAATAAATAGCAAATTGGACTGTTATATAAGCAGCCTGTCTTCCCCCATTAGGGAGGTCTTTGTAAAAATAGTCAATGACTCGATTAAAATTCATTTTGTTTTGTATTCGGTTTTAGCCAGTTTAACTGCATCTCAGGTGATGGATAAATTTTAGAATATTTTAAATAAAGAGGATTACTTTTGCTGAGATTATCTATTTTAATCAACATTTGATAATAAGCATTCCAAGTCACCAAATCGCTCTTCACAAGCTTATCCATCTGCTTCGTTATTTCGAATTGCTGATTAAAACTAAAACCTTTATCGAAAACCATCTCATCATATTTCTTAAGGGCTTCAGTCATCACTTCTTTTGGAAAGGCTTTTCCATAAAAATTTGATCCTATAATTGATCTTAATTTAGCAGTGGCCACATAGTTCATAAAGAATCCAGCCTTGGCCCGCAAAATATCTTCTAAAAGAAGTAGTGAAATTTCAACTTTAGTTAAATCAAGAGTTCTTATAAATGGAAGGGACAGGAGTAGCAAATAACGATTAGGTTCAGTCGGAAGCGCAAAGTGTGTAATGTCCGGAGTGTTGACCACTAATATGTTAAATCGAACTTCAAAATATCCTAGTTTCTCAAGCAGATCTTCGAGTGAAGTATCAAGACCGTAATCTGGCTTTTGAAAATCCCACTTTATAATTTGAGCATTTTTAACTAACCACATTTGACTTAAGAAAGACCAAAACTCATCTTCACCTGGAATATTGTATTTTTCCTCAATTTTTCGTTTATTGGCCTTTACAACTGTGGCAACTTGTTTCTTTTGTTTTACCACTTCACTTTCAAGCATGTCGTTTTTTATAACGTCCTTGATTGCTTGAAAATCTAAAGTCTCATGCTTTTCGACAAGTGGATCTTTCTTTACTTCTTCAGCAAGAACAATCTGTGATAATAAGAGAAGAGCTATCATCCACTTCATTATCTCACCCTCGATCGACCGCTAACATATTGATCATTCAACTTGCCCCAATAATACATATCTGTAAGTTCTAACCCAACGCTATCAAAAAATCGTGGATACTGATCCTGCATACAGGTAGGTCTTTTGTCAGTGAGGTGGGAGGACATCATATACCCTTTATAAGGACCGACCTGGACATAATTCCATTCACCATTGATAAGAGTCGTTTTCTCTTTAGAACCCTTGGATGATATTTCGAACACTTTAACAGGGTGTCCACAGCTAAGTGTCGACATCGAATTTGAGTAACGAGATGGATTACGATGAACGTGACCAAACAATAATTTAAAATAAGAAACTTTAACAAGCTTTATATCTTTACCGGTCACAAACTCATCTTGTGCAAAAACCGAGGTACCTATGAGGAGAAGTAAAATTTTAAGCATTAGACTTTCCACCTAAATTGAATTGTTTCCCATTCATGACATTGTGGACATCTCCAAAAAATATCATCTGAATTAAACCCACAATTGCGACAATAATGCTTAGTTAATGTCTGATGAAGATTTTCAAGAAGTGATTTCGCTTCGACAAGAACTTCATCTTTTTTATTAAGTTCAATAAGAAGTTTTACGTGCTCAATTCTCATGGCTTCAGAAGGATTCTTATTTTGCTTCATCCAAGCTTCAAGAGCATTGTAAGCTTCTTCACTTCTACTTTTCTCTTTTAATAAGCGAACTTTAGAGAGCATCACTGATGGAGAAGATAAAAGTTCATCATCATTGATTTCAAGAAAAAAATCTTTAAGGGCAGAAACACGTTTTTGAAAGAGATCCTTATCGGGCTCAGCTCCCCTGAAATCGCCTTTTAAAGACTCAAAAATAAAAGTCGCATACATGGGGTGCTCTTTTAAGAGCTCCATCAACTGTATTTCAGCTTGCTCCATTTCACCTTTTTGTAGTGAAAGCTTCAATCTTAGAATTTTCGCAGAAACAGAAGGTGCGAAACGAAAGGCATCATCAAGATCTTCCTGGCATTTTGCAAAATCAGCCTTCTCAAATGAGCTCTTCGATTTTTGAACTAAAATATGGGAGATCGTCTCTGCTTGGTTTTCATAACCAACTTTAGAGAGCATGACTCTGTAATTATACGCCTGATCCCAATCTTCAATATCTTCAAAAATACGACAAAGTGATTGTATGACTTCATATTGATCACGATTAATTTTTAAAACATCTTTATAGGTTTCAATAGCTTTATCAATAAAGCCCCCCTTATCAAAATCGTTGGCCAATTCTTTAAGGGCACGAAGACGAGTCGATTCAGAGATATTTTCACGTGCAATGAGTGAGCGATGAATAGAGATGGCCTTTTCTATTTCGCCATTACTACGAAACAATCCGCCTAAGGCAAAGTAGGTATCAATCGTTTCGCGATTGATATCGACAGCATTTAAAAATTCCCTAATAGCGAGATCTTTGTTTCCTGAAATCAAGTACTGAGTCGCATTCAAAAAGATTTTTGATTGTGCTTCAAAAATAGAATTGCGATAGCGCTTAGAAAGCTTTACTCCTGATTCTTTCTCAATAATGTATTGATAAACCAAAACGAGAGTTATCCCGACAGCAAAGACGGCCAATAAATGTTCTTGTATCCAAGGGTAGAATGCTTGCAACATTATTCTCCGTTTTTACATTTTATACATAAGCATTGGAGTCTTTTGAAGAATCGCACTCCAATCAAGATTAGAGATGGATTCGTCGACATTATTTAAAAAGTCGAGAACTCCCATTTTCTTCTTTTTCTTCATAAACTTAAGTCCAAACTTTTGTTCAATCTTGAGTTCTTCATGAATGCGACGACCAGCTTCCCATAAGCCTGCCAGCTCATCGACGAGCCCCACTTGCTGAGCTTCTTCACCTGAATAGATTTGACCTTGGGCAAGTTCGACAATGTCGCCCTTAATTTTATCTTTTCTCATTTTCATGATGTCGCCAATAAACTGCTTATGCACGACCGCCATTGTATGAGAGAGAAGATCTTTTTCCTCATCAGTCATTTTTCGATTAGGGTGACCAATGTCTTTGTATCGACCAGCTTTTACGTTGTTCATTTTTACTTTCGCAAATTCCATTAACTCTGAAGCATCCATGAACTCCATGATGACACCAATTGAACCAGTGACTGTTCCCGGAGATGCATAAATTCTTCTCGCAGCTGCTCCAATATAATAACCACCACTAGCGGCCATGCTTGAAAAGCTGGCGTAGATTGGTTTGCCTTCTTTGCCATTGGTCTCATCAAATTTTTGATCAATTCGACGAATCTCTTCATAAATTTCTTGAGTGGGACCAACTGCTCCACCAGGAGAATTAATTCTTAAAATAATAGCCTTTGATTCTTTGTCCTTATCTGCAGCCTGAAGCAACTCAACTATTTTTTGTGATTCCATGATCACACCATTAACTTCGATCACGGCAATGGAGTTTCCATCTTTACCAAGTAAACCCATATCTTCTTCGCGATCAAAAACCTTCACGGTATAAATAGCAAACATCATCAAAATGACGAAGAAAAAGAAAACAATCATAAAAACGCCATAGACGGCCTTATTTGAATTTTGTGGTGTATTCACTGCTTTGAGCTCCATAGTTAAAAACTAGTCATTTTGACTTCTCTTATAGTCGCAAAAAGCTCCTTTTCCGTAAACATATTAAGCACTTAACCAAACGTTCTCGTCAGGTATTAAACCTTTCGTCCAGTTCTACCGATAAAGCAGTTGAGGATTAAGGAGGAATTTATGAAAACAATAGCCTTGCTGTTGACCCTATTGACGATTACTTGCTCAGCATCAGCGGTGGCAGATAGTTATCAACCTCCACAACTCAAGCTTAAGAAAACAGCAACGGTAAAACCGAAAGTACAGAAAGATAAGTGGGAAGAATCTCAAGAGTATAAACTGGAGGAAGATCCAGCAAAAACTCGCGATGTGGCAAGTGAAGAGATTGAAGAACCTTCTCGTGGTCCTTCCTCTAAAACGCCAAAATCACCGCCGTCACAAGAAAGACCACGTTACTGGTTCTTAACCAAATAACTGGAAATTCTGCATCATTTAGGGCATGATCGTCCCCTATGTTAAACGTCTCACAACTCACAAAAATTATTGGCGGAGAAGCCCTCTACTCTGGAGCGACTTTTCAGATTAACCCCGGAGAAAAAGTAGGACTGGTTGGACCTAACGGTGCAGGTAAAACTACTTTGTTTCGCATGATCATCGGAGAAGATCGTTATGACGAAGGTCAGATCTCAATGCCAGATCAAATGCGACTTGCTTACTTTTCTCAAAATGTAGGGGAAATGAAGGGCAAGACAGCTCTGCAAGAAGTTATTGAAGGTGATAAAAAGGTCGCTTTCCTTCAGAAGAGATTGAAAGAATTAGAGCTCGAAGTATCAAATCCAGACATCGATGAAGATCAAATGATGAAATTTTTGGATGAAATGGGAGAGATCCAAACTGATTTTGAAAAAGTTGGAGGCTACGATCTCGAATCCCGAGCTGAAGAAATTTTGACAGGTCTCGGCATCATGCCAAGTGACCATCACAAGCTCACTCAAGATTTTTCAGGTGGCTGGAAAATGCGAATTGCTCTGGCCAAAGTTTTGGTGATGAATCCTGATGTAATCATCATGGATGAACCAACCAACTATCTCGATCTCGAAACTATTATTTGGTTGGAAAATTGGCTCAAGATATTCAAAGGCGCCATTTTCATGACAACCCACGATCGCGATTTCATGAATAATGTTTGCAACAAGATCATCGAAATCAGCAATGGAAAAGTCACAAGTTTTTCTGGGAATTATGATTTTTATTTGAAAGAACGTGCCATTCGAAATGATCAGATAAAAGCAGAACACGCTCGCCAACAAGAAATGCTGTCAAAAGAAGAAGAATTTATCGCGCGCTTTAAGGCCCGCGCTTCTCATGCTGCTCAAGTTCAGTCTCGAGTTAAAAAGCTTGATAAAATTGAGAGAGTAGAACTTCCGCCTGAACAGCAAACAATTACTTTTGAATTTACCCAGCCTCCACGCGGTGGAGATGAAGTCGTTACCATGAAAAACCTGGCCAAAAATTGGACTAATTCCAAAAATGAACCCGTCCATGTTTTTGAAAACCTCACGGCCACAGTTCGTCGCTTGGAAAAAGTTGCAGTGGTCGGTGTCAATGGAGCAGGAAAATCGACACTCTTAAAGACGATTATGGGAATGACTGAACCAACGGCGGGAGAAGTCTCATTAGGACCTTCTATTAAGGCAGGTTATTTTGGTCAATTCACTCTCGATGTTTTAGACGCTGAAAAAACGGTCTTCGATCAAATACGCGAGTCTCTCCACGATGCAAGTGATGGTTTCGTCAAAAACCTCCTTGCTGCCTTTTTGTTTCGAGGCGATGACACTAAAAAGAAAATCCGCCATCTCTCAGGAGGGGAAAAAGCTCGTCTTATTTTGGCAGTGCTGTTTTCTCAAAGAAATAATCTTTTAGTTTTGGATGAGCCAACCAACCATTTGGATATTAAATCGCGCGAAATTCTTCTCGATGCACTTCAACGCTATGAAGGAACCGTCTTGATTGTAAGTCACGATCGCCACTTTTTGCATGCTATAGCGACGAGAGTTCTAGAAGTCGATAAAGGTGGAATCCAAATTTATCCCGGAAACTATCAGTACTATTTAGATAAAAAAAGCGCCGAACATGCCGGCGCTTAAGTATAATGAATTCAATTAAAAATTAGTTTCCTCTCTGTCCACGTCTTTCTTGATGTCTTTCCTGACGTCTTTCTTGACGCTGACTGCTGTGCTCTTTTCGTTCAGTACGTCTCTCTCTTCTAAAATCTTTTCGATCACTGTGGCGATCTTTCATAAAAGATTTGCCATCTGAACGACGCTCTTTGCGAAAATCCTTTTTGTCTTCTCGTTTATCCTTTCTAAATTCTCTTTTTGAAATTTCACCATCTTTCAGAGCTTGACGACGTTCTTTATTATCATCTTTTAAATCTTCTCTATTGTCCTTTCTTTCGCCTTGCCAATCTTTTCGATCTTCTCTGCGCTCTTGCCGAAACTCCTTCCGAATTTCACGTTGCCCCTGCCCAAACTCTCGTTGATCGTGCTGAATATCACTCCCCTCTTCACTATTCTGGGCAAATGCTGCAGACGTCAAAAGAAGTGTCATTGTTATAGCTGTGGCGATTATTGATTTCATCGGTAACTCCTATGTGTGGTGAGGCGGTATGCCTTCTTATCGGTCAATACGAGGACTCTTATAAAAAGTTTCGTTTGACTTAAGGTATTGAAATTCCTAGGCTATTGTCATGTCATCTAAACTATCGAAACTTTTACGTTCCCCTGTCGTATTGGCTTATGCAGGCTTAACTGATGAGGAATTGATGGCCAAAATACAACAAGGATCGCTTTCAGCTTATGAAGCACTCTATAACCGCTATGAGGTTTCAGTGTGGAATTTTATGCGAGTGAAGATCAGTGACGAACAAGCGCGCCTCGATTTGGCCCAAGATGTATTTCTCAAACTCTTTAATAGCGCTTCCCTTTTTAAAACAGATCAAGCTTTTCGTCCTTGGTTTTGGGCGATGATTAGAAACGTCATCATTGATCACTTCAAAAGAAAAGACGCTCTTTCATCTTCAATGATTAAAGAAGAAATTCAAGATGATCAAATCAATGAAAACCAACTCTTTAATGATCCTACTTTTGACTTGCTGGTTCAGAAAAATCACTCGGAGGCGGTAGAGAATTGTTTTAATCACCTGACCGATTCTCAAAAAGAAGTTTTAAGCCTTCAGCTTTTTTCAGGACTAAGCCTGCAACAAATTGCAGATCAAGTTAAGATCAAACCTGGAGCAGTGAAATCACTTCTCTTTCGTGGGAAAGATTCCCTAATGAAATGCTTGGAGAGGTGCACATGAAAAACAAAAAATGGAATGAACTTCAGAAAAAGTTATCTCAAGAAGCTCCAACGAGGCTTCGTCATAATGTCTTTTCCAAGATTGAAAATGAAAGAGATACTTCATTTCTCAAAATGGGAACGATCGCCGCTTCACTTATGACTGTAGCCTTTATCAGTTTTTGGAGCTGGCAAAAAACCTCAATGCCTCTTATCGAAGAAGGAGTGGTGGAATCAATTGAAATGCAGGAACTGCTTGAGAATCAAGATTTATTTGCAGAAGTTGATACCATGGAACTTGAAGAAGAAGATTGGCAAATTCTTATTGGAGCAACCATATGATGAGCTGGATAAAAATAACATTAATCATTTCGGGATTGGCGATGGCCGATGCTCTCGATGATGAAATTCTAGCGAACTTAGACTTTGCAATGAGTTTAGAGGTAATCCAGGAAACCCCTCAACAAGATTTCGATCAATGGACTGACCTCGAATTAGTTACTCAAGATTTAAAGAATGAAGAAAATGCGAAAAGGAGCCAACCATGAAAATGATCATACTCATTATTACAGCGATGATCATCAATATAAGTCCCATTCTTGCTCAAGAAACTGGGCAAACTCCAACTCCTAAAGAGAGATGGCAACAGCTCTCGCCAGAGCAAAAGGACAAAATTCGTAACCGTTACAAAAAATGGAAGGAACTCTCCCCGGAAAAGCGAGAAGAGTTGAAAAATAAATTTAAAAAATTTAAAGAGCTCCCACCTGAAAAACGAGAACGGGCCCTTGAGAATTTCGAGCGTTTTAAAAAGCTTTCTCCTGAGCGACAAGCCATCATTAAAAAGAGAATGAATAAATGGAAATCCTTAAGCGCTGAAGAAAGAAAAAAGAGGTTAGATAAACTGAAAGATCGCCATGAAAAACGCAAGAAAATGATGAAAGAGCAAAGATCAAAAAGAGATGAAAAAAGAAAGGATCGCAAAGAACGTAGGAGAAATCGCTAATGAGAACTTTATTATCAACTTCACTTCTCTTGATTTGTTTAAATCTTTATGCACAAGATGAAACGGACTCTTCACCAAGTCGTTCTTCTTCTGTTTCTTATACTCTTGATGTAGGGAAAGATGATTACAAGAACCATTCATTCTCTGGATCATGGGGAATCGACTCTCAATGGGCCGTCGGGCTAAACCTCTCTTCAAGTAATGATAATACCAATAGCAAGTATACGGCTGGCTCTTTTTATATAAGTTCATATTGGAATGATATTTTTAGCAATAAGTTCTCCCTAAGATTAAACAAGGAAACGCCGGAAGAAATAGTCGGAGCTGGAGCTGACCTTGAAACACGAGCGCAGTATCCCCTTTTTACGGAAGACCTATACTCTTCACTTTCGCTAAGCTTTGGTCGAATGAATTATCAACAAACAGTGAGAACAAACAATGCTTTGGGTTCTGTTCGCAACGAAGTTAATTTTAATCAGTCCTTTGTTAAAGTAAGTATTGAGCAAGATCTCACAGATTGGCTAACGGTTGGTCTCTCATCTACAAAGTATTCTTATGAAGATGCTTCTCAAGTGACCTTTACTGGAAAAAATAATCGTTTTAGTGCTTCAACCAGTCTCGACTCGACTTCCGATTACCCAGATCAAAAGAATTCACTTTGGGTTTTAGGAAATTGGGAAAAAATTGAAATTGAGGTTTCTGGATCTGTAACGAAATCAAAGTTAGTCGATAATAATTCAAAGACCAAATCTCTTTTTGTGACTTGGATTATAGATGATCATTGGTCTACAACTGTAGGAATTGATTCTGTAACTTATGATTCAACTTCAAGTAAAAGTGACACTGGAAGTTTAGGCTTTGCTTATTCTTTCTAATTAGACTTCGATGACATCGCTGTTCCAAAGATTTAAACGATCTTCCATTGATTTAAGCTGTCCGCAGGCGGCGAGAATATCATCGCCTTTGGTTGTACGAACGGTACAAACATATCCTCTTTCCCATAGTTCATTCTGAAACCAAGCGATTTTAGCATTGCTCGGGCGTTTGAATTTTGATTCAGGATATTCATTAAAAGGGATCAAGTTCACTTTAGATTCTTTTTGAGTGAGAAGAGCACTAAGACCTTCGATATCTTCAATGCGATCGTTCAAATCAGCGATGAGAATATATTCATAAGTTATACGACGATGGGCCTTGAGCGGAACTTGCTTGAGAGCTTCAAATAAGCGTTTGAGATCATAAGCCTTGTTAATTGGCATCAATTCAGTACGAATATCGTTGTGAGCTGCATGAAGAGAAATGGCCACATTCACTGGCGGGAAATCCCAGAGTTTTTCAATTTGCGGGACTAAGCCTGAAGTCGAAAGAGTAATCTTTCGCTGACTAATGGAGAGGCCTTTCTCTTCCATAAAAGTGGCACACGCTTTTTTTACATTATCAAAATTATGCAGAGGCTCGCCTTGTCCCATAAAAACAATATTAGTAAGTCGCTCATCAGGAGCTACATTTTGTTGCAACCACAACGTCACAGCTACGTACTGACCGATGATTTCTCCCGCTTGCAAATGACGCTTGAGCCCCATGGTTCCGGTATGACAAAAAGTACATCCAATGGCACATCCAACTTGAGAGCTCACACAAAGAGTGAGTCGATCTTTGGCAGGGATGGCCACAGCTTCAACTGTTTGCTTGTCGCTCATGGCGATTAAAAACTTGCGAGTCCCATCGATGGAATGGGCCTGCCAAGCGACTTGTGGAGGCGTGCAATCGTAATTTTCTAAAAGGTGCTTTTTTATTTTAGCTGAAACGTTACTCCATTTATCGAGATCCATTTCCCAGCGTTTATAAAGCCAATTAAAGATTTGATCTGCCGAAAATTTGGCAAATCCATTGGATTGAAGTTCTTCTCTTAAACCTTCAAGAGTGAAGGAGAAGAGTGATTCTTTTTCAGGCATTTTCATAGATGGCAAAATGACTGAAAAGACAAGGTTTGGAAAGGGCCCCTTGTAGAAAGTTCAGAGGCTTAAACTACTGAAATCTATCATTTTTCAAGCTCTCCCCCTAAGTGTTGACGATTTCGCCTGATTGCGCAAAACTGCTGGCTCTCAAAAATACTAAGGGACAATACGTGCGAGCAACTCTTTTCAAAGATGGTTTGGAATTTAAATTTGAAGTCAATGGCGAGCGATGGCTCCAAGGTGCGACCATTGAAGGTGAGCTTTTCCTCAAAAATCATCGTCCAGAAGTTTTTGAAACAAAAAAACTCAATGTTCGTCTTTGCTGGGGTGATTTTAAAAAAGTTAAAACTCGCGACGCAAAAGCTTTCACCCCTCTTTCTTCAACAGAGCTTTCGACCTCTGAAATTCTAAACTCAGGTGAAGAAAAAAGTTGGAAGTGGTCAATCAAGCTTGAAGACAATTGTCCAATCTCAGAAAAAAATGGCTCGCTTTATCTCTTATTTGGAGATGAAGTTCAACAGCTTGGTGGCGACCTTCAACTCAATATTGATCCCAAAGAAGTTTACAAAGAAATCATCAAGTTGATGGAAAACTTTTTGCGTTTTAAAATGAAAGACATCTCTTCCAAAAAAGGTTTGGTTACAGCAAAATTCGCCCCTCCTCTTTCAAAAGATTTTTCTTCAGTGGATTCTTTATTGATGAGCTTTGCTCTGGAACAACAAGAATTAAAACTACATTATGAATTCAAAGTGAAAAGAGTCACTCTCGGTGCCACAAATACGGATCTCAAGATGGCCAAAGATGTTTCTCAACTCGAACAAAAGCTCGATCCGAAACGCTACTTGATCGGCAAATCCCTTGATCAGGATTTCGTGCTCAAGCAACTCCAAGCGGCGATCGATACGGTCAAATTAAAATCAATGTTTTAATCAATGTTATGCTTATTTACACAACTGCAAATGTATTGAAAAAAAGACATTTCCAACTTGCCCAAGTTTTGTCAAAGTTCAACAATTTCACTCAATACCTGCAGTCAAGAGCTTAAAATTTTGTACACATATCAAGTAATCGTAAATAA
>PCTW01000043.1:101429-102540 GCA_002786715.1 Bdellovibrio sp. CG22_combo_CG10-13_8_21_14_all_39_27
GAAACTGAAAAGTCTCCATCAGAAAGAAGAGTCTTTACAGAAGCTTTGGCCAAGATGGGCGAATGTCGACAACTTTTTGAGTATTCATGGATTTTACTTTCATCATCTTCCGATCAAGAAATCATGAAAAACTTGAAAGAGTGTTTCGGCAAATTTGATAACGCTATTATTATCATTTCTGATTTTAAACAGATTGAATGTTTTGGTTGCGACAAAGTTTGCCAGGAAATTATTCAAGAATTTATTCACAAAAGAAATCGATTGAATGAATCCTTATAGCTCCTAAACAAATTCAATCTAAAAAAAATTTGTTACAAATAAAAATATCATGGAAAACATGACATAAATCATTCTTCTACCTCAATTGACGTCAAATATGGCGTAACGAAAAAAACAAAAAAATGTTTATAATTAGCTATCAATATAATCCTCTAGAAGAACGGAAATCATTAATGGAAAAGTTCCAGGTCCTCCTTCAGGATATTAAGGAATTGAGAACAGAATGCAAATTCACCCAGGCGGAGGTTGCTCAAAAAATCGGTGTATCCTTTCGTACTTATCAAAGAATGGAATCAGGAGAAAGTTCTCTCGCCATCGATCAACTTCATAAAATTCTTAGTCTCTTTAAGCCAAAATCTAATGTCTTAATTGGAAAATATTTTTCTCACTCTGCTGATGAAAATAGTTACGGCGATTATCATTTTTTTCAACTTTCTAACGAAAACAAAATGCTTTCTAAGCCTGCTACAGGAAGACCTGTTCTTGAAGTTGAAATGATAAAAGATCTTTATTCGAGAACTGGATATTCTAAAAAAGATAAAAATGTAGGTTATTGGGAATGGAACTTAAGTCTTAAAGAGTTGTATTGGTCTGAAGAAATGTTTCAAATCCATGGATTTGATTTTGGAAGTCAAGTTCCTCTTAGTTACTTAAAAGAAAATCTATCCGCTGAATCTTGGGACTCGATTGAGAATAAATTTAAAAGATTAGCAGTAAAATCTATTCCCTTTTTTGGTCAGTATCTCATCAAAAAATTGAACGGCGACGAAATTCATATTGAAGTAACTGCTCGTCGTTATCATAAAGACATTCATAATATAATTCTTTTTGG
>PCTW01000043.1:102554-124619 GCA_002786715.1 Bdellovibrio sp. CG22_combo_CG10-13_8_21_14_all_39_27
CACGTCAATATTGTCACACGACAGACCTGTCAACTTCCTTTAAAGACATTAATACTGTTTCTCCTACGCCAAGATTGTCGTTGGACGGCAGATGGAAGTCGTTGACAATAAAACACTGCATTTAAGCTATCCATTCAAGAGGTGAATCATGTCAGACTGTATAGATGATGAGCTCATCCAAGAAGCCAAATTTGAGATTTTGGAACTCATAGAAGCTACATGTGAACTTTTTATTAGTATTGAAAAAGATAATTGCCTATACACGCAGTCTAGTTATGATGCTCTCTTTAGACTTATCCATTCGATAAAAGGCTCTTTGGGAATGATAGGTCTCGAAGAAGAGGCTCACTTTGTACATCTTAATGAAGACGTTTTTAGAACTTTTTCCATCGATTTAAAATATGACGTTCAGAAAGTTAGTATGATGATTGATTTCTATCATGCTCTCGACGAAGTGATAAGAAGCATTCAAGACAAAAGCTGCTTAGACAAATTTTTTAATCCGAAAGAAACAGCACAGACTCAAGAGATTGATTTAAATGACCGCAAACACGAAAAGAGAACGAACACTCTCTATTCGATTCCAACGCTGAGGTATCAGCACTTAGAACATCATGAAGTGGTTGTGCTCGGTTTTGATCCCTTACTCGAATCAATCCTTTTAAAAACAAAATTAAAATTCGATTTTTTTGATTCCGTAGAAAACATATACAAAAAAGGATATCTCCTTAAACATGTTCAATTAATCATTTTAAATCAAGACCATGATGACACTTCCAGAGAAGCAATCATTAAAATATTTAATGATCTGTACCCGCATATTCATGTCGTTCTTATTCAAAACAAACCAAGCATAAGGCTCGAGGATTCATCCGGCCTTCATTTTTTTCAGTTAGGTAAGAACTCAAAAAGTTTTGCTATGCAAATTGAAAAAATCTTCCGAACGGTTTTACCGATAAGGGAAATTGCATGAGTTCAGCTGCTCAAAAGAATATATATAATATCCTCCCTCTGCTCGAGGAGGAGACCTTTACAAAACAATGTACTTGTTGTGGAACAAAGTATAATTCTCTTACTGAATTTTTTGATGGCACAACACTTTTTGAAGTTGTAGAGCAAATTAAAAGTATCTATTTATATGCCCGATGTAATTGTGGGACAACTCTTACTTATAAAACATCCCTCAAGTCCATTCATCTGTGCGAAGAAGATTCAAGTAAGAGTTCAAAAGAAAAAATATTAACTCAGAAAACGGAAATTTTATCCAACAATATTTTACCCATTCCAAACAATTCAAAAGTTTTTCAGTTGCTATATGTAAGCTTTGCCACTGAAGGAACAACTGAGGGAGATATTAAGGAAATTGTTTCCAAATCGCAAAATAGAAATTTATCTCTTGGTGTAACAGGTGCTGTATTATTCGGGGATGGTGTCTTTATTCAATTACTAGAAGGAGAAAGAGAGTCTGTTTGGAAACTTTTTGACAAAATCAAAAGAGACCCTCGCCACTATAATATCAGCGTCATTGTGGAGCAAAATTCGCAAAGTAGAATAAAGCCTAAAGCGGCCATGCAATTAAAAAAATATTCTCACTCAGATATGAAAATTTATGACCTCGTCCTTTCCTGGAACAGATATCGTTCACTTTATGGCAAATACATTCAAGAAGATGACCTCGTCCAAAAGCTTCTTGATAAATTTTCAGAGCTTATAAGCTGAACAAGAGCGATCACAGCTCAACTTTTAAAATTTCCTTAAAGGCTTCTTTAAAACCTGATTTTCCCATAGCCCCATTGGCCATCTGCGGTTCTTCATTTAAAGGCACAAATAATAATGAAGGAATGGATCGAATTCCAAACATTCCGGCCAATTCTTGCTCTTTTTCAGTATTGATTTTGTAAATTTTAACCTTGCCCTCATATTCGCTCGAGAGTTCATCCAGAATAGGTGCAATCATTTTACAAGGGCCACACCAATCGGCATAAAAATCAATCAAGCATGGTTCTGATCCTTTAAATTTCCATTCTTGGTTATTCTCATAATCAAAAACCTTTTCTTTAAAACTCTCTAATGTAAGATACTCAACCATAGAAACCTCCAATTTCTAATTGATCATAACTTGTAATCAAAATTTAAACATTGATGAAAATCAAACTTGTTAAAAGTGTGTGATACTTTTTTATGTGTCAAAGCAATAAAAGGTCGAGCATCTCATGAGGATGGTTGATTAAAAAATGAGGACTTACCTTCTCCATTTCGAGCTTATCTACAGTTTTATCCCAAAGGACAGCCACTGATTTACTTTGAGCATTGTGTGCTGCTTGAATATCAGTTGGGGAATCTCCCAAGTAAAATGAATTTTCTGAATCAATTCCCATTTGAGATAATGCCAACAGTAGGCCATCTGGTGCAGGCTTGGAACGTGTGACGTCTGAGTCAGCAATGATTGATTTAAAAAAATGTTTTATGTCGTGAGGTCTTAAAACATTTTCCAGATCTTTTGCATGGCGACCAGTAACGATAGCGAGAGGAATATTTTTAGAAAGAAGTGCTTCTAAGAGCTCTTCAATTCCATGATGAAGTTTTGTTTTTAAGGCTAGCTCAGCTTGATGATCTAAGTAAAATTCAAAAGCTTTCAAAGCTAATTGAGAATCATTCATCAGATTGATGAAAATGCGATCGGCGGAAGTTCCAAAAAATTTCTTAATGTTTTCTGGTTTTTGACGAGGCTCACCTATTTGATCAAAGGCATAATCGAAAGAGTCAAAAGCATTACCCAAAGAATCCAAGAGCGTTCCATCGCAATCAAAAAGAATGCCTATTTTTTTTACCATTACTCTTTTCTTAATTTGTTTTCGATATACCAGCGCCCATATTGGCTTGATTGATCTTCGACAGGAATAACTTTACAGTCAACAGCAAGTTTACCTTGTTGCTCTAAATCCTTAACCGTAGATTCGTAAACATCAGAAGCTTGAAAAATCATTTGTGGGAGTTCGCGGTCAGAATTTTGATCCTGAAGATCAAAAACAAGTATTGAGGGATTGATAATATTAGTATCAGTCACAATGAGCTTATCGTTTTTCTTCAAGCTTACAGTTGTCTTGCCATCTGAAAAAGTAAAGTCACTAGTCACAGTTAAGCGAATTTGCGAATAAAAATCTGAAATAAAGCCCTGTAGATAATTGTCTTTTGAGGCACAATCATTGGCCATAACTGAAGCCGAGAGCAGGGTAAAAACAAGAACAAGTGCTTTTTTCATAAATTCCTCATCATTAGTAATAATCCTTCCCATTCTAGGGGAAAAGATGAGTCAATGGGTGCCTAAATGTAGTAATTACCAGGTTGTACAGAAATGTGACAGTGACAAAGGTATTACAATTATAGAGGTTTATTCGTGCTAGCATACCAACATGAGCACATACTCTCCTTTAGAAGAAAAAATCAATATTTACTCCCATGTCTTTGGCGCTATATTATCAACGATAGCTTTAATCTTTCTCTTCTTTAAAGGTGTTCAGTCTCATAAGGGTTTGGCGCTTTTTAGCTATACACTTTTTGGAATCACTCTTATTCAACTCTATTTAGCTTCTGCAAAATACCATAGCGAAGTCGAGCCCAAGCGAAGACATAAACTAAAAATACTTGATCATAGTGCCATTTATGTTCTGATCGCTGGCACTTACACTCCTTATGCCTTAATTACCATTGGTGGGACAAGTGGATGGTTCCTATTCAGTGTCATTTGGACGATGGCCTTTATTGGGATTGTTCTAAAATTATTCTTCACAGGTCGCTTCGAAACGTTTTCAACTTTGATGTATGTTTTTATGGGATGGATGGTGGTTTTCTTTGCAAAATCTCTTTTGATAACTCTCTCTTCTGAAGGATTCTATTTGCTATTAGCAGGTGGAATCTCCTACACCATAGGAGCAGTTATTTATTCAATTAATAAAATTAAGTTCAATCATGCCATCTTCCACTTCTTTGTTTTGGGTGGAAGCTTTGGACATTTTCTTTCAATATACTATTTTATTTGATTCTATTTTGGCTTCGCTGTCAGATATCCGTGATTCCCTAAACGCTCAGCTGTTTTCTCATAGTGGATATCATTTTCTGGCGGAGCAAAAGTTCCAAGGCCATCAACATAGCGATTGAACATACAAAAAGCAGCAGCAATGATTACTGTATCGTGAATTTCTTCTTCTGCAGCTCCTGATTGAATGGCCAAATCAATTTCGTTCTTTGAAACATTGAGACCAGATTTCTGAACTTTAGATGCTATTTGCAATAGACTCTTCATTTTTTCAGAAACATCGCTCCCCTCAATATTTTCTGCAACAGATTTACAATACCCCTTAGGCTTGTCTAAGCAATAATCGGCAACAGCAGCGTGTGAACGATGACAAAACTGACATTCATTGAGATAGGACACAACACCAGCGATGAGCTCCCTCTCCCCTTGCGTGAGAGGAGATGGACCTCGTAGTATCGTTTCTGCTAATTGGTTAAGGGCCATCGCAGTAGTTGGCTTATAGGCCATCAATCCTAAAATTCCAGGAGCTTGATTGTTTAAATTAATATGTGACATTTATAACTCCACGCATTTATATTTTGATTCAAAATCAACACTGAAAACAGTGTAAGTAAGGGTTCCATTAATTTTTGGGTCAGCACTCTTATTAAAGCTAAATTTTAAATTATCATTGTCAGCTTCAGTTGCTTGGTAAGTCGTGACATCACCCTGATCATCGCGACTGGCCTGCATGACTTCAATAGATCTTCCCGCACCTGAGCTTAAAGCAATTCCAGTATCGCCATTGTTTTTTTCGCAAACAGAAACAAAAGGGTACATCGGCACAAAAGCTTTCGCCGTACATTTTAAAATTTCTTTGTCGCCAGTTGGACACATAAGGCTTCCGGCGTTTGCAATGAGAGGAGAAATGATAAACAGCGATGTTAATAAAAACTTCATAAAAAACCTCCAACATTAATTGAAGATAATCTATCAAGAAAATTCATTGAGAGTCCAATGGAGCCCTCTATCATTCGCTAACAAGACTAAATAGATACGAATTAGAGACGTTTATTCATCTCAGCGACGAGCTTCTTCATGTCTTCCTTGTAACGATCAAGCTTTTTTGAAAGTACAGCATCACTTATGGCGAGAATTTGTAATGCTAGCAGTCCGGCATTTTTAGCACCATTAACCGCAACAGTCGCAACAGGAACACCATTGGGCATTTGAACGATGGAAAGAAGTGAATCAATACCCTCTATTGAATTTGAACTATGAATTGGAACACCAATAACGGGAAGAATGGTTGAAGAAGCGACCATTCCTGGGAGGTGGGCTGCACCACCGGCACCTGCGATAATAACCTTGAAGCCTTTTTTCTTCGCTTCCTTGGCAAATTTTAACATTTTCTCAGGAGTTCGATGAGCAGAGATAATTTCAAGGTGAACATTGAGTCCGAAATCAGCAACTATTTCTTCTGCAGCTCGCATAATCTCAAGATCACTCTGTGATCCCATGATTACTGCTACACTAGCTTTTCCGTTCCCTTTACGACGAGCCATTTCTCTACCTCTTTTTTAATTTTTAAACAGTGTTCACGGTCACCAAGAATTGTCACGTGTCCCATTTTTCGACCTGGGCGACAATCATTTTTTCCATAGAGATGAACATAAACTTTGGGTATTTCTAAAATTTTATCTAGCCCACTTACTGTCGTCTCACCCGTGTATCCAGCGGCTCCAATAATATTGATGGTCATTCCCGACTCTCGCAAATCACATTTGCCGAGAGGAAGATTCGCGACAGCGCGTAAGTGTTGCTCAAATTGGTCAGTGTAACAAGCCTCAATGGTGAAATGTCCAGAGTTATGAACTCGAGGGGCCAGCTCATTCACGAGAAGCTTTCCTTCTTTGGTAATGAACATTTCAACGGCAAGCACACCAACGATTTCTAATTTCTGAGCAACTTTTTGGGCCAACTCTGTAGCTTCTTGAGATTGCTCTTGAGTAATATTGGCGGGACAAAAAGTTGAATCAATCAGATTGAGCTCTGAATTAAATACCATTTCAACAACAGGGTATGTTGCCATTGCACCGCTTGAACAACGAGCAACGATCACAGAAATTTCTTTTTCAATTTCGATTTTAGGTTCAATCACGACTTCAGTTTGAAAACCAACAGGAACTGATTGTCCCTCTTTGGGAATCCAAACACCTTTACCATCGTAGCCACCGCGGCAAAGCTTAACTACAACATCATTTGAAAAGGTATCGGTGGCCGCTAATCTTTTTACTTCAAAAGAAGCTGTTGCTATTTTTTGATCTTTTAAAAACTTTTTCTGAAGACCTTTATCCTGAATCAATTCTACAATCATCGAACTTGGAGCAACTCTGACGGCCTGAGCCTCTAGCTTTCTTAAGCCCTCAACTGAGACGTGCTCGATTTCAATCGTGACAGCATCCTGGTCGGCGAGCTTTTTGACGTCTTCTGGGTTTTTGAAATCACCGACAATATGATGATGGGTCATCTCAGCACAAACGCAGTCTGCACTATCGAGAACGGTAATTTGAATATCTAAGCGATGGGCATGAGGAAGAATCATCTTTCCCAGCTGACCGCCACCTAACAAGCCTACTTTTTTCATAGGGCGATCCTACCAAATCAGGCTTCCTATGACAAAAAGCTTATTCTCTTACTTTGAGATGTACTTCCATGGCCTTGTGGTCCGAACCATCGATTTCGCCATAAACTTTAGAATTAATGACTTGGAGTTTTTTGATCAAGACGTAATCGAGTACCTTGCCAAAAGTTTTCATTCTTTGGTCATTTTTAAAGATCACTTCAGATAAACCGAGGTGACGGGCCATGTCTTTCAGGTACTGGGTCTTCTTCTTTGACCAAGTATTAAAATCCCCAGCAACGACTACGGGTCCGGTATGATCACGAACAGCATCTTCGATTTGGTTCAGCATGTTGCGCAATTTCTTGGCAGAAACAAAGTTAATGGCATGAATATTTACTGTTAATAAAGTGTCCCCGCTTCCAGCTATTGGATACTCGGTGATCATTAACATTTTTGGGGTTTTTATAATGGGCTCGCGATCAATAGATCTGACCCAATAGGCATGTTGAGGCGCAACTGGCGAAGCCGTCGCAACTCCCGTTGGACTATTGCGGTTTTTGGTATCGATAAAACTGGTCGCCATATTGTAAGTAAAAGTGTCATCCGAATACATAACTGAGGCCATTTGATAGTCCAGATAGACTTCTTGAAGCATTAAGACGTCTTTTCCTCGTGAGAGATTGAGAAAGTCACGCTTCCAATGGGGTTTATCACCCTTATACATATTCCAAACAAACAAGTTGATTGAATCAGGATTGAGAGCATTCATCTTCTGGGAGCCGTTAATTTCGATGAGGACTTTGTCATCACTCGGTATCACAAAACGCTTAGCTTCAGCTGGTTGGACATTCAAGCCAATCAAGAAGGACAGTGCAAGAGCGAGATGTATTGTTTTCTTCATAACGAACCCCAAACGATAAGTGTTGTGACAACTAATCGGAGCTTGGGATATTGCGTTGATTTGTTGTAAACAAAGAATCACTCAGGTGCTCTTTCTTTCCTGTTGATTTCAATCAAGTACTTCTAAGATATGAATCTTACTTGTCGAAGCAAAGTGAATTGGTTAAGAATAAAGGATGCGCCATTTTTTAATTTTTTTCATATTTCTCAGTTTGGGGACTCAAGCATCCGAGCCAAAGGGCTTTTTTATCATTCCTCAATTAAAAGATGTTCTTCGTCCTCTTGGGCATGCCCAAAATCCAACTCTCAACCCAGATCATATTAGTGTTCTCGTTTGGAATATGTTCAAGGGAAAGAAAGACACTTGGAAGCGTGACTATGCCAATCTTACTCGAAAAAGCGATGTTCTCATTCTTCAAGAGATGTTTCTCGATGATCAGATGAAGAAAGTTTTCGCAGATCATGTCGGCTTTGAGTACACCACTGCTACTTCTTTTTTGTTCGATAAAAAGAAAATCGCAACTGGTGTTGCGACGGCCTCACTCTCTTCTAGCTCTTTTCAAACTTTTCTAAGATCACAAGACAGAGAGCCCATCGTTAACACTCCAAAAGTTATTCTTGTTACGACTTATCCTATTGATGGGTCTGAGCAAGAACTTCTTGTGGTCAATATTCACGCTATTAATTTTGTTACTGAAGCAGCTTTTGCTCGACATATTTTTAGTGTCATTCCCAAAATTAAGAATCATCAAGGTCCTTTGATTTTTGCAGGTGACTTTAATACTTGGTCTCAAGATCGCTTAGATTTTATTAATAAGATGGCCAAGATGTTGAACCTTTCTGAAATTCGTTTTTTCCCCGATACAAGAATGAGAACTTTTGGAAATCCACTCGACCATGTGTTCTACAGAGGCTTAGAGCTCAAAGATGCCAAAGTTTGGGGAGAAGTTGAAGGTTCAGACCACAAAGCGATGGAAGCTTCTTTTAGAATCCCACTCTTTAATTAAAAAGCTTACCCCAAAGACCCTTACCATTATTTGAATTTGGATTTTCAAGAAGCTGTCCATTCTTGTTGATTTGCTCAACAAACTCAGGAACATGATCCACCGAAAGTAAAATTTGATTCAATTCTTCATTGCTCATTAAGCGAGCGCTTGCATGACCTGAAAGCTCAGAGCATTCCATAGAAAAGTTTCTCAACAATTCCATTTGGTCAAAAACAGGGTGAATTGGATCTTCCGCCAACCTGTCTTCAGATAAAAAACGAGAAGCAGCTTGTTCGACGATTTGATATTCAATCAATCCTCGCTCGTCAAAAACGTCGAGAACCTTAAATCCTGATGTGTGAGTAGGAGCATAGACGACTATCAAATCCATTTTCATGAAAAAACTCCCACTTCAATTGAAACTTGAACTTGGGGCAAGAGCTCAAGCTCTATTGTCCCCTGTCTTGTTTTCACTTGAACTTGCGATGGCTCTATCAATCTCGAAAAAACAAAACTCTTAGGCAATTGAATGACGATATTTTTCTTATAACTAGTTGTATTGAACAAACTCAATTTTCTCACTTCTTCATACTTAAGCTCTTGAGGCCTGGCAGGTCTTGCTCTCCAAAAACACTCTATTCCCTCTGGAAGATCGAGAGAGATTTGCTTGAGATTAAATAAGCTTACTAACTTTTCCCAGAATGCCATTTTTTCTTCAGCAGGAGTTTGAACAAGCTGTTGACCATCGATAATAATCATTCGCCCTTCGCCTAAAGTTATATGATGGATATTTGTGAGAAACTGAACGCGTTCAACTTTCAAACTATTTTCCATTAAAAAAACTTCAAGTTTCTTTAAAAGGGGAAGCTGAATACCACTGCGATCGAGGATAACTCCTCCTCCGGCCATGAAATACTTAAGCATTTGATGAAACTGATTTTGATCGATGCTTGAACCACTAATGACGAGAACTTTTGAAAGATTATTATCTTCGCTAAATTCAAAGCGTTGATCGACCAGTTCTTCATAGCACCAAGGAAACTTAGCATGGAGATATTGATAGATACCGTTTCTAATCCAAATGTTTTGAGCATTACTTTTGACTGAAATTAATTGAAAGAATCGAAGCGGCCCATAGAGGCTAGCTTCTTCGCCTTCATAACGACCTGGCGAAAGTCTCCATTTGAGATAATTGCTATTAATCAAATCGCGAGACATAAGCCCAATCGACTTTTGCTTAATATTTTGTGGCAGCAAAATGGTTGAAGGCAAAAGATTGCGAGTCATACTCATTGTCATTTGCTTAGAATAAAAAGCTGAACTTTCTTGCTTGAAAACTCTGGTCATCATTTCCAGCGGAGAAGTTCCAAGAAAAGGAACGCCAACAATACCCTCTAGGTATTGCCCCATGGTTTTCTTTAATTCTTCAGCATAAAAGTCGCGAATGGTCTGTGTAAATTCTTGTTTCAGTGCTGTCTCTTCCTCCGGTCTTGGAGTGATCGCTCCGCCTTCTAGCGACTTGGGATCATTTTCCAATTTGGCCTTAAGAAATCGGGTAAAATTTTGATCAAAAACTTTTGAACTATCTTCAATGAAGCTAACTGATTCACGCCCGTTCCAATAGAGAGACTCGAACCCCCAAAAAAGAGCATTTATACCACTGTCGACGACATAACGGTGAAGAGTCTTTATAAATCGAGAGTAAGCTTGAAAAACACGCGTATCAAAAAAACTATAAATTTTATGAAGAGATTCTTCTTGATCAACAACCGAGAAAACAATCCCCTCTTGGGTTAAAGAGTGATTGCGCGCGAGTAAGTGAGGAATTCCACCATTAGGTGCATAAGGAACGGGAGAGACAGGAACAAAGAAAATGATTTCTTTGCCAAGTTCACCTGCGATGTCACAAAGTTTTTTGAGATGGGTTTCCGGACGATGTTGGGCAAAATCGTAGGTCTCACCTGTATCAGAATGAAAAGACCAATTGATCGGTACAATAATGGTCGTGCCTGGGCACAAAGCCATTTTGCTCTGCCACAACGATGCTGACGTTTTCCAATAGAAAAACCAGTTTTCGCCAGGAAAGATTCGATCGTCATCTCTCGTTAATCCATGATTTGAAGCAACATCCATATCGGTTCCAAGCATACCCTTTTTATCCTTTAAAGTATTGTAGCAGGATGAGAAAATTGATGTAAAGCAACATGCTGTTATTTCACCTTGTCAAACTTGTCATAAACCTAGGAGATAGCTATTCTTTTCGCCTCATCAATCTCATTTTGGAGCTAAAGCATGTGGTACTTCAGTGAAGAAGAAAAAGAACTACAACGAGTATGCCAAAAGTTCGCCCAAACAGAACTGGCACCCGTAGCAGAAAAACACGATACGGAAGAAAGCTTTAACCTTAAAGCCTTTAAAAAAATGGGTGAAATTGGAGTTTTGGGAATTACTGCCGATCCAGAGTACGGTGGCGCTGGTATGGGTTGCTTGTCGGCCACTCTGGTTATGGAAGAATTCGGCAAGGCCTGTGCCTCATCAACTCTCTCTTACCTCGCTCACTCAATTCTTTGCGTGAACAATATTCAAAATAATGGCTCAAAAGAACAAAAACAAAAATACTTGCCTAAGCTTATCACCGGAGAATGGATTGGTTGTATGGGCATGAGTGAACCGGAATTTGGTTCTGATGCAGTGGGAATACAAACTCGGGCCAAAAAAGAGGGCAACAATTACATTATCAATGGTTCGAAGATGTGGATCACCAACGCTCAGTATGCTGACATTGCCTATGTCTACACCCGCACTGGCGATGAAAAGAAAAACCTCTCAACTTTTATACTCGATAAAAATGAAGGCCATTTCAAAGCAGGTAAACCCATTCACAAAATGGGAATGAGAGCTTCCCCGACCGGTGAGCTAATTTTTGAAAATTGCAAAGTCCCTAGCTCTCAATTAGTTGGGAAGGAAGGCGACTCCATTTATCACATGATGAAGAATCTCGATATTGAACGCATTACTATTTCAGGAATTTCGCTAGGAATTGCCCAAGCCTGTGTTGATCAATGTATAAAATATGCTGGTGAGAGAAAGCAATTTGGAAAAAATATTGGCAACTATCAATTGATTCAAAAAATGGTGGCTGAAATGGCAGCTGAAACCGAAATGATGAGAAGCTTTCTCTACAATACTGCTTACAAGTATGACCAAGGAGAAAGAGGTCCTGTCACTGCTGCAATGGTGAAGCTCACTATTCCAAAGCTTGCCACAAAAATTGCACTTGATGCGATTCAACTTCACGGTGGTTATGGCTACAGTCGTGAATTTCCCGTTGAGCGCATGATGAGAGATAACAAGCTCAATGAGATTGGAGCAGGTACTAACGAAGTGATGATCATGATCATTGCGAAACATTTATTATCAGAAGCTTTAAAAAAATAATTTTTAAAAAGGTGGAACCATGAAAATTTTATCTTCACTAATTCTATTAGCAACGCTTGCTTCTTGTTCAACTTCGACAACTCAGCTCTCAGATTCTGGAAAAAATGTTCGCGTTTATCCAAATCGCAGAGGACTTCAGTGCGAAGTCGTAGGTAAAGTAGTTGGTGAAAACAAAGAAGGAAGCGTTGAACTCGCTCGCAATCATGCCCGCAATCTTGCCGGTGAAAAAGGAGCTGATGGAATCGTTTTTGATGAAGAAATTCAAAATGGTTCAAATTGGAAAGTTCACTCAACAGCTTTTAAGTGCGAGTAGGATAAACGATGAGTGATCTTCAGCTTCAAATTCGCCAAGAACTGCAAAAGTTTTGTCAAAAACAAATTGAACCTCATATCGAGCACGATGATGAAACAGGTTTGTTTCGCATGGATGTTTTTCAGCAATTAGGTCAACTCGGCTTTTGCGGAATGACTCTTCCTGAAGAGTTTGGTGGCGCAGGACTCAGCTACAAAGATTTAACCGCAGCTCTGATGGAAATTTCTAAATCCTCCGCTTCCTATGCCGTGACCATTTCCGTCTCGACAATGGTTCAAAGTATTCTTGATCAATATGGAAATCAAAAACAAAAAGAAAAATATCTTCCAGCTCTTACCAGTGGTGAAGAGATTGGTTCATTTTGTCTCTCTGAAAGTTCAAGTGGCTCAGATGCTGCTTCACTTAAAACCACGGCAAAAAAAACAGAAGGCGGTTATATCCTCAATGGTTCAAAACTTTGGATTACTTCGGGAGGAATTGCCAAAACTTATATTGTGATGGCGCGAACCGGAGAAGAAGGACACAAAGGCATCTCTGCTTTTATCGTGAGAGATGGCGACAAAGGTTTTAGTTACGGAAAAAAAGAAAAGAAAATGGGTTGGAAAATCTCTCCTACTCGCGAACTCGTTTTTGAAAATTGCTTTGTTCCAGAAGAAAATCTTTTGGCAGGCGAAGGTCTTGGATTTAAAATAGCGATGTCAGCGCTTGATCGTGGAAGAATCACCATTGGAGCGATTGCCGCTGGCATGTCTGAACGTGCACTTGAGGAATCAGTCAAATACTCCTTAGGTCGAACACAATTTAATCAACCGATATTTGAATTTCAAGGTCTCCAGTTCATGATGGCCGATATGGCCGTTGAGCTCGAATGTGCCAAGCTATTAGTTGAAAAGGCTGCTGATCTCTTTGATCAAGGTCGCAACGATCAAAAGCTTGCTTCAATGGCAAAGCTCAAAGCGACTGATGCCTGTATGAAAATTACTACGGATGCCGTACAAATTCTTGGAGGCGTCGGTTATACTTCTGAATATCCAGTTGAAAGATTAATGAGAGATGCCAAAGTTTTACAAATCGTAGAAGGCACCAACCAGATTCAAAGAGTCGTTATTGCTCGTCAGCTTAAGAAACAATTTAGCTAATCCTAAGGAATAAAATGAAAATTTCACTTGCGGGTCTCAATCTTCAAAAAAATGATAGTCCATTCTTTGATCAGAAAGTGTTGAGTCAACGTTTAAATGACTTCAAACAAACTATTGATGATTCTCGTTTTGGTTTTTTTCATCTCACAAAAGAGAAAGCTCTGCTTGAAGAAAGTAAGAAAGTTCATCAGAAGTTTAAAGACCGAACTCATTTTTATCAAATTGGCATTGGTGGAAGTTCTCTAGGACCAGAAATGCTTGTAAGTGCTTTGGGAAATAAGAAATGCCAGTTTCAATTTATTAATAATATAGATCCTGAAATGATGGCTGACCAACTCTCAGATCTCAATCCAGAAAAATCACTTTTTTATTTTGTATCAAAATCTGGTGGAACAGCAGAAACAAATGCAGCTCTTGCCATTATTACGGCAAAGCTCTTTGACCTCGGAATTAAGCAAGATCAGTTAAAAAATTATTTTGTTTTTTGTACTGATCCAAGCAAAAGTGACCTCCTCAATCTTGGCCGTGAGCTTGGAGTGGATTGCTTAACTGTTCCTTCAAATATTGGTGGACGTTTTTCTGTTTTAACTTCGGTTGGTCTTCTTCCAGCTCTCTTTGCTGGGATCGATGTTGATCAACTTTGGAGTGGTGCTGAGTCAATCAAGGATCAAATTTTAAACAACGATGTAGACTCAAATTCAATGCTTCAACTCGCTTCTTCTCTCATGGAATTAAAAGAAAAGCAGGGTGTGAATCAAACTGTTTTTATGCCTTACTCTTCAAAGCTTCGCGATTTTTCTTTTTGGTTTATTCAGCTATGGGCCGAAAGCTTAGGTAAAAAGCATTCTAAAACCGGCGAAGTTATCAATACAGGACTCACTCCCATTCCTGGTTATGGAGCGACTGATCAACATTCACAAGTTCAACTTTTTATGGAAGGTCCTTACGATAAATGTTTTTTCATGATTGAAGTTGAAAAATTCTCAAATGATTTTGCTTTGAAAAATGAGTACAAAAATTCATCTCTTCAAAAACTCTCGAACTATTCACTCGGCCAACTCATGCAGGCTGAATTTAATGGAACTCTTAAGGCCCTCGAGTCTCACAAGCGCCCTTATGTTCATATCAGCCTTGAGCAGAACAACGCCTTTGAGCTAGGCTCGGCCATTCTCTTTTTAGAATCCTTGACTGCTTTAATGGGTCATTACTTAAACATCGACCCTTTTGATCAACCTGGTGTCGAAGCGGGCAAGATCTTTGCTTTTGAATATTTAAATAAACTTTAACCTTAGCACTCGTTAAATCTTAAGCATTTGAAATTACAAGTGTTTTCATAATGAAACTCAATTTTTAGCGAAACCATCCGAGAGGATAAGTAATGTTGAAAAGAATCCTTGTTAGCGCTACAATTCCAAAAGGACAATTTGATAATATTTATAAATACTTAGGTGTGTCATGAGTGATGATTCGACCGTTGTCTTAACAGACATTAAAGCGGCACTAGCATCTGCGGAAAACGAAGCAGCAAAAAAACCAGCAGCACTGTTAGTTGTTGGCGGTGATCTCAATGGAACTCTTTTTGACATGAAAGATAACGAAGTCACGGCCGGAAGAAATCCTGATAATACAATCCCTCTCGAATTTAATGGAATTTCACGTTACCACTTTAAGATCACTCTTGAGGGTGAAACTTATTTTGTAGAAGATGCTGGATCAAAGAACGGCACTTTTTTAAATAATAAAAAAGTAGAAGGCCGTGCTGAACTTCATCGTGGAGATACTATTAAAATTGGCTCTGTCGCTCTCAAGTACCTTCCCAAAGGAGATCCGGAGAGACTGACTTACGACAAGCTCAATTTAGAAGCAAACACAGACAGACATACTGGTTGTTATAATAAGACTTATTTCAACAACCATCTCGACCTTGAAGTAAAAAAATCTCGCGTGACAGGTAGCCCCCTTTCATTGATTTTGTTCGATCTCGATCATTTTAAAAAGCTCAATGATAATTACGGACATGACGCTGGCGACTTTGTATTAAAAGAAGCTGCTGCCATTATTCGTAAAAATGGAGTGAGAGAATCTGATACCTTTGCCCGTTATGGTGGTGAAGAATTCGTTATTCTTTTACCAAAGACAA
This sequence comes from Bdellovibrio sp. CG22_combo_CG10-13_8_21_14_all_39_27, assembly GCA_002786715.1. Lineage (GTDB taxonomy): Bacteria > Bdellovibrionota > Bacteriovoracia > Bacteriovoracales > Bacteriovoracaceae > 21-14-all-39-27. The sequence continues at coordinate 118,112 of PCTW01000043.1, forward strand.
ATATCAAAAGCGCCTTTGAAATAGCGGAAAGATTGAGAAGACTCTTAGAGTCTCATCAGTTTATGTACGATAATAAGCGCTTACCTGTTGCTGCATCTGTTGGAGTGGCCGATTACCGCCAAGGTGTAAATACGGGGACTGATCTGTTTAAGCGCGCAGATGAAGCTGTGTATGTTTCAAAAGAAGGCGGACGTAATCAAGTTAATTTCTACCGTCCAAGCTAACCCCTATGGTTAGTACACAATACCAAAAAGAAATTCATCTCCTTCCTGAACATTTGATTGATCAAATCAAAGCGGGCGAAGTTGTAGAGCGTCCAGCCTCAATAATTAAAGAACTCCTTGAGAATTCCATTGATGCTGAATGCACTCGAATTGAGATCACTATTGTTGAAAATGGTCTTGAACTTATTCGAATTAAAGACGATGGAATTGGAATTGAATCCGAGCAATTACCGATGGCGTTTTGCCGACACGCGACTTCAAAAATTTCTTCTTTTGAGGATCTCTATCGACTCATGAGTTATGGTTTCAGAGGCGAGGCCCTCGCCTCTGTTGCTGCAGTTTCAAGAATAGAATGTGAATCGACTCCAAGAAATAATACAAATAGTGGGGGCAGACTACTGCTGGAAGCCGGTATGCAAACGGAGCATTTGCCACTCAAGGGAAGAGAGAGTGGAACTGTTATCACAGTCCGCGATCTTTTTTATAATACTCCTGCCCGACTTAAATTTGTAAAATCTCAGAGCAGTGAGAAAAATGCCTTATCTAGAATGATAGATAGCTTTCTTCTGAGTCATCCACAAATTACATTTTCAATTCAATGGGATCAAGAAGATCGAAAGCTTTATAAAGCAGTGCCTCCTGAGCAAAACAATGTCCGGATTTGGGATGTTATTGGCAAAAAGGGACATAAAGAAAATGAAATCATCGCTTTTGAAAAGGAACATTTAGGTCATAGAGTCAGTGGCTTCGTTTCTCTCTATACAGTGAAGTCGCAAGCGGCAAAATCACAATTCATGTTTGCCAATGGGCGAATTTTTCAAGACAAATCTTTTCACCACTCTATTTCTCAGGCAATGGAGCAAATTTGGAATCGGGAGAATGGAGCTTATGTCCTTTTTATCCAGAGTCCAACAGATGAAATTGATGTCAACGTTCATCCCAACAAAACTCAAGTAAAATTTGCCCAAAGCTCTCTCATTTACTCATTAATTATTGCGGCAATTAAAGAAGTACTCCCAGAAAGAGAACAATCGATTCAAGATCGCATGATGAAATTTTCTTTTGAAAATCAACACTCATCTTCCTATTCTCCTTCCCGATCTTTTGATCTCCCTTCTTTGCATAGTAGCACTGACCATTCACATCAACGGACCTTTCATTTACTTGGTCGTGACTATGCATTATTGTCGACAAAAGAGGGTCATCCCTACCTCTTTAAATATGAAAGTGCCTTTTTCAATTGGCTAGAGACTGAAATATTCACGCAAAAACATATCAGTGATGTGGATACACTCCCCTTACTCATTGCTCAGCCCATCGAATTTAAATCCAACCACAATATCTCGATCCAAGAATTAGCGAATATGGGTCTTACTCTGGAGGCAATTACTCCGGAAAAATACTTAGTGAAAAGTATTCCTGAAAAACTCAGTTTTCTCAAAAACATTTCACTTCTTGCGATTCCTATCTTCCGCCATTTTGATAAGAAGAATGATCAAACTTTGATTGAACATTTCCCTCTTTCAAAAGACGAAATCTTTGGTTTTTTTGATTTTCTTTTAGCGAGTAGTTCAACAAAGACTCCATTTGCCAAACCGATTACACTTGAGCTTATGCGAGACCTTTTGCCATGAAGTTTGCTGGCAAATTGATCATCATCTCTGGCGCCACGGCCACGGGAAAGACTTCACTCTCTATCGACTTGGCCAAACTTGTCCTTAAGCAAAATAAAAAAGTGAGAATCATTAATTTTGATTCATTGCTTTTTTACCGAGAGCTCAATATTGGGACAGCGAAACCTTCACTTGTTGAAAGACAAGGAATTTTGCATGAAATGATCGATATTGGTTCGGCCAAGAATCCACTTAATGCCTCTGATTATGTCGATCAGACTGAAAAACTTATTTTAGAATGTTTCGCAAGAGGAGAGATCGTCATTTTAGTTGGTGGCTCTGCCTTCTACTTAAGAGCACTCATTAAAGGAATGTATCAGTCAGAAACAACCAGTGATGAAATTAAAACTCACGTGGAAAAAATGATTGAAGCCGGTGGAAATTCGGCTTTGATTGCTTACCTTCAAACTCATGACGCTGAAGCCCTTAAGCTTTATCATGAGAATGATACCTACCGATTATCCCGAGCAGTTGAGCATCATCTGCAAACTGGCCAACCTATTTCTGTCGAAAAAAAACGTATGGATGAACTTAATCCCTATGACTTGGCCCAAAACAAGCATCCAGATTGGGACATTCTTCACCTTTACCTAGAAATTGATAAGCCACTTCATCTTGAGCTTATGACGAAAAGGGCCAGCTCTATGTTAGAAGCAGGCTTGATTGAAGAAGTGAGAGCTTTGCTGGCTGAAGGATTTTCAGGAAATGAAAAACCTCTTCAAAGCATCGGCTATAAAGAAACCTTGAATTTTCTAAAAGGCGAAATAACTTCAAATGAAGATTTGATCGAGAAAATTTCTATTTCAACCAGACAATTGGCCAAATCTCAAAAAACTTTCTTTAGGAAGATGCAACCTAAGATTCAAATTAATTCCCTCACTGACCGAGAAAAAGCGTCGGAAATAACACTTTCATTCTTGTCACGCCCCTAACAAGAGTTCATTCTTTCTAGGTATTTAACTCCTCTATCCAATGGTAAAATTGAACTATCATTTGTGGAGAGAACTGTGACTGAAAAACTCAAAATTATCATCATTTCTGATGGAACAGGTGAAACTGCAACAGGCGTCTGCCGTGCAGTCATGACTCAATTTAAAGATCGTGAAGTTTATTTCACTCGTTATAAAAATGTCAGAACGAAAGATCAAATTGATGCCATTTTTGAAGAAGCTGCAATTCATCACGATCTTATCGTTTATACAATTGTTAGCGTTGAACTCAGACAGTACATTCAAGACTTAACGCGAACTAAACACGTTAGAACGCTCGATGTCCTTGGTCCAGCACTAACTTCTTTTTCTAATTATTTCGAGCAAGAGCCTTCAGCTGAGCCTGGTCTTTTACATGCTGTGAATGATGATTACTTCAAAAGAGTTGAGGCAATGGAATTTACCCTTAATCATGACGATGGAAGAAATACTGAATCCCTCTATCTTGCGGATATTGTCTTGGTGGGAATTTCTCGAACATCCAAAACTCCACTCTCTGTTTTTCTTTCACTTCATGGGTATAAAGTCGTGAATATACCCTTAATTCCAGATACCCCACTTCCACCAGATCTGTTTAAAATTGATCAACGTAAAATTTTTGCTCTCACCATTGATCCCATGGCCCTTCAGCACATTAGAAAAAACCGACTGACTCGTCTTGGCGCCAAAGAGATTACCGGTGACTATGCAAACATTAATCAAGTTACAAACGAAGTTGAGTGGGCTAACCAGTTATTCAAAGAAAATAAGCGCTGGCCCGTCTTCAATGTTACTGAAAAGGCACTCGAAGAGACAGCAGCTGAAATTATTAAGCTTTTAAGTATGAGAAAAAACAATCGCTTTAAACAAGAAAAGAGTGACGAAGAAACATGAACATTTTTGAAAACCTCAATGAAATGTCCATCGCTTTCTCAAAATTATTGGGAATCGCAATTTATAATGACGAGGGCTTAAAAATTGGTAAGCTGTGTGATTTTTTTGTAGATTATGAAGAAATGTATCCTTCAGTCATTGCTCTTCAGTATCAAAGAAATAGACAATTCTTTTATGTCTCTTGGAAAGATATTACGCAGTTTAATTTTAAAAAAATCACGATCAAAACGGGAGCTTATATTGGCCGTTCTCGTACCTTTCCAAGGGTTAAAACCAGTATCGCGAACCCTTCATCACTTCCTTTTCAAGAAGGACAAAATGAAACGATGGAATATCCCGCCATTGGTAAAATTATTCTCGACAAACAAATTGTCGACACCTTTGGAAAAAAAGTTGTTCGAGTTAATGACATTCAGCTTATTAAGGCAGGTCAACATTTAAGAGTTACACATGCCGCGATTGGTTTAAGAAGTATCATACGTCGTCTAGGCTACGAGCCTGTAGTAGACTTTACTCTCAAAGCTTTTCGTCCACATTCAACTTATCTCACAAAAGAAAAGCTCATCAATTGGAAGCATGTTTATGCTCTTCCCGGAAGAAGCGTTGACTCCTCTCTGAGACTTAATTTAAGTAATCAAGATCTCCAAGACATTCACCCTGCCGATCTCGCCGACATTCTCGAAGAGCTAGATGGCTTTGAGCGAGATTTCATGTTTCATAATCTCGATCCTCAGCATGCAGCTGATACATTATCTGAAATTGACGATGAACTAAAAGCTACGCTCATACAAAATGATTCACCCGAGGATTTAGCGAAGATTCTTGAAAATATGGATACTGATGATGCTGCTGATATTTTGAGCGAAATGAGTGAAGAGCAACAAGATGCTATCATTACTCAAATTCAAGATTTAGAAACCAAAGAAGAACTTCAGGAACTCCTTGAATATGATGAGGATACTGCGGGCGGTTTGATGACCACTGATATTTTAGAAGTTAATGCAGATATGTCCTGTGCCGAAGTGATTCATCGAATTCGTGAAAATCGTGATGACTACGAAATTATTAATGAAGTTTATGTCACAAATGAGCATCACCATCTTATTGGTGTGATCAATCTTGAAGAACTCATTCTCAATGATCCTCATAAAAAAATACATCAACTAATGGATGATGATGATTTACTATCCGTTCCACCCGATATGCATTGGCGAGAAGTGGCAGAGTTTATGAGTAAATACGACCTTATGCACGTTCCCGTCATAGATGAAAAACAAGAGTTATGTGGTCTCGTTGCCGTTGATGATATCTTACCTTGGTTATTAGATGAATAACGTTGTAGAAAAAGAGGACAACAATAAAAAATCTCGTCCAGCTTGGCTTATCAAGTTATTCCTGCTTTTAAGTGTTGTGGGTCCAGGTCTTATCACCGCCAATATTGATAATGACGCCGGTGGAATAGCAACCTACTCTGTTGCAGGAGCTGTCACTGGCTATCGTTTACTTTGGGTTCTACTACCCATCACGATTGCATTGATCATGGTTCAAGAAATGTCATCACGCATGGGAATAGTGACAGGAAAAGGTCTCGCCGATCTCATTCGAGAAAAGTATGGACTTAAAACAACATTTTATACTTTGATTTTTTTGGTCATGGCCGATCTTGGAAACACCATGGCCGAATTCGCTGGTATTGCGAGTGCTGGTGAAATTTTTGGAATTAGTAAATTTATTTGTGTCCCCATTAGTGCCCTTTTTGTAACGCTTCTTGTTTTTAGAGGGGATTATAAAATTGTTGAAAGAGTTTTTATCGCTGGTTGCAGCGTTTATTTTTCATATATTATTACTGGCTTTATTATTGAACCCGATTGGGCCCTTGTCGCTCACAGTATGATTGTTCCTGATTTTTCAACACTTCAAAAATCTGATTTACCCATCGTTGTAGGGCTTATAGGAACTTCAATCACACCTTGGATGCAGTTTTACATTCAATCCGCAGTTGTTGAAAAAGGCACACCAGTAAAGCATCTCTTCCACTCAAAAATTGATGTGATCGTGGGATGTCTCTTTATGTTTGTCGTGACTTTATTTATTGTTATTTGTTGTGCATCCACGATGTATGGTTCTGGCATACAAATTCACGATGCCAAGGATGCTGCTCTCGCTTTAAAACCTTTGGCAGGTGATTACTCTTCTTTGCTCTTTGGAGTTGGACTATTTAACGCCTCTATTTTTGCAGCAGCTCTTCTTCCTTTGGCGACGAGCTACTATGTTTGTGAAGGAATGGGATGGGAATCAGGAGTGGACAAGAGTTTCAAAGAAGCTCCTAATTTTTTCTCTATCTTTTTGACACTCGTGATCGTCAGTAGCTTCCTCGTGCTTATGCCTAGTATCAACCTTCTTAATATTATGATTTGGTCTCAAGTGATCAACGGTATTTTTATCCCTCTCGTATTGATGTTTATTATGAGACTTTGCAGTGATCCCGATATTATGGGTGAATACACCAATTCTTCATTTTATAATTTCTGGGGATATGCTCTTATTCTTTTGATGTTTGTCGCCAATATGGCAATGATCTACTTTGAGTTTGTACCCTAGAGTAAATTACAGAGATCGACTTTTGGAGTATTCTTGTCAAAGCGAACTTTAACTCTCTTCTCAATCGTTTCACCAAGCTTTTGAACAAAAACGTCATAGGTGATACCCGAGTCATCAGCAGGAACCCTTCCATCACCTGTCGTAGGAA
>PCTW01000043.1:124627-172290 GCA_002786715.1 Bdellovibrio sp. CG22_combo_CG10-13_8_21_14_all_39_27
TAAACAGCTTCTTGAAGTTACAATTCTTCCGAAGGACTCAAATGGCATTTCAGGAATCTCAAATGTTTTATTACTGTCTTGATTAACATTTATTTTTTGAACATAAGGTCTGCGCCCTGGAGATTCGACTCTCAAATAAAAATCTTTGCCATTTGGAACTTTAAATTCTTTAAGAATTGAAGGTTCGACCTCTCGGCCACTTACGTATACTTTCATTTGATGTTTTTCAAAATTAGGCAAACGTATCTTAACCATGGCGCGATTATTTTTTTCGCTTTCCATAAATTCTTTTAAATTCTTTTGTTTTTCGTTTTCAGCTTTCTCTTCAACTGTTAAAACTTTTTTAGTTGTATCGGCTGGCTCACGCAAGGGTGCTTTTTCTGTAACATGATTATAACCAAAATACCCACCACCGAGGATCAGAAGTGCCACGGCTGCTGCTTTTACCTTAGATTTAGGTTTATCAACTCTTCTTACAGTACTGGATTCAGTCCATGAATTATCTTTTGATCTCCCACCAGCTCGTGCGCGGCTAGCAGTAGCTCCCATAACTTTTTTAGGTGCTAATGCTCCTAATTCAATTCCATCAGAGCCTTTACTGTCAACACTATCGGCCATATCTTTTTCAATTTGATTTTTGGCATTATTCTTACGAGTTATTGAACGGCGCTGACTTGGTTTAGTGTCTTCACCTTCAAAGCCAAAATCAATCACTTGCTCTTGAGACTTTCTCTTGGGCTCATCACTTGTATAAGCAAGTGGAGCTTCTTGGGCTGCTGGTCTACTCCCACCTTCAACTTCTTCTTTGAGTTCTTCCAAAAAGGGACGAACATCAATCTTTCCAAACTCAAACATTTTTTCGCGATCTTTTTTTAGATCATCTTTAAAAAGCTCTTTGGCAAAATAGTTTAAATCGGAAGAGTTAAAATCTGGAAAATTACTATAGAGAAATTTAATCAGGGCACGATTAAGCTCTTCCATGTCCTTAAATCGCTTATTGCGATCTTTTGATAAAGCACGAAGAACAATTTGATCGAGCTCTTTTGATACATTGGGATTGATTGATGAAGGAGGCGGAACTCGACATTCTTGAATCTTCTTCAAAACCGCCAAATCATTAGGTGCTTTAAACAGCTTTCTTGAACAGAGCATTTCCCAAAGTGTAATACCTACGGCAAATTGATCATAACGATGATCAAGCTCCATTCCTTCTAAATACTCTGGTGCGAGATAAGAAAGTTTACCTTTAATTGTCCCTGCTTGAGTTGCTTCTGAGTTTGTTTCGGCTTTAGCGATACCAAAGTCAATAACCTTAATCGCTCCATCATAAGTGAGCATCAGGTTATGGGGTGAAATGTCTCTGTGGACAATTTTCGTTTTCTTACCAGTCAGCTTATCTGTGTAATTGTGAGCATAGTGAAGCCCTTGACATGCTTGCGTCACGATATACACAGAAATTTCGACAGGAAAGACAAACTTCTTTTCTTTTAATTTTTCTAAATATTCTTTGAGGTTTTTACCATCACAATATTCCATGGCAACAAAGAGCTGACCATTGTGAATACCATAATCATAAGTCTGAACGATGTTCGGATGAAGAAGACCAAATGTAAGCTTGATTTCATCCATAAACATTTTCTTAAAATTTTCATCTTGAGAATATTGAGGCTGGACCATCTTAATGGCCACAATCTTATCCGCTTGCTCACCTAGGAATCTAGCACGACAAATTTTTGCCATACCACCATCAACAAGATGGTCTAAAATGAGGTAGCGTCCAAATCTTTCTCTTTTATCTGACATAACCGAACAAATGCCTCCATTATCACTAATGTTTATCGGTTCAAAACGAAGTATTCTTTAAAAGAAAGATGAAATAGCTGATAAAAAAAATCAAATGATTGAAATTATTAAAATATAAAGCAAGACGACCCCAAGAATTCCCCACAAATAGAACGAAGTTTTCTCTTCTTTTTGGATCTTAAACTCTCCCGTTTCTCTCATATGAGGGTCATTAATATTTTCAGCGACATAGAGAAGCTCTGCCAGCTTAGTCACTCCCGTAAATGTGTAAATGATTTCTCGGCCTTCGCAGAATGCACTAAAGGGAACTCCTCTCACATTGAACATATCAGCAATCTCAGGCGAGGCCATTGTATCAACTTCAAAAACGTTGAAGTCTGTTCGCTGTTGCTCAAAGGCTTCAAAAACCGGTTTCATTGTGTGACAAGGGCCGCAAGTGGGTGAGAAAAATTTTATCAGGTAAGGACCTGAGATCTTATTAATTTCTTGATCAAAATTTTCGATTGTGAGCCTAAGCATAATTAATGAAGAACAACTTCGTTAAAGCCTGGAAAAGAAATTCTTAAATCGGAATCGAGACTTGTTCCTTTTCTGCAAAATCCATGAACTTTATGAAGAGAAAGTGAGAGATATTCGTAATCAGGATGAAGCTTTAAGTTTTGACCAAACTCTTCAAGAGCAAACTCTTCATATCCAGCTTTACTCATTTGTTCTTTGAACATTGAATACGAAATTCGCTTGGCATCGAGATGATAACTCACAACAAGAAGAGCTTCACTACAACTATTAATTGATTCTTTCTCGCTCTCCGAATACCACTGCGCAAAAGGACTTTGAAGATCAATTTTTTGATAGAGAACATCAAAGAGAAGAGTGAATTCTTTGTACCAAGATTTTCTCTCAAAAGTTAAAGGATCAGACCATTTTTGAGTTTTAAAAACCCCACCCTTTAAAACAAGATCACCCGATGAAATCATGTTCTTTGTTTGAGACGAACAGGAAATCAAAAGTAAGCTTATAATACTATAGAGACAAATTCTCATGGTTTTTTCCTTTTATCCAATCATAGAGCTGATCAAGAGAATCGTCATGGCAAATATCGTTAAAAAGATCGTGCTCGCCATCTTGATAAGTTTTTGTGAATGAATTTCCTTCCATCAACCCTTTCGCAAAGAGTTTAGTTGTTTCTGAGTCTGCAATTTGATCTTTATTACCTATCAAGAGCATACAAGGAATATTGATATAATAAACTTCTTGGCGGACATGATGAGATATTCTTAAAATTTCTTGATAAAGACCATACGTTATTCTCTTCCCGATAAGAGGATCTTTCGCAAATATTTCGCTCTTTTGCGGATTATGTGTGAGCATTCGAGCTTCAAAATCGATTGGCATGAAAACCTTTCCGAAAGCTCCTGCGATGTGCTCCATCATAGTTCTTCCAAATATTGGTGGTTCCATTTTTAATCTCAAAAGAGGATTAGAAAGAATCATATGAGATGGAATTGCCTTGAGACGTTGAAAATGGTTTTGAACGATTCGCAATGAAACTAATCCTCCTAAACCTTGCCCCAGCAAAACAACATGATCTTGGTCGCTGGTTAATTGATTAAGTACTTCAATCGTATCTAAGCAATAATCATCAAATGAAGAACAGGTAAAACGATTACCAGTCGAGAGACCATGGCCTCTCAAATCAATCCATATGATCTGACTGTCTTTACCAAATTTCTTATAAAGTGAGGTTCCTAATTCTATGTAGCAACGGTGATAATCCAAAAGGTCATGCAAGATTACAATCTTGGTTTTGGCCTCTTGAGGTCCTAGTGTTTTTGCAAAGAGAGTGACTCTTTTTGAGCCTTCAATTTGAAATTGAGTAAATGGAAATTCAGTTGAAAAAGTATCCATTTCAATTTTGTTCTAAATAATTTCGAATAGCTTGATTGGCCTCATTATCGATTTGATCAAAACGAATAGAAAAACCTTGATTCCCCTCGAGGACTCTCACAATTTTTCCTGTCGCAACAAAGCAATACTCAGAGTTATCCGGGTGGACATTCATTTTAATTTGCTCACCTACTCTTGCCGGAAATTGAGAAACGAGAATCTGCATTCCACCGACTGAAATATCGCGCGCAATCCCTTCATAGAACTCGCTGTTATCGTGAAAAAAGAGCCTTGTCACAAAAGGTTTTCGAGTGTGAATGCGACGATCTTTTTCTTCAATTGTGGGTGGAACTTCAGTCGTAATGCGAGGGAAAATAGGAAGTTCAGCTAAGAACATCCAGTTATCCATTCCAGGAACAAAGGCAAAAGTTTTTCCATTGATACGTGCCTCTTCATAAGCTCGAGAGAGTTGAGTAATTGAAAAAGGGCCATACTCAACTTCATCTCCTCCTCGATCATAACCTACTTTTATCATGACAATTTGATCGTCATCTTTGATGCGATTCCAATCCACAACTTTTTTAGGAGCAGAACTTTCATTCATCACAGGAATAGATGAAATATCTTTTTCAACTTTCGGACTTGCAGCAGGGGCTGGCTGACTTGTCATTGATTTAAACTCATCAACTTCTTGAAGTTTTTTCCAATTATCAAAACCTTTTTTCCAAATATAAGTATCTGATTTAATTTTTCCAGATTGAATAAAGCCCTTGAACTCTTCTTCATCAACAGGTCCAACTCGTTGATTATCTTCCACGTAGTACCAATTGGCGCTCATGAGATCCTCCTCTCCTAATAACAGCTTATTCTATTTTAACCCCTTGAAATATCAGGGGAAGAGGGGCAAATCTATCCGCTCTCCTATAAAGAGGGGTCTTCTATTAAGGCTTTCTTAACTTTTTCCGATAAGAGGTTGAGTTGAATTGTACTGTATCGTGAGGAGTTTACCTTGAAAGTGCTATTTCCACCGGTTCTTATCATTCTGGCCCTCTTCTTGAGCTCCTGCGGAAAGGAGCAGTTTAGTACCAGTCGAAAAGTTGAGACGACTTCAACTTCTCCTATTCAATTAAATTCAAGTAAGGCATGCTCTTCCTTCACTCTGATTAAGCCTCAGGTGGATTTTTTATTTCTCTGGGATAATTCGAGTTCTACAACGTTTATCAACAACTCAACTAAAACTGCTTTAAATAATACGATTGATTCAATTTCATCCCGTTTTGATTATCACATTTTACTCGCCCCTCTCGTTGGCAGTGGAAATGGTGATGCAAAATTTGTTTCAGAAACACCAGTAGGCTTAGGTTCAGCTGCCCTTGGAATGAAGATTGATCGCTCTCAGGCGGCTAACTCTCTCAACTTTTCCTCTGTTCAAGGGACGCTTGAAAGTGGAGTTGAGCGCGTGCGTGAACTTCTATCACTCAATTCAAGCAATGGTGTTTTCCGTCAAAATGCTTACACCGTTGTGGTTGTCATGAGTAACGAAGATGATAATTCATGGATTAATGGAGCCTATCCAACTTCTTATGATCGCGATCAATACGTAAAAACAAAGCTTCACCAAATTTTATGTCTCCGTGGAAATTATTATCCAGCGGCTGGTATGGGAGCTTGTTCAGGACCATCTCTAAATAGTCTTCAAATGAGATTTATCTCTCTCGTTGCTAAATCGGATAAGTGTGGTGGCAGTCAGCCAACTTGGGATCAAAACCGCGTCTACAAAGAGATGTCTTCGAAAATTTACACCTCTTCTTATAGTAATGGAACTTTAATGCCAACTGATCAAGGAAATCCTGCTCCAGATCCAGATGGAATTGTTCCTTTTGATACTTATGATATTTGTAACAGTGACTTTACTCACCTCTTCGATGGCGTGAATAGTTCAATTCAAGATACTTTGATTAAGCATAAGTATGATTACTGGCCAGTGGCCACGTCTTCGGCTTCGGCGATTGATCCAAATGAAGTGAAAGTATTTAAAGATGGAGTTGAACAAAGTCGTTTAAATGAACCAGTTGTTGGAGCTCAAAACGGTTTCAGTTTTACAAACATGGTTCAAACTCAAGATACTAGATATGAGCCATCACCGGGAGAGCCATTCACGGGTTACCTCGTTCGTCTCTATGGAAACGCCCGTGTGACATATCCAGAGTGTATGACAGTCACGACTCAAACCCCCAAAGAGTATTATGGTTATATTGCTCTTCAAGCAAAACCAGCTGAGTCAACGATCACTCTCAAAATTAATGGCATTTCTATTCCACAAAGCGCGACTAACGGTTGGCAACTCGTCAAATCTGGCGGACAACCTCTGTACTTTAGTTCCAAGAACATAAAGATCACTGGCCCCGGTCAGTTCTGTCCAAGTTCTTCGACAACTTACTGTGCAGGCTCACCAGCCGATCTTAAGTCAGGTTATATGATTCAATTAATGGGTAATGCTGTTTATTCGAATGGTGCTGCAATTGAATTGAATTATCTACCAGCTGCAAATTAATACTTAGGACTGCCGCCACCAGCTTTAGACTCATTTACTTTTTGAATGGCATTCAAGAGCTTAATTGAAGGATAAACTTTTTTAAGCTTATCAAATTGAACATGACACGTGAGCTTGTTACCTGTACCAACGATAATATCACCACAAAGACCTGCATCAATAGCATCTTTTAGATTCTCTTCAATGATATCTATCTTCTTGGCCTTAAATTCAGCCATAATTGTTGAAATATCAGCTTCAGATTCGGGATTGGTCTCACCTTTGAGAGTCAATTGATCAATAATCTTTTTTAAAAAGGTTTCACATTTCAAAGAGATTCGAAGCTTTTTTGAATCTTCGGTTGTTCTTTGAGTATTAAAGAAAACGACGATACTGCGATAACGATCGAGATCTGCGACTTTGATAATTTTTGGTAAGCCATCATCATCATTACCTATCTCCATATACTTTTCTTCAATCAAAACTCGTTGCATTTCTTCCCATTTAATTTCAGCGACGTTAAAAACATCGAAAAGATAGAAGCGCAATTTGTTCATATGAATTTGATGAATCCCGTCTTTAAAATCTCCATGAGTTTTTAAAACAAGATACAACACTGACATAATTTTTATAACGTCAGCAGTATGAAAGAAAACATAATCTGCTACTTTTCCACCAGCACCGTAGCCAACAGAGTTACTTTCTAATTCCTTCACGCGATCATTCGTTTTTCTCAAACGCTCAGCAAGGGTGTTGATAATAGTTTTAAACCAAGGATTCAAACCAGACATGGTTTTTTCGAAAGCAACAAAAGAGATCTCAATGATTTCTACGCTAGTGATCGCTGCGGCTGAACAGCTACGACGACGTGACTTTTCATCAAAGTACGCCATCTCTCCAATAACTTCGCCAGAACGTAAAATGGCCAGCTCAACGAAACCTTTTCCTTTCGGAATAAAGAGTCTGACCTGGCCTTTTTGAATAATATAAAGAGAACTTGCAGGATCATTTTGATTGAACAAAACCTCGCCAGCGGGCATGGATCTAATTCCAGATTTTTTCTGTGCCCCTTGCTGAGAAACTCCTGTCATCCCAATCGCTCCAATAGAATTGCTAATGCTTCTCCACCGCCGATGCAAATGGAAGCCATACCATAACGGGCCTTTTGATTTTTCATGGCCGTCATTAATGTTACCACGATTCGAGTTCCTGAACAGCCGATAGGATGACCAAGTGAGACTCCACCGCCATAAATATTTACTTTCCGAGGATCTAACTCAAGTTCTCTGATGGCCGCCATTGTTACCACAGCAAAAGCTTCGTTAATTTCATAAAGTTCGACATCTTTAGTCGACAAATTGGCCTTGGCAAAACACTTCTTCATGGCCTCAACTGGAGCTGTCGTAAACCAAGTTGGATTCTGAGCATGTGAACCTGTTGCAACAATTTTAAATTCAGCATTCTTCGCGTATTTTTCCCCACCCAAAATAACAGCAGCAGCACCATCATTAATTGTCGATGCATTGGCAGCGGTAATAGTTCCGCTTTTATCAAAGGCAGGACGAAGAGTTGGGATCTTATCAAATTTTGCTTTCATGATTCCATCATCTTCAGAAACGATGGTCTCACCTTTGCGATCTGTAATTGTTACTGGAACTATTTCTTGACTAAAAATTCCAGCTTTCATAGCAGCTTGTGCACGAGTGAACGATTCAATCGCAAAATTATCTTGCTCTTCTCTTGAAAATTTAAATTTAGAAGCACATTCTTCAGCGCAATTTCCCATCGGACGATCAGTATAAACATCCCACAGGCCATCCCATTGCATAGAATCTTTCATTTCAGTCGCGCCAAAACGAGTCCCTGTGCGTGAATTCATCAAAAGATGAGGAGCAAGAGACATATTTTCCATTCCACCAGCGACAACCAATTCATTGTCTCCAGCAAGAATTGATTGAACTCCCATGATGATGGTTTTCATTCCTGAACCACAAACCTTATTCACCGTACTCGCTGGTACAGATTCCGGAAGACCTGCAAAGATCGCTGCTTGTCGAGCAGGTGCTTGACCAACTCCAGCAGTAACCACGTTACCCATAAAAACTTCATCGACCTGATCGCCAGAAATTTTGGCCTTTTCAAGTGCCCCCTTGATTGCCGTTGCTCCTAATTTAGGTGCTGCGACTTGTGACAAAGGCCCCATAAAAGTACCACTTGGTGTACGTGCACCAGAGAGAATATAAACACTCACAAAGACTCCTTTTCTTGGTCAATTTTGGCATTAATTTAACGCAAAAATGCTCTGAAACCTATGAGCATTGGGCCATGCTGAGCTTCTGAATAAAGCGCAATTTCTGCTTAGTTTCGAGAATGAGCTTAAATCCAATAACGAGTTCACCTTCAGTAACTAAAGTATAATCGTAAGCTTCAAATTCACGATCTAGGGCAATTTGAAGCAGAGGAAGTTCCTCTAGCTTGAGTGGGGCTTCAAAAAATAAGATTTGGCCGTCAAAAGAATCTATTTTGGGGATGACATTGTTATAATGTCGCAGCAGCATTCTCATATTTGTTTGTGACCATTTGACCTTACGCATATAAAACTTCCTTGAGCCTGAAGATAACTTAGTGTAAGTTTCGATCATAAGAGAATCAATGAGAGGTAGAAAATGCTGGCCCGTTTAGATCAAGAAAGATTTCCCCACTTAATGCCGGATGCATGGAGAACGAATCTTACAGATTTGCTTCATCAGAACTATGAAACTCAATGTGTAGAGTTTGGTAAGTATTTTGAATGCTACGGTCTCACTTATCCAAATGAACTTTTATTGGCCGTTTCACTGCTCGATAATAATGATCCGAATGCCATACCAGTTACCTATTTAGCGAGTAGTGATTTAACCGAAAAATCTAATTCGGAAAAAATTTTTGATTCTATGATTGATTCGATTGGACTTTTTTTAGATCAATATTTCAGTAATCCAGATTGGGATGATTACGAATCAAACTGGAATGAAGTACAATACAAGGGAACAACATTTTTCTACTCTGTTTCCCGAGACAATATAAAACTGACTCTTGAAGCTGATCGCCTATTAAATGAAGAATAAAAAAAAGAGGATCAAATGATCCTCTTTTTTTATCTATTTTTTTAATTACTCATTAATCTTCGTAAAGAGATTTGCCTTTGAAGTTTTCAACAGAGATATCTGCATCATCATCAACTAAATCTTCATCCGCATCTTCAAATGAATCTTCAGTGGCTTCAATGTCCATCTCTTTAAGAACACTGTAGAATGATTTTTCATCAGCGAGATCGGAGAGAATATTTTCAATTACTTTTGAAGGATATTTTTTTACTAAGTCTTCAATAAAGGCTTGAAGTTTTCCTTCTGAAATAAGTGTTTGCTTCTTTTTGATATCTTTCCAACTCTTGATGTAGTGGTAACGGCAATAACCAGAAGTTGTTGCAGGATTGTCACATCCCTTCTCTAAACATTCATCAAGTTCGTTGGGAATGAGGTTAATACTACGGATACCTTCAAAAATTTCTCTTAAAGAAAATTCTTCTGTTAATCCTAATACTTCTTCTTTTAAAATTTCGCGAAGTTCGCGTTCTGCTTTTTCGATTTTGCGTCCAGATGGCTTGCTGTCGTAGATAAAATCTTCAACAATATCATCCTCTTCTTCGTAAGCTTTTTTTCCACCTTTTTTCTTAGAAGATGAAGCATGCTTCTTGAAATACTCTTCATCATCTTCGTCGTCTTCTTCAGTGCTTCTCTTCGTTGAAACTTCTTCTTCGTCTTCAAGCTCATCATCTAAGAGCATATCTTCATCATCAAGATCGTCCTCTTGATTCTTCTTACCTTTTTTCTTTGGTTCAGCTTTTGGAGCTTTCGCGGGCTTTGCAGCCTTTGGCGCTTTTTCAGCTTTAGGAGCTTTTGCAACTTTCGCAGGCTTCGCTGCCTTTGGCGCTTTTTCTGCTTTAGGAGCTTTTACCGCCTTCGCAGGTTTTGCAGCCTTTGGCGCTTTCTCTGCCTTAGCAGCCTTTGCTGCCTTCGCAGGTTTTGCAGCCTTAACTGGTTTCGCTGCTTTTACAGCCTTAGCTTTTACTTCTTTTTTTGCAGGAGTTTTTTTCGCAGGCGCCGCTTTTTTAGAAGCTGCTTTTTTCGCAGGAGCTTTTGCCGCTTTTTTTGCTGCTGGTTTCTTTTCTGCTTTTTTGGCAGCAGGTTTCGCAGTTTTTTTAGCCGCAGGCTTGGCCTGTTTCTTCTTAGTCGCCATACCGATGTTCTCCAATATTTTTTTGAGCAATCAAATACCCACTTTATTTAGATACAATTTCGTTCCCATTAGCTACCAAATCTCAGCAATTTAGGCAAACTCTAGTTAGCGAACTTCTTTAAATTCATTAGCAGCGATAACGAGTCGTTGCACTTCTGAAGTTCCCTCATAAATTTCTGTGATCTTAGCGTCTCTGAAGTAGCGCTCACAAGGGAATTCCTTGGTATAACCATTGCCACCTAAGACTTGAATTGCCTTCGTTGTAATCCACATAGCGGCTTCTGAAGCAAAAACTTTTGCCTGAGCAGCCTCTTTTCCATAACTTTCGCCATTGTCTTTTTTCCAGCTGGCACTTGCGATCAAAAGGCGCGATGCAGCTAACTTTGTCGACATATCGGCAATTACAAATTGAATGGCCTGCAGGTCACTAATTGGTTTTCCGAATTGAACTCTCTCGGTGGCGTATTTTCTTGCGTAGCGAAACGCCGCTTCGCCAATTCCGAGGGCCTGAGAAGCAATACCAATCCGACCACCATCCAATGTGGCAAGGCCAATACTGAAACCTTTTTCCATTTTTCCGAGCAAGTTTTCTTTAGGTATCTTCACTTTTTCAAGCACGATCTGAGTTGTTGAAGATCCTTTAATTCCTAATTTATCTTCTTCTTTCATCACTTGAAATCCAGGAGTGGAAGTTTCAACAATAAAACATGACATTCCTTTGTGATCTTCAGTCTTTCTGGTTTTCGCAAAAACGATGGCAAGCTTTGCTTCTTTACCATTAGTGATCCAATTTTTAGTGCCATTGATTTCCCAATGATCGCCACGGTCTTCTGCATATGTCGTTAATGAAGCCGCATCAGATCCGGCATTCGGCTCACTTAAACAAAAACAACCAATCCACTCACCACTGGCAAGCTTGGGAAGATATTTTTTCTTTTGGTCTTCAGTTCCGTAATGAATGATAGGCCAAGACGCAAGAGAAGAGTGAGCTGAAACCAAAACCCCAGTCGAGGCACAAGATCGCGACAACTCTTCAACGATGATGGAATAAGACATATAGTCCATGCCTGAACCACCGTATTCTTCAGGAATAAAAATCCCCATAAATCCATTCTCAGCAAGTTTTGCCACTAAGGACTCAGGAATTTTCCCCTTATGATCAATCTCGGCTGCGATTGGTGCAACTTCCGAGTCTGAAAACTTAGCTGCCATATCTCTAATTTCTTTGTATTGCGGATCTAACATATATCTTCCTTTAAAAATTAATTACCTTTAAATTCGGGTGCTCTTTTTTCCATAAATGCCTTAGTTCCTTCTTTCATATCATTGGAACCAAAAACGGCAGAGAATTGATCAAGTTCACAACTGAGACCTTCGGCAACAGTAAGATCAACGCCATCGTTGATCACCCTTTTACTCAAAGAAACGGCCAGAGGAGAATTGGTTGCGATTTGAGCTAACATTTTTTTAGCAGCTACCAACATGCTTTCCTTGTCTTCAAAAACTTGATTCACCAGACCTCGTGAAACAGCTTCATCAATTTTGACATTGCGACCAGTATAGATCAGCTCGCGAGCAACGTTGCGTCCCACGATACGAGAAAGTCTTTGAGTTCCTCCGAATCCTGGAATCAATCCCAATTTAACTTCAGGCTGACCAAACATGGCAGTCTTCGTGGCAAAAATAAAATCGCAGCTCATGGCCATTTCACAACCACCACCGAGAGCAAATCCATTGACACAGGCGATGACTGGTATAGGCAACTTTTCAAACAACATCGTCACTTCTTGCCCCATGGCCCCAAAAGCTCTCGCTTCTGAAACTGACATGGAACTCATTCCAGCGATGTCAGCACCCGCGATAAAAGCTTTTTCACCGGCGCCAGTTAGGATTAAACCTTTCAATGAAAAGTTCTTATCCTCATTTAAAATATGAGAGAGCAAGTCGCGAAGTTCGCTAATAACTTCTGAATTAAGCGCATTTAATTTAGCTTCACGATTAATTGTGATGACGCCAATTCCTTGTTCAACTTCTAATGAAATCGTTTGGTATTTATTGCTTATAAACATAAAACCCTCTTCCACTTTTTCGTCCCATTCTACCGGCGAGAACATACTTCTTTAACAACGGACAGGCCCTGTATTTTGAATCACCAAGTCCCTCGTGAAGAACTTCCATAATGGCCAAACAAGTATCCAAGCCAATAAAATCTGCAAGCTCAAGCGGACCCATTGGTTGATTACACCCAAGCTTCATACCGATATCGATATCTTCAACTGAAGCCACACCCTCATAGTGAGCGTAAATCGCTTCATTAATCATCGGCATGAGAATGCGATTGATCGCAAATCCTGCAACATCATTAACTTTGATAAAAGTCTTACCCATTTTTTTCGAGACTTCCTCAACAGTAGTAAAAACTTCGTCGCTCGTCTCTAGGCCTCGAATCCCTTCTACCAATTTCATCACCGGGACCGGGTTCATGAAATGCATTCCAGCGACGGCCTGAGGACGCTTGGTTTGGGCAGCAATTTCAGTGATTGAAATAGAAGATGTGTTTGTGGCCAAAATCGCCGAAGGCTTGGCAATGGCATCAAGATTTTTAAAGATCTCGAATTTTATTTTTTTATTCTCAGTCGCTGCTTCGATTATCAAATCGCAATCAGCCAGACCTTTCATGTCTGGGGTAATTGAAAGATTGGCCATGGTTTGATCCATATGATCTTGTGCCCACTTTCCCTTCTCAAGGCCCTTGGCCATTTGCTTTTTAATGAAGTCCAAACCCTTTTCAAGCGACTCTGGAAAAGCATCGAACATGATGGTTTGAAAGCCATTTTGGGCCGAGACTTGGGCAATTCCGCGCCCCATTTGACCAGCACCAATAATCCCTACTTTTTTTACGCTTTGCATAAAAAGACACTCCGTTGAATGAAAGATATTAAAACTCGGGCATTTTAAGGCAGGGGGAGCCCCTTTATCAAATAAAACCTTGCCAAATTTAGCGCTGTGATTTAAAAATCCAAGACTAATTTGGACAATACGTAACAGCTTGAGAAGTTTGAGCTGTTTAACGAGAGGAGTTGTTGTGGCAAACCACAAGTCGGCAGAAAAAAGAGCACGTCAAACAATTAAGAAAAACGCTTTAAACAGAAGCAGATCTTCAATTGTAACTACAGTTGTTAAGAAAGTAAGAACAGCCATTACTGAAGGTAATAAAGCTGAAGCCCAAAAGCTACTTCCAGAAGCACAGAAATTAATCAACCGTCTTGCAAAGACTGGCGTGATTAAAAAAGAAACAGCTTCTCGCAAGACTTCTCGCTTAGCTTCTCAAGTTCAAAAATTATAATTTCTCGTAAAGAGTAATCATAAAAAAGCCCTCATACGTGAGGGCTTTTTTTATTTATACATGAAGGGGATGCCATCGATTCCGCATCAATTGCATTATCATCGAATCTTTTCTTTTTGCATGAATTACCATCTGAGACATAAATTCTAATTCACTAGTTAATTCATAAGGCTTCCAAAGTTTAGCATGCGCCTCAATCTCTTTGTCGTACTTTGAAGGTTTAGCCTTGGCTTGAACATAAGATGGGTCAAGCAATTTGCCGACATGTTTTTCCATGAAAGAAAAAAGAGAAATGAGCTCATCAAATTCTGGCTGTGACCTCTCTAGTGTTGCTAAAAAATGATGGCGATGCTTAGAACCAAATAAGGTGGCCAATTCAAAATGATCTAAGCGATGCATAGAAACTGCCCGATGGACAAGATGCATATCATGAATCTTGAGAGAGCCAGACTCTAACGCTAAATTTTTAAGGGCCTGAACATAGTCACCTGTTTCAAATGGCACGTTATCCAACAAGAAATTAAAGACGTCATAGGAGAGGTCAAAGCCCATTTCATCGCAGAGAAACTGTAGAACTTTACGAGATTCCCAAAAGCGAGGAGCTTCCAGCTGAATAGCAGTCACCTTGTCATGATTCTTAAATTCATCCCAATGTTTAGAGGAAGATTGAAAACACAAAACAATCAAACGATCTTGAAAGTAGGCCTCATTCTCTAACAAGAAAGTTTTACTCTCTTTAGGCATTTGGTCTGCAAGTAAAACCATCCCTGGCTTATTATCTCCAAACAGTCCTATATTAATCCAATTCTCTTCAATCCAATTTACTGTGAGCTCGTTGCCCAGTTGAACTTCAAAAGTCCCTCCCTCAATCCAATGATGAGGAATTTTTCTCAAGAAGAGGCGTTCAAAAAAGGGATCAGGAGAGAGGAATGCAAAGATTCCTTTCTGTCCTTCATCGATAAGATTTGATCTTGCTCGGGCAAGGTCCCAAGGCAAAAATTTAGAAAACATTGAGTATGACTTCCTTAAATTTCAAGGCTCCCGTTTTGGCAAGCTCTTGCACTGAACGCTCAAAGTTAGCCTTTGATTTTGTTGAATTGGTCAGACCTTCATCGTCTGAATTTTCAGTTTCTTTCACAACCCTGTCATAGGAACCATCAAGAGTTATCGTTTGATTGAAAACGATTTTGGGATGCTTTTGGATTTGTTGAGAGAGAGGATTTGAAATCAATTTCATCTCTTCAAAAGTAGGGTCCTTGATCAGAACGATTTGAAGCGTCAGCTGATAAGTCGTCGTTCTTGGGACGTAAAATTCCTGACGATTGCCAATTGAAGATTTGAGTTGAGAGTCTGTGAAAACCGTAGATGTTGTTTTATTCAATTCTGAAAGTCTCGGCTTTGATCGAACGATGCCAATCAACATTGCATCTCCTCGACGACTCTCGCCGGGGTAAATCTTAAGCTTGGGGTAAGCCGATAAAACTTGAGTAAATTCTCTAGTGAGTGGAGCCGATACATTGGCCAAACTGCTTTCATTCACAAACATAGGAATTGAAATGGATTGTATATCGTAATCACTGAAAGGGTTTTCATGATGGCGAAAACGATACCCTGCACAAGAAATACAGAATAGTGCAAGGCTTAAAATAAGAAGATTTGATCGGTTAATCATTGTCTTCACTATAAATTGAAAAATTGCAGTAGCCTAGTCTTGCTTATATCTTTTCACGCTGATTAAATGGCACTCTATGATGAAAAAACTATCGAATTTATTAGAAAGCCAGGGTTATAACCCACGCCAAACTGATGAAGGACCTCGATATTCTTCCAAAAAATCGGCTCCTGGAATTCCCTTTGATTTTTTTTCACTTGTCGCAGAATGGCCCAATATTGTGGGCAAAGAGATGAGTTCTCACACGTTACCCCTCAAAAACGTAGGTAAAACATTAACCATTTTGAGTGATCATCCAGCCTACTCACAAAGTCTCAAACTTCTAGAAAATATGTTGATTGAAAAAATTGAAAAGATTTTCCCTTCGCTCTTAGGCAAGATGACGAAGATTCATTTTCAAGTGAATTCACAATTTTTTAAAGAAACGAAAACAGCTTACCAGAACCATATGCCGATGAAAGTTGAACAAAAAGAAGAAAAACAAATTCTTCATCCCCAATCACCTCAATATAAAGAGCTTGTTCACATGGCAGATTTGGTTCTTAAAGAAGTGGAAGATCCTGAAATAAAAAAAAGACTGACATCCCTCTTTATTCAAATGAAGTTACAGTAATAATTTTAGCTCCAGCAACCTGAGAGTCTTCGAACAGTTTAAGCATCAACAAATGCCCCTCAACCAAATCTTTCCAATGCTTCAATGATTCACGACTTAGAAAAAAACCTACACCATCAGGTTTTAACAATTGAAACAATTTAAGGAATTCAATTTGTTCTTTTTCGCTCCATCTTCTGGCTTTGTCGGTGAGCGGATTTGGATTCGATCTTCCAGTACCCCTTGTAAAATAAGGTGGATTGCTCACGATGCAATCATATTTTCTCTCGGGTAAAAAATCATGAAATGATTTGTGATGGAATTGAAATTTATGTTGAGGAATCATGGAGTGACAATTCTTTAAGAAGAAATCACTCCATTCTTTTTCGCAATCGATCGCATCCAAGACTATTCCAACTTCTCGACGAATGAGAATTTCAATGCCGACCACTCCACATCCACATCCTAGATCGAGTAGAGATTGTAGATTCATTGACATGGTCTTATGAGTTACATATTTGGCAAGTTCAATTGAGTCTTGTGAAAATGAATAAAACTCTGGTTGCGAGTAATCACTCACTGAAGAACACCAACCTGATCGAGGACATAAAACCAAATGACGGTATTATCAATGTCACCAAGTTCAATTAACCTGCTCAAGCAATAACTAAACAACGAACGATTGTTTAAACATTCACGATAGTGCTGTCTTTCTATACGGAATAATGGGTATGAAAAATCAGAATTCACTTTAGAAAGTTCCGATTTTATTGTTGAATCTCTCATTAGCGATATTAGGATTTCTCGACTCAAAGGATCTTTCAGTTTTGATAATTCACCAAGTTTTTTTATCATGACTTTTCGCCAGGAATCTTCTCCTTTTATAGTGAAAAGCAAAACCCATAGACGCCAAGTCTCTAGGCCTGACAAAGTTTGTGTCGTTAGGTTTTTATCGAGAATGTCTTGAGACTCTTCGAACGAAGTTCTACCTAAAAATTGATTAAACCAAAAATCAAAATAGGACACTCCCCAAATATGAGAAGAGCTATTTTGTCTCAAGTCAGATAAAGATAACGACTTAGCCATTTCTAATTGAACACCCATAGGTACAAAAAACATCGAGTTTATTTGATTCTGTATCATTAGACGAAGAAGAGGATCATCCAACTTTCTTTCATTCGAAATGAGATACTTATTAAAAAGATTGAGAAAGTTTTTTATCTTTTCTTCAGAATTTTTATTTCGTTGGACAAAATATCTTAAACTCTGAGGATGGTAAGTGAGCATTTTTTTCGAAGACCGTTTAATCCACGCATAATTATCAGAGTAAAGACTCAAAATAAAGTCATCAACTGCCCGCAGTCCTTCATTCTTTTCAGTATTTCTTTTATTTAAATACTCTTTAATTTTCATATACTTTTTTTCTTTAGGCAGCTCTTCCGCGTAAAGGTTAAAAAAATCAATCCAATTATCAATCGAGATAGCCCCCTGATTTCCTTTTTTCCATGTTTGAATAAGCTCTTGAACTTTTGCAATCTCATCCTTCGGAATTTTGTAAGACTTCATCAGCTGTATAAAGCCTAATTCATCGAGTTTTCCTTGCTTAAAGGCATTAATTTTGGCAATCCATTCTGAATTTAAATTGCTTTTACAGCTTTTAATTTTCATTTGGAGCTCGTTGTATCGATCTTGGTTTAAAGAAACTTCGCGAATAAAACTCAAAATGAACAAAGGATTATTAAGGGCAACACATTCTTCACTTATTTTAAAATCAGAAAATTTTAATTGTGCAGTGAAAAGTTTGTCCTCAAGTTCGACTCGAGCAAAATCTAAAACGAATTGGGGTGAATCAAAGGGACTTTTTTTTTTATGACTGGATTGATCTCTTGAGCCACTGCTGAGTTAATAAAGATCTTAGAAACTTCTGAAATGGGGCGATTAAGTATTTCGAAATAATAATATAAGACACCGACAATCATAAGAACCAAAACGACTAAAAGGTAACGCAAATAATTGTCATTTCGAACGGGAGTCTGAACGATTCTCGATTTTCTCTTTGCTGGTTTTTCTGAGTTGGCCTTTTTTGAAGGGGATGGAGCTTTGGGCGGACTTACTTCAGCTTTTTTTTTAACAGATCCTTTAGGCAAGGTCGGGTTGGTATCCTCTGCTTCATCTACTTCAACATCGTCTTCTTTAAGACCTTCGAATTCCTGGCTTGCTCCTAGCACATCATCTATGGCCACTTCTTCATCGACAGTTTCTTCAAGGTCTATCTCTATTGGCATCACCATCATAGGATCAGTGGACTCTCCAGCTTCTTCTTCAGCAACTGATTTGGGAGCTTTGCCATCATCTGGAAATTCAAGTTCATCAGCTTCGGGAAACTTTATATTATCGCCTTCACCTGGCGGATCAACTGGAGATGCAGATGCCACTGGTGGTTTAGTATTTTTCGGAGCACTCTCAGACTTCGTTGGAGCCATGTCAGGCAAATCTAAATCCATTGGATCCGGCAACTCAAGGTCGTTTTGATCTGGTAAAGACTTTTGGGTCAGAGACTGCTCTTTGTTTTGCTTTGGTTGGTGAGAAGGAATTCTACTAATCGATGCTGTTTTATTTTCAGTAAGAGAGGATGTGATGACATCCTTGGCTTCCGAAATGGGATTAAATGTTTGAGGAATATCCCCTCTTAAATATCTTGCGACTAAATCAGCTTCTTTAATCCAGAACCAGTATCCGTTGCCGCTAGAAACTTCATCATCTGCGTTGAGAGCTCCTTTATCAAGAAACTCCATGAGCTTTTCTTTTGAGACTGGTCCCAAAATTTGATTGCTTTTTGTTCTTATAAGCCAACTTTTATCTGTCATTATAGAAAGAAACCAATAAGGCCTTTTAAATCTTCATCATTAAATCTTAAGCCTGCGCTAATGGTTGCACTCCTGGCCTTTTGGAGTACGTCTTCAAGCGCAACTTTTCCATAAAATACATTCCAAATTTGAATCTCTGTTGAAAGTCTTAAATTCACCCCAATATTGTCCCGATAATCAAAAACCTCCATCGAGAAACGAGATCCCCACTGATTTTTTTCATAATCAACACCAAGACCGCCTGATGACTCGATCAAGCCTCCACGAAAAGTCCAGTTCTGAAGTTTACGACCAATTTGAACATTAAATCGATACGTATCCTTATCTCTCTCTCTTCTCACTTCTGTGCTCGTTACACCATTAGTGATAGTCGTAGTTTGCTTTTCCTTTTCAGGTCCAAATTCTGAGGTTGTTAGCCCCAAGAGATAGAATCTTTCAGGCGATGGGAAAATCTTAAGGGAGAGATCTGTTTCAGCACCGTAATCAGTATTGGCACCAGTAAAGAGAGCAAGCTCAGTTCTGATATCATTGACTTTACCTACAAGTTTTTGAACTCCAGATAAAGTTTCTTCGACTCTGTCTGCGATTTCATCTTCAACTAAAAGTTTACCAACAGTACCCTTACCTGCTTTGACGTCAGCCACAAGGTTTTTTAAATCCTCAGTCATCTTGTCTACGTTTCCAAGAATTCTCTTCACATCAGACATGGCCGATTCAGGTTCATCCTTATCAACTTGCTTGGCAATATCTCCTGAGAATTTTTCTAAGTTTGCGATGAGATTATCAATCTTGCCTTGGTTATCTTGAAAAATTTCTTTCATGGTTTTTGTCGCATCTTTAGTATTGGCAACAAGTACTTCTACATCTCTAAGAATTTTCTTCATTGGCTCTTCGCGATCTTTAGGAACGAGAGTATCTTTTATACTACCGATAACCACTTTTACATCAGCCATCACTTCAGTAACATCTTTAACGAGGTTTTCTATTCCTGCACCTTCTTCGGCCAGCACCAGTCCCATACTCTCTAAAATTTCTGTATCTTTTCCAATAACGATTTCAAGATATTTGTCACCTAAAAATCCCACTGATTTAATTCTTAGTTTTGAATCCTTAGGAATTTCTACTTTTTTTAAGACTTCAAATGTGATGAGAGCATTATTATTAGCGAGTTCAATTGTTTTAATTCGTCCAGCGCTAATACCAGCGACTTTAATTGGAGTCTTCGGAAAAATTCCTGAAGCATCTCTAATAACTGTTCGATATGTAATATAATCTCCAAAACCAGATTGGTTTGAAGTAATTTTTAAAGACATCACTACAATAGTAGCAATTGTAAAAAGTGCTAATAGACCAACTTTTAATTCATTCAATTAAACGCATCCCTGCTATTATAAATTCACAAACTCCAGCACGAGTTCATTCTTTGAATTCGCGAATTCTGAAGCTGGTAAGTACTCAACAATATTACCACGATGAAGGAACGCAACATAGTCAGAAATTTTCAAAGTTGCTTTTACATCGTGAGAAATAATAATTGAGGTCATACCTCGGTTTCTATTTAATTCTTGTGTTTCAACAATAAGGTCGTTGACCATTTTAGTCGTAATAGGATCGAGGCCTGTTGTCGGCTCATCATAAAGCATAATATGCGGATTTAGGGCCAGAGCTCGGCCCAAGCCTACCCTTTTTCTCATTCCACCTGAGAGTTCACTTGGTAATTTTTCAAATGAATCATCTTGAATCCCTACTGAATTCAACAATTCTTTAACTCTTAAGTTAATTTCCTTCTCGCTCAGTTTAGTAAATTCTTTCAAAGGGAAAGCGACATTTTGCGAAGCTGTCATGGAATCAAAGAGGGCCGCATACTGAAAAAGCATTCCAAAATTTTGTCGGAATTCTCTCAATTCCCATTCCGACATTTTTCCTAAATCTTTTCCCAATACCGAAACTTTTCCCGAAGTTGGTTGTAAAAGACCTAAGATATGTTTTAGTAAAGTGGACTTTCCTGCTCCAGAAAATCCCAAAATTGTTGTGATTTTATTTTTTGGAATATCAAAATTAAGACCATTGAGGATCGTATGTTCGCCGAAACATTTTGTGAGTTCTTTAATAGAAACGGCAATTTCATCAAACTTCATAAGATCTTCACCAAGAAAGAAGTTAAAAAGTAATCTAAAACAAGAACAGAAATCATCCCCCAAACAACAGCAAGGTTTGTTCCCTTACCGACCCCTTCTGCCCCTTTGCTTACTTGAAATCCAAAATAAGTACCAATGGTAGAAACGACAAAACCAAAAAATCCTGCTTTGATAATCCCCTGCCAGATATCTTCAAGGAACATGAACTCCCCGAGCTTGGAAAAATAGACAGCCTCATCAATCATTAAGGCCTTCGTCCCAACAATATAAGATCCGACGTTACCAACAAAGAGAAAAAGAGCGGCCAACATTGGAACGGCTATGGTCCCCGCAATGATTCGAGGAACTGCTAAATATTGTATTGAACTAATTCCCATAACTTCAAGAGCATCGACCTGTTCTGTTACTTTCATGGTACCAATTTGTGCAGCCATTGCAGCCCCAGCTCTTCCAGCAACTATCAACCCTGTTAAGACGGGGCCAAGTTCGATCGCTAATGTTAACGCCGTCACTGGGCCGACCAAAGTATCAACGCTGATCACTTTAAAACCCATATAGGTTTGCAAGGCCATAACGGCTCCGGTAAAAGAACCGGCCAACATAATGATGAAAATACTTTTATTACCTACAAAATACAGCTGCTCGAAATAAAGTTTCCAGCGAAAGGGTGGCTTAATCAGCCAATAGAAAAAAGACATCATAAATTGGCAAAATCGCCCCAAACCTGACAAAGCTTCCAGGATAAAAGCACCGAGGCTTTCAATGAGGAAAATAATCTTGCTGTAGAAAAACTGCATGAATTTATTTTAATTGATAAATTCTCGGAACACGAGGAGTTATTCGACACAAAACCTCGTAGGGAATGGTATTTGTCTGTTCACAGAATCGGGCCAAGCTATCTCTTTCATGATTCCAGACAATAATGGGATCACCCCTTTTAATTTTCAGATCTGAGGGCACTAAAACTTGGCTCATATCCATATTGACTCGACCAACAATCTTCCCCATGACACCATTAATTTCAAATTGAACATTTTGATAATTAGTTGAGAACCCATCTCCATATCCCAAGGCCATAATCACGATCTGTCCATTATCGGGACAAGGAGTCGCACCATATCCGATCGGAGTTCCTTTGGTGATAGGAAAGACATCAATAACATAGCTCTCTAGTTGGGAAATTACTTTCGTTTGAACGAGTGAATCTTCTCTCATCTTCGGCAACAATGAACTTGGCCCATACATAATAAGACCTGGTCGAATATGAGTTTCGGAGTGCCCACTATTTTGTTCAATTGATCCTGAATTCGCAATTGAAGTCTTTTTAATTGTAATTCCTTGCTGAGTGATCATTTCTTTAATTTCTTGAAAGCGCTGTGCTTGCTCCGTGTTTCTCTTATTGCCACTCATTGAAAGTGAAGATGAAGAATAATGGGTCATCAAATGTTCTATTTCATGACGCCCCTTTTTCTTAAGAAGATCAATCACCTCTTGAACTTTATCATAGAAAAATCCGAGCCTATTCATGCCAGTATTAAATTTTAAGCAAAGAGGAAAATACTTAAAGTCGCTAGAGTTCAAAATAATTTCAAGATCATTAAAATTTGTAAGTACCGGTATGATTCTACGATTAAGATAAACATCTCGATGCAATTCAAGATCAACTTGAATGTCAGAAAAGACGTAAATATCAAAAGCTTCTTTAGGAAGTTCTTCTCTTAGTTTGAGAGCTTCACCCAAACTGGCCGTTCCGAATTCTTTTATTCCCAACTCGAGATGAGCAAAGCGAGAAATGGGCACCAGGCCGTGCCCATAGGCATCTGCCTTCACCATGAAAAGCACCTGCTGGTCTGGAAAATGTTTTTTGATTTCGCGGTAATTATATTCAAGCAAATCGAGCTGAACGATTAAACGACTGCCATATCTCATTTGAAACCTTAATTAGTCAAAGAATTCAGACGAGGTCGAATAGAAGTGCCTTTATTGGGCACAGGTACGGCTGCTGCGGCAATACTAACAGTCTTTTGCTTAATGAAACTTCTGTAAGCTTGTGTTGAGAGCGGAACCATCTGAATGTCTGGTTTTAGATTTTTGGCCAAAATAACTTCAGGCTCTTCAAAATATCGCCAAATAGGGAATCTTAGAGCGAAACTTTTGAGATCATTAAAAAAAGTATCAACATTGTCTCGATCTACAATGAAAACTAAATTCTCTGTACTAAATTGACTGAATTTAAATTTGTGATGCTTTGATGCCTCAAAACGTCCGATAAAATCTTCTATAAACTTAGTCCAGTAGAACCGAATTAACGGGGCATTTTCTATCGCATCGTTAAGATCAGAAAAGTTGATATTAACTAAACTAAATGGAGAATCTCCTGCTTGAATTTCGGCTGCATCTCCAGCCACTTTCCCAAGAAAACAACTATCGAGAAAAGAGTAAAATTCCCAATTGGTTAACTGGCGTTTATCAGAGTTCTGAACGTTGCCTTT
Organism: Bdellovibrio sp. CG22_combo_CG10-13_8_21_14_all_39_27; assembly: GCA_002786715.1. GTDB lineage: Bacteria > Bdellovibrionota > Bacteriovoracia > Bacteriovoracales > Bacteriovoracaceae > 21-14-all-39-27. The sequence goes on from PCTW01000043.1 coordinate 148,236, forward strand.
TTTAAGCTCAAAATGTGAGTAAAGACCGGTTAAATAGTATTCAAGTACTGACCAATCGAGATTGTTCAATACTTCCTCGTCTTCAGTTTTTACAAAAAGAATAACTTCTGGCTTTGAACGCTTCCCTTTCAACAAGAGACTCATCAAATTTGCACCCAGCATATCAATGGCAACTTGGCTGGCCATATTTTGCGCATAAAACTCGATGCCTTGATATCCAGTTTGGCCTAACCACAAGCTTGGAAGCTCTTTAAATTTATGCGAAACAATTTGGGGTGAAATAAGTTTTTGAGCATTAAAGCTCAACTCATAGAGAGAAAAACTTTCAACAAAACCTAATTGTTGAAAACCTTGCTGAACAGCTTGATAAAAATCTTCCTGATCTCTAAGAGCATCAAAAGTTTGCAATGAACGCTTAAGCAATTGAAGATAATAATCTGCTTCTTTCAATTTTTCAGTTCCACGAACGACGCGATCAATTTGATGCTGAAGACCACTCGCTTTGACTTCTGATTCTCTCAATTCACTTTCAAGCTGATTGAGTTTATTCACGCGCTTGAGTACGGCCTTGATTTGCCCAGAGAGAGGAAGTTCTGCTGACACTAATCCAAAATTTAATACTTCAAACGAAGTGTAAGCAAGTGGAGCAGTCGCATTTGAATAATAAAGAGCAACAGGCATGGCCTGAGCTTTAATTTGTGGATGTTGAGCAAGAGAGAGATCACCCTCTGTAAAGAGTTGAACGTCAACTAAGCAAAACGATGGAAGTTCTTCAATTGTTCCAAACCAAAAAGATTTTAAGTCGTTATAAATATAAGGGAGCACATCCATAGCGCGGAAGATATTCGAAACTTCTTTGGCAACCTTGATGTCTTTGATAAGCAAAGCAACTGAAGGTGATTTTACGTCGGACATTCTATCCCCCTAACAACACAATTCCAGTTAACAGTATGCCAAGAATTAACGAGCTTCGTCTAATTTTGCGTTAACTTAGGCGTTCTTTTAAATGATCCAATGTGTCAATGTAGTCAATTTCCAATTTATTTAGTCTTCCTTGGGCCTTTGAATAGCCCTCAACTCTGTCTTGATAAAGATTCTCTAGAGCATTTCTCCCAGATTTAACCAAGGGTCGTCCGTGATGGTGAGAAATGCGTTCCCAACACAGCGCAAAATCGACATCCAACCATACCATATTTGAAAACCAAGGCTCCAAGATTTTTTGATGGTGTTCAATTGTGCCGCCACCTAGGGCCAACACCATGGATTTTGGTGAATCAAGAAGCTCACTTAAGATATCCGCTTCGCTTAATCGAAAGCGTTCGAAGCCGACGTACTCAATCCACTGACCCAAAAATTCAAAGCCTTTTCCTTCTCTCTCAAAGATCACCTGATCGAGATCGAGAAATTGCCAATCGCTGGCCACTTCATTTTCACGCAATTTCTCAATGAGAGTGGATTTTCCACTGCCCATAAAACCACATAGAAGAATTTTCTCAGTGCTTGCCATAGTGACGACCTAATCTTATGTTAGCCCCCATTATAACTCTAAGGTGTAAGCAATGGCGAAGAAAAATGTCGGTCACAAATATCACGATGACGAAGAAAAAATTTGCGGATTCCATGCCGCTCAAAAAGCTTTTGTTAAAAGAGGCCAGTCGGTAGCAAAGGTTTTTATCGAGGAAAAAAGACTCAAGTCTTTCAGTGAAATGTTAAAGTTTTGTGCCCAAAACAAAATTGCCTATAAAGTTGTCAGCGATCAAGAACTTAAAAAAGTAACCTCTTCAGAACATCACGAAGGCATTTGCGTTTTTCTCAAACCTCGTAAAAAAGTTGAAATTGATCAACTCCTTCACAAGTTTGGAAAAGTCGAAAAAGCGCTCGTCGTCGCCCTTCATCAAGCCCAAAACCCCCACAATATCGGGGCCATTTTGCGAGTGGCAGCTCACTTTGGAGCCGATGCCATGCTGCTTGAATCACAGTCTCAAAATCTGACTCCGTCGAGTTATCGAATTGCTGAAGGTGGTGCTGAGTTTGTTCCTACTTTATTCACAGATCATCTGCTCGATGTGCTCGGACAATTTAAAGAAGCTGGCTTTAGTATTTACTCTACCTCCAGTCATCAAAGCGGCAATCTCTATCAAACCAATTTTGCTAAAAAGTCTATCATCTTAATGGGCAAGGAAGATGTTGGTTTACCTCATGACCTTTTTAAAATGGGACAGCCCTTAAGCATTCCAGGTACTGGAAATGTGGAAAGTTTAAACCTCTCTACAGCGACTTCCATTCTGATGTCCGAATTCAGACGCCAGATTCCTTTAAAATAGCTTGTAACTTTTTCAGGGTTCCCTCACAAATCGATTCCTCCTAGATAAGCTGACAACCTATATTAGGAGATTTTTTATGAAGAACTCATTTTTAGTTTTGGCCTTAGCATTTACCATCCTAGGCTGTAGCAAAGAAATAAAACAAGAATCAAAAACCTGCACATATAATGGTCAACCTGTTGATTGCTCTCGCCTCGAAGGCAACGGACAAGGAACAGGAAATGTTAACACCTCTCTCGGTGATCCTTTAAAAGTAGAGTCGCAAGTTCTCTACGACATCACCGAAGAAAATGGCCGCGAATTTTTCAACGTTTTAAATGATGTAAATACCCAAGCAAGCAATAACTCAGGTCTTACTTGCGGGCTCCAAATTCCCCGTGGACGCTATGAAATTGAGCTCTATGAGAAGAACAGGGTCATAATTAAGACCGATAACGGTGAACAGATCTACAAATACAAAATGGGAAGTGCACGAAGTGCCAGCAATAAGTTCAACGGAATTTGGGTCAATGAAGAACGCCAAGATCAAGTTCGAATGGTCACAACCCTGACATTCAACAATCGTTTTTTAATGGCAAGGCTAGATTGTATTCCTCAATAAATTGCGATAAAGAAAGCGTATGATGAAACAAAAGATACAATTATCAGACTATGAAGTGGATGAAACCTATGAATTCGTGGCAAAAAACTCCACGGATCCTTGGATTTCAGACATTCTCAATGAACTTGAAGCAGATATTGATAAGAGTGAGCCTTTCAAAAAAGGTAAGCTCGAAATTAGTTTTGAAGTCCTTCGTCGAGTGGCAAAACCACTTGCCGATCACCTTACAATTAAAGGTTATTTTGAAGCCGATTATCAGACTCCCTGTGTTCGCTGTTTAAAACTTACGGATCAACACATTGAGAGTGATATTTTTGGAGCTTGGGTCAATGAAAGCTTAATGAAGCTTCCTGAATTTGAAGACGAATGTTTTCGTATTAATGGTCACGAATATGACCTTTATACTTTAGATAAAGGGGCCATCGACTTAAAAGAATTCATTCATGAACAAGTTTTCATGAATGTGCCTTTCCTGCCTCTCCATGATGAGAATTGTAAAGGATTATGCCAAAAATGTGGCGTAAACCTCAACGAAACAAGTTGTTCTCACCAGTCTGAGATGGATTCGCCGCAGCATTAGTAAAAAAGGGTTGCACTTTCGTAAGTGCTATCGTAAATATCTTGGACTTATTTGTTGAAATTGATCAATTTGGAGTTGATATGGCAGTTCCTAAGAAACGTGTATCTGTATCGAGAAGAGGCCTTCGTCATGCAGGACAACACCACAAACTTTATAGAAAGCACCCGATGACTTGTTCAAACTGTGGAGCGACAACTATGCCTCACACAGCATGTTCTTCATGTGGACAGTATAAAGGTAAAGCAATTATTGACGTAAAAGTAGTTGAAGAAGTCCAAGCTAACGCGGACGCCTAATTATCCTACTTGTCATTTAAGACTTTTTTAAAAACAATACGAGGGCCTAATTAAGTTAGGCCCTTTTTATTTTAAACATTGAGTACGACATGACCGAAATCAAAACAAAGATCCTAGGTACCGGAATTTATCTCCCAAAAAAAGTTGTTACCAATCTTGACCTTGAAAAAGTAATCGATACATCTGATCAGTGGATATTTGAAAGAACAGGTATTCGTGCCCGTCGCATTTGTTCAACAGAAGGTGGAGAATGGCCTACCGATATGGCCATGCACGCTAGCTGGAAAGCGCTAGAGACGGCGCGCCTTCAACCCAATGACATTGATATGATTATTTTTGCTTCAGTAACTCCTGATCAAAAATTACCGAACTCGGCTTCCCTTCTCCAACAAAAACTTGGCATCACCAATAATTGTGCCTGTATGGATATTGCCGTTGCTTGTTCTGGCTTCGTTTACGGCGTGAACATGGCCAACTCTTTTATTAAAACGGGAATGGCGAAAAATGTTCTGGTTGTAGGATCAGAGATGCTCTCGCGCGAAGTTGATTGGAATGACAGAACCATCTGCATTCTTTTCGGTGACGGATGTGGCGTAGGAATTGTGGGGCGCTCTGAAGAAGGTGATGAATCTCAAATTCTCTCCACTCATTTAGGTTCAGATGGTTCCGGCAAAGAATTCTTCAATCAACCTGTTGGTGGTGCGGTTGAACCAATCACTGAAACCCATATTAAAGAAGGTACTCACTTCATGCGCATGAAAGGCAAAGAAATGTTTAAAGTGGCCACTCGCACTTTAGCAGACAATGCCAAGATCGTGCTTGAACGTGCAGGCATGACTCTCGATCAAGTCGACTGGGTAGTTCCTCACCAAGCTAATATTCGCATTATTGAAACAACTGCCAATCTCATTGGCATTTCTATGGATAAAGTTATCGTTAACATCGAAAATTACGGAAACACATCAGCTGCGACTGTGCCCATTGCTTTTCACGAAGCCATTGAATCAGGAAAAATTAAACGCGGTGATGTTGTGATTCTTGATGCCTTCGGTGCTGGCCTAACTTTTGGTGCAACTCTTCTCCGTTACTAGGGGCCAATCAATGACAAAATCAGTAACTCTTTTATTTCCTGGTCAAGGGTCTCAATACATCGGTATGGGCTCACAGCTCAAAGGTCATCCCAGCTTTGAATTTTTAAACAAAGCGGATAAGGCCTTAGGCTATTCGATTTCAAAAATTATGATCGAAGGTCCTGAGGACGAGTTAAAGCTGACTCAAAATACACAGCCGGCCATCCTCGCCCACTCCGTTGCTCTCTATGACAAACTGCTTGAGCTGCTCAAAAATAAAAATATCAAAGTTGATCGTGTGCTTGGCCATTCGGTTGGTGAGTATGCTGCTTTAGTTGCGGCCAAGGCCATCTCTTTTGAAGATGCCGTTCGCGCCGTTCACTATCGCGGAAAATTCATGCAAGAAGCTGTGCCTGTTGGTAAAGGCAAAATGGTTGCGGTCCTCAAAGTTTCAGAGGAAAAAGTTATTGAAGCTTGCAAAGCAGTCTCTCAACCTGGCAGCGAAGTCATGCCGGCCAATTTTAATGACCCTGAACAAATCGTTATTTCTGGAGAAGCTGAAGCTTGCATTCGCGCCATGAAATGGTTTGAAGAAAATATTAAGGAAGGCTATCGCTGTGTTGAACTCAACGTTTCAGCTCCATTCCATTCTTCGCTCATGAAACCTGCTGCTGACAAATTGAAAGCAGAAGTTTTAGATAAGGTTGAATTCCGTTCAACTTTCTATCCCTACATCGCTAACATCGACGCTCACGAGTACCCAGCGGACACCAATCCTGAAAAGGTGAAAGAAAATCTTTTCAAGCAAGTTGATGGTTCTGTTTTATGGACTCAAAGTTTTAAACAATTAAGCGACGATACTTTGTGTATCGAAGTTGGACCTGGTCGAGTTCTGATGGGACTCGCTCGCAAAATAAACCGCAATATCAAAGTGATTCCTCTCGACAAGGAAGGATCATTTGAGGAACTGGAGGCACTTTTATGAAGGCCAAATTTCACGATCTCGAAGCCAAAGTTATTCTCGTCACTGGCGCCACTCGCGGCATCGGTCGCTCTATTGCCGAATCATTAGCATCTCAAGGTGCTCATGTCGTTTTCAATTATCGCGAAGGCAAAGAGGCCATCGCCAATGAACTCTGCGAGAAACTAAAGACTCTCGGGGCAAAAAATGCAACAGCGATTATGTTTGATGTGACTAATACTGAGCAGATGAAAAATGCGCTCGATACTTTTCACAAAGATCATCCTCCGATTACTGGTCTTGTGAACAATGCGGGTATTTCAAAAGATACCTTGATGTTGAGACTGAAAGAAGATGAGCTCTCTCAAATCATCGATACCAATTTAAAATCGGCGATCATGATTACTCAAATCCTTTCTCGTACATTTTTAAAAGCAGAAAATGTTTCAATCGTAAATATGAGTTCAATCGTAGGCTTGATGGGAAATGCTTCTCAGGTTGCCTACTCTGCTTCAAAGGCCGGATTGATTGGTTTCACCAAGTCTTATGCCAAAGAAATGGCGGCCAAAAATGTTCGTTGTAATGCCATTTGCCCAGGCTTCATTGCCACCGATATGACTGACGCTTTAAATGAAGCGGCCAAAGAAAGCTATTTAAGCTCCATCCCCTTGAAAAGATTCGGGGAGAGCTCAGAAGTGGCCGATTTGGTGAGCTTTTTATTAAGCGGCGCGTCTTCCTATATTACAGGGGAAACTATAAAAATCGACGGTGGTCTGTACATTTAATTTAATACTGTGTAAGTTACCGTAATTCTAAGCAATCGATTGAAGGAGAAACTCTCATGATGCAAGAAAAAGTGATGAAACTGATCTCTGAAGCAACAAAAGTAGATTTAGGCAAAATTAAGCCTGAGACGAGTTTTGTTGATGATCTTAACCTCGACTCACTCGACATCGTTGAACTAATGATGAAGATGGAAGACGAATTTGGAATTGAAATTCCAGAAGAAGACGCTGAAGGCTTGAAAAAAGTTGATGACGTCGTCAAGTATATCGAAGCAAAGCAATAATAAGCTAAGGCCCTTCGGGGCCTTTTTTGCTTTTTAGAGCTGACAAAAATTTTAATTATCATTTCTAACAGGATGATCATTTATGACTTTCAAACCACGAAGAGTCGCTATTACTGGAATGGGAGCCATCTGCGGATTGGGTCTTAACCTCAAAGAAGTTTGGGGAGGAGTACTCGAAGGCCGTCCAGGCATTACGAAAATCGAAAACATTAATACTGAAAATCTCGGCGTTCATATCGCCGGAGAAGTTAAAAATTTTAAAATGACAGAAGAACTCCTTCCTGAAAAAGAATGGAGTCGCTACGACACATTTATCCATTATGGATTAAGTGCTACCAATGAAGCTCTCATCCAAGCAGGACTCAAAGATAATTTCGCTGGATACAATGCTGAAAATATTGGCGCCATCATGGGTGTTGGTATGGGTGGTTTTCCTCAGATTGAAAGCACTCATAGTACTTTTTTAGAAAAAGGGGCGAGAAGAGTTTCTCCTTTTTTCATACCTGGAATTATTCCTAATATGGCGACAGGATTGATCACTCTCCAATTTGGAATGAAAGGTCTGAACTACACAATTTCTTCCGCCTGCGCTTCTGCCGCTCACGCCATCACTGCAGCTGCTTATGAAATTATGATGGGTAGACAAGAAGTAATGATCACTGGAGGAACCGAAAGTGTCGTCACTGCACTTCCACTCTCTGGCTTTAATAATATGAAGGCCCTTTCCAAAAGAAATGATGAACCAGGAAAAGCATCTCGTCCCTTTGATGTTGCTCGTGATGGTTTCGTTATGGGTGAAGGCGCCGGAGTTTTGATTCTTGAAGATTTAGAAAAAGCGATAGCTCGTGGAGCGACTATTTACGCTGAAGTCGTAGGCCATGGTGCTACTTCTGATGCCTATCATATCACTGCACCTCATCCGGAAGGCGAAGGCGCAAGAAGATGTATGGCGATGGCCGTGAAAACAGCAGGCATTACTCCTGACCAAGTAGGATATGTGAATGCTCACGGAACCTCTACTCCTCTAGGTGATATTGGTGAAACAAATGCGATTAAAAAAACTTTTGGCGAACATGCTCACAGCATGTTTGTGAGTTCGACAAAATCAATGACTGGCCACCTCCTTGGAGCGGCTGGTGGTATCGAGAGTATCTTTTGTACGATGGCCCTTCATGAAGGGATCATTCCTCCAACAATTAATCTCGATAACCAAGACCCGCAGTGTGATTTGAATTATGTTCCTCACAAACCGGTTAAGGCCAATATTGAATATGCTCTTAACAACTCATTTGGCTTTGGTGGTACGAACTCTTCACTCGTTCTCAAGAAATATATAAAATAATTGGAGAATTAATGTTTGATTTTAAAAGTGATAATTTAAATTCAGTAGATCCTGAAATTGCGGCCATTATCGAGAGCGAACGCCATCGCCAAGAAGAAGGCTTAGAACTTATTGCTTCAGAAAATTACACATCACCTGCTGTCATGATGGCCCAAGGATCAATCCTGACCAACAAGTACGCAGAAGGATATCCTAAAAAAAGATATTACGGTGGCTGTGAAAACGTCGATCGCGCAGAAGCACTTGCGATTGAGAGAGTAAAAAAGCTTTTTGGTTGTGAGTTCGCGAATGTTCAACCCCATTCAGGCTCACAGGCCAATATGGCGGTTTATTTTTCAGCGTTATCCCATGGCGATACTGTCTTAGGTATGGACCTCTCACAAGGCGGTCACCTCACTCACGGTTCACCTGTAAACTTCTCTGGAAAACTTTTTAAGTTTGCTTCTTATGGTCTCAATTTAGAAACTGAACTTCTTGACTATGATCAGATTCAAGCATTGGCCCTTGAGCACAAGCCAAAAATGATTGTGGCGGGAGCATCGGCTTATTCTCGTAAGTTAGATTTTGAAAAATTTAGAAAGATCGCCGACAGTGTTGGCGCCTATCTTATGGTGGACATGGCCCATATCGCAGGCTTAGTTGCCGCAGGCGTTCATCCTTCACCGTTTCCTCACGCCCATTTTGTGACTTCAACGACTCATAAAACATTGAGAGGTCCTCGCGGCGGTATAATATTAACCAATGACGAAGAATTGGCGAAAAAAATTAATTCAAATATTTTTCCAGGCATCCAAGGTGGACCTCTTGAACATGTGATTGCAGCTAAAGCAGTGGCATTTTTAGAAGCGCTCAAGCCTGAATTTAAAACTTATCAAGAACAAGTGATAAAGAATACTCAAGCTCTAGCCTCATCGCTTCAAAGGCATGGAATTGAGCTTGTTTCAAATGGCTCTGATAATCACCTTATTCTAGTTAAAACTGATTCCGTGAATCTCTCTGGTAAAGACAGTGAAAAGATTCTCGAGGCAGCTGGAATTACTTGTAACAAAAATATGGTTCCTGGGGATAAGCGTTCTCCTTTTATTACTTCAGGTATTCGCCTCGGAACTCCTGCTATTACCACTCGCGGAATGAAAGAAACTCACATGATTCAAGTGGCAGATTGGATTGCGAAGGCTTTGAAAAATTCTCAAGACCTCAAGGTCCATGAGCAAATTAAAAATGAAGTTCAAGCTTTATGCAGGGATTTTCCAGTCTATAAAGGAATGAACTAAATGTATTGTCCTACCTGCCATCATCAAGATACTAAAGTTATTGATACTCGTATCTTTAATGATGGACTCAGTATTCGTCGCCGAAGAAAGTGTGAAGCTTGTGAGAAACGATTCACAACTTATGAGAATGTCGAATTAGAAACACCAACAATTGTTAAACATGACGGTAGACGTGAAGCTTTCAATGGGGAAAAAATCCTCAAAGGCTTATCAAAAGCTTGTCAAAAAAGACCGATCTCCAGTGAAGATATTCATTCGATTATAGAATCAGTAAAGAAAACGATTAGTGAAATTGGCTCGAAAGAAGTTCCCTCAAAGCTTATTGGGGAAATAGTTATGGAAAATCTCCATCACTTAGACCCAGTGGCTTTTGTTCGCTTCGCTTCATTCTATTGGGATTTTAAAGATATTAATGGTTTTGTAAAAACGCTCCAAAACAATAAGCTTATTGAGAAAGAAGATAATCATGTCCAATAAAAGATCAGTTGCAAGAACTTTTGCATTCCAGTTTCTTTACCATCTCCAACTTCCCGAATTTGAGAGGCTCATGTCGAATCAAGAAATTGATGCAGCTGAGATGAGTGAACAAATCGAAGAGTTTTATCTATCCTACGTTGAGAAAGATAATGATCATTTCGGAGCACCACTAGACTCGGAACAAAGAATGTTTGCGGAGAGCCTCATTCAAGCAAGCTTTGCTCATAGTGATGAACTTAAGAAAAAAGTCATCTCCTGTTTAAAAAACTGGAAATGGGAATCTCTTGATAAAGTCGACAGAGCGATTCTTTTACTCGGAGCTGCCGAAATAAAGATTTTGCAAAACACTCCTAATCAAGTTGTCATCAATGAATGCATTGAAATGGCAAAAAAGTTTGGCTCAACTGAATCCTTTTCATTTATCAATGGTGTACTAGATGCTCTTGCCAAATGAACAAGATAAGCTTTTAAGACTCGTTGATGAAAACTGCTTGGCCATTATTTGGCTTCATGAAGGCTCGTTAACCGATCAAATACCTTATTTTTCTGAAATTAATTACCTCAGCAATGGACTAATCCTCCAATCACTTGAAAATGACCAAATCGATGTTCACTTATTTCATTCTAATAATTTTTCGAAACCCTTATATATATACTTTTTAAACTCAAATATCCCTGATCTTATTAAAAAAGTTGATTCTATCACTTCAATCATCAAGAAAGAAAAAGAAGAAAATTCTCATTTGATTATCCTAGAACCTAAAAGTTCGCACCACGGAAAGCAAATTAAATCACAATATTCAAAGTACCATTTTCAGATTATTCATTACTAAGAGATGTCTCGCATAAGAACTTGCAAAAGAGCTCGATAAATCTTTTTAAAATTACCTTTATTGTAGATCTCATTAAAATCTTGAACCATGACCGTCAACTCTTTTGAATGGTTCAGAAGCACTTCCTTGGCGAGGTGGCTGGAAAGAATGATGACTCCATCGATAGGACTCAATAGAGTCGAGTCTATACTTCGTGGGAAACCATTTCCGTAGGGTGATTCATGATGATTAAGAATAAGATTTAAGACATCACTGTCGAAAAATTCTTTTGCTTCTAATATTTCAGATGACAGTCTCGGGTGCTCAATCACAATCTTTTGATCTTGAAGAGAACATTCTTCAAATGAGTCATCAATAGTGGAGTGAATTTGAGCCAACTCTTCAGACTGTAGTGAGATATTTTGAAAAAGACTAGCAATTGCTATTTTTTTTCTCAACTCTGATGTATTCCATTCTAATCTTTGGATTAGAGAGTTTGAAAAATAGGCCGTTAATAACCCGTGATTTGAAATATAAGATCCTCTCTTTGAAAAGAGACTGAGAAGATCCTTAAGTCCTTTCGTCTGGTCGAGAAATTGGAGTGTTTCAATCACACTTTTATCTGCAGTTTTTAAAATCGCTTCATTAAATCCTTGAGTTTGTATAATTTCTCTTACATTATCGAGAGCATCTAAAACCAAGTTCCCTTTGTCTTCAAATTTTATCTCTGTTTTAATTTTTTGGATAAGGGTGTCTGTCTCTCCCAATTTTGTCTTCATCATAGCTTGAGCTTTGTCGTGAAAAACATATCCCCAATGCATACTCTTATCAATATAGCGCTGAAGAATGTCTTGATCCAAATCATCATGAGCATCTATAATTTTAACCATTTTATCTTCATGAATTTTAACAAAGACATCGGCTTTGATTTTTCCTCTAAAAGTTAAAATCGTATTCAATTTAATTCGGGCATATTCAGAAAATTTCTCTGAATTGGCTGATTTATCACTCACCATTTTTAAAATTTTTTCAGCGCTAAAAGGTTTAGATATGTATTGGTACAGTTCAGGACGAGAGTAAAAATTTTCAAATCCCTCTAGCCTATTCGGTTCATAGGTCGAAACAAGGGTAAAACAGGTTTGGGGTAAATTCTCAGAAACCCATTTAAAAACGTCGCCACCCGAGCCATCATCCATGCGATAGTCACAAAAAATAAGGCCAACATCTTTTTGTTCTTGAAGTAATTGAATCGCCAAATTACCAGAGGCTGCAAAAAAGACCTCTATACTATCATTGGCTTCGAGAATGAGTTCGAAAACTTCTCTTATTTGAGGTTCATCATCAACTACTAAAACCTTAAACAAAAAGCCTCCTCTAAATATAATTTAGATTATAAACAATTTTAGAAGAACTTTGGTGGTTTATTTCAATCCGACGATATAAGTTACCCATGACTCACAATTTTCTTCGCTTTTTGATTCGTAAAAAATTCCATCACCTTCACCATCTTCATCAGTACCTTCCCAATAAGTTATAACCTTTGAAAAGCCAGCTTCTTGCATCAAATCAACAATCTCGGCCATTGACCAATGTCTCCAGTCGTAATGAAAGGCCTTAAGGTGCTTCTTTTTGTCATGATGGGTCTGAAAATGGATATAATAAGTACAGTGATTGTTGAGTGGATTATAGCTATCGCAATCCCAAAAATAGCTATGCCCTTCGTGCTCTGTCTCTTCTTCAAGTTCTTGGTGACATTCTGTTCCGCCAAATATGTCGACTGCAAACATCCCATCTTTCTCTAATCCCTCGAGTACTTTTTTAAAATAGGAAAGCAAGAGAGAGCGCTCTTTGAAAATAAAATAAGAGAAGTTGAAAGCGACCACGATATCGGACTTAAAGTCTCGGTTTTCTAGCACGTTTCCATGGAGATAAGTAACTCTCTCTTTTTCAAGATCTTTTAATTGAGACCAATGACGCTTCTTGCCTAAGTCAATTGGTTCTTGGTCTAAATCCACTGCCCAGGCATGGTGATCAGGACTTTGTGATCCCCAAACACAAGCGAGCATCCCCGTTCCGCCGAAATCTTCTCTGAGCGTTAAGGCACGGCGTTTTCTCAGTCTTTCAAACTCTTGGTTGAGAAACAGCATGTCGTTTTCAGGATTTTGAACTGATTTCTCATAGAGGTCGTATTTTAAATCAACTGTTAAATCGCTGCTTCCGCGTGACATTGCTCATCCTTTGAAACTCATTATTATGGTGTATAACCCTATCACAAAAAGAGGGCCATCTCAAAATCTCTAATAAGATTTGTAAGACTTAACTTCTTTTATTGAAGAGCCAAATTTCTCATTGATTTTGTTCTTTATCTCGAACCTTTTATCATTCGTAATATAAACTTTTCTTGCTAATTCAATAAACTCTTTATCAAACAATTTCACTCTCTCTTTCTCTCTGATTAAATCTTCAATGACCCATAATTCAGAATTTACTGTCTTAAGATTTTCTAAATATGTTCCAATCTCATCAAGAGACAATGACTCTAAAGTAGTTGATAGAACACTTAGTTCTTCATTCACAAGAATGAGTTTGTTCTCATCAACAATCTTTTCTTTTTTGATTAAAAGAATTGTAATCTTATCTACTAATTCACCGAGTGAAACCTGACACTGAACTTTCACCTTTGAACTCCTCTATCACTATTCTTTTATACTCTATTTTTATGATTTCAAACTCACGCTGTCCATTTGGAGTTTGAATAGCCACATTATCATTTAACTCTTTCCCCAACAAACTGTGTCCGATAGGTGATTTCCAAGAGAGGTAATTCATTTTAGTATCAACTTCATCTGTGCCAACGATACTAATCACTTTGATATTTTCATCTTCATCTTGCAGAGTCACAGTTGCACCGAAAAGAATTTTTGAAGACTTTGTCTTTTCGGGATCTATAATCTCTGCTCTATCCATTCGACCATTTAAAAAATTTATTCTTTTATCAATTTCACGCAACCTTTTTTTTCCATAGAGATAGTCGGCATTCTCAGAGCGATCTCCAAGAGAGGCAGCCCATGAAACAACTTTCGTCACGGCCGGCCTTTCTAATTTAATAAGCCACTCTGCCTCATCTTGATATCGTTTAAATCCTAATGGTGTAAAATACTTCTTCATCTCTTTTTTTCCCATTGAGAAAAAAAGATTTCGGCAGCCTCTTCAATTATATCGAGCACCATTTCAAAACCTTGATCCCCGCTGTAATAAGGATCAGGTACTCTGTCGATAGGACTTTGAGGAATGAGATCAGTTAGTTTCTTAACTTTCTTTATAAACTTTTTCTCATGGTCTAAAGCCATCACATTCTTTAAGTTTTCATCATCCATGACAAAGATTTCATCAAAAAACTCCAAGTCAGACAGTTTAATTTGTCGAGATTTTGAGTCAAGCTGGTATCCTCTTAGCGAAGCATGCTTTCTCGATCGGTCATCTGGTAATTGCCCCTGATGATGAGCAGAAGTTCCCGCAGAATCAATTTCCAATTCTTTCTGTAAATTGAGTCGTCTAATATAAGCGTCAAAAACACCATGAGCGGTTGGACTTCGGCATATGTTTCCAAGACAGACAAAGAGAATTTTATGCTTTTGTTTCATCATTATTGAATTATCATTAAGATTAATATGCCCAATTGTAGGTTAAAAAAAGAGGTAATCCAATGGCGCGCCGAAATGTAATTAGAATGGGGCATCCACTTCTAAGAGAGCTGGCCAAACCTCTCTCAAAAGAGGAAATTCTCAATTCTCAAGAGCTGATACAAGACCTTTTTGATACGATGGCAGAAGAAAAAGGTATTGGCATAGCCGCTCCACAAATTGGAGTAAGTCTTCAAGCGGCCATCATTGAACTTCCCAAAGAAAACCCAAGATATCCAGATATTGAAGAGTCAGATACTTTTATTATTTTCAATCCAAAAATGACAGTTCTTGATTCAACAACTCAGGGTTATTGGGAAGGATGTCTTTCGGTACCAGGACTTAGGGGATTCGTTGAAAGACCTCGAAAGGTTTGTATCGACTATCTCGACCAAGAGGCCAATTCTCAAAGAATAGAATTGGAAGGTTTTCTGGCAACAGTCTTTCAGCATGAACTTGATCACCTTTTTGGAGTTTTGTACGTTGACAGAATTTCTGACAAAACGAAGCTCAGCTTTATCGAAGAGTTTATTCAATTTCACTCTGAAGATGAGCAACTTGAAGAAGATGTATAGTTTAAATCCGATTGGCCATGCAGAAACTCCCTTTAGCGAAAAATTTGGAATTCCAAGACAGGCTTCACTTTTAGATAATATTGATTCCGCAATCATTTTAAAAGCCGAAGTCCATTCTCTAGACAGTCTCGATGGCTTAAGTCCCGGCGACCTCTTATGGGTTATCTCCTATTTTCATCTCTCAAAAAGTCATGGTTCTAAAGTTAAGGCTCCCCGTCTAGGTGGAAACAAAAAAGTAGGAGTCTTTGCCACTCGCTCACCTTCTCGCCCAAATCCAATTGGACTTTCTCTGGTGAGAATTAAGGCCATTGAATTTGAAAAAAAGAAATGTCGAATCTTAACGACTGGACTCGATCTCGTTAATCGAACGCCGATCCTCGACATCAAACCCTACCTCGCCTACAGCGATTTTGGAAAATCTCAATCACCTCAATGGGTTCAGGAGAATGACTTTGAAAAACCCAAAAAAATCGAGTACGCCCCCCTGTTCCTGAGCAAATTAGATGGTCTTGTAAAGCTTGAATTAGAGCAACTTCTGAATCTTTTGGATGTCGTCTTCTTAGAAGATCCAAGGCCCGCTTACCAGAGGGAATCAGAGAGAACCTATTTTTCTAGTTTTTATCGCTGGAATATTGCCTGGAAAATAAAAGAAAATATCGTCTATATCCTTGATATCACAGAGCTAAAATAAGCTTAAACGTCATTCTAATGAGTTAAAGGCGACTTCATTTCTTAAGTAAACAAAATACGGTTCCGATAGTCTTTTATGGCAAAAATTGCCTGTGTTAGGGGACTATGATTTCAAACAAAAAACATATCGTAATCTCGATAATCGGGAGCTTTACAGTGGCTGCGTTGCTCTTGAAAGACACCCAGCAACCCCTGCCCTCACTTTGGAAAAATCAACCTTCAACACAACAAAGAACACCCGCTTCAACAAGTCTTGATCATCTCGATCTTGAACTCATTTCAGATTACTTTGAGTACCCTACTTATAACAAATTCATAGGGTACGATATCAAAAGCAAGTTCTGGACGAACAAAGATGATGACTATCTAAAAACGAAATCGCTAAAAACAATTCAAGAAGCTTTTGCCAAAACGTTTAAACAAACTGAAGAAGAGAAGCTTGATAAAAAAGCATCCTTCATTTTAAAGCAAAATATTTATAAAGGCTTTATCGAAAATTTCATCAAGACAATCGCTGTCAGCAAAATTGTAAATGGTCAATTTCAATTTGATTTTGAATTCACTCCCTATATTGAGACAGATATCAATTACAACCGAGAGTTTTCCAGCAACCAACTCATTCGGCTTGATGATACAAAATCAATTTACGATATTTTGACAAATGAAGACAAAGAAATTGCTGAGAACATTTACCGATTACCATGGCCAGATTCAGGCGAATACTACCAGTACGTCGGAGGGAATCTCACGTTATGGGTAAAGTTATTTGATCTGGTTTGGCATCCAAGTCACCCGTTTCCTAATCCGAAAAAAAATGCTGTCAAAGGATTTGTTCGCTATAGACGCTATTTTAAAGTCAATCCGCAGAATAACAAAACACATGAAATAAAAAATGCAAACTTCGAGATTAATCACATTATCTACAAGAAAGATGAAAGTAATGAAAAACGTTTTTTGACTGTCGATATTTACAAACAGTTCGACTTGGAAAACCCTATACCTCAACTCGACAAAATGGAAATCCATTTTGGGAAACTATTACCCTCAAATATCATTCATGATTCGATTTTAGAAGATCTCCTTTCAAAAGACTTGCCGGCGATTGATACGGGAGAGATGGTTCTGTCAGGAAAATATCATAGTGAAATGAATGGCAATCAAAGCCTAAATTCAAATATTAAAATTAAAAAGCTTGTCTATGACTTTAAAATTCATGAATTCACCGAAGAATCAAAAATCGTTGTATCACTTGCCGGAAATCAACTCGATCTAGAAGATTCTGGAATTCTCAAGAATGAAGTAAAAGATCGCTTGTTAAGATCTTCTGCCTTAGATTTAACGAATGCTCTAGAATTGAGAGAATTTTACTCACATCTCTTTGAAGAGGTGAGTAAATGAACAAACTACTTCTCGCAATTTTTGCAAGCTTAATCTCTTCCGTTTTTGCAAAGGAAGTTAGTATAGCGGATAGAGTGAAATCATACGAAATCTACTTAAAAAATTATGAAGCCGTATTCTCTATTCGCGAAATAAATAGAGATGAAGAGTTTAAGAGAAGTGTAAAAAAACTAAATAAAGAAATTCAAGATGATGTGTTAGATTTGACAAAGAACTTGGATGGAAAATTAAATCCTCATTTTATCAAGTCCATAATCTATTGGAAGTATATTAACCCTAGAAAGATTGAACTTAAGCAAGTTTTAAACTACGCAATGACATATCAAATGATGATTGCCAGAGACTATTTGGACAATCCTTTTAGTAAAAATAAAATCACTCTTCTCAATAATTTGCGAAAGGATTTAAAACTGACCAATTTAACGCAAGATAATATTATAGCGATAACATCAAAAGATATTGAACTCAAATCAAAATTTTTATCAGAAATCGATGATGTGCGCTCGCTCTCGAATGGGTTAGAGCAAACAGAATATTTCTCAAAATCAATTTACGAAGGGATTCTTGATTATAATAACTTCTCATTAGACCCGCGAGGAATTATTCCTGGAAATAATGTCAAAATTATTAGCGAGAATGATCAGAGCCTAGAACGAATTCAGTGGTTCAACGAAAGAATCATTTTTGGAGGCTCAGATCTAGACTTCAATCATAAAGATATCCAAATGCCATTATCTGATCAAAGCAATGGGCACATTGTTTTCAAAAAAGACCCTATTTTTAAGAAAATAAAGGAGATGATTGATGAATCGAAAGATTCAATCTTTATAGATATTTTTCTTATGGGTGGAACTCTTGGTGCCACATTGTCTGAGTACTTACTCGATCAAGCTAAAGTTAAAATACAAGCAAACAAAAACTTTAAACTTCTCATTCTTCATGACTTCTCCACTCACTATAATATGGCCGAAGAATTGATGCCTGTCTTTCAATACATTAAATCGAGAATAGAGTCTGATAAAGAACTATCGCGTTCCGTGTATTTACTTCAGGCCAATATTCATCGCCACCCACCAGGTGTTCCTTTTGGTATTACCAATCTGATTCCTAAAACAGATGAAGTGATGGCCGAAATGGAAAAGAAGAGCACTTACTTTGAATCAAAAATAGATCACTCCAAGGTCATAGTCATTGATGCGAACACATCCAAACCTCAAGCCTATTTCGGTTCAAAAAACTGGACCGATCACAGTGGCGGATATTATTACGATAACACGATTTGGGTTGAAGGCCCAGCAGCTGCACTTGTTCAACATTCCTATTATGATGATATTGAAGCTGCTCTCACTGAAAATACTGCCGAAAGCAAACTGTTCTACCTTAAAGATCAAGGTTTTGATAACTCTCAATATCTTAGAAAAAAAGAGCAAATATTAAATGATTTCAAAGTTAAAAGAACTCAGTTTGAAGCAGTTGGAAGCGATACTCTTCGAATTGCAGAAGCCAATGTCGATGGAAGAATTAAGAATGTTCGAAATATTCTTATAGATATGATTTCCCATGCAGAAGATCACATTTTTATGGAGCAATTATTTCTCTATGACAAATATGTCATTGATGCTCTTATTAAAAGGAAAATCGAAAAGCCATCTCTCGAGATAAAAATCATTATTGATCATAATGGCAATTTTGGAATGAACGGACTTCCCAATACTCTCTTTATCAGAGAATTGAAGTCTCATCATATTGAAGTGAGAACCCGCCAAACTTTGGGCACACAAGTAGTATTGAAGGACGGAAGCACTCGTACCTACCATCAGGAAAATCATCGTAAGATTACCAGTGTTGATGGGAAGGTTCTTCTAGGGGGATCAAGCAATATAAATCCAGATACTCTCCAAGGAAGCTTTAGAGAATTTGGAGCACAAATTTTTAGTCATAGCGAGATTTCACAATATGAGAAGCAATTTATTATCGACTGGTCTGATCCTCAAAAAGTGGCGGAAGTGGATATCGAAAATTTTCAAGCTTATATTGGTGGAAAAAGTTTTTCAAAAAGGATAAGCGATCTACTGAATAAAATCGGTTCTCAGTTGATCCGTTCAAAAGATCAACTCGAAAAAAGATACTAAAAGATCTATTTAACTTCGCAATCAGCATCTTTGAAACCAGTCAGAGAAGGTTTCGCGGCATTATTCTTAAGTTCTTCCTCAAGCTTCTTTTTTAACTCCTCTTCTGAATCACATGATTCATCTTTAGGCTTCAAGTCTGAAAAATCCTGAGAAGAAGCTTGGGCGCTAGAAACAGGAGCTTCAACAATTGGTTTTTGCTCTTCTTTACAGCTCGTTAATTGAAAAAAAACAATTAATGAAATAATGAGTAATTTCATTTCTAACCTCTACTGTAATTGATTAACTTTATATTCATTATCTTTCGATACAAAAATCGCGGTATTTTTTCAATGATTAGAATGACGCATTTCATTTGCCAAGGAAAAATATAATAGACTTTCTTCTTCTCAATCGCCCTCATAATCAGTTTCCCAGCTTTTTCGACTGGCATAAGAAAAGGCATAGGATGATCATTTTTTCTCGTTAATGGAGTATCTATGAAGCCAGGTGCAATGGCCGAGACATCAATACCAAGTTTCGGAAAATCGAGTGCATAAGACTCGCAAAGTTTTAAGACGGCCGCTTTTGAGGCACTATAAGCTGAAGCACCTGGCAATCCGACCAAACCTGCAACCGAAGCAATTGCGACGAGATGGCCATTTTTTTGCTTCATCATATACTCAACTGCTTTTTCAAAAGCATTGAGAACTCCAATGACATTGGTATCCATAATATCTCTTGAAGTTTGGAAATTGGGAGTCTTGGATTTTGAACCGTGACTGCGACCAGCGTTAGCGATCATCATATCGAGAGTTCCTTCACCTACGAATGAAGCAATCGCTTGATGAAGTTCCTGAATATTCGTCACTGAGGCTTGATAAAGTTGAATGTTGGTCTTTTCTGTTAGCTCTTTTTCACATTTTGACAAATCCCTACCACAAATTCCTACGCGATGACCAAGCTTAGCGTATTGTTTCGCCAACTCTGCCCCAATACCTGTTGTTCCCCCCGTGATAAATATATTCATGTGCAACAGTGTCCTTTCTTTTTTGGATTAAATAATTTCTTTAAATGGCTTTGATAAATTCCTTTTCCCATTAAAAGGAGAAGAACTAAACCAGATAATTTTTCAAAATGACTTTGATGAGTATGTTCAGATGAAATTTTAAACAAGATAGGCAAATTTAAAGTTTGGTACAAAAAGTCCACAATATAAGAAAGCCCTAGCGCAACGACAGCAATGACCACGAGATTAATGACGATTCCCTTTTTGCCAATAGTCTTTTGCATAACAGCCAAATTGGCCAAATTGGTAGCGGGACCAGTTATGAGAAGAACCAGAGCTGAACCAGGAGAGAGGCCTTTCATCATTAAGGTAGCAGCAATAGGTGTGCTCGCTGAAGCACAAATATAAACAGGTATTCCAATAAGTAATATTAAATAACGAGAATAGGCTGATTGCAGAATCTCATTCCAATCTTGGGGAATAAGCACAGTGGCCAAACTACTTAAGAATATTCCCACAAAAAGCCAAAGCGCTAAATCATCGACAATATCATGGTATGAATATTTAATGCCTTTAATGAGCTTAGTTAAAAATGGAGAATCTTCCGATTCTTCATGATCATGACCGCAACAAGATTTTTTAACTTCAATAACTTCACTATACTCTTGTGAATTCCAAATCAATTGCCCGATTCCAGCAATCAAAGAAATGATTAAGGCGGCGATAGGACGAATCAAGGTCATCGGTAGGTCTAAGAGCGTATAGGTCACGAAAATTGAATCCACGCCTGTTTCTGGTGTTGAAATGAGAAAAGCTGAGGTCGAAGCATTGCTGGCCCCCTTTTTCTTGAGCTCAACGGCAGTGGGAAGAACTGAACAAGAGCAAAGTGGCAATGGAATTCCAATCAGCGCTGATTTTAAAACTGGCCAAAAACCAGGGCCTTTAATCCATCTTTCAACTTTTTTTTGATCCAGAAATTCATGAAGAATTCCACTAAGCAATAACCCAAGCAGTAGAGCAGGGCCCATGCTTGATACTAATTCAAAAAAAGAGTTGATAACTTGCATAGTGGGAATTGTACCTGAGCTGTTTTAAGACGACAAAAGAACAAACTGCTCCCTGCGCCATTTAGAGGCTTGCTAAGCCCTTGATCGCAATGGCCACAAGAAGTAGCGCGAACCCTTTTCGCATCTTATCTTGAGGAAATTTGTGTGAGAGCTTTGCGCCAAAACGCGCAAAAAGAGAACTGACACTCGTGATCCCAATCAAGGCAGGCAAATAGATATAGCCAACCGAATATTCAGGTAAATTGCCGATAGATAATCCATTATAAATGTAGGAAGCAGATCCCACCAAAGCAATAGGAAGCCCCAACGTTGCCGAAATTCCAACAGACTTCTTCATCGAAAATCCTCTCCAAGTAAGAAAAGGAATACTAATTGTTCCGCCACCAATTCCCAAGAGAGAAGACTTAAATCCAATAATAAAACCAAATAAATTAAAAATCAGCATCGAGGTAGGCTTAGACTGAGGATGAACATGGGCATCGATCCAGGTTTTAAGAGCAACAACACAGACATAAACAATAAAAAGAATTTCTAAACTCTTTCCAGAGATAATACCAGTGAGTCTTCCACCAATAAAAGTTCCAATGATGACTCCGCCTAAGAGTTTTTTAAAAACAACCCAGTCGATAGAGCCCAGTTTATTATGTGAATAAACTGAGCTCATACCAGTAACAAAAATGGTTGAAAGACTTGTTCCCAAAGCCATGTGCATAATCAATTCTTTAGGGAATCCGAGTTTCACAAAACTATAATGAAGGATGGGAACAATAATAAGTCCCCCACCAATTCCAAAAAGTCCCGCAATCGTACCAGCGACGGTACCCAAAAGAAGATAAATCAAAAGCTGTAGCAACATAAGCCAATCATAACGCTTCTTACGGCGATAATCGACTTATATCTCTAGGAAAGAGTGAACATCGCTTCACACTCTCTAAACCAATAATCTTTTGAGTTAACCGCTCTAGACCCAATCCAAAGCCACCATGAGGAGGAAGCCCGTAACGATGGGCCTTAATGAAAAACTCAAAATGCTCAGGATTCATACCTCTTCTTTTTAATTTATTAACAATGGCCTCATATTCATGAATTCTTTGTCCTCCCGTGGTGATTTCAACACCACGATAGAGCAAGTCAAAGCTCAAGCTCTCTTCAGGATTAACTTCGCTGTCCATGGCATAGAATGGCCTTTTCTCTGATGGGTAATGAGTGACAAAAAGAAAATCACTTCCCCACTGCGATAGCGCCCACTCCGAAATTTTTAGCTCTTCCTGAGGTGATAAGTCGGGCTCATTTTCTTCATGAATTCCAAATTCACGAGAAACAATGACTTTGACTTCTTTAAAAGTAAGTGAAGGAATGGATTCAAATTCTTTCAAGCTTATACCCAAGAGCTCGAGCTCAAAAGAACATTCCAACTTCAGGAATTCAAAAACTTCTTTTAAAACTCCTGTTTCAAAGGCCATGACCTCTTCAAATGATGAGATGTTGCCAATTTCAGCATCGACAGAAATATATTCATTGAGATGGCGACTGGTATTATGCTTTTCGGCCCTAAATACCGGAGCAATTTCAAAAACGCGTTCGAAAATTCCCACGCCAAACTCTTTATAAAACTGAGGACTCTGAGTTAAGTATGCTGGTTGTCCGAAATAATTCAGCTCAAAGATATTGGCCCCGCCTTCAGCTCCCTCCTTTACAATCTTTGGCGTTCGAAGCTCTGTACAACCTCTTTTTCGTAAAGCTCGTCGAAAACCTTCTCCCAGAGCTTCTTGAATTTTGAAAATTGCTTTTTCACGCGGATGCCGAAGAGAAATCATTCTTTGATCAAAGAGCACATCATTGTGAATATTGAGCTCAGGTTTAGTTAAGTCAAAGGGTGACGACTCATAATGAGTAGATAAAGTCTTCCACTTTGAAATTTGAATTTCGATCGTCTTACTCGCCAAAACCTTATCTTTAAGTTTCGCCGTCACGACTTTGCCCCAGACGTGAATCGAACTTCCCTCTTTCAAAGAGCACTCTCCAGTGATCACCGATTGAAAAATACCGGCCAAAGTTGAAAGATGTACAAATGAAAACTGCCCAAGATTTTTTATCTTATAGATCGTTCCAGTGAAATCGACATCCGCATCTACCATTGACTCAGGGTTGATAAAGAACTGATTTAATTCTCCTGCTGGTAAAATCGATTTCATAAAAGCCTCCATAAAAAAAAAGCCCCGCGATAGGCGGGGCTTCAAGCTTGAACATTTAATTAATTTGGACTAGTTCAAACGACCCCTAAATAATGAGCTACGATCATCATCTGATTTAAATACTTTTGAATGGGGTGTTGTTTGAGAAATACTCATCTCTTCCTTTATGACACAGGTCTTTATGTGATTCAATTCAAGTAAGTTTTTGCCAGACAAAATCCCCGAACTTCAAAGAAGCCCGAGCTCAATATCTAACTCTTTGAATTTACTATTTAAAATAAACACAAAAAAGTGCCTTAACCCCTTAAAAAGACTTGACGAAAATCTCATGTATTCCTATACTGCCCAATACAAAAATTCGCGGGGGCGTAGTTGAGTTGGTTACAACATCGCCCTGTCACGGCGAAGGTCGACGGTTCGAGCCCGTTCGCTCCCGCCATTTTTGTTTGAAAAAAGCTGTCTGCAAAGACAGCTTTTTTTTTGTCTAAATCTTAAACTTTCAATTCTGTAGATAAAATCTGAAA
>PCTW01000043.1:172301-175286 GCA_002786715.1 Bdellovibrio sp. CG22_combo_CG10-13_8_21_14_all_39_27
ATAAAATCTGAAATGAGCTAGTCTTTGCTCTCGCTTGATAATGAGAAGGATTATAGAGCTTAGGATTCAAGTGATGATTCTTGTGATAATAGCCGCCTGAAGTT
Organism: Bdellovibrio sp. CG22_combo_CG10-13_8_21_14_all_39_27; assembly: GCA_002786715.1. Taxonomy (GTDB): domain Bacteria; phylum Bdellovibrionota; class Bacteriovoracia; order Bacteriovoracales; family Bacteriovoracaceae; genus 21-14-all-39-27. The sequence continues at coordinate 172,406 of PCTW01000043.1, forward strand.
AAGACGTTCATCACTTGATAAAAGAATCCTTGAGAATGATTCTTTACTCGAATCTCTCCGTCTTCGTCGGGAAGATGGCTGATATAATTCAAATGAGCAAAGCCAAAAAAATACGCCAAGTACGAAATGACATAAAAGGAAACGAAAAGAGTTGGCCCAAAAACGATAAAGATAAAAAGAATTTTAAATAATATTCCCATTTGGTGAAAGACCGTTTGCCATTTTATGTTTGCTTCAGTCTTTGCACTCGCACCATGATTCTGGCGATAGACATTCTTGAGAACTTCAATGGTCCGGTTATGGGACGTTAAGATGAACTGGATAAAGCTAAGTCCTGCCGGAGGATGGGGATCAAGCTCTGGATCATCTGAATGGATATGGTGAAGCATATGCCCGACGCGAAAGGGACGCATGCCAATCAAAGTATAAAAACCACAAAACTCCCCAATGAGAATGTTAAGAAATTTATTCTTAAAATTATGATGAGAAGCATTGTGAAAGGCCGTGGCCATTGCCAGTCCGAAAACGATAGCGACAAGAGCAATAAAGAGATCGGCCAACGCAAAATTAAAATCAAAATGAATTTTCTTCATCAAAAGAATATCTACGAGACCAAAGACTAAAGCATTAATAATAAAATATCTTAAAAAATAATGACGATCTTTTTTGTAAAAATTCATAAGTATTGAGCCTTTACTAAACGAAGATGGCGCTTTTCTAGTTTTTTATTAATGACGACTTTCTTTTCATGAATAAAAGTCACATAGGCAGTGTTGTCATCGATGATGGCCTTTGCTGGATTTAAGCACTGTGGTTTTAAATGGTGAGACTTGTGAAAATAGCCCCCCATCGAAAGAACATTCACAATACGGTAGTAAATATTGTGGTTAAGATTGACGACTTCGGAGTTTCCTTCTTTATTAATGATGTGTGCTGCATAATTGATATGGGCGAATACAAAAATATTCAGCACATAAAGTGGAAGATACAGAAAGACAAATAAGCTCGGTCCCAATAAAAGAAGCCAAAAAGAAAGTCTCATAACGATTGAAAAGTTAAAGAAGATCTTCTGCCAAAAGATATTGCGTCGACTTGATTCATTATCACCATAGTATTCAAAATATACTCGTTCAATAACTTTTAGCGTATCTTCTATTGGAGAAACTAAGAATTGGTGAAAACGATAACCTTTGGGAGGATGAACATCATAGTCGGGATCATCAGGAAATTTATGATGAAACATGTGCCCGAGTTTGAACCCTTTAAAACCGTAGAGCATGACTGTGCCAAAGATTTCACCGAGAACAGTGTTCAAAAACTTTGGTTTCCAATTCCCATGAGCACAATTATGCAGGATGCTTGAGGGCAATCCACAGAGGAGGATAGATAAGAGAGCAATGGGGGCCAATTCAGTATTGATATGAAAATTAAGGTGACCACTACGCAAAATCAGGATAGCAGAGTTCATAAAGAGAAAAACAATTCCTGATGTCAGACTATACTTTAAGAGATAATTTCGGTCTTTTCTAAAATTATTCATAACGATTTTCCAAAAAGTTGTTCTTGAGAATTCATTCTAAGCCAGGTGGATAACTTCTTATTAATGATCTTTTGGGTATGAAGTGGATTCGATAAATGTACCCAATGCCCACCTGGAATGATTCGAACTTCTGCTTGATCATAAAAAGAGTCAACCTCATCAAGAGTTGGAGCGTTGAGAAAGCGATCCTTAGTACCCCATAGAAATAAAGTAGGGGCTTTTATCCTTAAGATTCTTCTTCCAAAGAAATTTCTCATGCTTTTAAAAAGGGTCGAATAGATGAGAATTGGGCTAAGCAATTTTCTATCAAATTCATAGAGTTCGTGGTGATTAGGAACTTGCCCTAAACGATAAATCATATTTAAGAAAAAAGCAGGAAACACTTTCGCCACTAGAGTTCTTACACTGTTAAACTGGGCGGTTAAAACATAAGAAGATTTAATCCACTGTAAAAGTGACTTTCTACGAGAGTAAAACTGTTGCAAGCCAAGTCCATTTAAATGAATAATTCCTTTGATTCTACTTCTTAAATGATAATAAAGATTCACACTCGCAAAGCATCCGAGATCATGACCTAAAAGATAAATTTCTTTCGAAGAATCTCGATCGACAAAATGAATGAGGTCATTGAGATCATGAACCATTCTCATTTCGTTAAATTGATTTAATCCTCTTTTTTCGTTATTTAAAGTTCCTGGCATAAAGGGAGCTACAATATGAAAATTTTCTTGATGCTTTTCAACTAATGAAATTAAATTAAAAGCATTGTCTGGAAACCCATGAAGAATGATAAGCAAGGGCAAATTCTTCTTGTCCGAATTATGCTCAATAAAATGAATACCTTTGAATTGATTTATGCAGTACATGTGAGTACCACCTTTTTTGTTTCAGGTAACGGCATCTTAAAGGCACCATATCGAACGAGCATCTCCTGTACATGCTGATGAGCAGAAAGATGAAGATTACTTGAAATATAAGGCGCGCTTGTGAAGAGTTGATGAAGAACTTGCAAAGGACTTTGCCCCTTAAGCAAATCAACAGTTGAGTACATCACTTCAAAAAAAGGATGCTTGTTCTTCAAGCTTTTAAGAGATTTCAGCTTAATTAATTGATTAAATGTCCAAGTCATATTCAAAACTTCAGCCATTAAGAATTCAACTTTAGAGAAAATATTCTTTTGAAGTTTATTTGAAAAATGATGATGAAACTCAAGCATCATGGGAGCATAGTTGGCATGGCGAGATTCTTCTTCATAGTGACATCGGTGGATTTGATAATAGAGAGGATCTATATCATTTCTAGAATTATGAATAAGATTATAAAAAAGCAGTGATTCTTCTT
>PCTW01000043.1:175297-197488 GCA_002786715.1 Bdellovibrio sp. CG22_combo_CG10-13_8_21_14_all_39_27
CAGCATTGAGAGAATAGAGTTTTTCAATAAGGGTTTTGTTTGCAGAAGGAAGAAAATTTCTCAATTGCTCTGGTTCAATTTCAAGCGCAGAAGCAAATTTATCAATATACTTGCCGAAGGCCCTAGAATGCTTTTCTTCTTCTAAATAAAACTGCTCCCCTAGCTCTCTAAATTCTGGATTGATAGGATTTTTCTTTAGGGGTTTATCCCAAGTCGGCCCCTTGAGTTTAATCGCAACCATTTCCAATTGAGAAATTGTTGATGCAACAATTAGTCCCATAAATTGAGAAATGGCCAAACGCTGCTCAGCGCTTGCTCCGGGAAATATAATATTGCTTTGATCGAGAGGCAGAAGATACTTATTAGTGTCTACTTTTAAATTCCAATTAATATCACGCTCAAAATCCCATTGATGGATCTTTTGAACATGGAGCCGCTTCTCCAAATAGGTCTCGTCATAAATCTTAAGATTATACATATCAGTCTCAATTCCTTTGTGAGAATGATAGCGAGGCTTTGAGCAAGTCTGTCAGATTGTTGGCCCATAGAGTAATGATTACAATGACTAGCTAAAAATTGAACAATTTAACATTTTGATATTAAAGGGTTTTAATCTTTAAAATCCACTGATCTTTCTGTTCGCGCTGAAGGAATGAAGCCTCGAAGCTATTGAATGCCAGTTTCTTAATTTCTGGCGCCGCTAAATCGAGAGCTTGAGCGGTACCTAAAAAGTTCTCATTCATATAGCCGCCAAAATAGGCAGGGTCGTCACTGTTAATTGTTGCTACCAGATCGCGGTCTAAGAGTTTCTTTAAATTATGATCTTCTAGTTTTTTAAAAACTTTAAGTTTTACATTTGAGTAAGGACACACAGTTAATGGAATTCTATTCAAGCCTAAATATTCAACTAACATCTCATCTTCTAAACATCGCACTCCATGGTCAATCCTCTCAACGTGGAGAAGCTTTATGGCCTCCCAAATATAAGAAGGGTCCCCTTCTTCACCAGCGTGAGCAACAGTTTTAAATCCTGCCTCTAAGGCTTTACCAAAAACTCTTTTAAACTTTGAAGGCGGATGACCGACTTCAGATGAATCAAGTCCAACTCCAATGATCTTATCTTTAAACTCCATTGCCTGATCTAGAGTTCTCATGGCAGATGCTTCATCAAGATGGCGCAAAAAACACATTATCATGTGAGAACTGATTCCAAGATTTTTTTTCCCGTCAGCTAATGCTTGGTGAATGCCTTCGACCACCGTTGAAAAGGCAATGCCTCTATCGGTGTGAGTTTGAGGATCGAAAAAGATTTCGGTGTGAACGACATTATCAGCTTTGCAGCGATGGAGGTAATCCATGGTTAAATCATAAAAATCTTGCTTGGTCTGAAGAACTCCAGCTCCTTCATAATAAATATCTAAAAAAGTTTGGAGATTTGTAAACTGATAAGCTGCTCTGACTTCCTCAACGCTTTTAAAACGTAATGAAATATTGTTGCGTTTTGCTAAATGAAACATTAACTCCGGTTCCAACGAACCTTCGATATGGAGATGAAGTTCGGCTTTAGGGATAGATTTGATTAATTGTTCAAATGACATAAAAACCTCAATAATTATTGTCAAAAGCATATCCAACGGGTTCATGTATGACAAATCGATTTCCTTCCCTTATATTCACATGGTGCAAAAAATAATCTTATTTCTATCTCTCCTTTTGTCTCTTTCTGCCTTGGCCGAAACCTGGAAGATCAACGATGATCATTCGGAAATATCTTTTAAAATACCTTATTTGAAAATTACCAAAGTCAATGGTCGCTTTACCAAATTTCAAGGTGAAGTCGATATTAAAGGAACAAGACTAAGTTCAATTAAGATTTTGATTTCCACTTCTTCTATTTTTACAGGGAATAATATTCGCGATGGGCATCTCAAATCTTCCGATTTTCTCAAAGTAAAAGAATTTCCTCACATTACTTTTATAAGTAGCTCTGTTGAGTTGATAAGCCCTAAACAATATCTCGCCAAAGGGAACCTAACGATCAAAGATAAAACTCTTCCTCACCAATTTCAATTCGAGCTCTCTGAAATAATCCAAGATACTTGGTCCTTTCAAAATCGCTTTGCAAAATTTAAAGGAAAGATAAAGCGCCATGACTTTGGAATTAATTGGGACAAAAGCTTAAGCGACAATCAATATTTAATTGGAGAAGAAATTGAAATTTCCGGTCAATTTCAGCTCCAGCCGAATAATCAGACCACACCTACACACAAATTTATGATACCTGACACTAAATTTACGCGGGCGAAAGACCGAATCAACCGAGGTGAAGAGATTGAGTTACCCCCTTCTCAGCCAGTGGTGCATGAATCTTCTTTGAAAGAGAAACCCTCTCCAATAGAACCTGACATTCAGGATATGGTCATACCTGGCGATAAACCATCAGAGTTAGATCGTAACCTAACATGGTGGATTGCCTTTCTTGTGCTTGGAATGTTTGGATTTATGGCCGCAATCGGTGGCGCCTACTGGATAAAATTTAAATTATCACTCTCCACCAACAATGAGTACAGTGAGGAGAAGGCCATGGGGATTCTATCGGACCTTTTGGCCATCGCTCTGATTACAGTTTATGCCATCGCTTTTTGGTTTGTAGGCTGGAATGGCTAATTTTTAATACGGTAGTTATTCTTTTTAAAATCTGAGCGCATTTGATATTGCTCTTGTTCTAATTCATACAACGCCAATTTATGCTTCTTTTTTAGTGCTTCAAACTTTTCTTGATTCTCCTCCTTGGCCATATCATAGGCTTCGAAGAACGTTTTTTGCTCTTTTTCAAATTTCTTATTGAGCTCTTCTCTTTCCAATTTATGTTCATAATAAAGAACTGATTCATTCTTTCGATTATACGGGATCGTAACAACTGCTTCATGAGAAGAAACACTTGAGAGATAACGACCTTGCGGCTTTATTCTAAGTGCACTCATTTCTCTTACTTGTTGTTTAAGAGCATCGATATACTCTCTCTGCTCTTTAATTATTTTTTCAGGCTCAATCGACTGAGCAGTTAATGCTTTTTGAAGTTCCGCTTTTGCCATCTCAATTACAGCAAATTGATTTCCTTTTTGATCAAAATTACTTTTTTGTTGCTCAAGTTGCTGTGTAAGCAATCCTATTATTCTTTGCTGCTGATCTTGAATTCCAGCTGTATCGACTCGAGGAGAAATTTTCTGCCCTAAATAAAAGCCGAATGAAACAAGAACGACTCCCACTGATAAGAGAGCTACCCAATTAATTGAAACGCGAGATTCAAAAATTTGAACTTTATTTTCCATTGAAGGATCGAGGACAGACTGGCCTTTAGATTGAACGACATTTTGTCCACGGTCCTGGGCAACAGTTAATCTCGACATGATGGAGAACCCCTTGAAAAAGTAAGTGGATTCCATTCTAAGAGGTTATTCAAAACAGGCAAAACCCTATGACAAATCAGTCAGTTATAAAAACCTTAATGACTCAGAAAAATGTCACTTAAAGCGTTTAAAGAGCTCTGGAATTTTGAGATGAAAGGGAAGCCATAATTTAAACTGACGCCAGAGCTTTCGAATACCACCTCTGACAACATATTGAGAAAGATCTCCAATAGTCTTTTGAGCAGCCTTATAACCTTCTTCGATTAACTGATCCATCTGTTGAGTTTGAGTTCGACTGTAACGAGTGAGATCCATTGAGATAACCAAATCACAAGCTTTGAGCTGAGCTTTAGTATGAGAATCAATGGCGATATCCATAGCATTTGTCAGGACATCTACTATTCCATCTGGTTTACCATACTCAAGATTTCCGTTGAGATTAACTCCAACATAAAAATTGGCCCCCAGTCTTTTGAGAAGTGAAACCGGAACGTTTTCGACCAAAGCACCATCAACGAGAAGACGGCCATCTTTATGGACCGGAGTGTAGATACCAGGAACACAGGAGCTGGCCATTACAGCTTCTATTAAATCACCTTCAAAAAGGTCTAATCCTTTCCCTGAAATGAGATCGGTCACTTTAAGCGCCAATGGAATTTTAGCACCTTCAATAGTTGCATTTTCAGGTAGCAATTTTGTTAGCATCTCCCGCAAAAGCTCATTATGAAAAAGACCTAAGCCTCGAAAACGAAAGCTACTCCACTCTGTTGGTTTAAGTTTTCTTATATTTTCAACAATCGTATCAAAAGGGACCCCATAAGCCAGAAGGCTGGCCACAATCGCTCCTGCACTTGTTCCACTGATAGCACTAATAGGAAGTTGAATTTCATTAAGGTGCTTTATAACTCCAAGATGGGCCAAGCCTCTAGCTCCGCCACCACCTAAGGCCAACCCTAATTTTCTCTTGAACATAGCGTATACCTAATATGCGAACATGATATGAATCATACTTCAGAAGCGCTTTAAGCCCTATCATTACTATATAACAAATTACTCAATATGAGGAGAAAGCGATGAAGAAAAATGCTGGAAATTTAGATAGAGGTCTAAGAGTCGTTCTTGGAATTGGTTTACTTTCTATCACTGTGGTTGGACCACAAACACCTTGGGGTTATGTTGGTTTGGTTCCGTTGATCACTGGCTTAGTAGGTTATTGCCCGCTCTATAGTGTTTTGGGCTTTAGCACTTGCTCACTCAAAAAAGATTAAGCTGCTTTTTTAGAATTTGGATTGGGGACGTAGATGATTTCGTCCCCTTTATATCTCTTCACACATTCAGAGACACTACTTTTAATAATTTGAGATTTAAAAGCCTGATCTATTTTTAACCATTTCTCTCCAAGCTCTTTTGGAAAGCCGGTTTCTTCTAATGCTTCGACTAAATATTTTTCGCGCAATTGCCACATTTCTTCATCGACGAAAATGTGAGGATGAGCATCACTTGGACTTCTTCCACAATATTTCCGAGGTCCACCAAGATTTCCCACCATAAAATCGGTTTGCTGAGAAGTAATGATGTCTTGTTTAATAATCTTAAAAATATCTTTTAACCAAGGATCGTTATAAAGCTTTTCATAAAAAGCTTCACTTACTTTGAATACCATTTGATAAAGTTCATCACCTTCGGCCATGCAATCTTTTCGGATTATTCTCAAAAATTATTCAATGAAATTATTATGATTTAACTCATTAAGAATGAGGGCTAAACCTATGAATTTTCATTCGAAATGCCATATAAACGGTGATCAAAACAACAACAATTGAGAGCCATCCGACCCAATTAAAATGCAACAAAGTCCCCATCTCAGACTCAACTATAACAAAACCCGCCAGCAATGTGGCGCTAGCAGAACCCATAGAACGAATCGAATTCAAAAGTCCCATAAAAGAGCCTCGCTCTTTTAATTCGGGAACTTCTGAAATGAGAGTCATACAAGGAATCATTCTTCCAGAAACGATAGTCATAAATAAAGTGGATAAAAGCAAGTACATTACTAAAGTCATAGGCCCTGCATTTGTGAAGAGAATGACTGGGAAGAGCGAAAGTGCGGCAACGATCATGAACATCTTCTTCGCACCAAATTGATCTGTGGCTTTACCAATCCAACGAGCAGTGAAAACAGTGCAAAGACCACCCACAAGATACATGTACTTCAAGTCAGTGGCCTTGATTCCAATATTCTTAACAGCGAAGGGGCTTAAAAAAGGAATCAAAACGAACATAGAGACTGCCACTAAAAAAATCATTGAATAGGCATAAAGATAATCTTTGCGTTTCATGAGATTGAGATAGTTTTTAAAGACATTACCCCAATTGAGGTTTCTTTGTGTGGGTTCAAACAGCGGCAACACTTTGAATGAGAGAAAGCAAATAATGAGAGAGAAAAAAGCGATAAAGAAAAAAGTCCAATGCCATCCATAAAAATCGGCGATGGTTAAACCAAGTGGGACACCCAACACACTCGCCACCGAGAAAGCCCCCATGATGATGCCCATGGCATTCCCTCTGCGTTCAAAAGGCACAAGATCGGTAACCATAGTAAAGACGAGTACGTTCAAGACGCCACCAAAAATACCAGCAATGATTCTCCCCATAAGCAAAATGCTATAAGTCGGCGCGAAGCCACAAATCATTGTTCCAATAAAAAAACCACTCATTGAAAGAAGTAAAAGTTTTTTTCTTTCAAAGCGATCAGCAATTGTTCCAAAAATAAATCCTGCAATTCCCGCTGAAAAATTATAAGAGGAAACGAGTGCACCAAATTGAGCTGGAGAAATTGAGAAAACTTCCATGAGTACAGGGCCCAGGGGCATCATCACGACAAAGTCCACCATATGAACAAACTGAACTGTCGCCAATATAAGAATAAATAATCTTTCTTTTTTGAGATCAATCTCAGACATTGTCTACCCTAGTATGAACCAGTTAAGACTTATTTATAGGAGTATTCTTTGCAGATGAAAAGGAACAAATGCTAGCTATTTGCTTGTTGATCCGCCCTTTTTATCGCGTGAACCGGCTGCCCCATCTTCGAGGGGTGCTCTTTTTTGGCGTGAAGAATCGTTAACTCTTTTGTTTTGAGTATCTATGGCAAATTGGCCACGCTTGTACTTATCAAAATTATCATATTCCTCACATTTCGTGTTTTTCTTATACATTGAAACTTTGGCCTTATCTTCAGGACCGATCAAACAATTTTTCTCGTAATTCGCAATAGCCTCATTACACTTGGTTTGCATTTTTCCGTATTCAACTTTTGTTAGAGAACAATCGAAATTTACATCTCGCTCTTTCATTTCATCTAAAATGAACGCTCTTAACAAATCACCTTTGGTGTAACCAGGACAAGAAGTCGATCTCCACCAACTACTTCTCTCGTCAACACAACGTACTTTTTCTGTTAATGAATCTGCGGCCCATTTAAAGCGACAAACTGAAGTGAATTTAGATTTTACTCCATCTAGACATTGATCATATTCTTCACAAGATTCTTTATCGGTCGGTGCTTTGCCACTTGGTAAACATGTATCTCGTCTTACCAAACATTCGCCAATGTCTTTGCAATAATATTCGGTCAAGCCATCGCAATAAGTTTGCGCTGTGTCCGCTACTCTTTGGCAGTCAACTTTTTGCGGCGGCTGAGCTGCAAATAGAGAGATAGAAAGGGAAAGACTGGCCAAAAAAGTGATTTTCAAGAATTGCGTCATAAGACCTCCACACCCCTCTATTCTAGCAATCTTCAAAATTTATGCTTGTTCCTGGTATTAATTGCCTTTTAAGCGGCCAAAAGCTGGACAAGACTCACTTCTCCCCTCGCAAAAGGGTGCAAATTAAGTTAAAAATAAGCCAAATTTAACTGACAAAAAAAGACATCTTTTGGGGATATTTATGACTGATATGAAGCCAGGACTAGAATCAATTAAACACGTTATTGCTATTGCCAGCGGTAAAGGTGGAGTTGGTAAATCCACAGTCACCACAAATCTCGCGATTGCCCTCGCTAAAAGAGGTTTAAAAGTTGGCGTTATGGATGGAGATATTTATGGGCCAAGCCAACCGGGAATGTTTGGAGCAGGACAACCTCCCAAAGGACATAACGGTGCGATCATTCCATCTGAAAAATATGGCGTAAAGTATATTTCAATGGGAACGATGAATCCTCAAGGTGGCGCAGTCATCATGAGAGCGCCACTTGCTGTTCGTGCCATCAATCAATTTTTAGGTGGAGTGATTTGGGGCGAACTGGATTACTTACTCATAGACCTTCCTCCTGGAACTGGTGATATTCAACTGACTCTTGCTCAATCCGCGCGTCTCTCTGGTGCGGTTATTGTGACCACTCCGCAAAGAGTCGCAGTCGACATCGCAAAAAAAGGTCTTGAGATGTTTAGAACTCTCAATGTGCCTATTCTAGGAATCATCGAAAACATGAGTGGCTTCACTTGTCCTCATTGTCATGAGAAGAGTGAAATCTTCAAACATGGTGGCGGACACGATTTGGCCAAAACTTTAGAAGTTCCTTTTCTCGGAGAAGTTCCTCTAGATCCAATCATCATGATGAGTGGAGATGACGGCAAACCTGTCCTTGAAATTAATGAGAGCTCTATTCCTGCCAGTGCCTTTAAAGCCCTCGCTCTTAAAATTGAAAGAGATATTGGCAAACTTCAAAGTACCAGCACTCAAGAAGAACCTAAGAAAATTGAAATATCGGCTCAAGGTGAACTCGTTCTTACTTGGGAAAGCCAAGAGAAATCTATTCTCGACCCCTTCTCTCTGCGCTTGAGTTGTCCTTGTGCTTCTTGCGTTGATGAAAATACAGGAAAGCGAATCATACAACCTTCGATGATAAAAATTGATATCAAAGTAATTGAGGCTGGAGTGATTGGTCGTTATGGTTTATCGCTCAAGTACAGCGATGGACATGGAACGGGAATTTACAAATACACAAAGTTGAAAGAATTAAAAAATCAACCGCGTGAGGAGATCAACGTTTAATGAGCACACCAGAATTAAAAATGAATGCCTCTCTCTTGCATGATGGTTCAGTTGTAAAGCTAGAACTATCTGAAAACTTATTCGCAAATCAACACTTCTTTTTACAGCAACCAGGTGATGCTCAAGGCTCGCCTTATCTTCAAGGCTTATTTGCCCTTAATAGTGTTCGCCAAATTCTGATTAAAGAGAATGAAATTCGTTTGAGACTTACAGATTCAAAAGATTGGAAGAGTGTTGCCAAATTAGCTGCGGATTTAACTCGTCAACATTATGCTAAAGATGGCCAATTGATTCCGGCACAATTTAAGCAACATTTTTCAGACCAACTCAATCAGACTGAAAAAGAAGATCTAATGATGATTGAACAAATCATCAAGGATCAAGTTATTCCTAGCCTTGCTGCTCACGGTGGCACATGCGAAGTTGAAAATTATTCAGCAGGAATTCTGACCTTACGTTTCAGTGGTGGCTGCCAAGGCTGTTCGCAAATTACAGTAACTGTAAAAGATGGGATTGAAAGATTGTTGAAAGATAAAGTGTCTTCTTTACGTGAAGTCAGAGATGCTACCGATCATGCTCAAGGAGATAATCCTTACTTTAATTAAGGTGATCTATGAAAAAATTAGTAAATGGTCTTATTGAATTTCAAAAGAATTTACGTCCTCAATATACTGAGCGCTTTGCAGAATTGGCCTTGGGGCAAAAACCAGACGTTCTCTTTTTTGCATGTTCCGACAGCAGAGTGGTTCCTAACCTCTTTGCCTCAACTGAACCAGGTGATCTTTTCGTACTTCGAAATGTAGGCAACATAATACCTCCGGCCAATGATCAAGGAATTTCAACTGCCGATGAATCAGAACTCGCAGCTTTGGAATTTGCAGTCATGAAATTGCAAGTGAAGGATGTCGTCGTTTGCGGTCACTCATGTTGCGGGGCCATGCAAGCACTGGCAAACAAAGCTATGGATATTCCCCCTCATCTCAAATCATGGTTAAGACATGCGGAGGGAGCAACAAATCTTTCAGAACAGTATTTAACAGATCATCCACCTTTGGATAAGGCAGATCAGTTGTCTCTCAAGAACGTTTTATGGCAACTAGAGCACATCAAGTCTTACCCTTTTGTCATTGAAGCCATTCAAGAGGGTCGTTTGCGAGTTCATGCTTGGTGGTTTGATATCAGATCAGCTTCAGTTTATGGTTTGGATTCTGAAGATGATCGTTTTCATAAAATTGATTCAATGTACGGACAAACTCTTCTCAATCGCTTTTTTCACGAACATTAATAATTCCTATTGGAGCTTGGTTGCATGACAAAAAAATTCTATATCACAACGGCCATTGATTACCCAAACGGTAGACCACATATTGGACATGCTTATGAGAAAATCGTTACAGATGCTCATGCGAGATGGCACCGATATTTAGGTGAACAAACTTATTTTTTAACGGGCACTGATGAAAATGGGCAGAAGCTTCAAGAGTCGGCAAAGGATGCGGGGAAAGAAACGCAGCAATTTGTCGACGACAACGTAGCGCAGTTCAGAGAACTTTGCTCAAAGCTTCAAATTTCATTTGATGATTTCATAAGAACCACTGAGCCACGTCACATAGAAGTCGCTTCACAAGTTTGGAAGAAACTTGAAGAAAAAGGAGACCTCTACTTTGGCAAGTACAGCGGTCAATACTGTTTAGCTTGTGAATCATTTTATACTGAAACTCAAGCTCCAGATGGTATTTGTCCTGAGCATCACAAACCTCTCACAAAAAAAGAAGAAGAAGGTTATTTCTTTAAAATTTCAAATTATAATCAATGGATTATCGATTATTTTAAATCACATCCCGATTTTATTGTTCCTCGCAAATCTTATAATGAAATTCTCTCTCGCCTTGAAGGTGAAGCTCTTAAAGACATTGCCTTTTCTCGTCCTAATAATGGATGGGGAATCAAAGTTCCAGGTAATGATAAGTTTGTGATGTACACTTGGTGTGATGCCCTTGTGAATTACTATTCAGCTGTTATTGCTGAAGGAAAATCAGAATTGTGGCCGGCAGACGTTCACGTGATTGGAAAAGACATTACTTGGTTCCATTCTGTGATTTGGCCATGCATGCTTCAATCTGCAGGCATTGCTCAACCGAAACAAATTTATGTCCACGGAATGGTTCTCGGTGAAGATGGTCGAAAAATGAGTAAATCAGTTGGCAATGTGGTCGATCCTCAAACCATGCTCGATCGTTATCCTGTTGATACTTTCCGCTATTATATTCTAAGAGCTATCCCAGCTTTAGATGACGGACGTTTTTCAGAAAAAGAATTGGTGGAACGTCATAATAATGAACTTGGTGCAGATCTTGGCAATTTGATTATGAGATTCGTTAAGCTTTCTCTCAAGAATATGCCCCCTGAGATTTCAAGCGAGGGAGTCACACAAGAAATTTTCCTTGATGAGACTTTTAAGCAAATGAAAGAGTCAATGGATCGTAGAGAGCATAATCGCGCCCTAGATGCCCTTTGGGAATGTTTTCACAAAGGTAATCAGTATGTGAACGACAAAGAACCGTGGAAACTTAAAACAGATCCAGTGGCCTTAAAACCGATTATTTATAACCTCTGTTATCTCATCCATGCAGCGAGTAGCTTGCTTTCGCCATTCTTGCCTGAAACGGCGGAAAAAGCGATTTCATGCCTTGGTCAACCGATGATGAAGTTTGAGGAAATAAAGTTTGGAGAATTGAATTACTCTTTGACTGAGCCAGCCCAGCTCTTCCCTAGAATTGAATACAATAGCGAGGGGCAAGCTTAATGCTGCCCCTCTTTCTATAAATTAAGAAACTCTTTGAATGATATGGTAACCGAACTGTGTGCGAACAGGACCAGAGATTTCATCTGGGTTTAAAGCAAAACAAGCTTTCTCAAATTCAGGAACCATTTGACCACGACCAAATTCGCCGAGATCCCCACCCGATCTTCCAGATGGACATTTTGAAAAATCTCTCGCTAGTTCTGAGAATTCTTTCCCATCTTCCAATTTTTTAATAATATCTTTGGCCTCGTGCTCATGATCGACCAAAATATGTTTCGCTCTAACTTTACCCATATAAACTCCTTCAATTGATGGACAACTCATTAAAAGTAACAAAATTTAACTAAATTTGAATAGGATTTAGATCAGTTTTTTAAATAAAATTTAATCATCATCAGATTGAGTGCGAGAGCAAGACATCACGATAGGAAAATGGTCCGATATAAGTTCCTGATAAAGCTTATAATAAGTACTGTCTTGAAGTTGTGTTTCAAAGATACGCCCTTCATAAATTTGAAGATCGAGAGCAATTTCTTCTTCACTAAACATTGGAGAGAGTTGATTATTTTTCACAGTTAACAAAGAGCCCATCATTGCTTCATACTTGTCCGCAGCACGCTTCCATTTTTTCTTGCCAACACTCGTTAAGGTTCCAGTTTGACCTCTTACTAAGTAACGAGAATTGATTCCTCTTGCGAGTTCACCTTCGTGATAATAAACCACTGAGGAATTTTTCGCATTACATTCTTTAGTGTCTTGAGGATGAACTAAAAAGTGATCGTAATTACTAGCAAGACCATTGGTCTCTACATCTCTTCTATATTTATTCACCGAAATTGTTGTTGGATCTAAAATTTCAAGTTCAAACCCGCCGGCATCTTTGGCAATCGTTTCCCACAACGGAAAGCGACCTTCCAAATTTGTGTCTCCTGCGAAAATCACGTCTTGCTCATGATAATTCTTTTTATAGGCCTTCATAAAGTCAGCCACCACTTTCATTTCTGCCCAACGAGCATAAGTAGAAGCTGTAACTCCAACTCCCAAATCCTCGTAACTTGATACACCAAAAGCCTGCTGAAGAATTGTCGTTTTAAGCTCTTCATCTGAAGGAGAGCCAAAGACAATATGAGAAGATAAAAAGGCAAAGTCGAAATTTCCACTCTTAAAACTTGCAATAAAAGGATAGCGACCAAAGACTTGACTGACATCTCGGCCAATTAAGGTTTTAGTTGGACGGATTGCGCAGGCAACGCTTTCAACCTTCGAGCGATTACCATAGGCGCAGTGCTCATTCATCACAGGCTTAACAACCGAGCCTCTATAGAAAAAACCGACTTCTTCTATATCATTGCGGCCATCAACTTTGGCCTTGCGAGAAAGAATCAAGGCCCATGACGGATCATGTTTTCTCATTTCATTTAAAATAAGCACGGCCGGAGGTAGATCAAAATGCTTGAGAGCTTCTGGATCCTGAGTTTCATTATAATAATTCCAAAGGCGATCATTATGGGCCTCAGATTTTGAATCCGTATTGAGAATTTCTTGAACAGAAATAATATCGAAATCGTTCATGATCTCAGTCATCAAGGAGAGATCCTTAAAGCGTGAGCGTTTACTACCTTGATAAAGAACGTTGAAACTGGCGACTTTAAGATTTGATTGGCCACGAGCACGATAAGCGTTGGTGGCTACTTTGGCATTGTAATGAACAAATTGGTCATAACAGTCCACGGTGGTATTAGCGGTGACTTGTGAAACCCATTCACAATCAACCCGCTCAGCAGAAAATCCACTTAGGGCAGCATAAGCGTTCATAGCATATGCCAATATGATTCCCAGTAAATTCAAATGTCCCCCTCTAAGTAACCACAGCTAGACTAGGTTGGTTCGAGGGGGCTTGTAAAGTCAGAGTACTGTTATCAACAACTCTAAGTATTTGATATTTTGTAAAAGAATGAAAATATTATATATTCTACTAATAGGAAGAATTAGTCGAACTTACAGATAGTTAGCGATTATTTTCACCTTGAGCGGCATCTAAGAGCTTTTGAAAGCGCTTTTGACGCAACTGTTCAACTTGGGCAGAATTCTTCTGCCCTAAGATTTTTGGCAATAAAATGTACCTTCCGTAATAATCAATCGCCTGCCGTCCCGATTTGGTATCACGCAAAGTGTTCCAGTTAAAATCTTGTGAATCATAGAAAAGCCATTTGGTTATCGCCCAATGGGATTTCTGATCTTGATCTAAATAATGTTGGGCCATTTGGCTGACGAAACGCTCAGTAAATCCTCCATCAGTATTATCGGCCAGAATAAAGTCGGCTAATTGTTTACGAACATCGAGCTCGTCCTTGCTAGCAACTTGCAGCCCCATAATTCGAGGCATGAGGATTTTCTGTTTAATCAAAGTTAAAAACTTTTCACCCTTTTGTCCTTGAGGTCGAAGTATACGTCTAAAGTCATAAGAAGCGGTCATTTTCTGCGCGAGCTCACTTAAATTTTTATACTTAGCTTCGATTCGATTTTGTTCAGATTTTGCAGCCTTTTTTAATTCAGCAGTTTTCATTTCTAAAATAAAATCATCAAATTGATGATGAATATTTTCTGAAACAACGGCCAAGGCCAAGTGATCAGCAATTTTTGATTCTTTAAAGAAATCGAGAAACTCATTAACAGTCGGTTGCGACTCTTGCGATAAGGCCCATCCGAAAAAGTCTTTAAGCTCGCCCTGAAACACGACCAACTCAGTAGTCATTTGCTTCTGATCAAAGAAAAAACCCTTGGATAAAAAGTCTCCCATTAATCCAATAAAATTTGAAAGCGAATTTAAACTCATTTCTGACGTGATTAAACGTTGACCAGGCAATGTTCCATTGGCCATAGGATCAAAACCGCCGGTATGGGCTTTTGTATACTTTAAGAATAAATCAATCAATTCATAATCAAGAAATGAGCGCATGACTTGTTCTTGAGATTCACGATTGGTACGGTTTGATAATACTACAGGGATTTTGGAAATGATGAACTCCCTAAATGAAGCAAAGATAGCATCTTCATGTTTTTTATTACATGAACTGAGTTGATCATCCATCCAGGATGAGTTCTGATCTGAGTCCTTTGCCATCAATTCCATTAATCGCAGGAGAACCGCGCGATCTCCAGCTTTATAACTGTAGTTAAAATTCAGCGAGGGTTCAAGTAAGGCCAACATAGACATTTGACCAGACAGGCTTTGATTCAATTTGAGAAACATATCGGAAGGAAAACGTTCAAGGTCAGTTAGTCCTGGATGATCCTTTTTGGTCAATGAAAGCTCATTTTTAAGTTGAAGATCATTCATAACCCTAAAATAACAATTTCTATTATTCGCCACGAGCTGATCATAATCTTTTGCCTTAAAGAGAGACTTCATCGAATTGGCTTTAACATCAGAAACATTAGAATAGATTTCAAACTTGGCCAGTGTCGTACAAGATTGAGCTCGTTTCTCAAATAGTTCTCGACTCAACTCATTTTTTAAATCAATACCTGAAAGGCATTCTTTATAATACTGAATAGGAGAAAGGATACTATTGGCATTAAGTGAAGCAAGAGGAAAATGGAGCGATACATAATCTTCGAATTTCTTTTTGTTTGCTAAAAAGATTTGGTTCCCAAGGAGCTCTTTATCACATTTCAAAAGATGCTGAGAAAATTGAAAGTCAATATTTGGACGAAACTTTTCAAGGCAACTTTCATAAATATCTTTTTCAGAACCTTCTCCCATGCCCGAAGTAACAATCTCTTTATTTACAGCTCTGGCAAGATCTAGGGCATGAATCTCAACTCCACGCAAACCATGCTTTTCCTCAATATCTTTAAAATAAGAAATAAGAGAATTGTTAAACGGCCGGCGATCAGTTTTACCTATTAATAGTTTTAGCCTTTGACTCAGATCTCGATCTTGTTCGCAATCAATCTGATAGCTTAAGCATCGACCTTCGACAAAGGTTTGCAAAGTTATAGACGCAAGAAGAGGTAATTGTTTTTCTAGAAATCCATCAATGTCCGAGAAGGCTTTTATTTTATCAATGCTTAAACCGAGGGATTCGGTAAGCAAAGCTTCCACTTTCTTAGTGTCTTCGGCATTGCCTAAAATGTTTCCAATTATCGTCAAATTTTTTGCGACAAATATTTGAGGTAAAATTTTCTTTATGATCTCAAGCTGGCAATACGATCGGCGCGATTCTTGAGATTCTCTAAAATCTTCAAAGTTCTCCGTTTGCTTAAACTCTTCATTCAAGCAGCTCACGAGCTCCGTTTCATGATCTATCGTGACATGTGAAATTTCACTATTTATATTTTTTAATCCTGAGATCATACTAAGGATTCGATTTTTGTAGGTTTGCTTCTCAAGTTCTATGACCATATTAATGGCGCACTTCTTTAGTGCTTCTCCATAAACGATCATGCTCAAATCCTTTTTAATCTTGGATTCGCAGTCTTTAAACTGCTCAGTCAACTCTGACCGTTGAGCATCCTTTATCGTATGCGTTGTCATCATTGCCATTGAAATATCGGTAATAAATAGGGAAGCATTTTTTTGGCCTTGCACTGAATCTATACATTTGCGAAGTTCGTCTACTTTCTTTCCGGCAAGGCAAGGTTCAAAAGCTTTACTCATGACATCTTTAACAAAAGCTTGTCTCAATTTTTCACTATTGTTTGCACCAGTCAGCTGAACAGTGCTCAGTTCATGAGTGAGTTTTCTTCTTAAAAGATCCGTTAAAAATGAAGTTGCACATTCGCCCGCCATCTTCTCATGGTCAGGTCCTGGGTTAATATAAAAATAGCTTCCACCATCTTCAACGATCCCCTTTGAGCTGAGGCATTGCTTTATCTCTTTTTTGAGCTCTCTTTCACTTTCTAGAAAATCAAAAAATTGTGTAGGCTCTCGAATCTCACTTTTGAGAATAAAACTCATGTTGTGGTCGACTACCGACCACAGAGAAATGTCTTCGCAATATTTTTTTAATGATTCATCATGAGCACTTATAATACCTGCTGTTCTTTGCAGGACGAAATACTGCATACATCTTTCAAAATAAGATGAACTTTCAGTTAAAAATTGAGATGAGACCTCGGCGTTAAAGAGATGACTGAGTTTTTCTCCCATACTCCTTTCATCCAACAAAGGAATATAATCACCATTATTCGAAATGCGTTTAACCGGGAAATGAGTTGCTTCGTTGGTTGTAAGCTTGACGCTATCCTTTGTATTTTCTGCGATCACCTTATCATTACTAATTTCCATCAGCACTACTCGCTGGTCTGGATTCTTTTGCAATTCATATGACGTGTGCTCAGAATCTACCCAGCTTTGAGTTTGTGATTTCTTGCTTGAAAATAAGAGAATTCGTTGATCATCAGTCTTTTCTATCTTGAAACTAACAAGTGCTACGCCACTTTGATCTTTGACGACGTGAACAGAATTGTGTTTTTCAATTGTATACTTCAAATTGGCTGGAATCGGATGGAAAGTAAAATTTTGAAATTCACCATTGCGATCTAGCTGAGCTCGAATACCAAGATGAACTCCCTTTGGAAGATCTATATCAATCAAATGTTGACTCTTGTAGATCTCACTTGAACGAGCTAACTTTTCTTCAATATTTTCTAATTCTGATAAGAGCGGTGACAAAGACGAATTATTCCCAGGAGCTCTAGATGCTAAGCCTGCAACGTAGCAAGTCCCTTCAGCAGCAAAGCGAATTTCTTCAAGATTGAGTGCAATTTTGTCAATTGTAGTTTGGGGTATTTTTGCTTCTTTCAAATCTCTAAAAATTTGATCTTGAGTTTGTACAAAATTATCATCGCTCAGAGAATATGGTCCCTTCTCTTTCCTTTTTGAAAAATTATTCTTCTTAAACGTCCATTTAATGGTTTTATCTGTACTAGAATACTCAAAGATAAAGAGCTTTCCGCCAGATTGGTAGCGCTCCAATACATCCCAAGCAGCCTCAGCATTGGCCGCTACAAAGAGATAAATCATTAAAAGTGCAAGGTTTTTCAAAAGCCTTTCCCCACAAACCTAAGTAGTCCTCTCTTTATCGGCAAAAATTTCCTTCAAGATTAAGATAATTTCGTTAAATGTTTCTTTCGAGAATGTCGATAAATGGGAAAATGTTTAAGATCTCACTCAATCAAAGAGAAGGACTGGATTTATGAAATTAAGAGCAAGTAAATTATGGTTTTCACTTCTACTCCTGGTTAGCTTTAGCGCATTAGC
Organism: Bdellovibrio sp. CG22_combo_CG10-13_8_21_14_all_39_27; assembly: GCA_002786715.1. GTDB lineage: Bacteria > Bdellovibrionota > Bacteriovoracia > Bacteriovoracales > Bacteriovoracaceae > 21-14-all-39-27. Next base: position 192,837 of record PCTW01000043.1, read on the forward strand.
TTCAGGACCAGGTAAGCTAGCAGATATTCTGATTTCAGAATCAGGAGTAATGGAGCTTTTAGCGAAGCGAGGAATTGAGGGCATACCTGCTCAGAAAGTCTCAAGCTATGTTAAAAATTCTCTGATCTCACTTAGTTTTGCAGATCGCGTTCCAACTAAAAGAGAATTGATTGAAATCATCGGTGGACTTGGCGGTTCAGAATCTGATATGGCCATGAGAAAGCAGCTTCAAGTGCTGCTCGAGAAACCAGCTGATAAAATGTCTAAAGAAGATGTTGTAACATCAATCAATCACCTTATTTATTTGGCCAACAGATACGGTACTCGCGGTTCAACAGTTCTCGCTTGTGCTGAATGTGTAAGTGACGCCTTGAAGAAAAATGGATTTAAATTTACTTTGGAAGTTCTTGAAGACAAAGCTTCAAAGCAAATCCTCAATGATGTTCTACCGCGAAAGCCAAAGGATCTTCAAAACTATATTTCAGCACGCATGAGATCACTTGATCTTGGAGACTACTCACGTGTTTCAAAAGATGTTGTGGCTCCAGAAGAAGAAAGAGCATTGGGCCTATTTGTTGCCTTAGCTGATAAAAACTCACCGGCTTCAAAAATTCAAAGAGACTTCATTGATTCAATTCTTGAGGTTTCTAAGGATTCTTCAGGAAAGGTAAAGCTTTTATCAGAAGATAATCCACATAAATTGTGGAAGCTTTTTGACAAAGATATGGATCCAGAACTTATGAAAGAATGGACTGACCTTTTGAGAGAAGTTTCTGAAGAAGGAAAAGATCAAGCTTCAAAAAAAGATGCTTTCTTCTCAGTTCTCCAAAAGCGTGCGGGAGACGATCCAGTGAAGCTTGAGCAAGTGAATATGCTTAAGTCAAAAGGTTGTTACTTCAGATAATTTCTAACAGGACCAGGAGGCTTTTGTGAAAAAGAATCCTGGTTCCTTTATTTTCATGAATGTTCTATTCTCCCTCATTCTCACTTTTTCATTTAACCTTCAAGCACAAGAGTCCGAATGCCAGTGGAATGCCTTATTGGCGAATGTACCAAATGCCCATGATCTTGAGCGACAGAATATTTGTGATCATCTTCCTCCGATTAAAGACGCAAAGGATTTAAAAGAAGTCCTAGAGTTTTTCTATGATGAAACGCAAAAGAATGATGATAAAGACCGGCATAAGGCAACTGAGAAACTCAACGCATGCTCCCCTCATCCAAGCTCAAAGGCTTTAGTTATTGCGTTTGAGGGAACTGGTGGCTATGAGCCCATGATCCCGGCGACCATGGCCAATTTCAATAAATGTTTCGGAGGTAAAATCGATCCTAAATTAAAAGACAAACTTTTCAATATCTCTTCAGAAATTCTTAAGGCCAAAAAGGGTCGCGATTCAAAATGGTCAGGACTCGAAAGAGGGATCATGAGTGAAATGATGACACTAAAAGACAGTCAAAAGGTAGATTGGTATAGCTTCCCTTCAGAGGAAGTTGAACAACTCGCTGGATTGGAAGAATTTAAAAACCTCTCTATTTCTCAAATCAATGACAACATTAAAGATTCTGTGAATAGCAATCCGAAAGGAATTCAAAATGCTCGCGATTGTATCAAGAAATACTTATCTGAGGCTCGTAAGCTCAATATTCAACCCAAAATTATTTTAACCAGTCATAGTTCGGGCGGACGATCGCTCGTAAAATTTGCTGAGCATATGAAGAAAGACGTAGGCGTGGATGTCGATCTTGCTTTCTCCATTGATCCCGTAATCGAAGCTCATCACGCTGTTGAAGAAGTCATCCCTCAAAAAATAGGTGAACCTGCCAGATATGCGAAATGGAAAATTAAGGAAAAATTCGGTAGCACTGATCCCTATCCCTACTCTGCCGTCTGGAGCAGAAGCCAACCTTCTAAACTCTACAAATCATCAAATATTAAGAAGCAAATAAATTTCTATCAAAAAGAAGATCGCTTAGGCCTCAAGATGGGAGGCGATGCTGGTCGTTTTGGAATTCAAGGCAGTCCCGTAGATGGGGCCGACAACATTTTTATCAAAGGTGTCGGCATCGGTGGTCATGGAGAAATCAACATGGACAAAAAACTATTAGAAAAATTTCGTAAAGAAATGGAACTCATCCTCAAGTAGCCTAGAAACAGTGTTCATAATCTTGCCAAACAAAGTCTGCTGGATAAGTAGTTGGATCGAACGGATCAAATCCAAGATTATTACAATCAATCACAACGGTGGTAGTACCAGTGTCAGTTGTGCTTCCTGTATCTGTTGAGCTTCCCGCGTCCGTGGAATCTTCCACAGCTGTTCCATCATTACCATTTTCAACAATGACTTCTTCGTCGACTTGTCTGTCTTCGTCACTTTGGACGTCATCGATATCATCCATGGCAATGCTTGTGATTCCACCCCATTTCAAAACTGGCTTTAGTAAGCAACCTCCATTACCCTGTTGAACGATTGACTTATTAGCATCGAAATCAATAACCATTGAGTAAGCACGACCTGCCTCAATAGAAAATTCTGGAGACAATATTTTCAAACCAGTCTGCTGTTGAGAAGGAGTTTGAAGATTGCAAATATTACCATTTTTATAACGAATATAATTTCCATCATCTTTAAGAATGAGTCTCGCTTGATTGACTTTCGTTCCGACAGGGAGATGAAGATCACTTATCCCCATCATCTTTCCATTTTGGAGTGTTAAGAGATCGACTTGACCAATATCTTTTGCCATGACCAATTCAATTTTTTTGCTCTCACTCCCCGCTTTTAAGAGGATTCTGTCTATATTGACTACGACTTCAGCCACTTCTTTATTAGGAGCATCAGTTAAACTTAATTTAAAATTGTTTCCCGAAGCAGAATAGCTAGCTAAATTATTAGTACTTTGGCCACCAGCTTGGTTTGATGAAACTTGCGATTCTTGATTTTGCACACAAGAAATTGTCGAAAAAGAAATCATCAGTGCTAAAACCTTTTTCATGACAAAACCCCTACTCATTATTTAATTTTTTCTCATTATGACAAATCAGGAGAGATCTCAGCACTAAGTCCAAATTGCTCGTTAATTCAATGCCTAAGCGATTACGAGAAGCTCGTTAAATAAATGAATTTTCGCCAAGTTTACTTGGCAAGCCTATTCAGGGAGCGAAAGAGGCTCGCGTTTGACACTATCGAGATCTTCAAAATAGTCATGAAAGTAGCCACGATAATAATCACTGACTTTTTCAAAATCAGAGCTATTCGTATTAAACAAATTCATCGCATTATATGTCTGAGTATCATAGGGACTAAAACGACCAGCTTGAGTGGTAAAAACCATAATCTCATTGGCCTTTGGCTCTTTTAACGGCAGATAAATCGAAACCCAATGCTCATGAGATAAAACAAAGCCGATTTCCGTATCGAGAACATACCAACCTTTTTCTGCTTTCACGATTGTAGCGACATGATGTCCCCATTTACCCATGTCTCCTGCAATCCAAATTTTACGAATAGCTTCTGGATTAACATTTCTCACAATCGCTTCGAGATGTGCGATCGTCGCACGCCCAAAGCAAAACCCGATTGTTCCATCAGTGTCATAGCAATTATGATTCTTATTCACTTTAGATTCACTCATGGCATTGTAAATGACATTGGCCTCTTCTTTCGTAAGAAAATTTTTCTTTCCAGGAATATCTTTAATTTTAAAATCTTCATCCAAAAGCGCCATTGTATGAGCATTGTATTTTTTAATAGTCTCGTCTGATAAATTGCGCTGAATTTCAATCAGAGATTCTCCGCCATATAAAGATTCAAGTTCATCTAAAGATTTGGCCTGCAAAAAATCACTAGCGGCTGGACCCGTATGCGGACGATATGCAATGAGATCATTCATGAGGCTCAAACAAGATTGAAAATTAGCAATACCTCGTTGACGATAGTTCCTATTCGTCGAACAAGAAGACATCAAAACGATGATTAAAATTAATGGACTAATTGACTTGAGCTTTACTGACCATTTCATGCCAACTTATCGGAAATTTAGTCTCCTGGATTAAATCGTTTAAACGGTGCTCAAAAATTAGGCAATTTCATGTCACCTTTTGATCTCAATTTAAATTCTGACCTCTTCATTCCTCGCCTCATACAATCGAGCTGATCACTATTCATTTGATTATTTATCCAATCTTTAAATTCCTCCCCCTCTTCAAGTAAGGGCTGGATTTTCATATCGGCAAATGATTCTTTTCCAAATTTTGAATAAGTTGAATAATTATAATCTTCACAACGAGCACAAAGCCCAGCTCTCAGTGGATTCTGATAAACATATTTAACGACGTTTGAAAGGTAGCTTTGTTGTTGAACAATACTCCACTTATATCGATCACCAAACATACGATTTATTCGCCCCGAACGATTTCTCAACTTCATTGAAAAATTACGTCCAAACTCATACATGACTTTATCAATATTAGAATCTGGAAAAGTTGCCAGCATGTGATAGTGATTCCCCATCAACACAAAGGCATGCAATTGAAAATTAAATTTATCACTTGCCATTAGAAGTGATTCTCGGCAAATATCCCAAACTTGATTCAGAGGAATTTGAAACCAATCCTTATTATTAGATCGATTATAAATATGATAGGCAAATTG
>PCTW01000043.1:197512-211580 GCA_002786715.1 Bdellovibrio sp. CG22_combo_CG10-13_8_21_14_all_39_27
TGAGAGCATTAATAACTAAATAAATCTCACACGATAATAGACTGATAATTCACTTTTAGACACCGCAGAGCTTCAACGATTTGATCCAGGAGGAATTTAGTTTCTTGGAGCCGGCATATCACGCTCGCGAAGTTCATCGCAGTATTTATCAAGTTCTGGTCCATATGTACTGTTATTTAAGGGCACGTCCCAACCGTACTGTTCTTTGATCTTTTTGATAAAAACAGGCAAAGATTGACCACTAAATCCAGCTTCACGCAGATCACGATCATACTGAGCATTCCATTCAGATTTTACTTCTTTAAAAGCACGGCAAGCATCTTGCTCAATGACTGGCATGTTTTGTTTATTAATAAAGAAGTCTGCCAACTCTGCACAGTGCTGAGTATGCTTAAGGATTGTGTATGTTAAAAATGGTGCTTTAAAATATGGCTTTTTAAATTCAGCCCCATAAGCAATAAGCTTGTAAACGGTATCTGTCGCACAAACATTCGTGAGTTCATCGATCGGTCTCTCGCTTTCTTTTGCCACTGGGATATTAGGATTGGCTCCATTTTTAAGAAGAAAATCAATATAGTCCTTGAGTTCATCAAGTCTGTCTTCATCCCACATTTTGCCGTAGATTTGAGATGCCCAACCGAGACTTGTTCCAGTCTTAAGACAAAGATCGATATCCAATCCACGTTTAATGAATAATTCCTTTTGTGCATTGAAATTATACTCTCTCTCAAGCCTGCCAAATTCAATTAACTCATCCCTCGTGGGGCATCTCCCAGCTCCGAATGCTGAAATTGAAAAGAGAATAGAAAATAATAGGGCGAGTTTCATAAAAGCCTCCACAGCATGACCTTTATGCCTAAAAATGACTCGAATTTCAAGCATCTATCTATAAAATGAACTTACTACATACACTGTAAAAAAATGGCGGCTGAAGGCTCCTGGATCAAATCGTTGAGGCGGTGTTTAAACTAATTCATCCAGGAGACTACATGATTTCAACGACACCTGGATCGCGTTGGATCACTAGGACTCGAAGGGCATTGAGGAAACGCTCGAATTGATCAACGCTTTCGTATTGGGCGAGCTCTTTCACCACGCGGTAAGAGATGTCTCCCACTTCTTTCAAATCAAAGAGTTCATCCACATTCATCGAGCCCCAAAGAACACGAGATAGTGATTCTTCTTGAATATTTGCCGGATGGAAAAGGAGTTTCTTTAAAACGTCATCGGTCATCGTGCTTGCTTGCAAGAAAGCACGATTCTTATCTTTGAAAAGTGCGTTGCTCAGCTTGGCCAGAATATCGCGACGCTTGAGACGATCACCAATATGATTGGTAATTTTTTGACTCAAAGAGGTTTCTAATTGAGCGAGGTCTGCCAAAATTTTCTTGGCCTCAACTTCACCAACTTGAGAGGCCAAGTCTTCTGCTGATTGAGTAAAAGCTCTGATCGATTGGGCAACAGTTTCACTCGCCACAACTTCAGGAAGACCTAGAATTCCACGAGCTGAATTTTTGTAGGTTTCGTAAATCATGCGCGAACGAGCATTAAAGAACTTTCTCATGATAATCCCATCGGCCATCGCTGATACGATTGGTATTCTTCTTCCCATCAAAGGACCACCGACATGCGGGCCACCCTGAAGAAGCATAATATAAGGAAGTTCTCTTTTTCTCATGGGAATATTGATGAAGAGATCAGTCAAGTCATCCATATTATTTTTAATGAAGAGCTCAAGATCTCCGCCTTTGGTGGCAACTTCAGCAAGTTTTGATTCAAGTTCTTTAAATTTGTCTGCATACTTCGCGAGATGCTCAACTCTCAATTTTTTAACCCAATTCACCACTGAACCCACAACTGGGATTTTTGAAACGATGCCTTTTTTAGCTTCGATCTTTGCCATTGTCGCAACTGCTTTATCAACTCGCTTAGTGTAACTCTTCATCAGTTTCAACATACCCTTTGGGTTTTGACCAAAATAACGGCTGACAATCTTGGCCGTTTGACGATCTATGACTTCAGGTGATTCTTTAACGACAACTTTTGAGACATACTCGACGGCTTCGGCTCCAGATCCTTTAATGAATGTTTTAATTCCATCCATAACTGAACCAAGCATTTTAGACATTGTTGTCGCGCTAATTCTTCCTTGAGTAAACAGAAGACGAATTTTACGAACTTTCTCACTGGCCTCTTGAGCAACTTTAAAAGGAACACCTTTACCAATCATGCTCTTTGTAAACTCGCTCATACGAGCGGCCAATTCCGCAGCATCATCACCTAGTGAAGCAAGCGACTTCCCTAGAGTATCAAAACCTAAAACGTAGCGAGCAAATTTCACATCAGCTTCGGCGACGATGGTTTTACCTGCTTGACCGGCCAATCGCCAAGCTTGCTTCATGCCAACGCGTGAGCTGTTTTGAACAAATGTTTTTGTGGTAACAACTGAAAGCTTTGTTCCAACCTGAGCGGATCGACTCACAACACCGATTAAAGGAATCACACAGATACCTTCAAAGATTGTCCAGAACCAGCTACGTGAAACGTTGTCGGAAGAATCCTTTAAAGAGAAACCAAGATCTTCCATTTTTTGCACATAAGCTTGATTAACATCAGCTTTAACTTTTCTCTCAAATTCACGCTTCACTAAAGCAACTTGCATGCCCATGGCAGAAACACCTGCGGCCATCATTGCAACTCCTAGCGGAGCACAAAGACCACCAGTCACACCGGTACAAGCACCACCAACCACGATGGCAGCGACACCTAAGAGACCAGAACCAATCCCTAACCACATATCTGTCCATTCTTCTGGTGACATAGAATTAATTTTTTCGAGCACGGCATCAGGAACAGCAGGAAGGCCGGCCATTTGATTCAATTGGTTTTGCGCTTTCGTCGTAGCATAGAAGAGAGTCTTAAACTTTTCATGGTCGCTTGGTTCCATATCACAGAACTCTTGAAGTTCGTTTTGAACTTTCATCATACGTTTTCTAGCAGCAACACGCACTAACTCTTCAAAGAGTGGTTTCTTGTTTTGAAAATCAGACATTAAGAAAGCCATTTTTGCAGAATATGTTGACTGAATTCCCTGCTCTTCAGCAAAATCAGAAAAATATTCTTTCTGTTTTTCCACTTGGCCGCGAAGCTTGTATAGCTCAGTGAAAAATTCGCCGTACTTTGCAACTTCAGAGTCTTCATTGGCGGCAATGACATTTTGTGCTTTTTCAGAGAGACGGTAAGGCATCTGCGAAACAGCTTTATCAACTGACTCTTTTGAAATTAAAGTTTGGTACGAAAGATTGTCGATGTAGTCGTACATCTTCTTCCCTTCAACTTGTTGACTGAAGAGATTGCTATTTCCTTCTTCGGTTTGATCCACAACTTCTTGCCAAACAAACTTTCGCTCATCTTCATCAAGAATAGAATCCGCGTGAAAAGGCTGCAGTGTTTTTTCTAGACCCAAATGCTTTCCAGCTTCTTTGAGTTTAGCGATGATTGTCGCTGTGTTACGGTTAAAGCAATAATTAGGACGCTGAGTTCTATTGTCTTTTTGGTAGGCTTGCATTTCATCTAAGGCCAAAAGATATGACAAACGTAATCTGGCCCATGGATTATTGATCTTCATTTGATCAATCAGGAATTCATATTCAGTCACTTTAGCTTCATCTAAGTAAGTTGAATAATCACGAAGTGAATTCCAAAGATCAGAGAGGAATGGATAAAGAGTTTGATATTTACGAACCTCAAGTCTTCTCAATGGTAAAAATTCACCATTTTCAAACAGCTCTTCGAATTCCTTGAAGATTGAACCAACTCTTACTTCAGAACTGTTAGTTTTCTTACACCATGTTTGAATACGAGCATCGCTTGAGCTTGAATACTTCTCACAGACTTTATTCAAGGATTTAACATAAGTATTATTCGGTTGCTCGATGTCAAGCATGGCCTTGGCCGTGGCTTCAATCAATTGATTAAATGACCATTGCTTCCAAACACTTGCTGAATACATACTTGGAAATTGAATGCGAACCATATTCTCTTTTAATTGTGAGCGCACATTTGAAGTCATGGCGTCTTCAAAATATTCAATCTTATTGCGCTTCATGTATTCTGCAAGATAGGTTGAAAGGTTTTGACGATCTGTTGCGATTTCGACCGTCTTACCTTCTGCATTTTTGAAAGCATAGCTTTCAAGTTCACTTGGTTTAGCGAGGATTTTATCCATCAACTCACTACCAATATAGGTATAACCTTTACTATCGCGAAGACCTAATAATGAGCTGGATTGTTTTTTATAGACTTCATTTACTTTGTTCATTTTGACTTGGAAGGCACGATCAAAGTGAGTAAAGTCATCGAGCTTAGGACGAAGTGTTGAATTCTTTTGAGAATCATCTAAAGCAGCTTGAGCTGCTTTGAAGTTTTCAAAGGGTAGCATCCCTGAAAAGCCATCTTTAAGCGGATTCTTCCCAGCATTGTCGAGGAAAAATTCAATAAATTGATAATTATTATTTGAAAAGATCAAGCCATGATTCGCAAGAAGATTGTCGATATAAGTATCTCCAGTATCTTCATTGAGTTTAAATTTCCACTCAGGAGGCAAACCACCACTTAAATGTTTTTGACATGAATTAGGAAGCTTAATAGAACCAGAGTCTCCTTGCATCGCTCTGTAGATAAACATTTGCGACAACATCATATGAAGAGTCATCCACTTCAGTCCACGAGTATAATTCATGGCACTTGGTGCTTTTAAAAGAGTAATCATGTCTCTTTGAAGAATTTCGACAGGACGATAACGAAGACGTGATCTTCCGTATTTCATATCTTCAATTTCAAGGTGAAATGGCTCAACAGATGGATTTGGCCCAAGAGTCAATTGTTCACGGCCAGATATATCGTCTTCAGGAAATAAACTTGTTGGAAATTCTGGAAGAAGGCTTTCATAGTAATGGATACCATCGTATTCATTTTCCATATAAGCACGCTTTGAAACAATAAGATCTCTCATAGGCAAAACGACTGAATCAAGATAGCTAATTAATAAGGCCTTACGTGTCTCTTCTTCTACCGAGCGATCGGCCATGTACTTGCGAACTTCTTGAAGCAGGAATTCACCTTCTTGATGAAGCTTGCGAACTTCAGGATCTTCAAGTGAGAATTTCTTAGGAGTTTTCTCGTCTTTCTCATCTTGCATGGTCTTTTCTACCAAGCGATCGACGATCCCTTTTGTATGTTGAGGCTCGCATTTTTGATTTTCTTCGACTGGAGTTTCTGGATCCCAAGTGTAAGTGTAATGGCCACAAGCATTCTTCTTCATGTCTTCAAGCAGGGCCATGAATTTATCTTGAGCTTCAACTCTGGCTTGATTTTCAACTGGATCATCAGTCATTTCGAGATCTTCACTTGGAAGATCCTCTCTATTTTCAGTTACAGCAGTATCGATCACGTCGCCGTTTTCGTCCTTGCATTTTGCAGGCAAGTCTTTGCCTAAGATTTTGGTTTTGAAGTCTGTGATTTGAGTTTGCAATTGATCGATCTTGATATCGTGACCCCATTGGGCCGGTCTTCTAGAAACTTCAACCAAAGTCGCACCGAAGGCCATGTTGAACCAACAGATGTGTAGGATGAATGCTGTAGCCAATCTTTTTAAGATCATAAGCTCCTGCTTTTTCTAATAAGTACTTAGAGTTAAAGCAAGAATCATGCCTATATTTACTTGTGATATTGAATAGTTAACTAATTAGTTCTGTCTAGAATTTAGACATCTTTAGAGTTAAAGCTCAAACTTCTATCGCTCATGATGTCCATTCCAGCACTTAGCAGATGGAGTCTATTCTTAAGAGTCTTGATACTTTCCTTGTTGGTTGGTAACACCATTTTTTGAGTGAGGTCAGCATTAATAGCGCGATTTTGCAGGTTTTGATTTTTAGTGAATGTCTCGATCTTTTGCGCTTGAAAATGATTCATATAAACCTCAAAAAAAAACTCCTAAGAATTGAGACCATTCTATAGGAGTTTTAAAATAGAACCAGAGACCTTGAACTAATTACCCTGTGTTTACAAATGGTACATTAGCCTTTCATTCTTTTGATTTCAGCATCGCGAAGTTCGCGTCTTAAAATCTTACCGACGTTAGTCTTGGGAAGCTCTTTTCTAAATTCAACAAAACGAGGGTTTTTATATCCCGTAAAATTTTCTTTGCAAAATTTACGAAGCTCTTCTTCTGTCAAAGATTCATCTTTTTTCACAACGAAAATTTTCACCAATTCACCAGATTTCTCGTCTGGAACTCCAACCGCGGCACACTCAAAAACTTTTGGATGACTGCAGACAACTTCTTCAACTTCATTCGGATAAACGTTAAAGCCTGAAACGAGAATCATGTCCTTTTTACGGTCAACAATTTGGAAAAAGCCATTCTCATCCATATTGCCCATGTCACCCGTTTTAAAGTAACCATCAGAGGTCATAACATTGGCCGTTTCTTCCGGACGATTCCAGTAACCTTGCATCACTTGTGGTCCGCGAATACAAATCTCCCCCACTTCTCCCTGAGGAACATCATTGCCGTCATCATCTTTAATAACAATTTCAGTAGATGAAATTGGAAGTCCAATCTTTCCGTTATAATCTTTCAGCGTCATTGGATTAATACAGGCTGCTGGTGAAGTTTCTGTCAAACCATAAGCTTCAATCAAGGGAACTCCTGTTACTTTTTTCCATTTCTCGGCCACAGATCTTTGGACGGCCATTCCACCACCAAGAGTTAATCTGAGACTTGAGAAATCCACCGTCTCAAAATCAGGATTCGCCATCAAGCCGTTAAAGAGTGTGTTCACTCCCGTGAAGGCCGTAAATTTGTGCTTCTTCATTTCTTTGATAAACCCTGGCATGTCGCGAGGGTTGGTAATCAAAATATTCTTTGCTCCCACAGTAGCAAAGACAAAGCAGTTCGCAGTAAGAGAGAAGATATGATAGAGAGGAAGTGGAGTGATAATGGTCTCCTCGCCTTCCTTGATGAAATTTTTAATCCATGCCTTTGCTTGGATGATATTGGCGACAATATTTTTATGAGTGAGCACGGCTCCTTTAGAGACACCAGTTGTTCCACCTGTGTATTGAAGAAAAGCAATGTCTTCGAGTTTTAATTCAGGACGACGATAATCAGATGCATCGGCATTAAACAGAACTGTTTTAAAACTTTTAGCACTCGGAATATTCCAATCGGGAACCATCTTTTTAACTTTTTTAATCACGAGATTGACGATCATTGATTTTGGGAAATTGAGCATGTCTCCAATTTGAGTCGTGAGAACGTGTTGAATTGGAGTATTGGCGAGACACTTCTCCAGCACGTGACATGAGTTTTCAAAAATGACGATGGCCTTGGCTCCCGAGTCTTTCAACTGATGCTCAAGCTCTCTCACTGTATAGAGAGGATTGACATTAACTGCAATCATTCCGGCGCGAAGCACTCCAAATAGAGCGATGGGGTACTGAAGAATGTTTGGCATCATCAAGGCAACGCGATCACCTTTTTGAAGTTTCAAATCATTTTGAAGATAGCTGGCAAATTTGCGTGTCAGAATATCGAGTTCACCATAGGTGTAGCATTTCCCCATACAGTAGAACGATTCGTTATTACGAAATTTTTGAAAGCTACTTTCAATCACATCTACAATAGATGAGTATTGATTAACGTCGATGGTGTGAGGGATTCCAGTTTCATAACTTTGATACCAAGCGTAATTCATGGGCCTTCCTTTCGTAATAATTTCCAGTATTTCACTATATTACCGAGCTAAATAAAAAGCTTCAAGTCGAACAGATTTTTCCTGTCCAACACCCGACGCCCATGGTACGAATAGGCTCCGTTTTGACGCCGATGGATCGTGGCGTCAATTACACACACTTTTAAGTCTCTGTAAGCGGCCTCCAGAATTGGAGGCCTTACTTCATGAGAGGGCCCTTATGACGGAAATGCTCAAGGAAAAAGAAGATTTCTATTACGATGATCAGGGATTCATGGTCTTCACAGAAAGCTATCTCCAAAAGCGCGGTTTTTGCTGTCAAAGCGGTTGTCGCCATTGTCCTTGGAAATTCTCAGAGAAATTTGATCCATCTTATCCGCTAGAATTGCAATGCCAGAATACATCTGGCGACGTTATCGACTTTGATGACGAAGATGATTTTTAATTATTTAGTCAGCAAAAGAATATAGTCAGCAAGTGCGCCGTATTGAGCATCAGGCTTGATCAGCTCTGCAATCTCTTGTGCACTCAACTCCGAAGCATCGACCAACTTAAATGTCATAACCGGAAGATTGGTTTGCTTTTTATAGTTCTCCACTAGCCCATCGAAATAGTCAGAGTGAAATGAACCCACAACCATAAATCTTAAACTAAAGCTCGATTGACTCATGATCTGATAACTCATGACTGAATCTGTATAGCATTGAGCTTCGAAATAATTTTGAAGCTTGTCAGCTGGAACGTGATCTTGCATCACGAGTTTAAATCTTTCAAAGTAACCATCGCTTCCCAATTCCATATTCGGTGGAACTAAGCTTGGATCCAATGAAGAAAGACCGGTTGCTGTGATAATAGATTTCCAATCGCGTGGAGCATTGGTGGCGAGTAACTCTCCTCCCAAATCCTTAACAGTTTTTAAAAAAGGCAAATACACTTGATGAGATTGCGCACGATTTTGATTTTTAAAAACTTCCATTAAGAAAGCTTGATCATCGTTTGAAGCTTTCCAATTTTGCATGGCCGTAGCTATTTCTGCTTGAACTGGATAGTCGAGAAATTCCCATGCTGCCGTAAAAGCGCCTTTAGCGTTTTTAGCTTCTACAATGTTTGACACCACTAAGCCTTCGGCCATTTGTACCAATTCATTGTAATGCTCTTCTCCCATCACGATGGTCGCTTCTTCTGGAACAGCATTGAGAACTTGATCCCACTGTTCAAATTGCGCTAGCTTCGAATTATAAATTTGGACGTCCATGGCCCATAAATTTAGTGAAGATAAAGCCGCAAGAAGTAAGACGAACTTGATCATAATGAAACCCCTCTCAAAAATAATACGGGTCACCATAACAATCCCGTTACGGAGCTGCAAGTCAGATGGTTTTTTCTTACCAATTCATGGACAAATTTCAGCGTTTTTACTAACATTTGCCTTCAAATTGGACAATCGGAGCGTAGCGCAGTGGTAGCGCACTAATCTGGGGGGTTAGGGGTCGCTGGTTCAATTCCAGTCGCTCCGACCATTTTTCTGTTTCACTTGTCTTAAAATGTCGCCTTAAGACAACAAAATTAAGTAGTTAATATCTTTAAACACCCGAAGGTCTTGAGGCTTCTTTATTTCTAAATATTTCAGTTTATTTCAAGTTTTGGTGTCATTTGGTGTCGGTTTTGGTGTCAACCAACTGGCTGTGCCCCTCCCATTTTTTTGGGTCTAGAAATTTGGGGTCTAAAAAGTTGGTGGTGGAAGTTTCTTGAAAAGCCTTTGTAGATCGAGAGTTAGAGCAACGCTTTTCAGTTTCTTACAAGGCATATCGCCTGTTTTAAATAAAAAATCAATGTGTTTTGTAAAAAACTGACAATAGGTTTTGATGCCCAGGTATTTATGGACAGCAAAAATGCGCCTTGTAACGGCTTGCGGGCCCTCCTAAGGAGCCGCTGTGGCCTGTACATGAGTAGAGGGCCCTAAGCCTATAGTCATTTTGATTATCCTTCAATTTTCAACTTGCTTAGCTCGATAATTGCAACCCTTATGTTATCTACAATTTCCGCGCTTCTGATAATTCCTTCATCGACAAGCTTTGTTTTCCACGCCGGTCTCATTCCACATACCTTGATGAATCCTTCCTTTTCTGTGCGGACTAAGTTTTGCAATTGAACAAGATCGCGATAAATTTTGCCTCCCACTTCTGTCACATCACGAAAGTTCAACGCCACAAGCTTGCAGTCAACTTCTTTAAGTTCTTCGTGACACTTCTGTATGGACCTAATGGCAGTATGGTTAAGTGGACCAATAAAAGAAATTATACATAGTAATTTTTTCGTTGCGAGTATGTACTTAAATTCCTCTGTTTCGTCGTTTATCATCCTACATTCCCTTTTAAAATTCCTATTATATTTTCACCTGATTGATCCCATAAAAGTTTGTAATAATTTTTATCGGGAAACCACTCTATGCTTATGTCGTTGCATATAATCATGTCTCCTTCTTCATCAAAGGAAAAAGTATTCAAAATGTTGTGAGCTGCTTTTTCATTTATGGCCATCACTATTTTGTTAAGTCCATAGGTCTCTCGCAAAATCCTCTTTATCTTCTCAATTCTGTCAATGTCATGGGGTAAGATCAGTAGAGTTTTAATCGTTACCCCCTAAACAATGTTTTGCTCGAAAGATATTTGAAATCAAATATCTTTCGAGCAATCGAGGCTTAATAGAAGCTGGTCGATCAACCAGTAAGCTCAAAGAAAGGTAATGGGATAATTTTAGAAAGGAAGGACTATGCTCGATTGCTCGATTGCTCGATTGCTCGATTGCTCGATTGCTCGATTGCTCGATTGCTCGATTGCTCGATTGCTCGATTGCTCGATTGCTCGATTGCTCGATTGCTCGATTGCTCGATTGCTCGATTGCTCGATTCATTAAACCTCTAATAACTTTTAAAAAAGTGTTCAACATGACCGCTCCTTGTCAAGGCTAATGCCGTCATTTATTTTATTCTTTATACATTTTAAGACTAAATACTTTTTATCACCAGTTAATTAAAATTAATCTTAAAAAGCCTTTTTTTGAACACTTAGAGAACTATATTGGAAAGAAATTATTCTTACAGATTGAAACATACGATGACAAAAAAATTTGACACTCTATTGCTTCAAATGAGAAAGCTCGCTCTCGCTATGATTTTTTAGTCGTTTTTCTCTTTGCTGTTGGCCTTCTCTTCCTCTCTAAAGTGATCTCATCTAAAATTTGATTTGAAATTGCCCTCAAGTTTTCCAGATTAAATTTTTTCTTTCTCATATTTACAACCGATTCTAGAAAAGGGGCTTGTTTAAAAGTAAACTGCCTCCCTGCAAGATCAAGAGTCAATCCAACACGAGGAAGAAACTTTAACTTACGAGTGGAGGTCTGTTTTGTTTTTTGAACCGAGAGACGAAGTGCCATAGTTATTCCCTTGTAATTTTCCAAATCAATTGGTAAATGCTCTAACTTTATTAAACTAAATAATCTTCATTGGCAATAGAGATACATATTGGTAGTCATAACCTATTGAAATTCAGTTTCCCGTATTTCAGGCCTTTGCAGTAGCATCGGTTGCTGTATGTATTCGTCGTAGTGGAGACGAACTCGGATGATATTAAAATCAAAGCGATTTCAAGGCATAGCTGAAAATTTCAATTAACTTTTTATTTCGGACTCCACTTGGAGGGAAAATCCCTCCAAGTGGTTGGCCCAGGAATAAAACCGAAGTGCCTTGGGGTCTCAGTAAATTGAGAAAAGTGGCTTACAAGCGTACTCATAAACTTCCTACACTTATTATCTCCCAAGTCTGCCGACGCTAGGAAAACGCAGCGGAAGCCAATGTTCGTGTTCGTGTTCGACGGAGCATTGTTCAAATTGAGCGTGAACGCACCGGCGTTCGTTCCATTGTTCCAATTACCGCCGCGAAGCGCAGCGCCCCCAGAAAAAGAGCGAATCGGTTTTACACCTCCAATTGTAAATTTTGCCAGGCCTCATAAGATTGAATGACTTGGGCCCTATACGACAAGTCACGGCCCTGCTTTTTTAGCCTTAATATTTTTTTGGTAAATCTTCTTTCATTCCTTCTTAATGGACGCCCCCCCATCTTCGCTAAGAACGAACCCAAGAAAAGGAATTGGATCATTAGCAAGAACAACATATTTATAGGTGGGAATCTCAACTTTTAATTTGCTATTGGCAATCCTCACCAGCTCACTTGCAGCATACAGTGCCTTTTCTTTTTTATCCGCTAGGATCACCATATCATCCATGTAGCGTATGTACCCCGCACCTTCTTCATATTTGTCCTCGAAAAAATCAATTTTCAGAAGTTCACAGGCCTTTTTATCCAGAAGGGAAAGATAAAAGTTAGCAAAAATTTGTGACGTAAGATTTCCGATAGGGATTCCTCTTCCCTTCAAATTATAATCCGCATGTGACTCGATCAAGCTCCACAATATCGTGCTCAAACTATTATCAGGGAGAAAATTCATAAAGCGATCAAAGAGAATCTTGTGATTAATTGAAGCAAAATACTTTTTCACATCAAGCTTAACGCAATAGCGGTTCTTCCCCATGATTGAGAGCTGCTTTTGAAGCCGGATCGCCGCTTTTTGATTTCCCATACCGGCACGACAGGCAAATGTTCTGCAACCAAATGAAGGATCAATTATTGGCTCCACTATTCGATGAAGTGCTGTGTGGACAATTCGATCTCTAAAAGGTGCCGCCATCACAAGTCTTTTCTTGGGGTCATGAACATAAAACTCCCGGTAACCACCCCACCTAAAGTTTTTCGTCCTATTAATCTCCTCTTCAATATACTTTAGTTTTTCTCCAAAATTAAAGAGATACTTTTGATAGCCATCCTTTCGGCGCTTACCTCTGGAACAATCATAAAAAGCAGCAAGGAGATTTTCAAACTCACTAATTTTCCGGATGAGCATTTTTTCTTTCAAATCTGATGAATCCACCAATTTCTTTCCCTATCTCTTTTGTTAAATTTGTTATCTCTGAAAAACCGGTAACATTAAGGGCCTGCATATCTCGTGAAAACTGAACAAGGGTTCTAATTTCATCGAGAGAATCAGATGCACTATACAAGTGCCTTAATCGAACACTTGCCTTGGTTACTCCCGCCTTCCTTACACTCAAAAGGCAGTTTAAAGATGCCTCTTCTATTTTGCGACCTAGAGTAGGGCGCAAGGCCTTTGGAAATGATCTAGTTCTGTGAAAAATATGAATAGCGGCCTGATAACAATCACTATATACTTTTGTGCTTTTCATTTCTTCGATCCATTCTTTTGATGAGCGCGGAATAAGCAGGAAGAAGATCATCTTCAATTTCCCTAATGATCTTTTGATAATCGCCGCTATCAGATAAGTTAAAATATGACAGGGCAAGGATGGCCCCAACCTTTTGTCTCGACTCATTATAGAGATTCATTTTGTTCCTTGGTTCATAGGAGTAATAGCCGGCGCCAAGTAGTTCAATCGCAGAGAGCTTTAAGTTCTCCAAACGATTCTTTGTATTAGTGGTGGTTTCGGAGTGGTTAAAATCCAAAACTCCCAAAATATCCTTGGCCTTTACAAAAAGTCTCAAATTTTTAACGGAAAATGTTTTTTTGGATCTTTCTCCTTTTTCCGAACCCTTTTCCGAACTTTCCGAATCTTTCCGAAAACTCTTTTCCGATTTCTCATGAGAGGAATCTGGCATCTTATCTTTTCCAATTCCAAATCTCATTGAAAAAGAGTCCAACGATGCCCTTCTGATAAACCACGACTTACCTACTTTCACAGCTTCAATCTCTTTGGCATTGATGTAGTTGATGATAGACCTTGGGGTTACTCCTAGAAGTTCAGAAGCTTGCCCCACCGTTAAATCCCCATTTTTATTCTTCATAATCGAATATTCGCTTATATATAGCTGTTTTTACTTTATAAATTTTTCTTATTTTAGAGGGGAGAATACGTTTTATCAATAATAAAACTTTTTTGAGTAAATAGTTTGATAATTATTAAGACAATTTAACTTACCGTTTACTGAACGACAGCAAAGTTCGTAATTAATCTCTGCCTATCCCAAGACAGCTTTCCGCAACTTTCCGGAAAATTTCGGAAAGCGTTTCTGCAATTTCCGTATTTCCGAAAAAAAATTTCCTTCGCCCCTTACGGGGCGAATAGGATGCATGTCCATTCCTGGCCTGATGTTTCAAATTAGATTTATTTTTAAATTCCAAGGACCAAGAACCAAGAGTCCAATTGCCTGCCGACTTAAGACTGTGCTAACTGAGAAAATT
>PCTW01000043.1:211874-215187 GCA_002786715.1 Bdellovibrio sp. CG22_combo_CG10-13_8_21_14_all_39_27
AGACTTCGCTTCCATTTGAGAGTTGGTGAGTACGTCTCAGCTTATGGGTGCCTGTGGAAGCACAGGTATTGGCAGCACTGTTATAGAGGCAGCCTGCCCCTGTGGAAGGTGCTACTGCCGAGTTTTGAAAGCCATCATCTCCTGTCGCTGCTGACCAGCCTCTGGCAAGGTTCCCTGTCCCCACTGTGCCGCTGGACCAGTTGGTGGCAACTGCTTCGAGATCGCGGGCAATGGTCATCCATTCAGGATTGGAAATCAAAGTGAAAGTGCCGGTGAATCCGCCCTCTGTCATTGCTTCACAAGTTGATTGAGCGGTGGTGGCGTTAATACTCACCCATGGGTTGCCAGAAGCTTGAGAGATGGCATTACCACCACCATCATTTTTAGCTTCGTACTTCATCACGCAGAAGTCTGATGTTCCCAGGGTGGCGTTTCCGGTAACCGGCACAAAGCCAGTGGGGCAGGCAAGCGTTCCGGTTCCCAAGGTTCCGTTTTGTGCGATGATATACCAGTTTGAGCCATCGCTTACAATTTGCTCGTAGGCATATTGACTCTTGAGTTCTGAGACTTCGTTTCCATCAATGGTTTCTGTACCATTTCCGTCGATGGTGATTGTGTTTGTGGCATCCGTATTTTTTACGGTGATGCTGAATCCGCTTCCCGCTGTCGCTGCGGCGGGAAGGGTTAGTGTTGTTGTCCCTGAGGCGAGGAAGACCTTATTGTTGTCTGTTGTTGCCACAGTGTAATCGGCTGCCTTGGCTTCAAGCGTTTGAGATATCTTAACACCTGTGATCGCCCCGTCGGCGATCTTTGCGGTGGTGACGCCACTGTCTTTTACTTGAAGATTTCCACCGTTCACTTCAATGGTAGCGTTATCAACATTACTGGTTCCAAGTTTATTATTAAAAGTATTCCAATCAGTATTTGAGAGATAGCCACTTGTCGTCGTATTTGATTGTTTGACTTCAATAGAGGCACCTGTTCCGATAACCGCAGTGGTTCCTCCCGTAATCGTAAGAACCGATGAGGTTGCTTCGGTCAGATTCCCTTTGGTGAGAGTTGGCTCTTTGCCGGCTATCGCTGTGGCGTTGGTTGAAATATCCGTATTATTGCCACCGATCTGACCTTGCAACTTCTCAATAGAGGTTTCCACCGTATCCGTATTGGTGACAGTGGAGTCTGCTCCCGTCACAAAGCCGCTTAAAACAGTTGAAGTCGTTGGGTTGGGAAGATTTGTTAGTTGAGAGCCATCAATCGCTGGGAGTTTAGCTGTTCCGTCAAGTTGAACAATTTTGTTAGCTGCTGTTCCTACATCAACATTCAAAGTCGCACTACCTGCTGTCGCTCCACCTGTCATTCCTGTTCCTGCCACGACTTCGGTTATGTCACCTGTCCCTGTTGCAGGGGTTATCCATGAGAGAACTCCAGAACCATCAGAGGAAAGAACTTGTCCGCTAGTTCCATCTGCTGCGGGTAACGTCCAGATGGTGTTCACTGCTCCGGCATCATCTGGCGCCTTAAAGCCTACATAGTTTGCTCCGTTTGCCGTTAGCTCATAAAAACGAAACTCCCCGGTCTCACCCGCAAGCGTTCCGTAAGGGGAAGCATTAACGCCACCTTGGGCAGTTGATGTAACAGAGTTTACGGTGAGGTCTGTCGAGCCGGTGATGTCAGTTTGTTTATTATTAAAAGTATTCCAGTCGGCACTTGAGAGATAACCACTTGTGGTAGTGTTCGCTTGCTTGACTTCAATGGAGGCACCTGCTCCAATTACCGCAGTGGTTCCTCCCGTAATCGTAAGAACCGATGAAGTCGCTTCGGTCAGGTTGCCCTTAGTGAGAGTTGGTTCTTTGCCAGCTATATTGCCGTCAAGTTTGTTGATTGCCGAAAGAAATGTATCGGCGGTGGTGACAGCTCCCGCTCCAGAAACGAAACCCGCAAGATCAGTTCCCCGCACATCCGTGGCAAATGTTCCGAGAGAGAGGTCACCTTTAAAGTACTGGGCGGTCGTTCCAGTAGTGATGGCGTTTTGTTTCCCTGATATATTTGTCGCGTTGGTAGAGACCTGGGAACTGAGAGCACTAACATCAACTCCATCTACAAGCCCGGTAGAAAAGGTGATATTATTTGCTCCCATCGCAATGTTCCCGGTCATCGTACCTCCCGCAATTGGAAGTTTACTTGACAGGTCTGTCGTGAGGTTGGCAATTTTACTTTGAGCGATTGCCGCTGTTCCTGATATATCAATATTGGTTATGGTTCCATCAGCGATTTCTGTTGAAGTCACTGAGCCAGCTCCTCCTCCTGAAAGATCGTCACTTATTGCCCATTTAGCTCCATCCCATTTGAGAATTTTCCCCGAAGCAATTCCGGCAGTATCAACATCGGCAATGTCATTTATGGAAGAAGTGGTTTTATTTATTTGTGCCCAAGTGTAATCCCCTGATTGCGGAGTAACCGCCCCACTTCTGCTATTAAAACTTTGAACATTGGTAGCGTTATCAATTTTTTCCCATTGAGCGAGAACATTGTTCCAAACCACCCAGTCACTTAATGCCCAAGAATCTGTTCCAGAGCCACCTAGAAGATCATAATTACCGGCCGTATTAACGATATAATATTCACCGGGATTACCTCCGATGCTCAAGTCCGGAGTATTTGCATTCGCATCCCAATTCCCTGCATAGGTGAGTCCGCCAAGATCACTTGGAACCCAAGTCGTACCATTGTATTTTAAAATTTGCCCGACACCCGCGCCCATGCTGGCAAGCTTTGAAGCTGTTACCGCCCCATCTTGCAAGGTAAAAGTGACAGCAAAGGTCGCGGCGCCATGGGCATCCGAAATAATTAAACTGAACACAGCACCAATAGCAAAAGAGATATTCTGAAGTCCATTCGCTACAAGGTTTGAAGTACTTTTAGACTCAATGGCAAAGGTCTGATCAAAGCCGGATGGACCTGTGATTCGTACATTATTGACGCCATCAAGAGCAGTACCATTAATGACCAGTTGATCGTTAATAATGGAAACCGATGAAACGCTCGCTTTGGCGACATTAGCGCCGGCGCTGTTCCTATCAAGTCCAAATGTCTCAACTTTATCTGGCTGAAAAAAACAACCGGATAAGATGAGCAATAAGGATAAGAAAATACTTTTTATCAAAAATTCACCTTTTTTATGAGGGTTTCCCCAACCCTTTTCGTACTATTTTAGGATATGTTTAGAGCAATACTCTTTATTGGTGTAATTTTAATAAGTTGGAGTATGTTCCGATTTCGACGAGGCGAGTGAAGTGAGAATAAACTGTGGCAT
>PCTW01000043.1:215205-217227 GCA_002786715.1 Bdellovibrio sp. CG22_combo_CG10-13_8_21_14_all_39_27
TACAGACTGAGCCACTTAAGCGTACATCATATCAAGTGGAAACATATTTAACTTAGATGTTATTGAAACTTCACCTATAATTCTAATCTATGAATTCCTACACCAAAATACTCAACACACCAATTATAGAATTGGAACTCCCCAAGGAACTTCTAAGCTGCAGGCCTGGAACTTCTCTTCGAAAAGTTTTGGACGCCATGAAAAAGCTTCATGTTGGTAGTGTTATTGTCCTCGATGATAAAGGACGAGCTGCCGGGATCATCACAGAAAGGGACTTTCTGTTCAAAGTTTGTGATACCGCTGTTGATGTTAAAAACTCCACAATTGACAAATTTATGACACCTCATCCAACGACTGTTGAGTTGACCTCTACACTTGAACAGGTCATGCAATGCATGAGTCTTGGCGGTTTTCGGCACGTCGTTATTGTTGACGAAAACTCCGTTGTAGTTTCCGTTATTTCCATAAAAGCTGTTTTGGGGTTTTTCTATGAAAAGCTCAATATGGAAACATAACTACCTTAAATAATTGACAAACATCTATTGAGCGTGGGATTTGCGATCTTATGCTTTATCCATCTTCATTTGGGCACCATTAAGAAAGAATTTTAATGAGGACAGGATTTGCAATGTCACTTATTTCAATTTCTGGATTTGGTGAACCTTTTAATTTAAAATTAAGGTGTGTTCATAGGCAACATATTTTTCTTGGAGAATAATGTTAAAAGAAAAATTTGGATTTCTCGATAAATCCGCTATCGAAATTTAGGTATGAAACTACTGTTGGCAGTTTTGTTTCTTTCCTTTTCTCCTCTCTTGTTCTCCAAAGACAAAGCGACTTCAGAGCAAGCTAAGAAAAGACTCGTTTATTATTATTTTGATTATACGGTTTCAAAAAGAGACACATTTTCTCTAATAATTAAAAAATTTGTAAAACCAACTTCAATTATTTCCGCTAAAACTCCCAT
Source organism: Bdellovibrio sp. CG22_combo_CG10-13_8_21_14_all_39_27 (assembly GCA_002786715.1). GTDB lineage: Bacteria > Bdellovibrionota > Bacteriovoracia > Bacteriovoracales > Bacteriovoracaceae > 21-14-all-39-27. The sequence goes on from PCTW01000043.1 coordinate 216,173, forward strand.
GGTTTTGAAAACAAGAATGAATAATCCACAAATTAAAAATTGGGCGAATCTAAAAGAAGGAGAGAAGTTCAGACTTTATGTCAGGAGTGATTTATTGGACAAAAAACGCGTGGCGGCCTTTTATAGAGATAGAAATGATAACAAGGAAAGGGCCGACAAATGGAATTATTCTCTATTTTATGCGCTATCCAGAGGCTCCCTTCAAGAAAGCGTTCCCGATTCCAATATCACCACCGAGTCAAGTCAGGACTCACCCCTAACCTTGGGATTTTCAGTTCTAAAAAAACTGTCCTATGATTTTAATTACTCGGGAAGTTTATACCTTTCAAAACTTGACGGTGGTCTCTCCGATCAAAACGAAAGCGTCTCTCTTCCATGGGAATACGGTCTAAACTCTTATGTTGGCTACCAACGAGAGAATTGGCCACTCGAAGTCTACACTGGATTCGATCATGAACGCTTTTCTTCATACAACACAGAAGAGCTTCCATCCGGTGAACCACTAGAAACCCGAGAGCACACGCTGACATTTTTAACTTTGGGAGTCTCCAAAAAATTTGAATGGTTTGGAGAACAGTTTTTGGCAAAAGCAAGTTATAGTAGCTCAGTCATGAGTTCACAAAGTAGATCAAGTAAAATAAATCCCCAGGAGTTTGAAGGAACAAAATTTATCCTTTACCTCAACATGAAGGCCAGTAAGGATTGGTTCTATCATGGCTTTTACAAGCAACACGATCTTGAAGGTGCGACAGCTCTACAGATTTCCCGAGTCGGATTAGGATTTGGCCATACGCTCTAAAATTTTATTATTTTCTAAACACGTTTATCGTACTACCTTAAATTACGGACAAATATTCTAATATAACTGAAGCGCTATTTTGTTCAGCGGTAAATAATAGAGGGTAAATCCGGCAAAAATAAGATTGGGATCACGAATCTGCTGAGGATTGTTTTTATGAATAGCGGGCCATTCGCGCCAGTCTCCATAGACCTTTTTACTGATGAGACTTAGAGAGTCACCAGATTTAATAAGATAGGGATTCCCCATCGGAGGA
>PCTW01000043.1:217234-256062 GCA_002786715.1 Bdellovibrio sp. CG22_combo_CG10-13_8_21_14_all_39_27
TTTATACTTTAAAATTGGACGATGCGAAAGGTCATAGCTATCTCCGAGAACGTCTTTATTTAATGAATAAAGTTCTCGCCACTTCCTATAATCCCCATAAATACTAAAAGCGACAAGCATCAGAGTTTCATTTTTCTTAGTCTGATATTCGAGAATTTCTTCCGACGTTTCTGGTAATCTTTGAGTCGCCGCCACACCTTCAGAAACAGAGTCTTCCAAGGTATTTAAAAGCTTGGCATGTTCCAACTTTTGGCGGTCTTCTACGGTATAGAGATCATCGTCGTCGTCACTGATGATAAAACCAGCATCTTCAACGATAAAGCCAGAATCTTCATAGATGCTCTTCTTTCCAAGTATCCCATCAGTTCCAATACAAGACTGGAAGGTTATGAGAATTGGAAAGAGGATCAGTAGTGATAAAATTTTCCCCATCCTAATATCCATCCCTTTTAGTGTAAAATAATATTGTGGAGCTGTATAAGAGGTATTTTTTACCCATTCTTTTTTCTGTGTTTGCGACCTGTGCCTTGGCCGGAAGTCCGCTTATTAAAACCGGCCATGTTTATGCTCATGGCGGGGAATCTCTAAGAGAACTACTTGAAAGTAAGGTCGGCATTCCAGGCCATGTTTTGGATGAAGGTGGCTACTTTGAAAAAATCAAACGCTGGAATTCTTCTCTTGAAAACTCCTCCTCACTCATGCCCGGCGAACGTGTCTACGTGGAAGTACCGTATCGAGTGGTACTCACACCAAACTCAAGGTCGAAAAGAAAAAATTTAAATGTGGGACAGACACTTTCTCAAAAATCACAGAGAAAAACCGCATCTATTATAAACGAAAATCAAAAACTCGTAGCGGCCATCGACAGAGATGATGACAAGGAAAGGGCGGACAGATGGAATTATTCTCTATTCTATGCGCTATCCAGAGGCTCACTTCAAGAAGGCATCCCCAATTCTAATATCTCCACCGAGTCAAGTCAGGATTCGCCCCTAACCTTGGGTTTTTCGACCTTTAAAAGACTGTCCTATGATTTTAATTATTCGGGAAGTTTGTATCTTTCAAAACTTGACGGTGGTCTCTCCGATCAAAATGAAAGTGTCTCTCTCCCTTGGGAATACGGTCTAAACTCCTATATGGGATACCAACGGGAGAATTGGCCACTCGAAGTCTATACAGGATTGGATCATGAACGCTTTTCTTCATACAACACAGAAGAGCTTCCATCAGGTGAACCACTAACAACCCGAGAGCACACGCTGACATTTTTAACTTTGGGAATCTCCAAAAAATTTGAATGGTTTGGAAAACAGTTTTTGGCAAAGGCAAGTTATAGCAGTTCAATCATGAGTTCACAAAGTAGACCAAGTAAAATCAATCCCCAGGAGTTTGAAGGAACAAAATTTATCCTTTATCTCAACATGAAGGCCAGTAAAGATTGGTTCTACCATGGCTTTTATAAGCAACATGATCTTGAAGGCGCGACAGCTCTACACATTGCCAGAGTGGGATTAGGGTTTGGTTATACGTTCTAAGATTTTCTGATTTTCCAAACACGCTTATCGTATTTAAACTTAGTCCTCGAATCATCCAACACGGAATTGACCAAATCAACATATTGGCCAAGCTCTTTGTCCCCACCAAAAACAGGAGCAAGGACACCTTGCGCGTTTTCAAATACTTCTCTCAAACGAGTCTTTTCGATTAGCCTTGATTCATCATCATTAAAAAGTATAGGGAGGTCACGAAAGCTCATACAATTATCAACCTCAAATCCCGCTTCGTTTAGATAAGCGGGCAAGTTGTCATTAATGAAGAAATCGAAATTGGGAATTCCTCTTTCTTGCAGCTTGTATTGGTAGTTATCCAGCTCTGGATAATATGCAGATCGAATATTGATGAGGAGTCCGTTGGTATCAACAACTATCAAAATCCCACCAGGCTTCAGAACTCGGAAAAGTTCATCTGTAATTTTTTGTGGTCTTGCCATGTGTTCATATACATAACGACATATGATTACATCAAAAAATGAGTCAGGATGGGGAATCTCTTCAAGATTTGCATTTTGAAATTCAATATTGGAAAAGGCCTCAATTCCTTCGATTCTTTTTTGGGCAAGTTCCGCTGTGCCTTTTGAAATTTCAATCCCGTGAATATTTATACTCTTTTTCGCATTAAGAAGAGCAAGCATCCGGCAAACAACCCCTGAACCGCACCCTGCATCCAAAATATTTTGTCCGTCTTCAAAGAGACAATCTTCCAATATAAAATCCTCCTCAGGTCGATATCCCTTCATGAGCGCCTGTTTTTCCAGTCGGTAAAACTCTTTAAGGCCTTCATTCCCAATAGGATACTGATAGGAAATTCTCTCTAAAAATGAGGTAAGTCCTCTAATGTCGGTTTTGCTAAAGAGAATTAGTTCCTCCGATGATAGATCAAAGTATTTTCTGCATAGGCTATTAAAATAGCCAGCCCCGACTTCCCCTGAAATAATGGCCCGATATTTGATACCGAAATAATTATGGGCCTTAAGCTCTTTAAAAAAATCGATTCCATTCATCGGTGCCATATTGTAATCACTAACGACAAGAGAATACTTCTCTGGAGAATCCTTTATGGCATCCAATGCTCCAACTGGATCAACAAATGAATCAACCTGAAATCCTGAATTTTCAAAAATCTCTCGATATGTTTTTAATATAAGAACTTCATCGTCTACATGGAGTACAAATTTGTTTCTATCGAGAGTGTTCATAACGGTCCTTTTATTTGCATTTTTTTAGATAATTTTTTAAGAGAATATTTTTTAAAAGTAGGCGTTTAAACCGAATCTTCCATCTCAATCGCACACCATAATACTTCGATTCAAAATCCCATTGCTCTTGACCAAATACTTTCCAGTTCTGTCTTACGATTTTTGACTTTTTAAATGGATAGTTTCGAATTTCAATTTGATGGCAAATGACTCTGAGATGATCTTCTTGCTTATATCCTGAGTAAAGCGTCCATTCAGGAAGATATAAAGACTTCCACAGAGAATAAAACTGATGACAAGGAATTCTTATGGCATCAAAAGAATGCGGTATCTCACAAGAGGAGAGCAGCTTATTGAATTTTTTGTCGCTAAGTCCGATGGTTTCCTTTGCAGAAGTGATTGCGTTATTTACGTCAGCCAACTCAATCATAATTTTACGCCTTTAAGTTGAGGGCATTTTTGTTCAAGCCACTCAAACATACTGCTATAAATTTTTTGCATTTCAGAAGATGGGTTGGGATCATTTTTCTTTAAAAAATCAATGAGGTTCTGTGGATGGTGGAGATATGAATTGAGCATGGACAAAATCAGTTGATATGTTCCCAAAGCTTCAAGACAGTCAAACTCTTTCAAGACTTGAAAAGTCCTCAAATCTTTTTCCTCTTGTGTCTCACCTTTGTCCGGCAAAACGATAATTCGGTACTTTCCTCCGCTACGATCCTTTTTGCTATATGGCAACGAAATACCTTTCTCGAATTCGACTTTGATTCCACTAACTTCTGTAATTCTTTTAAATGCGGTGTCACCACTTTCGCCTTTACCCTTGTCATAAAAGTGGTTGTAGAACCTCTCAAAAATAATGCCGAAAAAGTCCACAGGAATTTCATTGGTCGGAATATTGACCTCAAGGTTACTGAGAAAGGCCTTCATCATACTGGCCAGTGGAGTTCCCTCCCTTTCGCCATTTTTCTCTGGTTTTTTGCTATCTCCCATTCACTCCGCCATTTCTTTAAATCATTAAGTTTGATTTATATAACTTATTAAACAAAAATAAGCAAAAATCAAACTTAAATCGGTAAAATACCTAAGTTACGAGAGGAGAGGAATAAGTCAGCGTAAATTTGAGCATTTAGAGATTAACTAAGTTTGAAAAATGATATAGGATGGCAAAAAAGTGCAAACTTTAAGTGAAAGTGGAAATGTGGCGTGGCAAAAAAGAAAATGATTCAAAAGAAAAGGCCCGGACGGGGAAGAAGGCCTAATGTTGTTGAGGGACTCAGGGAAAATCCTGAAAGGGATACAAATATTGAAATCTTTATGCAGCTAATGATTGCTGAATATCTGGTCGGTAAGGAGGGAGAAGTTCTCAGTAACGATGAAAAGGCAAAGAGACGAAAAATTCTGGCCAAGCATCTTGGCCGTACAGAGCAAACACTTAAAAATATGTATCTCTATGGCCAGGGCAGTCTTCAACAATTCTTCAAAGCGGCTGAGTTCATCTTGAAAATTAATCAAGAAGAGGTTATCAAATTTCTCAGAGCCTATCCCTATATCATGAACAAACTCGATACGCTGAGTGAGTCCAAGAAAAAATTATACTATAACATGGAACAAATGACCGAAGAAGAACTCGCCTTGACCAACGACCTTATCGAATTTGGACTTCAAAGGAATAAAGTCATGCGAGAGGGGAAAAAAGACCTTAACATCAAGTAAAACTTTCCTCTCTTCCCAGATACTCAATCAACCCCTTGGGGAAAATTTTGACATTGGCATTAAGCGCCTTTGTTTGAACTAAAAGATCGTCATAATAATTGGTCAACAAGATCGACTTTGATTCAAGGTTAAAGTCTTGAATCAAATCTATTCCAGTTCTTGAATTATCGCCCAGATCATAATCGAATACAAAAATGGGGGAAATCAACTCCTTCTGATTTTTGTCGTACCATGCTTCAAACTCTTCAGGAGTTTGATAAAAATATTTTTTTATGCTGTTATTGTTTTTCTCCAACGAATCTTTGACAAGTGAATGTATGACCGGACGATCATCCGTAAGGATAAACTCCTTGATATTTTCTAAACTCAATTTCCCACTAAACCATTTGGGAACCTTCTCCTTGAGAAGAGATATTCTCACCGTTGTTCCAATGTCAACTTTGGAAATTATTGCAACTTTCCCGCCCCACTCTTCCACCTTTTCCATGGCAAAACTAATCCCAAGCCCATGCCCACCTTCTCGAAAAGACACACCCCGTTTACCGATCAGACTCAATTGCTCTGGTCTAATTCCATGACCCTGATCTTTAACTTCAATTATATTTCCCTCATTTTCTTGAGACAGGATAACTCTTATCTCAGCACCATTTTCGCTGGCCTTTGAGGCATTATCAACAATGTTTCCCAAAATGCGTTTTAACATACTTTCATTAACATTGGAAAAAGCAGTAAGAGCATCTTTCACAATCTCAAAAGACACTCGCTGTTCTTTCCTAAACAATTTAAAGTTTTCTTTCTCAATAATTTCTTTAACCGTTGCCGCCAGACAAACTGACGCTGTTTTTCCCCGGCTGAATTGATCCCGCTTTTCTTTTAGGTCATCAAGGATTGATGCCATATCGTCACATGCACTTTTAATTTTCTGACGTTCATCATGAACCACATTATTATTATTTTCTGCCAGAGCATACAAAAGTTGCATTGGCTGATTAAGATCGTGCCATACTTGGCTTACGGTTTCCTTGATTCCTTTATTTTTTTCTTCAAGTAAGTCGCGCTCAAAGCTCTTCTTGATAAGGGTTTTGTATTTATACATAACGGGCAGAAGGAACATGATGCCAATTACACAAAAAATCAGCACGGCCTTGCCCGCGCTAGCATGGGTGTAGGCATAGGTGATTGTTCCAGCGCGTTGTTTTTGGTTTTCATCAAAGAAAATATCCACCGAAATATTGGTCGTTGTTAGCCTCGATAATATCCCACGATCTTCCTTGAAATAATCTGGCCCAAGGCTCGGGGGGAGAACGAAAACCCGGTTTCCTTCAAAGTCATAATAGCCAATGGCCTCAAAGCTCCCCAATTTGGCGTTGGACAACGAATAGATGGCCTCCCTGTATTGATGGGACTTGAGCATTCCCTCGACTACCTTGGAGACATTAAAAGCGCTTTCTTGTTTGATGCTGTAGACATAGTACAGTCCCAAAATCGAAGTAATAACAAACAGACCGAGGCAAACAATGACCGAAAGAGAAATAAAATGTCGGGTAAGCTTCTTTTGATTTTTCATACTCTATCCAATTGGGTGCGGTGCTATGGGTAACATGCCAAGAGACACCTCTCTTCCAGCAAAAGCACTCAACCTCTCAAGATTGATGTTTTGCTTTTGATTTTGTCCATAATACATATTTTGTAACCTCACAGACGTGGCCCTTGCCACATAAAGAGGAATATTATCAAAGAGAGGTAGAGGTGCTTTTAAAGTTTGAATCTCAAACTCATGCTCTTCCATTTTTACGGAAGGACCAAAATCAACTTTGCCTATATTTAATTCAAAGAGCTTATATGAAAAATGGACTCTTTTGTGGTCCAGGCCCTTTGCTGAATTCAACTCATAAAGTTCGTTTGGAGAGAGCGGAAGCAAGTCCAGGTTGCCATTCAAATGGGCCACGACATTAATCATGCATTCAAGAATAGCACTTTCAATAGAATGAACTGAACTTTCATCACAACCAAATCCGCACAAAGTTCCAAAATGCTCTCCTCCATCAGCATGACAAATGGCCACATGGTAATTATCGCTTATGGAATGGGCCCATCCAAAATTTAAAGTAATTCCGTCTTCTTTTAAGCGTGAAGACAATTCTTCAAATTCATTGGGTATTAAAAATTTTTCATGACTGTGAAAAGGATTCTTGGTTAAATAGTGACAAAGTATAGCATCCCTCTCAATGAGTTCCTTTTTTGCATTGGCCACTGCTTGTGTCTTGCGTACGTGAGTCGCCACGCCGTTACTGTTTAACTTGTTGCCAAAGCAATAAATTCTCTCAACCAATTCGGAAAAAGACTTATAAAAAGCAGTCTCTTCATTTTTATCCGTACCTCTCCCTACAAAAGTCCGTCTAAAAGCTTTTCCCGTAACGCGAAAGTCGTGGTATTCGGGAAGCCAGTCATTAACCCAATTAAGTCTCTCAACTTGAAGATCAAGAGACTTTGAATGGGCTAATATCCATTTGTTTAATTCTTTGTAATCGTCCATATCGGGTTATTCGCAAAAATTTGTGGAAGATGACTCTTCCAAGGTTTTCTTAATAGTGCAATATATGGCGAAGATGCCAAAGGATAGATGATTCCATCCATCAATGATTTAAAGTGCAATTTTTGAAGCATATCAAGGCGGGCCGATTTTTCAATGATCGACATATATTTGGCAATCCATTGCTGGCGCTCTACTTTGCTCATTCCAAAGACTCCGGCATTGATCGAATAGGTAATGAGAGAAATATCCTCATTAAATGTAATGTCCGGCCCTCCAATAAAGGCGTGAGGCATTTCTTCTAATGAACTATAATTTGTAAGGGCCGGAATTTTATTGCTTTCATAAATTTCAATTCCAGGTAGCGCCTTTTCAAGAGGTTTTTGATAATTTTCAATGGAGCCAACGCGAAGAAGGGCCAGCTTAAGCTTTTCTCCTCGAATATCCGTTTTCATATTCTTGATTTTTTGCTCTACAGTTTCTTTTTGATCCTCTGAAAGCTGCCCATCTCCAAATGGAGGTAAAAACTGTTTTCTATCTTGATAGCCCGGTTGGGAGAGAAAATATGACGAAAGGGCGTCTTTTATGGCCATCCCATATGCTAATCTTTCATCTGAGCTAAATTCTTTAAGACCTCTTTCTGTAAAGAAAACGGCAAATGTCCTAATGTCCATTGTTGTATGCAAAGATGCATCATTGACTTCTTTTGAAAGATTAATGATCTTCTCGGGGTTTAGCTTGTCGATTGTTGTTATATGATCGACCTTCCCTTCCTTGTACAAATCAATCGAAGACTTATGAGTTCCGATGCCACTAGGGATAAACTCGACTTCTTGGGGAAGTGCATCACTATAGTGATAGTGGTTGGGATTCACTCGAAGAAGTATCTTTCCATCTTCACTTGAAGAATCAACATAATAAGGCCCGGAAGTATTTCTATAATCAATAATGGCCAAAGTCTTTGGATCAACCGAGGTTTTAGGGATTACCGCAAAATCAATGGCAGTCAAAATATGAGTTAAAAAAGGTTTTTTCTCTCCTGGCCTCAAAATAAGAGTGTATTTATCTTTCACCTCAATACCATCACAGGGAGACTCAATCGTTTCCAATTCTGAATCTGGACAAATAATGTCCTTGAAGTTGCCATGAGTATTGCTTGAATTGACGAGTAACCTTTTTAAAGAAAATTCGGCATCAAATGCGGTGATTTCATATCCATCTATAGTTTTAAGCCCTTTTCTAATATGAAGATAGTATTCGCTGGTTTTTTCGTCCCATTGAAATTTTTCGGCGACACCGCCAATAGGCTGGCCATTGGCATTGGACAGTTCAACCAATGGACTATAAATATTTTCAAGAAAAATATATTCCGGTCCAAGGTGAATGCGAGTGGGCTCATAATGAGAAGCCGGTTTATCGTAGGGAAATGCAACTCTTAACTTCATATCTTTTTTGTCCTTTTGGGATACTTGAATCTTAATGGCGATGTATCCTCCAATTAATAAAATGGTTACGAATAATGACAGGGAAAGCTTGTTCTTTAAAAACAAATTGTCCCCCCTCGTGAAACGACATCACGAATATTGCCTCGTCTTTCAAGTTCACGGACAATCGAGTCATTCAAATCCAATTGCACATTATCGCTTCTTTCCAATTCTTCTTTATCAATCTCTACAATTCCAGTCCGAAGAAGCTCACCAAGAATTTTCGATTTAACTTTATAAGAAATTTCGGGGCTATTCTTGTCAACCATTGAAACATGGTCTTTCAAAGTAAGGAGGGCCTTCTCCAATTCCTCCCCCTTTTTCCCATCTTCTTTATCCAAAGGCTTTATTTGACTAGCTGTCACCAGATTGGCTACAGCCTTTTCAATTTGTCCTCGTAGTTCTTTGTTGGATAGCTCTGTTACTTGAAGACAGTTTAATGATAGAAGAGACTTGTCTCCCAATACATTGATCTTGCAATCTGGTGTGGCCCTAACAAGCTCATTTGCCTGAGCATAATTGATGTTGAGTGCCGAAGATAAAATCGTAAGTGTTAAAATTTTCTTTTTCATATTGTTCCCCTATTAAATTCTTAAGCTTGAAAAATTATCCATTAAAGTTTTGAGTAAATTGTTTCTTTCCTCGGGGCCATAATCAAATATTCCAAGCGATTTCATCCGTGAGTTGAGAGTAGTTCTCTTAACTCTCAAGTCGATAGCCGCTTGCTTGATATTATGCCCCTTGGTTTTTAAAGTGGTGAGAATCAGTCGTTTTACCTGCTCGCGTTGTAATCTCTCCAAAGTTTCCAAATTCAAATTAATGATGGCATCACTGATGGAATTGGACTCCAAAATATCGTCTGGAAGGTGTTTTTTCCTGATGATTTTTTCTTCTACTTGCACATACAACCTTTCAACAAGATTTTCCAACTCGCGAACATTTCCCGGCCAACTATGACCTTTTAGGGCCCTGATGGTAGATGATGAGAAGTCCTTTTGCATCTTGAACTTGTTTTCCGTTATTTCTTTGAAGTGCATGAGAAGAGGTTCAATATCCTCGGTTCTCTCCCTTAGTGGTAGAATTTCCAAATCCAGCGTAGAAATGCGAAAGTAAAGATCAGGTAGAAAGTCGGGATCGTTCCCCCGGCACATTTCTTTAAGCTTAGGCTTTCCGGCACAGACTAAGCGGAAATCAACTCCAAACTCCTTGTTACTACCAACACGCTTTATTTTCTTTTCTTGAACCGCACGTAAAAGTTTTGCCTGAGCATCCCTACCAAGATGGTGAATTTCATCAAGAAAAACCGTTCCCCCATGGGCCGCTTCAAAGACTCCCGCCTTTTGCTTAATGGCACCAGTGAAAGCGCCTTTTTCATGGCCAAATAATTCCGACTCCATCAAAGAAGAGTCTCCCTTAAAAGAAGAACAGTTTACTGCAATAAATTGGCCCCGCTTGGCCCTTCTTGAATTATTGTGGACGGCCTTGGCAACAAGCTCCTTGCCGATACCTGTCTCGCCCAAAATCAATACATCGGAATCCACCTCAGCGTAGCGCAATACGCTCTTTGCAATTCGCTGGAAGTCTGCGGAGACGCCGATCATGTTAATGAGCTTTGCATAGTCCTTATTATCTATTCGTTGTCCGAGAATAGTTTCTTGAATATGTTTTGAAATAGCTGATTTGATATTAGCTACGACTTTTTGTTTTGTAATCGGCTTATATAAAACCTTGTCGGTATCAACCTCAAGCCATCTCTTGTAAGCATCCTCCGAAGTATCAGCGGAGACAATCACAACCACTAAGTCTTCATTGACTTTCTTGAGCTGACGGATCAACTCACTCCCATCGGAAAATAGACCGTCTGCCGACATTAGGTTGTAGTCAATAAAGGCAATGACATACTCACCTGGAGATGTGAGAAATTGTTGATAGGCTTTGGAGCCAGAGGAATAATACTCAATAAAGTATTTTTCATCTTTTAAAAATTCTCTATAGGAATCCAAGACCTTTTCATGGTCATCAACTATCAAAATTTTTTGTCGCTTATTCATCGTTTCCACCCTTTGGGTAATATATTTACACAACCCCCTTGAGCAACCATCGTGCCAACTATAAAAACCGCTTATTTTCAAGGCATTACAAGTGACGCAATCTAGCATATTTGTTTATTTGGGGCAAAACAGTGCCGATACTTCGTCACTTTTTTACAGGGTTTCTCATTTTCTCTTGTAAAACTTTTGGAATATCAATCAGTTGCCCTCTAAAAAAGAAAATGACTTAAACTCGTCACGTATTGAGGGAAAATGGGTGTGATCTACACCTAACTGTTGGAAGTTATGGACAATTTTCTAATGACGTTTATTCGCCACACAGCTTTGAATTCCAGTAATCAACGAAAGAAAAATACGCTTGCTGCGAGGTTAAGAAACCTATGTGTTGGATAACTGAAAGCTTATAAGCAGGAAGTTTTTCAATACCGATCCTGATAGCCTTTTCTATTCGATGGTGCCCATCAATGACGTTATATCTGCTTGGAGCAATCTCGGCCAAAATAATTGGAACAGAAAGATTGGCGGTCTTGATTGTGGACTCATCCAAATGATCTGAAGAGTAATTGGGATAAAGTTTTACTTCTACATTCTCAAAGATGATCTTGCTCTTTTGATCTTCTATGAAGGCAATCATTTTTGTGATGTTGAACTCAAAAATCCCATTTGGGAAAAATTCATCACCGTAATCTATTAAAATGGGTTCAAAGTCATTTTGTCTTACTAGCATTTTGGATTTCACTGATTTTTTCCTCCTCTCGTTATTTCTTATTCAATCACAGATTATCACCGCAAGAATGAAGTGACGAGATCAAGCCAAATCAAAAAATCTCGTCACTATTTTTAAGTTCCTAAAATTTATAATGAATCACCCAATTTAAACAGTAAACAGTGGCGATCAGTCGTCAAAAGCTGTTTTAATATTGCCAGCACAAGACAGAGAATATGTCTCGCCATTTTATTTCTAATGTATTGTCTTTATTCGTTTTATTTCCTCTCAAAATGATCTGGATGGCCTCATGCCAACTTTGGCTTTTCTATTGCTCTATTGAGTTCACACTTTGGAAGTTTCTTTCAAAACAATAACAAACAGCTTTTCAAAAGGGGGAAGCATGAACATTGAAATCGAACAAACTCAAACATCCGATGAACTTGGTGAGAGAAAGTCATCACCAGAAAAAACACACCCTCTCACTAGTAAAAGGAAATCCGTTAATAGCAAGTTAACGGGCTCTTCAAAACGTGATCAAAAAGTCTTCACCCGTCCATGGCTCAATGAAGATGGAACTTTAAAAAGTGATGATGAAATCAAAGAACTCGGGAGAAACTGGTCGGCACAAACTTGGGATCAATATCTAAAGGCCGACATTGGAACAATTGAAGACGAAAGTTTGATGTTTTATTTCGACATGGATACCGAGGCCATGCTTGAACGTGCCCAGGTATCTGAACTTCTTGAAGAACATGATATTTATGAAGAAATTGAACCAGCACTCTTACTCGCTATGCTCGATCTTTCTGCTATGGAAAGATCAATAATCAAGGGAGCATATTGGCAAGGGCTATGCGACCAGGACTTGGCAATAAAACTGTCCAGCACTTATGGTTCGATCCGTGTTCTAAAGTCACGAGCAATCAATAAAATCAGTAAAATTCTTCCAAGTAAAAAGTTTCGCAAGAAGCTTGCGACCCTCAAACGAAAGGGAAAGCTTGAAAGCATCATAAATGAACAAAAACAATGGCTTTACTCCGGTTCGTTAACATTGAGTTAGCGGTTTCCCTTTAACTAGTGAGAGGACAATTTTTTTGATGGAGAAAATTATGGGCCAATTATTTATCAGGAGGAATGATGAAGCATCTCGTTACAAGTGACGTATTTGACGATCTCTATTTACATACCCACAGGGTCGCCAACAATACCAAAAAAGAATTGTTGATTGTCGGCAATCAATTCAAGGACACCCGTAGTCTAACGTTATCGGAGCTAAAACTTTACGTTGAAAGAGATATTTTCCTGGCCGTTAAAGACGGCAAACTTCCATATCTCAGTTTCTCGATTGATGTTGATGAGGAATCCAACGGATTTCATGGCAATTTGGGAATCACAATTGATTACATGAACGGGCAAGTGCTCAATCATGATTTCATCAATCAGACCATCCGTCTTAATTCCACCAAAGTCCTGGAAGATGATTTTTTTGAGGACAATCACGGAAACTTGTTTTCTGAACTTGCTCTTGGCGTTCAACACAAGATCGCTCAAATGCTCGCTGCCTATAACTGTGAAGAGTATCGCCTTATTGATGGACGGGTGATCTTTTTTAGTGAGCGCTTTGATTATTGTGTGCGTTTTGAGCATCGTTATTTAAAAAATCTTCTTCGATCTGTTCCCATGATCGAAGAGAACCAACAATTTTTTCTCGACTACATTGTTCCAGGAGTATGTGCATGATTGAAACCATTCTAAGCCCCGAATGTCTAAAAAGGTTATCTGACCGCCAAGTAAGCAATGAGTATCTAAAAACGCTCAACCAATGTGACGAGCCTACACTTCTTGAAACCTTTGTTGATAAGCTTCCTCCACGGGAGAGGAAAGTTATCAGGCTCAAGTTCTGGCACGACATGGATTTTGATGAAATCTCACAGCAAACCGGGATTCGCCGAAATTGTGTAGAAAAAGTGCTGTCCAGAGGAATCTCAATGCTTAGGCAGAAGATGATTGAAGAACTAGTGGATCTTGAACCCGAGTGGGAAATCGAAGAAAAGCCCTATCAAATGGCCGGCAATTAAAAAACCGTTATCCAATAATAAAAATTAAAACAAAATCAATTTTAAGGGAGCAAACATTGAAAGGTTGGTTCGTTCTTATTCTGCTAGGTACTTCGACACTTGCGCACGCTTTTCCAAGTGTGTGCAGTGTCGTCAACTCGCCAAGTTTTCGTAGTTGCTTGGGACTCACAAGCAATATCTCCATGTGTGGATGGCCTGTACCAAGGCCGTGCATACACTTTTCCTACTATGTGCCGCAATACTATGTTGAGGTGGTGAGTAACCCCAAGGAATCGTTTTTCACAGGGCTTCCAGGCACGGCAGCACAACTAGCGACAACAAAAGAGGTCGTTCCCTTTGGTGCCGAAAATGATGAAGGAGCCTATTCCTTTCACGCTCACACTATCAATGTACCTTTTACTATGTGGGGATTCTCAGGGATGCCATGTGGTGGAGCGCAGTGGGATAATATGTGCTTCACTTCGATGTCGGAGCATTTGGGTAGCAATTGGAAGACGGGACTTGCCGACTCTCTTCAACCGGCATGGCTTGCCTGGAGTGCCGCTCCGAAGGCATGCCTAATTAAAGGTGCTGTGACTTCCACAACGGGCGGTTCTATTCCAACCGGATACCCAAATCACTCTGCCATGTGTTCAGCCGATAGAAGCTGGATGAAAAAGTATCCACCAAGTAATCAGCCCGTATGCAATGGCTGGGGGATCGTTTTTCCTCGCTATGGCACAGTTACCAGTTCAGACCAAAATACTGCCTCATTGGTGATTGCTTCAAGAATGAGAAGTCTTGGTTCGGAGGTATTTCAATCGGTTCCAACTTTTCATGATGAAAAGTGGCAAATGATTTACCCGCAATCGAGTTCTTGTTTTCGGGAGGGGCAAAACGTGGCCCTTTTGCGTGCCAAACGGGTCAGTGAACTTGGACGCCTTTGGAGCGGAAAACTTAAAAATTATCTGTATGTAGTGTGGAAACGAGTCGGATGCACCCGCGATCTTCCTTATTATGCATCCACTCACGCCTGGCCATCCATTATTCAGGCTGCCTGTAGAGGTACAAAATGAAATTCGGTAAATTTTTAATTCAAGAAGGCCTGATAAGTATTGATGCTCTTGATGATACCCTGGCGGTGCAAAAGCGACTAAAAAAGCAAAAAATTGGAAGACTCCTGATTGAACTTGGGTATTTACAAAAAGAATCTCTCAATCTGGCACTAACCAGGTATTTGAATCCAAAACTAAATAAAACGGCGCTGGAACTTCAAAGCATCGTTGCCAAAACCTATCCCTCAAGCACAACCATGATGCTTGCTAAAAGGTATAAGGCAATTGTCTTTAAAGAGGATCACAAAAGCGTTCAATACTTGAGAGTTGATCTTGTTGACGATGAGCTGCTACTTGAAACCGAAGGGCGTACTCAAAAAGAGTCATGCTGCCATCTTGTTTCAAAAGAAATATTTGATTATCTCCACCAATCTGCAAGAGTCGAAGGTCCCGCCCATTCAAAAATTGTGGTGACACAAACTCTTTCAGATGATGACAAGCTTGCTGGAATCTCCCCTTATGCGAAGCTCTTTAAAGAAGCACTTTCCGAGGCCAAGAAGCGCTCAGTCAGTGATATTCATATCGAGCCGACAGACAAGGGGGTGACGATTCGCTTTCGCCTTTTCGGAAATCTTTACGCTTACAAGTCGCTTACGAAAGATCACCGTGAGGGACTTATCACGACCGTTAAAAGCATCGTCAATATGGATTTAGCAATCGTGGGTAGGCCCCAGGATTCCAGAGCGTCTTTTAAAACTTTTAAAGTCGATGTACGGGCAAGCTCGCTTCCCAAACTTTATGGCGAAAAGTTGGTTTTGCGATTGCTTGACCAAGAACGTGATTTTCGACTTGAGGCCTCAGGATTGAATCAAGACTCCCTTCATGCCTTGAGGGCCGCTTCCAGGAAAAGAGATGGGCTTGTACTTATTTCCGGGCCAACCGGATCGGGAAAAACAACCACTCTCTATTCGCTATTGAACGAGCTGCCCCGTGACCGACTCAATATCTCCACTTTGGAAAATCCGGTGGAGTATGAACTACCTGGTATCAATCAGGTGAACATTAGTGAAAATGGTATTCTCACTTTTGAGTCATCCCTTCGGGCACTTATGCGCCAAGACCCCGATGTTATTTTAGTCGGAGAAATCAGGGACCACGAAACCGCAAGTCTTGCTTTTAAAGCGGCATCCACAGGGCATTTGGTCTTTTCCACTGTTCATGCCAATGGTGCCAAAGAAGTTGTGGAAAGGCTTGTAAATCTTGGGATTGATACCTTTACCATAAAAAGTAATCTTTGCCTTAGCGCCGCTCAACGCCTGGTTCCACTACTTTGCAATAATTGCGCTCTTTCTTTGAGCGACGAAGACATAAGAGAAATTAAAGGCCATCTTGATGGACGTGATCTTTCCCCCTTGAGGAAAATTAACACCGAAGGTTGTTCACATTGCCAAAGTGGCATTAAAGATCGCAAGGCCATTCTTGAATATATGGACAAAGGCGAAATCAATCATTTTCTTGGTAATTCCATCCATGGGGGTATCATTCCCAAGCACTCACTTAAAAGTGCAGCTCTCGTGTTGGCGGAAGAAGGCAGAATAGATGTTTTTGAAGTTTTGTCTTTCACCTGATTCTTTAAGAGGTTTTTATGAGATTTTTATTTATAATTATGATGATATTTCTGTATCTGAATTCTGGCCATGTGTATGCCTTTGATTTTTTTGATTCGGACATTGATTATTGGAATGAATCAAAAAATATTCAACAGTCAACTCCCAATGCCATCAAGGGAACTTCAATAAAAGATGAGAACAAATCCGAAGAAAAGAAAAAATCTTCTTTTGACTGGAAAAAACAACTCAACCCTAAGAATGATGAATTTTTCAAAGAGGGTGATTATACGCCACCCGCCGCCTTTATGGAACTGGCGAGAAACCCCAGCGATAAAAATATTAAAAATTGGTTTTCTCTGGTCGAGAAGAAAAATCTGCTCTCCCAAAGACTGGGCCAAAGAATTGCAGAATATGTCCGCAAGAATAAAAAACTCAAACCAGAAGAAAAAATAAACCTTAAAACTACTGTAAGTGAGCTTCCTCAAAGTAATGACGATTATAAGCGCTTTCGTTTTCGTATGTACTTTGAATCTTCTTGTCCTCATTGCAAGCGTATGTTTCAGACCATGAAGGAGCTGCAAGAGATGGGATATTTTGTGGAACTCAAACAAATTGATGATAACCAAAAGGTTCGTCGTATGCTGCCTTTTTCGGTTACTCGCGCCTCCAAGGAAGAGCTTAAAAATAAAAAAATCAGCTCATGGCCGGTTCTTTTCGTGGGCGATCTCAAGAAAAAAGTAGTTTACCGGTTAAACGGCTATCGCTCAACCACAGACGTTATCTCGGCCATTCAATCACGCTGAGTTTAAGCATTTCTTAAATATTTTAAAATCAACCTTTGCAAGGAGGAGGAATCATGTTTGATCCCCATACCAACTATTATCTCGTTAAAGAACGCATGAAAGAGCTGCACAATGAAGTGGGTCGGGGCGGCCCTAATCCCAAGATTCCTATTTGGCCTTTACTTTTGATTATCGCCATTCTTTTGACGTGGTTTTATGGAGCTGATGCTTTTGCCGCAATTCCAAGACTTCCAGGCTCAGATCAAAGCGACAAACTTCAAGCGGCGGGCACACTCCTTCGCATCATCGACAGTGCTCTCTTTTCGTGGGGAGCGCGTATTTTTGCCGGTCTTCTCATCTTAAACGCCGGAGTCTCACTTAAAAATCAGGCCTTCGGTCTGGCCTTTATCAGTGTGATAGGTGCCATTATTGTGGGAACGGCCCCATTGTGGGTGAAAAACATTTTTGACATGGGTGGCGGCACACTCTTTTCCATGCTCGCTTCTTTCGGAGGATTCTATGCATAGTTATGAATCCCTCAAAGAAAATTATGGCACCAAAGTCAGCCAAACCATCGACAGTCCCATTTTGGTCTTTGATTACTTTGAATTGACTGAGGTTTTTGCCGCTCTTTTTGTCATGCTGATCTTTGGAGTGATTTTCTACTCTTGGGGGCTTATGTTTTTGTCTTTGGGAATTATCCTTGGTGTAGTTCCACAAGTCAGAAGAAAAAACCTAAAAGGAATCTTCTTTCATAGGCCCTACAGAAAACTTCAAATGTCTCTGCCAGGCCTTATCAATCCGAAAGGGCCCAAAAGATACTCGGACTAATAATTAAAGCTTATGGAGAACCAATGAATAATAAACTCAAATCTCTTAAAGAATTTTTCAAATCGTCTATGATTGGGCCAAAGGAAAAGGGCATGGAAAAAGGCCAGATTCAAACACCACCTAATGGAACTTATGAAGGAGTAGACCTTCGCCTCTTGCCACGCTTTATTTCATATAAAGCATCTCTTCTAAAAGAGAAGATGACTTTAAAGACAGTGATGGCCATTCTTCTCATTCTCTTTTGCTTTCACTACTTCGGCACACGCTTTGAGGTAGCTTCCCTTCACAAAAAGCTGAGAGAAAAAGAGTATATCCTGGCACCAGGTGTTCTGGATTTTACCACCGCTTCTCCCCAAGCAGTGCCGGATTCCTATGTCAATGATGCAGTAACGGATTTTCTCTCCGATCTTGGCAATGTCAGTGCCAATAATATTGACGAGCAGTACAATATTCTCAAACGCTTTATGAGTGACAAACTCAAAGTGACATTTGAAATGGAAACCGGCGATTGGGTGGAGCAAGTCAAAAGCGAGGGCATCTCCCAGATTCTTACTGTCATCGAAAAAGAAATCAAAACCGATGAAGAGGGCAACTATAGAGTGATTGCTACAGCAAGAGCAGATTTTTATGCCTCTGGGCAGTATTTAGGGCATGAAGATCAGGTGATTGAAATGGCCCTTCAACTCACATCTCCCAAAAAAGGCAAGCGCTGGTATTTGCAAATCACCTCACTGTCATTGTCAAAAGCTGACGCTTTTAAGGTCAAAACTGACCTCTCAAAAGGTACTGCCAAATAATCTTTTTCTCTATTTGTACAAACTTAAACTCATTCATCTTAAATCAATTAAAACAAGGAAATTCTATGTACTCTAAACGACTTAAAAAAATCAAGTCTATCGCCAAGCGCGTCGGCTATGATCTTTACCGCGCTTTTCTTATCATCGTCAGTCATTTTATTTTGATCTATGCCGGAATCTATATTGGCATGAGTAAGTGTGAGGCGAGAACCATCTACTACGGATCAGAAACAGAAACCGTAACAGTTTCCTACGGCGCTGAGACGATATTTCGGTTTAACGAATCTGTAAAGACCATCAGTCGTGCCTCAAGGTTTACCATAGCGCCTTCCGATAGCAATAATCCCGACTACGCCGTTCTCTCGGTCACACCGCGTTTTACCAGAGGGGTGGGTAAAGTGACCTTTTTGCTTGCCAATGGTGCAGTGGTTACAACAAAAATCGTGACCGTTTTAAAGGAGCTTCCTGAAAAGGTTGAAAACTTTTACGACTTTCTGCCTAAAAAATCCCTTATTGAAAAGGAAGCTAATGCCGGGCCCGCCATTTCCGACTTGGAGCTGATGAAGGCCATGATTCGTTGGGAAGAGATTGTCGGCATTAAAGAGCGCTCCCTCATTCGTACTGTTATGACGGGAAATGCAGACCTTTCAGCAAAACTTGTAAGAGTTTATACCGGTGCCAAGTTCAACGGCTACGTCTTTAAAATCCGAAACCTTTCTAAAAAGAAAGAATATGCAGTTGGCATTCGTTCTCTTTCCCTTGGAAGGCCAAATCAGGCGCTTCTCTCGCAAGTTGACAAGAAACTCTTAAAACCCAATGAAGCGACGTTTCTCCGCATCGTGGCCAAGCCCACTTCAATTTACTACAACGTCAATCTCCCGGTAGGCGCGGTTCAATCTGAATAGTCCGCTTCTTTTTCCATTTTAAAATTCAAGGAGTTCAATTTGAATAAGATCAAAGAATACTATCTTCGCGCCAAGCGGGAACTTGAAAGTATTTTCCCAAACTACAAAAAATACCTCCCTTACGCTTTGGTATCCATCTGCATACTTGTTATTTATCTATATGCCCAGATGATGGATAGACAAACCCATGTCTTCCATCAAAAAGAAAGCATTAATATTGAGGGTGGACGAATCATTAATAGCGGTAAAGCGATTTATGAGAGAAAAGAAAAGATCGTTTCCAACCGTCTCGGTAATGTTGAAAAGTCTCTTAAAACGCTAACTCATGCCTTTACCAAGATCAATGAGGAGCTTCTTGAAACCCAAGGTAAGCTCGATTCGCTTCAAAATCCTTCCAAAGAAAAGGAAGCATCAAAAGAAAGTGAATCCACAAATTCTGAAGTAAACAAGGTGCCAATTAAAGACAAGAAAGACCCTCAAAAACCTGATGATGAAATCACACTTGATGATCCACCTAGTGATCTTCAAATTCGCCGCACCCATACCTCCTACGGTGCGTCTCCTTCGATTGAGGGGGTTCGCCCCCTCAATCTTTCCAAAAGAAAGCATTTTTCAAAAAGGAGGGTAAGAGGCCCATCGGTGATTTCATTTCCGGTTCAATCAACAAAGAAACCCGAAAGGATGGGGGTTAAAGTTCCGGCCGGATCGTATCTCAAGGCCAAACTTTTGACCGGAGTTGAGGCCAGTGAAGCACGTCCGGTTCCTGTCCTTTTGCAGGCGGATTACTTTTTTGTGGGCCCTAATAAAAGCAAAATTGACCTCTCAGGCTGTTTTATTATCGCCAAGTCCAAAGGCAATCTCTCCATTGAACGGGTGGAAATGCAGGCCACGAAAATTTCCTGTGTTTCAAAGTCGGGAAAAATGTTTGAGCGAAGTTTGAACGGTTTTGTGGCCGATGGTACTGATTCAAGTTTTGGGATTGAAGGAATCGTCAACTCCAAGCAGTCCCGTGTAGCTTCTATGGCCTTTCTTTCTTCTATCGTTCAGGGAATTGGAAATGCTATCCAGCAGGCGCAAACCACCACTCAAACCAATGCCCTTGGAGGCTCAAGCTCGATTGTCACCGGAAGTCAGGCCAAATACCTTGCTGCCGGTGGTGCCAGCAATGCCGCCTCACTGGTGACTAACTGGTATCTCAAACACGCCCAGAATTTACTCCCCACCATCAATGTGGGGTCGGGACAAGATGTGTGGATCATTCTGCAAGATACGGTGGACCTTCCCAATTGGTATTTCAAAAGGCCTAAAAATTTATCGCAAAATTCGGGTAGCTATTCTTATCTGGCTCGTTTGATCGACTAACAACTTAAAAATTACCGGAGAATTAATATGAGATTTACCTTTATGACGATATTCACTCTTTTCCTTGCCTCTTGTTCCACTATGCGCGCGCCCAGCATCAATATGTTGGAAAGACGTGCTGACTATAATGGAGAGGTCGAACTTAAAACCATGCTTGATGATGGTTCACCACTGTTTGTACCCCAAAAAACCAAGCCCCAAGAAGTCGATATTTACATTCACCCCCATGAAACCATCCATGGAGATTACTTTCGGGGAGGATTTATCCGCTCAGTGGTAGAAGGCAGCCAATGGGAACTCACCAAAGTCGAAGCACCGCCTGTTAAAGAAGAAATCAGGAAGAAAAACGAATCGGCACCAAAGCGAAAAAAACGCGAGACTCCCAAACTCATGCAAAGTTCAAAAGATCGCCGTTAACCCTATTCATTCTTTTTTCTTTCCATTTTTTTCTCAATTCTTAAAAAGGAGACACTCTCTTGAAAGCAAGAAAACTTGTCGATCTTCCTGATCCAATCTCAAAAGCACTATCCAATCGTGAAACTTTCACCAATGCGCTTTTTTCACGCCCCGATTCACTCTCGGCACTTCTTTCTTACGATGAAGTTCTTGAGAAGGAGCAGCTTTTTTTACAAAAAGACGGCTCTCTGGGAGCAGTCTATGAAGTCGAGCTATTGGAGCACGAACCTATGGCATCCAAACAGATTATTAATGCCGTCGAGGGACTTAAACCTCTTTTTAATCTTCCTGAAAACTGCACACTGCAATTTCTCTTTGACCAGTCGGCGTTTTCTTCTTTTGATAAAGAACTTTGTGAGATTGAATCAAGTTACCCAGACGCTCATTCAGTGAGTCAGCTTCTTTTTGATGAAAAAGTGGCCGCTCTTAAAGAATCGTGTCGTGCGTTTGGCAAAAAATCTCCTTTCAGGCGCAAGCTCTACCTTTCCATTCGATATTTTCCAAAGATAGCGGGGAGCAGAAAAGTCAAAGACTACCTTGATCGCGGGGAAGTCACTCTCTACAGGGAACTTTCGGAATTTGTCACGGAACTTAAAAACTTCAAAGGTATCTTAAAAGGCATTGAAACCGCCTCCCCCTTGAAATTGGTCCGTCTGGGAGCAGAATCTTTGCTTGATGTTCTGAGGCACTTTTTTAATCCCAAGACATACTATAAAAGATCGTTCGCCCCCTTTAATAAGAATATCTCGCTTTCCAAGCAGTTTCTTTACAATTCACCCGTTCTTGATTATCCGGGGATTGAACGGGAAGGGATCAAGAGTCGTACATTGACTCTTAAAACGTGCCCACTCTACGCCTATCCCGGTGGCATGGCATATTTTCTCAAAATTCCGTTTCCATTCAAGCTCTCACTTAATTTTTCGTTTCCTTCAAAATACAAAACCAAACTCTTTTTTGACACCAAAGAGTTCTTTTTGGAACATGGAGCGACGGCCAAAGCAAGAGTTCAACGCGAAGAAATCAAGGAAGTTCAGGATCGTCTTGCGCGCAATGATCGATGCTTGAATCTCACATTCAACGTTATCATTGAGGGTGAGAGTGAAGAAGAACTGGACAATCGGGAAAAAGAAATCTGCCACATTTTTAATAATGATCTGGACACCGAAGTCATCACTGAAAATGACATAGGCCTGGGGCTGGCACTCAATTCCCTTCCACTTTCTTATG
Source organism: Bdellovibrio sp. CG22_combo_CG10-13_8_21_14_all_39_27 (assembly GCA_002786715.1). Lineage (GTDB taxonomy): Bacteria > Bdellovibrionota > Bacteriovoracia > Bacteriovoracales > Bacteriovoracaceae > 21-14-all-39-27. The sequence goes on from PCTW01000043.1 coordinate 239,565, forward strand.
TTCCTGATGCCGATTACTCCACCCAAAGAGCGATTCGCATTTTTAGATCGGATGCGGTCAAGTTTTTGCCCATTTTTGATTCTTTTAGGGGGCTCAAGAATCCACTGTCAGTCTTTCTCTCCCGTGAAAACAATCTGGTTCCATTTTCCCTACTTGAAAATGAAACCTCCAACCACACGGCGGTTCTCGCTGATACGGGTTCGGGCAAATCGGCATTTGTTATTGACTGCATCGTAGCGGCAAAACGCATGTCGCCTGAGCCGTTAGTGTTCATCATTGATAAGAAATCCTCCTATTCAATGCTCTCAGAATACTATGATGGGGATCTTACTGTTTTTGACCGAAACAAAGAGGTTCCCTTTTCTCCTTTCAGGGGTGTTTACGATGAAGAAAAGATTGCCTTTTTAACCAAGCTGATCTCTTCGGCTATTCATCTGACTTCACCAAGTTTTGCTCTTGAAAGTGAACATCAGGCGGCAATAACCATGGCGCTTAAGCTGGCCTATATCAAAAAGTGTGACCGCCAGGGGCTTAGTTATCTTGATGGTGAGCTTTTAAGACAAGACTCGGATGAGGAAGTCGAACTCACCATGGAAGATTTTGTGGTGGAGCTTGGTTCTCTGACCGACGGTAAAAGTGAAAGGATGCGTGAGGTGGTTGATCCACTTCTTTCAAAGCTCAGGCCATTTTACGACGATGGGGTGTACGCCAAGTTCTTTAGAGGATCAAAAAGTACAAATAAAAAGTCCAAGCTCTTTTACGTTTATGACCTTGATGCCTTGGACGGTGATCCTACTTTACAAACGCTTATGACCATGGCGGTGATTGAAGAGATTCGCTGTATTCTCTCTCTTCCAGAAAATCAAGGCAGGGCTGGATTTTTGGTAATGGAAGAGTTTGCCATGCTTGGAAGAAACAACCCGGCGTTTCGGGACTTTGCCATAGACTTTGCTGAGACTATGCGAAAGCGGGGGTGCTGGCTTATCACTCTGACGCCACGCCCACAAAACTACTTCGACCTTGAAGTGGGAAAGGCGTTTTGGTCAGTGGCCTCCAACTACGTCTTTCTTCAAATGAATGGGGATAACGTGGACTTTATTGTGGAAAACTCGTCTCTTCTTGATGAGGCAAGTAGTGAAATTGTCCGTTCTCTTAAAACCATCAACGGAGAATTTGCCGAGATATTCCACATTAATAAAAACAAGACCAAACAGGGGGCGTTTCGTTATCGCCAGACTCCTTCAGCGCGCTGGATGAGTCCGACCAATGCCAAAGACACGAAAAAAGCCCTGACTGCGCTTGAGAAGTTTGACGATAAGTGGGAGGCACTTAAGTATTTAAAAAGTAGTTTGAACTAATTTTAATAAAAAACTCCCTTGATTGTACCAAGGGAGTTTTTTTGTTTTGCTTTAAAATTTCGATGATTCCTGATCCCATAATGCCTTCGAGAACATTTCTTCCAGAAGATTGTTAAATTAAAAACTTACTCTTCATCAGCTAAGTTTTGCATTTCTTGATACATTTGTCTTTCTTTTTCATTTGCCTTTCGTAAGGAAATTACTCTGTACTTCATGTCTCCAATTTCATGACGGAAGGTATAGGCGAACATATATAATTCTCCATCAATATGCCCAAATACCATCCCTCTAAGAGGGTCGGTATTTCCTGTGTTTTTCTCTATAGCTAACTCTTCAAAGTCAACTTTCGAAAAGTCTTCCCATTTATCTTTTGTTGAAACCATTTGAAATATTCGAAGATCTTTTAAAATATCAATTGCTCGCCCTAAGGAAATGCCATGCTTCTCACGATTTTTATTATCTTTAATAGGATCGAACTCAATTGGATTAAACTGATCCATTGCTTTAAAAAAAGTACATGTGTAATCCAGCTTACTAACCTCTAAAAAATCTCCTTTCCGAGGACTATTATTTACATTCATACATCGGAAGCCAAGATCAAAGATTCCAAAATCTCTTAAATATTGACAATTAGAACATATCTTTCTCGTTGAGTTCTCCATAAATATAATTATACAGATTTACAAATAGTTTAATATCCTTTTTACCACATTGGAGCGGAGCCAATAAAGTGAGGAAGTGCTAAAAACAGAGTTAAATTAGAGCTACTCATTTAAAACGGCAGGACGAATGATCTCACTTAAAATCCGAAACCGTTTAACCCGTTCTTCCTTGGACTTTATTGGCATCATCACAAAGTAAGTTTTTTCATTTTATTTCAACATCACCACCATCTTTAAAATTAACTTTTTTCAAGTCGAAGTCTGTAATGAGTTTGTCGACATTTTCCTCTTCCGATTTTACTAAAAGACAAGCTTTTCCATTGGCCTCAACAATTAACTCGTGAGTAAATGAATTATAAGGAACCTTGTAATTGAGAGAAATTATAGGAATGAGCTGGCTTTTGATTTTAACAAAGGCGTCTCCATTGGATTTCCAACTTCCTTCAACAAAATCGTCTCCATTTTTGTGATTCTTTTGTATTTCTAATCCTATATTCTTTGCTGTTGTAAGTACGCTGCCATCAACTCTATAAATCTCTTCCATTCCAAAAGTTATCTGCTCGTTTTTGTCGTACATAGACTCTAACATTTTCGCCCCTTCCTTTTTAAAAATGGGGTTCCACTGTGCCTTTTCAAACTCAGGAAATTGAAAATGAATATTGATGATAATCTTCTTTATCCTTCCTTTCTCATCTTCCTCACTACTTGGCCGAATATGATAAATAGATATTGGTTTTGAATTGGGGTTTATCTTGGAAGCCTCGGAGTATTTCTTTGCAGGGGCCGTAAAATCTGTTGCAGAGGCCATAATCCCCTTGTCGACCTCTAAGTTTTGCACCCCCCCAGCAAGTTTTTGAACATCAGGACGACCTACTTTTTTATTTGAGTTAGTATAGTCTTTGGCCTCTAGAAAAGTCTTAAACTGTTCCTTTATCAACACATCAATTTGGTATTTGTCATCGCTATACAGTCCCTTTAAAAATTGATCGTGCTTGATTTCAGAGGAATTCTGAATCAGCTTGATCGCAGCAGCGGCGAGCATTTCATAAGCGGTGCCATCTTTTTTCGGTTTATACCCATAAATTGCCTCAAATAGTTCATCCATCTTTGATGCCATTTTCAACCTCTAATTTTTCAAGGGAGATTCAATGAAAGTTATTTTACTACTGTTTGTAGTGGTAATAAACCCAATTACTTTATTTGCAGGAGAAAATCTCGACTATCAAAATGTCGAAAACTTCTCTCCCTCAGATTATCTCTTGGGCTCCCACGGAAGGCGGAAAGACCCGGTATTTGATGAATACCGCACGATTGATCTGAATCTGGACTTGGGACTAGGTGCAGATTGCGGACGTATCTCCGTCAAAAACACCATGAAAGCGGCGCTTCAAAATATTCTCGATGCTCGCTATCTTGGTGACATGGGAAAGGACATTCTTGCCGCGAGTCCCATGCTTCTTACCTGTTACTTTAGCCCTACATGGTGCAGTATTTTAAAACATTCCAGAATACGGGCCAATTTTCTGGCTCAACTCAGAATGAATCAGTGTAAGGCCATCGACTCCTATACTGATTCGAAAGTAAATGAGTTTTATGAACAACGAGCAGAATGTGTTCGTAACGCCAATCAAAAATCGGGCGGTAACTTTGAACAGTCGATGGAGTCTTGTAAAAATTATTGGGATGCAGACATTGCAGACTGGTCTGGTGATGGTAAATCCTCTGAGAATCGTCTGATTGAAAGCACGGCTAAATGGGCCGGATTTCAAGGAAAAAAAGCAGAAAGAGTCGTCAACCTTACCAAGGCCTTTATCGGTGACACCGTTATCAAGCGAGGGAGCATCAGCATTGATTATGGGCCTCGCCGAGTTCAGCTCACTCCTCGCACCTATTTAATGGACATAAGAAAAGACACCTATACCAAGCTCTGTGATGGACTGGTGAAACGCATTGTTAAAAAAGGTGGTTATCGTTCAAATGTTTATCAATTGGTGTCAGATAAAGACCTGGATAGTTTGAGCGGCAGCGCCGATCACCATCTGGTTGACCGCCAAACTATTCTCTCGCTTGCTTACCTTCCTCACAGCAAAAGAGAAGTGGCCTGCAAAAAACTCTCGGATGCCATTTCTATGACTGTCTTCTCCGATGATATGGGAAGAACACTTGATTTCACATCGTCAAAACTGACCACCAATCCGCATTTGCCAAATAAAAGGCAAGCGGAGGCAGTCAGAAAAAGCAAAGTGTTGAAAGATCAAATTGAGATGGCCCTCGCACTTGAAAAACACAATTCCGATCCTCTCAACCAAGTGCTTTATCAAATCAACAAAGAAGGCGAAAAATATCAAGGCGTCGTGGTTGAAGAAGAATTGAGTATTGACCGCAATACGGGACTTACTAAACGCCTTGACAGTCTTTTCTTTGATTGTGCTGACCGGATCGGTTGCCACAAAGACAATTATTAACCTTACCAACTAAAACACTCCCAGGGGGGCCTTTATGTTTTCCTCAACTGCCTATGAGGCGTTCTATACCATTATTGGGCTTCACTTTCATGAGGCTTCGATTCAAATCATAACCTCCCAAGCTGTATTGGCGGGTATCTTGGCACTCACTTTCGGTGCAGCTTTCTTCTTTGCCGTATGGGGATATTTTAAAAAATATTTGCCCGGCTCTTTAGGAGGAGGAAGAGGGGCGAATCTTGCCACTTTTGTTAAACTGATCGCCTCTTTTCTTTTGGGAGTTTCGCTTCTAAAGGTTGGCTCCTTTGGAGAGGTCAAGGATTACAAACGCGTCTCTTGGCATCATAATGACTATATTGAAACCAAGATTCCCAACCTTCAAGAAACTTACAAGGTGAGTTTTGTTTTTGATTTGATGACCCAATCAGCGGAGGAGTTGGCGAAATTTTTCAGCATGGTTGTGGATAAGCTTTTTGAGCGAACCAATTCGGAGCTTCACGCGCCTTCTTCTTTCTACAAGGCAATTATGTATGCCGGCTCCGTTTCTATTGAAGAACCCGCATTGCGCTCACTGATTGACCTCTATTCTGTCCAGTGTTTTGACAAGGTGATCCCTCAAATTGAAAACGCCAAAAAAATGGATAAAATTTCGGAGTTCTTTCGTCCTTCTCACGGCACTGTCGATCAGGCGCTCAAAGGCATTGTTATCACCACCAGCAAAGGAACCAAGGTCACTTGTTATGATCTAAAAGAAAAAGTGGGGCTTGAACTTCACAATCATTCCCGAAAAATTCAAGGAAAACTGGCACTCTACGAGAGCAATATCTCTCTTAAGATTAACCGTAACCTCTTAAACGAAATGACATCTTCTTCATTGAATAATTATTTCAACGAAAAAGCGGAAACCTATTGGTTCAATATTCAAAAGGGAGCTGAAATCCCCTCAGGAGGCTTTGCCAAGTTTCTGCTCGGTTGGAAACGTTTTTGGAGTTGGGACGGGTTTTTAAGTTTTCTTGGCAATGAACACTTGGAAGGTGCCAGTCTTACGGCCGATCGAGCACTCCAATTTAATGAGTATCTAAAACGTGCTCCGCACCTTAAGGGCATGGTAAAGCTTTTTCTGATTGCCATGTTTCCGTGGCTCATCTTTTTTATTTTTGCCGGTAAGTGGCACATTATCATTGCTTGGTGGGCGGTATATGCCAGTGTACTTTTATGGACCCCTCTCTGGGCACTTCTTTATCATCTGATGAGTAGCATTGCCCTTTCAACTGATGTAATGGCATCTTTTGGTAGACTGAATGACGGGGTATCCCTCTACTCATCCCAACTCATCACCAATAAAATCTACCAATTCTACGCCATCTATTCCTGGCTCCAAATTATTGTAGGGCCCTTACCAACCGTTTTTCTTGCCTGGGGCATGTTTACTGGGGTTTTGCGTGATTCTGAACAGGAATCATCACCAGAGGGCATTTCAACGGTTGCTTCCGTTGCCGGTGCCACTGTTACAGGTGGAGCATCTGCCGGTGTCACAGCAGGAGCGAGTGCAGGTATCAAAACGGCCGCCAGCAAGACTGGTTATCGTCCCAAAGGATTGCCCTCCAAAGATAGTTAGGGTGATTTACACATACACAAAAGGCGTCACTAAAGATGACGCCTTTTTTCTTCTTTTATAATCCGAAAATTCATCTTTATAAATTTAATTCATCACTTTCATGGCTTCCCATTTCGGGAAGATTTTTAACTTGATTCATTCTCAGGAGATTTATGCAAAAGCAAAAACCTACCCCTCAATCACCTTCACCCTCGTCCGGTGGCACTCTCATGAAAACCTTTGATGAAGGTGTCATGATGTTTATTGATCTGGCCCAAGAAAGCATTGTCATGTTTGGCATTGGCCTGAGTCAGCTCGTTCGACTTCTTGTTCGCTTTCACGTCTTTTCTCTGACGGCCCTCTATGCAATCTATGTGTTCACTCGCATAGTAATCAAAGATTCATGGCACCTTGAATTGCTTTACAAGTCAGCACCAACCGTCTTCACCCCTGAAAAACTGGATTGGTTTCTACAGTTTTCTCTCAACCAGCACCATTTTGCCTTCCTATTAATGATTCTTTTCATTGTGTGCGTCTCATTGGGATTTAAACTGCGTTATGTTCGCACAAAGTTCATCAAGATTTTTATCACAGCGGGACTTACCAATGGTAAAGGCGACACACCCAAACTTGTAGGCCGAAACAAACTCGATAAATTTCGAGTTCAGTATGATTTTGACGCCAATGGAGTCGGACTCAGCGAATTTAAAGACAAGCAAGAGCGAATTGAAGCGCAGTTTGGAATGGAAGTTGAATCAATCAAGATGGGTAAGAATCCAGGACGCGCACTTATTACGTTCAATAAGAGGAAGTTTCCTGAAACCGTTTCGTATCAAGACGTTAGCGAAGAAAAAGTGCTTGCACCAGATTCATTTTATGTCGGCCACTCAGTAGAAGGAGTGGTGACTCAAAAAATTTCTGATCTCCCTCACATGCTTGTGGCGGGAACTACGGGTTCCGGGAAGTCGGTCTTTTTCAAGCAATGTTTGGTGGGACTACTCGAATCAACCAAGCACCTTCAGCTCTACATCATCGACCTAAAAGGCGGGCTTGAGGCCATCGACTTTAAGGACGCTCCCAATGTAAAGATCGTCAAGACGATGCAAGAAGCCGTCATGCTTTTGCGCCAGGTTGAAAAAGAAATGAAGGATCGCTTCAAGTTCCTTGAAAACAACGCCCTTAAAACGATTGTTCCTGGCCGTGACAAGAAAGATCGCATCGTTGTGGCGGTGGATGAAGCGAGTGTCCTCTATATGGAGAGAAGTCGCTATGACGACGACTTTAAGATTGCTCTTGAGGCCAGAAAACTGGCCGATTCAATCTCCAAATTGTCTCGTGCAGCATCCATTCATTTACTACTGGCGACCCAGAAATTAGATCGAACAGTTATTCCAGTTTCTGTCAGCGAAAACATTTCGGGACGCATGGCCTTTCGTGCCAACTCCCTGCAAGGAAGTCTCGTGGTTCTCGGCAGTAAAGACGCCGCTGAACTTCCAAAAACTCCAGGCCGGGGAATTTGGAATGTTGGAAATCAGAAAATGATTGTTCAGGCACCCTTCATAAGTGATGAAGAGATCAAAAGAAGGTGTAAACGCATTGCCAATGAATTTGAAGCAAACGAGAGATTTCTCTTTAACGACATGATTGATGAACTCGATCACTCGGAAAGTGAAGAGTCTAAAGAAGTTCTCAAAGGGCTGATGAACAAAGGATTTTCAGATGAAACAAAAAAACAGGATAGAGATAAGACAGAATGATGTCGATTTCTTCTTTTTTCTCCATTCTGTTAAAGCCGCAACTATAGAGCAGGTAGGCAGGGATGCCTACCCTCTTTTAAAAAAGTGGGCCCTCTACAAAAGGCTTCAGATGCTTCAAAATGAGGGGCTGGTGCAAGGGAGCATCACTTCCAGTTCAGGCCACAGGAAGGTGTACAGCATAACCAGAAAAGCGTTTAGAAAGTATCTTTCAAACGCTCATGTAAAACGAAAGGAACTCAAAAGCGATGCTATCAAGCATGACTTGGGGCTGGTTGAGATTCGTTACGCTCTTTTAAATCTTGATCGTGTAACCAGATTCATTCCTGAAAACTCGCTTCAAACCTGGTCTTCGGATTTGTTAGGAAAGGAGATCGAACCTTTTGTCATTTCCAATTCGGACGCTGCCGCCCAGATCACCGTTAGCCAGACTTCCATATTCTTTGCTTTAGAATATGAGCTATCCTTAAAAACCGAAACTCGCTACCAAGAGACCATCAGAAAATACTACCTTGAAAGTGAGGTTACGCGAGTTCTATACGTTGTTGAATCAAGTAATGATTTGAAAAAGATCATGGACATTGAAAAAACAATGGATAGAAAATGTCTCGGCAAATTCTTTTACACTACTTTTGAAAAATTGGTTCAGAAAAAAGAATCAAAGTTTATCAATTGGAAGGGAGAAGTGATAAATCTTGGAGTACAAGGATGAAGCAAAAAATGAGTTCCAATCCGGTTCCAGGCCTGGAAATAGCCAATTTTAAAAAAATGAAGTTAATCACCTGTTATCATTATCTTTTTGGACTTCCGCCACCGCCGGAAAAATTCTGACTGTATGTACTTGCACTGTTTTTTCCGTGTTTTATAGCTCTATTGTCTGATCTCTTATAATTACCTTCTCATCCTCCTTACTATCACGATCTATCCTTCCTCTTTCCAACCGTAATGACTAATCAACATATCTCAAATGTTCATGAAACTTACCACGGACAAAATATTTCTGATGAATTTCAGCAAAAAAATGAAGTTTCCCAAAGATCAAATGAATTAATAAATCAAACCTCTAATTACAGGAGACAAAACAAAATGAATCAAAGTAAAAATCCAACTGACAAACTTTCCGATAAAAAACCGAGTCAATTTTATACTGTTAATCACCTTTTTAAAAATATCACCTGCCTATTATTTATGACCGTAGTGATGACAAACGTTGTTGGCTGTGGACGTTGTGATAAAAATGGTGGCGACTCTTGTCAAATTCAAAGTGAAACGCCGAATTCGACAAACAATGGAGGCGGCAATGGTCCCGGTGATGATTCCGGCAGCGGTGGAGGTGGCCAAGACAATGGCGACGGTGACGACTCCCGAACAATCACCGAGCGACTTTTAGAGAGTGAGCTGATTACAAATAGTGTCTACCTTGGAATTGTGAAGCCCGATGATATGCTACATTTTGAAATTGAAGGTGTCGAAATAGTCCCACAATTTTCCGGCATCTATGAAAGATCGTATGCTTCAAGCTGGAAGGAGCTTTTCTGTCCTCTTGTTGATTTTCCTGTGAGAGATTTTCCTCGTCCGCCTTTTCCTCCAATTCCTCCGATACCGCCAAGGCCTGACTTTAATAAAAGAGGTTGCCGCTATGTAACGGTGCCGGGAAATTGTCGCCATAGGTTTCGGGATCGTGTAGCTGATAGGGTTCAGGAAATTGCAATCAATAACGATCTGGAAAATCTAAAACTCAAACTTGTGATCGGTGACAAGACTTTTCCCCTTGGTGAAATTGTAAAACGAGAGGAAAATAAAATTTTAGCGAAGCTCCTCTTGACTCAAGAAATGCTCACCCAAGAACGGGAAGCGAAGCTTATTATACAAAGGCATGATGCCTACAGTGTGAAAGTGGGCTTCATTGGGTTTGGTTCATGTGATGGAAACGGGAGGAGAAACTTTAAAACTACTGGCCCCATAGATTCATCAAATGCGACAGTGCAAACGGTTCAAGAGTTTACCGTCAGTGCTTCGGTTGAATATGTCGAAGGGGAAGAATGAAAACTTGGTGATAAAACAAAAGGGGAATGAGCCTTAAAAAGATTCATTCCCCTTTGTTTCTCACTTCAAGGAAAAGTGAAGCATAAAAAAAATTGTAACTAAGGTTCAATTTTTTGACCATATTCTTTTTCTGCCTGATCTATGTAATCACGAAATAACAACTCGATAACATGGGCAGGCCTTGAGTTAATCTTTTTCGCCATCAGGTCAAACTTTTTATAAAGGTTAGGGTTACAAGTAAAGCTGCTCGTCTTTCTGTCATCACGCTTAGGTATTGATAAGTCTTCAATCTTCCCCTTTTCGGCCTTCTCTAAAAATTGAATCAGTAAATTTTCAAGGACTAGCGAAAATTTCTTTTGGCCGTCCATCTTGCAGGCATTGGCAAAGCTTAGAAGGTCAGACTCGCTGACTCTAATCGAATATTTTTTTTTAGGTTCTTCCTTTAGAGATTTTAAGGCATTCTTTCGACTGATTAGCATACATGCATTGTCGTCTATTCATCGTTCATTTTCAAGTAAAAAAATACTACAAAATATCGTCATAAGGCTATTTTTTACTTTATATTATAGTAAAAAAATACTATACTAATTCTTGTGATCACCGATAAATAAAGGGTGAGTAACCTAAAAACTAACAAGGATTAAAAAATGAAAAAGCTAAGAGTAGAACTAAAAAACAAGGTAGACCTCAATGACCGAGAGCGCCAATACTTAAAGCATGGAGCTAGACTTTACTGCGTAAAAATTTGGAGCGGTGGAGAGAATGTCGTAATTACTGACGTAACTGATGCCGGAAAGCGTGGCAAAGTCTGCCCTGAACTTTCTATTGATGGTCGCTATATCAAAAACGCCTGCCCATGTCTGGACCTTTTATATAGTCATTTGCACAAGCTCTTTGAGCTTACAACTGCCAAGAAGTTACCGGAGGAGTCTTTAAATTTTGATGAAAGACTTAATTTTTATGTTCGAGAAGTTGAATCAAAGCGCCTTTTGCCGCTTGATCTATCCATAATTAAACCACTCAAGATGGAACCGAAAAAGTGGACCATACCCCACGTTATCCGAGCGATAGTAAACGGACAGTGTAAGGGGCTTCGCTGTAAGTATCGCCATCTTGATGATACCGGTCAAGATTTTGGAGAGGGTGAGATTTCAGACCCTATCAATTTTGCTCGTAAAATTGTTGAAGACCCTTCAGGTTGGTGGACAAATAAAAACGGGAACGGAGCAGTGACGATTTGCTGTCATTCTTTTGATTCTAACGAGTTTATCCCTATTATTGAGAAACCTAAAAAAGAAAAAAAGGAAGCTGGCCCAATTTTAAAAGCTGAAACCGCCGGGCCGAAAACAACCAAACAAAAAAGCAAAGAACTAACATTTGAAGAGGCCAGGGAAGTTTTAGAAAAGGAAGGTGTAAAGGTTGAGCAAACCATGACTACACCTAAAAAGGCCTGGAAAAGTCCGCGCAAGGTGTGGCAAGTATTCGGACGGACAAATGGGCTTGAGGATATTCTGCACGACCTTGGTTGCTCACGGCGTAGGTATAGAGGCATGTTTTCCTTTTGGGAAGGCGACCTGACTATAGAGATTGCTAAGGCAATCAAAGAAGGGGGAAGGCTTAGCTTTACTGGACAGCAAGAGAAAAAAGAAGAGAGAGCCGAAAAACGCGCAGAGCGCTTTGAGAATTATTCGGACAGCTCCAGCAAAAGATCAGAAATGCGCTTTAATGCCGCAAGCCAAGTCTCTGACCTTATTCCTATGGGGCAACCTATATTAGTTGGCCATCACTCGGAGAAACGTCACCGACGCGATCTTGAACGAATTGATACAAATATGAGAAAAGGAATCGAGGAAAACAAAAAGGCCAATTATTATCAGGACCGAGCTGCCGGCATCAAGTACAAACTGGATAAACAAAAAATTGATCTTGGTTATCTTCATAACAAAATTGTTGAAAATGAAAGACAATTAAAGAAAGTCTTTAAATACGGAAAAAACGGTTATCCAGATTTTGAGTCAAGAGTGAAAGAGCTTGAAGAAAAGCTCTCCTACTATAAGTGCCAGCGCAATCAAATTATAGAACAACAAAAAGAGGATGGAAAAATCATTCCCTCACCCCAGACGGTCGATAAAGACGATCTCGTAAAATATAGAGGCAGTTGGTATCCCGTTGTTCGCTCCAATCAAAAAAGTATCACCATAGGTAACTGGCTGGGAATTTCTACTTTCACTTGGCGCGCTCCTTATGATGCGATCTCAGAAATAAAAAAATCTTCTTAAGACAAAAGTGACAAATTGGTTAAAGCACATAATAAGTTATGGAACATGAAAAAAAGAGGAATAAATGAAAAATAAAAATTGTAAATCTGTAAAAAAACTTACAGCATTTCAAAAAGAAGCTGTGGAAGATGCTCTCTCCAATAATGAAAACTCTTCTGATGATGAACTGATTGATCTTTTCGTCAACGAGTTTGACTTAACTAAGGATCAAGCAACATTTTGGCTTGAAAAGCGAAACCATTATTTAACTTTGCAAGACTTTCCTTTAAATTCACGACTAAGAAAAGAAGCAAGGGAAAACAATCTTGTAAAAATAGATAAGAAACTCAAAAAGTTGCAAGACCTTATCTTTGAAGTTCAAACAAGACGAACCATCAACATCGAAGCCTATGACGATGAACTTCCCGAAACGTGGAAAAACCTTCTTCTGGCAATCAATAAACTCGAAAAGGAAGTTAAAGCGCTTGTCGAATTGGTAGATCAGAAAAACGAATAGGGGGTAGATATGAATTTCAACGAAATACACAATTGTGCCCAATGCGGGCACCGGGAAACTCCCAATAAAAAACCAAAAACTATCGAGAAGTGGCTTTGCTTTTTTGGCATTTTCCCATTTTTTCTGGTCCCCCCCCTGGCTCATCTTTTGGACACCGTTTGCCGTTTGGTGCTTGCTTAAACACCATAAGCCAGTTTGTGCCAATTGTGGCTGGGGGCATCCCGTGCCTGTATCGCGATTAAGTAGCAAGCTGGAAATCAACTAGCTTTACATATTCGGATAGAAACCACTCATTACATAGGAGAAGTTCATGCTCAAATGGAAAGAACCATCAAACGACGATCTCAAACGACTCAAGGCCATATCAATTCTTCTGGACGATGACGAAAGGTTTATTCACTTTCTGTTTCACCCAAGGAAATCACAATTAGCATCCTCGCCCGAAACGCTCAAAAAAGAAATGAAATGCTTTAGCTCAGGTGAGCAAACCCTTCTTCTTATTGCCATGGATATTTGGGGAACCTATGGGGGAATTCACTTTGATGATCTTTATACCAATCTTGATCCCAACACCTTCAAAAGTTGCATCAATTCTCTTGCCTATATCAAGCGTCACCTCTACCGCTAACTTACTCCCTTCTTAATTCAAATATTTCTAGTTTTCGGACGAGAAAATCCGAATCCCTTCTTTTATTTATCTAAAATTCCAAGGACATTCACATGCAACACATCACTCTTACAGACGAGCAATGGACTCGTCTATCTTCAATTCTACCAAAGTACAAACCATCAAACAAAGGAGGCCGCCCAAGGCTGGAACTTAAAAAAGTTTTTGAAGGAATTCTCTACGTTAAAATAAATAAACTTCCGTGGAAAGCCGTTCCCGCCGAATACGGCTCAAAAACCGCCATCAATGATTACTTCAGGCATTGGAAAAAAGCCGGGATCTTTAAGCAGTTCAATACCGAAAACATCATCTCTCAAAACGAATTGATCCAACTTTACATAGCTGACTTTGAAGACAACAACTCGTGCTCTGTGGGAGGTGTCCGGTGAATTTTACTGTTCTTGATCTTTTTTCGGGAATTGGAGGATTTTCACTGGGGCTTGATCGAGTGGGAATGAAGACTGTCACATTTTGCGAACAGGATCAGACTTGCCAGCAAGTTATAAAAAAACACTGGCCCCAGGTTCCTATATTTTCGGACGTAAGAACCCTTACCAAGGAAATTCTCATGGGTCAGGGAATTTCAAAAATTGACATCATCACAGCGGGCTTTCCTTGCCAAGACGTAAGCAATGCAAACATCAAAGGCAAGGGGCTTAAAGGAGAAAAAAGTGGACTATGGATTGAAGCAAAACGACTCATTAGTGAACTTAAACCCAAATACGCCATCATTGAAAATGTCGCCAACCTTCGCTCTCGCGGACTTGCCCAAATCCTCAAAGATTTGTGGAAGATCGGGTATGACTGTGAATGGCACATACTACCAGCTTCCCTCTTTGATTCCTGCCCACACAGAAGGGAGAGAATCTGGATTCTTGCCTACCCCTCTCACACACGATTCGACCTCGGCAAATCCAACAGGACTGCATCGAAACCGACCACCATTGTTGACCGTTATTTTCTTATGCAGCTATTTCAAAATGGGACTGAGAGATTGGATGAAGGCAAAAAAACGACTTTTCCAACAGATCGAACAGCTCAAGAAATCTTCTCCCAGAAGCTTCGCGAGATTGAGAGATCGGGACATTGGCAAAGCCATCTTGAAAGACTCAACTCTCACTGGAAGATTGAACCCTCAGTTTGTCGAGTGGTTGATGGGCTACCCAAAAAACTGGTCCAAGCTAATAATCGGCGAATAAAACAACTCGGTAACACCGTCATTCCACAAATTCCCGAACTCATCGGGAGGGCCATTTTAAGACACGAATCTTGTAAGAAGACGGCCTGACCAAAAAAACTTCACCTTAACTCATTAAGAAATAATCGGAGAACTTTTTATGAAAAATATTTTTTTCACTTCTATCACTATATCTTTGTTTTTATTTTGCCTGAACCCAAAAAGCTTTGCTGCCTCTGAATATACTCTTGGAGGGAGTTATCACCTTAACGGACAAAATACTTTTTCAGATGATGAGACGCTTGACCTTGGCCTTTCCATGACTGGCAGTATCTTATCCGACGAAACTAACAAATACGGCATCACTCTCAGTTACAATATCAACTGGGAAGAAAACGCAAACAATAAAGTGATAAGTGAAGTCGTCACCCTCATGCCGCTTGCCTTTTTTCGCCGACATTTTCTTGTCACGGGAGAAAATTCCAGATTCCCTATTTCTTTCTATCTTGGGCCTAATATCGGATACGCCAAGATTTTAACTCCAACATCAAAGGAAGCAGATTTTACTTTTATCGCCGGTGGAAGTCTTGGCATGAATATGTTTTTGGCCAGAGACGTTTCTCTCGATCTTCTCTTCTTTAGTATGAACAAGAACTTCAAAACCCAGCAGGAAATTTTCAATCAATCTCTTGGAGTGCGCTTCTACTTTTGAGTGTTTTCTCTTCTCTCTATTCCCCCTCATCCACTTTCAATTATTCCCACCTTTCTCAAGGAGTTCTTACTATGGAACTATCAAAACCCAATCCACCTAAAAAACAAATAAAAAAAACAAACACCACTCCCATTCGAGTTTTTAAAGCTACTGCCAAGACTCTCAAAAGCATGATCCAAAAGCTGGATAAGAAGTCATTCGGTAGAAAAGTACGAGTTGATGATCTTATCTTGAAGTCTCTCTCATTGTTGGAAGACAAACACCTTGAAGAGATCAGAGATGCAACACTCTCAAACACCGACAAACTTGAAATCTCCTACCAAGAATACTGCAAAACCCATGGGCAAATTTCCAAGGATGAATACTTGGGCCGTCTTCTAAGTGATCAAAAAAGTGCCATCGAGGGCACGGCAAATGAGACTCGTCCAGAGTCTTTGTAACCATTCAATTTTACTTCAATTTTTCCCACCTCAAAACTCAAATTTTGGGCATTTCCAGCCTGCAAAAACCAAGGATAAATGTTATGTTTGACTCTGATATTGAGTCTGGCAAACCTACAGATGATTGTAGGTCTAACCAGACGTTGCTCTTTGACAATCGAATAATAGATGAATGGCTTTCTACCAAGGAGGCCGCTGATTACCTTTCCATTACTCCCAATGCTCTACGCATTTGGGTTTGTCGTGGAAAAATAAAGGCATACAAACTTGGTAATAGGCTGAGATTTAGAAATAAAGACCTCAAGACCTTCATTTTAAATGGAGGTCAAGTATGAGTATTAATCCGTATTCTAAAGATGGAAAAAAATACTATGAAGTTCGAGTTAAGGGACGAGGTGATAACGGCAAACAAGTTTGCAGACGCAAGGCCGGAATCACGTCAATCACAAAGGCAAGGAGTGTTGAACTCGATCTTAGAGAAGAGATTAGGCGGATTGCAGGCGAAGAAGTTCCTTTTAATTTTTCGGACTGGCATAGTGAGTGCTTAAATCGAATGCGATTGGAACTCAAGGAATCAACGGTGATCGGTTATGATGGTGCTGTTAAGCAATGGTTGTCAGATGAGTGGAATAAGAAACTCTTAACTGATTTTACCAAAGCTCATGTCCATGAACTTATTTATGAGACGATGGACGAAGCAACTGCAAATATGCGAAAGCAAGCTTTTAAAAAATTGCATCGCATCTTTGAGTTGGCGGTTGAAGAAGGAATTATACCAAGAAATCCTGCCGCAGGGATTAAGGTAAAAGTTCCGGCACCTGAACAGTTAGTTTTAAATGCTAATGAAG
>PCTW01000047.1:0-2754 GCA_002786715.1 Bdellovibrio sp. CG22_combo_CG10-13_8_21_14_all_39_27
ATTGTCATGCAAGTAATATCACTGGAAGCGTTACTATCAACGCTCGTTCATGGGTTGGTGGAATTATTGGTATTAATGACGCTGGAAAAATCACGACTGCCAATTTGTCAGTAAATATAACTGCCACCGGAAATGAGGTCGGGGGCGCTATTGGTGGAGCTTGGTGGTGTGGAAGCCCAACGGATTTTCAAGTAATAAGAATCTCAGGTTCAGTTTCGGGAAATAACTATGTCGGTGGCGTAATTGGGTCTCTTGATAGCGGTGCTGGATGCGATTCAAACAAGGTTGGATCAGCTGCGAGTATCGTTGTAGGTTCGCTTGGTGGCGGTGGTGTTAGGCGGTGGTGTTATAGGTCGTCTCAATTCGGGAAATACAATCTCAAATTCTTATGCTCAGGGGACAATTAATGGGACTTCTGGCGGTGTTAAGGCCGGCTTTGTAGGTTATTGGAATGCAGGCGACATTACAAATTCATATGCTACAGGGGCAGTCGCAAGCGGAGTATTGCTCGGAGGTTTTTCAGGAGCATATACGGCAGGCACATACACATCTTGTTATTTCTCAGATAGCACAGGTCAGGCCACAACGGATGATGGCCAAGCAACGCTTGAAACTGATGCTGATATGAAATTGTCTGGAACTTATTCTGGATGGGACTTTGCGACGATATGGGAGATTCTAGCAGGGGGCTACCCAAGTCATCGCTAATAGGGCAAGGAGGCCTTTAAAATGCGTGTTTTGACAGTCATTTTGACATTATTCATTGCATCTATGGCCTATTCGGCCGATTTTGTTACAACCGAAACGACAACCCTTGATTTATTAGCCCATCAAAATCACCAAAAGTTCAATCGGACCAGGAGCGACTATCTTTCGGATCTCATAAAATGGAACCCGTCTTGGATTAATAGAAAAATCCCGACGGGTACTGAAATTAATCTTCGATACCCTTACCCACCCCATCTGGGCTTTGGCTCGCTTGAAGCAAAAAATAAGATAGATAGTTATGACAATTTGAAACTAAACGTGGGGCTTGCAATGAGCTATGGGGCATATTCACAATCGGGAGCGACGACAAAGATTGACTTCAAACAAAACTCCCCTGCGACTTTACAGGTTATGAGTACAAATAAGTTAAGTATAAAATGGTTTATCGATGGTTCGGTATATTTGTCAAAAATTATGGATGCAAAAGTCTCTGGTGCAAATAACGGTGGCGCTCGAATCCCTTATGATTTTGGAACAAATATATACTTCGGTCGAAATGTTAAATCGGAGAGATTTGGTATATATGGTGGCCATGATTTTGAAAGATTCTACCTATTCGACATGACCAAACTTGAGACTCTAAACGAGATTGAAGTGTATTCGTCTAATCTTCATTATGCGACTCTTGGATTGAAGTACACTCATGGAAAATATTTATTAAAACTAAGTGGCTCCATTGTTATGAATGGTAGCTCTGATATTGCAAATGAAATATCTGGACACAAGTGGATAGCCTTCATGGGAAGGATTATCAATGAGTCATTTGGGCTTGGGATGTTTGTTAAGAATCATGATCTGAATTATAATAACAGAAGTGTGAAGTCAGTGCGGTATGGATTAAGTATATATACAACACTGTGAAATTCTAAGAGGAGAAAATGGGGAAACTGATATTAGCAAAATTAAATGAGGAGCAGATCCGCAAGGCCAAAGAAGTGAATGGTGTCCGAAAGGGGATAACTCATGTTTTGATTTGTGGGAAATATGGAAATATTTTTGGAACTGAAAAATTTTGTCGCAAATATTTCAATGCGTGGAGAGATTTATTTAAAGAATTATTCAATGAAATCAGGGAGACTGGATCTATTTCAGAAATATCGAGCTATCAAAGCACATCAAATATTGTGAATGCTTTGATTATTGAAAATGATGCTCTTGAGAGAAGTAAAAGGAAGGGTTAGAAGAGTTCTTCTGCCCTTGTTAATAGATCGGCAACTTCTTTGTCGAGCTTATCCACATCATCGTCTTTCGTAAAACCACCACTTCTGACTTTATTTAGAAAATCCTCTATGTGCTCTACTCTCTCTTTTGTAGGTTTTTTACCCCTTTTAATTGCATGCTCAAGTTCTTCTTTGAATTGTTCTAGGCGGTCGAGATGGCAAGACATCCTTAATTTCCTTTATTACCAATATTAAACCTATGCTACATCTTTTTTTAATCTTCCAACCTCTGAAATCCAGATTTCTTCACTTAGAATCAGCAAGTCTGTCTTGTTGTGCTTCTTGTAATGCATAGCCTTTTCTATTTTGCGACCATGTGTAGTTGAAACCCAGTCAGGATTTGAATATTTTCCGATAACAAGATAGTTCAAATTCAAAACAACATCATCACTGAATCTTCCACCAAGTGACTCTGTAATTGAGTGGCATTTTGCTCGCGTCCCATACTCAAATTTTCCCGTAAAGCAAAACAAGCTACTTTGAAAATTGACTTGGTTAATATTATCAATTGGAAATCTCGTAGAAATATCGATTTGATCACCTATGATCTCTCTGAAAAAACTAGAAATCGACATGCCGAGACTGTTTGTAAGGTAGAGCCTACAGTTCTTTAAAACAATGTCACCGGGGTAGCTTTCGGTTAGCTGTGGATTTGACTCTAGGAAATCTACAAGACCAGATATCTCCTTCTCGGAAACAGTATCATCAATTAAGATTCCCCTTATCATGCTAATTATCACTTCTTGATGCTTTATCTCGCCTCTTA
>PCTW01000047.1:2794-7600 GCA_002786715.1 Bdellovibrio sp. CG22_combo_CG10-13_8_21_14_all_39_27
GGGTTAACTTTATTTAAAAGTGGAAATAGGGGGCCATAGGGGTCAATATGAAACAATTTTTGAAATCTGGTATCTTAAATATAATAATTAAGCCTATATGATATTTAATATCGAGGGGATTGAATGTGGCCAGAGAGTGACAGCTTTTTAAGTATTATTGGCTCATACTCAAGCGTGATTTCATTAATCATAGCAGGGATAACCTTACTACTGATTTTTGCAATAAAGGAGAGGTATTTGTCATATAAAATAGATCTTATAATATTGAAAAAACTTAAGGATTTTGTAGATTTGATAAATAATAGAGGTCATGGAAAAATGATCGCAACCAATATTAGGCAAGATCTGAGTGATACTTTGTCTCACATTATTGGTAATTATTCACAGGGCATATTTGGAAAATTTATACACAAGAAATTAATTGCATCAGTTACTGACTGTCTTCAATATTTAGAAAAAGATGCAAATTGCAAATCAAGTACATTGTATTTAAAACTTAAGACTATCGAAGAAGTGCTTGAAAAACGTCCGGAGCTTGAACATGCAACAAAATAGATATGAGAAATTTGTCAAATTATTAATCAAACAAACCAATGATGGAGTGGCAAATTGGGAGTTGATAAAGCCACAAAGCTTACCATTTGTAATAGAACAATCTGACTGGATTAATAGATCTTTTCGCTGTAGAGATTTTGAATCCGCAAAAGGGTCGGATATTTATTTAATAGGTCAAGTTGTACCAAACTTCCAAAATTCCGGTGGGGTTGAGTTTGATCGATTTAATTTATATGTTTATCTTTTTAAGGACGGGAAAATTGTTAAGATAATTGATGACTTTGAAGTTGACGAAAACGTACTGAATAGATTGTATTCTGCCGTAGAAGATAATAGCGATGAAGTTGATGAAATATTTAAAGATTTTGAGTAGTGAAAGTAATATTTGCGGATTATGAAAAAGAAATCTAATTTTTTATAATCGTTAGTTGGATTGTATTTTTAGTTTAGTATTTTATTTTTTTAATCACAGGCATCCATGACATCAATGTTATGGATTCGTGCTAAAACAACTGGTGAATTTGCTATCTTTTAAACTTATGCAGCATAAAATTATAGAATATAACTAAATCTTTCTGTTTATAGAGAAATGATTAAACGAAAAAAAGCCACAAGTATGGTCACGGTGTGCAGAAGTAAGTCTGATAAAATTTGTCTTTCGGTTTTTACCTGTGAAGATGGGTAATTACTAATGTGCTCTAAAGAGCCATTTTTGCAGGTTGGAGCGCAAATGACTTTGGGGTTTCTTTGCTTTAAAATAAGAAGTGTAAAAGCTCGCTGCTGCTTGGCTTTATGGAGCAAGTGTAAAATTTTTAGCTAGGAGAATTTAAGATGAGTATTTCCATCAAGCTATCTAAAAGAATTAATTATTTATCTATCTTAGATTCAATTTCAGGGGCCTTTCCAGAAATTTTGAACACTGGTTATTTGAAAGAGAATAGGCATTTAATTAAAGATTCTCATTTAAAAATGCATAGAGAGTTAAATAGCGCAGATATGCTACGTGGCGCTTTTTTGCGACCTATTACAATGGAAAACTTATTTTGTGACTTCAACACAGAGTATGACAACTGGTGGGAGCATGAAGAAGAAAAATTGAAAGACTTTCTAAAAGGTGATTTTTTCCAAAAATCAGAGGATGTAATCAATAAGTCATGCAAAAAAGTGGAAAGTTACATTGGTCAAAGCTTTGAAAGTAACTGTTACTTAATATCAGCTTACACTGGAGGCTTGTTGCCTCTCACAAATAGTTTTACCACCTCACCATTTTCAAATGATCCCTTTGGTATAGTTATTGTTAATTTTCACATATGGACTTTGCTGAGTCGCTATCTAAACAAAGCTGTTAATAACGGAATTTCATTCACCGACTTACAAAGAATATCTAATTATATAATGGTTGAATCCGGTGTTTTTTTAGAATTAATGAATCTTGTAAAGACAGATTACCACAAGGAAAATGTACCCAATTTTCAAATTTCAGGCTCTGAAAGAGAATTTTTAAAATCCATTTCATGTTGAAATTGATGAAACTCAGTTATAAATGTAACAATTATCCATTTGGTCCCATTGCTTACAATATTACCTGAGTGCCTACTTAAAGAGTTTTTTTCATTACCAATATAGTTGTCAAAATAGATAGCCCTCCCTGCTTTCCCTTTAATAGATAAATTTAAGTCGTTGAATATAGTTTCACCTCCGTTATAATTATCGTTGAGATAAATAATAAGGGTACCAATCCTGTCGCCAGTAAATTGGTTAATAAGACTCGAGAACTCAAAAAAATCAAAATGAGGTTCAAAAGATTGACCAGTTTCATATCTAATCAATTGAACGCTTTCAATATGAGAAATTGGTTTGCCTGAGATTAGTGAAGCATATCTTATAATCTTCCCAATAATCGTAGAGTGAGCATTGGTTATCGTCATTTCGTTACTTGTTCTTCTATAGTTTATTTCGACTCCCTTCTTGCTAACAACGCTGGAAAAGTTTAACTCGTTTGAAATTCCGATTCGAATCAACTCCTCACATTCACTATCATTAAGGATGGCCAAGCCTGTAATCCAGCTTGGTTTGTTTGGAATTCTGCTCAACTCTGGCCAAGTTTTAAGCAGGGAAATAAACTTTCTAAATAATGAATTTGTTTGCTTCATAGTAAGATGATAATATCTATTTATTAAATGGGGAGTATTTATGAGGATTTTTTGGGTAAAATTAAAGATAAAAATTCTAACATTAATTTTTATTATTACGTCACTTATTTCAAATATACCAAACGCATTGGCCATGAGAAAAAATAAGAGCACAAAAACTCCTGATGGAGACATGACGTGTGGTAGCGTCTCGGGAACGTTAGACGTTTTAGCAGCAATGGACGTCTGTGATTATCAAGAAAGCCAAATACCCAAGATAGAATTGCTCACAACTGCATTTCAAGGTGATCGATTTGTAGAAGATAGTGAAAAATGGCCAAAATGGACTATGGAAGTAAATGTAAATCCTCCAACTCCAACTGAAGATGCATTAATGAAAAAGTATCTTTTAAGAGAAGAAAGTTTTGGAGGAATACTACTAGATAAAAATCGAGAACATGCCTATCGCTTAAATCATAGAGCCTATTATATTTTAAAAATGATTCAAGGTGGAGCCTCTCATAAAGAAATATTCTGTAATGTTAAAGAGAAGCAGGATTTTCTTAACGAACTAAAAAGATTGGGACTGATTAATGATAAGAAGTAAAATAGACGAATTCGTTGCACCTTTTCATGTAGCTATAAATTTGACTTCAAATTGCCAAGCAAAATGTCACTATTGCTACTCATACAATGATAAGTCATATATAAGTTTGTCTGATTATAAAAATCTTGTCGACGAATTAGTAGCGATGGAAGTGTTCGAATATTGCATAGCGGGTGGTGAGCCGTTTCTCCATCCTGAATCAGTTGAGATGATTGAGTATTTAGCTTCAAAGGTTACAAATAGGAATATATCGATTGTTAACCATGGAATGAGTATTACGCCAGAAAAGGCTTCAAAAATAAAAGAGATTTTCATTGATAAATACAAATCTGAATACTGTATTCAGGTTTCAATAGATTCCCATATTGATACGATAAATCGTAAAACTAGAGCTGGAACATCATTATCGGTGGTCGAAAATGGTTTACGGATTTGGACCAATTCGGGCCTGAGTAATATTCAAATTGGGACAGTTGCTACAAGTATAAATAGTTCGCATTACGATGAAACAATCAGGTATTATTATAAAAATTTTGGAATCAAAAACTTCCATTTAATGCATCTAGAGTTTCCAAATCATCGAGATAAGGCGTTTTTGAAATCGATTTCCCTTAATAAAAATGAATTCATAAACTTAATGAAAGCACTCAGAGACATAAAAAAAGAATTACCAGATATTAATATTGTTGACTCATACAATCCACGAGAAAAATCTGTCGAAATGCCAACCATTAAAGGGAAAGGTTGCTCGGCAGGCGTTACCCATTGTGAGATATTGGCAAATCTTGACGTTATCCCCTGTGGAATGGCAACTAAATTCATATTGGGAAGCTTAAAAAAAACGAGCTTTAAAGAAATATGGCATGGGTCCACCGTAACTGCAATCAGGAATCAGTCATCCCTATTATGCGATAAGAATTTTCCTGAGATATTTAATAAATAAAACATGCTCATACAGTTGGAGTTTAATTACTTCGACCAGCTTCCGCTTGACGATCCATTTTGTAAATTATGATAAAGTAAAATATAAAACTACTTAAATATAAAATCCCAAAAATTGTCATTCCATTCTTAAAACTCTCATAAGAACAAATTGCATAAAATGGAATAACGAAAAATCCTAGAATATTTAAAATTTGTCTCATGTTAAAAGGCGTAATTTTTTTCAAATGAAATAAATATAAGAGACCAGTAATGAATATAAAACTGAAATTTAATAACTTATCAGGATGAATTATGTTCAAACTTTTAATATAAAATGATCCGAAGAGACCTGTGAAGAAAGCAAAAAGACAAATTGAAATCTTTTTAATGCTAATCATAAATTTTCCTTAACTATAAAAATAATGTCTATATCAGTTCCACGGCGGTGATCGAGTCCACGCTTTAGATCAGTATAGTTAAAACCTAAAACATTAACTAAGGCTTCAAGGGCCTTAAATTCTTCTAAGAATGAAGATTTTATTCTAGTGCGTTTTTGTTCGTCGTGACTAAAACTCTCTGGGTTATGAA
>PCTW01000047.1:7612-8849 GCA_002786715.1 Bdellovibrio sp. CG22_combo_CG10-13_8_21_14_all_39_27
TAGCATTTTTCAATTTGAGCATCCATGGTTCGCATTTGTTTTTGTTCTCGAGACCTCATGGGAACAAGAGTGTCCAAGAGCCATCTCACTTTTTCTGCATTTCCCTCCCCTGGAATGAATTCTAGAAGTTCAAGGTGGTCGGGGTGCAAGCGAATTGTAATGGGCTTTGCTTTTTCCTCAAAGGGTAAGGATGGTCTGCCTAGATTATTCAAGTCAAGATCGTCGCGTTCAATTTCCCTTTTTTGTGCAGAATTGAGCATCGAATTCTCTGGGGTTAAATTTTTAACCTTAATCGAATCGGATTGAAATCGATTGGGAAGTTCTTTTAGTTTTTTGAATTCTTCTTGTATATCCATTATTAAAAATTCCTTAAATTAAGCTTTCTGCTAGTTTTTTGGAGTTATTCTTTCTGCGTTTATCGTATTCGTTCGTCATAATAATACTCGTGTGGGCAACTTCCCTTGCCATCTCCCCGATTGAAACGTGCTCAAGTCCTTCGGTGATAAAGTAGCTTCTGGTCGAGTGAGGAGTGATGTTCTTTAGAATTCCGGCCTTTTTAGCGTAGCTCTTAATCATCTTATAAATGGCCTGAGCTGAAATGGGTTCTAAGCGAGATTCACTTTTACCTCTGGTTCCGCAAAAGAGTGGATCGTTTGGATTAAGGCTTTTTGTGTCTTTTAAAAGGAGATAGTAATTAATGGCTTCGGTGCATTTAAGAGATAATTCTTTTTTCATGTGAATGTGGGATTTTCCAGCACGGGCGTACAAAGTCGCACTTTTTGGGTCTGGCAGATAATCGCCGTTTTTAAGATTTGTGATTTCACCAACTCGAAGACCAGTCGAGCACATAAGAATCAGTAGGGCCTGATGGAGGGCCCCTGATTCTGTCTGGGTCGGAATCAGAGAGAGCATAAGTTTAAGCTCATCCCTAGTCATGGGTTCGGATTTAACTTCCAGCGGGATCGAAGGGCGCTCAACAAATTGGGCAGGATTAGAGGCCACAATGTTTTGGCGAGTTAAAAAGGTGAAAAACTTAGAAACTGCCGTGATTTTGCGCTTAACGGTTGAGGGAGAGAGCATACTCTTGCCATCCGGTCCATATCTGAGCATTTGCTCTTTAAAGTGATCAAGATCTGATCTCGTTGTCTGTTTAAAGTCTCGTCCTCTCTTTTGAATACGCAAGAACTTAAAAAAGTGCAAAAGATCGAAAAAGTAGGCGCGTCTGGTGTGGACGTTT
>PCTW01000047.1:8872-28537 GCA_002786715.1 Bdellovibrio sp. CG22_combo_CG10-13_8_21_14_all_39_27
GGTTTTTGCCCGTAGTGATGACGGGTGAATTTGAAGAAATTTCAGGTATGTCGGACATACACTCATTTTAACTAAAAAAGGATGAGTATCAAGAAGTTTAGATAACTTTAATTATCACAACCAAAATGAGTGATCATTTTGTCATACATATGGGGGATTAATGTATGACATTTAGTGGGGGTGATCTGAGAGTGAAATTAGTTGAGGAATTTAATTTTAGCCTGCAACTTTCTTAAAAGGGATTTTTCGCTCTAAAAGTTTAGAAGCCTTGTCGGCAACATCACTAAAGCGTTCATCATTTTCGATACCATTGGGAAAAAGGATCGTCATCGGATGAAGCCCTACGGCCAGACCAATCTTAGTAGCTTGGACATAGCCAAGAGATTTCTTATTGTTCTCGTAGAGTGAGAGATTACTCTGGGAAATTCCTGTTGCTTCACTTACCTCTTCAAGAGTAATTCCGTAGTTCTTGCGCTTGGCCTTAATAACTTCTCCTGAAGTCATTTCACCGGGTAAGAACTCCTCCAACATTTCTAATAATTCGTTCTTTGGTTTTTTCATTGCAATCTCACTTTTTGTAATCATGATCTGGAGTTATTCGCTCAACCTCACAAATCTCTACCGTTTTTTCATCAATAATTTTATAAATGATTCGCCCACTTGTACTGAAACAACTGGCCCTATAGCCTTGCCATTGTCTCTCTAGAGCGTGATCTCTCCATTCATAACTATCCTCAATATATTTTGGCCCAAATTCTTCCATTTCTTTTGCCCATAATTTTAGAACAATCAAATCTTCTCTACTAAAAAGACCTCTCTCAATGTCCTTTTTAAATCTCTTTTTGCACTTTTTAGTATTGCGAATCTGGGTCAATTAGGACTCCTACTTATACAATAGTATAACATATCTAAAAGTATATATCTAGGTGATCCATTATCAGTTATTACAGCAACTTAACCTGTGCAAGTAGGAGGGGGTAGAATTCATTCATTATGTATCACTAGGGATTGTTTTAACTTAAAAAGTCTTCGGAAAATTCCTTCAAACTGTAAAGAATTTTTGTATCCGTCTGAATTTCATCTTTTGTAATCTGATAAACGGTGTCTCCAATTTTTGACGAAATCATAAAAAAGGTTGGACTCTCGTAAAGTATAGCTACCTTAATGTCACTATTGTAAATCTTGGATTCTGTATATCCACAACTTAAAATCTTCTCTTTCAGTAACTTCTCTCTTTTTGTTGGATTTCCTAAAAAAACGATCTTTCCTAATTCACTCATATTGCCTCCTGAATAGCTCCCGAGAATATAGCCTAGGCTAGTAAACTACTCTAAGAAACCTGATAAAATTGGTTCCCTAGATGTCACCTTGGCACTCATTTTGAGTAGTCAGTGACAATAAACGCCAATTTCAAAAAATGAATACCAAGACAAGGCAAAATTTAAAATGAATTTAAGGCTAAGTTTTGCGCTTCTAGTGACTAGCCTAAGATAAACCATAAACTCCAGAGTTCTGAACTTCATAACTTCAATACTTCAACCTTGGAAGTTATTAGGCTCAACCTCATTGGTTCAAAACTTAAAAACTAAGGAAGTTGCCAACTAGATAAATAACAAACTAAGTAAATGATTAACTTGAAACTTGTAAGTTAGTTAGTTAGCAACTTAATAACTGACTAATTTCAAAAGTTATAAAGTTCACAAATTATGTAATTATTCATTTCATAATTTTCAAAATTCATTAGTATAGAACTTAGATAGTAATTAACTTCACAAAATAGAAACTTTGAAACTTGATAAGGTGGTAAGTTATGAGATCAAAAGTTATATCAATAGCAAATCGAAAAGGTGGGGTTTACAAGACAACTGTAACTCAACATTTGGCCATTGCTCTTGGCGCATGTGGAGCACGAGTACTTGTAATTGATCTTGATTATACCCAAGCAAGTTTGACAAAAAGCATAAAGGGTTCACTCATGGGGACGCCCCAGAAAGGCGTCATGCATTTATTTCTTGATAAACAAACTCTTCCAAGTGAAGTGATTGTTAAAACAAAATACAGCGGAGTCGATATTATCGGTTCTGAAGAAATGGTAATGGGTAGAAAAATAGTAATTGAAGACATAATTCAATCAGAACTTGGAAAAAATGAAATTCTCAGAGAGTTTCTGGAGAACATTAGAGATCAATATGACTTTATTCTTATAGATACTCCTCCTGCGCTAGGCTCAATGACAATAAACGCCATGACGGCTTCAAAGTATTGCCTAATTCCAACTACTGCTGACGACATGAGCACTGATGGTCTTTGTAGCTTATTCGATGAATTGATTGAAGTTAGAAAACGATTGAATAAAGAAATTGAACCTCTGGGAATATTGCTAGTGGGCGTCAATGGACGCGAAAAGATAGCAAAGCAAAAAAGAAAAGCGCTCAAGGATGCATGGGGCGATATAGTTTTCAAAACAGAAGTAAAAATCAATGTAAAGTTCAAGTCTTTACTCGAAGGGCAACAGTCGATATTTGACGTAATTCAAACGCCTTCTGAGAAAGGTGCGTTGGAATATTTCGATTTAGCAACAGAGATAATTCAAAAAACAAAAAATAATCAAACGACAAGGATGAACGAGTCAACTCAGGAGGCATTATGAGAAATACACCTACACTAGAAGAGAAAATGGCAAAATATAAAGATGCTTTTAGCTCAAGTAGTGAAGCTGAAGTGATCCCTAAAGCCCCTTCGTTACCTGAAAATAAACTCCCCTCCCCTGGAATGAAATTTGAAGAAAAGTCTTCAGCATCTATTTCTATGCCTAAGAAAGAGAAATTGGTAAATATTCCAGACTCAACCTCTCAAAGGTATCTTGAGTTTGTTCCACTAACAGCCAGATTAAAAGGTGAACATGTGGACTTTTTAGCAAGAATTACGAGGAAAATTAACCAAGAGCGCAGAATAAATGCAACTTCAATTAAGAACTCAAAAAGAGAACGAATAACGGAACAGAGTGTGCTTAGGGCTTTATTGGACGTTTGCATGTCTCAAATTGATGAGAAATTATTTGATGCCGAAGTCGTTCTTAATGAAGCCGAGCTGAAATCAATCGTTAGAAGTAAACTTGAAATTACCAATTCAGCCTTAATGTAAACCTATGAGCCTTCTTCAGGCGTAAAAACATTTTTAAAATAAAAACCCTCCTTGCGTTGGTCAATTATTCGATTGTATTCAGTGAAGATTTTGCAATGGAACTATTACGTTAGTTATTTAGATAAAATTAGAAAAGTTTTTAGCGTCAACTCGTCTTAAATCATTTTTAACGAAGTCACAATCATCAGTAAGCATCACAAAACTTTCAGTATCCTCAAATTTATCTAGAAAAACCGCAACATTATGACCAGCATCTGATCGGAGAGATGGATAAATGACACCTTGAATCCCCGCAAGTCTTACATAATGGCCGAACCATTGTGAAGGTGACGGTTGATCAATCCATGTATCCCACTGAGTATAGTCAGGGTCTAAAACTGACCTATATAGTAACTCGGGAGTATTAATAATATTCATATCCATTCTTAGCTTTTTGGCCTGCTCTGAATATATATTTGGCATTTTTATATGTCTGATGATTTCAAAAAAGTCATTAACAGCATCTTGCACTCGAAGGTCTAAAACTTTATCTAACTTCAAATTAACACGCTGATGTGTGAAAGATTCTGGCTTTCTGAGCGATAAATCTTCAGTTGTTAATCCGTTTTCTATGAGATGTCCTTTCTTGAGATGAAATCGCTCTGCAAATGCAACATCATACTCACTTGCAACATATAAAGCTGGAAAATATGCATGATAAGAGATCGATTGGCCAAAATTAAACCTACCACCAGGAGGAGACAAGTAGCTTCCTTTTGATGACAGCGGAGTTGTTGAAAACTTTGAACCTACAATCCGACTGTAGTTTTCGGCTAAAAAGTCTGGTGTTGCCTTCAAAACAAGAGAATCTAAAATTTGATCAAGCACCTTCTCACGTTCTTCAGCTAGATAATTTTGGAAATCTGCCCACAAGTGTCTGGCATCATTACCAAGTTTCTCAAGCCGAATTAACTCTCTTTCAAGATAAATATGCGGTGTTGTTGTCCGTTGTATTTTTTTATAAAAGGGTTCATTTCGCCTAGCCCTTCTCTGACCACTCTTGCCCATTAGTACCCTTGTTTAGCAGCAAGTATAAACTTTAAAAGTTTCTGATATCGCCCTTTTATGATTAGACTTTTTGGAGTTGCCCCTCCGAAGTTTGGGTTAGGAGTATTTAACCAAAAAGAAGTCTTGGTCTTATCTCCGTCAAATGTCTCAGCAACATATTCAAGAGCGGTTGCAAGCTCAGCAAATCTCTCTTTGGTTTTAGCTGCCATACGTTCTTCTCTAATTTGATCTTGGCTTAAACCAAAAGCAGAAGCCAGCTCCACCTTAGACAAACTTAAAAAATTTCTCGTCTCTTCAATTTTAACTTCTCCAGTGTCAGTAAAAAGACCTAGAAAGTTGTTAATCAAAGAATCCGAGATAGCATTGTTAATCATAAAGCGTTACTCCTGTCGCAATGTTTCTTCAACTTATCGGAAAAGAAACACCGCTTATTTACCATAATTTTACCAGATGTAAACCACATTGTAACCACAAGGAAGGTTTTGCGCAAGCTCACTTATCTCCTTGAGTTTACGCGTTTTTTATAACGCAACCCCTTTTTTAGATCTAGGTCGAATCTGATATACTAACCTCCTTCCTTGTAAACGAAGGTTATTAACGAGGCAAGGCAAGGCAAAACTTGAGATTTAAAAAGCTCTCAAGCTTAAGCTATTTTAAATAAAAATTTCCCCAATCTGTGTCCGCCGTAAATATTACTTGCTTGAAGACAGAATCTAAGAAGAATTGCCAAAGCTAACGAAAGCCAATTTGAAGCT
Organism: Bdellovibrio sp. CG22_combo_CG10-13_8_21_14_all_39_27; assembly: GCA_002786715.1. Classification (GTDB taxonomy): domain Bacteria; phylum Bdellovibrionota; class Bacteriovoracia; order Bacteriovoracales; family Bacteriovoracaceae; genus 21-14-all-39-27. The sequence goes on from PCTW01000047.1 coordinate 13,819, forward strand.
TCACTATTAACTTTTGTATCTTCTGTATTTAAAACCATTAATTCAAGCTCTGTTAGTTTTTGAGTTTGCAACACGACATTTTTATTCCATCCAATTTTTTTATAATACTCGATTTGAGATTTGGTATTATTAATCTGCTCTTCGATTTTTGTAATTTGAGATTCATTTTTTCTGCTATTCGATATCTCATTTAGCTTTGGAGAAATTGATTGGTATCCGATGGCACCAAATGAGAGTAAAAATAATGACCCAAGAAGACATTTCTTTAAAATGTCACCAATAAGCCTTTCTTCCTGAATGACACTAAGACTTAAAATAAATAACTCCAATGATATTGAGGTTAGAAGCCCTATCTTAAAGCTCCCTAACTCGTGAGTGAAAAACTCTGTGGTTTTGGTAACTAAAAGAATTGTTGTAAAGAGTACGGTTAGCCCTAGCAAATAAATCGAAAAGTCTGCTTTACTACTAACAAGTTTAGACTTTCTAGATGGCCGATCATTTTTATTTATTAAATAGCTACTCCCCTTTTCACTTATCAGTATATCGCTAAAACTCATGCCTCTCTCCTTTGAAAATTAATTGTACACGCGTGCAGTAACTTCTCGATTCGTCTTTATTTACTTATAATTTACGAATATTAAGAAAAAAGTTAAGAAGGAATTATTTTCTCCTTAATTATTCCTTTAAGTTTATTAAGTTTTAGACGAAAATTAATTGTACACGAGTGCAAAAAGGAGAATTGAATGAAGATATATAGACCTTTTGGTGAAGATTTTAGAATAGGGGAGATTCAGTTAACAATCATGGCGAATGCCTTTGGGTTGCGAACGTCAAGCACTAAGGGTGCCAATGTGGAACTTACCCTTGCAGATTGTCAGAAGTATTTCAAAAAATCAATGTTGAAACATAAAGAAGCGAGAGTAGTAACATTCGCAAACAATAAAGGTGGTGTTGGTAAGACTGTTCATGCTTACACTTTTGCCACTACTGCCTGCCTCTTTGGATACAAAGTGTTGTTAATTGATCTTGATGCTCAGATGAATCTTTCAGATATTTTTATAGAGGACTATGAAGGAGAGCTTCCTTCAATTATGGATCTTTATGATGGTAAAAATTTAAGAAATATTGCTATCCCAATTGAGCCAGGATTGAACTTTGTTAAATCAAATGAAGAGATAGATGTTCTAAAGGAATTGTTTGCAACTTCTGCTCCTGAAAAAACACTAAACCCATTGAACTTCATTAGGCGATCGTTAGGCGTTGTTAAGGATGAAGAGTTTATATTGAAAAATAAAATCGATGAAGTAAGAGAGGATTTTGATTTAATAATTATTGATACCAATCCATCGATTGATAAAGTAAATCGTTCTGCATATTTTGCAACAGACCATATGGTTATTCCTATTAATCCTCACGGATTCTCCCTTTCAGGACTTCCAAAGATTCTACCAGAGTTTATTAGCGCAAGAGGCAAGGCTGGCTATCCATATAAAATGGGTGATGTTTCGATTTTAATTAATAATCCGATGGGATCAAAAAGCTTTGATAAATTCATGAATGAGATAGCCGAAATGAAAGAACTTCTAATACCTGAAGTAATTAATTTTATGCCTTCACTTAATGAATCATTTAATGAGTGCCTCCCAATTTGGAGTAATGAGAATACTCAAAGATGGGAACTTGAGGCAGTTATAAGACTAACAAAGTCAATACTTGATAAAGTCTTTGGCCGTACTGAAAGAGGAATTGAGGTGGAATTATGAGAGCTAAAAATATAGCAAACACTGTTTTAGGGCTTAATCGGAATCCTCTTTCTGGGGATAAGTTTGCTTCCAAAAGCCGAAATGTGAAACGAGAGAGAAAGCTTATTCCTATCTCAGAAATTGATATGCATGAAGATCAACCAAGAAGTCATTCGGATCAATTGAAACTTGAGAGGTTAATGCATTCAATCAAAGAAGAAGGCCTTCATCATCCAATCCATGTTTTTTGGGATAAAGATAGAAATAAATATAGAGTTGTTTCTGGGCATAGACGATTACTCGCGCATATTCGCCTCAGATACGAGGAAATAGAAGCTGAGATATTGCCAGACAAGTCTTCGGCCAAGATCGCCGCAGTTTCAATTAACGAACTTTCAGAGCAAATTCATCCAATTGATAAAGGCGTTGAGGTAGCCTCTTTGCTCAACGAGAAGAGATTTGAATCAATAAGTGACATCGCTACTTATTACGGCTGGTCAGAAAGGACAGCATATCTCTATTACTCATACGTTATTATTCCTGAGCCAGTTCGAGAATTGATAGTTAAATCAAACCTTAGGAATCGAGAATTTCTGAATAAGATAAAAGATATTTGCTCAAGTATTAAAGATGAAGATCTAAGTTCAGCTGAAATAGACAAGGCCTGCCTGGAAGTTTGCTCTCCTTTAATTATTCAGGAAGAAAGAAGGAAGAGTCTTGGGGAAAATGAAAATACTTTGAAGCAAAGGAAAAAAGTGAAAGGCGCTTCTTCAAAGATTTCTGGAGTCCTTTATTTTGAAGATGGCCAAGTAAAGGTCCGTGTGAGGGTTTTGGCTAAATTGAGTAATGAAGATAAGGCTCAAGTAAAAGAAGCGGCCCAGTCGATAATTAAGATGCTTAAATAGAGCAAATAGATATTTATTAGATTAATTTTTGTAATCCAATCCAGAGATGAATATAGTGAATTCAAAAGTTGATAAGTTTTGAAGTCAAAGTTATGTATTTTGAATTATGAACTTATGAAGTAAAATTAGAAAATTTCTCCGTCATTCACATCATGCTTGTAAGTTGTAATTATTAATTACTACATACAATACAGAATGGAGAGGAGAACGCAGTAATAATAAATACTTATAGTAAACAACTCAGCCATTAACATCAATCTACTCTGTCATCCACAACACGAAACTCCTTTAATGACATCAGGAAAATCCGTCATTAACATCATCTACTCTTTCATTAACATCATCTACTCTTGAACTCTGTCATTAATATCACGCTTTTTAGATAAAACTCCGCCAATAACATCATGGTGTGATGCTTTTGAACAAATTTTAAGGGGGAATTTCGGGGATGCTGATGTTTTTGGCGGAATTTTGACGACTGTCGTGGAGGTCTGGTCACTGTATTTGATGTTTTCAACGGAAATTCAGTGCACGACTGATGTTTTTGACCGAATTTTTATCATCACGTCAGACCATTTGATGTTAATGCCCGACAAAACACTCCATGATGTTTTTGGCAAACTTTTTCTTACATGATGTTTTTAACGGAAAAATAAGTCTTGATGTTTTTGGCAGAAATAATAATAATGAAAGATAAGATATGGAAAATTTTGAAATTTGTTATTCGCACAACAATAAAAAACCTGTTTATCAAGGTGAAGTGGATCAATCTTTGACTGTAACTAACGCTACTCAAGATTTAGTGAACTTCAAATCGGAGTTTAATATTGGCCTCGCGTTACCGTTTGAGTTCTGTAAAAGCAAAAAAAGCGAGAAATTTGAGAAGCATTCGATGACCAAATGGTTTGATGAGGCAGGCAATCTTAATCGCTTAGAAATGATTTTCCGTGGCAATTCAGGTACAGCAGGGAAGCTCGACCAAGATGTGCTTAATATCTTGATGTCGATGTGCGTAGAGCAGAATACAGACTCGCCAGTTTTTACTTATGAAGATATAAGAAGGCGTTTAGGGCTTGCGAAGGGGAGTCACGGAAATATCAGGGATTCTATTCAGCGTATGCTTGGGATGAGAATTGAATTCCGCCAAAGCTTCTATTCAGCTACCAACTCAAAAAACATAAATGTTGAAAAGCATCTTATCCAATCTCGCAAATCAGTTATTAATGAAGATTACTCTGACCTTAAAAATATAGATGCCCGTCACTCGGTGACGTTTGATCGCGATATTATGCAAAACCTCCTTAATGGTTATTATTCTGTTCTTTCGCGTGAAACTTACCTTTCACTTGATAGTGGTGCTGTTCGTCGTCTTTATCAGCATATCGTCTCCCATCGAGAAGTGAGCAAAAGAAACCATTTTACCTTAGAGATAGAGGATATTGCCTCAGTTATAGGTCTCACAGCTAAAAAAGAATTTTTTGGCCATGTGAAAAAGTATTTCAACTCGCTTAAGGAGGCCTTGCCTGAACTTGAATTTACTTTTGCAACAGTGAATAGAAAAAAAGTTGTGAAAATTTCTTTTATTGGCGATCAGAACCTTATTGGAAATGATGATGAGTTTTTCCAGTCGCTTGCTAAATGGTATGGAGTAGATGTTTTGGAGAAAAATGGTATTGGTGTTGATTATTTAAATGACATCAGAGAAAAATTTCCCAAATCAATTATCTATGAAAAAACGAGGATAAAACTTTGCGAGCTGTATCTTGATATGATTTTTCATCAGAAAATTGTAAATCACTCTCAAGTTCAATCGGTGAAGGCGCTTTTAACTTCGGCTCTTACTCAGAAAACAGAATACATGAAGCCTGATGGCTTTAAGAAGTTTGTGGTTGATAGAGTTAAGCATAAAGAGATTCTTGAAACGAAAGCGATGGCACTTCGTGAAGATGAGAAAAAGAAGTTTGAACTTCAGCTTCAAGAGAAGCAGACAAAGTTATTGGCACAAACGACTTTTGAAAATTTGAAGTTGAAAAACCCAAAGACTTATGAAAAGTATGAAAATGAAGCCATGAAACTTTGGGGAGACGAAATTCGAGAGTCCCTTCTTGCGGAACAAATCCTAGAAGAAAAAATTAAAGAGTTGATTCAGAATCGAATGGAAACAGGGGAGCAGATCACGCAATGATTGACAGCTTTCAAACTGAAGATTTAGCTCAATTACTAACTAATGAACGTGCAGTTCTAAGTTCTGCAATTATTGACCCAGAATCTCTAAGTGAGATAGATGATCTAAGAATTTCAGCTTCCGATTTTTCAGATACTAAATATCGAATTGTATTTTCTCATGTGGAAAAATTACGATCTCTTGGAAAACCTGTTGATCTAGTAAGTCTTCTCGATTCTCTTAATCAAAATAATGACATTTATAAAGTAGGGGGGGCAAGTTATCTCGTTGGAATTTATAACGATCTTGCTTCTAGTGCGAACATTCGCTATTATGCAGAGCGTGTTAAAGAGGAGTCATTTTCAAGAATTGTTTTTAATAAAGCTAAGGAAATTGCAGGATTTTCAAAAGAAAACCTTTCTCGTGAAGAGCTAATTGAAAAAGTTAATCAATCCTTAATTGCATTAAATGACAATCAAGATTCGGGCACTTCTTTAGAGATGAAAGAATCGGTGATTTCAGTAATTCAATCTCTTCGAGATAAAGATTCACTTAAGCACACACTCACAAAGACAGGATTCTCAGCCATTGACGATAAGATTGAAGGACTTACTCCAGGACAACTTATTATTCTAGCCGCAAGACCAGCAATGGGGAAAACTTCCCTCGCTTTGAATATAGGGTTCAATGTCGCTCAAAAATATAATGAGCATGTCTTAGTTTATTCGTTAGAGATGATGCATAAGGAATTAACTGAACGCATGATCTCGATGGAAGCACTGGTTAATGGGAAAAAATTTAAGTCTCGTGATTTTGACCATGGTGATCTTCTAAAAATAGATAAAGCTTCTCGTAAATGTTCTGAACTAAAAATCATCCTTGATGACTATTCGGGATCAACGATTTCAAGGATAAGAAACCAATCTCTACGACATAAGGCCAAGTACGGAAAGCTCAGAATGGTCATTATTGATTACCTTCAACTCATTCCTTACAAGGAATCCAAGAAGGGCAATAAGGCCGATGATATTGGTGAACTCACTCGATCACTAAAGCTTCTCTCTAAAGAGCTTAATTGCCCTATAGTTTGTCTTTCACAGCTTAATCGGGGAGTAGAAGCCCGAGAGAACAAACGTCCAAATCTTGCTGATCTTCGTGATTCTGGGGCGATTGAACAAGATGCTGACATGGTTTGGTTCATCTACCGTGATGAAGTTTATAATCCAGAAACAAAAACCCCATCAGAAGCAGAGGTTATCATTTCTAAAAACAGAGGAGGAGAGACAGGAACTGCAAAACTTAGATGGGTTGGTGAGTTTACGAAGTTTACTGAGAGGGCTGAGGATGTCTTTTAGATGGAGATCGTGAACCAAGAAATTGTTAACTGGAATAACAATCCAGAAAATCGCTCTAAGAAACTTCCGATTTCAATTTTAAATGGCGCTAAAGATATCTTAAAAATTTTCAGAAGAGAAAACTGCTTACTTCATACAACTTCACAAGACGCTTTTAGGAGAATAGTTGAATCTGATGCAATTCTTCCTAATGATGGTTCTTTTAGACATAAGTATCCACAGTCCGATCATTCAATAGCAAAACTTACAGGGGCGATTAGTTTATTTGATCTTTATTCAGAGAAAGAAACGAACGTCCTCGACATGGATGGTTTGAAGTTGTTTCATTTTTTTTATAGATCATTCTCCCACTACTATTATTTTAGAAATTGATAGAACGAAACTTGATCCTAATAATCTCTTTATCGCCTCAAAAGTAGCATGGGAACATTATATATCATCTGAGAATAAGCTGTTACCGACCGCAATTCCTTTTGTTGAAGTTTGTCATCGTGGACTGATACCTCTGAATTGTATAACAAAGTACTATGCTGTTGGAAAATCGAGTAGGATATGTTCTCTAATTACAGAAGAGAGTTAAGTTTTTACCCTCAAAGACCATCTAAGCGTTTTTTTGCGTTCTCATAGTATGATTTTGTCTTCAATATGGCTTTTCTATCTTTTCTATATAGTTTTTCGCTTTCTAATTCATGGGCTAGTGCATGGACTGTAATAATCTGTTGTTCTTGAACGAAATTTAAGGTGACTCTGAAGAACTCAGGACTGTTTTCTTTTATTGTTTTTAGAGTATCATTTATTCGTTATGCCTAATGCAAATGAGACTAAGGCCATTCGATTAGCTGAAACACGTTTACAAGAATCAGATCTAGATTTAGGCAATTTAAGTTACAAATTATTTAATTCGAAAAAGTACAAAATGTTTTTAAATCTTGGATAGAAGACTGCGATGGCGATGTTAAAATCCTGAAAGCAGGCGATCTTCTGTTGCATGGAAATGAGTTTGAAGAAAACCTTACTTTGAAAATGAATTAGCGTTTTTGAAATTATCTTTCTCGGTTCTATCAAAGTCTCGTGAAGTTCTGTTTCTGCCTTCGTTTCCGATTTCACTGCAATCTTTTGAATAGACTTGAGCTTCCCCAGAAGATTGTATTTGCATTGAATCACTTAAATCACTTGGCAAATCACTTCTTTGAGTAGGAGCTTTGTTGCAGAAGGGAAGTTGATGAACGGCGTGAGCTTGAAAGTGTTGAGTGATTGTTCCTTGTTGTTTCTGTAAAACACTCCAATACCATTGCTTACCATGAAGCAGTCTGCCTTTTAAATCTGGTCTATAGAGTTGCCCTGACTCAGGAGTGTATCCACCCATTAAGTGATTTCTCATGATGTATAACCCACAAACAGCATTGGTTTCACCAAGCATCATTGATTGAGGTGGCAGATGAATCTCATCGAGTGCAGTAGGTCCATAGTTTTTTCTTTCGGGTCCGAATCCTATTCGAGAGTAGCAACCATGTCTTCTTGCTGAAGCTTCATCAATTTGGAGAAGCCCTGTGCTCTTGGTCCAATCACCACTTGTTTCTGTATAGACTTGTCTTTCATCGAATCCTGATTCAGGGAGCGCCACTGAGGCCATATAGAGAACCCAGAACTGCTTTTTTTGCTCAGGTGTGGAGTCGTTTAGCCTTGGGCATCCAAATTGTTCGAGGTCGCTTTGATTGTATTTGATTTCACCGTTAATCATGGATCTAAGTTGGGGATGATCCAATGCTTTCATCATTGCTTTTGACCAGTTCGTTTTCCATTGATGATTTCCATTAGGCATAATTCTAGGTGGAGCATGGGGATCACTTGGTTGAATATCACCGCATCCACCTGGGGGATTTGTTTGATTTCCCAACCAGTCTGCGACTTGTCCGGCTGTTGGCGCGCCTCCGGAATATCCACCACCACTGCCTCCACCGCTATTTTTACGGCAAGAGGCTGTGATAGTTAGAATTGTAAGTAAAATAATTGTTTTTTTCACTTAAGCCTGAATCGGCAAAAGTGCGTGATTTCTTGAGTTTAAAACAGGGTTAAATTAGTCTCTTCCGATATATTTGAACCAACAAGTTGCAGGCATAACAGCTCCTACTCGATTAGGAACAAAAGTAGCTACTGTAAATTGATCTTCTGCCAGCGCACTATAGGTAAGTTTTAATTGGCCCAAAAAATCAGCCGGAGTACTTGCAGTAAATGGATCATAAGAAGTGTATAGCAGTTCATTCACTCCTTTAACGGATACTTCTTTCTCAATACGATCTACAAGTCCTGATTTTAAACTGATAATCATTGAGCGATCCGCAGGGTTGTTATTAACAATAATTTCGGCGGTACATTTTTTAGCGAATCGATCTAATCCAACATATGTTCCTTCTTTAATATTTGATATGTTTGGATAGTCTGCGTGTACTGATAAAGAAAAGAGAATCGCTAAACTTAGAATTGAAAAATATTTCATAAATACTCCGATTAAAAATTACGAAGTATCTATGCCATGCTAGCTGAATTTTCAAGCCTCTGGCTAAATTATTGAAAAGTTTACAAGTAATTAGTTAACTTTTTCCTTAAATAGGAGAGGGTAGGCCGTTTTTAAGTATCTTTTTGAAATCTTCTGAAAAATTGAGTAACCATCATCTGGTGCGACTTGGTCACGAGATTCCAAGAGTTCATGACCTTTATCTAATCCACTTAAATTGAAATCCTCATGTTCAAGCTTCGCCAATTCTTCACCTTCGTCACCCTCCATATCAAATTTAAAATTTATATCGGAGGATTTACTACTAGGTGGAGCATTGAGAACGACTGAAGACTTAGTTGCCTTGTTAAATTGACTTTGAATTTCTTTTTGCAAATCTGATTTTGGTTGCTCACCATTTTCAAGTGCGTTTGCACTTGCATTTAGAGAAGCGAGAACCATCCCTCTGTCAGCTCCTTTTTCTTTTAAGACTTTATCAGGAAGGGAAAAGAGAAGGTCTCTTTGCTTGGCTTCATCCTTTAAAAATTTATCAAGCTCTCCACTTGATCCCTTTTTGAGTTCCGCTAAGTATCTCTCGCGAGTTTTTCTTAAAAACTTAACCGATACGGCCATTTTCCCTGCACCACTAGAAGCTAAATTTAATGTTCCTTGGCTTAGCGAGCTAGCGCCAGATAAAGAGTTTGCAAGTTGCATTGGCGCACTCATTAAACTTGATGCACTGATGTGATCTAGAAATTTTGTGTCTTTTTCGGACAATGCACTAATTTGATTACACTTTCCACTTGTCTCGCCTGCAAGACAGGGGAGTGGTTCTTCGAGCTTTGTTTCGTCAAAATCAGAACCAGTTTTCGCGCTTCGATTTAAATTTGTAATGTCGCCAGTTTGAGAACTTCTTAAGTCGCCACTTTCAATTTTAGCCAAGCCTTTATCATTGTAATTTTTCATGATTCGATCAATTTCAGACTTATTTGTGGCCATGTCTTTTGCAATTTTATTAGAAGAGATTCCAGCGTAGCCAATTGATCCTGCCATGATTCCAAAGGCGATAGCTCTGTGAGTAGGTGCGGCGAAGAATTGATCCATGGCCGTTGCTTCTGTACTGACAAGTCCAATGACTAAGCCTGCGCCAACGGCACCGAGGCCTAGAGTAGATTTTAAATCCCAAGCATTTGCGCTAGGAATAATGGCCTCACTGATTCCAGAGAACATTCTCCATATAATATTTTTAACAGTAGTCTTTTTTTCAATATCAAGACTTGCAAACTTTGGTTGTGAGTCAATTTTTAAATCAATAAATTCATCAATGAGTTTAAAGATATGTTGATTTTCAACAGTTAAAATAAGTCCACGTTTTTGACATGCTGTTTTGTCGGCCTCAAGCTTTAGGAAGTGGTAACCACAAGCCGATTCAACTGGTGCCACCGCCGCGGCGGTTACGGGATTTGATAGACATAAACCAGATGAGGCTTTCACCCCTGCCATTTTTGCATTAAGAGCCTCGCCTTTCATTATCGAATCAATCGGTGCAGTTTCCCAGTATGCATCCATCTCAGTGAGCTGAGTAAGTCCAGATGCGAGTGATGCTTTACATTTTTCAACTTCAGCAATACAAACTCCGGCTCCAAGAGTCGTCCCAGCACATAGAGTTTCTGCTGACGAAAGAGTAGTGATTGCTGTGCTAAAGCCTGAAACACAACCACTTGATGAAATCTTTTCTTCTGTTGATTTCAGGAAGGCCCATCCGGCCGCTGCGGTCAAGCCTGCCGCAGCGGCCATTTGAATATCGCGTTTAACTTTTGCCGTTTTTTCCATGCTTTCATAGGCGTTTCTTTGCGCCATAAGTGATGCGAACTGAGCATCGTTTTTTTCTTTTTCTCTTTTGTAATCAACTTCAATGCGCTCTTTAATGTTACGGTTTTTAATAGATGAATAAACTTCTCCGGCCATATAAACAACAGAAGAAGCGCCTGCAATCATAACGTCAGCAGGGGTAGGCTTACAGGCAGTTAGTAAAGATGAACCGATCCATCCAATGGCCACTGCGTTTAGAAGAGCGTGCCATTCTTGAAATTTAATTTTATCTAATCCAAGAGCATCGTGAACAGTGTCTAGGTTTTCTTTGTCAGTTCTGGCCGTATTGGTCTTTTTGATATCGTTATATTCAGTTTGTTTTTTTTCTGGTTCTGCGTGAGCGATTTTCTTATCTGGTTCTGAACTGGAGACTTCTTCAGTGGCGTAACTGAATCCACTGAACCAGAGACATTGAATAAGTAGAATGTTTAAAAATTGTTTTTTCACAAAAAACTCCGCGCAATAGAAATTCTATTGATTTTACTCCTTGTCGGTAATGGTCGGGCTTTCTTTATCTATTATCAATGGGTTAAATAAACTTAACTGTGTAAATGGTGGCAAGAAAACTTGGCTAGTAATCTGCGCAGTAAAGATTATGTATTGAAAAATATGGTCGATATGAAACAGATGCAAATTGAAGAACTGAACATACATAAAGCTAAGAAAGTACTAGTAGACCTTCTCAGTCTGGTTGAATCACATTCATTAGCGGTTCGTAATCTATCAACTCAGATAAATACAGAAGCCCTTAAAGAGAGAATTAAAGAGTCGTTTGAGCGCGCCAAAAAATCTATCGATTCCGAAGATTTGTCCTTCTTGAAATTTGAGAATCAGAGAAGTAGTTCTCGCGTGGGGCACTATAGCGTACGCGAAGTAGTGGTATCAAAGATAAAAAATCCAAACATTCTTATGGAATATTTTTTTAACAAAGAGATTTTGGAGTTTACAAGTTTGCTAGAATTATTTGAAGCCGATCACACAAAAATATTATCGATTCGTGAACGAATAAATACAGTAAAAGCCAGGCTTCAAAAAAAAGATCGACCATATCGAAAAGGTTAATTCATTAGAAATAGAAGATATGAAGTTAAAGCTCGGTGAATTAGAAATACAAGAAAGGAAGCTAATTGAATCACTTGAAGAAAAGGCTGTAAATGTTGAGCCAAAGAATCCTGAGGATACAATTGAGTACGAAGTAGTTCAAAGAATGATTTTAGAATTAAGAGATTTTAAAGCAGAAGAGGTAGTTTTAAGGGATGATTCTCGTTTAAAAAAAACTTGGATGATAAGAAGAGGAGTATTTTTTTCAATTGGTTCTGTGGTTTTTCTATTTGCATTATTTTATGGGAAACGAAGGATAAACGAAGAAAGCGAAAGAATACGAAGAATGAAAATCGATAATGAAATCTCTATTTTACTATCTTCTCCAATTGTTACTAATGGAATAAATGATGAAGCAATAATTGAAAAAGTTAAAAAAGCAGAATCTTATCTCGATGCAGTTAACCTGATAAATAAATCTGTATTACAGAATTCACATTTTACGAGCTCTCTTTATAAGTCAGTCGAGTTAAGAGGGATTGTTTTTAGTCTAGATAAGGCGAATAATAAAGTTTTTCTAAAATATAATAAAACCATGCCTGATAAAATCAAGCGCCTCGTAGGGGGCGATTTTTCCGTTGGGGCCTATACTGTCACTGGTTCAAGTGATTCTGAAATTACATTTTATTCTACGAGAGTTGAAGGAGATATTATTGAAGGGTTTAAGATAGATTACTTATGTCGAGCAGGCCCCCTTGGTTTTTTAGTGAGAGTTCCTATAAAAAACTCCAAGATGCTGGAATTTAGATTTGATCCAAGGGATCAGACAACAAACCTTAAAGGATGGTTGCAAAATCAAGGTTTTTGCAAAATTTCTAAATAAATTCCTCCGATTATCCGATACTAGGGTCAGGAGAATTAATGAAACTCTTAGCTTTATTTTTTGGGGTACTGATACTTGTATCATCTGGGCAATTGCTTGCTTGCACTGGTCAGCAGATCGTTAATATTAATAATGAAATGAACCGCAAACTTGGAGATCCATTCCGAGCTAATATTCAAAAAACTTCTTATGGATTAATCGCTACCGTTCCTGGTGCTAAGAGTTCATTATTTCTACCTCAAAGAAAACATATACAAGAAGTTATGAGTAAATTTGGATCAAAGAGCGGAGACGGATGGCTACTAAACGCTTCTTGTGCAAAGGACTTCGCCTTCACTCCTGTTAAGAAGATGAGAATTTGTAACGGTGAAGAAGTTTCTAAAACTAAAGCTATTATGAAAGAAATAAAATGGACTCAAGAGAATGCAGGCTGGATGATTGAAATCTTACCCGTATTGAAAGAACGGAAGCTAACTGCTGAAATAAAGCTTTATAGAAACCTAATTGAAGTTTACGACCCTAAAATTCTCAATGAGATTAGATGGCAGACAGCTACTCATCAAAGCGGAACTGGTAATTCGATCCAACTCTCAACCGACTTAGAAGTTGTAGGAATACAGGCCTGGTATCGTGACTTAGCAGATCATTATGCGGAGGCACGCATTGATACGACTCCTCCAGAGAAAGACATTGATGCGCAATTGAGTTTAGTTGCCTATGGAAAGCCCATCTCTCCAGCAATTGAAGTAAATGTGTTTGATAAAACTGGAAGAGACATTACTGACTTAATTATCGCTTCTGGTAAGGATTTCAATTGGAAAATAATAGGAAAGCCTGGTAATTGGAAATGTACTCCAATTAAACGAACAAACCTTTGTAAACTAAGCGGTTCCTTGCCTCCCGAGATAACAGTAAGTGTTGGCAATGTTGATAGAACATATATTCAAGATCAAAAGTTTTCATTTTTAGAAAGCGCACAAGTTAAAAGCGAAGTCGTATTTAAAGACGCCTCATACCTAGTTAAACATTCACTCGTTTTTGGAGCTGAATCTACGCCATTAAATATTAGTGGGACTTTTTCAACTTGCTTTAATTCAGACTGTAAGGAAATCAAGAGAGGATCTTCTCCTATCTACAAAGCAAATCCTCTTTTACCCGATTCATTAACAGTGGTCTTTTTACCAAATGGATCTCCTGTCGAATCTGGCATTGGGCCATCTCCGGTTCTACTTCCTGATGTGAGTGGTGGAAAAATGGGGGACATTACAATCGAAACTAAAACTGTATTCGATGCAAATGGAGAGCAACTTTGTAGAGTTAAGTTGAGTTACAAAGAAAAAGAAGTAAACGAAGAATCAGCGAAGCAAGATCCCGATATTGCAAAACTCCTCTCAAATGTAAAATTCATAAAAGAGAAGGGAAGTGAGATTGATTGTAAGTTTCCAGATTGTAAAATCCCATCTGGGAAAAATGACGAAATTGTAAAGGTGTCCACAGGACTCAATGATGATTGGGTGATGAGTAAGTGTAGTTTCCCGAAACCCAATTGGGAAACTACTCAAGTTAAAATGAAAGTTGGTGCTAGTGAAGATGGAGTTTTTTGTCGAGCGATAGTTCTTGTCGAGCTTGGCGATGAAGGCGCTTTCCAAGTGAATGATAAACTTCCAACATGGCTAGGCACCTCTTCTTGGGAAACTGAAGACGAGGTGATGTGTGATGGTCTCTATTGTGAGACTCCAGATTTTTCTCTAAATGCAAAAGTTACGGCAAATATAAAGGGCAGAAGTATCTCAAGTGAATGCTCTCCTGAGTACGTTCCAGAGAAGGAGGAGGCAGAAAGTAGCAGTCGCTTCAAACTTGACCCAACTAAGGGTGGAAAAGCTTTAGGGCCGTTTAAACAGCCTTATTTTATTCCTCCACCTGATATGAGCATGAGAATTATGCCTGGTATGAATTAGAAGTTTTCAGAATGGCTAAATCTGTACAAATTTGAGTAATATCTTTTTTATCCTCCGTGACCTGTTCCTCCAGATTTACCACCACCAGAACCATCTCCCCCTGATGTGTTTATTGCATAAGTTCTTGAATTCATGATTACCTCCTGAGTTGAATATTTAAATTCTTAAGTGAGAAAATCACGTCTTTGACTGAATTTCAAACACGGCGTGTAGTATCTTCATCCTTTTCTATAAATACTTGAATTAGTACAACAAATTCGGCATAAAGAGGGTGACTTGGAGGCTTAATGAAACTCGCACTACTA
>PCTW01000020.1 GCA_002786715.1 Bdellovibrio sp. CG22_combo_CG10-13_8_21_14_all_39_27
GCGTTATGTTCCTACTGCTTTGGAGTACCAAGTTTTTACATCAGACAAAAGTGATAATCAGCAGTTTGACTTTTACTTAGAAGATAAAGGTCGATTCATTCCATTTAAAGACGCCATTATCAATTTTACGGGCATCAAGAATCCCCATTGGAGCCTGTAATGAAATTTATAATATTTGGACTCATGTTCTCAATTTCGATAAGCCATGCCTTTTTAAGTTCTGATACGGCCGTACTTCTCGAACTTGTCACAACAACAGCTAGTCAGCTCAATGAACTTGAAAAACTCGTCAGCAATGCAGAGAAATACACTGAGAAGATGCAAAAGTATAACGAGCTAGTGCAAGATGAGTATTTCAGGGCCGAGCGTGTTCTCTACCTAGCGGAGTCAGTAGCCGCAAAGAAAGAAGTCCAAGGGCTTAGTGATCTTAACTATGCCATAAGAGAACTCAAATACTCTATGAGTGATATGCGAGAGCTTATGAAAGAGTACGCAGTCATCAAGGGCGAAGAAGACAAGACCAAAAGACAGGTAAAGACGCAAAAGAAAACCAATGATCTAAAGGAAAGAATTGCAGTCTCACAGGTCAACAAATCGGTAGGTGCAAAAACAAGTGGCAGGGCTTCACAACTTACCGCCCAGAATACGGCCATGATCTATGAGTCAAACGTCGATATGCACAACACTCAACTTGAAATTCTTGAAAAAGTTTCAACCACAAACCGACTTCTAGCGGAGCAAATGGAAGAGAAACGTCTTGAGCAAATGCAAAAGGAGCAATCTTACAACATGACAAGGAGTAAGAGATGACAAACATCTTAAAAGAAATGCTCCTGATTGAAGAAACGAGCGTTTTTAAGCTTTATCAAGAGATGATGAATATCTCGTCCTACTTCATCGCACCAGTTTTTACGATTGCCCTTATTCTTGAATATTTTGGTGAGCTAAATTTTGGAGCAGTTGTTAAGAAGTTACTCTTAGTCACAGTATTTATGAGTGCTTTTTATCAAATTCACACAGAGGGCGTAAAAGTTTCTCTTGATGCGGCCAACTACACCTTAAAGAAAGTCAGCCCTAGAAATCTCTTTGTTAAAAAGTGGTATGAGCCAAAGGTTAAAACTAAAGAAAAGAAAGAATGGAGTTTTATTGAATCAATCGCTGTGCCTAATCTTAATGATCTTTTAGCGACTGCATTTTTCTTGCTTTCAAAAATCTTCATTTGGCTTTTAAAGCTGATCTATTCCAGTGTCTATCATCTTACATATGTTTTCTCTGGTGTAACGGCAGTTCTCTATTTTCTTGGATGGACTAAGGATTCCCTCAAAGGAACAGTGCAAGCAAGTCTCTGGTGCTTTGTGATGCCTTTTGTGATCGTTGCAATCTTGGCACTCGTTGGAAATAGCATCGAAGAAAAGGTTTTAAGCGGAGAAATTCTATTCGCAAAGATCGACACAATTATTTGGTTATTTGGCATCACTCTACTTCTTCTGATGAGTCCAGTGATTGCTTATGGTCTGATTCGTGGCGACGGCATCCATTCATTTGGCTCAAAAATGGGCTCTCTCGTTGTGGCCTCAGGTATGAAGGCCATGTCGTTATATCCAATGCTCGCTGCGGGAATGACAAGAACTTCTGGAGGTCTTGGAAAACTTAGTTCCAAGGCATTGCTCGAACCTTCAATTAAAGAACTGCTCCAAGGTGAAAATCCTGATCTTAAAAAGATGCAAGAACTTAATAAAAAAGGTGGTCTAAAGAACCCACTCAAACCACATCGACCGCTTGAAGATAGATTACAAGAGCTTGGTCTGACGAAAGATGAAGCTATGAAGTTAGCTAGACTTCCATCAGGTACAAACGACCAAAATAAAAATGGCAGTAATTCTCAGCGAAATCAAAAGTCTAAGAATAAGGAAAATAGTCGAGAGAAAAACTCATTTCAGTTTGATCCTAAATACTGGAACGGCATCACTCCTGAGCATCGTGAAGGAATCAAGAGAAAGTATGGAATAACAGGAGATGTGCCCTCTCGTGATCTCATCCACTATCCCGTCAACTCTGGAAGATTAAGTAAAAAAGCATCAAACCCAAGCATGAATGAGCGGACGCCACCAGCAAGGAATAGAAGTGAAAACAAAAGACCAAGGAAAAGAAAGGATTTAAACAATGAACTACGATGATTTTCAAAGCGACTTTATGAAGGAGAACAAGAAGCTAAAAATTCTGCTTGTTCTCATCCTACTAACTAGCACGGGACTTTGTGCCAGCTCATTTTTGGAAAAACGCTACTTTCTTTATAAAGGCGGGCCAATTTTTGAAGAACGTCCACTTATGGAAGAAGTATGCAAACTAAGTTTTATGACACTGACAGAGGGCACACCAAATCCTCATGTTATTGAGAAAGGAATACTCGATCTAGTTGAGAAAGAGCCATTTCGTTTACCCATTGAAAAGATGCTCATGGTGCAGTCTCTTGAAAAGAATGCCTGCAAGGTTGTCTTTACCAGTAATGGCAAGCTTATGGCCTTTAAGATTGGCATGAGCGAAAGCAAAGATCATCCCTTTCATTACAAACTAACAACTCTTGATGAGATCCCTGTTAAAGCGGAGGAACTATGACTTTTTATATTCTACTTAATCAACTCACGACTTTATTTGTAAGTCTCAATCTTTTAACAACGCTCACTTTTGATAGCGAAATTCAAAGTTATCTCTATGGTGGAAGCAAAGAAGAGGTATTTTTTCAAGTCACTAATAACCATCGAACACTAGCGATTAAGCCACTTATGAAAGGAAAACTATCAAATCTTTTAATAATTACCAAAGAGAGGAAGTACTATTTTGATCTAAGCCTTGATGAAGCAAACCCACATCAGTTTATAGAGATCAAAGACGGAATCGCCAGTCATGCACTTAAAAAGATGATCAAAACTTCTGTCTATGAAATTCTTGAGGGAGAAGCATCTATGCTTTTCATCAACAGAAAATCACAAGAAGCAATGGTCAATGGACTCAAAGTAAAGCATCGAGAGTATCTCTCTAAGGGCGTCCCTATTATTTATGAAGGAATGCGCATCCTTAATTAAAAAGCTCTAGAAAAAGGACACATTTATGAAGATTTTAACGATTATTTTAATCGTCTTGGGATTCTCTGACCTAAAAGCACAGGATTTTAGAATCACAAGGCTAGAAAAGAAAAAAGTAGAAGCAACATCAAAGCCATCGACACAAACTTCTAGGAGGAAAGAAGATGAAGAACTTTTATCAAAAATTTTGGAAAACAATCAAAAAATCAACGAGCTACTGGAAAAGCGTACAAACATTCCTGTTATTTGGGAGCAAGGTAACACGATTCTCACGGGCGCAGTCTTCCGTGGTACTCTTTTAAACTCGATCAACTCAACAAACCTTGGCTCGCCAGTTTTAGTCAAGGCCCATGAAGGTCAAGGTCTAGCACCAAAAACAAGGTTTTCTTGTCAGGGCGTAACTCAAAATAAACGAGTATTCACTCTTTGTAACAAGATGATTACACCTGAAAAAGAAACGATCATTCAGGCACAAATTCTAAATAGAGACGGCACCAGCGGACTCATTGGCATTTATGACGATGCCAAAGAGGATTTAATTGCAGGTGCCGTTATCAGCGACTTCGCTCAAGGGATGCTTTCAGCGGCGCAAACAAGAATTGCAGGCCCGTTCGGTTCTATTCGTGATGATTCAGTCAAAAATCAAGTCCTACAAGGGTTGGTCGAGTCAGGCAGAACTACCTCAGACATTCTTCTTGAAGACATGAAAACCAAAGAGCCCATCGTCACAATTGAGGCCGGAGAAGAAGTTCTCATTTATTTTATGGAGGCAGTACATGAAAATTAGTCTTTTCATTGCCATTGTACTTTTAAGCTCGTGCTCAACTCTAAAGCGATCAATGATTAGTGGCGCATTAGTTGGTGGAGTCGTTGGCGGTACAGGTGGCGCAATCTTTTCACCAGATACAGGTTCAAGAGATAAGAACGCCTATCTTTTTGGGATTGTTGGCTCTGCCGTTGGTGCAGGAGTTGCCTATCTTCTAAGCGGAGAAAGCAGCAAACCAACTCAGAAGGCACCAATGATCTTGGATTCGCCAGTCCAAACACACAAGGAAGTTCCACTTTTTGATTTTTCACCAGAACTTAAAGACATCAGGCCAGAAGTAAACTTTAAGCCTCTTAAAAAGTTCGAGGTTCCACTTGAACAGCTTCCTCCAGAGCTTCAAGGAAAGGTGAAGAAACAATTCATCATCGAGTACGAGTCAGAAGGACGAACACTTGAAATTGACAATCGAACCATTGAAA
>PCTW01000015.1 GCA_002786715.1 Bdellovibrio sp. CG22_combo_CG10-13_8_21_14_all_39_27
TCTCCTTATCCAATGATCCATTTGCTGCGCCACGAAGAGGTCTCTCGCGCAGCGAAAGCAGCTGGTCATCCTGAAGATATCCACAACAAGAATGTCGAAACCCTCGGGAAGTTAGCGATTGAGCAATTGGCCCTGTTATTTCCATGGAAAAAAAGCTTGCGGTGAAATAAAGAATGAACTAGTTTTATATGCAATACTAATGTTTGACACATAAAACCATGATTATAAGACAAACCAAATTATGCCAGCATCTAACGGAAATTGAAGAATGGTTTTCAATCTCAGAACAACTCCATCAAAACCTAGATGTCGAGCAATTATTAGGCTTACTTGAAAAATGGGCCCTTATAAAAGAGCAGATGCTCCACTATGATAATGGATATTCTAAGAGGAGAAAATAATGAAAACAATTTTGGGTTTAGCTATTAGTTCGTTATTGCTCGCAACTTCTTGCGCTCATAAACAGCATTTGCCAGTTGACGAAAAATCGGTTTCTCCAGGAACTGCAGTTCATTTCAATGGCAAGCCTATTAATCTCTATTCTGGTAAATTTAAAAAAGGTGATAATTTCAATACTCTCGTCAACAAAACTGATCTTGAGTTTAAGTTTAATAACAAAGTTACTATCATAAGCATTGTTCCTTCAATCGACACTCCCGTCTGTGAAGCTCAAACTCATCTTCTCGGTGAAAACTACAACTTGCCGAAAGAAATTGAATTAGTCACCATTAGTCGCGATCTTCCGATGGCCCAACAGCGATTTGCCAAAGAAGCGAAGCTTGGTCATATTGCCTATTACTCTGATTACAAAACGGGATCGTTTGGTAAAAAGATGGGACTTCTTATGAAAGGCAAAGAATTACTCGCCAGAGGTGTGATCGTTCTCGATGCTAAAGGCGTAGTCCGCTATTTTCAAGTCAATGATGAAATTACCAAAGTCCCCGATATGAACAAAGCCTTCCTTGAAGCGCAATTATTGCTAGGTAAATAATGATTCGTCTTTTTCTCTTCCTCTCGCTTATTCTGTTTGTGGGGTGTACACATCATCTACCGGATTTCACCTCTCGAATGTCGACCCGATTGCCAACTGAAAGTACACCTCAAGCAATTGGGGAATACGCTCTTGGTTGCCTTCAAGGAGCCCAAACATTTACCGGCCAAGAGAAAGGCATTATTTTATCTCAAGTCAAACGGGGTCGCTATTGGGGGCATCCCGACCTTATTCAATTGCTCACTCAGGCAGGAGAAGAAACCTATAAAAAGAGAATGTCTCTCATCGTTGGAGACCTCTCTCAGTCTCGCGGCGGTCCTACTATTACTGGGCATAATTCCCATCAAACTGGCTTAGATGTAGATGTCTGGTTTAAGATGCCTTCTATTAAAGAGAAATTGTCCCTCAGAACAATTGAAACAGAAGACATGAAACCTATTGCGAGTTTGAGTGCTGATCAAATTAAAATGATTCAATTCTTCACCCGCGATCCAAGAGTCGAAAGAATTTTTATCAATCCAGGTTTTAAGAAATATCTATGTTCCGATTCTGCCGTATACAAACTAAGTTCCGAAGATCATCACAAGCTTCGTGCTTGGTATGGTCATGACGATCACATACACGTCAGACTCAAGTGCCCAAGCGATAGTCCACTCTGCATTTCTCAGAAACCAATTCCGGAGGGAGATGGTTGCGATAAGAACTTAGATTGGTGGTTCACCGAAGAAGCCAAAGAGGGTGAAGCAGATATTTCTTGGGAAGAACTCAAAAAAATCTATCTGAGTAAAGTAGAGAAACTTCCAACTCAATGTTCTTTCTATCACGAAATTTTTTAGTTAAGAGACTCTAAAAATCCCAAGATGATGACCAATAATCGATGCGATTTTTTGTTTTTGATCTTGATTCAATTCAACAAAACGAAAAGAGACTTTCTTGTATCCATAAGGAATATTCTCAAAGACAAAAGGCTTAATCGGAGTTAACTCTTGAACCACCGCTGAGCAAGTAACGACTAAATCATCATAGGTAATCTTGAGTTGTGAAATCTTTTGACCAAGTTCAAAAGCACTTTGTTCACTCTTGGTGTAGATGACAGAGAAGCCTCCACGGGAAAAGTCATAACAGTTTTTATGTGTTTTAAAACTTGTGCTTTTAAATTCAATCTTAATCAATTTTTCAGGATGAAAACGAGGGGCAGACCTTCGATCAAAAAAAATCATCTCTTGAGGAAATGTTGTGAGCAACTCTCCATTGGGAGTAATACGTTTGAAAATAAGTTTTAAGTAAAAAGAGCCATTGGGAAGATAAAAAGAGACATTGTCCAATCCCCATAATTGCTCCACCATTCCAATATACTCAAGCGCAATTTTTAATTTTAATTGATGTCCTTCCCTATCTACCTTGATAATTTTGGTAGGAAATTTATAAAAATGCTCGGCACTTTCTTGCCATAGAAAAAGCTCATGATTGGCCGATTGCGCTTTCAGCAACGCGCGATAAATCGCTAAAGGATCGTGAATATCATGGTCTTTATGCAAATGGTCCTCGCTTGCCCGGAATATGCCTCGCAGCAATCAGCTTTATTTTCCTTTCACCATAGGCAAAAAAGGGAAAAATCGCTAAACTAGCCGCATTAGTTTTCAATCAAGGATAGCGTAAAATGGGAAGAAAGTGGAACAACATTAAGGACAAGAAAGCTGGTCAGGATAAGGCCCGTGGTCAAATCTATACAAAAATTTTGAAAGAAATTACCAAGGCGGCCAAAGGCGGAGATAATCCTGAATCTAATTTTATGTTGAGATTGGCACTGGATAAGGCGAAGGCCAATAACGTTCCTCGCGACAACGTTGAACGCGCGATTAAAAAAGGTGCTGGCGGTGATGATGAAGGTTACGAAGATATCAATTACGAAGGATATGGTGTTGGTGGAGTTGCCCTCTTCATTGAAGCTTCAACCAATAATGGAACTCGTACAGCTGGCAATGTGAAAAGTTATTTCAATAAGTATGGTGGTTCGCTAGGAACTCCAGGTTGTCTGCAATTTGTCTTTGAACAAAAAGTTGTTTATGAACTCAAAAGTGAAGGAATCGATGAAGAGAGCTTTACGCTGGAAATGATTGATGCCGGAGCTGAAGATATTGAACGTGATGACGAAGGTTATTTTATCGTAAAGGGCCCCTTGGAATCCTTTGGCTCCATTCAAAAGAAAATGGATGAACTGGGCTTGACCGCTGAAGAAGCCGGCATGGAAAGGCTGCCACTCAATTTTAAAGAGGTTGATCAAGAGACATTTACCCAAGTCATGAAGCTCATCACAACCCTTGAAAATGACGATGATGTGAACAAGGTTTATCATAATATTCAATATGATGAGGCCCTTTTCGCAGATTAAACCATACCTATTCCTATACTTTTTACTGAAAAGCCCATTCACTGGGCTTTTCCTGTTATAGTCCCAAAAAATGACTATCACAGGAGCTCCCAATGAAAAAAATAATCTTTTTGGCAATGGCCTGTTTAAGTTTTTCAAGCTTTGCGGCTGATTTCAATTTCATTCATGCTGGTTTTGGAACTGATGGAGCATCTCTTGAGCCGGTCCCAACTAAGAGCTCAGTACAGCAGGCCAAAGAACTCTATAATGCGATGAAAGTGAAGGCCGTCAAAGGCAAAAAATTTGTCGGAATAAAAGTCGGATCAGATCTTTTCGGATTAACTTGTGAAAAACCAAGAAAAGGAATCCATACTGAAACGGCCTTGTGTGAGTTCACGGCCTTAAGTAGTAAAGAGGATTCTGATGAGGGAATTCGCTGGCAAGCAAGTGTTACAGTCAGAAAAGCATTGGCCGCAGAACTCATGAATAAAATAAAAATGAAGAGAACAATTCGAGTTGGAGCAACGACTTTTGGCGTCGCCAATCTTCAATGTCGAACCATGATGAGTGGCAGAGGTCTTCAACAGGTTTGCACTCTAAATGATGTGAATAGTACGGCGATGGATCTCGATTACTTGGTAAAAGAAGGGGCGATGACCAAAGCTCAATCAGAAAAGTTAGTTAAAACTATCGGATACTAAAAAAAAAGGCACCCGAGGGTGCCTTTCTTATATCAAATCTCACTTCTAAGATTATTGAATAATCCCATGATGCTTAAATTTTTCTTCAAAAACTTGAGCATGAATTCCGTTTGGATAGAGTCTCTTTGCTGCTTGAACTGTTGCAAGAGCAAGATCTCTCATTTTTGCGCCTGAACCAACACCGTAATGAGCTTCAAGTACAATTTGATCGACTTCAGAATGAGCAACACCTTTTTCAGTCAACTCAAACAAAGCTTGGAATAGTGGTGTTGACCACAATTCATCTGAGACACCTCCGCTAACACTACTATGAGCTGAGTATGTTCTAGAATGATCGTATCTCATATTTAAACGACTAAGAACACGACCGTCCCAACACTTGTTATGTCCATCCCACTTGAAAACCCAATCAGGATGAAAGTCGCGACCATTTGTTTTTCCTAGAGAGTAAGAAGCAGCCCAGTAGTCTCCAAAGCCTTCGCCCATAGCTCCAGTATCTCCACCTCTCCAATTAGGAGTGATATTGTGTTGAATGGCGTGACCATATTCGTGGAGGATAACATCAGAATCTTCGTTATCGTCAACACATCCGTGACCAAAAGCTAGGCGGTTTGATCCTGGAATAAAGTGAGAGTTATCTTGTCCTGATAAACCATCTGAATCCACTTCTACGGGGAAGTTTAGGAAAGCTTTTGCACCAGTGAAACCAAGAGATTGAATATAACGTTGACTTTGATCAATATGATAGAATGTCATGGCATCGTTAAACTTGTTATCGCCTCTTTGAGCATCCCAAACACCATTATTAGTTTGGCTTGGAGCTGTGCGAGGAGATTCAAAGTCAGCAATCTTTATGAAAGGTCCACTTAACAAATAATTTTTCCCAGACATAGAGACTTCTGGAAGATCAATTTTTACATAAGCCTCTTCAAATTCTGCACCACGAGTGTTGTCATTTAAAGTTGTGCTCATAAGAGTTACAACTGGGTTTGGATCAAACACTGTCGCTTCAGCAGTTACATATGTTGGATTCTCATTCAATTCTTTCATCATCTTTTCACTTCTCAATTGATTTTGCTTTTCAATACGAGAAACTGTGTTGCCTTTAAATTCTGAGAAATTCTTTTCCCAAACTTTAGCTTGGCGAGGAATTGACGTATTTTCTGTAGAAATGATGTTACCTGTAACAGCATCAACCACAACTTGCCAGTATCCATAAGGAGCAGTGACGTTAAGCTCTGTTTTATAAACAAGCTTTAATCCATCTTGAGTTTGAATATACATTTTCTTCGCTGTTGGCATATCTACAAGATCACCATGAACTTTCAAATGATTCCACGCGAGATCAAGCGCGCCTTCCATGCTCACTAGCTCTAAACCAGGAGCTGCTGCTTTTTCATTTGTAGAGAAAGAAGCAAATTTATTCCAGCTTTTAAAAACTTGGCCTTGCTCATCGATAGAGACAACAACATCACTATCTTCAACCTTTACTCCATTCAAGTATTGATCGAAATAATAATGTTCGCCTAAAAGACTTGTCTTAACAGTAGATAATCTCATATCACCATTAATGTTTTTTTGTTGTAAAAATGCACGGGCCACTTGCTCGTGGTTGTTTGAAGCATAAACGCTTAAACCAAGCGTTGATGAAAGTAATGCAATGACGGAATTCCTTTTCCAAGACATAAGCCGCTCCTTTTTGGCGAAATTGATCAGACCCATAAATGGTAGCTTCTCAAAAACGAAAGAAGGAGCTTCGATTTACTAACATTAACGTACATTTCAGACATTTTTTTGGACAAAATAACCGACTAAAAAAGCCGATTTATAAGAGTGATTTGATCAATTCCCCTATAGGATCGACTGCTGGAGCGATTTCCTGCAATTTGTTTCCACAATGCGCACAAGAACCGTCAATATTTGTCTGATCAGGAGACTTCATCTTTAACAAGCCAGACAAGTCCCAATGACAATGCCTTTCCACAATCTTGTAAAGCTCGAGATCAGTTTTATAAAGCGCTGTAAGTGGTGGAGTATCTTCTCCTGCAACTTTTTTATGATCCCATAACAGTGCGGGAGATAAGCTACAACTTTTAGAATATTTTGATGGATAAGAAATGGTTGCACTTTTCTTTTGTCCCCAAATCTCAGCGTATCGTGGATTCTCTCCACGTTGTGACACTTTTATTGATAGCCCGTTGCCATTGTAATCAATCTTAGGATTGGCCCTGGCTTGGCGATTAGAATTGTAATCAATAGCTTGCTCTTTAAATGGCCCTGCAATCACTTCTCTACTCTTGCGATCATAATCGACCGTCTCACCAGTCGGAAGAGTTACGCGATATCGATCACCCAAATCTTTAATTGAAGGTACGACATTTCGAGGAAAAAGATGCATTTCAGTTTGCATATTAACGTGACTATCACGGCCGCTAAAAGGTTGATCGCGCACGACCATATAGATGCTCTCTCTTGCTCTATCTGTGAATTGAAAGTGCCATGTTCGAAGAGAATCATCATTTTTCAAACCACGTGGGTTCATTTTTGATGAGCCTGAATTTTGAACTGTAAAAGACATAATGCGCTTGGGATTTCCTGGACGGTAACCTATTTGAACACCAGGGGCTTCTGCAAAAGATTGCAAAATGGCGAATTTAGCATCTTGGTCTTTAACAATATCTCTCTCGGGAGCTTGGGACCAAGATGCCAATTCAAGGAGTGAATCAGAAGCAAAGAGATGTGAAATAAATATTGTTAAAAACAGTTTTATCATCACATCTCTTTCGGGATACGAAGAAGATTTCTTAAAATTTAGCTACAAAATCACATTGAAGAACTTGGTAATGCTTCTTGGTTGCAATGATACTCTGAGCAAAATAGCTTAATCCTGTACTAAAATGGTCTGAAATTTTGCGAGTCAACTCATAACGATGACCTTCTCCACCTGTACCATTTGAACCAAATGAATCACTGTCGGCAATAACACCAAGAATGGCATCTGCTTCAACATGACGGTAGTTATACTTGAAACCCCATTTGCCTAAACCTAAAGTCGTTCCAACTAAGTAAGCAGTATCTTTTGAATTGGCCGACGAATTTTTGAAATAATCACCATAAAGAGATGTTTTCATTTCTCCTAACTTGAAGGATACGTCAGCGAAGACTTGAGAGAGCTTATATCCGTTAACATAAGCTGTTCCAGACATAGTATTTCCTTTCCCTGAAAGAGAAGTTTCACCTTGAATACTAGAAAAATTATAAAATCCATATCCTAAATGAGCACTCATCGTATCGTTCTTAACTTCAAATCCAACTTGTGGAGCATAAAGCTTAACGTCACTTACGTTTGTTTGATCAACGAACCAAAGAGAAGCAAAGTTAGCGAATGCTCCCCAGCTTCCTTGATCTAATTTATATTTAAGAGCTAAACCTTCTGGAGTCCAATCAGAGTCAAAAGCTACTGACCCTTTCCCGGGAGTATAAAAAGGAAGAACCATTTTACCTGCGAGGATATTAGTGTTGGCCATTGGGGCATAGTCAAAATAGGCCAAATCGAAGGCTACGCTTTTACCAGTTCCACCATCTGTCAAAGTTTGATTGCGAGAAGTAATGTTATTTGGCTCTGTTGAGAGACCAATTGTCGCAACGATATTTTCATCGATTTGTGCCACTGTTTTAATACGAGCACGAATACGTTCACGATTATTAGTTTTAGCATCGACCTGCTCAATTTGTTCAAAGCGATAACGAAAATCACCTGAGAGCTTTACTTTTTCATACCAATTACCAGATTCTGCAAAAGCACTGGCGCTAAACAAGAGGATGAGAGAGGCAAACTTTAATTGCATATATAGACTCCTTAAGAAAGTGGCTGGATAAAGATTAGTAGGTTTCGACGTTGATTGTCATGAATCATTATTATTAGGATTTCATTAGGGAAAAATGATGTTTGTTTATATAATGAAGATAATCAACAAAATGAGGGAGTTGAGTGAAGCCGATTATTTATTGTCTTATTTTAAGTTTTTTGAACTCTTGTCATGCAACATTAATTAACAATATCTCTGAAAAAGAATCACAGCTCCTCTTAAAAAAGAATCTATGCGATATACAAATTTCTTTTGGAAGCTATGGATCTGGAGTTCCTACAAATGTTCAATCGAAAATTGTTGAGCTATTGAAAGGTCGAGAAGGAGTAAAAAGAATCTCCAATTGGACATGGGGACTTGAAGGAGAATCTGATTACTGCGTTGAATTTAATGAAGAAAAATCTGCTTATGATACAAAGGATGAAATTATAAAGTTGATTCCTGCGACGAGCAAGAACGGATACACTATTCTAAAATTTCAAGGTAAAGAAATGATGAGAACGCGTTGGCCAAAAAGTTAAATTATATTAAAAAATTCTTTCCATCATTTTTCTGCATGAAGTCTGAAGCAAATCTTAACAATGCTCAACAATAACCTAATTTAACATTTCACCTCTTAAGAAATAGATTCGGGCAACTATTCATAGGAGGATTTCATGAAAAAGATCGCTACGGCCTTATTGGCCTTATCATTGACGCCAAGTCTTTGGGCAGCTTGTCCAACAGGTACGGCTTTGTTAGGAAATGTTGATGGCAAAGAAGCCTGTGCTTTGAAAGGCACATACACTTCGAACTTGCTTTTAACTTCAGACAAATTGTGGGTTCTTCAAGGTGGTGTTTTTGTTGGTAATGACAACAAGCAAAACTCTGTTCTTACAATTCAACCAGGATCAAAAATCATTGGTCAATCTGGTGCAGACTTTCTTGTTATTACTCGAGGCTCTCAAATTCGTGCAGAAGGCACAGCTGATCGTCCAATCGTTTTTACAGCTGCTAAAACAGAAGGTCGTACTTCTGGTTCTTGGGGTGGTTTGATTCTTAACGGAAATGCTCCCATCAATTCTTGCAAGAATACCACCTCAATTTGCGAAGCTGAAGGTGAAGGCTCAACTGGCTTTTATGGCGGTAACAACGTAGCTGATAACTCAGGGGTTCTTAAATATGTTCGCGTTGAATTTGCTGGATATCAAATTACTCCAGACAATGAATTAAATGGGATTGCTTTCCAAGGTGTTGGTAACGGAACCATCGTTGATTATGTACAAGTTCACAAAAATGCGGACGACGGCGTTGAATTCTTTGGTGGAACAGTTAACGTTAAACACTTAGTTTTAACTGGAAATCAAGATGATTCTCTCGATTGGACAAGTGGCTGGACCGGTAAAGTTCAATTTGTCATGATTGAACAATACAGTGACGAAGCCGACAGTGGTTTTGAAGCAGATAACCTCTCAAGCCCGATGAATGCTGAACCTCGATCTAATCCCGAAATCTCAAACGTGACATTAATTGGATCTGGTAAAGCTGGTGCCAAAGGTGGTTACGGAATGATGCTCAGAAAAGGAACTGGCGCAATCATCCAAAATGCCATTGTCACTAACTTCAAAAAATCATGTATCGATATCGATGACAATGAAACTTTCAGCTACGGTGGCGTTTTAACCACATCGGGAACAGTGGATGCTCGCGGCCTCATCATGAAAAATTCACTCATTGATTGTTCGAAATCCTCAACAAATTTCCAAGCAGTAGAGAACAATGAGCCATGGGCAATCGAAACATGGTTTGTCAATCAAGAAGGCAACAAGCAAACAGATCCAATGCTTAACGGTTGGATTCCTGCAGTTGGTTCACCTGCCATTGGTACAGGTGTCACTCCCGATGACTTGTTCTTTGATGAAGTTGATTTCATCGGTGCCATTCGTGATCAGGCAAATGACTGGACTGCTGGTTGGACAACACAAGCTGCTCAGTAAAAATTGAGTAATACATTCGAGCGGGGTCTAAAGTCTCTCGGACCCCGCTTTTAATGGGAAGGAGCATATGAAATACTTATCAGTACTTTTTTTGTTATTTAGTAGAACTCTATTTGCCAATGAATCAGCTCTTGATGAGATGGCCAAACGGCTCATGTCACTAAGACTTGAAGTCGAAACCTTAAGTAAGCAAGCAGATGCGGAGAAGCAAGACTTTGAAATTAAATTGAGAAATCAATCAGGATTGCGGCAAGAGGTTGAAGCACAAATAAAGCGTGAAGAGCTAAAGTTTGCTGCCCAAGATGAAAAGAAAAATGAATTGCTAAAGCAGCTAAGCCAAAATGGAAATGGCCATGACGAAACTCTAAGCTTTATGAAAAAACAAGCAGAGTTTCTAAATCTCTATATTGAATCATCTCCCCCCTTTAGAAAAAATGAACGAAAAGAAGAAGTTGTTAAGCTCATTAAAAAATTTGAAGATAAAAAAATGATCCCAGAAAAGGCCATGCAACAGCTTTGGATGATTTTTGAAGATGAATTAAGACTTTCAAAAGAGGTTGTTCTCACCCGCTCCAATTTAAATATTGAAGGTCAAGAGCTTATGGTCGATCTGTTAAGACTTGGAACGATAGGTCTGTATTTTAAAACAGCAGATAATAAATATGGATACTGGAATGGAGAACAATCTCACTTTTTCCAAAATGAAGAGGAATCAAAGCAGATTAGCTTCTTGATGGATGGAATCAAGAAACAAATCAAGAACATGACTTATAAAATTCCTAAAATCAATCTCGAGAGTAAGAAAATATGAAAACACTATTACTAATCTTTAGCTTGTTGAGTAGTCCCCTTTTTGCAGCTCTTGCGGAAAATAACATCGCATCAATTGCAAAATCAAATCCACTAGAAGAAGCCTATAAAAGAGAATTTATCTTTTTGAATGCACAAAAAAGTCAGCTTGAACTCAGCTTGAAGAAAAATTCAGCTCATTATAGAAAATTGCTTAAGAATCTAGAAACTGAACAAAATTCAAAAGAAGCATCACTCGTCAAATTAACTGGCCAAAATGAAAAGTTAGATGCTGAAGTAAATGAACTCGAAGTTCAAGTCTCTGCTATCAATGACTCTCGATCGATTTTTGAAAGCACCATGGAACAGGCCCAGTCGATGCTTGAGTTAAAGCTTAGTGAAGAATTGACCCCATCTCAAAAAAGTGAACAGATATTTGCAGCTGCTCAAGATAAAATGCGATTATCTCATTCGATTGAAATGTATAATTCAAGTTTTTATGATCAAAGTGGTAAAAAAGTTGAAGGCAAAATTATTAAACTGGGTGAAATTGCAAGATATGGGGTAACTTCGCAAACTTCAGGTGTTCTATCTCCTCTTGGCAATAAAGAATGGGGACTCAAAAGTGAAGGCGGCGATAGTGCTTTAAGTTTGGCCGAGGGAAAAGTGCCTGCAGTTCTGAATCTCTACCTTTATGAAGATGCCAATCGTGCCATCATTGAAAAAGAAAGTAAGAATATTGTTCAATTTATTACCAGTGGTGGTTCAGTAGCTTGGGTTATTGTCGTTTTAGGTTTAGTGGCGTTGGTTCTTGTAAGTTATCGTGCTTTTTCATTAAAGCAACTCAATAATAAGCATATCCCTCACCGCGCACTCACAGAGTCTGATCTTTTAAAAATAGAAAACCACACTCACTCATCAGGTGCTCAATTTGTTCAACTTATAAAAAACAAACTTCAATCTCAAGAAGTTCCAACGGAAAAGATGATTGAAGAGGCTTATCTTGTTGTCGGTAGTAAGCTCGATAAATTTGGAAGCATGATTCTCGTCTTGGCCTCAGTAGCACCATTACTTGGTTTGTTGGGTACAGTAACAGGGATGATTTCTACTTTTGATATCATTACTCAATTTGGAACAGGAGATCCCAAGCTTTTGTCTTCTGGCATTAGTGAGGCTTTAATTACGACCGAGTTGGGTTTAGTGGTGGCCATTCCAACTCTCTTCTTTGGAAATATGCTGACCTCACAATCACGCAAGATTAAAAATCAATTAGAACAAATATCTTATCTCCTTTTACAAAGTTCAGGATTGCAAAGCGAAAAA
Organism: Bdellovibrio sp. CG22_combo_CG10-13_8_21_14_all_39_27; assembly: GCA_002786715.1. GTDB lineage: Bacteria > Bdellovibrionota > Bacteriovoracia > Bacteriovoracales > Bacteriovoracaceae > 21-14-all-39-27. Next base: position 12,021 of record PCTW01000015.1, read on the forward strand.
AGAGAGCTGAATGTATGATGATACTCGATGCCATTGGTAAACTTCTCGATAATGGGGGCGCGATGATGTATCCGCTTCTTTTATCATCAGTTCTTCTCTGGTTTGCACTCGGTATGCGAGTGCTAGAGCTCAATTTCTTAAAAAAAGATGAGCCCTTTGCGGTGAAAAAGTTCAAACAGTTCTCGGCACTAGGCTTGTCTGTGGAAGAAAGAGAAGCCCTTAGATCACAATGTTCTATGGAATTAGAACGTTATGGGCAGGTGGCTTTTACTATTATCGCCCTTGCTCCACTTTTAGGATTATTAGGAACAGTGATGGGAATGATTGAAACATTTGCTTCTCTTGGAAGTGGACAAATGTATGGAGCTTCAGGTGGAATCGCTGGTGGTATATCAAGTGCACTCTTAACAACCCAAATGGGATTGGCGGTTGCTATTCCAGGACTCATGATTGCTCGACCTCTAAAGAAGAAAGAAATTGATTATAAAGAAAAACTTGTCCATCTCTAGCTGGCCTAAGGAATATTTATGAAGTTTAAAGATCACGGCGAAGAAAATTCTAATATCGATATATCACCTCTCATTGATATGGTTTTTATTCTCCTCATCTTTTTTATGGTTTCAACAACATTTGTTAAAGACATGAAGTTAGATCTAGAAAGACCAGGTGCAAGTTCAGCGACTCCTGCTTCTTCCAAGTCAGTTCGGCTCTTTATCGATAAATCAGCGCAAGTCTATATGGATGGGCAGAGTATTAGACCTTGGGTCATTCAAAGTAAACTGAAGGAACAATTTCAACAAGGGGTTTCGAAATCAGTACTGGTTGTCACTGATGCTGGAGTTTCTGCTGATAAATTACTGGAAGTTGTTGATCAGGCTCGTCTTGCTGGTGCGACAGATGTCGGAGTTGCCACAGATAAAGAGGGGCAATAGTGCAAAAGAAGCATTTTATTGGAATATTGAGTTCGTTAATAGGCACATCGATTGTGCTGTTCGCACTTCTCATGATGAATAATCCCGTTCAATACTCTAAGAAAAAAAATCAAAACGTTGTGAAATTTGATGCCGTCGAGCAGAAAAAAGTGAAACAACCCAAACAAATTTTACAGATTAAAAAAATTGAAAAACCAAAAGTGAATCCTAAACCTTTGAGTCAAGTCTTGGCCGGTAGAAGCTTTGGCATAAAAGCCTTTGAATCATTAGGCAATATTTCTGATAGCTTATTAGGTGATTTATCAAATGTAAGCATGAATGAAGAGACAGTGGATGTGGCCCCTATACCAGTTGAGCAAAGTCCCCTCGTCTATCCTCAGAGAGCTCGCGAGCTTGGAGTCGAAGGATTCGTCACTCTTTCAATGCTCGTGAATCAATTTGGAACTGTCGAAAAAGTTAAGCTCGTTTCAGCTCAACCTGAGGGAACCTTTGAGCAATCGGCGCTCGAGGCTGCGAGGTCTTGGAAGTTTCGTCCAGGAAGTTTTAAAGGAAAAATCGTAAAGGCATGGGTCAATCAAAAGATTGTCTTTAGTTTAAATTAAATATGATGATTAAATATTTCTTACTACTTCTTTTATCCCTTAATTCTTTTGCTCAAGAAGTTGAGGATACCTTGGGCTTAAGTGCGTTACTTATCCAAGGTCAAAGCTTTGAAAAGGCGATAACTCTTTTGAATAAATTTGAACCGATTAATACAAAAGAAGAGCAGCGCTTATCTGTCCTCAAAGGTCTTGCTCAGCTAGGGGTAAGAGACTTTGATACTGCCGCTCAGTCCTTTGAAAAGGCTTTAACGTTTAAAGATCCTTCTCATGAAATTATTCTTTATCTAGCGAAAGCTTATACGGGATCTAAAAAGTATCAACGAGTGATTGATCTTCTCTCAGGTAAGCTTGAAACGAGTGAATCTTATAGAGTTTTAGTAAATGCTTTTTGGAGTTTAAATCGTCCTGATCAAGCTCTGTCTATGCTCAATCTTGGACTCCAAAAATATAAGACTGAAGAATCTTTGTACAAGCAAAAATTATTTTATCTTTTTGAACTTAAACTTTACCAGGAAGGAATATTCTTTTTTGAAAATGAGTATGCCACCTCATTTCCTTTGTCAGGACAAGACTATGTGGAGTTAGCGACGGCCATACAAGACCCCATTTATCATCAGCTAAGTATCCAGTGGTTGGAAAAGGCCAAACTTCTTTTTCCTAAAGATGAGCAGGTACTCCTCGCTCTTGGCCGCGTCTATTTTGGAAGGGGTTCTTATTATAATGCAGCAGTTCTTTTTGATCAATTGGCCCATATCAACTCTAAATATTTTTCTGAGGCCAGTGAGCTCTATCGACGTAGTGGACATCTCATTACGGCGATATCTTTAAATAATGAAGTTTCTGACTTTAAACAGAAAATGGAGCAGCGTTTTGTTCTCTTCTTAGATAATCAAGATGTTGAGAATATGACCTCGATGCAATCTCAAATGGAAATCCATGGTCTCCTTGATAATGATGAGCTTCGCTACGCCATGGCTTGGGCACAATTTGAGAAAGGAAATTATAGTCAAGCTCAACAGATGCTTGCCAAAATTATTGATCAAAAGATTTTTGAAAAGGCCCAAGATTTAAGGAAACAAGTCGTCGATTGCCAGCAGGAGAATTTTAAATGCGTCTTCTAATGCTTTCGCTTTACTTCTTTTCTTCATCCCTTTTGGCTGCTAATGGTCAATTGCAGGTTTTCGTTTTTAAAGGAAATGTTTCCCAAGCACAACATAAAGTTATTATTGATAATAAATCTTACATAACTGACGATCAGGGAATGATTATCATTTCAGTCAAAGAAGGAGATCATCTCATTCGTTTGGACCAAGCAGGGATCAACAAAAAAGTCTATGTTGTCTCAGATACTGTGTCTCAAGTGATGGCACAAATTTCTGATACAGGGGCGCCTCAGTTAGAAATTTTTGAGCCGAAACGAAATATAACGACTTCGAATAATAAAAAAATTGTCACCTTAAAAGGTAAAGTTAAAAACGAAAAGGGAGAAGTCATTACTGGAGTGCGCATTTTTCTTAAAGGTGCCACATCAGAAGCGGTGACAAATGAAAGAGGTCAATTTCAAATTGAGATTCCCTCTGGTGAACAAACAATTACTGTTATTCATCCACAATTTACCACCCAAACTATTCAAGTTAAGAATGGTGAAGCTCAAGAACTTGCAATCAGTATGACTCCGCTAGGACTTAATCTCAAACAAATGACCGTTTCTGCCCCTCATATAAAAGGAAGTGCCAGTTCATTTATCGATGTCAGAAAGAAAAGCTCACAAGTCAATGATGTGCTTGGAGCTGAACAAATGAGTAAGTCTGGTGATAGTGATGCCGCCGGCTCACTCAAGAGGGTAACCGGACTGACTTTAGTCGATGGAAAGTATGTTTATATTCGTGGGCTAGGTGAAAGATACTCAAGTACTTTGTTAAATGAATCAAATATACCTGGGCCAGATCCTTCACGAAGAGTCATTCCACTTGATATGTTTCCGAGCAGTATCTTGGAAGGAATTATTGTTCAAAAAAGTTATTCAGTTGATATGCCTGCTGAGTTTGGTGGCGGAGTGGTAAAACTTAAAACGAAATCGGTGCCTGAAAAAGCTTTTGTCAAAGCTGAATTGAGTTCAACTTTTAGTGATGGTGGGAATTCACATCTAAGTTATAGAGGTGGGAATACAGATTGGTTAGGAATTGATGACGGTACCCGAGCGCTACCTCGCTCAGTACTCGAAGCGACGGCCAATAATAAAAAACTTGCTGAGAACAATATCGTTTTCCAAGAAGGCTATACCGCTGATCAATTAGCACAATTTGGCCGCGATATGCCCAATAATTATAACACCGAACAATCTCAGCAATCACCTCCGCCCTCTTTCTCCCTGGCCGCAGGTAATCGTCACGAATTGGGAATGTTTAAAGCGGGCTATCTTCTAGGTACGATGTATGGCAATAGCTGGGATAGCTCGCAGAAACGAAAGACCAAGTATGTGGTTGAAACCGGCTCATCGTTAAAAGTCGATAGAGATTTTGAAGTAATAAAAAGCGAACATACCATCAAGCTTGGAGGCATGCTCAACTTGGGACTTGAATGGGGAGATCATAAAGATATTGCCTTTAATGTTTTCGTTCTAAGACACACGAGCGACGAGAGCGAGATTAGTAGCGGCTACCATTCAGACCTAGATCAAATTAAACAAACCAAACTAGAATGGACAGAACGTCAATTATTGGCCTATCAACTTCAAGGTCATCAGATATACTCTTCGCTAGCAGAACTTGAAATGAATTGGCGTGGCTCATATGCAGCCGCCACTATGGAGAGACCTGATGCGAGAGAGTATCGTTATGAAAATGATAATGGTATTCTTAAGTTTTCAACTCGCAACGATGGTAATCAGAGAATTTATGCTGACTTGGAAGATATTACCAAAAATGTCGGTGTCGATTTTTCACTGCCGATTTCTTGGTACACTTCTTCTCCTGCTAAAATAATGTGGGGTGGAACAATGGTGAATCGCGACCGCGACAGTCGCACTCGACGATTCACTTTTGTTGATAAAGGCATTGCCGATCCAACGGGTACATTAAGAGAAAGACCACTCGAAGATATCCTTGTCCCTGGTAATATAAGTCCAACAGGATTTCAAATTCAAGAGAATACCTTGGCAACGGATAATTACCTTGCTAATCAAAAAATCCGTGCTGGTTACGGAGCGATTGAAATTCCGATTCTCAATCCACTCACTTTTGGAGTTGGCATGCGCTATGAGCGATCTCTTCAATATGTTAAAACTTTTGAGCTCTTCAGTCCTGATAATAATCCAGCGATTGCCAGTTTAGAAACAGTTGATTATTTACCCGCGTACAACTTAACCATGAAATGGACTGATCGTTGGCAAACAAGACTTGCTTATTCTGAAACTGTTTCACGCCCCGATTTTAAAGAACTCTCCACGGCCACATATACTGATGATGAAAGAGGAGTCGATGTCGTTGGAAATGAATTACTTGAAAGCACAGTCATTAAATCCATCGACGCTCGCCTTGAATGGTATGGAACAGCAAAAGATGCCTTTTCCGTTGGTGTGTTTCAGAAGGAATTCGATAAGCCGATCGAATCGATTATTCGCCCTGGAACTGAAGGAAAATTAAGTTTCGACAATGCCCTTCAAGCGAAAAATCAAGGGATTGAATTTGAATTTAATAAAAGCTTTAATTTTATATCTCGCCGACTACAACCTTTTTCTTTTGGTGGGAATCTCTCTTGGATTAAAAGTCGAATTCTTCTCGACCCTGCGAAATCAGGCGTGCTCACGACTGAAGATCGTCCCCTTCAAGGTCAATCACCTTACGTCTACAACCTCAATCTTGATTATGATAACAAGGATACAGGCACAATTATCACACTCCTTTATAATATTTTTGGAGAGCGTATTTCTGATGTCGGTACGGGTGGAGCGCCTGACATTGTAGAACATCCTTTTGCTCAACTTGACCTAGTGGCATCACAAAAAATAGGTGGTCCATTTGGAATAAAAATTAAACTTAAAAATTTAATCAATCCTGAAAGCTTAAGAACTCAGGGAGATCAAATAACTGAAGTCTATAGAAAAGGTCGTGAAGTTTCCCTCGCTCTTAATGGAAGTTTTTAATGAAGATAAAATTCATCTTTATCCTCTCTCTCTTTCTTATTATTGGATGTGGGAAGCACTCGATCAGTCGACCTCTCAATGGACAAACAGAGCAATTCACGAGTTACTCAAGAGATATACAACGTAAGTTTTTAGAAGCAGTCATTAACGACGATTTTTCTCAAGTTGTATCACTCATTGGCGAAGGAGCAAAAATTGATTTCCCCGACTCTTTGGGAAAAACACCTCTGATAGAATCATTGCTGGCCCAAAACTTATTAATGTCAGACTTACTGCTTGAGCTTGGTGCTGATCCTCAACACAAGGACAACTCAGGTAAAGATAGTTTTCAATACTCAGAAGAAAGTCAAGATATGACTGACGTGTTAAACCGACTCCCCTTTTCACAACAATATTTAGATTCGAGTTTTATTTTAAGTGCCAAGGAAGCTCGTCCTAACGAAAGCGGAAGTTTTAATCGAACGATCATTAAATTGAAAAGATTGCTCGATAAGGGCGCTCAAGTGAATGCTCAAGATCTGCAAAAGAATTCAGCCTTGATTTACTCAGCCTATTATAAGCTGCATGAAATCGCTCAGTTCCTTCTCTCGATTCAAGGTATTGATGTTAATCTTGCAGGTTCAAGACGTGCGACAGCTCTTTCATGGGCAAAAAAGAATAATGATCAGGCGATGATTGACTTGTTGATTTCTCGTGGGGCTCATTAATAAATCTTCGCTTTATTTCCGAACTCGCCCCGTTAAACCTTTTAAAAAATTGCGCAAGAATTGATCGCCACATTCACGATAATTGTGATGTCCAACTTTTCTAAAGAAGGCACTCAATTCAGTTTTTGAAATCTTAAAACCTGCTTGAAATAAAATTTCTAAAATATCTTCATCCTTGAGCTCAAAAGCAACACGTAATTTTTTAAGGACTATATTGTTGGTTGGGATTTCAAAAGCCATTGGAGGACGAGTTGGATCTTTTCCTCTGCGTAAATAAATCACCCCATTTAAAAAACTATGCATCGATTTGTCATCGCATTCAACAAACCCTTCCTCGTCTTCTTTTTTCAAAAAGGTTTGAAGAGCTTCCATCGTCACATTGCCCTCACCTAACTTAAAAACATCAAGCAATTTCTCATCACTGAGATTGAGCATATAGCGAACGCTGCGAATTACCGTATTACTTATCATAAGTGCGTGCCTAAGTTAAAATTGCCAATGCAACTTTCTTTTTAAAATAAACCTCGTAAGGTGTTTTGTAACCAAGAACTTTACGAGGTCTCATATTTATTCTCTTTTCTATTGTCTCTAAATCAATACTGAATGCATTCGTTTTTCTTCCAATGTATTGCCTCAAAAGCCCAATTGTATTTTCAACTGTTCCCCGTTGTTGAGGCTTTAAAGGTTCGCAATAATAAACGGGGATTTTTAGGTGGTTTTCTCCTTTAAAATCTGCTCCGTTATCATTCGTAATTGTAAATGCTCTTTTTCCTGTTTCATCAATCAGTTTTTGAGTTATTCTGTCGACTTCTTTATTCGTTCGATTAGCGAGTCTCGCAATTTTAGTTAATCTCGATTTTCTGTCTGTACATACAAGTATTTGAACTGCATTAAGAGTATGCATCGTATCCCTTTCCCAATCTCCAAGCCTTCTCCTTTCATTTGCAACAACTGGCCTCTGACGTATCGATGGCCCAAGATTGTAAATACTTCTTCTCTGTCTCAATCTTCCAGCTCCCCGTCGATTATAAGTTCGAAGTAAAGGTTTCAACCCCTTATTTCCTTTTGCAGAATTAATGAATTTATAGATTGTCGTATGTGATGGCCCAGTCTTAAATTCAAAACGTAATCTTCCTGAAATTTGTTCAGGACTCCAACCTTCGATTAGTTTGCCTTCTAATAAATTCAAAACCGCTCCCGTTAATACTGTCTTTTTCCGGCAATT
>PCTW01000056.1 GCA_002786715.1 Bdellovibrio sp. CG22_combo_CG10-13_8_21_14_all_39_27
TTTCAAAAACCTGAGTCGCAAAATAAGTGGTCGTGGTCTTTCCATGAGTACCAGCGATTCCAATCACGTTTACATCTTCAAGAACAAGTGCACCCATTGCAGCAGGAAAGCTGCAATAAGGAACATTTAATTTTTCAATGCGAAGGGCATCCGCTCCACCCTTTGGAACCACATTGCCGACGACGATGAGATCAAATGTTTTGAGATATTCATCAGTAATTTGATCAACTTTGTGACAAGGAATTTGCATTCTTTTGAGGTAGTCACTCATGGGGGGATAATAAAGTGTATCGGCACCTTCAACTTCTAGGCCTTGTTCTTTCAATAAACAAGAAGCAGCACCCATTCCAGTTCCACAAACTCGATAGAAAAAAACCCGACGAAATTGATTTATATTTTTACGAAGAGATGAATACTCAATATGAGACATAAGGCCTTCTTTAAAAGATTTCCCTTATTCTAACTGTAAACTTTATGAGGGTAAACTCGCGAAATCTTGTCCCTTTCAAGACTCATTTGACAAAAAAAAAGGCCCTCCGAAGAGGGCCATTAAAATCTACTCTACGAACACACAACCCGAAGCAGTAAGGTCATGTCCATAATTATATAGCCAGTTCAATCCATCTTCACCACGCCCCTTCTTGCAATTGATAGTTCCATTTGCATAACTTATACCGTTAGCAGGAATCTCTACCGCAAAATGAATCTTTTGATCTATGACTTCGTAGTCTTCGTTGAATCCTCTAGTACTTCTCAATTCAATATCACAACGCATTTTTCTATTGAAAGGATTCACAATTGAAGCTGTATAATTGGCCTTATATCTTTTGCTCATCATACTTCCATCTGTACCGTTTATTTGTACCTTTACTGATCTAAATCTCATTTCTTTCAATTGCTCTGCCGTTAAAGCCATACTTCTAGGTTTACAGGCTTGGATATTACAAGTTCTTGTTTGACTAGATTCACCATCACACATATTACTTTTTTCAACACATCTTCTTTCTCTGGTTTGAGTTCCGCCATTACATTGAGCTGAACAACTTGACCACTCTGTCCATGGGCTCCAACTCCAATTAGGTTCTGGTTGTTCTTGATTCTCTTCACATGCTCCAACTACTTGTTCACCAAGATCTATTTCTTTTGAATTAAAAATCAATTTTAAACCAACAGTCGCATATTCATTACTTTTTCTCTTGAACTTGGCCATATTCTTTTCAGTTCCCAAAAACTCAAGAATAGAAGAATCATAATTAAATTTATGCTGAAACTGCGTTCTATTATTAAAATCAATTTCTTGACCATTGTAAGAAAAGCTTACGGCCAAAATACAACTTGATCGTCCTCCTGCATTTCCATTCCAATGTCCCGAAGTTACAACAGAAACGACATGTTTTATTTCGCTATACTTTGGTACATAAAATGGCGATGAAAAAGTACCAACATTTTCATAAAGAGCATTTGGCTGGCTAATCTTTACTCTAAACACATTTTTTTCTAATTTTGTAATTGTAAAAGGCAAAGATGGCTCGAGCTCTAGATTGTAATCGAGAGCTCCATTAATCATTAAATCAAATGATCTTCCATAGACTGATTGAGGTGTACCCGATGCAATCGCTTGACCAAGATCTTCAAAGCCATTTATTTCAAAAGCATGAAGAGAAGAACTGATAAGACAAAAAATAATGAATGATAGCCTTTTCATAAAAATAAACTCCTAATAAATTAATTCGTTACTTGAAGTTGTGTATTCAATTTCAAAGCCAAGAATGTACTTACATAAGTATCTAAATTTACGAACATTTACAGATTTAAGTTTGGCCAGATGAGGATGTTTTACCTCTCAAATGGGGAAATATTCCCCATCGCCATTTGACAAAAAAAAAGGCCCTCCGAAGAGGGCCTTGATCTTAGTAACGATAAGGATCGTTGCTTGAATAATAATCGTCTTGATAATCGTAGTAGAAATCGTCATTGTAATTCCAGTTATAGTCATAACCTGAACCATTAACGAGTTCTTCTGAACAGAAATATCTGTAGCTATAATCGTTTTGATTGAAGTTATCACGAAGATCAGCACAACGATCATAAGCATCGGCACAACTCATTCCGTAGAACGATTGAACTGTATAGTTCTGAACGCCATCAACCAGGTGATAATCACACATATCGTAGCGAGAATAACGGTGCATATATCCGTTATAAACATAGTAAGGATAATTATTGTTGTAATAATATCCGTCACCAAAACTTACACCAATTCTAATCCAACGATTAAAATAAATGTTTCTGTATGAAAGGGTACGATAAAAGTCATAAGGACGAACATAACGAACAGGATGATCCATGCGATCGTGACGTGGTATATGTCTGTACGTTATATAAGGAGCATTTGGACGATTATAGTGTGGACGATGTCCTACACGATCGTGCATACGCCAATCGCGATCGGTATCATAACGATCACGATGAGGACGGTTTGGTCCTGGCATTGGATATGGACGTGGGTCTGGTCTCGTTGGTCCTGGACGATATGGCCCTGGAGCTGGACGTGGATCTGGTCTGTTTGGACCTGGACGATTAGGTCCTGGATTTGGACGTGGATCTGGTCTGTTTGGACCTGGACGATCTGGTCCTGGGCCTGGTCTGTTTGGTCCTGGACGGTTAGGTCCGCAAGGTTGACGACGACAATCTCTTCCTTGGGCCTGGACTACTCCGGCCATAGAAAAAACCGCGACTGCGACTAATAGTGATTTCATAACTCTCCCCTCTCTAAAGAAAACGTGCTCCCTTCATAGACCAATATGACGATAAGGATCAAATTAGAATTTAAACGACTTAGACTTAATACCTTTAATGACAGAATGGCTGACGGACTTCTAATTACTTGCGCAAACTTCTTACATTTCTAGTTTTGATCATTCACCAATAGATACTTTTTGGCACCAAAAAATCTACTCTCTCAAATCTAAATTGAGCTCAAAATTATCATCAGATTGAATAATTCGCACCTTCACTTTCACAAGACCCATTTCCTCAATCGAAATTCGATTAACGCTTCTAACGATTTCGATATAGCGAGTAATGGCCAAACGGCCATCCTTGCCTTTATCTACCAAGCTTGATCTGAGTCTAGGTACCTTGAGTTCCTGGCCTTGGTAAAAAATAATGACTTCTAGTGGGGCATTGAAATCAAGACCTAGTTCTTTTAGTCGACCTCCTACTTTTTGATTCAAATCAATTTCAAAGCGTTTCGCGATTTCTGTCTGAATACACAAACTTTCATGTATTTCGCATTCGTAATCGTTCGCTTCAACTTGAGCCCCCGCAAATATTAATACTAAAAGTAAAAATAATGCCAATTGATACAATTTCATAAATCCTCCAAATTCCTATCGATTGTTTCGAGCTGCACGAGCTTTAACAATTTTTTCAATTTCCATGCGATTAAGTTCCGATGCAATTGTCATTTCTTTATTTTTCGCTTTTTGTACCATTTCTCTTTCTGCTTTAGTCGCAATTGAATAACCCATAACGATTGAATAAAGAGCAACTAAGATAACTGTTAACTTGATCCCAAAAGCATTATTTGTTTTCATAATCTCCTCCCTGCTGGTTCCTTAGAACAAGTCTATCAAGGAGGCATATCAATTTTTGAGATGATGTAAGGCTATGAATTTACTAGTATTTTAAAGCTCTTTGATAGACCCACCAAGACCGGGAGTTCTAAACATAGAGGTTCATTGGGAGGGACGCGCTCTTTAAAATGTATATCAAGGGCTTGATTTTGTTGATCTTGCAAAAGAGTATCCTGATTAGTTTTCAAACTTGTATTTAGCAATTGATTTGCCTCTTCATTTGAGCAGAAATGATAATAAACACCATTTCCAGAAGCCAAGTCAGTAATATGAAATTTTCCATCCTGATTAAAAGTGAAAACAGCATGTCCGAAAAAAGTTGAATCCTTTGAACGTGAGATTTTAGGATCTGGTATTTCAACCGATACAATTCGTTTAGAGCCAAGATTTTTTTCAAATAATGCGATATCCACTTTATCAGTATTAGGTACACGACGATGAAATACAAATGACATCGGAAACATGTCCCTTTCGCATCTGATGGTAAATATTTTATCCATCAATTCACAACTTATGAAAACATACTTTTGATCAATGTTTAACTGCATTCCTGTTGAAACCTGAATCGCATTAGCAATGAGCGAAGAAGCAAGAATATTTCCACCTCTAAGTTCAAACAATTTGGCACCAATGACAGATTGACCATTAGTAACTAAAGAATAAAGAAAACGAGTCCCATCTTCTTCATGCATAATTTCGGACTGATCGACGAGTTCTTTCAAATGTCTTTTAAATGAACTTGAAGGATAGAATTCTTGGTCCAAAGATAAAATCGCCAAAACATGAGTATGAATAATATCTGCCGGAGCCTTACCAAGTCCCTCAATGGCCTTTTTAATCGCCTCAATCTTATTATATTTTTTAACTTCCATAAAATAATTTGTAATTGAGCACGGTCGGAATCTTTATCCCCTTACCAAAGTCAAAAGAAATACGTTTCATAATTTGACGAACGTCCTCTTCTTCAATTTTATGATGACTCATAAATTCAGCGATCATACTTTCGATAAACTTCACTCGCTCCTTTGTTCGATTCTTTCTTGATGAAGAAAAATGAATGATCAATTGAGTCAGCAGTGGAATACGCAACTTTGGATTAAGTTTAAAGTTTGATTCGAACTGGACAAACCAGTTCTTGATCAATATTAAATCTTTTGCGGAAAAATCAAGTTTGAGATCATTGATTGTGGCAAATAAACTTGTTAACGATTCAAGCAAAAGCTCATTGTCAACTAAATCATAAATACGTACCACTAAGTCACCAGCAGCGGGATGTTCAACAAACAAGTGCATAAAAAGCTTAACTTCAGAATTGATATTCTTCTGCATTCGATTTTTGAATTCAAAATCGTGTTGTTTTCTGCTTAGATAAAACGAAAAAAGAAGATCATTTATAAAAAATGTTTGAATAAACAATTTTTTAAATTTATCTAGATCATGATCTAGACCTAGCCTTTTCTCGACATCAGCTATTCGGGCCTTCTGAATGTATTCAGGAAAAAAGTCAGCGACCTTATGGAGGTAGCCCAGATAAGCAAACTCAGTCATTTGATTAAAATCAAATTCTTCAACGATTTCACACTTATTATTGTCAACAAGTGATAAAATTAACAAGTCGATCGCCAGAAACTGGCGAAACTTTCCCCCCATTAATTGTAATAATGACTTTGGGCCAAGTTTGGACATTTTTTGCATATTGTCCAAATCAACATTGCCAACTGTTATCAATTTTAAACGATCTTTGAGATAGGACTTTAAATGAGATTCTGAAGAGAACCTCTTAATTAGTTGAACATAGACAAGGATTGATGCATCTGTCTCAATACCATTAACTTTCAAATCCTGATTATCAGAATATTCAATCAACTCAAAGAGATCCTCACAAGAGAATATTTCCGGCTTCATTAATCTTAAAAATTCCAAGCTTGTGACAGAACGAAGATCATCCGTAATGCCATTAACAAACAAATTGAACTCAAATAAAGAAGATGCCCATAGCTTGTCTTCATTTTCTAATGAAGTAAAATTTGAATCTTTAATTATTTCTCCGAACGCAATTTTATTAATTTCTCCTACAACTAAAGGATCAAGACTCAAAAGCTCTTGCAGCTCCAACACAATACCTGCTTCATTCGCCCCCAATTCTCTTTTGTGAGAAATCAGTAAAGCAACATTCTTATAAAAACTGTAGCGTGCAGATGTCGACTTCAGCAAAGTAGTAATCCAATGGATTTGCGGGAAATACCTCCTTAGACTTGGATAATTATTAAAATTTACCATCGGTCTTATGTTTTTAGTTAAGTCCATGAGGTTATGATTAATGAAATAATCTAGATCTTTAACATATAAAAAAGGGTTTTCCTCATCGCTATGAAACTCTGGAAGCATTTTTTTTTGAAAATTGAGAAAGAGCTCCGTCATATCCTTAACGCCGACAACTCTTTCCCTTAAGTTTTGAGCGACATGAGTTAAGATAAGTCTTAAAGTAAAAGAAAAAATATGTTCGCAATTAATATCGACACCTAAACTCTTCTCAATTTGGTAATTGAAATAGTTGTAATCGCTTTTATTATTTTTCTCTTTGGTTTGAGAAGATAGCTGAGTTGTCTTAAACTTACTTTCAATCAGAGTTTCGGCCAACTCTATTGAATGAAGATTGCTCAAGTCCTTGATCAAATTCTTTGCATCCAATCTCAAATATTCAAGCTGAAGAGTCGACTGAACTCTTGAAATTTGATCAAAGAGATCAGAAGCCTTTTGAAATCTCATTTTTGGATCTGAGTGAATCCATTTTGTTACTAATTGGACCACTTCATTTGGCAGATCATTTCGCAATTCTTGAATGGGTGTGATCGATCCGGCCAAAAGTTTTGAAAATCCTAGTAGACCTTTCTCTGGAAATGCGAGTTGGCCGGTTAAAAGCTCATAAAAAACTAGGCCCAAGGAATAGAGATCATTCATCTCAGAATAATTTTGTGAAAGATACCTACCTTCTTTCCATAACTCTGGACTCGTATAATGGAAAGAATAAGAATTGCTCACTCGATGAACCAATTCATCATCCTTTTTTAGCATAGCTATGCCAAAATCAAGGATTTTAACCTCTCCAAATTGTGAGATAAATATATTCTCCGGCTTAACATCGCGATGAAGAACCTTATAATCATCATCCGAATTTAAAGAATGTGCATAATGAAGGGCATCTAAACTCTCTTTTGCAAAATAAAGAGCAAAGTCGAGTCCGATGGTTCTTTTGTGTCTCTTAGAAGTCGAAATCAATTGTGAAACATTGAGCCCTTTAATGAGCTCCATAACAAAAAAGCAAATTTCACCATCAACAATCAGATCATGCACTTTGCAAACATTGGGATGAGTTAAAGAGCACATCCCGTGCACTTCTTCGGCCAAAAACTGCGCAGCCAATTTCACATTTTTAATCTTCTCAAGCCTAAGCAATTTAATCGCGCAGAAATCCCCCAAGTGCATCCGACTTGCTTTCCAAATTTCTCCCATTCCACCATTTCCAATGATGGAATCAAAGAGATACTTGTCTCTGTAGCTAAACCCCTTATACATAAGCCCTCGATAACACACTTATCGACACCTCTCCAATGCCACTTAACAGCTTAAATATTAAAGTTTTTTACCAATTCCAATCCCTTAATTCATATCAAAAACTGATACGACCTTTTGAAATACTTTGCTCAACAATGAAATGTTGAGGATCTTATGAAAACCCTAATCACCATTACTCTGCTCTTAACCGCACTAGAACAAAGTGGCCGACGTGAATCGACTCAGGAAAACGAAGGGCAATGGTTTTGGGATCTCCAAAACTTCTTCAGAAGTAATATCCCTGAGAAAGATATCGGGGCGATAAAGTCAACAACCTTTGGAATTCGTGGGTAGAAGTAATTGACTAAAATCGATTAGATATCAGGAATAAATTCAAGTATAATAGCGATAGTTAGTAAGAATAGGAGATCCAATTGACATCGCTTGATGAATTTGAAAGGGCCATTCAAAGATTAGACGAAGCATTGTCTCAACCAAAAGATGAATTTATTCGCGATTCAGTTATACAGAGATTTGAATTTACCTTTGAGCTCTCATGGTAGTCCGCTAAAAAATTAATGGGTTCACAATCAATCGCTCCCAAAGTTGTTATTCGAGAAATGGCTTCCCAAGGTTTGATCAAAGATCCGCAAGTCTGGTTTGACTATCTCGAAGGCCGAAATCTTAGTTCTCACACTTACAAAGAAGATCTCGCTGAAAAAGTCTATCAACTGGCCAAGAGTTCGATTGCTGATTTCAAATCTTTACTCGTCCAACTTAAGGCGATTAAATAATGTTTGGACTCTCCGAAAGTGATTACTCATTCATTGCGAATCACCTCAAACCGCTTCTAGACTCTGGCGCTAAGATTTGGTGTTTCGGTTCACGAGCGCGAGGAGATCATAAACTCTTCTCCGATCTCGATCTTATGATCGAAGACTCCGTTGATCGTGCTCGAGAAATTTCAACTCTTAATGAAATCTTTGAAGAAAGCCGACTACCTATCAAAGTTGACATCGTTCAAGAACAGGATTTTGCAAGTAGCTATCGCGAAGGCTATCTCAAAGATCGAAAGTCATTCTTTTAAATTTATTCTTAGAAAGTCATATCTATTCCCAAGAATCCTCTATGCACCTGAGTACTAGTGTAACCATTATTCTCAGTGCTATCATTTACTTGGAAATTGTATTCAAGATCAGCAGAAAACGTTTTAGTAAATGCATACTTATACCCCAAGGCTGGACCATATTCATGAATTGTCCCACTTGAAGTTTTCTTTCCAAACACCTTGTATAGCAATCCGTACTTCATGAAAGACCTTGAAGTCATATGATGTTGAGTAAAACCAGTTAAAGAATAATCGATCGACGATTTTTCGGCAGTTGATGTCGTCCCATCAGAAGCTTCTTGCTCACTTTTGAGATTGTAATCGATGCCAAGAGCCCCCCAAAATTCCCAATTGCCCTTTTTAGTCGAAACATCGAGAGAAGATTTTGCCACATGCCCACCGCGAAGAGCATTATCGACTTTCTTTTTACCGATACTAACCTGCATACCCAAATTTAAATCAACTACAGTCTTATCCTCCTGCATCAAAGTGAAACTTCCCATCAAGACCGGATCAAGAATTCCTTTATTGCTATCTTTTGTCGTTGTAACAACAGGGCTCCTGGATATGGCGTATGTCGTTATTTCAGATTCTGTCTCACCGCCAATTTTGTAATTTAATCCCAAAGAAAGTCTAAAGCTTTCACTAAATCCATATGCAAAGTTCGTATTAAAATAGGTTGATGTGATGGTATAGTATTTTTCAAGCGCATTTGTCTCAAAATCATAAGTTGAATAATTGTAATTGTAACGAGCATCTACATGCAGAAACCCTTTTTTGGGATTATAGTTCAAGTCAGTAAATGCAGCAAAAGCTGATGTAGTGACAAGCATTGTGATTAAAAGACAGCCCAACTCAATTAACTTCTTCAACTTAACTCCTAGCTAAATTTTTTTATTATTCTAATTCGAGATTCAGAACGAATAGAAAATTTTTAGAGTAAAATTCTTTACCAATCACTGGTCGTTCTTTCGAAAATTACAATCTTGTCCCAAATTTTTTTATGATTGAGTCACGATTGACCAAGTAAAACGATCAAAATATTTCTTGCTACATTGAAGGTCATTAAAAATCAAAAGTGATGATGAACTTGAGGTGTCTTATACTTGAGAAAAGTGTATAAAGGATTTCATGATAGACCATGTCACACAAAATATCCTCCTCAAACAAAGGTGGTCCATAACCAAAAATTGGTACATGGTAGCACTTGTAACTATGTCTCTTTTCGTTATTTTTGGCCTTTTAACAGGTATGGATATTACACCAAGTTTATTTGGCATTGCCCTAATACTCCCCATTGGAATTTTAATTTACCACAAAAAAAATTTAAATTTATCAGGTCTCGTATTATTTTTTGTTTGTAATATAATTTTAGTCTATATCAGTATTTATTTTGGTAGCTTTAAGTCCAACACAATCTATTTTTTTCCAATTATTTACACATACAGCATTTATATACTGCCGGGAGATAAGAAATATTTGTTTCTAACGACAATTACAATACTGGTAGATTTAACTTTAATCTACATTACTCAAGATACCTATTTGAATAAGTTCACTTTCGGAGAAGGTGAATTATACAAAGTTATTCTGTTCACAATCGTAATCGTTTTAGGTGGAATAATTTACATTAACTACCGCTTTTACAGCACCCTGGTGTTACTTGTGAATCAATTAGAACTTGAAAAAAAAGAAAAGGAAAAACTTCTAACGTTATTGTTTCATGATCTTGGTAGAAACATTTCCCTTTTGAGTGGGTATATCGATATCAATAAAAAAGAGCCAGATGATACAAGTTCAAAAGAAAAAATCTATTCTCTTACCGAAGAGTTAAAAACAATTCTGAAAACAACCAGTGTATTAGACCTCAATCGAAATGATGCTTTAGTTGTTGAAGAGTTGAGATTGTTTAGTTTATATACAAGCCTTAAGCTACTGTTTGAAAAGGAATTCCAGAATAAAGCTTTAGAATTTATTTTTGAAGGTGATCGAGAGTTATCGATAAAAGCGGTAAGATCACATCTTTATCACCATATTTTAGGTAACATTATTTCCAACGCCATAAAATTTTCAAATAAAGGCAGCTCAATTTCATTTAAAGTAGCTAAGACGAAAAATGAACTGTCGCTTAAGATAACTAATCATGGGATGAAGTTTGAAGATAGTCCCACTCTCGGAACAGATGGTGAGTCTGGTAATGGACAAGGATTAAAAATCGTCAAAGAGTTCGCTCAAAAAAACAATTTCGCTTTCTCTATTTATTCAGAAAAAGAATTAACGATAGCAACACTTAAGAGGTCAATTAATTAATTACTTTCTAGAATTGATTAATAAAACATTTTCGAAATGGTCTCATTAGAAAAATTGCGACTATATTAAGACCATTGCCATTCCTAGTTTCACCATTGGTTCCACATTTTTCCGTTTTATCAAACCCCTTCCTTGATCAATAATTTACGTCTTACCTATTTTCAACAGCTAACTTTTTACTTATTGAAATATACTATTTTCCGTCATTCCTTTTGGTTTTTTGACCTTCCCCCGATAATTTAATCCAAAACCTTGATGAGTCACCCTGTGTTAACATAAACTTAGGGGGACAAATGAAACGTAAAAAATTCTCAGTAGAACAAATTATTAAGGCGCTTAAGCGCATTGAGGCCGGTGAACAGGCCAAGGCCGTTTGCCGTGAACTTGGTGTTCATGAGCAGACCTATTACAACTGGAAAAAGAAGTATTCTGGAATGGAAGTGGATCAGCTTAAAGAATTGAGAATGCTCAGGACGAGAATAATCGTCTCAAGAAGATCGTTGCTGATCAAGTTTTGAATATAGATGTACTAAAGGCAGTTAACGCAAAAAAGTGGTAGGTCTTCCTGCTCAAAGAGAAGCCGTTCCTTTTGCTAAGACGGAATTTAAACTCTCAGAAAGGAAGGCCTGCAAGTTCATCTCAGTCGAGAGATCCACATTTCGCTATAAGAAGCGTCCTGACATGAATATTGATCTCAAAAATAGGATGACCTACTGGTCTGAAAAAGACCTCGGTACGGGCACCCTCGTATTCATCAGATGATTCTCAGAGATGGATTTAAGGTAAATCACAAGAGGACTGAACGTCTCTATTATCGAGAATTGAATTTAGGTCTCAAGGGAAAGAAAATGAAACGTCGGTATCGGTCAGAAGCCAGAATATCAATACATTTAAAAAACGAACTTCACTTAAAGAAGTTGTCAATTATTGAAACATCGATTCTATTGAATAATAAAATAACTCAAAATAGGGTACTTGAACGTTTTCGAATCAAAGCGAAGATCATCATATTAGCGATGATTTTTTTGTATTTTACACTTATGGCCGTTGTCCTGTTGAATAATTAGAGACTCCATAATATGAAAATAGTGGTTTTCATGCCATGTGAGTATAGTCTTGATAGTGGTAAGGAAACTTCCGGCTGGACAAATACCAAAAATTTCATAGCTCGCAAGATTAAGCGGATATGTAAAATACAATTCACAAAAGACTAAGATGATGTCCATTAATTATCTGCATTTAATTTTTTTAAAATTATACAAAACATGACGGATGCCAGTTAAATCTTCCATATATTTGTCTATTATCAATTCCATCTACAACTTTATTAAATTCATTTGTCGTTATTTCTGGCGGTAAATCAGGGGTAAGATAACTTTTAATTTCATTTTTTACGTATTTAGACATTCTATTTGGTATCTCATCTCCTAATTTCGGATTCATCTTAAATGTCATATAAAATATGGCCGTATCCAAAGTGAGCCCTTTTGCCGTTTTTCTACAGTAACCAATATTACTTTTATTGCTAACACAAAGGCATTCTGAATCGTGCAACTTCTTAAAAAGACGAATAGCATGCTTCTCAAAAGACTTTGATCTTTCAATTGGTACGCGACCAAGAATGACAAAAAATGAATGTCCTTTAGTTTTTAAGTGAGAAAGAATTCTATCGTAGAATCCAATGTCGCTGGTAACACCAATATATATCTCTAGTCCCTTTGAAGTTTGTATGTTTTCACACCTCCTAGGAATTGAATGAATTGTATCTCTTGTGTCGTTTACAAGATCCTTAAAACGATAATAAAATTTAACTTCATTAAGGGCCTTTCTTATATTTTCTACAGATATTTTGCTTGTATTATAACCAATCATTTTATATTCCTATGTTTTAATGTTGTATTAGAAGATTTTCTGTTCTTGCTAACTGATTAAGACTAGTTCCAAATTCTCTCAATTTTCTTTTAAGCAGTTCTCTTTCTTTGAGAGTACTGAGATCTAGTGGCAAATTGTTTCGATAAGAGAGAATTGCTTTATTTAATTTTTTAGCGACATTATTTTTTTTCCAAATAGTAACTTTCCAAAGAGTTCTTCTTCTATCTTTTGGATCATGAATTACAATTTTCACCTTTATGTTCATTCGTTCTACTCTTTCTTGATCGTTAAAAATGTCCATATGTTCCTCATTTGTTAAAAGTCCTGTTGTTGCTATTAAGTATGTATAAGTGATGCTGCGATTAGGCTCAATCTTATTTTATCAATACTGTAATTTTTATCTTGATATCATCCAATATGCTCACATGGATACTTTCAGTATACTTAAATGTACTAAGCTTTGTCATTTAAGAGTGGAGATGATTGCTTCAGGTTAAGGTATAAATATCTATTAATATTAGATAGATATCCACTTAAGCATTCACTGACTTATGTTTTTTTATGCAATACCGATAGGTTATCTATGAAAAATGATTACTCTAACGACTTGAAGAACTTGATACCTATAATTTCATATCCATTGTTTTTAAATTTCTTATCGACACTTCTTAGTCGAAATTCTGAAGAGCAGAAATGGCTTTTAAGCGAAATTAACTCAATTCTTTTAAAACAGGGAGTTCAGGGCCAAATTTCTTCGTCGAAATATTTTGGAAACATACCCATCGAATTGCAAACGAAACGTGATGAAAAATCTGGGCATCTACTTATAGCCAATATCAAAAAAGCCGGAGGTTTTTCAAATTTTGATCACTGCTTTGACTTCATCAAGCTTGATAAGAATATTTTTCAAAAAATCGGTTTGGATAATTTACATAAATTAAATATTTATGCATTTAGATATTTAAATTCGATTGCGAAAGAATCTCCAGCTATCACTCCTTCAATAATTTTCAAAAAATTTTCAGAATTCATCATGATTAAGTCAAAAAACGGTTATAAGCTAGAGTACAATCTTTTAACATTTAGAAAACGTGCCTTTGAAAGAGCAATTAAAGCTAAAGTCTTAGTCAAAAAATCGAAATCTCGAATATTGGAAGTTGATGAAGTTGCACTGAAACAAGAGATAGAAGCATTTGAAAATTCCAACCTCCATGATATTTTAAAAATCTTAATTAAAGATTAAGTTTGACTCACAACCTCGGACTTCTCCGCCCACCACGATGCCTAAATGGAACCCTTAACCCTGCCGCATAGGTCCTCTTTCTAATTGAACAATATCTGAAACAACCTTTCTCATATACTGTAAATAATTTTGACTGCCGATTTCTCCTTTTTCAACATGAACATTGCACCAATTGTCATAGTCATGAAAAACTTCAACTTCACCACTGGACCTATCACAATTGGGGAGCAGAGAGGGAAGAAGAGGTTCAGCTACTATGTACCAAATGCCACTCTTGGATTCACAAAGGAGTGGAGTCTTGCATGTTTGGGCACGAAACACCATTTTCACCAGACGACTGGAAAAAGTTCTCCTATGACAACTCTGGCAATGGGCCTTTTGTCATGTACAACTTCTCACTGGATGAGATCCATGATGATATTCTTGTAAATGACATTTACGGGGATTGTTATCATAATGATAAACTCATTGAGACCAGTGAAGCCTTTGATGACATTTTTGTTTCAAACTATTCAATGACCGATGGGGTAACTATAAAGAATGCAAACGGTGCCGATGTATTTTTTAAGATTGGAGATGGCCCTGAGAGTCCAATTGAAAAAAAAGTCAAATCGGGTTATTATAAGTCTATCAAGTTCGATACTAAAAAATAATTTTTATAAATTTAAAACATCTACCCCTATAAGTAATATTATAAGGGGTAGGGAAATTGTGATTTGGAAATAGTTTCAAAAACTGTAAGCTAAGCCACTGTTTGTGCAAACCCAAATTTTATCTAATTCCTTAAAAATTGAGTGAATACCATTGGCTCCTAATCCATCTATAGTTGTGTAATTTGTAAATGATATTCCATTATTATTTGAAATTGATAGCCCAAGACCGGTTCCTACAATTAATTGGCCGTCATTTGCAGAAAATACACTTAAAGTTGAATTACTTCCAAGTCCTTGAGAGGTTGAAAAAACTGAGAAACTTGTACCTCCATTTGTTGATACAGAGAGCCCTGTTCCTGCAAATGAAGCAGAATAAATGACACCGGAACTGGTAACCGTAACTCCTTGTACACTATTTCCTGAGAGTCCTTGGGCTGTAGTTTTATTGGTGAAGCTTGTTCCGCTGTCAGTTGAAATTGATAAACCGCCTTCTGTCGCAACGTAGATATTACCAGACGAATCTACGAAAACATCATTTGTCTGGTTGTTTCCAAGCCCTTGAGCGGTGGTTTTATTGGTGAAGCTTGTTCCGCTATCTGTGGAAATTGAAAGACCGCCAGGTGTGGCTGCGTAGATATTTCCAGACGAATCTACGAAAACATCATAGACGGCGTTACTTCCTAATCCTTGGGCGGTGGTTTTATTGGTGAAGCTCGTTCCGCTATCTGTGGAAATTGACAATCCTCCACTTGTAGCGACGTAGATATTTCCTGAGGAGTCTAAATACACCCCGTATGTAGCGTTACTACCAAGCCCTTGGGCGGTGGTTTTATTGGTGAAGCTTGTTCCGCTATCCGTGGAAATTGAAAGACCGCCACTTGTAGCGACGTAGATATTTCCTGAGGAGTCAACAAAAACGTCACTAGTACTATTGCTACCTAGACCTTGAGCAGTAGTGAGGTTTATAAAACCGGAAATAATATTGAGATTTGAAGTTGTGTCATTAACTTTGAATTTTGTTTCAGCGATAAAATTACAGCTACTCAAGATGAGCAGAATGAGTGAGGTTAAAAATATAAAATTCGGACGGTGGTTCACGAGTCATTTATCGGAGAAAATGAGAGCGATTTTAAGGGATTTAAGACTGAGTATGGAGGTTGGTTTATGGGTTAAAAGAATTTAACCCATAACTATAGCATTTTAAAATCTAAATAGTAAATTCGCCATCATACCGAGTTCGGAGCGAGAGACTGGTAGGTTTTTATATTCCTGAGAATAATGATCCCAATAGAGATCAAAGAGCAGGGTCGATTTTTTTCCGATTTTAAAGAGGTATTCACCGGATAGGCCCCAGATGATGCCAATGCCAGCGTCACCTAGAGCGCCGATGGGAATCAGAGGACCTAGTTTTAGTTTGGCGGTGAAGTCGTGTCGATCTTTGTTGTAAACATAGCGACGAATTCCGGCCATCGTTTTTAGGTTTAAAAATTTTTTACTCGAGACAATTCTTGCGGTCGAGTTGTACATAAAAGCAATGTCTTGGCGAAGCTCCATGTCCCCTACCCACTCCCATTTGTTTTTGTAGTACTTGCGAACCTCTGCTCCTGTAGAGAAGAGAAGTTGAGACTCTTCAATGCCGGATAAGTTTGATTGCTTTTTAGTATCAGAGAATTTAACCCATCTTAACCGTAGCGTTGGAATAATCTCTAATGATTTCCGAGGACAAAAGATCACTCGACCGAAACGAACGCCTGTTCCCACGGTAGAGGCGATCTCAGCGACTTTATCTAAATCGTAACCGATGGAGTCGGCAGAAATGCCTGCTGAATAGATATCAAGTAAGCATTGCCCGTTGACGAGCAAGGGGGTGAGAAGTGAAAATAGTAAAACAAGTTTTTTAAAATCCAAAGGAATCCAAATGCGTTTAAGTATTTTCTCTATTGTGATAGCAATTACCTTTTCATTCAACTGCTTTTCTAAAAGCAAAGAATTTCCCATGGCAAAGGTTGCCAAGTTAAAAGGCAATGTCACTGTTCTTGCCCCTCATTCGATGGAAGCTAAAAAGTTAGTCAGTGGTGATTTTTTAATGGAAGAAAGTTCGGTGGTAACGGAGGAGAAATCTTTTGTTCGAATTCAGTTTAATGATGGAAGTATCGTCTCTGTGGGACCGAGCTCCAAAATTGTCATTGAACCTGTTGGAAGTGAGAAGAGCTCCACTCTTTTAAATCTTTTAAAAGGGCAATTGCGGGCCAAAGTTGAAAAAGGTACAAAAACAGAAGATAAAAGTAAATTTTTTATTAAAACTAGAACTGCGGCACTTGGCGTTCGAGGCACTGAATTTCAAACCATGTATCAACCAGACGCGATGAGAACAGGGTTACTCACTTTTAAAGGGGAAGTGGCGATTAAGAAGATTGAACCAGGAGAGCTTGCTAAAAAAGTTGAAGTCGTTGGCGAAAAAAGAGTTCAGGCCTTTAGAGAGGCCCTTGATGTTGGAGTAAAGGAAGTAAAGGTCGCTAAACTAGGCGACTATACTAACCTCTCGGCACTTGATAATGCTCCTTCGGCCCCTGTTAAAATTGACCCAACCCAATTAACGCTATTAAAGCGAGATGATTCGATGGGAGTAGAGAGAGTAAAAGTGAATATGAAAGAGGCCCAAAAAGAAGCGCAAAAGATAAGTGAGATCTATAAAAAAGAAGGAATTACAAAAGAAATGGCTTCGGAAATAAAGCCACTGGGGCTGATTGATACTCATAGTGGATTTTATATTCCACCAAAAGATGATAAGGCCAATACAGAGATCGGACAAATTGCCAAGAACGGCCAGTATGTCGCTCCTAAGGGACTTGTGATTGATCCTAACAAGGGATTTGTCGCAAAAGTTGCTGATGATAAAGATGCACAGGCGAAGATTGGAAAAATGAATGCGTTGATTGAGAATCAAACCGTGCCTGATAAAGATAATCCGTATTATAAAAGGTATTTCGATGTGAGTGATGAGTAACAACTAATACCGCTCTCCACAAGTGTAATCGATAATTATGATGGTATAAACATCTGTCGTGAAAGGCCCATTAACAAAAATGGCATCATTGATTACCATGTATTCCTCTGTAATAAACCAACTCGTCGTCGGAGAAACCTTGTCAGGATAGAGCTTATTATATCGATTCATGACAACTCTCTCCGTACAATTTGAATAGGCTTCACACTTGCTAACCGTTACTGGTTTCGAGCGATCAACTCGGTACATCGAAGAAATGACTAATTCTAAGTTATAAACGGTAGGCCCTTTATCAGAATCTACGTAGTGAACTGCTCGACAACTTCCATCATCAAAATAGAACTCTTCCCATGAATAGTAAAACTCTGGCTCTCTCGAATCGTAATCAGGCACTTCGACATCTGGCAATTGATCATCATATGCAAAGGGATTGATAATTGAAATGTCAGCCCCCTCACTACCTTTAAGGTCTGCCTTTTTTGGATCTTGAACGACACAACCAATTGACATGGCGATGGTGAAACATAGAAGTAGAGTAAAAAGACACATTCTTTCAAACAAGATTTTCATATGAACTCCTTGCTTTTAATTTAAGCTAAACTCTCATTTCTTTTCGGTGATTTTTTCGTTCTAAGTACTTAAATTGGTACTTACTTTTGGTAAAATTGATTGTGTTTCAGAATGGTTAAAAGGTAATGTTTTTTACCTAACAAATGAGCGACTTTTTAAGCGTTGCAAACGTCATATTGTCATCTGTGCACATACTGAAATTTAGATTATTTTTCTGTGCAAACTCTTTAACAATTTTTAACCCCTGTCCATTTCCTGGTTCACCTTCAGTTCCAAGACGGACTTGTTCTTCATAATGAATCCCACGATTCGTGATCATTAAGGTAACTTCATTCATTGTTTTTTTAACTTTGAAGCTGATCACGCCATTTTTATGTGAAAACTTTATGGCATTAGATATGATGTTGCCCAAAATATGGTGATGGAGATGTGATTTTACCGCTTTTATCGACAATTCTCGATCACCTTCAAAAATAAATTCTAAAGATTTTTTCTGGAATTCATTCTCAAACTGTAACTTAAGGCCAGTATAGATATCAAACAATCTCAATTCTTCTACAACTGAGACATCATTTCGATTGAGATCTAACTCACTGGTCGTTTTCAGAATGGTTTTTAACTCTTCCGTAAGAGAATAGATTTTTTCTTTTGAACTTATATTACCAGGCTCCTTTTTATTGATATCGATATACCCACTCAAAAGTGAAATATTTCTACCGAGATCATGAAACAATAAAGTCAAAAGTTTTTCCTTTTCCTTTTTTTCCAACTCAAGCTGTGCAGCTTGTTCTTGAATACGCTCTTGCAATTGAACTCTATTATATGAATAGAAACCGAACATCATATAAAGTAGCAAAGGGGCTGTGAATAAATTTGACTGCATAGTAATATAAGTCAATTCATCATTATATTCGTTAATGTTATGACCAATGCGATATGAATACTCAAATATCAAAATAGAGAGAGCAACTGAAGATAATGACCACCAAGCTCCATCCTTTACTCCATACAAAGTAATAACGAAAACTGGAATCGCAGGTAACCAAACGAGAGTTGGATTCACAAAACCATTACCATTTAAGTAGCAAGCATTAATACCAAAAATCACTACAAGCGAAGTTAATCTTTTAACTTTCTCAAAATCTATTAATTTATACTTATAAAAGATCAGATTAAACATTTTCAAGACAAGGCAAGTTAAGCAGATCAAAGCAAACCGAGGCATATTTATACTTAAGCAATAGAAGAACTGTATCAACCACATGTAAGAGCAAGTGACAATGAATCCAATTTTAATCGTGTCTTCTTGATTTGTATCTGATTTCTTGAAATAGTTAACGCATACAAGGTGGAGATTAATTATTTTTTGGTAAATCTTTTCTAAGAAAAGCATATTTTTGTGCCGACATTTCGTTTTGTTTCAATGCTAGCCCCCACTTCTCCCAGTTTTTTTCGCAAGTTTGTCAAAGTTGTATTGAAATTATTATCAGTAACGACAATACCTTTACCAAAACAGTACTCGAGAATAATA
>PCTW01000074.1 GCA_002786715.1 Bdellovibrio sp. CG22_combo_CG10-13_8_21_14_all_39_27
CTATCAATGCTTTAAGAAACGTGTCAAAGCGTAAAGATGGCCTAGTTCTCATTTCTGGGCCAACAGGCTCAGGTAAAACCTCGACTCTTTATTCACTACTCTATGAACTTCCACGGGATAGGCTTAATGTCTCCACCTTGGAAAACCCTGTCGAATATCAACTTGAAAGTGTCAATCAAGTTAATATCAAGGATGATGGTGTTTCATCTTTTGAGTCGTCACTTAGGGCATTAATGCGCCAAGACCCTGATGTGATTCTTGTCGGAGAAATTCGAGATCAAGAAACTGCCAGTTTAGCTTTTAAAGCCGCATCTACTGGCCATCTTGTCTTTTCCACTGTTCATGCCAATGGTGCAAAAGAAGTCGTTGAACGACTTATAAATTTAGGTGTTGATATTTTCACTATCAAAAGCAATTTGCGTCTAAGTGCCGCCCAAAGGCTTATTCCTTTGTTATGTCCTCATTGCTCTGTGAAGGTAAATAAACAAGAATTTGAATCTATTAAGCATCTCTTTGGTGATTCTGACTTTAAAAAGGCCAATCCTCAAGGTTGCCCCCATTGCAGAAATGGCATTGGCGGTAGAACTGCCATTTTAGAATTTATGACAGAAGACGAAATCAAGCAGTTTCTGGATTCATCCAATAGTTCATCATCCTTGCCGCAACAATCTCTGAAAAAAGAAGCTTGTGAATTAATCCAGCTAGGCAAAGTTGATTTTAACGAAATTTATACTTTTATCTAAGAACGAGGTTTTATGAAATTCATTTTAGTATTTATCCTTCTATTATCAGGAAGGCTAATGGCCTTCGACTATTTTAACTCCAATATCGACTATTGGGGCAAAGAAATCAAAAAAACGACTCCATTAGTTACAGAAGAAAAATCCGAACTACCAGAAGTAGAAAAAAAAGATTCATCCACACCAATAGGATTTGACTGGAAAAAACAGCTTGATCCCAAAAACGAAGAATTTTTCAAGGAGGGTGACTATACACCACCTGTGGCCTTCATGGAGCTCGCCCGTAATCCTACTGATGAGAATATCAAAAATTGGTATAAGCTGATTGAAAAGAAGAATGAACTTTCTTCCAGATTATCTCAAAGAATGCAGGAGTTTTTAAAAAAGAATCAAAAGCTTGCGCCAGAAGAAAAGGCCATTTTGGCCGAATCAGTTAATCGCTTGCCGGTGGCACAGGCCGATTATTCAAAATTTCGCTTTCGTATGTACTTTGAATCATCCTGCCCTCATTGCAAACGTATGTTAAAAACACTCCAAGAACTACAAGAGCTTGGATATTACGTTGAAATAAGACAAGTCGATCAAAATCCTAAAGTTGCTAAGGCCTTGCCGTTTCCAGTGACGCTGGCCAGTCCTCAAGAGCTAAAAGAAAAAGAGATAACTTCCTGGCCTGTTCTTTTCGCAGGAGATTTAAAAAAGAAAGTTACTTATCGTCTTAACGGTTATCGCTCGACTCAAGAAGTTTTATCCGCGATTCAAAATCGCTAAACCAAACAATTTATCCATTTAACCAATCAGGAGGCCACTATGTTGGACCCATACGACAGTTATTACCTTGTAAAAGAAAGGATGCGTGAACTCACCGAAGAAAAAAAATACTACCAATCAGGCCCAGAAAAACCCATTTGGCCGTGGCTTGTTTTACTCTTCTTTATTGCCATTTGTTTTTTAGGCCCCGATGCCTTCGCTGCTATGCCACGACTGCCAGGAACAGATCAAAGCGACAAGCTTCAAGCGGCCGGCTCACTACTTAGAATTATCGACGTTGCTCTATTTTCGTGGGGAGCAAGAATCTTTGCAGGGCTACTCATTCTCAATGCTGGTATTGCCCTAAAAAACCAGGCCTTCGGTCTTGCTATTATCTCAATCATCGGAGCAATCCTAATCGGAACAGGGCCTATCTGGGTCAAAAACATTTTCGATATGGGCGGTGGGACACTCTTCTCAATGATGCCTAGCTTGGGGGCTGTCTATGTATGATTATGAAACCCTGAGAGAAAGCCATGGAACAAAAGTTAGCCAAACCATAGATAGCCCAATCCTTGTCTTTGACTACTTTGAGATGACAGAAGTTTTTGCTGCTCTTTTGGTCATGCTTATTTTCGGCGTGATCTTTTACTCATGGAGCTTCATGCTTTTATTTCTTGTCTTAATTCTCGGGATAGGTCCACAGCTTAGACGACGAAACAAAAAGGGGATTTATTTTCATTGGCCCTATAAAAAGTTTCACATGAGTCTGCCTGGCCTTATCAATCCCAAAGGAAGAAAAAAGTATTCAGATTAACTTAAACAAAAGGAGAACAACTCAAATGAATCTCAAAGAAACAATTGTCACTAAATTATCAATGATCGGCCCAAAAGAAAAAGGAGTAAAAAAAGAGCAGATTGAAACACCCCCACAAGGTAGCTATCAAGGAATTGATCTAAAAATTCTGCCAAAGTATCTCTGTTTTAAGGCTGCTCTGATTAAAGAGAAAATGACTTTAAAGACTGTCATTGCATTAGTTCTCACACTCTTTGTCTGCCATTACGGCACCAGTCGTATGGAAATTTCATCGCTTCATCATAAACTAAGAGAAAAAGAATACATACTGGCACCGGGAGTTTTAGATTTTACAACTGCCTCACCTCAAGCGGTTCCTGACTCTTATGTTAATGATGCTGTAACAGATTTTCTATCTGATCTTGGCAATGTCAGTGCAAACAATATTGATGAGCAATACAACACTCTAAAAAGGTTTATGAGCAACAAGCTTAAGATTGCGTTTGAAATGGAAACGACAAGCTGGATTGAACAAGTCAAAACAGAGGGTATTTCTCAGATTTTAACTGTTATTGATAAGGAGATTAAAGCTGACAATGATGGAAACTACAAAGTTGTAGCGACCGCGAGGGCCGAATTTTATGCCAGTCAACAGTATTTAGGGCATGAGGATCAAGTCATTGAGATGACCATGAAACTCTCTCCCCCCGAAAAAGGGCGACGTTGGTATCTCGAACTCACAAGTCTATCTTGGGGTAAGGCCGAAACTTTTAAAACCAAAAATAATCTTTCCAAATAATTTAACTACAGAGGTATCTATGAAAAAAACTATTCTATCTTCAGTCCTGCAATTTCTAAAAACCTTGGCCAATACGATTTATCGAGTTCTACTCGTTATCGTTAGCCATATTATTTTGATTTATATTGGCTTTAATTTAGGATTAAATCATTGCCAGGCCAAGACAGTCTATTATGGCTCTGAAACTGAGGTCGTGACAATTACCTATGGTGGCGAAACCATCTTTAGGTTTAATGAACCCGTCAAAACAATTAGTCGTGCTTCGGACTTTTCCATCGAAACTGCCGATAAAACAAACCCCGACTACAGCATTCTCTCTGTTACTCCACGCTTTACCAAAGGATCAAGCCAAGTAACATTTCTTCTCGCAAATGGTGCGGTAGTAAGCAGCAAGATCGAAACAGTCTCAAAAGCTATTCCTGAAAAGACTGATAGTTTTTATGATTTTTTACCTAAAAGCTCGTTAGTCGAAAAAGATGCCAATGCTGGCCCTGATATTAGCGATATTGAACTTATGAAGTCTATGATTCGCAGAGAGGAAGTTTTAGGTATTGAGCAAAGATCACTTGAACGTGAAATCAAATCCGGCGTTGCTGATCTTGCTGTTAAACTTGTGCGGATTTATACGGGAGCAAAATTCAATGGTTACGTTTTCAAACTCAGCAATATTTCTAAAACAAAAAGCTATGCCGTTGATCTACGCCATTTAACACTTGGAAAACCTAATCAGGCCTTGCTATCTCAAACTGACAAAAAGGAGTTAAAACCTCAAGAGGCAACTTTCTTTAGAATTGTGGCAAAGCCAAGTTCTGTCTATTACAACGTCAATGTTCCATTCGGTGAAATCAAAGCTAAATCAGCCTCAAACTAATCTCAGCTCCCTTCTAAAGCTTTCAATAAATATTAACCTTCCACAAGGAGTCCATCTTGGAAATCAAACACCTGTTTTCCCAAGTTTCAGGAAAAATCAAAAAATATTATCCCGATTTAAAAAAATATCTTCCATACGTCATTGGAGTCACACTCATTTTGGTTCTTTATTTCATTTCTGAGATGATGAATAGACAGGACCGTGTTTATCACCAAAAAGAGAGTATCAGTTTTGAAGGAGGTAG
>PCTW01000069.1:0-4166 GCA_002786715.1 Bdellovibrio sp. CG22_combo_CG10-13_8_21_14_all_39_27
AATCCCTTTCTCGCATCCAAGATACCCCTTGAAGAACCTCCAGTTTGAACATCAATACGGACCTTGCTGTGCTTGCCTTCATATATTTTTGCAAGGTCCGAAATCACAGGAGCAATTGTTGATGAACCAGTGATGATGACTTTTTCACCAGCATTAGCTGTAAAACCCCAAATGATTAAAATGGCTAACAAAAACCGCACAGTAAACCTCCATAACAATCTTTTGATCTTATTTACGTTTAGTGCCAATCAAAGCAGAAATCTTACATTTTTCTAGCGATTTATTGAGTCATGTAAACATTTAAAATTACTTACATTTAAGAGTGATAATAGTCAGACATCCAATTAATAATACCTGTCTGATGTTGCAACAAAGGCTGACTTGAGGGGGTTGCATCTAACAATGAATGAATATCTTCCTTTGTATCAATATCCCAAATAGGCTCAAGCTCTCTAATTGATCCGATACTTTGTAATTCATTTTTCAACTGAGTACAGGTGGTATTGGTACTATATCGAACTTTTTTCCAAATCGACTTTGGAAGATCGAGTGAGCCACCAAACAGATAGAATCCACCATATCATAGGCAGGTCCTAAAACAAAATTAGTGCCTGAAATTAAGCTTTTAAATGTCTCAGAAAAATGATCAATATGAATTAAGGGACTATCGGCTCCTATCAAAATAACAAAACGATGGCGTTTTTTTAAAGTGTTATAAACTTGAAAGAGTCGGTCTCCCAAGTCTCCATCACCTTGCCAAATTTTTTCAAACCCAGACCAAAGTTCAGAGGTCAGCCCTTGTTCTTCAGCAATAGCCCAATATGGGCATAAATTTGAAAACTGTTCTTGTACGGTTAAAACTACTTCTTCTGTTGCTTTAACTGAATGATGGTAAAACTCATCAGAAAAGGCTCTATCAGTTGATTCAGCCAGACGTGTTTTGATTGGAGAAAGCTTTGGCGTTTTTACAAACACTGCAATAGCAAAATCTTGCATAAGTTCAGACTTATTCAATCGTAAAAAGTTTATCGCTATCTCTTAGCATATACAGAGCAACAATACTTGATAACATTGGCCAAGCTGCGAAAAATAAAATATTTGCTCCTTCCCAAGGATTGAAATACTGAGAATATGAACTAAGAGTTGAAATACCGTGAAGCAGTAATATCGCTCCGTAGGTAAACTTCTTTTTAAAACCTATCACAAACCCAATGACGAAAATAGCTTGGATCACACCAACGAGATAAGCAAATCCAGTGGACAGCGCTGGCATCATATAAAATTTTTGAAAAACAGCGGAAGTGTGTTCAGGTCTTACAAATTTATCTAATGTCCAAATAAACATGACGATAAATACTCCCAAGCGCAATATGAATAAAGGCCACTTCAATTTTTCTTCGAGCATAGCGATCTCCTTTTGTTATTATCATAATTTCAAATAGTTATAATTAAAAGCATTAAAGGGATGTAATTTGACTTAATTGTAACTTAAACCGTTTTTCCGATGGCGAAAGATTATTTCTTCGATAGCTTAAAGCATAATTAAAGTTGGAGGATCAATTGGAAGCTCAATTTAATGAAAATAAACTAGAAAAACTTTTTAATAAAATCAAACTAAAAAGAAATGAAGTTGCATCTATTCACCAAGAATTCTCCTCGTTTCCTGAAGGAATAGAAGCTCATTTTGACTTCTATGAGAAAATCATTTTAGCCGAAGGCCTTCCCTTAAGCCGCTCAGAAAGAGAGTATCTGGCAGTTTTAAGTAGCGAAGAGAACTCTTGTCAGTATTGCATTGAGCACCACAAAGAGGCTTTAATCAAATATGATCTTAATCTAGAGGAAAGAAGAATTTCTTTTTATAAGCATTTAGTTGCAATTCTTTCTAAAGAGCCTTGGAAAAGTACGACTTTAAAAAGCAGAGCTTTGGAAGTCGGGTTAAATGAGGCTGAATATGCCCACGCTGTAATGGTGATTGGATATTTTAACATGGCCAACAGACTCGTCTTTGGCCTCGACATCCAGTTAGAAGATGATTTCAAAGAGACTTGCCAATAATCATGTATAAGTGTGACTTAAATCGACCGGCAGTAATAATACCTCTTCTAAATGAGGCTCGTGCCTTTCCACTTGTATTTGAGAAGTTGCCAAGTAATTGGAAGGGGCAGGTCATTGCAGTAGATAACGGTAGTAGCGATGGGACATGGGAATGGCTCAAGGACAATTGTATCAACGTCATTCGCGAAAATCGTAAAGGATATGGAGCGGCTTGTTTTACAGGTGTAGAAACAGCAAAAATGTTAGGCTTTAAAACCATCATTTTTATGGACGGTGATGGAAGCGATTCTGGAGATTCTCTCGATATTATTGAAAATCAACTTAATCATAATCCAAATCATTTTATCTTAACGAGACGTAATCCCCACTCTGGGCCTTGGCATGCGATATTTGGAACACAACTTTTGTTAATAACTGTGTGGATTTTGTGGAAAACTCGTTTTCTTGATATGGGGCCAATGAGAGGAATGAGCATCAAGTTATTCGACCAAATAGGAATGACTGATAAGGCCTATGGTTGGACTCTTGAAATGCAAATTAGGATACTACAACTTAAACTTCCATTTCTAGAAATTGCTGTAAAGTCATTTCCTAGAGTCGCAGGAAAATCTAAAATATCAGGGACTCTATGGGGAAGTTTTCAAGCGACTAAGTGTTTAGTTACATACATTTTAAAATTAAAAGCAGGAGAAGTATTTAAAAGAAAATCAAAAATACTCATTAAGGAAACAAATTGAATAGGTATTATTTATGAAATCAATAATTATTTTTATATTCATGATTTTATTAACAACAAATTTAGCCATTGCTAGTGGTAATTATAAGCAACAGGCTCGACAATCTACTCCTGTCACCCATAATCCTTATGAAAAATCAGAAAAATCGCTCAAGAGTTATATCTATGATTTAAAAAGAAAAAATGTTTCGATCCATGATATTTCCCTAGAAGGTAAGATGTTTAAAATTAAAGGTTACTATAGCAATAGTTTAGACTTCGACAAATTTGTTGATAAACTAAAGGGTAACGGCGAAGTTGATCGAAAAATTGAAGTGGAAAAGAAAAAGGAAGGTTATTCTGGATCGACTTCATACAGATTTGAAATCAAAGGAACTAACATCTGGAAATAATGGTGCTTTCAAGTAGCACTATGCCTCGTTCTTAATTGAGCATTAAGTCAAATTTTAAAGGTCATTTCTCCTTCAAAATAGTAAATAAGGTTTAACGAAACCTATTATTAACAGGGAGAATATGATGAACACATTTTCAAAATTATCAGTATCTGCTTTTTTAATGCTATTTGTAGCATTAACAAGCTTTAGTGCTCAAGCACGAAACATTTCTGAGTGGAACCTTGCTCAGGATAACCTTGCCATTCAAGGTTATGACCCAGTTGCTTACTTTCCAGAAGGTGGAGGACAAGCAACACAAGGTGATGAGACTTTGGAAATTGAACATGAAGGAGTCCTTTACAGATTTGCTAATCAAGACAACCTGAACCTTTTTCTTTCAAACCCTGATAAGTATGAGCCTGCTTATGGTGGCTGGTGTGCAACTGCAATGGGTATGGGACAGAAGATAGTCATTGTCCCTGAAAGATTTATAGTTAAAGACGATCGCCTATTTCTCTTCTCTTTCCTAAATGGAAACGACGCTAAAGCAATGTGGGAACAAAACCCGGCAGGACTTGAACGAAGAGCTGATTTCAACTGGAAAAAAGTCAGCGGTGAAGACCCAAGAGGAAAGCAGTAATTTTCACTTTTGGAAAAAAAGAGGGAGATTTAGCTCCCTCTTTTAATATGAGGAATTTGGGATGAATGTTAAATCAATTATGTTGTTAATTATCTCAGCAATACTCTTTTCTTCATGTGAGTTTCTTGACACTGACATGGAAGAAAAATTTTCTTTTGAAGACCCGCTATTTTTAGGGATTAACGAAGTTCTTGTTTCTTGTAATGGATCAAGAATAGCAAACCAAGATGTTTGGACAAATGAATTTGATGGGCTTTTGAATGACTACCGAATCAATGGGCATAAACTAAACTATTCAAACTTGGCCAGAAGTGGTCGGGAAAGGCTTTGTGGCCTAGTTAAATTTTTAGAAATTAAACCA
>PCTW01000069.1:4185-4507 GCA_002786715.1 Bdellovibrio sp. CG22_combo_CG10-13_8_21_14_all_39_27
ATCGGTAACAAGGGCCTTAAAGTATTTGAAGAATTTAAATGGTTAGTCTTTGGTGCTTATAGGTCTCTCGATCAAGTCGAAGAAGAAATTGATAAACTTGTAGGATTTAAATCAAAAGTTTCTCTCTACCGTGGAATGGTAGGTTTTGGACCTCTACCCGAACAAGCTTTAATCGCATCAAATGTCCACGAATACCTAAATGAAGGTCTTTATAAAATGGTAAATGAGAGCATTTTTTACGATGACTTAAGCTCGCCTCCGACGGCCTTCGTACCCGGTAGTCTTGAACTATATATGAATGATCTTAGTGCAAAAGAAGCCT
>PCTW01000069.1:4524-6356 GCA_002786715.1 Bdellovibrio sp. CG22_combo_CG10-13_8_21_14_all_39_27
AACAGTTTGGGGAGCTGTCCTTAATGGTAATGACCTTTTAATTAAAGAAGAGGGACAATTCAAGTGGAAGTTAAGCTTTGATCCTATTAACTGGCAACTTGCGGAGTAAAAATGTTCCGTTATATTCTGCTGCTCATGAGCGTCTTTTTTTATTCCATCCATGCAGAATCAAATCATGACCTCAAGATGGATTTATATTATGGGTATGCGAATAGCGATAACTTGGCCCAAAATAAAATTGAAAAAATAAATGGAAATTATTCTAATATTGAGGCCAACGTTATAGGAAAATCTCTACTGCACAATCACCACTACCTCTTATATCGAGGCGGATTTAAAACCAAACGACACACAAATGACCTACATGCAGATAATTTCGATGAGAATCTTGGCACGATTGAGTTGGGAAATCAAATACGAATTGGAAAAAGTCATATTCTTGGGCTTCAAGCACACTATCTCAATTATTCTGGAAGAACGATAGACTTTCAAACAAATTCTACAGAAGGGAGAGACAGTCGATTTGGAGAAATTGGCTCCGCCTTAATATGGCAAAACTCAACTATGTTACTTGGTCAATATTTAGACTTTACTTTAAAAACCTTTTATCTTGAACGAGATTTTAAAACTCTGGCAAACGACGAAAATGGAAATCTCTTTGAAGATGACTACTCCGCAAAAGGAATTGAACTAAAGAATGAATTTCAACTTACAGATAGGCTATTAATACAGATTACGCCTGAGTACAAAATAAAAACTTATAGTGACAGACGGTCTCGATTTACCGAAGGAACATTAGATAACTCTAAAAGAAATCCTTTTCAAGAATTAGCAATCTGGTCCCTCACAAATAGGATAGAATATGTTGCAGATTTTGCCAAAATATTTGCTCTACATAATTTCGTCTTCCAAGATGATAAGGCGTTCGGTGCTTTGGATTATGATGGCAATATTTATAGCTTTGGAATAGAGCTTCCCTTTACCTCTATTGCTGTATTTCGGCCCACTTTTACTACTGGCAAGCACCAATACGAAACTTTTGTTGCCAATGTTATAAATGATCCACAATCTACAGAGAAAAGAGTCGATAAAATTACTTCTTGGGAAATTCCCATTGAAATTAGTTTACCCCTTGTTAAATTAGTTCTCAATTATCAAAATCAAAAAATATCGTCGAATTATCCACTTGAAGGATTCGATGTAAAAAAATATGAAATAGGTATTAAATATGAATTATAAGATGTTGGTTATTTCTTTTATAGCACTTATACCGATACTTGCTATTGGCTCAGGAAACACTGGTGGCGGTGCCGGAAAATCAGCAGGACAAGTTAGAGACTCTGGTGGTAGTTTTGAAGGAGAGCTAGATAAAAGTAGGGAATCTGCTCTTAATATAGTGAAAGGCCAAAGTACGGATTTTGATCATTCCTACGCTGATTTTTCTAAAACACTTAAAAAAAATGTTGTCATATTGGAAGATGGGCGCGCTAGTCAAATTGATTACAAAAATGTGGATAGAGAAAGATTAAAAAACTATATTCAAACTTCTCTTCAACAAAAAAAAGAGGTTGTAGATGGGTGGAAGCGAGAGAAACAATTAGCCTTTTACTTTAATTTATATAACGCTTTAACCATTGAGCTTATTCTTCGTAATTATCCGATTGATTCTATAAAGGAGCTTGGCAGTGGTTTTCCACTTTTTCAGTCACCTTGGAAAAGAAAATTCTTTTTTCTTTTTGGTGAAATGAGCTATTTAGACCGTATTGAACATGAACTTACGAGAGGGAATTCAAATCTCTTAGATCCCTTGGTTCACTTCGCCTTCAACTGCG
>PCTW01000069.1:6379-9004 GCA_002786715.1 Bdellovibrio sp. CG22_combo_CG10-13_8_21_14_all_39_27
CTTTACACCAACTCATCTTGAAGAACAACTTCAGAAGGCCACTAAAAACTTTCTAAGGGACCGAAGTCGAAACTATATAAAAGGCAATACCCTCCATGTCTCAAGTATTTTCAAGTGGTATCGCACTGATTTTGAAAAAGGATTGAGAGGATTTAACTCCTTAAAAGATTTTTTCTCTTTCTATGCAGAGAGCCTCACTGATACAGTAAATCATTTTAAAATGCTTAAAGCGAAAGATTATAAGATTAAGTTTACTGAATATAATTGGAATTTGAATGACAAAAAGTAAAAGCTCTCATGAGTAAAATTTTATTTTTCTACTCTCTTTCATTATATGTCTTCTCTCTTGCTGGGATTTCGTACATACCTCTTTTTATACTTCTCAGCTCTTTTTTCACATTGCTCTTTTTTTGGAAAAAGTTTACCGAAAATAAAGATAGCATGCCGTCGGTTTTCTTGCTTTCTAGTTTTGTTATCCTATGGATTTCAAATCCTCTTTATGAAAATGATTATTATAGATACTTTTTTGAAGGAAAACTGTTTTTAGAAGGGATCAATATATATCAACTCTCACCTCAAAATTTCTTTTTAGGTGCTGATCAAGTATTTCCAAAGAACTTAGGTTTTCCAGAGGTGCCCTCAATTTATGGACCTTTAGCCCACTTATTTCACGGTATGTCATTTGGACTAATGGGGTTTAGTGGTGCGATAGTCTTTATTAAATCACTCTATCTTTCCACATTTCTTTTTTTGTGGAAAAAATATCCTACAAAGTTGATTCTTTTATGTGTCCCATTTCTAACAAAGGAATTCTTTAACTCAATCCACTTAGACTTTTTTGCTATCTTACTCATTTTAATTGGAGTTATTCAGCTCCAAAAGGAAAATTATAACAAAGGGCTTTTGTTAACTCTTTTGAGCCTCCTGATTAAGCCCACAGGGTTTATTGCATTACCCTTGATATTTTCATATCTACATAAGAAAATGAGGTTTCAAAGGCTCTTTTTATGGCTTCTACCATTCATTCTGTATGCGTTTTTTGTTTCTAGTTGGCCTTCAATTTTAATTTTTGCCAAGAACTGGCAATGGAATAGTGGGATTGCAAGTATGACTGATTCATTTTCACCGACTTTAGCCTCATGGTTATCGTTAATAGCCCCACTTCTTCTATCTATTTTTATTATCATTATTCATATAAGAAAAAGGTGCTGGGCCGTTGAGACACTACCAGTGGAACTTGGTCTAATTTTTCTTGTTCAATTACTCTTTTCTCAAACAGTTAATTCATGGTATTTGGCTTGGCCGCTTGGATTCTTTCTATTGGCCAAATGTAAAGTACCTATCGTTTGGATAACACTGGCCTGGCCTCTTTGCTATGCACCTTGGCTCGCGAATAACTCTGTTTTTTATTACACATTAGTATTCCATTTAAGCGGTTTATTCGTTTTTATCTATTCTTTTCACCATTACTTACTTGATGTTTATTTCTCGAAGGCATTCTTCAATTTGCTCTCTCCATTTAAGGGGAAAGTTTTTACGAGTGATTAATGATAATTCATGTTGGGTCTGTTTTTTTATTTCTTGTGCATTATAAAAGTCACTCACATCAACAAGTTGTTCCGAGTGCCTATTTGCTAAATCAGCAGGTAAGATAGCCGAAATTTTTCCTTCAATACAAAGGGCGAGTAAAGCTTCAAAGCTATCGGTCTGTACGTTTAAATCCTTAGATTTTACTCCTAAAAGATTCAGTGCCTTTAACAAGAATGATTGACGACCATCACTTTCAGAACGCAAACAACCTACACCTAAACTATGAATATCAATTT
Source organism: Bdellovibrio sp. CG22_combo_CG10-13_8_21_14_all_39_27 (assembly GCA_002786715.1). GTDB lineage: Bacteria > Bdellovibrionota > Bacteriovoracia > Bacteriovoracales > Bacteriovoracaceae > 21-14-all-39-27. The sequence goes on from PCTW01000069.1 coordinate 8,206, forward strand.
TTTCATCAAGATTCTTTTTATGAGTGTAAATTGAGAGATGATTGTAAGCGAGAGGGGTCGTAAAGTACGAATCCGACTCTTGTGGTGCAACAACAAGGGCCATGTCGAGATGTCCTCGATGGATGAGAGTTATAAGTTCAGCACTTCTTCCAATCTGTAAATCAATTTTAATATTTGGATTAACTTCAAGAATGTTTGAATAGAGTTTTGGTAAGTATCGAATGGCCAAGCTATCATAAGCGCCTATTCTAATTTTCTTAGGTCCATCTTGCTCAGAATACTCTTGGTCTAGACCCTCCAATTCTTCAAGAACGGACGAGAATTTCTCTAGCAAGGCTTGTCCTTCCGATGTTAAGGCAATATTTCCTTTTTCTCTAATGAGAAATGTTTTTTCAAAATGATTTTCAAGCGTTTTTACTGATTGGGTAAGTGCTGAAGGAGTTACCCCAAGAATAGATGAAGCGGTCTTGAAATCTCCTGCTTTTACAATCTGATCTAAAAACCAGATTTTATGAATCATACCTATAAAAGAGGATTTCAAACAACACTCCCACTTAGCATTTGAAACCTGCTACTATTCCAGACGCTCCAAATATTTGAAAAACAGAAACTAGATCATTTTGATTTTCACTATTCACCATCTCCAAAACTGAAGCCACGGACTTACCAGACATCAATGATGAGATGATATCAAATTGCGCTTCAGATAACTCTTTAACAAAAATTTCTTCATTTTGTTTGTAAAGAAGCAAATTCTCAGAAGATTCGTAATTAATATTTTTTATTTCAGCGTCAGTTT
>PCTW01000025.1:0-1615 GCA_002786715.1 Bdellovibrio sp. CG22_combo_CG10-13_8_21_14_all_39_27
ATGTCTTTGCGAGGTTCACCTCCTACGACTTTCGCTTTGTATTGATTTTTGTCATTGTGAAATGAGATGAGGAAAGAATCACCGTTGGCGATGACGTGATAGTTGGTGACGATGTGACCTTCTTTGTCCCAAACAAAACCTGTTCCCTGGCCGGCTGGAATTTCCATTAGGTCAAACCCAAAAAATCCACCACGCCGGGCAATTTTAATATTCGATACGTTGACTACAGAATCGACTGATCGCTTAAAAATACTAATGGTATTTTTTTCATTCTCAAGTAGCATTTGCTGATCTGCTGCCCACACAGTCTGAAAGCTTGCCAATATAAAGGTAAAAAATATGCCTAACTTCAACACAACTGACTCCTCACGCTTGAAAATAACTATTGGTAATGACGAGGTTTTTCCAGATTGAACTCGTCTCTATATTAGGTATAATGGCGCAACAAAAATATTGCAAGAAGACATTGTGTTAATGTTTTGTAAACCGAGGGTCAAGAGCTTGGAAATACGCTATTTTAATCGTCATACTCAAGAATTAGAAACGGAAAAAGTCTATGGTGATGCGGCCGTCAAATGGCTTTATCAGACGGGAAGCGGGAAAATGCTCTCTCAATTGGTGACCTCCGCACCTATTAGCAAGATGTATGGGTGGCTTCAAAATCGCCGCTTCAGTGCGCAGAAAGTAGCGCCTTTTATTCAACAATTTAATATCAAGATGGATGAGTATCTTCCACAAGAAGGTCATTCCGATGCTCATCCGTACGATAGCTTTAATCAATTTTTTATTCGCCGTTTTAAACCTGGAGTGCGAAAAGTTGTGACCAACCCGTCTTCGATGCCAGCTCCTTGTGAGGCCCGCTATTTTGGTTACGAGTCTTTAACAGAGGATGCGAGTATTCCGGTTAAAGGTAAATTTATGTCGGCACAAGAAGTGATCAGCTCAAGCAAGTGGGGACCCATCTTTAAAGATGGCCCGATGTTGTTGGCGCGATTGTGTCCGGTTGATTATCACCGCTATCATTATCCTGATGATGGTGAGCTGATTGAAAGTTTTCCGGTTTCTGGAAAATTGCACTCGGTGAATCCAATCGCTCTAAAAGAAATTCCCGAAATTCTCTCAACCAATGAAAGAGTCGTTTCAATTTTGGATACTAAAAACTTTGGCAAGCTCGCCTTTGTAGAAGTAGGTGCCACATGCGTTGGGAAAATCGTTCAAAGTCATCACGATAAAAAATTCAAACGCGGTGATGAGAAAGGTTATTTTCTCTTTGGTGGTTCGACCGTTATTATTTTCGGAGAGCCTGGAATGTGGAAACCCATTTCAGAAATTTGCGAGAATACGCCGAAGGGAATTGAAGTCTATTCCCATTTAGGTGCAGAAATCGCGGTCAAGATTTAGTAAAAATAGCTTTGACCGGAAAATGATCTGATGGATAGAGATTATTCTGATGACCTTTTTCAATTTCAATCGATTGAATTTTAAGTTCAGGACTGGACATGATCCAATCAATACGAGCTCCACCTTCTTCTTCAGATAATTGTCCTCGAAATTTGTGGTAAGTCGTTTCTTCTTGCTGTTGAAGTTTTTGCCAAGGATCGTAGAGCTCGGAGAC
>PCTW01000025.1:1645-6596 GCA_002786715.1 Bdellovibrio sp. CG22_combo_CG10-13_8_21_14_all_39_27
AGCATCACTCTCATTTGATTTTGTCGAGTTTCACTCTTGACGTGATCGAGGTGGGTATTTACAACCATTAGAGTTTTATCCCAATTTTTAAAATGAATTTGGGCCCAGATGCAAAGTCTTGGGAAAGCACTATCAAAAGAAGAACTTCCTGCAACGTTGGGCGTTTCTGACAACCAAAAGTCACCACTTTTTAAAACGCTTACTTCATCTTTGTTAATAAAAAAACAGGGATACATTCGCTCTTCAATCCATTCACGATGATGGTCGAGCAGTTCCCATTGCGGAAGAAGTTGATGGAGCTCTCTTAGCTGAGGCTCACGACCTTCTTGAGTCCCTAGGATGTGCGGACTAAATTCCTTAATCACTTCACTTAAAAGATCTTTGCGGCGGTCCCAACTATTGGCGCCGTCATGAGGCGAAGAAAAGCGAATATTAGAGGTCATAACTTTTAACATTTAACTATTGTATGCGCGGAGCTTATTGATACACAACCAGACTCTTTGAGACTGTGTGGCAATGTGTTATCTGTTCTAATATCTTGAAATAACATTGGAAAATCTTGGCCTTCAACGTGAAAAGGAAGAGGCCAGGAGGATTTTATGCAAATTCAAAAGGAAACGATTCAAGAATTTTTGAAGCTCTACGATAAACCAACACTTAATCAAATTTTTAAGATGACAGGGATTCAAAAGACACGATTCTTTCGCATTTCAAATGGAATGGAAATGCGGCTCGCAGAGTATGTCATTTTAAAGAATCTTATTGATCAGAAAAAGGTTAAGCATGGCAAACTTCGCAACTTAGTAGAGTTATGTTTACATGAAATGAATCCTTTGGAACTTGAAAAAATTGAACAGCATTTGGAAAAAAGTTTGCGTTCATCTCTCTTAAAAAATGAAAGGGTCACAAGTGAGGTTCTCAGTGCTTAAAGGATTATTGTTAGTTGAAAGACTGGTTTTCGATTCACTTTCTCGCAGAGAGAAAAATATTATGGATATTGTGACAGACACCGGCTTGAATTATTCAACGGTGCGCACTTTGCTCAGTAATCTCGTATTAAAGAACATTATTGTTTTTGAGCGAGGAGTTTATAAAAGAAATATCACAACTTTGAATCCTCAAGATCATCGTGATGAGGTTGTGGAAGTCGCTCAGAGTATGGAACATGTTATTTTAAAAAAAATGGTCATCAGTGAAGAAGATGCCAAAATTCTTGAAAGCATGATGGCCTCCATCAACAGTTTTTTAAATAATATTCAAAACAAGCAGTTAAGCCGTCCTATCGGTCATAAAACTTGCGAAAAGAAAGTGGTGCTGATGGGAATCAGCAATTATTCAGTCCTAGCCGATGCTTCTCTAAAAGCGGTATAATGGGGAATGGATCAGATTGATTATTGTATTGTCGGAGGGGGAGTCGTTGGGATGCTAATGGCCCGCCAGCTCACTCTCAAAAATCCTGATACCTCAATTGTGCTGCTTGAGAAAAGTTCTTATTTGGGAGAGGAGAGTACCTCTCGCAATAGCGGAGTTCTTCACGCCGGACTTTACTACCCTCACCAAAGTCAAAAACATCTACTGTGCCGAAAAGGGTTGAGCTTATGGCGCACGCTTGCACCTGAACTTAAAGTGGAAATTAATCATTGCGGTAAATGGCTAGTGGCTTCTTCTCTGTCATCAGTGGCTGACCTAGAAAACCTCTTTGCCCAAGCAACCAAAAATGGGGTTCAAGATTTACGTTGGGCCACAGGAGACGAAATTGAAAGTCTCAAGCCTTTTGTGAAAATAGAAAAATCTTTTTTGAGCCCAGAGACAAGTATTATCTCACCTTCGGAAGTTGTGAGAGCGCTTGATCGCGAGCTGACAAACTTGGGCGTGATTCTTTTAAAAAAATGTTCATTAACCAAAGTCACTCAAACGAATTCCGGATTTGATTTGATGACGACGCAAGATTCTTTTTCAGCGAAGCATTTCATCAATTGCGGAGGAGGACATGCTCCAACTATTCGAAAGCAATTGGGTTTGCATGATATCGAAAGTGTTTGGGTAAAAGGATGTTACCTCAAGCTCAATAAGAAATTATATAATGAAAAGCTTATCTATCCTGTGCCTCCCAAAGATCTGAAAGGACTTGGCGTGCACACTAGTTTTGATCTCGACGGACAAATTCGTTTTGGCCCTAATACTGTGGATTGTGATCAATATGAAATGAGCGTGCCAGACGATTTAGTCGATATGATGTATCCAGCAATCAAAGATCTTTTTTGGACTGTGGAAAAAAAGGAATTAGCGCTGGATTATTGTGGAATACGCTCAAAAATAAAAAAAGACGGTAAGCTCTTTACCGATTTTTTGATTCAATCACCACTCGAAAATTATGTCGAAGCCTTAGGTATTGAGTCCCCAGGACTCACGTCTTCTCCTGCCATCGTTGAAAAAATGATGGAGCTTCTCTCTTAAAGGAGATTGGGCGATAACCAGCGTTCAAGTTCTTTCTCTGATTTACCTTTTCTCTTGGCATAGTCGGCGAGTTGATCGCGATCGATTTTACCGAGATTAAAATATTTTGATTCTGAATGGCCCATATAATATCCGCAAACAGAACTAGCGGGGTGCATGGCCAGGTTTTCAGTTAAATAAACATCTGTAAGTTTTTTAGCATCGAGCAGTTTCCAAATGGTCGGTTTCTCGGTGTGATCGGGACAAGCAGGATAACCGGGTGCCGGTCTAACGCCTCGATATTTTTCTTTGATTAGGTCTTGTAACGTAAAACCTTCAGGATCAGAAATTCCCCACTCGTCGCGAACTTTCTTATGGAGCATTTCAGCGAGAGCTTCGGCAATTCGATCTCCCACCGCCTTGGCCATAATCGAGAGGTAATCGTCGCCTTTATTTTTGTATTCTTCGGCGATAGCTTCAACTTCTGGTCCAGCAGTGACTACAAAGGCTCCACAATAATCTTTAAAAGGAGCGGGAGCAACAAAGTCGGCCAGAGATCGTGCTGTGTCTGATTCGTTTTGCAGACGTTGCTGTCTTAAAAAATGAAAAGTCGACAAGACTTCATTGCGTTTTTCATCAGAATAAATTTGAATATCATCACCAGTTGAATTCGCTGGCCAGAGACCCCAAACGGCACGAGGGCGAAGCTTTCGCTGATTTATCCACTCTTGAAGTATTTTCTGGCCATCTTTCAAAAGTTTTTTTGCCTCGTCACCATATTTTGGATTCTCAAGAATTTGCGGATAAGTACCTTTTAATTCCCAAGTCCAAAAGAAAGGGGACCAATCAATATAAGGAGCGATGTCACTTAGAGGAATATCGCGCCAATTTTGTAGACCTATTTTGGTCGGAGTAGGAAGAGTTAGAGAACTCCAATCCACTTTAAGCTTTTGATCACGCGCTTTTTCTATTTTCGTAAATTGAATATCGCTGCGATTCGCTTCGTAATGCTTGCGCAAATTTTCTTGATCTATTTTGAGCTGGGCCAGATAGGCTTCTCTGGTCTCTGGATTCAAAAGCTTGGTACAAACTTCAACCACCAAAGAGGCATCGCCAATTTGGCAAACAGCGCCGTGATAATGAGGAGCAATTTTAAGCGCGGTATGAGCTTTACTTGTTGTCGCTCCACCGATCATGAGTGGGATTTTAAATCCGTCATGCTCCATTTCTTGAGCGTTATAAATCATTTCATCAAGCGATGGAGTAATGAGTCCCGACATCCCGATAAAATCGGCCTTATGCTCTTTCGCTGCTCGCAAAATTTTATCACAAGAAACCATCACTCCGAGATCGATCACTTTATAACCATTACAAGCGAGAACGACACCTACAATATTTTTTCCAATATCGTGAACGTCGCCTTTAACGGTAGCGATTACAAAGACCCCTTGCTCGCGAGCATTGGGATTATTGCGCTTCTCTTCTTCCATCATCGGCTCAAGCACGGCCACGGCACGCTTCATCACTCGAGCAGACTTTACCACTTGAGGCAAAAACATTTTCCCTGAACCAAAAAGATCTCCCACAACTTTCATCCCATCCATTAATGGGCCTTCGATAACCAAGAGTGGTTTGCCATATTTTTTTAGTGCTTCTTCTGTGTCTTGATCGATAAATTGAACAATACCGTGAACGAGGGAGTGCGAAATTCGCTCTTCTAAAGTTCCTTCACGCCACTTGAGAACTTCAGCTTCCTTTTTCTCGCCGGTGCCTTTTAGTCTTTCAGCAAGTTCAACCATTCTCTCCGTGGCATCTTCGCGACGATTAAACAGAACGTCTTCGACGTGTTCTTTAAGCTCAGGTGGAATATCTTCATAAAGTTGAAGCATACCTGCATTCACAATCCCCATATCGAGGCCTGCGGCAATAGCGTGATAGAGAAAAGCTGAGTGCATAGCTTCTCGAACCAGATTATTCCCTCTGAAAGAGAATGAAATATTAGAAACGCCTCCACTGGTGAGCGCACCAGGACAAACTTTTTTAATTTCGCGAACCGCTTCAATAAAGTTCACAGCGTAATTGTTGTGCTCTTCAATTCCGGTTGCCACAGTTAAAATATTGGGGTCAAAAATAATGTCAGCCGGATCGAAACCTACTTGCTGAGTTAAAATATCATAAGCGCGTTTGCAAATTGAAACCTTGTGATCCTTCTTGACCGCCTGGCCGTGCTCATCAAAGGCCATAACGACTGCGGAAGCTCCATAACGAAGCAGAGTCTTAGCATGTTCAATAAATTTAGCTTCGCCTTCTTTTAATGAAATAGAGTTAACGATCGCTTTACCTTGAATACATTTAAGTGCGGCTTCAATAATTTCAAATTTAGAAGAGTCGATCATGATCGGAACACGAGCAATGTCGGGTTCACTGGCAATCAGATGCAGAAACTTTGTCATCGCCGCGACACCGTCGATCATGCCTTCATCAAAATTGATATCGATGATATTGGCGCCATTTT
>PCTW01000025.1:6606-25509 GCA_002786715.1 Bdellovibrio sp. CG22_combo_CG10-13_8_21_14_all_39_27
CTTTGGAGAACCTGTAACGTTAGTTCTCTCGCCGACCATTAAGAAACGTTGAGCGCGATTGGGATCGATATTAAGTGGCTCGAGACCTGAGAGTCTGGTGGCCGGGGCTTGAGGAACAATTTGGCGCGGAGGTTGATTCTTCACTTCATCGACAATCGCTTTGATATGTCCGGGAGTTGTTCCACAACAACCACCGACGATATTGATCAATCCTTCTTTCGCAAATTGGGCCATGAGCTTGCCGGTCATCGATGGCGTTTCATCATAGCCAGTGGGAGCGAGCGGGTTAGGCAAACCTGCATTTGGGTAGCAGCTGGTTGCAATATCGCAAATGCGAGAGAGCTCTGCCATAAAAGGGCGCATTTCTCTGGCACCAAGAGCGCAGTTAATTCCCACACTCAAGGGATGAGCGTGGCGAATAGAGTTCCAACAGGCTTCAACGGTTTGACCTGAAAGCGTTCTTCCCGAGAGATCTGTAATCGTGATTGAAATCATGACTGGAATTCTGTAATCGAGTGTTTGTTCCAGCTCATCAATGGCACAAAGACAGGCCTTTAAATTTAAGGTATCAAATGTGGTCTCTGGTAAAAGCACATCGGCTCCACCTTCAATCAATTTTTGACATTGCTGATAATAAGCTTGTTTTAATTCATCAAAACTAATGGCACGAAAGCCCGGACTATTAACGTCTGGAGACATAGAAGCGGTTTTATTCGTCGGGCCGATGGCCCCAGCGACGAAACATTCACGACCTGGATTTTTTTGCATGAACTCATCAGCGGCTTCACGCGCGAGTTTGGCCGATAAAAAGTTGATATCATCTACGACGTTTTCAAGATGATAATCAGCTTGAGCGACAGTGGTTCCAGAGAAGGTATTGGTTTCGATTATATCAGCACCAGCTTCAAGATATTCAGTGTGAATAGTTTTAATTATTTTGGGTTGTGTGATCGCGAGGAGATCGTTGTTGCCCTTGATGTCTACTGGATGATTAATGAAAACATTGCCGCGAAAATCTTCTTCCGTTAGCTTGTACTGCTGAATCATGGTCCCCATGGCACCATCTAAAAAGAGAATTCGTTCTTTTAATAATTGCTGAAGCCGTAAACCAGCTTTGGAATAAGATTTTTTCATTTTGATTTATACCTGTTTGTAAAACTTATCGACGACTTTCACGACTGAGTCTGTGTCGTTCATTATATAGAAATGAACTCCAGGAACTCCTCCTTCGAGAAGGCCTTGAACTTGTTTTGTGGCCCATTCAATACCAATATCGACTACATGATTAGGGTTGCTTAGAGTTTCATCAACAAGAGCATCAGGGAAATTTATATAAAAGTTTTTAGGAATGGTTTGAAGTTGCTTGGTATTCTTTAAAATTTTAATCCCTGGAATAATAGGAATAGTCACACCTTCGGCGCGACAAGCTTTCACAAAATTAAAATAATGATCGTTATCAAAAAACATTTGAGTTACGGCGTAGGTTGCGCCCTTGTCTTGCTTGATTTTCAAATTAGCAATATCGACTTTGAGATTGGGGGCTTCGAAATGTTTCTCTGGATAAGCGGCAACGCCAATACAAAAGTCGAGGGCCTCAGAGTTGTGGAGGTTGTCTAAGAAATGACCTTTGTTTAAACCATCAATTTGTTCAACCAAGTCGCTGGCATAAACATTGACCGAACGGTCTTTTGAAATTTTCTTATTGTAATTAAGACCATCGCCTCGAAGAGCGAGTAAGTTTTCAATGCCGAGGTAATTCAACTCAATTAAAGCGTCTTCAGTTTCTTCACGAGTGAAACCGTTGCAAAGGATATGAGTGACAGTATCGATTTTAAATCGGTTTTGAATAATGCCACAAATACCAATAGTACCCGGACGCTTTTTCGAAATTTTCCTCTCGATTGTACCGTCTGGTCTTTCGTTATAGCTCGCACCTGCTGAGTGAGCAGTCACATCGATCCACGGCGGATTAAATTTTTCAACTGCCTTCACAATTTCAGTGATGTCCTTAACTGTTCTTCCTCTCGGAGGAGGAACAATTTCGTAACTAAAAAGGGGGCCGCGGGCGTTTTGCAAATGTTCAATGACTTTCATCTAGCAGTCCGTCAAAATGAGAGGAGTCTCAATAAAATCTAAATAATTAATACACTAAGAGGTTACACTACAATAACAGTCATTAAAAGTGAACATTTTCTACCCAAGAGAGATTAGCTTTATTAACATAGGTTCAAATGAACATTATTGAATATTTGAAAAAGGACAAAAGAAAGTGAAGCATAAAGTTTTAGTTACTGGCGGAGCTGGTTACATTGGAAGTCATGTCGTCAATCTTCTTGGAAAAGCCGGAGCTGATATTGTTGTTTATGACAATCTTTCAACGGGCAGAAAAGCTTCTATACTTTATGGTAAGCATATCCAAGAAAATTTGGAAAATCTGGAAGTGCTCGATCGATTTTTGCGTGATGAAAAAATTGAAGCGGTTTTGCATTTTGCAGGATCGATCGTCGTTCCAGAATCAGTCTCTGAGCCGATTAAGTATTATAATAACAACACCGTGAATTCTTTGAACCTTATCGATCTTTGTATTAAGAATAAAGTGAAGAATTTTATCTTCTCATCAACGGCAGCCGTCTATGGAATGGGTGATGGGACTGGAAAGTGTGTTGAGGAAACGGAACTGAATCCAATCAATCCATACGGCAGAAGTAAACTAATGACTGAAAACATGCTTGAAGATGTCTCAAAGGCGAGGGACTTCAACTACGTTGCTCTTCGCTATTTTAACGTCGCTGGAGCCAATGTCGATGGACTGGTCGGTCAGTGTACGCCAAATGCTACCCACTTGATTAAAATTGCTTCTGAATGCGCTTCAGGAAAAAGAGATCGCATGTCAATTTTTGGAACGGACTACGATACTTCTGATGGAACTTGCGTCCGTGATTATATTCACGTTGATGATTTGGCCCAAGCCCATCTCGACGCTCTCGCTTATCTTTTTAAAGGCGGAAAGTCTCAAGTCTTGAACTGTGGTTATGGACACGGTTACACAGTGAAAGAAGTTATCGCCACAGTCAAAAAAGTTTCAGGCGTTGATTTTCCCGTTGAAATCGCAGACAGAAGACCTGGCGACGCTATCGAGCTCATTTCAGTTGCTAAAAAAATTCGCGCCGTTTTGGGCTGGGCTCCTAAGTATGATGATTTGGAATTGATCGTGAGAACAGCCTTTGAGTGGGAGAAAAAGTTAATATAAATCAATTTTTTTGCGCCGCTCAATTTTGTATTAAAGATTTATCATTGACTATGTTTATGAATCTCGGTTTAACAGTAGTATACAAACTTTGTTACGTGGAGGTTTTATGAAATGGTTGGCTGTACTAAGCTTTCTAGCTTCATTTTCTGCTTACTCATATAATTGTCCAACTGAATTGAGAGCAGCGACATCAAAATTATCGCAATCAACAATCGAACATGACCTCTCTGTAAAGTTCTTTAATAAAGCTCTTCAGAACGTTTCTGAGTTGAAATACACTGTGGCCAAGACGAATGCTGACTCAGCCAAAGTTAAAAGCAATAACGCTATTTCGACAGTTAATACAGCCATCTCAAAATTAGAAACTGTCATCAAGCTTTGTGAAGACCCTGAAAAGAAAATGGCCGAAGAATATTTGGTCGATGCTCAAACCCATGCTTCAAATGTCAAAGTGAATGACGAACAAGTTAACGAACTCATCTTGCTTCTTGATCGCGTCTTAAATGGCGACAAGAATGCTTATTGCTATGGTTTCACTTACTGTCCAAATGGCGCCACCGTAAGCTGTTATGCTTATGGACCAAGCTGTTCATGGCAAGTAACTCGCTTTGGAGTTGTCTGCCGAGGCTTTGATCAGTGGGGGAATTGGGGTGAATTCTGGGGGAGATGTTTCTAATTTTAAATAGTTAGAGTCATTTAACCAAAACTAAAATTGCAAATTTTTCACGTTTCATCCTATCAATAAGATTTTCTGGTATGTTACGGCCTCTAAAGATTGAGGTTTAGACATGTTGAAAACGCTTGGAAAGATGATGCTAATTTTTGCGCTGGTTACACCGGTGTGGGGAAAAGTCGTCTTATTAACCTCGCTTAATCCAGAACTCAATCGGCCACCACTTAGAAGCAAAAAATGGAATATTAACGAAAAACTCGAAAAGATTTTTCGTGATCAAATGGATAATCAAGAAATTGAAGTTATTCACATGGCTAATCAATGGCAACTCTATCAAGCCTTAAATGATAAAGATGTTCAGGCGCTATTATGGGTTTCGCATAGTAGTAATACTAGTGATCGCACCAGTGATGCTTTATCGACAGCCTCAGTGCTCGATCACCAATTTAGAGATGTTCTGCCACTCTTTCAAACCATTCCTTCTCACATTCAGTATTTAGGCCTGGTAGGTTGTCGTAGCGAACTCATTATTAATGAGCTTAAGAGCAAAAATAAATTTCAATCCTCAGCAGAAACTAAACTTTTTCTAGAAGAGAAAAAAGTTGATGCAAGAAAATCTCTGAAAAGAGCACTTAAGGAACTGAAGCAAATCAAGCTTAAAGATGAAGTCGAAGCAAAATGTATTGAGCAAGAAGTGGCACAAATTGATTTCACTAGAACAGCAATCGAAAGCGATGCCGCATCAGTCAGAATCGTTGTTGGAGGGCAAGTTTTAAAAGTATTACCCAAACTTTTAAAAGGTGAAACTCAAACAGGAACAATCTCAGTAGTAGGTCCGATTCAATCAAAAGGTGATTTGAAAATTTTAATTGATACTGGAGCGAGTTCACATTCGGAATTGGATCTTGGGAAATTTACATTTACTAATGATCACGAAGCGGAATGGAAACTCTTTGCCAAACCAGATGGAACCCCATTTGGAATTGGATCGCAGGTATATCACCTAAAAACGAAAGAACAGGTCAATGAATGGCCATTTAATATTGAAACACGGTGTAATTAAAAACAGAGGAGACACACATGAAAAAGTTAGTAGCACTTTTAACTATCCTATCTGGTCTAATGATGGCCAATCCAGCGAAAGCAATCGTCGGAATCGCAAGTGATTCTGATGCACTTGTTATCACTGGTATCGCCATGATGGACATTTCTCAAATCACGGTTTGGGAAAGACATGATCGTTACGGTCGTACTCGTCGTGGATACGTAAGATATTCTTACTACACGTACAGAGTAATTACATATCCAGTACTTTTACTTGCTGGTTTCGTAGTATTGGGTGACGAGGGTCGCGTTCAAATCAATTCTGAGCTTTCAGCTGATTTGATCAAGAAAGCAGATTTAACTTCTTCAGAAGTTAAAGCTTTCCAAGACAATATCGAAGAAATCAACGTGATCAAAGACTCTATCTCTTCTGAAATTTCAAAAATTGAAGGTTCAAAAGAGAGAGCAGAAGCAGCTGGAAAGTTGTGGACTGAATATGCTCAGTCACTTGATCAAGATGCAGCCGTTGCTTTATACAAAATCGGTTCATCACTTCAAAACTAATTTATTCTTGGGTTTGAAAAATAGGGGACAACTTCGGTTGTCCCTTTATTTTAGTATTTTTCTTTTGATACAAGGGAATAAAAACAAGGCACGACCACTAAAGTTAGTAAGGTCGAGAGAATCACCCCTCCGATCACGGCCAGCGCAAGCGGCACTCTCGTTTCAGAACCTGCTCCTGTTGCCAGTGCGGCTGGAAGAGTTCCAGCCACTGTCGAGACAGACGTCATAACAATAGGACGTAGTCTAATCGGGCATGCTTCAAGTAAAGCATTATGTAATGAACGGCCTTGTCCCCGTAGTTGGTTGGTAAAATCCACCAAAATGATAGAGTTCTTTTTCACGATACCCATCAGAAGCACAATCCCAATCATCGAATAAATATTGAGAGAAGCTCCCCCAATCCAAAGGGCAATTAAGGCTCCGGTTATTGAAAAAGGGAGTGCCAGAAGTACCGTGAGTGGATGGATAAAGCTATTAAACTGACTGGCAAGGACCATGTAGGCAATCATAATACCAATTGAAAAAACCAGAACCATCCCTTGAGATGATTCATCAAAGGCCTGAGATGAGCCAGAGGATTCAAGAACGTAACCTTCAGGTAGAATGGCTTCAATCTTTTGGCGAATCTCCTTTAGTGCTTGAGCTTGCGAAACACCTTTTTCTAAGTTTCCATAAAGTTGAACTGCGCGGCGACGATCTGAACGATTGATCGAGAGCATGCCTTCACCCTCTTTGATAGTTGTTACTTCATTGAGTGGGATGAGCTCCCCGCGATTATTTCGAATCAAAATCTGTGACAGATCTTTTATTTCTTTTAAGTCTTCGTCACGCACTTTAACTCTGATGTCGTAGCGTCGCCCGCCTTTGGCAAACTTACCAGCAACGACTCCTGCGATCATCGACTGAATCGACTTACCGACATCGTTGATTGAAACTCCACGGGCAAGAGCTTTTTCGCGGTCTGGAATAATTTGAATTTCAGGAACAACTCCTTTGAAATCAGAATCAGAATCAGACATTAACTTAGTATCAAGCATCACTTGTTTTGCTTGCTCAGATAAATCAATCAATTTGTTCCAGTCTGGGCCCTTAAGGGAAAACTCTACTGGATAACTTCGTCCAGATGAGAAGCCTCTAAGTGATGGGTCAGAAACAATGGCAAAGACTCCTTTCACTGCTCGCAGTTTAGTTTTTAGGGTAGTTGCAAATTCTTGTTGGGTATAAGGCCTTCCTAACCCTGGGACAATGGGACGATCTTTATAATCTTTTAGAGTAACATAGGAGTTGGCAGCATTGGATTGACCACCACCAAAACCACCGACCGATAAAAGGTAGCGAGCGATTTCTTCTTGTTCGACAAGTATCTTCTCAATCTCTTTTGCCTTATTGTCTGTAAACTCAAGAGAAGAACCTGCTTTGGTTTTTAAAATAATAAAAAGACGAGATTGATCTTGAGCCGGAATGAATTTGCGATTCAGTTTTAATCCAAAAGGGATAGCGAGCAAGAAAATCAATAATGAAATAAGCATGGTCTTAACTCTGTTTTGCAGACACCAAGTTAAAACCTTCGAATACTTCGTTTCGAGCTTCTGCATGAAGTGATCAATCCAGCGCTTTCCTTCTTTTTTATCCTCACCCATAAACAACGAAGTTCTCATCGGGGTTAGAGTTACCGCATCGATGAAAGAGAAAATAATGGCCGCGGTAATCGTCAGAGCAAATTGAAAGAAATATTTTCCAACAATCCCAGGAATAAAACCAATGGGGAGAAAAATAGCGACAATGGCGACTGATGCCGTGAGCGCAGCAAAGGCAATTTCTTTAGTGCCTTCAAGTGATGCCTTCACTTTATCTTTACTCTCTTGATATTTCCTAGTGATGTTCTCCAGGATCATGATGTTATCGTCGACAATCAAGCCTACCGCAAGAGTGAGTCCTAACATAGTAAAGGTGTTGAGAGTAAAACCAAAAAATTTCAAGGCCAGAAAAGTTCCAATGATGGCTGTAGGAATGGAGAGAATCACGTTAAAGGTCATCGACCAAGAGCCTAGAAAAATCCAAACGACAGCAGCTGTCAAAGCCGCAGAAAGAAGGAGAGTTTGCTTTAATTCATCTGAAGACTGTTTAATAAAAACAGTCAGGTCAAAATTCACGCCCATTTCCATAGTGGCAGGAAGTGATTTCTTAATGTCTTCCATTCTCTCTTTGACAGCATCGCCAACTGAGACAGAGTTGGAGCCTCGTTGCTTCCGGATACCAATACTCAGAGATGATTTTCCATTGACTCTACTGATACGAGAGATATCGGCAAGGCCATCTTCGATAATAGCAACTCGTTTGAGGGGGACCGGATTAAAGTTAGGTGAACCGCCACGTTGATTGATGGAGAGATTCGAGAATTCTTCAACTGTTTTGGCTTCTCCCATCATTCGCACATTGAATTCTTTCGTTGGAGTTTCAAACGTTCCAGAAGGGATTTCGGAGTGCTCACGCGAAATAGCATTGACCACATCAATAGCGGTCATATCGAGTTTCCGAAGTTCATTTTCCTTGACCCAAACACGTAAGTTAGGGTCAATAAAACCACCTAAAATAACTTCGGAAACTCCATTTACGGTTTGAAAGCGATCTTTAATATTATCGCGAACAAAAGTCATGAGCTCTTGGCGCGACATTTGATCACTAGTAATAGACATCCACAGAATGGGTTGATCCTCAGGATTTGATTTACGAATAACTGGTGCTTCAACACCGGTTGGAAGTCTTCGTTGAACTTGTCCCATGATTGATTGAATTTCTTGAACTGCAATATCAATATCTTTTTCTAGGCCAAACTCAACAGACACACTGCCGCGTCCGCGACGAGCTTCACTGGTGATGCTTTTAATTCCTTCAACACCTAAAATTCCGCTTTCGACGGCATCTATGATATCGAGTTCAACGACTTCAGGCGCAGCTCCTTCCCAATCTAGGGAAACACTGACCACCGGAAAATCAATATCCGGTCTCTCACTAATTCCCAAGTTGGAATAGGCAATAGAACCAAAAATAATAAAGGCAGCCATGACCATCCAAGCAAAGACGGGCTTGCGAACAGAGAGCTCAGTTAAGTTCAAGAGTGCCTCCAAGCATGGTTAGCAGTCGATAATAATTTTTGGTCATGTCTGTTTGTAATTTGTTAAGCCTCGAGCGGCTTTGAGTATATTGAGTTAACGCCTGGAGGACATCGAGATTGCTGACGAGTCCAAGTCCATATTCTTTCAATTGAACTTGATAATTTTTTCGATTGAGTTCGACTGATTGATCAAAGCTTTGAACTTGCTCTTCGTAGAGCTGAATGGAGCTGTAGAGAATGCGAACATCTCTTTGAAGTTGTTGTTCTTGGTAACGGTAATCAACCTCAGAGATTTGAGCAGCTTCCACCGATTGAGAAACATTTGAAGAAGTTTTTCCGCTTTCAAAAAGAGGCATGGTAAGAGAGAGTGACACGACCCAATCTGATTCTTTACTTGAGCCATTTCGATCAAGATAATAATTTCCTTTGAGATCAACTGTTGGGTAATGACCAGAGCGCGCTATTTTAATATCTTGATGTGCTTGTTCATTCAGAATTTTTCCTTTCTTCACAACGGGAGCATCAGCTACTTTTGAAAGATAGGCTTGTATGGGCGGCAGCTTGAAGTGATATTCCATTTTTTTGAGATCAACTTTGTCATCATATCCCGTAAGAAAACTAAATTGTTCTCGGGCTGAGGCCAATTGAATACGAACTTCTTCTAATTCTGATTTGGTACTGGCAAGCAAAGCTTGAGCTGAGATAAGTTCACTGCGACGAGATCGACCAATATCAACTCTCTTTTGGAGAAATTGTACTCTATCATTTGAGAGTTTTTGGATCTCTTCTTTAAGTTTTAATTCTTCGAGGTAGTAGAGAACATCAAGATAGGACTTAACTAAATCATTAAAGAGTTCTGCTTCAGTTCTCTTAAGCTCCGTCTCTTGGCCTTCAATATTCTTTTGTGATTTTTTTAATTGATCAAACTCTTGAAAGCCACTGAAGAGCGTTTGCTTGAGTTCTAAACTTAGGGCTCTCGGATCACTATTGAATGTCGATGATGTCACACCTGAGTCATCGAGTTTGGAGTATTCACCTTTTAAAGAAATCTGCGGAAGAGCTGCGCCTTTAATCTGTGAGTATTGAGATTTTGATCTTTGAACTTGAAGTTGTGCCCTGATAATGGGCTCTCTTTTTAGTGCTTGTTGATAGGCTTGGGATAAATCGACGGTGGCATAGAGATTTTGAGCACACAGCAAGGAGAGGATAAGAATTAGATTTTTCATAGGCATAATCTTCGAAGATTGCCGCGCTTTCGTCCATAAAAAACGGTGCGTTAAAATCAATATCTAACTGATTTACAAGAGGCCCATTTTGCGGGCTTGCTCCATCATCGACAGCCTTTCTTCGGGAGTCATGTTCATCACTTTTTCCTGCATTTGCTTGAGCTGTTCTGGATCCATTTGGTTCATCATATCTTGGGCTTGCTTGAGAGCATCGGGACCTAATCCCATATCATAAAGAGTGCTATGGAAAATGATTTTGTCGCCCGTTTTTTGATGATCAATCCCTTCCGATTTAAGCTCGTCGAGAATAGAATTCAGATTTTCTCCCACCTCATCGGCCTTCTCATATAAGGTTTCAAGAGGCAGGGAAACGCGCTTGGCCGGAAAGCCATTGCTCTGTAAGTTGCTCATTATCTTCTGTTTAAAGCTCATAATTTTCCCTTAGAAATCGAAATTATTGTCAAGAACAGTTGAACTCAGGCACAATAACACAATGAAAGAAATTCTCAATAAAATTGCACTTGAAGCCGGTGCTGCTATCTTAAAAGTTTATGCCCAAGATTTCAATATCGTGATGAAAGAAGACAAAAGCCCCGTTACCGATGCTGATCATGCCGCCAATGACATCATACTTGCTGGTCTGGCAAAACACTTTCCTGATATAACTGTCATTTCTGAAGAAAATATTGAAACCCATGACCATTCAGGAAATCTTCCCGCAAAGTTTTTTATCATTGACCCCCTGGATGGAACCAAAGAGTTTATTAAGAAGAATGGTGAGTTCACAGTCAATATTGGTTATATTGAAAATGGCTATCCTGCTTGGGGAGTTGTCTACGTTCCGGTTACAAATACACTCTACTGTGGCGGAAAAGAATTAGGCACAGAAAAGAATAATCAAAAAATTTCAGTCAACCTGAAACTTAATAATGTTTTAAAAGTTGTCGGAAGTCGCACTCATCTCAATCGCGAAACGGAAGAGTTTCTTGAGAAATGGGACCGAGAATATGAATTTCACGGTGTTGGAAGTTCTGTAAAATTTTGTATGGTTGCAGAGGGAAGTGCTGACGTTTATCCACGTATCGGACCGATAAAGGAATGGGACACAGCTGCTGCTCAAGCCGTTGTCGAAGGAGCAGGTGGTCTCGTCGTCGATGCTTTCAGTTTTGAGCGCTTATCTTATGGAAAAAAATCTTTGCTTAGCCCTTCTTTCGTTTGCATCTCTAGCCTCGAGGTTTTAGGAAATCTCGGACCATGAGCCAACGAATTCAAACTTCACTTCTTATTTTTGTCCTAATTGCGATTTACTTTATAGGTCTCAATGATCGTGGAATGTTTCCTGATGGCTATCTCTATTCGACGCTTGGTAAACATGCGGTAACAATGGATCGTTGGCTTATTCCCTATTTTTCAAAAGCTATTTATGTAGAATTTTTTGATCACACTCCTTTTGTCTTCATACTAGAGGGCTTGTTTTTTAAAATATTTGGCATTAGCAATGGATCTGCCCGGTTGTTTATTCTTTTTTTTCTGATCGGAACTATTTTTAGTGTATTTAACTTTCTTAAAAAAGAGAAAAACATAAATTTTGCTATCATTTGGTTGGTACTTTTTTTGTCTATACCTCCTCTTTTGAAAAAAGCTCGATTCCCTAATATCGATATCCCCTTAATGCTTTGGACTTCATTAGCCTTAATTGAATCTTATAGAGCTATTGTTTTAAATAAAGTGAATCGATGGTGGAGCTGTGGATTCTTTTTCGGATTAGCTTTATTAAGCAAAGGTCCCTTAGCGGGGCAAATTGTTCTATCAATAGCAGTATTCTTAATATGGGAAAAAAAGTTTTATCTCTTAAAGTCTTGGCGACCTTGGGCAGGACTGCTTTTGGGGTTTTTCATTTTTGCGCTATGGCCGCTGAGTCTCTATTTCTCAGATCGCTTTGATATCTTTCAACGCTGGTTTGAGTTCACGATCTTGGCTTCAGTTGTTCAGGGAAGAGGTGAAAGTACTTCAGTCTTTACTTATTTAGCCTTCCTCATCAAGAACGCCTCTGTCTGGAGCGTTCTTGCCCTTATTGGAGTATTTTTTATTTTAAAAAAGAAAGTAATTGCTGATTCAATATGGAAATTTGGGATGAGTTGGTTGCTTACATTGTTGATTCCACTTTCATTTGCCAGTTTGAAGTATTCAAATTATTTAATTCCTGGTTACCCCGCACTTGCTTTAGTTGCTTGCTATCCATTCCTTTTGATGAAGAAAGAAAAATGGGAAAAAGCCCCTAAAGTATTGCTTATGATTTTTGCCCCCTTGTTAATCATTCTTTTTTTTGTATTAGGAAAATACAAAAAACTTCGCGACATTCCTCTCTATACGGCGCTCGATTATGCACGTGAGCATCAATTACCACGCAAGAATTGGGTTTTATATAATCAGTGTTATGACAATATTGCGGCTCAAGGATTAATGGCTTTTGAAGAGTCTGCAGATGTCTTTAGAGTTGAAAATGTAAAACGACTCGATAGGTCAGCTCTAGTAATAATGAGGAAAAGCGATCTAGCTAACCTTGAAGATGTCAAAGAACTTGTTTCACTTGAAAGTAATGACTTAATTCTTGCTTGCTCTGGTCACGCTTGTCCGAATTAAATTCCTAAATTCTTTTTAATTTCATCATCAGGTTTAATTTGCCCAACTCGATAATCAAGAATTTTAGTTCGAAGTGGATTGAGATAATAATTAAGGTGAACACACACTCCAAAAAGATCAGTTACTTCAAGCGTAGTGATTTTAAATCCAGCTTTGAGCTTCGGAATAATGATGGCGTTGTTGGTGGCGGCATGACGAGAAAAGACTTCTTGAAAGCCTAAGGCCTTCGTGCGAGAGATCATCTCATTTAAAAGTCTGGTATAGAGACCTTTTCTTCGGTGTTCTGGAAAGATCGCCGAATTGCACATATAAAATTTCATCGCCGATTCTTGATAACCCCAGCACCACCCGATAAATTCCTCGCCGTGATACATTCCAAGATTGATTCGAATTGGAGTGCCTAGCTTGGCCCGCAATTCTTCCCATCTCGCCAATTCTTCTTCTGAAAGTGCTAGACGAAGTCGAAAGACTTGCGATTCATCTTCAAAGAATTTTTTACTCGGTCCTAGCCAAAGATTTCCAAATTCTTCATCGGCAATCTCTCGAATGTGATAGTTATCCATAAAGTCCTCTGGGTTATGAAAGAAGAGATCGCCCTTGGCTCCAAACATCTTCTGGCGTGAAGTTTTTTAAACAAATCATCGATTCACAAGTCGAAAGCCCGCAGTAATGGCCGTTCTCATAGCGACAAGAAAGGGGATCAAGAAAGAGTCTAGGGTGCTTCGCCTCATCGTAGGGATGCCACTCAAGCGGAGGCTCAGGTCCAAACAAAGTGAGGGACTTTATCCCAGAGGCGATGGCAATATGTTTTAAGCCAGTGTCGTTACCAATATAAATTGAAGACTCCGCAAAAAATCTCGGCAACTCACTGAGCTTCATTTTGGCAAATTCAATCCCGGAATGTAGTGAGCGCAATTTGCTTTCAATATTGGCATCTATTTTAGAATTTGAAATAGGTGCTACGATTTCATAATCAGGATATTCGTTACGAATGATTTGCGCTAAACGCGCCATCATCTCAAGTGGATACATTTTCGTTTCTCTGGTCGCCACCGTTCCTAAAACGATGCGCTTCTTTTTCTGAACATTGGGCATATAAAAATTAGGACAATAGTTTTTATAATCTGGAATTGAAAGTCGCTTTTCCTTGCCAAAAAAGCTCCAAGCTCCATCGAGATCGCGCTGGATAATGGGCTTGATGACTCCCTGATCGTGAACGATGCCACTTTGAGAGTGGTGATTATGGGCCCAGTAGGGTGTTCCATTCAAAGGTGAATAGAATTTAAAAAAAGTTGAGGTACGTCCACTTTGAAACATTTCAAACACGCCATCAATTTCACGACGTCGTAGCCGATGCCACATCGAAAACCAGTCTGTTGGTTTTTGAAGCTTGAAACCAAAAACTTCATCCGCTGCTATTTTGGCATTTTTATAAAGATCAGCAGTCCACCAAGGTGTCGCAAAAATAATTTTCGTCTCAGGCAAAATAGTGCGCAAATACTGCAAAGTACCCAGCGAAATCACCGAATCGCCGAGTGCCCTATATTTGATCACCAACAAAGTTTTCATGTCTTAAACTTGCCAGTCTCACGGGCATTTCGCAAGACATTTAGACCTGATTTCTATAGATTAAAAATTGATTGGTATGCTTTTGCTTGTAGCCAAGTTTAAAGGCCAGCATTTGACAACGCTTGTTCCAGTGATGGGTTCGAATCACTGCTACCCATCCTAATTTTTCAATATCACTAATTAGCAACCTCAATGATTTTTTCATGATTCCCATACCTTCGAATGATTGAGTAATCCAATAACCTAACTCAAGCTCTCGACTATTGAGATCGAGTGAGTGAAGTGAAACCATCCCAATCGGCGTGCCCTTAAACCACAATGCATAGTGATAAGCATGACCAATATTTCGATAAGCAATCGCTCTCTTGATAAATTTTATTTCGTCTTCAAATTGGCTTAGGCCATGAACCCAGTGAAAGGCGGGTTCCAAACGGCTTCTGTTGAGCTCGATGAGATTAAAAAGGGTTTGGGCATCTTTAATTTCGGGGCTTCTAAGTTTGATTTCGTTAAAATCAAAGAGTTGAGGGAAGTGCATATTTCATTCCTTATTTTGAAAGTCGCTTTTTTAATTGAATCGACGTTCGCGAGATTGAGATTTTGTATTTTAAAAAGTTCAGGATGAAGGGCTAGGGTTGTTCCAGAATAGAATTCAGAAGCTAAATTCGCTTCAAATATTGATATCCAAGTATTTAATTCGCAAATTTCTTGAAGATAACGATGATAATCTTTTCTCTGAAAATACTTTAAGAGTTTATTTTGATTAATTATTGAAAAAACTTTAATTCCAATTTTACGATTAAGATCTCTATCCAAATTTGGAATTTTTCTCTTCAATACTAATACATCTTTATTTTGTGAAATAAGGGAAGAGTGTTTTATCAAATACGTTAACTCTTGGTCTTGGGGATTCAGTAAATCCAAGTGAGACAATGTTGAATTTAAATTTTCAATGCCCCAAAGACAAAAATCTATTTTTCGATCTTCATAAACGGAACATTGAAAATGTTTTGAATTTCCCTCAGTAATGACAGTGACATCATAGTCAGAAAATTGATCAAATCTCCCCTTGATGTAAGAACCGCCAATGAAAAATCCTAAAGCTTGGGGATAACTTGCTTTTATAAAATTAAATATGGGCTGCATGAATTTCCTTAAACAGAGTATCAATTTTTTTGTTACGTGAAAGCTTCAATGATTTGATCCAAAAATCTTGGCGATGGCCAAAGTGCTTCAGAAACTTTCGAAATCGAGTACGTTCTGGCATTCCAAGAGTCACATGTAGTGAGTCTTTAATTGCGAGCCCTCGATGAACCCATCCATGGGGGATAAAGAGTGCATCGCCTTCTTTGAGGTCAAAGATGATGGGCTCATTAAGTTCTGTCATTTGCTCGACAACATCTTGAATCCCAAGTACTTCCATTGGAAGGTAGGGGTTGCTAATTACAGGAGGCCATAGTTCCCACCTCTTCTGCCCCTCAATTTGAATGAGGATGACTGGGTAAAGGTCAAAGTGTGCTGGCAACCCTGGTTTAAATTTGAAGGAGTGATAAGCATTCGCCTGGACTTCTCTTTGCGAAACAATCGAAAGCTTTACGCATAAGCGACGCCAACATTCATCAATTTGATGAAGGTGGGTGAGCGAAGTTGTACCTTCGCCCACCCGACGGTTCCTATGCCAGGGAACCAGAGGAAGAACTCCACGCCACTTGAATCCATTCGGAGCTGGAGAACTCAGGAGTTGAGAAATATTCATTAACGGCCAACCTTTCCATCCATGTCGCAACGAAAATTAAACATTTTTGATAATTCAAGAATACGATTGGCTTCGTCGTTGTTTAATAATGTTTTTTGATGAGTCTCTTCTCCTTTGAGGTGAACTCTCAGCCACTCGCCATCGACATTAGCAATGAGCTTGACTCTTAAGCCTTCAAAATTAGCATTTGTCATAAGATCTGGAAGATCGAATGTGGAAATAACTACCGTTCCATCAATATTGAATTTATCGACACCGATTGATGCTAAAAAATTGAGTGTGTTGATTGCATACTTTGGATCAAATCCTAAAGTTTTCTTTTGGAGCTGATACATTTGTGATCGAGACGCTTCATTTTCAAAATTTGCCGCGTCAGCAACTTGATGAGAAAGAAGAGTTGTTAAGCTAAGGATGTGAATGAGTTTCTGTGACATAGATGCCTCCTGTTTGTTTGAAAACTGGTAAAGCATGGTTGATGCCAATGAAGACTTTCGTGATTTCTCCTATTTAAGCTTTATAAAAGAGTGAGGTAGGATTGTTCTCGACCATTTTGGGCAAAAAAAAGACCACCTAAGGGTGGTCTCTTTTAGAAGTGATTTAATTTGATAATTAGAGGCAACGATCGAAATATTGTCCGCAGTAAGATGATGGAACATTACAATCAGAATCATTAAATGATCTCAAATAATCATGGCGACACATAGTTACTGGTGCATTGAGTACATTCACTTCAAATGTACCTTCCTTAACAATTGAGCCTTCATTAGAAAGTTTGTAGCTAATATTGTTAACTCCTAATTTTAAAAGTGGTCTTTGAGTCAGAGTAGCGATCCAAAGGTTGAATCTTTTTGTAGAGCGAAGCTCATCAGAGTCAAAGTTAGCATTTTTCTTAACTGTGCGACCGCGGCTGTTAACGTTTGCGAGTTCAACTTTGTCAGCAACAATGGCGTCTGGATGAACGAAATAATCGGCTTCAACTGGAGTGAGGTAATCGCCGGCACATGTTGTATAGGCTGAACGAGTTGGACATTGAAGAGTGAATGATCCACGAACTTCATGATTGGTGAACGTGTTTCCTTTAGAGAAACCAATTCCGTCTTGAGCAAAAACTGAAAACGATAACAATGAAGCCAAAGCTATAAACTTAAACATATAAACACCCCTTTTTAGATTCAATTTATTCTAAAGAAGGGGTCATCGTCCGTCAAAAAGTGTTTACACTGTTGCGGACAGTCATTTGAATCTCACTATAAACAATGGCGGTACAACTCGATTTCTGGCTCACCTGGGTAGGTAGAAGGATCATTCACATCGAAATCAAGATTATTACAGTCGGCCTTAACTTGCTCATTTTCGCTTGCAACCGCTCGTTTTACAGTCAGTGTTTTATCAGCAGGATTAATTTGCTTAATCTTCATTCCTTTGAGAGTGAAAGGATTTTCGCCGTTACAGCTTGTAATAGCAAACAACAGAATCAATATACGAGTTGTTTTCATACCACTATCTTAACAAAAGCTGGAGAAGAAGAGAGATAACTGCAATACAACTCTAAATTTCGTTATTTATCGAAAAACACTAAGCCTTTTTGTGCTCTTCTTTTTGCCCAAATTAATGGGCAGCAGAGAATGGGGCAGATTTAGAAACCAATCCAGCAATAAGGCTCGTATCATATTCAAGAGAATCGTGGCCTGTTGAGAGGAAAAAATTTGAAAAGCCAAGTGAAGAAAGTTGCTTGATGACTTCAGCCCCTCGAAGTTGATCTGTACCTAGTTCTTGATCAACGTAGAAAATAGCCTCTTTAGGAATGTCGTTCAATTTTGATTTTAAATCTTCATAATTGGCGAAAGATCGCAAATCTTTACCCTTTCTTTGGGCTTCTTTTGACCAGGCCAATCGAATGTATTTGTCATCTTCAAGATGGACGACGGTCTGATTATCCTCTTTGAATGCGATAGGAAGGTTGAGTTTTATTGTCGTGCCCATATGTAGCTTACTTTCAATGTCGATCTTACCTTTCATTTGTTCTACGAGAGCAATAGCAGAAGAAAGACCTATACCATTGCCAGATTTTTTGCCGGTATATTTTCCAGATTTAATTTTATCTAAAGTTTGCTCAGACATTCCGCTACCATTATCTTGGATAGTTATTTGGCACTGATTATTTAGTTCATCCATTTTCAAAACGATTTTTGGGGCTTTGGTTTGTGATGAAGCCTCGATTGAATTATTGATGAGATTGGATATGATTCGTCCTAAATTGATTTCTCCCATTGAAACGAGAACTCGTGTTTGTAGATTGTTTATCATTTCAAATTCTAGTTTTGAATGACTTCCTTTCTTCTCTTCAATAATTTGCAGAGCAATCTTAGATGGATTGGCCATCGACATTTTTTCTTTCTCTTGAGGACGCAGGAGCGAATGAGCAATCCCATCAATACGTTCAATCAAGTCTTGAATATTTTTATCTTCATTGTCTTGAGTAAACATTTTCAATGCTTCAAGCGGTGAGCGAATATCATGAGCAATTCTCCGAGACTGATTTTTAAGTTCAATGGCTTGATTGAGTTCATTGAGAGACTGTTGCATATGAAGAGAGAGCTTGAGCTTTTCTTCTTCTGCTGCTTGTTTCTTTGAATTTTTTCCCATCAGGACTATCAAGAGAAGATAGACGAGGACAAATGAAGAGAGTGCAATCTTCTCCGAAGTAGAGAATTCATAAATGAACTCAATTTGCATTGATGGGTTGTTTTGATCAAAAATCTTATTCTTAACATTTAAGAAATTGGCCTTACACTCACCAGGACCATAGTTAAAAAAATCCGAATCACGAAAAGTTGCTTTGACACACTTCCAATTGGCTTGCGCTCTCATATTATTTAAAGAGCTTCCGACCTTCAATAGATCGTAACCAAAAATCGAATCAAAATTTTGCGTCTTAAAAACGTTGGTAAGAGTATCTGCTCGATACTCAATAGACACCCTGGCCAGAGCGAGTCCCGCAACCAGAGATAGGGCCAAAATAAGGTAACTAAGCTTTTGCTTTATAAAATGTGATTTCACCATTCT
>PCTW01000025.1:25532-36121 GCA_002786715.1 Bdellovibrio sp. CG22_combo_CG10-13_8_21_14_all_39_27
TTTATTACAAGGCGAAGGCCATGATTAAGAATGACTAAGTCTTTGAAATCTAAATGCTTGAATTAATGAAAAGGATTAAATTAATCCATTCCATTTTGATACGTGTACTTTGAGACCACTAATTTCAGTATCAAACTCCTCATTTGTAGACATTATGAGATTGAGTTGTTCAACATTTTTCAATGTAGGAGCAGTTTGGATGAGTTGTTTGGCAAGATTATTGTTGTATGTCGTGTTTAGCTTTATTTCATAAAGGGATAACTTTTGATTTCTGGAAACAATAAAGTCGACACCAATTTTTGATTTTGTTTGCAAATAATAGTGTTCAGGAATTTCCCCATTATTTGATGATCTTTTAATGAAGTCCGTAAAGACGAGTGTCTCAAATAGAGATCCTAAAAAAGGACTTTGAAGAAGTGCTTCCTCATCACGAAAACCCATAAGATAAGCTGCGAGTCCGGTGTCTAGAAAATAGAGTTTACTTGCTTTTCTTACTCGCGAAGTTAAGTTGTTTATGTAGGGTTGTACCAGCTTGATGACAAAAGCCCTTTCTAAAATAGAAATCCATTTTTGAATTGTTGGTGGAGACATTCCACAATCAGCAGCCACATCTGAATTGTTGAGAACCTGGCCCGTTCGAATCGCGAGAACTTTAAGAAATTTTTCAAAAGAATGTAGATCCCCAACTTGTCCTAGCTGGCGTAGATCACGCTCTAAAAAAGTTTGAACATAACTACTCATCCATGTCTGAGGTGGAAACTCTTTGTTTTTCCAAAGTTCTGGGTAGGTTCCCCTTAATATGATTTTGGCAATGGCTTCCTTGCTGGAAAACATTTTATCTATCATGTACTCTGAAGATGAAAGTCCATATAAAGACAGAATCGCTATTCTACCTGAAAGTGATTGAGTCACTTGTTCCATCATTTGAAAATTTTGCGAACCAGTCAAAACATACTGGCCCTTGAGATCACGATCATTATCAATGATGCCTTGGAGGTAATTGACCAGCTGTGGAGCATGTTGAAATTCGTCGATTATGAGCGGTGGAGTAAAGCGAGCTAGAAATGACTTAGGGTCGTTTATGGCCAATTCCCGCATATCAGGGTCTTCGAGGAGGACATATTTATGAGTTTTGGAGAGCAGGGATTTAATGAGGGTTGTTTTACCAACTTGACGGGCTCCAACCACTAAAATAGCTGGAAAATGCTTAAGTTGCTGTAAAAAGGTCTGTGAAAAGTCCCGTATAATCATATATTTATACTATCATTGGACAAATTAAAAGTCTAGGTTTCGATTTGGCTAGTTCTTTGAAGATCTGTTTCAGATATGAAATATCTGGGGCTTAAAGGTGAAATTGAATGCTTAAACCTTCAAATTTTATCCCCATTCCTTGTAAGTAAGCTTTACAGGCCCGCTTTCAAAAAAGCCGGCCACCTATTAAATAAGGTGAATAATTTTTGGGGAGGATTCATGAACAAACTGGGAACAGTCATCACCGGCCTTGCGAGCTTATTTTCATTTTCATCATTCGCGGCCAATTCACTTAAAACCAAAACCATCAATGTCACCAAAGTCGTCGCCGACTTCATCGCCGTCGAACGCGGAGACCTCGTTCGCTCAAATGACCTTGTTGAATACATCGATCGCAATTTCACTGATTTCGAAATCAAAGATATGGAGCGGAAGATTGGGTTTGGATTTGATGTAATTGCGAAAGGAGGGCCAAGAAATGGCGACGGTGGAATTGAACCAGGTGGACCTAAACCACAAAAATAAATATCTGCGAATCTTAATTTTAATAATAATATGCACTGGATGTATGGATCATAAAAAAGAAATATATTTTGGATTTAATGAAAACCCCTATTCAACAGATAGTTATGATTATGATGCCTATGTAAATCAAGTATACCAATCGGCAATTTATGGAACTTTATTATCTGGCAACTCCAGCAATGAAATAGCGCCGGCTTTAGCTAAGTCTTGGAGACAATCTAGTGATTTTAAAGAATGGGAACTAGATCTGAACGAAAATTTATTTTTTTCAAATGGGGATACAATAGATTGTTTATCAGCTAAAAAATCATTACAGCGAATTAGTTTTTTGATGAAATCGAAAGGTTCACGAGATGGTTTTCTTGAATATCTTGTAAATTTTGAAAAAATGAAAAATGCCAATGACAATGTTCTTGGAATTAGTTGCCATGGTAATACAATTAGGTTTGTATTCCAAATTCCCATGAAAGACTTTGCCTCAAAGATTACCTTTGGGCTTTATTCAATTGTTCATCCAAAAAGTTTTGACAGTGAAAGTGGTGTTTGGTTTGATAAAAGTAACTCTATTAGTAGCTTTTCATATGTATCAAGCAGGGATATCAATAATGAGCCAATTTCATTAGTTCTACGTAAAGATTTTAATCTGAAAATTGGTCATGATAAAAAATTTGAAAAAATAAACATTATTAACAATAAAGAATTAGAAAAACTTGATGCACTGATTAGTATTTCAAGTCAAAATAATTTTTATAATGATTTTCAATTTTCAGGAGGTTCAAACTCCGGAATTTTTTACCTGCGAATTGCATCTTGGGACGATCCCAATTCACCGTTTTTCAAACTTTCAAATAGGCAAATTGTTAGGGATTTATTTTACAGTGTCAATAATAGTGATTGTAAAAAGAAATGCCCTAAAACCTTTTTTCCTATATCGAATAATATATATGATAGAGCAGAAGACCCTGTTTCTGTAGAATTACCTGATTTTAAAAATAAAATCATAAATATACATATGGTATCTGAAAAATCGAATAGCCCGTATAGCTGTGTAACGAAAAGTTTTACAAAAACACTTGAAAAGCTTGGTGCAAAGGTTGTTTTTAAAGAAGTAACTTTGGAAAAAGCGAGAGAAGAAATAAGATCTAGTAAAAAAAGTTATTCAGTAGACGTTTACACTAGGTATACAACAGTATTGGATCCATATAGTGCGAGGTTTATGTTTTTATCAAATGAGGGAATTTTGTTACCTGATCCGTCAAATGAAGCCAAAAAGGAATTTGAAAAAGCCAATCCTCAATTTGAAACACTTAATGAAATCTTGTGGAAGGATGCAATTATTTTTCCATTGGACCATTTTAATCATGGCATTTTTTATAAAGATTATGTCGACATTTCAAAATTTTCAAACAGGTATATTCCAATTGATTTTAATTGGGTGGGGTCAATATGATTGGTGATAAAACTATTTATTCGATGAAACTATCAACTTTGTATTTTACTGATATATTTGTCTATAATGTTAATGAAAGACAAGCCTCTAGCAATAGTAAAGATTCATTGTATTTTGATTCGATTGGTGCTGGTAGTGATTTAATCAAGGAAAAAGCTCTTGAAAAGGCTTTAAGCGAGTATATTGAGAGGAAAGTATTTTTTAGTTTGAAGGATTCCGATTGTTATACCTATTCAAGGTTTGGTTTTGATATGAATCCAACTACCGACGGCATGGCTGCTCATTGGTGGGGATTTAAAGCGAGAAGAAATGCCAAGCATGAAGCACTTGAGAGATGGACACTACATCATTGGTGGAATGATTTATTAAGTTTTGAAAGAGTAAAGTCTAGTCATCCACATCGAACGATACTTTCTAAAACCTATAAGCAATTTAATACAATTGTCGTTTTGATTTGTGATTATAGGGAGGAGTCGGGCTTTTTCTATGGCTTCGCCGCTCATAAGAATTTTGATAAAGCTTACAATAAAGCTTTGGTTGAATTGGATCGAAACCATAGAGTTCTAACATACTATAATAAAAAGAAGCCTGAGCTATCAGAGTTTCGAGAGAAGCGAGTTGTCTATTTTTCTTCGCCGGAAGGTTTTTCTGAGTTTGCTAAGAAAGTTCGTAAAAACGAATCTATAAAAGATTTAGTTTTTCCTGAGGTCTATTTAGACAAAGAAATCCCAGGACCTTGGCAAAAATGGCGCAGGGTTTGGAGAGTGTTATTTAAACAACACATTCCTCAGGACTATAAAAATTTAAATGTCTTTATGTTCTAATTCTTTTCTGTTGCGAGTTTAATCTTCTCAAGCTTCTTAATGCAGACTTTTATCTTCGGTTTACCAATGTCCTTATAGTAGTCAACTTTCTTAATTGCCTTTTGATAGAGACTCATCGCCTTTTTATGTTCATGGATCATGGCGAGAGCTTGGATATAATAAAAATCGTATTGAAAATGGTTATCTCTTACTAAATTCAATTTCTCCCAGGTTTTAACGGAAATCTTAGCCCAGTGAAAGCTTCTCTTGAGGTTACCTCTCTCGAGATAATTGTAAGCCAGAATACTGGAGCCAACCCCTTGGCTGTAGAGACCAGCATCTGCACGATATTTTGGATAGCTAATCTTTTTGTTTTTATTTTTTGCATTTCTCTTTTGACATTCAGCTCCGAGCTTATATTGCTTGAGAGGTTGATAGCTCATGAAATAATACTCGTTGCGAATGATTTCTCGCATTCTGATGAATTCTTTGCCACGAACTTTTGGAAGAATGGCTTTAAGCATTTTCGCAGCTTTTATTCGATCTGCACGTTCAGTTTTCTTATTCATTATGATGCTGCCATCACCTAGCTTCACTGCGTACATAAAAATGGCCATGGGATTTTTTGGATGTCGTTTGTACAAGTCATTTGCATATTTAATCGTATTTTTAAAACTGTCATTTAAGAATGCTTTGTAAAAAAGGTAAAGATCTCTATCATCGGGGAAGTATTTTCTGAAAAGCTGATAGTTCTCTGGAACCTTATTAATTTTCATAATTATTAAACCTGGTGTTAGTTTTTTTAGCTTATATGAATTTATTAATCGTAGTTAGAACAGTCATTGCAACCACCATAAGTGTACCGAGTTTGATGGTCATTCGATGCTCAAGAAGTTTCATTTCATTTTCAAGTCTTGAAATATCAGATCTTATTTCATTTTTGAATTCGGCAAAGTCTTTTCGGATTTCTGTACGGAATTCAGCAAATTCGGTTTGTATTTCGTTACGGAATTCAGTAAATTCGGTTTGTATTTCGTTACGGAATTCAGTAAATTCGGATTGCATTTCGCTACGAAATTCTGCAAAGTCCGTTTGCATTTCGTTACGAAATTCAGTGAACTCAGACTTCATGTTAAACCTGAGCTCAATAGAATCTTGCTTGGTAGATAAGTTGGTTTCCATAATTTCTATCAGCACCTTTATGGATTTTTCGGCCTGTTCACGGGTGAAGCCAGCCTGCTCTAGAATCTCAGTATACTTCAAAGCATTGAACATTCAAAATCTCCTTTAAATCAATAGGTTGAGTTAGCTTTAAGCATACCAATTCTTGACCGCTGATAAGATAATGGTCTGTTTTTAGATGATTAAAAACTGGGGAGATGTTCGCATTTGATCTCGAAAGGCCATCATTTTGAATGCTCTTTAGAAGTGAAAAACTGGTCCCTTGGCATCTGAAATTTATCGTCACACTTATCATCATTTAGTAATTTGAAGGATGATCAAAAAACTCGATTTGATTTTTCAGAATATGAGAAAAGCAAAGAATGAATTGCATCTACAACTGTATTTGTTCGAGAAAGATCGCCTCTATCTCAATTTGGGATTTAGTTCGCTTTACGATTTCTTGATTCATCATGCTCGTTGTAGTGAAGGCGAGGCGTATGAATTGAACACGATAACAAAGATGATGAGTATTAATCCTCAAGTCGCTACATCACTTGAGACAGGAAGTCTGTCGTTTGCAACTCTTAAAGCGATTCGTCCCATGACTGATCAAGCATTAACTTATGAGGATAAAAGTCGAATGCTTGCGACGGCCCTCAATTGTCAGCCTCAGCAAGCTGTCGAGAAAATTCAAAATGAATTTCCAATGGTGAAAATTGATCATTTTTATAAAAGAATGACTCTCTTTTTTGATCAAGAAATGGATGAACTTTTTAGTCGTATTAAAAACCAATTATCTCACCGTTATCCACGGGGAGTTCGTCTCAATAATGCGATTACTGATTCTTGGAAGTTTTATTTGTCTCAGAAAAAATATGATACGAAGGAGAGAGAGGGAAGTCTTGCCTCTTTAAAGCGAATGGTTTGGACGAGGGCCAAAGCTCAGTGTGAATTTGTATCGCATGAAGGCCGAAGGTGTACTTCGAAGTATTTATTACAAATTGATCACGTCATTCCGAAGTCAAAAGGAGGACAGGATACTCCTTCTAATTTGAGATTGCTTTGTGCCAATCATAATAAGCATGAATCGATGCTGAGAATGAAGAGTATATGACTTATGTCTAGAGATAAGTATTTGGAACTATTACCAAATTTATGAGATCTTTTTGTCAGTAGGAAAAAGCGATTAAATATGCTAACATAGTAGCAATTATGAGGTGAAAATGGCAATTATTGATAATATATTAGCAAAAAATGATATTGCCTTTTTTCAAATGAAAATGGCCAAAGCTTTAGTAGAGCGACGAAAACAAGAAGGCATTAGTCGTGAGGTTTTCGCGAAAGAGTGTGGTGTCAGCTATGGCTCCTTGCGGAGATTTGAAGACAGTGGTGAGATTTCTTTGAAGAACTTGCTTAAAATTGTTCGTCGTTTTGATGAACTTGAAATTTTGGATGAGATTTTTGCAAAGAAAAAATATACTTCAATGGATGAACTTCGAAAGGATCGAAAATGAGGGAACTTGAAGTTTATCTCAACCATTTTCAGAAAAAGCATTTAGTGGGAGTTCTGGCCCAAAAAAGCAGGACCATTTTTTTTCAATATACACCAGAATTTCTAAGACATCGTATTAATGTATCACCTTATACACTTCCCCTAGATGCGAAATTAAAAGAATTCAGGAGCACAAATTACGGTGATATATTTGGAGCATTTGCAGACTCGCTCGCTGATGGTTGGGGTTTACTATTAATGGATAGAAAGCTCCGAAGTCTTGGTTATGATTACCAAGGAATTACCAGTTTTGATCGACTCAACTATATGGGCAATTGGGCCATGGGTGCTCTGGAGTATCTCCCTGTTGAAAATCTTTTTGATCAAGGCGACGGGAATTGGATTGATCTCTATCAAATGGCCAAAGATGCTTTAACTGTTTACTCGGGAAAATCAGAAGAGGTCATCTCTAAGCTTTTTAAAGCAGGCGGAAGCCCTGGGGGGGCAAGACCTAAGATTGTAGTTGTCGAAAAAAAAGATGGAACTTTTGCGACAGATACAATCGAAATTGAAGAGGGTGACACTCACTGGCTTATTAAATTTGATGTCTCTAAAGATTTTGAAGATTTCTCAAGTGTCGAATATTTTTATTCTTTGATGGCAATTGAATGTGGAATACGAATGATGCCGACTTATCTTTTTACCGATAAGCACAGAAATAATTATTTTGGTATTCAACGCTTTGATCGACAAGGAAGAAATAAGATTCATACCCACAGCTTTGGTTCACTGATTGAATCTAACTTTAGAACGCCTGAGCAAGATTACAAAAGTTTGATGTTAGTCGCCTTTGATCTTACAAAAAACATTGAAGATCTTTATTTTATTTTTCGCCAAATGGTGTTTAATGTCTTTTCAACAAATCAAGATGATCATGTAAAAAATTTTTCATTTGTGATGGATGAAAAATTTCGTTGGCATTATGCTCCTGCTTACGACCTCACTCCAGCTTACGGGATGAATGGATGGCATGCCACTACTGTTAATGGAAAGGGTACTGATATAACAGAAGCTGACTTTTTGAAAGCCACGATCGGAACAGGCCTCGATATAAAGCGTTGTGGCGAGATTATTAACGAAGTAAAGGAAGGCATCAATTCTTTTAGGAATCAATCGGATCTCCTTACCAAGAGTGATCGGAAAAAAATTTGGAAGTCTTATATCTCGATATAAAGAGGCCATAAATCTTAACTTGCAATCTTGGAAACAGACAAACAATTTAAATCAATTTTGGGTAGGGCCTTTTTAATTTTAGACAAATTTTCAATACTTGTATCTTTCTCGCCTTTCTCAATCATCTTTAAAGTTTGTAGGGGAATTCCTGTCATGCTTGATAGATCTTGTTGAGTGAGTCCAAGGATTTTTCGATGAAGTTTTGTAAGGAGGGCAAGTTTGCCAGAGACGGAAATTTCTCCAAAACGTTTGATGGTCGAACTGGCTTCATAAAAATTAAAACCTATTATTGAATCATCAACTTCTGATTTTACAACATCAATACCTTCAGAAAAGTCGTCGACATAGGAGTCATCAATTGATTGAAAACGAAGACTCATAAAATTTGTTTTTATGTCATAATTAATTTTCATATATCTTCTCAAATAAAAATTTACCGCACGTTATCTTTGCCTTCATATGTGCAGTGGATATCCAAAAACCATCATAGTAATGTGATCGATCCATACTTCATTCGATAGGACTATTCTCTCGCCATTAAGGTCTTTAAAAATGAAATTCATTCCAATCCTAAAGTCCTCAATCAATTATAAGACAAAATTTTTAAAGTACAATGTTGGGAGACTTAACTGTTTGAAATGTTTGGAGTAAAAAAAACAAGGGATGATATTTTGAAAGTAGATTACCTTTAAGATGACTTTTTCATTTTCTCCACACCCTCAATGATAAAACTTCGCATAAGGACTTGGTAAGGAATGCCTTTTTTTGCGGCCAGTTTTTTGAGCTCAATGACGGTTTCAGGAGAGAGCGAAACACTCGTCGGCATTTTTTCCGCCCTTTGAGTGATGCCTTTTCGTCAAATTCGACGACATCGTATTCTGGTTTTGATTTAGCATATTTCTTGGCCATAAATATTCCTTTCTCTGTGACTCGCGATTCTACAGCTTATAGGACGAATCCTCTGGTTTCTGAATGTGAAGCAAATGAACAAAATATTAGCTTCATCATCTTTTCCATAGTACTCAATGGTAGTGTGTCACACTACCAAAGCTTATGTCTGCTCAATTTGTAAGGAATCACGTAGTGCCTGATGATTGAAATTTACTTAAAAATATGGAATTTTTTCTAGTTATTAAGTATTTCAAGACCAAGCAGAAACTCAACAACTCCTTGCATTTTTATCTTGGGGGTTGATTGGGGAAGTTTTAGATTTTTTACGATTTGAAAACATTGTTTGGGTTTTAATCGTTCTTCAAAGTAGAAAAGATTCTTCGAAAATGAATTATCGCTGAGTTTGACTTCAACTAAAGAGTGAATTTTATTTTCTCTCGTCACTAGAAAATCGACCTCTCTTTTTTCCTTGTCGCGCAGATAAAAAAGCTGACCTTTTTCGCCCTTAATATCTTCTCTTAAATTAATGTCTTTAAGGAGAGAGAGCGCGACTAAATTTTCTAACTTCGATGCCTCATCGTTTCTGACTTTTCCATTGTCGTAAAAGAAAATTTTGGGTTCCTTCAAAATTGATCGCGCTAAATTTTTACTAAAGGGCGGCACCACAAAGATAACGTAAAATGCTTCAAGTATTTCAATCCATCGTTTTATTGTGTTTGGAGATACTTCTAAGTCTCTAGCTAACGAGCTGTAAGAAATGGGGCAGCCTACTCTTTCGCTCAATAAATCAACCAACAGTTCAAGAGATTTGAATTGGCGGATTTGTTCTATTTCTAAAATGTCTTCTTTTAGTATTCGATCGATATGTGTTCGTCGCCATCTCTTGGCAAAGCCATCAGTGCCATTTAAAAAAGGCTCTGGAAAGCCTCCACATGTCAGTAGCGTCTCAAGGGCTTCATGAGGGGGGAATATGTTTTCCAATTCGGCCAAAGAGAGGGGGTGAAGTCGATAATTAAAATGTCTCCCCGCCAAGGAGTCACTCCCTTTTTTAAAGATATCCATGCGGGCAGAGCCAGTAACTAAGAATGACGGTGGTCTAGGCTCAGTATCGTAAATACCTTTAATCCAAGATTTCTATTTTGGTTTTTTGTGAAGTTCATCAAACACAATAAGTTCTAAAGACCTATCCCAAGTTTTTCCTAAGATGATCTTCCTGTGTTCTTCAGAATCAAAATTAAGATATTGCAGCTTCATGTTTAAGGCTTGAGACAGGGTTGTTTTTCCAACTTGCCTAGGGCCAGAAAGGAGAACCATTTTTGTCTCTAGATCTTTTGCAATGTAGGGAGTGAGTGTTCTTTCCATATCTATAGTCTATCAGTCTATTGCGAAATAGTCATGACCATTTTGAAATAGACTGATAGACTAGATATTCCTCTTTTAAATCAATTACTTGAGCTTACGTCTTCGAAGTCACAGTTACTTTCAAGTTGATATTTTCAGATCTGAGTTTGTCTTGAAGAGAGAGTTCGATCCAATAGAGTATTGGGATGTCCGATTTTGAGAGCAAAATCTCTGGCCCATGAAGGTGAAGGAATTCTTCTTCCTTTTTCGAGATCGGAAAGTCGTTGAATCGAGATTCCTAAGAAACCAGAATACTCTTTCAAGGTTTTTTCTTCACTAAGCCTAAGACCGTTTAAGGCCGTCGCAAAAGTGATTTCTTTAAGTCCAAAGTTTTGTGTTTTAGTGCTTACATCCAAATCGACTTTAATTAAGCCAATTC
>PCTW01000025.1:36149-37344 GCA_002786715.1 Bdellovibrio sp. CG22_combo_CG10-13_8_21_14_all_39_27
AGCGCAAGTTGTTAATATTTGGAAAATAGTAATCACTAACAATTCAATTTGTGTTTAATGAAGATCAATAACAGTTGAACCATGCGTCACATACTAAATCCTCAATTTCTTTACACAAACATATGATTTCAATAATATCTCCGAATGATAACTAAGTTCGAAAAGGTCAATTCTCATTTGATTTATGCGTCGTTGATTGCTCTTGCAATTGGCCTTATGACCTCAGTGAGTGTTTTGGCCCTTTCTCACATCTTTATAGCGATTCCATGTCTATATTATTTATCTAAAGTTGATTACAAAAAATTTTCTAAGAGTTCAATAGCGCTTCTGCTTTTGGCAATTGTAATAGTACTTTCAGTTTTGGTGAATCAAGATGTCGCGGTTTTAGGTTTCAAACCCATTTCGAAGTCAAAGTATTTTTTCTTTGGTTTTTTGATGATTGCGCCTTTCACTTTTTATTTTAAAAGTCTTTTTAATAATAAAAAAATTAAAATATTACTTTATCTCTTTTGCATTTCTTCGCTTATCGCAACGATCTCTGGTTATATTGGGATGAAGACAGGTTACAATTTTTTGCTTAGGCGTGGTGTTGCACTCGACCGGAATGCAGGCTTGACTGGACATGTACTCAATTACGCTCATAATCTAGCTTCCTTTCAGATTATAATTTTTGGACTTATTTTATATCATCAACAAATAAAAGAATTCATCAGTAAGAAGTTTCTGATCATCGTCTTTATCATTAACTTATTTGGAATCTATACATCTTACACTCGAGGGGCTCTCCTCGCGCTAATGCTCGCACTACCTTTTTACTTTTTCAAAAAAAATAAGAAGAACTTTTTAATCGCCTGTGCTGCAATTGGATTCATTGGTTCGAGTGTCGTTTTTGTAGCAGGCAATACGATCATTCGTTCGGGGTCAGATAATGAAAGAGTTAGCCAGTGGCAAGCCGCTGCCAAAGCTTTTGAAGAGAGACCCATTTTAGGTTACGGTTTTTTAAACTTCGAACAGAATTCGCTTCAAATTAAAAAAAGATACAGTCTGCCAGAGCCAAACTATCCTGGACACGCCCATAATAACTTTATGGAAATTCTTGCTACGACGGGTATCGTTGGATTTATCTGCTTTATTGCTTGGATCGGATTTTGGCTGAAAGAAATGTATTTAAGAGATGATATCATTGCAAAAGTAA
>PCTW01000025.1:37369-41207 GCA_002786715.1 Bdellovibrio sp. CG22_combo_CG10-13_8_21_14_all_39_27
GCGGTCTATGCTTTAAGCCAGGTGAATCCGAAACTTTTAAAGGTACAATGATGAACTTAGATATTTATAAAAATAAAAAAGTTTTTGTGACGGGACATACAGGTTTTAAAGGTTCTTGGCTGTGTCTTTGGTTGCAAGAACTTGGTGCAGAGGTTGTCGGTTATTCTCTACCTGCAGATGAGCTGAGCCATTTTAACCTGCTTAAGCTCCCTATGAAGAGCTACTTTGAAAATATAAATGATCAAACCATGCTGACGAAAGCAATTAAAGAATCAAAAGCAGATATTGTTTTTCATTTGGCAGCTCAAGCTCTCGTTCGTGATTCTTACGATGATCCAATGACCACATATGAGACTAATGTTTTAGGCTCTCTCAAAGTGTATTGGGCCAGCATGCAGGCGGGTGTTCAAAATTTAGTGAGCATTACCACTGACAAGGTCTATGAAAATCGTGAATGGCAGAAGGGTTACAAAGAAGAAGATACTCTTGGTGGTTATGATCCCTACAGCTCTTCAAAGGCATGTGTTGAACTGATGACGGATTCTTTTCGAAGATCGTTTTTATCTGATCATAAAATGAGATTGGCGACAGCTAGAGCTGGTAATGTGATTGGTGGTGGTGATTGGGCGAAAGATCGACTCATTCCAGACCTTGTGAGAAACGCTTCAATAGGCAAAGTCACACCAATCAGAAATCCTCAATCAGTAAGACCGTGGCAACATGTTCTCGAACCGCTGCACGGCTATTTGATGCTAGGGCAGAAACTCCTCGAAGGAAAAACCGAGTTTTGCACTAGTTTTAACTTTGGCCCTGAGCTCGAAGACGTTGCGACTGTGGATAAAATGTGTGAACTGGCCAAAAATAATTGGGACAAAATTAACGCAAAGTTCGTTGAGGATACCCAAAAAAAACATGAAGCAGGGCTCCTAAAGCTTGATATTACGAAAGCAAAAGAGGTTTTAAATTGGAAACCCATGCTGGACTCTTTAAAAGCGACTGCTTTAACTATCAATTGGTATAAAAATTACTACCAAAATCAAAAAATCTCCTCTGGAGAAAACCTAAAAGACTTTATGGCCCTCTCGTAATCTTATAGGTAAAATTTCGCTGTTTAAAATCAATGGAGCATAGCATGACTAAAGTCGCGTTAATTACTGGTATTACTGGTCAAGATGGAGCCTATTTAGCTGAATTTCTTTTGAACAAAGGTTACGAAGTTCACGGGATTAAGCGAAGGACCTCTCTTTTTAACACAGATCGAATCGACCATCTTTTTCAAGATACCCACGAAAAAGGTGTAAAACTTTTTCTTCATCACGGAGACATGACTGATTCAAGTTCACTCATTCGCATAATGCAAAAAGTAAAACCAGATGAAGTTTATAACTTAGCAGCACAGTCACATGTACAAGTTTCATTTGAAGAGCCTGAGTATACCGCCAATTCAGACGCCATTGGCCCTTTAAGATTATTAGAGGCCATCCGAATTTTAGGTCTCGAGAGAAAAACGAAGTTTTATCAAGCATCAACCTCAGAGCTCTACGGTTTGGTTCAAGAAGTTCCTCAAAGAGAGACAACGCCTTTTTATCCACGCTCGCCATATGCAGTGGCCAAAATGTATGCCTACTGGATTACAGTGAACTATCGCGAAGCTTATGGGATCTATGCTTGTAACGGAATTTTATTCAATCACGAATCTCCAATCAGAGGTGAAACTTTTGTTACGAGAAAAATTACTCGTGGTCTAGCTAGAGTGAAACTTGGATTAGACAATTGTTTATACCTTGGGAATTTGGATTCAAAGAGAGACTGGGGGCATGCAAAAGATTATGTTGAAATGCAATGGCTCATGCTTCAACAAGATAACCCTGAGGATTTTGTGATAGCTACAGGTGTTCAATACACTGTTCGTGAATTTGTTCAAAAAGCTGCCGCCTACATGGAGATGGAACTTCGCTTTGAAGGCACAGGCCTTGACGAAAAAGCCTATGATCAAAATGGGAAAGTTGTAATTCAAATCGATCCAAAATATTTTAGACCAACAGAAGTTGAAACTCTGTTGGGAGATGCTTCTAAAGCCCATACAAAATTAAAATGGAAACCACGAATTTCCTTCGACGAATTAGTGAAAGAAATGGCCCATAGTGACCTCGAACTCACACGGAGGGAAGTTACTTTGAATGGCAAAGGTTTGCGAGTTCTTTAATGTTTAAGTTCATCTCAGAATTAAAAGGGAAAAGCATTTTAATTACTGGTGGCAGTGGTTTTTTCGGAAAGGTTCTTTGCTATTACCTAATTGAAATTAAAAAAAAATATCAGATCGATTTTGAAATCATCGCCCTTGCTCGAACTCCATACAAAATTGATGGAGTGAAGTTTCTCTCTCATGATGTTACTCAACCTTTAATTCTTGATGAAAAAATACATTACATTATTCATGCTGCTAATCCTGCGACTGAGAATTTAGATGCTCAAGAGATGTTGTCTATTATGATTAATGGAACGCAATCAATGCTCCGTTTTGCCGACAAGAATGGATGTGAGAAGTTTTTGCTCGTTAGCTCGGGTGCCGTTTATGGCGAACAGCCTGCGAACTGTGAGAATATTTCCGAGGAAGATCATTTTGGTTATCCTCTTTATGATTCAGGTTCAGCCTATACTTCTGGCAAGAGGATAAGCGAGATAATGGCCCTTGAATGGAGTCACCATAGCAAAGCGAACTTATCAATCGCTCGATGCTTTGCATTTTCAGGAGAGCATCTTCCGCTCGATCGACACTTTGCTATTGGAAATTTTATAAAAGATGTTGTCGATAAAAGGAAAATAGAACTAAAGAGTGATGGCTCAGCAATTCGATCTTATATGGATGAAGAGGACCTTGCCCACTGGCTTGTGACAATTCTTATTCAATCAGAAACGAGAGGGATTTATAATGTTGGTTCAGATCAAAGCCTTTCGATTTTAGATTTGGCAAATAGAGTTGCAAAGCTCTCTGGTTGCGAGAACGTCACTTCTTTGCAGTCACAAGGGGCAACTCGAAGAAATAAATATGTCCCTTCAATTGAAAAGGCGAAACACGATTTTCAGCTAGGCTTGAGTGTAAGTTTAGATCAATCAATTCAAAAAATGCTTGAAAAAGCTAAGGAAATTAAATGAATCAAATCGTTGAAAAAATCGCTAATAAATTTAATAAAAACGATTTTGCTAAGAATATTGTTCCAGGCGTAGATTATATTCCTCCATCGGGTAAAGTTATTGATGCTGAAGATTTAACTAATCTTCTAGAATCAAGTCTTGATCTTTGGTTAACAGCAGGTCGATTTGCCAAAGAGTTTGAGTCTCGCTTTGCCGATTTCATGAATCAAAAATTTTGCTTATTAGTAAATTCTGGTTCAAGTGCCAACCTTGTGGCATTTGCAGCTTTGACATCACCAATGCTAAAAGAGAGACAATTAAAGCCTGGAGACGAAGTCATCACTGTTGCCGCTGGATTTCCTACAACAGTTAATCCAATCGTTCAGCATGGTTGTATTCCTGTTTTTGTCGATATTCAGTTGCCCGACTGCGGTATCGATGTTTCCCAATTAGAAGTGGCCCTATCTCCTAAAACAAAAGCAGTTATGATTGCCCATACACTGGGAAATCCTTTTGACGTAAAAGCAGTCAAAGAATTTTGCACAAAGAATAACTTATGGCTGGTTGAAGATTGCTGTGATGCTGTCGGGGCTAAGTTTGATGGTCAGATCGTTGGAACATTTGGAGATATCGCGACTGTAAGTTTTTATCCTGCCCACCATATGACGATGGGAGAAGGGGGGGCTGTTCTCACTTCAAATCC
>PCTW01000025.1:41261-52479 GCA_002786715.1 Bdellovibrio sp. CG22_combo_CG10-13_8_21_14_all_39_27
TTTGCTGATCTTCCTGAAGGTTACGATCATAAATATGTTTACTCTCATGTGGGTTACAATTTGAAAGTTTCCGACATGCAAGCAGCTATCGGTTGCTCTCAATTAAACAAGCTTCCAGGATTTATAAAATCTAGAAATCAAAATACCAATGATTTGATCCAACTCATAAAAGAGAAAATTCCCAATTACGAAAATTACTTGATGCTTCCGACTGAAATTGAAAAAGCTCAAGCAAGTTGGTTTGGATTTCCTATCACATTGAAAAAAGGCAATCGAAAAAACTTGGTCCAGTTCTTAGAAAAAAATAAGATAGGAACGAGACTTCTTTTTGCTGGAAGTCTTATTCGTCAACCGCTTTACAAAGATAAAGAATATAGAGTTGTTGGTGAATTGAAGAATACTGATACAGTCATGAACAATACATTTTGGGTTGGAATCTATCCAGCCTTGGGTCATCAGCATATGGAATACATTGCTCAAAAACTCAAAGAAGGATTAGCATTATGAAAGTTTTAATTTTGGCCGGGGGATATGGCACTAGAATCTCTGAGGAAAGTGATATTAAGCCAAAGCCAATGATTGAAATTGGTGGAAAGCCCATTCTTTGGCATATTATGAAGCATTATTCATCTTATGGTTATAATGAGTTTGTTATTTTATTGGGATATAAAAGCTATGTCGTGAAAGAGTATTTCGCCAATTACTATCTCCATAATAGCGACGTTACAATCGACACGGCCAAGCAGCAATTAGAAATTCACAACAATTATTCAGAAAATTGGAAGATTACTTTAATTGATACTGGTCTTGAAACCATGACTGGCGGCCGTGTTAAGCGAGCTTCTCAATACATTGGAAATGAGCCTTTCCATTTAACTTATGGCGATGGTGTTTCAGACGTAAATTTGAAGGAATTGGTTGAGTTTCATCAAAAGAATAAAAAGAAAATTACCATGACTTCGATTCAACCCGATGGAAAATTTGGAGCTTTAAAAATTGAGAAGGACAATAGAATCTCGAACTTCTTGGAGAAGCCGAAAGGTGATGGCGCCTGGATCAACGGCGGCTTTTTTGTTTGTGAGCCAAGCGTTCTAGACTATATAGAAGGCGATAAAACCATCTTTGAAAGAGATCCATTGGAAAACTTGGCCAAAGCTGGTGAGCTTTTCTCATTTAAACATGAAGGCTTTTGGAAGTGTATGGATACTCTTCGTGATAAAAACCAACTTAACGAAATGTGGGCCGAAGGCAAAGCCCCTTGGAAAAGTTGGTAAGATCTATTCTTTAAAGTATTCAACCCTTTTTTCGGGAACAGAATCGAGCGTGGATATAACAGGATACCTGGAAAAATAAGGAAATATATTTTCGCTCGTCCAATAGACGTAGTGAGGGTTCTCTCTATTCTCAAGATTATTTTTGAGTAGTTCATCCCACTGATGAAGGTTTGATTCTAGTAATGTCGCAATGGGTTTAGAGTAAGTTCTGTAGGGGATCTTGACCATCTTTTCGACCTGAAGTTTTCCGTAGATCAGAACAAAGAAGATGAGGAGAATACTAAAAATCTTTTTCTTTTTTATGTCCTGCAGCTGATAAATTCTTTGAACAAGCATAATGATTATAATGAGAAGTAGGATGAGGAGAATACTCGTCATCCTAAAGCTGTACATTGGGCCTGTTTGCTTGGCCATATAGGTTACACTGAAGATGTAAAAAAGTGGAAGGAGCCGTATCTTAGCAATGAAAGCAGCAACTAATAGCAACCATAGTTGCGGTTGAGATATGATATGAAGTTTAATTTTC
The DNA here is from genome assembly GCA_002786715.1 of Bdellovibrio sp. CG22_combo_CG10-13_8_21_14_all_39_27. Classification (GTDB taxonomy): domain Bacteria; phylum Bdellovibrionota; class Bacteriovoracia; order Bacteriovoracales; family Bacteriovoracaceae; genus 21-14-all-39-27. Next base: position 43,062 of record PCTW01000025.1, read on the forward strand.
GTAAGCGCCATGTCCCAGGTTCCGGGCAAAATATATAATTCGGGTCTTGCAGCATATTTAGTGAGGTAGACGTCGGGAAATCCAAATTTAGCTATTGGGTAAAAGGGATTACCAGTCTGGATCCAATTTCTTATTAGAAAAATGGAAACACCTAAGAGCATACCTGCACAGGCAATAAAAATTGATTTTGTGAGCTTAATTTCTCGAACACGAGACATCGCATCTTTAAAATAAAAGAGAGCGTAAAAGAGAAGTGAGAAAATAACGACATAAGAATTAGTCAGCTTGCTACCGCAACCAATTCCAATGAGGGTAGCTGACAAAAGGAGCCATTTCACACTAGGATTGTTCTTTTTCAAAATGTAATTGTGATAAAAAATTTCTAGCGCCAGTAAAAAACAGAAAAAGGGAAAGGCATCATTTTTGGGTAAAGGCCATGACCAAGTGATATCTCGAATACTAAAAACAAAGATAAGAATGAGGTACTTATAATGACCAAAATTTGAAGCCATGCGAAGAATGAGGTAGGGAATGTAGACGTACCCAAGCACTGCCGTAAAAATTTGAGCTGTAAGTAAAAAGGTATAGCTTAAAAATTCATATTGAGTCGTTGCTAATTTACTCGTCGCTAAGAAGAAAGGCTTAACAATGAGAAAGAGGAAATAGTAATAATAGTCATAGTACGATGTCGTATAAGAGATGGGATTATTGGGATTAAATTTAGCTCCATTGAGATAGAGGGCCCATTCTTTAGGACCTTCGATATGATAAACTAGGGCGTCTTGAATGAGTCCTACACCTCCAAGCTCAGTTGAGCTCATGAAAAAAGATAAGAGATAAATAATGATAAAAAAGAATATCAACTTTTCTTTTTTTGAATTTTGATTTTTTAAATTTTTGAAATGAAGTAAATGCTGTGGAGTCTTGTAAAAAAAAAGAATCAGACCTAACAGGAAAATCAAGTAGGCAAATCCTTGAAGGATAAATTGGGGAAAAATGAGTGATGAAGCCATGAGTAAAACAGGGAAGAGGGCAAAAGAAATCATTTTGTAATAGGTATTTTTGAAAAAACCAGAAAATGAGAGATGAGCGAGTATGGCAAAAAGAAATGCACAGACGAGGCTTAAGAAGTGGGTTGAATCGATTGTAAACATGTTAGAAGTTCAATCTTTCTTTTTCAATAACGAGTGGCTCCTTGGTTATTTTGGTAAGAATGACGCCAATATATTCACCAATAATCCCAATGGAGAAGAGCTGCACTGCTGAGAAAAAGAAGAGTCCGATAATTAATGGCGCGAGTCCTAATTGAAATGAATTCCAAAAGACTAGCTTTAAAACTAAATAAATCAGAGAAGCGACTAGAGATAGACCTGAGAGTACAAAACCTGAAATGGTAAAAATTCTCAATGGCACTTTGGAGTGAGTACATATGCCAAGCATGGCAATATCATATAGCGAATAAAAATTATTACTTGTGACGCCTCTTTTTCTTTTGGGCTGGACATAAAAAATCTGATCAACTTTAAACCCGACTTTAAACACCAATCCTCTGAAATAAGGGTATGGATCATCAAATAATTTAAGGTAAGAGACGATTTTTTTATCATAGAGACCAAATCCTGTGAAATTTTTAATCAGTTTTGTCTCAGAAATTTTATTAATTAAGTTATAATACATGCTTCTAATTGCGAACATGACGGCTGACTCTTCACTTTCTTTTTTAACTCCGACGACTATTTGATTTCCCTCTTCCCATTTTTTTACAAACTCGGGGATCAAGTGGGGGGGGTCTTGCAAATCTGAAACTAGCATAATGATGGCATCACCTTGGGCTTGAAAAAGGGCATGAACAGGGGATCTGATATGGCCAAAATTTTTACTATTAAAGATGACTTTGACATTCTGATCTTGCGCAGCGAGTTCTCTCAATATTTCCGGAGTCTGGTCGGTGGAGCAATTGTCTATGAAGATGTGTTCATATTCATAATTGGTTAATGACTCCTGAAATTGGGCCCTAACTTCCTTATAAAGTTGATGAAGATTCTTTTCTTCATTATAACAGGGAGACACAATACTAATTTTTTTCATATAATATTATTAACCGTACCGCGTTCGTTGGCAATCGAGAGATGGAAAAGGAAGTCCGATGCACAGAAATGAGAAGCTCCTCAGTTTAGATGAATTTTTAAGTATTCCTTTCCCTATCACAATAAAAGAGACAAAGGGAGCAATATGGTTATTCGTACCAAAGCTAAATATTTTAGTTGAATCAAATAGCCTAGAATCAGCTTATGCCCTACTCAAGGAACAGAAAGTTACTTTCTATCAAAGATTTGAGTCAATAGATGGAATTGATTGTATCCCTCGTCTGAATGATTTTCATCGAGATTTTCTACAGAGGATTGAGCTTTCAAAGGTGGTTGTTGAAAGACTTGTTTCGTTTGTTTTTACATTATTCTTTTGGATTTTTTTGTTAGCTATCATCTCAGTTCAACTGAAAAAGGGAAGCGTTAAAATTCGAGATGCCTTTGATGGGACTTCGCCTGAAAAAAATGAAGCGAGGTTAATGAGATTTAAAGAGAATTTAAAAGTGGCCACTCCCTATATAAAAGAAGTTCAAAAGCTATTAAATGAATAGAAAAATTTTTATTTTGTTAAGTTTTTTTACTGTTTTTATTAGCTTGTTTGATATTAAACTCATACCCTTCTATCATCGACTGGGATTAGATTTTAGCAATCATTACGGATTTCATCATTGTAACTTAAGCGATCAAGATACAATTTATAAGATAGATACTAACAAATGCTCTGATTTTGAAAATAGAAAGTATGTTTATCCACCCTTTATGTTTCAACTTTATAATTGGACAACTTGGTTTAATTCGGTCGATGGAGCTTATTACTTTTATCTCTTAATTCATCTCATTAGCTTTTTTATTATTGTTTTAATTTGGTCTGAAAAAGACAAATTAACAATTCTCTTTGGTTTAAGTTTGTATATTTCTTATCCTAATGTTTTTCTCATGGAACGAGGAAATAGTGATTTGCTCATTGTTCTCTTCTGGTCTCTGTCCTACCTTTCATTTAAAAAAATGAAATATTTTCTTACGGGTTTTTTCTTAGCGATTTCGATGTTTGCCAAATTATATCCGCTCTATTCTTTAATCGTTGTATTTCCTCTTATCCTTTGTAATGCTAAATATTTTAAAAAAATAAGCTTATCTTTAGTTTTCTTTTCAACATGTATTTTACTTCTCTCTCCTGTGCTCTGGTTTGAATATCTATTTGAAATATTACCCGGATGGAGCTCTCTCGTTATGCCTCCAAATATTCTGGCCCATTCATTAAAATCTCTACCTTATTTTTTTAATGCAAAAATTATATTTGGCATTATTCTTTTATCTTGGTTGTTGGCCAGCTATAAAAGTGGTGTTCGACGAGAGAATTGGATTTGGGGAGGAGCACTCGCTATCTCCACATTTAATAATGGAGTTAGTTTTGACTATAATTTAGTAACAATGTTTCCTTTGTTTATCTTAGGATTCAAACATTTCTCTTTGCACTCGAAGTCTAGTCAGAGTTTTACTTATGTCGCGCTGCTTCTTGTCGTATTGGGGAGTCGTTACTTTTTTCAACTTTTTGATTTTTATCCTATTTTAAGACTGTATTCTTTCGGATTGTTACTCACAGTAATACCTATTTCCATTTTTGATCTTGGTTTCGAGATGAAACGATACTCAAATAAGCTTAAATTTATCAGTCTTTCATAGTTTATTGTGGAGAATTAAATAACGCAAAGCTATCTCTTCATCTCGCATAAAATCTTTGTTGTTAGACTGAATCGAATAGTTTTGTGATAATGAGACTGAAAAAAACGAGAATTGGTAGGGAATATGAGTAAGAAATACAAGGTCGCCATTTTAGGCAGTGGGAATATTGGGACAGATTTGCTAATGAAAATTTTGCGATCTGATCTTTTGGAATGTTCATTATTTATTGGAAGAAATTTTTCTTCAGCGGGGATGCAAAAAGCAAGCTCACTTGGTGTAAAAATTTCTGATCAAAGTATTGATGCCATTAAAAATAATCCAGGTTGTTGTGATCTTGTTTTTGATGCTACGACAGCCAAATTTCATAAAATGTATGCTCCAATTTTTAAATCAATGGGAATTAAGGCCATTGACATGACTCCTTCTCAAATCGGGACGATCTGTTCACCTGCTATTAATATCGAGGACGCGCTAGGCTCCGAAAATGTGAATATGATTACCTGCGGAGGACAAGCCTCAATTCCGATGGCGTATGTTTTAAAAAAATGTTTGCCGGATATTAGTTATATTGAAGTTGTCTCTAGTATTGCCTCTAGAAGCGCTGGGCCAGGAACAAGGGCTAATATTGATGAGTATATCATGAACACAGAAAAAGGCTTGAGAGACCTGACCGGCTGTAAGCACGTCAAGGCCATTTTAAATCTTAATCCCGCTCTACCTTGTATTGATATGCAAACGACGATCTTTGCTAAAGTTGAAAATTGTGATGTTGAAAAGCTCTTTAAACCCGTTGAGGAAATGGCCGAAAAAATTAGAACTTATGTTCCTGGATATAAAGTTGTTGTTCCGCCTGTCTTTGAGAATGGGCGTGTGATGGTCATGGTGAGAGTGCAGGGCCTTGGAGATTATTTACCAAGCTATGCTGGAAATTTAGATATTATTAACTGCGCAGCCATTGCAGTTGCGGAAGAGTTTGCTAAGCAAGCTTTAATGGAAAGATAAAATGCAAAAAATTATTATTAGTGATCCAACCCTTCGAGACGGAAACCATGCCGTTAGACATCAGCTTAGTAGAGAACAAATAGCAATCTATGCAAAGGCTGCAGACCTTGCTGGAGTTTCAATTGTCGAAGTCGGACATGGCAATGGAATTGGAGCTTCTTCTATTCAAGTTGGTTTGGCAAAAGAGACTGATGAAGTCTTGCTAAGAACAGCGAGAGAAAATTTAAAAAAATCAAAACTTGGTGTCCATTGCATTCCTGGATTTGCCACCGTTGAAGCTAATATTAAACCAGCGATAGCTGCAGGTGTTGATGTGTTTCGTATTGCTTCTCATTGCACAGAAGCCGATACGACTAGAAACCATATTGAATTTGTCCGCACACAAGGAAAGGAAGTTTTTGGTGTCTTGATGATGAGCCATATGGCTCCAGTTGAAATCTTAGTAGAAGAAGCTCTCAAAATGGAATCTTATGGGGCGGAAGCTGTCGTGATCATGGATTCAGCAGGGGCTTATTTTCCAAAAGATGTCGAAGAGAGAATTACGGCACTGTGTTCAGCCTTAAAAATTCAAGTCGGCTTTCATGGGCACAATAATTTAGGAATGGCCGTTTATAATTCCCTTGTTGCCGCACAATGTGGAGCGACTATCCTCGACGGATGTGCTCGTGGCTTTGGTGCAGGAGCTGGGAATACTCAATTGGAAGTACTTGTTGCAGTCTTAGAAAGGGAAGGTTTCTCTACAGGAATTGATCTTTACAAAATTTTAGATGCTAGTGATATTGCCGAACGTGAAGTCATGAAAGAAATTCCAACAATCAAATCGACAAGTATTGTGAGCGGACTCTCGGGTGTTTTTTCAGGATTTATGAGACACGTGGATAGAGTTTCAAAAGAGTATAATGTCGATCCAAGAGATGTCTTCTTCAAACTTGGCGAGCGCAAGGTTGTCGCTGGCCAAGAAGACGTTATTGTTGAGGTCGCTCTTGATCTCGCTAAAAAAGGTGGAAAAAAGTGAATTCAAGACAAAGAGATCATATCGAGCGAGATTGCTCTGAGGTTCTTAAAGATTTAGGCAAACTCGATAAACTCAAAAATCAAAAGATTTTTATTTCAGGTGGATCGGGTTTTATGGGGTCCTGGATCCTTGAGATTTTGAATTACCTCAATACTCACCATGCCTTTAATACTCAAGTGATCGTCCTTTCTCCACATGCTAGTCAGTTAAGAGAAAAGAAGCCTCATCTGTTTATGAAAGATTGGATTAAGACACAAGATGAAGATGTGCGCAATCTGGTTGAGATATCTTCTGAAGTTGAATGGGTTATTCATGCAGCAGCGACTCCAGATAATAGAGTTCATTCATCTGATCCATTAAAAGTGGCAGATGTTATCACAAATGGCACTTCGAGATTGATGAGATCAGCTTCGATGCTTCCGAGAGTGAAAAATATATTGAATGTAAGCTCAGGTCTTATTCATGGCAGACTACCGTTGGGAACAGGGCCGATTACGGAGAGTTCGTTTGGAGGGATTGATTGCTCTTCAGTGACTTCTGCTTATGCTGAATCCAAACGCATGGGGGAGACGCTTTCGAGCATCTATAGAAGTCAATTTCGTATGCCCTTAACGACAGTGAGACCTTTTGCTTTTATTGGACCTTATCAATTGTTAGATCGCCCATGGGCCATTAATAATTTTATAAGGGATGCTTTAAAAGGCGATACCATAAGAATTTTGGGACATGAAGGTACGATTCGTAGCTATATGTATCCTTCAGATATGGCCTATTGGATCTTAAGAGCTCTGGTCGATGGGAAAGATGGAATGACCTTAAACTTAGGAAGTCCGGAGGGATACACCCTGAGAAATATCGCAGAAGAAGTGGCCAGAAATTTTAGCACTTCAATTAGTATCTCAGCATCGGCTCCTCATAAAAACATGGTTGCGACAACTTTTATTCCTGATGTTTCTAAAGCAAAAAGTTCTCTGGGTTTAGAAGTCTCGGTTAATTTTCAAGAATCAATAAAAAGAACTCTCGATTGGTACAAATTAGAATTAAATTAAGGCAGATGAATGAATATTAAAGTCAGTGATGTTATTGCTCAGTTTTTAAAAGATAAAGAAATTAAACATGTCTTTGGTATTATTGGTGCAGGCAATGCTCATATTTTTGATTCGATAAATAGTTTAGGCTATACCGAGATTGTTTGTGTTCATCATGAACAGGCTGCCGTCATGGCTATGGGAACTTACTATAGAACCTGTGGTAAAATTTCTGCTGCTTTACTTACCACGGGGGCTGGTTCAACTAATGCTGTTACAGGTGTTGTTAGTTGTTGGATGGATAGCATTCCTGGTTTACTCATTTCAGGTAATGAAAAATCCATTTATACGACTGAAGAGAACCCATTAAGGATTTGGGGTGTTCAGGGATATGACAGCTGCAAAATGGTTGAAGGCGTAACCAAGTATTCAGCTAGAGTGATGAAATCTCAAAATGTGAGATATGAATTAGAAAAATCATATTTTATAACAGGGGACAAGAGACCTGGACCCGTTTGGCTCGATATTCCAATGGATATTCAAGGATCTTATGTTGATAATTCTGACCTTATCGCTTTCGAAAATCATAAAGAGATCAAGCAATATTCGTCTTTAGATTCTTCGGTAGATGAAGTTATTCAAAAATTAAATCAAGCTAAAAGGCCACTTTTATGGCTTGGGCATGGTATTCGTTTTGCTAACGCTGAAAATCTGTTACCTCAATTGCTTGAGGCAACAGGTGCAGCCGCACTCGTAACTTGGCAAGGAATTGACATGATCAATTCTGATCATCCTCAAGTTTTTGGCAGAGCAGGTGTTTACGGGCAAAGGCACTCTAATTTCATTCTCCAAAATTGCGATTTTCTCTTAACTATTGGGACTAGATTGGCGATTCCTCAAGTAGGATATGACCTGAGTGAGTTTGTACGTGAGGCAAGCATTGCTTCAGTTGATATCGATCCCGTTGAGCTTGAAAAATTTAACGATAAAATTGAATTGAAAATTTGTGCTGACGCCAACGACTTCATCACAGCTCTTATTTCAAAAATCGGATCCAAAACGATCGCAAAGAAAGGAGAGTGGTTTAATTACTGCTCTCAGATGAAAGAGAAATATCCTATGCCCGGGCCAGAGCATGCTGATGCCAACGGCTTTATCAATTCTTATAAGTTCATGGACAAAATTTCAAAGGATATGCCTGAGGATATTATCGTGACGACAGATATGGGGACAGCTCTTTTATCGGGACATCAAGCTTTGAAGATTCGTGGCCAACAAAGACTTATGACTTCTACTGGTTTGGGAGAAATGGGATTTGGACTTCCTGCGGCCGTTGGAGCTTCCTTTGGTCTCAACAAGGGACAAGTTTTGTGCCTTAACTGTGACGGAGGCATGATGATGAATCTTCAAGAGCTCCAAACAATTACTCATCATCAGCTGCCTATTAAAATTGTCGTTTTTAATAACGACGGCTACTTGATGATCAAGCATACGCAAAAAAACCTCTTCAAGGGGCGTTATTCAAGTACCAATAAATCCTCGGGTGTGAGCTGTCCAAATTTTACAAAAGTGGCAGCAGCCTTTGAAATGAAATCTTATACCATTCGCACTTGGGAAGATTATGAAAAAGTCATCCCCGAATTTTTCAACGACAAGGTCCCTTCTATCTGTGAAGTCTTCATGGATCCTGAACAATTCTTCTATCCTAAGCTCGGCTTGGCCTTAAAGGAAGATGGATCAATTGTTTCCCCACCATTAGAAGATCTCTCCCCATTTGTTTCTCGCAAAGAAATGGAAGAAAATATGATCATAGGAATTCATCCTAAATCGAAGAGTATTGTTCCGTAATCATTTTGATAAGTAGAATTCAATTGCCATCTTAAGCCCAGATTTCAAATCTACTTTATGTTTCCAGCCAAGAGAGTGAATTTTTGAGACATCGAGTAGTTTTCTAGCGGTACCGTCAGGTTGGCTTGTATTAAAGACAATTTCACCTTCAAACCCCATAAGATCTTTAATCAAAAGGGCCAATTCTTTAATGGATACATCTTCACCTGTTCCGATATTTATAAGATCAGGTATGTCCTTTTCAAGATTCATGACGTGAATACAGGCCTTCGCCATGTCATCGACATAAAGAAACTCTCTCCTTGGGTTACCCGTTCCCCAAACCTCAAATGTAGGCAGATTTTCATCGATAGTTTTTTTCATTCTGGCGATTAAACCTGGAATGACGTGAGAATTTTCAGGATGAAAATTATCATTAAAGCCATAAAGATTTGTAGGCATGACAGAGTGCCAATTGCATCCATACTGTCTTCTAAAGCTCTCAACTGTTTTAAGACCTGCAATTTTAGCAATCGCATAGGGTTCATTCGTTGGCTCCAGGGGCGCGGTAAGCAGGCAATCCTCTTTCATTGGCTGAGGAGCATTTTTTGGATAAATGCAACTCGAACCTAGAAAAAGTAAACGATCGACTTTGTATTTAAATGCAGCTTCAAAAACGTTATTTTGAATAGCCAAATTTTCCCAAATGAAGTCAGCACGATAGGTATTATTGGCATGAATGCCTCCAACCTTGGCCGCAGCTAAAAAAACATGTT
>PCTW01000025.1:52499-53884 GCA_002786715.1 Bdellovibrio sp. CG22_combo_CG10-13_8_21_14_all_39_27
ATTCAGAACAGATTGTTGTTTTAACAAATCGAGCTCTGCTCGAAGAGGTGTTAAAATGTTGGTATAATTGAGTTTTTTGAGTTCTCGAACGATGGCAGAGCCAACGAGGCCTCGTGAGCCGAGTGTCAAAATTGAGCTATTCTTATTCATTATAATATTATGAAGTAAAGCAATTGAAATGAATAATAAAATAATAATTCACAATCTAAATTACAAATTTTAATCAGGCAACCATTTTAGAATCATACACGAATACGTTTGAAAGTATAATTTATAAGAAAATAAAATATGGCTATGCATCCTAAGGAAAAAGATAAATATTTTACAAAGGCAATTGGTGATATTCCAAATTGAAAAAAATCAAACGCCATAGAGGATGAAAAAAAAATAGCAGCCATTTGATAATTAATAAAATGCTTCATAATAAAAAATTCTATTAAAGAAAAGAAAGTTAAACAAAAAAAAAGTGCAGCAAAAACAAAAAACAAGCTATTTGAGTAGTAAAAAAATGCGACAGGTCCCGGAACACTTGTTGAGCGCACTCTCGTTGAATTATTAGTAATTGAATTCGGATTTGAGATTTTTGTATAAAATGAATTTCCATCATAACTTTTTTCTAATAACGCATCTCTTAATAATGCAAAACCTTTATCCTTGTATGACTCTACCGCCATAACTCCTTCAATTCCTATCCACCTACCTAGAGCAAGATCGACATATGTATTAATTTCACTTTTAACAAATACCAAATCAGAATTATTCTTGAGTGAAAACATCTTGTTAATTGGATCACTAGAGGGCTCGGGTTTTGTGCTTGTGCTTGTGCTTGTGCTTGTGCTTGTGCTTGTGCTTGTGCTTGTGCTTGTGCTTGCATTTGCATTTGCATTTGCATTTGCATTTGCATACATAATACTTCTCAAGTTTCCACTCAGCAATACGGTCACGTAAGAGAAAATTAAGAATATTAAAAATAGAATAGACGATTTTATTGCAAATTTTTTCATCCCGTCTTGCTTATAGTTAATGATTAAATTAACAGCTAATACAGAGAAATATGTCAACACAACCATTCGACTTAGCACTCCAATTGAACATATTGAAATAATTATTGAGCCAAATAGAGCATTCAGAATTGAAAATTGACGTAGGAAATAATAAAAATAGATAAATATTATCCCTCTTGTTAGTGCAAGATAAAAAATGGCATTTCCTCCCAAAGGGAGTTTAATCGACGGCTCTATACCAAATAATATTATATTAGAGTTTAGGTTTATAACCACAAGAAGAATTGAAAAAAGCAATAGAGAGATCAGTCTTAAGTCGCTTGGAATGTTTTTGGGAGAATAGCTTTTCGCAATGTCTTTTATCTTGAAATCTAACAGAAG
>PCTW01000090.1 GCA_002786715.1 Bdellovibrio sp. CG22_combo_CG10-13_8_21_14_all_39_27
GCCAGGGAGACTTGGTGTGAGAATAGCAAGATGCACCATCCTTATTTTAAAGAAGCCACTCTAACGAGTGGCTTTTTTTTTGGACTCAGATGAAAACGGAAGCGCAGTGGTTTAGATTAGGTGTATGCAGAAAGCCTCATGGAATAAAAGGTGGCTTTGAATTTCATCTGGATAATACTGAAGATAGCGTACTAGAAAATCATTCTGAGATTGAACTTCGTCTTATTCCTCTTTCACCATCAAGCAAAGTTAATCCCAACGGAGATATATATCAAATCGATAAAATCTCATTTGGTAACAAAGTCATTGCCTATTTAAAAGGCGTCGAAGATCGAACTGAAGTTGAATCCCTCATTCCTTTTGAAATTTATATTGATCGCAAAAATCTACCTGAACTTGAAGATGGTGAAGTCTATATTCAAGATTTGCTGGGGATGACGGTCATAGGGCAGGAAAGTGGTGAGAGGATCGGAAGAGTTAAGGATTTTCTCGACAATGGTTTTCAAATTATTTTAGAAATTAGAGGCGCGAAAAATTTCGATATTCCCTACGTCGATGCCTTTATTAAAAATATCGATCTCGACAAAAAAGAAATTACCATTTTGGAACCTGAGTATGACGACGAATAAAATTTGGGTCATCACTATGTTTCCTGAAATTTATAGACCGTTTCTTGAGACGGGAGTCGCTGGTCAGGCCCTTCGAAGTGAACGCGGTCAAAAATTCGAATTCAACACCATTTCTTTGAGAAATTATTCCCCGAATGACTTCAAAGGCGTCGATGATTCTCCCTTTGGCGGAGGAGCAGGTATGGTGATGCGTGCTGACGTCTTGAAAAATGCTTTGATTGAAGGCGTGGTGAAACCAGGTGGCTACGACACTGAAAAATACAAGGAGCAACTCCATATTGTTTACACTTCGGCCAGAGGGCACCAATGGACTGATTCTTATGCTCGAGAGTTTAGCGCTCGAAATTGGGGAGTAGGGAAGAAAAAGGATTTGGTCTTTTTTTGCGGAAGATATGAAGGAATTGATGAGCGCTTTTTAGAGAAGTATGTCGATGAAGTCATTTGCGTTGGCGATTATATTTTGACCTCCGGAGACTTGGCGGTTTTGAACATTATTGATTCGGCCATTCGCTTTGTTCCCGGAGTTTTAGGAAATAAAATTTCAGCTGAAGATGAATCTTTTGCGACACCCTTATTAGAGCATCCTCATTATACGAAACCACGAGAGTTTGAAGGAATGGAAGTTCCTGATGTTCTGCTCTCTGGGAATCATCAGAAAATTGAAAAATATCGCAGAGAAGAGCGGGAGCGCATGACAAAGAAATGGCGTCCTGATCTTTGGGAAAAAATAAAGGATCTAAAATGAGCTTATATTTAGGACTCGTTCATCATCCGATTCGAAATAAAAGAAATGAATTGGTTACCACCTCGGTTACTAATCTTGATATTCATGACATTGCGAGAAGTTCGCGGACTTTTGGTGTGAAAAAATATTTTATCGTCACGCCACTCGAGGCTCAACATCATTTGGTGGGGAGAATTCTCGGTCACTGGGAAGGTGATAAAAGTGGAGCTTATAACCCCGACCGACAAGATGCGTTAGCGATTGCAAAGATTATCAACTCGGTGGAAGACGCTATGGTCGAAATAGAGGCGATGGAAGGCAAAAAACCACTTCTGGTTGCGACAGGGGCCAATTTTGAATCATGGGAGAGTGATGCCTATGAGTTGGGCCGGCAAATGAAGATTGACAACATGCCGATTTTTTTGATATTTGGTACAGGCTGGGGAATCCATGCCTCGCTGCTAGAGAAAGCAGATATTCGATTGAAACCACTTCACGGAGCAAGTGAGGACGGTTACAATCATCTCTCTGTTCGATCAGCAGTGGCGATCTATCTCGATAGATTGACCCAGGGGCCTCTGATCCCAAAGAACTGAAACGAAATGAACAGCATGGTGCTGGTCCTCTCTCGCTTCAAGATATCGTGGAGTCTATTATGAATTTGATTGATGTAGTGAACCAAGATCACCTCAATCCCAACGTCAAGAACCTTCCTCACTTCAGAACTGGTGACACTATCAGTGTTCACGCAAGAATTTCTGAAGGTGGAAAAAGTCGTATCCAAACTTTTCAAGGAGTCGTGATTTCAATCAAGTCTCGTGGAAATATGGACGGTGCTTTTACTGTTAGAAAAATTTCTAGTGGTATGGGCGTTGAGAGAACTTTTCCATTCCATTCACCAAAAGTTGAAAAAGTAGAAGTTGTTCAACGTGGTAAATCACGTCGTTCTAAGCTTTACTATCTTCGTGAGCGTTCAGGCAAATCAGCTCGTATTGAGATTGATTACGGAACTCAAGAGCAGGATAAGAAGTAATTATAGAGTTATGATTTATTCGAAGGCCATCTTTCGAGGTGGCCTTTTTTTTTTAGGTACAAGTCCAATATGCAAAAAATAGATGAATTGTTAATTGTCCCAGAAAGAAGAACTTCACTGGTCGGTATCGACGAAGTGGGTAGGGGACCTTTGGCCGGGCCAGTAGTGGCTTGTGCTTGTCGTTTGACTCTAGAAAAAGATTGCGATCCTCGCGAGACTTTTGAATTATTTCAAAAATGGGGCGTTGGTGATAGCAAGAAGCTTTCCACCAAAAAACGTGAAGAAATTGTCGACTCATTACTACTCATTAAGAAAGAAGAGCTGCCAAAGCAAACAATTTGGACCAGAAGACTTAATCAATTTGTAGGTTTTGATTTTGCCATCGCTGAAATTTCGCCTAGTGAGATCGATTCTATCAATATTTTGAATGCAAGCTTAAAGGCGATGGAATTGGCCTATGCCAAGCTTCCACAAAATCGTGAAGATCATATTTTGGTTGACGGTAACAAGTTGCCAAAAGGCTTTGGTGACAATGCTAAAGCGATTGTGAAGGGTGATTCAAAGTCATGGGTGATTGGACTTGCCTCAATTGTGGCAAAAGAATATCGGGATCAACTCATGGCGAATTTTGCCAAGATTTATCCAGATTACGGGTTCGAGGGGCATGCCGGCTACCCAACCAAAAAACACCTCGAGGCGATAGCCCTGACCGGCATTACCAAAATCCACAGGACAACCTTCAAGGGCGTCAAAGAGCATCTCTAGGCGCACATTTTGAAGCTTATTCAGGGCGAATTCTCCATCAGACAGGAACGCCACTCTTGGTTTCCTCAAAACTTCTTAGAAAATTGAATTGCGGGCAAATTGACTTGGCCGTAATCAAATTTGATAAGCGTCAAATTGATGTCTTTGAGATAAAAAATTTTGAGCATGTTTCCCAAACTCAAAAGCAAAGATTGCGGCAGAGTTGCCATTTTTTGTCTGAAATTTTCAATTTTAATATAAAAGGTGAGGTTGTCGTTCCACAACATTTGCCAAAAGGGATGAGGTTCATTAACCTATTTTAGCGAGGTTAAGATGAAATATTTAAAGTCATTGCTGATATTATGCTTTTCGTTAACTGTTATGATGATGCCAATGCAAAAGGCCCATGCAGAAATGGATGCTCGAATGAAAGCCTTAAGCTCGATGGCCCTTTATGGGACAGTTGGAGGTGCGCTTTTAGGAACAGCTTCTCTGGCCTTTGGGACTAGTGGGAGGTCAATTGCTATCGGAGCGTCGCTCGGACTCTATGCCGGAATTATATTTGGTTCATATATTGTCATTTCTCATGCCATGAGAAAAAGTCGCCAAATGAATCCTCAGCCGCAAGATAATTATTACCCTGATACAACTAGCCCCTATGAGGACGGAAATGGTGATTCTGGAGATCCTGATCCTTATGCGGATCCAGGTGCTTATAATCAGCCTTGGGATTTACTTGAAGAGAAAAATTTAAGTGAGCTGGCCGTTACAGCTCAACTCACTCAAAGTGAATTAGATATTCCAAAAGAAAATAAGATTTATTATTTAGAACTCGTTCGCTATCAGTTTTGATAAGTTCTTTTTCTATTCGCAAAGCGCTGACCTAAGTCGTCAGTTTCATCTGTATCAAATTCTTGTTCAATAAGACTCATAAGATCGTTGTCATAGAGCTTAAATACTTTCAAGAATTCACTCTTTACGTTTGAAAGTTTGAATTGCTCCTTCTTTTGATTAAGAATTTTAATAGTTTCTACAAAAAATCCAATGCCAGACGAACCTACAAAGTCGAGGCCATGCAGATCAATGGTGATTTGAGATGCTGGATTTTCTTGTGCAAGATTTTGGAGCTCATTCTTCAGAGGAAGTGAATTGTCAAAATCTAATCCTCCTTCAATATGAACAGTAATATTACCCATAGAATCAGTTCTTACTTGTGCTTTCATGCTCATGAATTCTCCCGTGTGCGAAGTTGACGCTATTCATTTTATCACTGAGTCGGTAAGATCGCTTTACAAGGCAAATTCTTCAATAAGGAACATCTTTGGCAACTTTGTATTTAGTCTCTACACCTATCGGAAATTTAGATGATATGACAGCAAGAGCTGCAAACATCTTGAAAGAACAAGAAGTCATCCTGGCCGAAGATACCCGAGTGTTGAAGAAACTGTGTGAAAGCGTCGGAATTGACCTCTCAAATAAGCGAATTTTTTCTTTCAATGATCATGATCAAAATAATCTTAATGGCTTTATAAATTTATTAAATCAAGGAACTGACCTGTGCCTAGTTAGCGATGCTGGGAGTCCTATTATTTCAGATCCGGCCTATCCTTTGGTTAAAAGCGCATTGGAAAAGGGGCATCGTATTGACTCTATTCCAGGAATTTCATCTGTTATTGTTGCTTTAGAGTTATCTGGATTGCCACCTCATCCATTCACTTTTCATGGATTTTTCCCTCGAGAACAGGGGAAACGCGAAGAAGTTGCGGACTCAATTATTGAAAGAGGACAGACTCATATTTTCTTTGAATCTCCTCATCGCATTGTCGATTGTCTCGACTTTTTAACTAATCACCTAACAGCTGCACAGTTTTCAGTTTCACGCGAACTGACTAAAAAATTTCAAGAAACTTTTCGTTTTGGTGCAAAAGATTGGGATGAGATTAAAGCAACGATGACTGTTAAAGGTGAGTTTGTTGTCGTGTTAAATTTACCTCAACAAAATGGAGTCGCACAGTCAGGTAAATTGGTTGCTATGGCCAAGGAAGTGTTGGAAAGAGCTGATCAAAAAAAGATTTCGAAGCTGTTAGGTCAGATACTTAATCAAAATGCTAAAGAAATATACCAAATCCTCGAAGCTCAAAAATCGAGAACCTAAACATTTCGATTTGTTACCCGATAAGTGATTGAGTTAAATCATTTTAGGGAGAGCTATGCCCAAGAAAAAAATTGAGCGCTATGAAGAACTCATTAAGTTGGGACAACTTGTTTCGTGTGCACTTGATACAAAAACATTGGTTAAGAAATCATCTACTATTTTAAAGTCGTTGATTAATTGCGAACACGTTTTACTTATTCGTCATGATAAGAAAACGCAAGAGCTCTATTATGTATCTCATCAGGAGTCGCGTTCTGGAAAAACATTATGCT
Source organism: Bdellovibrio sp. CG22_combo_CG10-13_8_21_14_all_39_27 (assembly GCA_002786715.1). Taxonomy (GTDB): domain Bacteria; phylum Bdellovibrionota; class Bacteriovoracia; order Bacteriovoracales; family Bacteriovoracaceae; genus 21-14-all-39-27. Next base: position 5,558 of record PCTW01000090.1, read on the forward strand.
CAGAGATAAGACTCTCTGTTGATGAAAAAACATTTGCTGGTGAATGTGCACACTATATGGCCATTCGTCACATACGGGACGTACAAAGTGATATTCGTTATGCTCGTTTACCTGACTCATTAAGAGAAATGAATTTAACCTCAATTGTTTCCTGTCCACTCGTTTCGAAAGGAGAGTTGATCGGCGTTGTTCAGGCCATCAATCCAATCACAGGAGAGTTTTCTGACGAAGATATTGAGATGATGGAACTGGCGGCAAATCAATTAGCAATAGTATTTGAAAATGTGGAACTCTTAGAAAGACTCAATAATCAGCTGATGCAAGTTGTACAATCTTTAGCAGATGCTATTGGAAAAAAAGATACTTATACCGGTGGCCATACAAAACGTGTACGCCATTTTGCCGAGATGATTGCGAAGGAAATGGACCTTACGAGTCAAGAGATGAATGATTTGAAATTAGCTTCGGTTCTTCATGATATTGGCAAGATAGGTATCGAAGACAAAATCTTAAAAAAGTCAGCTCCTCTAACAGACGAAGAGTTTAAAATTATGCGTGAGCATCCTCGTCTTGGCTTCGAAATACTTGGGCATATTGATGGATTAGAGAATGTTATAGACGGCATGAGATATCATCACGAACGTCCTGATGGTAAGGGTTATCCCTATGGATTAACTGATGAGCTTATTCCTACAATTGCCATGATCATCTCTGTTGCTGATACTTTCGATGCTATGATTTCAACTCGACCTTACAGAAAAGGACTCCCACCTATGGTTGCCTTTCAAGAGATCATTGATCATCGTGGAACACAGTTTTCAGATAGAGTAGTTGATGCTTTTGTAAGAGCATTCGAGAAATCGACTATGTATCGTGGAAATGAACTGGAAAAGAATAAAAGAGCGAGTTAGAATATTATTATAAGGAAGTAGTAATGATCGTAAGAATTATCGGTGGTCACGGGGGAGTTAGTCCTGGCTTTAGGGCCACGAGTTATCTAATCGATGGCAAGCTTCTCATTGATGCTGGATCTGTTGCTTCTGGCCTTCAGATTAATGAACAAGTCCTCATTGATAATATTCTTATTAGTCACTCCCATCTTGATCATGTTTGCGAGCTCGCTTATTTGTCTGACAATTGTTTTGGTCTAAAAGATAAGCCTTTTGAAATTCACACAACCAAAGTTGCAATGGATAATGTCAGAAAGCATTTGCTGAATGATGAGATATGGCCAGATTTTTCAAAACTTCCCAATAAAGAAAAGCCTACTATTCGTTTTAATGAAATTCAGTCTGAAAAGACATTTCAATTAGGCGAATATAAAATCACTCCTGTCCCTGTCAATCATCCTGCTGGTGGACATGGCTTCATTATCGAGAAGCGTAATTCGCAAATTGTTTTTACTCAAGATACAGGTCCTACTGATAGAATTTGGGAATTGGCCCATAAACTAACTCATCTCAAGGCCATTTTTACAGAAGTTTCTTTTCCTAATAAGCTACAAAAAGTTGCTGATGATAGTTTTCATCACACACCTAATTCAATTAATGAAGAAATCAAGAAAATGCCGGTCGATGTTCCTATTTTCTTGGGACACTTAAAACCAAATTATCAAACAGAGCTCTTTCAAGAAATTGACGCACTGAAGAATGATCGTATCTCATTGTTCGGTTCAGATGACACTCAGTTCGTTTTCTAAGAATTCCGAACCTTTATCTCTCTGAGGCGATGCAGTTTTTACTTGCCATTAATTCCTAAATTCAAGAAGATAGCACCATTATTGATTCGTTTCGAACGACGGAGATTCCTATGGGCTTTTTTGATTCAGTTAAGAATCCCAAACTCAAAAGTTACAAGAGAGTTGAGAACAACACTCCAACTGGTCTTTGGAAAAAATGTAATAACTGCAATGAAATCATTCAGACGACACGTTTGGAAGAAAACGCGCAGGTTTGCCCTTATTGTGACCACCACTTTCGTTTAAAGGCATGGCAAAGAATTGATTTGCTAGTCGACGACAAGTCATTCACTCCTTTTGGAGAGGAATGGAAAAGTCGCGATCCATTAGTTTTTACCGACAAGCTTCCCTACAAAGATCGTCTTGGGCAAGCGATTCAAAAAACTTCTTGTTATGATTCTAGTATCGCAGGCACGGGTCTTATTGATAATCGTCAAATTGCCATTGCCGTTATGAACTTTGATTTCATGGGTGGATCCATGGGGGTTGTTACTGGTGAAAAAGTAGCTATGGTTATGGATGTCGCTCTTCAAAATAAAATTCCTGCTATTGTCGTGAGTTGTTCAGGTGGTGCCCGTATGCAGGAGGGGATTTTATCTCTCATGCAAATGGCGAAGACTTCGGCGACAAGGCAAAAATTAAAAGATGCAGGGATTCCCTTTATTTCAATCTTAACAGACCCAACTACCGGTGGAGTCGCAGCAAGTTATGCCATGTTAGGCGATGTCAATATTGCTGAGCCGAAGGCCCTTATTGGGTTTGCTGGTCCACGTGTTATTGAACAATCGATTCGTCAAACCTTGCCTGAAGGCTTTCAGCGCTCTGAGTTTTTATTGGAACATGGATTTATTGATCGTATTGTTCATCGTCACAAAATGAAGCAAGAGCTCTCCTTTTTTGTAAAAATGTTCTCAAATCAATAATTCAACGATGAATTTCACTGTAGAAGATGAATGGCTTGCTCAACTGACAAGAGTTACTGGTCATGAACGTTTTCGTCCCTATTTAGAATCGATTAATAGCGTCCTTTCAAAAATAGTTTCGCGTTGGAAATCAAAAGAGATTAAAATTGTGACCATTGGTGGCACTAATGGCAAGGGCGAAACCGCGATGTCGCTAGAGTATTATTGCCAGCAAAATGGTTTAAAGACTGCTTTATGGACTTCCCCACATATTTTATCTGTCACGGAACGGATGAAATATGACGGAATGAACATATCTTGGGTTGAGTTACAAGAACTGTCCCAAAAGTATTGGAAGCTCACTGCTGAATTAAGTTTTTATGAATTTCTTTTTGCTCTCTTTTGTCTTTGGGTCGATACAAAATCCGTTGATGTTGTTATTCTAGAAGTTGGTCTCGGCGGGCGGTATGATGCTGTCAATATTTTTGATGCTGATGTTTCGGCATTAACTTCGATAGATCTCGATCATCAAGAGTTTTTGGGAGACACAAAAGAAAAGATTTTGAGTGAAAAATACCCTATTTCTCGACCAGGGAAACCCTTGTATACAACCATCAATGATAAAAATTTGAGGGGACATATTCAATCATGGGCAGGCAGGGATGAGGTTCAGTGGCTTGATCTTTTCGAGCGTGGTTGGGTGAACTCTGAGCAATGCTACTCACAAAGAAACCGAATTTTAGCAGCTACGCTTTTTAAACGATTATCAAATGAAAAAGATCTCAATATTAAACAAATTGTGAAACTTTCTCAGCTTGAATTAAGTCTCAAAGCGCGATTCGAGTTGATGACAGATGGAAATAATCAATTTATCTTTATAGGAGCGCATAATGCTGAAGGAATAAGAGAAATGGTTCATACGTTTCGCCAGAAAGGTGACTCGTTTGATCAGGTATGGATGAGTTTTTCAAAACGCAGTCAAGAGGATCTTGAAAGCTGTTTTAAGCTAATGACCCAGAGTCATTTATTTTATGAAAGATTAAATCTGTGCACTTTTAATCACCAAAAAGCTTGTGCAAAAAGTGATTTAGAATTTTTGGCCAAAGAGAATAATGGAAATAAAGCGATTCAGATATTTGACGAAGATGGCTGGAAGAGAATTCTTCTTTCATCTGAAGGGAAGTCTCTCGTCACAGGCTCTTATTATTTTATCAGTGCAATTCAGCGCTTTTTATATTCTCGCTCTTTCAATTCCTAATACTGTAGAAGCACGAGAACAATTCGATTTCACAATTGGCAAATCAGTACACATCTTATCTGATAAGGCATTTCGCCGTTCAAGAGAAAATATATTTGAAGCCGTAGGAAATGTAATCATCACTCATCAAGAAAACGCAATCTATGGGGATAAAGCAACTTTGTCTTTTGCCTCTGGTGATGCAGAGATTGATGGTAATGTCCGATATGTTGGTCCTGAAGCAACTGTCTATGGAAGTCATCTCGAATATAATTTTAATTCAAAAAATTTCAATCTTACAAAGGCCAGAATTCTGGCCGACAATTTTGTCGTGCTTGGAGATAAGCTTTCTCGTACAGGTGACAATACCTACGTAGGGGAGAACGCTGAGTACACTACTTGTCGCGATTGCCCAGAATCTTGGAGCATTTTTGGTAAGCGAGTGCGAATTACGATAGGAGAGTACATTCAAATTTGGAATGCTTATATCAAGGCCCGTGGTGTGGTTGTGATGTATATTCCCTATATCATTTTACCCATTAAAAAAGATCGTGAGACAGGTTTGCTCTTTCCTAAATTTGGTTTTGAACTTGAGGAAGGAGCTTATTATACCCAGCCATGGTTTTGGGCCATTTCACGTTCGTCAGATCTTACCTTAACTCCGGGAATCCTAGGACGTCGTGGATGGGCAAACGAGCTCGAGTATAGACAATCATATGGAGTCAATAAGTGGTTTGAGATTAATTCTATGCAAGCCTGGGATCGAATTTATCTGCCAGAAAAGCGAGATGAAAAAGATAAGATCACTTTATCAGGCACAACCACATTCAGACCTTATGGTGAGCTGGAGCACCATTTTAGTGATGGTCAACATATCAATCATCATTTTCGTTACCAGTACATGAATGATTTAGATATGACTCGAAGCTTTCCCAACTATATGTCTGAAAGGCACGATACCAGTGATTTTGGAATTGATGGATTTGTTGATTTTAGAAACCAGTACTTTCACTTTGGCGTGGAAAGTTCATTTAATCGAAACCAAATTTTTGGTAATGCTAAAGGATTTGATCATCGCTATGTTCAGATACTCCCGGAAATTACATTTAGCTCTACTCCTATCCCATTGTTACAACCAGGCTTTTTATTACTCGATAAATTAACACTTACTTTAGAAGGTGATCTTAAAGTTTTTAAACAAAATAAATATATTGAAGGCTCATTTTCTCGAAATGCAACTCGAACAAATTTGTCTCCGAGTTTGGAATGGTATTTTGGTGAACTTGGTCCAGTTTCCTTGAAAACAGGTGCACAATTAGATTATCAACACTATCGCTTACCAACTCGAGGAAAAGATACATTCAAAAAGCAGGGGATTATTTATGAAAGTGAACTTTCTTTTGAACTTGAACGCGTTTTTGGCATCGCTTATTCTCAGGATATTTCATCTTCTAGAATTTTAACCATTGAAGATGATAAAAAAGTTGATCGTACACTAAAAAAGAATGGCGATCTTATAGGTGGATTGCCAGAAATCAGCTCTAAGATATCAAATGCCTCAGTCAAAGTAGAGTCTTCAAGTTACAAACATAATTCACAAATTAAAGCGAAACATTATTACTTTGGAGAACAAAAAGCAGATGGCAACACTGTTTTTCAACAGCAAATTCGACAAGAAGCAGGTCAGTTCGATTATTTGGATGCACTCAGAGATCAAGAGTATGTTTTGAATGATAGTAAATCACGCACAGGTCTTCCAATTAGCAATACTTTAGAGCTTCAGTGGAACAACTCTATTATTCGAAAAAATGCTAAAGGGAATAATCTCTATTCAAACGGTCAATATCTCCGTGATAATTTTGATTATTCAAAAATTGCCTATCTCGATGTTTCTCAAGGGGTTGATCTGGCCTTACCTGATAAAGTGAATGGCGCAGATACTGAGCTTAATGATCGTTTAACTCGACTTTTTGTGAGCACCGGTTTTTCTGTTTATAGAACAAGTTTTTCAGTCACTGAATATTATTTTCACCAAAATAGTAATCATATTTTTTCAGGAAATGTGACCCAAACTTTTGATCTGTTTGATGTTGGAGTCGGTATAAATTACGATTCCTTTACAACTCCAATTAAGAAATATGCCACTTCCGATCTTTATCTTCGCCCTTTTGACATTGCTCATTTCAAAATTCATTATGATTATGATCTGGATCTTTCGAGGACAGATAAAAGTGAATACACTATGGTCTATTCTCCATTAAATAATTGTTGGAAATTAGAGTTAGGTTATTCAAAGAATCTTTACGACAAAAGATATTCTTTTAACTTCTTAATTAACTTTAACGAAAATAATTTTAAATCTTTCAATGGCAAATAAACCGATCGCATTTTATTACGATTTTAATGATAGCTTTAGCTTTAATGTTATTGCTTTACTTCGCGATTTAAATTTTGAAGTACGAATTTTTAATCATTGTGATTTTTCCCCCGAGCATAAAGCTGATTTAATGGTTTTAGGTCCTGGTCCAGGTCATCCTAATGACTACATTCTTACTGAAAAGGTTTTTGAACATTTAAAGCGGTATCCCGATCAGAAGTGGCTTGGGGTTTGCCTTGGCCATCAAATCTTAGGCATGAGTCTTGGATTGAAATTAATCAGATTAGAACAACCAATTCATGGTCGTACGCTACCGTTTGAAGTTCCCCCTTGGCCGATTTTTAATGCTGCTCTTATTGGGCACAAGATTGATGTCCAGTTTTACAATTCATGGTGTCTAAAACCTGATAAATTGGCTTCATGTCAATTGGTTGAATTTAACAATCAGGTATTTAGTTTTTCTAATAATCAGCTCTTGGGATTTCAATTTCATCCTGAGTCGGTAGGAAGTGCCTTTGGATATAAGCTTTTTGTAAGTGATTTTGATTCAGTTTATACTGAGTGAGATGGATTCTCAGTTCCGCCTAGAAGGCATATACAATACCCAGTCATTAACTTTTTTCATGTCTTTCGGCGTGAAAAATTGGTCTTTTGATTTTCGTCCAAAAAGTTTTAATTTTATCCAGCAGTACGTTTTTAATGACTGCTTAAAACTACTTCAAGATTCTTTATCAACTCATTTTGTGTCTATGCGATTTCTAAATGAAAAAGATTTCATGGTTGATAAGGTTATTAATGATCTGAAAGAAATTTCACCACTTAAGAACCTTTCATTTGAGTTAAGCGACATTTCAGATGTTACTCATGCTGAAAGAAATAATATTCCTTTCTATTGGCATTATGATTTTAGATTGGACTCTTCTGTTTATAAAAATCCCTTGTTAAAAGGAATTATTTTATCGGCCGCAGATTGCCAACGCATGCAAGCTAGTAATAGTTTGGGTCACTTTATCATCGAGTTATCAAAGCTAAAGTCTGATGGAATTCTGAAAAACCAAGAGCTGATTCTTCATTTTGACTGGAGCCAAGAGTTAATGTCTTCAGTTTTAGATTTTCTTCCTATCAATACTTTTTCTCTTCCCATTAATCATCAGATAGAGACTGGCTACAGACAGGTTAATCAAGAGTTATTCAAAGACCATTGGACATTGCTGAAAAAGCAACTCTTGTCTAATGGATCAACTAAAAGTATAAACTGGCCATGAAAATACTCATTTGCAACGACGACGGCGTTCATGCTCCTGGCATTAAAATTCTAGCTCAATACCTCTCTGAAGTGGCTGAGGTTATTGTTGTGGCTCCCCTGGAAGAGCGCTCAACCACAGGTCATACTTTAACTCTCGATCATCCATTGCGGGTGGTAGAGATTTCTCCAAAAGTATGGGGTTGCAGTGGATATCCTGCAGACTGTGCACTAATGGGACTTGCTGAGATTATGAAAGATGACCGGCCAGATCTTATTGTTTCCGGAATCAACAGAGGAGCAAATCTCGGTCAGGACGTCTATTATTCGGGAACTGTTGCAGCGGCGAGAGAGGCCATTTTTCATGGCATTCCTGGCATTTCAGTGAGCTCTGTTCTTGATTTTTTGCCTGCACCCACAGTGAAGCACCATTATGAAACAGCGGCCCAGTTCATTCAAAAGATTGTTAAAAATGGGGCCCATGAGTTGATTGCTCCCATGCATTTGCTCAATGTTAATGTACCCAACGTTGAAATTGAAAAAATTGAAGGAATGGAACTTACCCATCTTGGTTTTAGACATTATTCTGAAGAAATTCAAAGAAGACACGATTTTAGAGAACGACCTTATTATTGGATAGGTGGCGTTTACAAGGGTTCTAGCAGACAAATAGGGACAGACTGTTGGGCCGTGGAGCAAAATAAAATATCTTTATCCGTTCTTAATCTTTTGGGCCAATCGTCCGAAAAGATAGATGAATGGAAATCATTTCTTAACCAACTCTAAAACTCAGAAATGAATCTCCATTTGGAGGTTCATGCGACGTATTTGGACACTACTCTTGATTTTAATTTTCGTTTCTTCATGTGCTGGCATGAAGTCAGGAAAGTATGTTCAAGTAGGACCTGATCAAAATTATCGCAAGCTGGCCTCCGCTTTTAAAGTTCCCGAATGGCAAATCAGACAGGCCAATGAAAATAAGGCCATCAGCTCTGGTGACTGGGTTTTCATTCCACAAAATTGGGGATTGATGGGGCAAATGATGAATCAAGAAGAAACGGGAGCGGCTTTTGCTCGCGGAGAGTTCTTATGGCCAGTTCCCTCGAGCAAAAGAATAAGTTCAGAGTTTGGTCATCGCTGGGGAAAAAATCATGAAGGGATTGATATCCCAGCTCGTCGAGGCGCTCATATCCTAGCGGCCAAAGAAGGGGTTGTGGTCTATTCTGGTGCTCAGCTTGGAGGATACGGTAACATCACCGTTATTTCTCATCCTGGTGAAGTTTTTACGGTCTATGCTCACGCCAAAAAAAATTATGTAAAGAAAGGTCAAAAGGTAAGTCGAGGCCAAGTGATTGCAGAAGTTGGAACAACCGGAAGATCTACGGGACCGCATCTGCATTTTGAAATTCGTCACAATTCAAAAGCGCTCGATCCTAAGCAATTTCTCGTTTACGACAAAAAATAATTTACTTTTTAAAACGTTTGATGATTTCAAAATACATCAAGGCCGTATTGCGGGCATCTTCTAGTGCTGTGTGAGCGACGTCTCCCATTCCGAGATATTTCATGAGTTCAGAACCTGACATGCATTTGGCGGGCATAATATTAAGGTCAATTAGATTATAGGCGACAGAAGAGAGATCGAGCTGGCGATGCTCGAAATACTTTCGCATCCAATCCCAACCGAGGTCTCGATTGAGAAAGGGTAAATCGATGGCCGACATTGATTTTCCAAAGAGCGTCACTTTTTTATAATCTTTGAAATATTCACGTACTGGAGCTGATTCTAAATACTGCGCCCATTTCACTTTGAAGTCTTGAATGGGTAGCCCTTTTGAGTGAGCAGTCTCTATTAAAGTTTGATTGTGTTCTATGACCCATGGATCTAAGCCTGGCTTGAGATCTTCAAATGAAGGACATTGAATGAAAAAATGTCCGGCCAGAGAATCCTCTAAAGTAAGAGTCTCTGTATCAAAGGGAACATAAGCGATTTCAATGATAAGATCGTGGGAATTGAGACCCGTGGCCTCAATATCAAAAGATAAATACTTCACTTGAACCTCTGGGCTTTCTTAGCGTAACTTGGCCACAACGGGGCAATGATCGCTTACTTCGTTATAAGTTAAGCCTAGACCGTCGACGGTTTCTTGTCTACAAGAGTTCTTTTGGCAATGGGCCAGAGTGCGAGCAGAATCATACTTAAACTGTTGGTGAAATTCTTTACTAATCATGACGTGATCAAGAAGTGAAGCGTATCGCATAACCTCATCATTCTCGGGACCTTTCCAATAAGAACTGCAATCGATATCTTCGGCAAAATCAATTAGATCATTGTCTCTGACGACTTTTTTAAATCGAGCTGCAGCACTGGCATCTTCTAAATATTCGGTGGAGTTAAAATCACCCATGATAGCGATATAGTCCATCTTTTGAGAGCGAAGCTCTTCAACCATTTGAGATAAAATTTCTAATTGTTTGAAACGGGCTTCGATATTTTGCGGACGCCCACCTGCTTTTAAATGAACGGCAATTACTTGAAAATTGAGATGAGAATCTTTCATTTGAAATTGTGCGACCATGGCAGGTCGAATTCCTGCTTGGCATGATTCACCATTAGCAATTCGATTATCTTCTTTTGACCAATTTAATTTTAATTTTTCTTTATTATAAAGAATGCCAACTTTTTGATTACCTGAACCTCCACATTCACTCAAAATGAGATTGTATTGAGGCAGTGATTCCTTAATGAAGCTTTTAAAGAGTTCATCATCAACGATTTCTTGAACAGCGAGAACATCGGCACTGGTTTTTGCAATTAACGTTTTAAGGAGAAATTTATTTGTGGTGACATCGGCCTTGAACTCGACAGTTCCAAAGTTGCGAACATTGTAAGTTCCAAAATTAAGATTACCGAAATTTCCAGCATAAGCTGAATGAATGAGCAGAAAGAACAGGGCCATGACAAGTGTAGACCAAAGAGCTTTCATTATTTATCCATTAGTTTAAATTAATAATAAATATTAGTTGCATCTAAAGACTACAAAGTTCAAATAGAATTGGCAACCTTAATGATCAAGCATATGACGCGGTTAGTTTTTGTTAGAATTGTGACTTAAATATAGCTAATTTCGATAGGCTGATTTGAAGTTTTCTCTATATATTGCGCAACTGTATACATGCATGACAAAAGATCATTGTTAATGACGCATTTCTCGCAAACTCCCATTCCCAAGCAACTAGAAGCGAGGGGAATGCCTTGAGAACGTAAAAATTCCATGAGATTGTCATCCTCGTGTCCACTAATGTCGACTGTCGCTACGATCTTTCCTGAAGCTCCACCTTTAATAATTAAGGAAGACATAAAACACCACGTTCAAAACGAGGATCTGCAACAAAGCCACTGCTACCGTATGACTTCATCCAGCTCCAAACTTCGCCTAGCTGGTCGGCATGATATACGGGAATATTGTAATGATGAAGTTCGGCCAATTCTCTTTCAGAAATGAGTTGTGTTTCAACTGCTACTCTTGCTGGATTAACCAAGAAGAGAGAGCGTGCCTGCATAAGCCGTTGTTCGAGTCCAGGCAGGCCTTCAGAAGTTTCAAGTGACAAAGATTGGAGTTGGACTAAGTGTTGAGCTGGATCAATTCCTTGATTACCTGCGAGTGCAAAAAGATCTTTATCTCTTTCGAGAATACAAAAGGGCACTGGTCTTAATGGGTTTTCAGCTTCGAGGAGAAATTGATCACTTTCAGGATTGAGTTTAGGGTTCTTTAAAGAAGAGATTCCGATAAAAACTCGCCCCTGTGAATCTTGGAGACCAAAAACGTTAGCATTTATTCTTTTCGGATCATTTTTGGAAAAGATCATATTCTCATAAAGTTTTTGATCAAAATTACATGAATGAATAACATCCGTTCCTTTTGTCGTCTGCGAAAAGGGGAGAGAATCGATAATATTAGCTTTGATTCTGCTCGAACTGTATTTCTTTATTAAGCTAGCATGCTTTAGTGACAACACACTTTCACCATAGACAACAATTTGGTCGCCCTTGAAATAATGTTCACGAAAAACATCAAATTTCATGAAAGTGAATTTGTTGCTATCGAGCCATTTCGCAAGTTCTGGGCCAACAAACACGTATTTAGGAATAACAGAATCCAATTGCCTTGCAATAGACTCTAAGCTTTTCTTCTCTTTCGTTTGAGAGCTTATCCAACGTAGTCCATCGATGTAAGGATTAGACTTTTCAGCAGGAGAATCCATAACGTCATTGAAATCTCGATATTGCCAACGTTTTCCATCGTAAATAAAAATTTGAAAGCGAGAGTCAGGCGCAGTCTGATCAGGCCTTGTGTCCAATTGAAATAGGCCAAGGAGCACTGCTTTGGTAAAAAAATCAAATTGGGTATTTTTTTGAAGAA
>PCTW01000013.1:0-3761 GCA_002786715.1 Bdellovibrio sp. CG22_combo_CG10-13_8_21_14_all_39_27
GTGAAGTGGGCGAAAGACCTCGATTATAATCTTATGACCGCTCATTTATCTCGGGATAAAATCCCTTCATTTGTTGCGGAAAATTTACAACAGCTTCGAGCAGAAATAGACCAATGGGCAACAGAAGATGGGGTATTATTAATACTCTCTAATGGAACCTGTTTAGGCTTGTGGGAGTCTGATTTTGTTGATTCTCTCAAAAAATAATTTTCTTTTAAGTGCAATCGCGCTTCTCATTTCTTTTCAAGCCACGGCCGAGAAACCTCTCTTTGACTTGAAAGAAAAAGATGACGTAATCATCGATCGCTACTTAAAAATTCATTCTGCTTTTTTTAAAGAAAGTTGTCGTCCAGGTTCGGAAGAAAAATTTTGGAAGCTCTTTTACGATTTTCGCGGAGCTGGTTATTTTATTCCTCAACTTAGCAATAACAAACTTGATCGCGCCACTGTCAATCGATTCATCCCCGAGCTTATTAACAAAAAGCGATGGATTAATTCTCAAGTCGAAATCGTTCAAAAATTGAAAGATTTTAATGAGCACCTCGACTTGATTGAAAATTTGCGACCGATGCTTGAGCAAATGCTAAAACTAAAAGAGCAGATTGATGATAGCCGGGTGAGCGATGAGGAGATGTTGAAACTCAAAAATCGCTATAAATATTTGTACATTAATTTTAAAAGTAATCTCAAAACTTTTTTTAATAAAACGACTTTTCTTTTGAGTTATCGCTTTCCTGTCGATCACTTTGAGCTTCGAGAAAACTATGACAAATCCAAGAACGGTGACACTGTTCAACAAAATCAGCGAATGAACGAGATTTATTTTTACCGCAAAATTGTACAAGACGGGTCTCAAAATAGTAATCATACCGGAAGTGATAGTTTTCTTCGTGCCGCAATCGATACTATTTCATTGAAGCTTGATAAATCAGATGATTTCCTCTCTGAGGAATTGCGTTTTGATATTCAATGGGCCCTCAATGGAATGGAGAAACATTTTCGAACAGGGAAGAGTAAAATAATTGAGCGCCTTACGGAATGGAGCTCGAGAACTGATGAGACGATTGATTTTTATGAGTCCCTTCGCAATAACAAAGTAAAAATTAAAGACCATTTTGAAACCGGTGAACAACTTATTGAGGAGCAGTCAAAAGCTAAGTTTGCGCTTCAGCAATACTCTTGGACGAAGGCTTCTGAGACCTATGCTTTTTGGAGAAAGCGCGCTGATCTTATGCAATCACTTTTCTCGTTAGAGACTATTTTGTTTAACGAAGTGGGAACTGTCGACGGAGAGGCAGGTCTTGAGCGAAGAGATGTCGTGCAGGTTGTTCTCAATCGCTATGCCTCAACTTTTTATTCGACCATTACCAAGGGCGATAATCTCTTTCCTTATGTCGCCGATGAAAAACAAAAAGAAGTTATCGATACCAATCGATGGCTAAATATCCTCTTTAAAGAGGGAGAGTTTAGTTTTACCTATTATTTTATTCACGGAAATGTTCGAATCTTTTGTCCTGATATGACTCGAGTGGGAAGACATTTGCGCAAAAAAAATCTACTTATTGCGCTTGAGCTCCTTCGCAATCCCAAACCCGAATTTAAGGCTGTGCGCTATTTCTCAAGAGCTTCAATGTTGGGGCGTATTGATATGAGTTCTATTTGGTCTGATTATGTTGAAATAAGTGAGCGACCAGGAGCTCCTATAGTAAAAGATAAGAAACTCTTCAATGCCCTAGCTAAGTCCAATTATATTTATCATTACTCATTTCTCGACCAAAGCGGTCAGCGCTATAAAGTCTTAGAGATTGATGATGACGTGGTCGTTTTTTCACCGCGCCAAAGAAAGTTTTTCACTCACAGAAGCCCCCATTTCTTTCGCTATTACGAACCTGTCCCTTCAGCTTAGAGAATACTATTTTTGATTGTCCCCTTATGCATCCTAAGGTAATGTCCTTCTAGAGTATTATTTATTTAGTTGTTTTTTATTTAGCTCTTTATTTTGGAGAATACTTATGTTGAAAGATTACATTTTTACTTCTGAATCTGTTACTGAAGGTCACCCTGACAAGATGGCCGATGGAATTTCTGATTCCATTCTCGATGCCATGTTAAAGCAAGATCCAAAATCTCGCGTGGCTTGTGAAACGATGATTACAACTGGTTTGGTTGTTATCGCTGGTGAAATCACTTCAAATGCAGTTGTTGATTTCCAAGATATCGTTCGTTCAAAAATTAAAGATATTGGTTATGATCATTCTGATAAAGGATTTGATTGTACCACTTGTGGTGTGATGGTTGCTCTCGATAAGCAATCTCCTGATATCGCCATGGGTGTTGATGAAGGCAATAACAAAGAGCAAGGCGCTGGCGATCAGGGCCTTATGTTTGGTTATGCTATCAATGAAACTGAAAACTTCATGCCACTTACAATTGATCTTTCTCACAAGCTTTCACGTCAGCTAACTGATGTTCGTAAGAATGGAATCGTAAAAGATCTTCGCGCTGATGGTAAAACTCAAGTTTCAGCAGAGTACAAAGATGGAAAACTTTCTCGTATTGATGCCATCGTCGTTTCTACTCAGCACGCTGAGAGTATGACTTTGAAGCAAGTTCAAGAAGCTATTCGCGAAGAAGTTATCAATAAAGTTGTTCCATCACACTTGATTGATAACAAGACAAAATATTATATCAACCCAACAGGTAAATTTGTGATCGGTGGGCCAATGGGTGACTGTGGTTTAACGGGTCGTAAGATTATCGTTGATACTTACGGTGGTCACGGAGCTCACGGCGGTGGTGCATTCTCTGGAAAGGATCCTTCGAAAGTGGATCGTTCTGCAGCCTATGCCGCTCGTCACGTTGCGAAGCACATCGTCGCAGCTGGTCTCGCTGATCGCGCTTTGGTGCAAGTTGCTTACGCCATTGGTGTTGCTCATCCTGTATCATTCTTGGTTGAAACTTTTGGTACAGAAAAATACGATCTTAAGAAAATCAACGTGGCGATCAACGAGTTGTTCGATATGAGACCTCGCGCGATCGTAGAGAGACTCGATCTCTTAAGACCGATCTATTCTGAAACTTCAGCTTATGGTCACTTTGGGAGAACTTCTGCCAATGGTTTCTCTTGGGAAAATCTCAATAAGCTAGATGCGCTTAAAGCAATGTTCTAATTTTTGGTGGTCGCGCTCTTTCATTCCTTGAGAGAGCGTGGCACCATATATTCATGATTTTCCTCGATTCCTTTTTGTTCATCCTCCGCTATATCCCTTTTTGGGCCATACCTGGCTTGATGATCGCTATTCAGTTTGGTTACATGTATTGGCTTAAGGACGTGCCTCGGGCAGCTTATATCTGCGGTGGAATTGCTGCTCTTTGTGGTCTCTTTATCATTTATTATCTTTGGGCCGGAACTCCCGATAATTCGGCGCAATATTTTCTCAACTTTCTTAATTTAGCTCAAGAATAACAAACTCTTACACCAGTGCTCGGCAAGCGTTACCATGGTGTTGAAAATTTGACACCTGATCTCGCCACTGGCTACGATTAAGTGCCTGGAGGTTCTTGAGTGAACGAATTTGATTATCTGCATTCTACCTTTGAAACATCATCTGATGAGACCGAGCCAACTTTAGTTGAGCCAATCGTTTATGTTGTTGAAGATGACCAAACTCTTGGTAAAGCGATCAAGCGCTTCTTGGAAAAGAAACTTGATCTTGAAGTCATGCACTTTATGTCGACGCGAGAATTTCTCGATGAACTCG
>PCTW01000013.1:3798-6380 GCA_002786715.1 Bdellovibrio sp. CG22_combo_CG10-13_8_21_14_all_39_27
TTTCTCGATGAACTCGATCTTCTCAATAAAGAAAAAACAGACGGAGCAGGTGTCCGTCCTTTCTGTCTCGTCACAGATATTTCTTTTGATGACGGTGGAGCCGATGGTTTAGTTCTCATCGATCTTTTGAGAGAGAAACAATTCCAATTCGTCACCATCGTAATGACGGGGTTTGCTTCAATTGAAACCGCTATCTCTGCTACTAAGAAAGGTGTTTTCCATTATCTGACAAAGCCTTTCGAGCTTGATGTTTTAGCAGATCTTGCAACGAAGGCCCTGACTAAAAAATTAGGCTGGGTTCCACGCAAAAATAACGTGGGTGCTACTAAGACTCCTTATCGCCATTTATTCGTAAATAAATTTAAGCTTGAAGAGCCTAATGAAGAGGATATGTTTTGTGGCATGATTGGGCGATCACCCATTATGAAAAAAGTTTTTGAACGTATTCAAAAAGTA
Organism: Bdellovibrio sp. CG22_combo_CG10-13_8_21_14_all_39_27; assembly: GCA_002786715.1. Classification (GTDB taxonomy): domain Bacteria; phylum Bdellovibrionota; class Bacteriovoracia; order Bacteriovoracales; family Bacteriovoracaceae; genus 21-14-all-39-27. Next base: position 4,255 of record PCTW01000013.1, read on the forward strand.
GCAGCTTCAGATTCGACAGTGCTTATCAATGGTCCATCTGGTACGGGGAAAGAGCTTGTGGCCCGTGGGATTCATCGCCTTTCAGCACGTCAAAATAACGATATGATTTCTGTGAACTGTGGAGCTATTCCCAGTGAGCTTTTAGAGAGTGAGCTCTTTGGTCACAATAAAGGCGCCTTTACTGGTGCTATCTCTGACCGCAAAGGGCGTTTCGAATTGGCCAATAGAGGCTCAATCTTTTTGGATGAAATAGGCGATATGCCGCTTCTACTCCAAGTGAAAATGTTGCGAGTGATTCAAAATAGAGAAATAGAAAGAGTCGGTGGTTCACAAACCTATCCCATCGATGTTCGCATTATCACCGCTACTCACCGCGATCTTGAAAAAGCAGTAGCCTCTGGTGATTTCAGAGAAGATCTCTTTTATCGTCTCAATGTTATTCCAATTAAAATGCCTTCGCTCTCAGAGAGAAGAGAGGATATTCCCTTACTAATCTCTTATTTTCTTGGAAGATTTGTTTCTGCCGACGGTAGAAATAGCTTAAGCTTCGACGACGAAGTATTAGAATTGCTCATGACCTACGATTGGCCAGGGAACGTAAGAGAACTTGAGAACCTTATTGAGAGATTGGTTATTCTTCGCGGTGGTAATAGAGTGAAGATTTCGGATCTTCCTGCTAAATTTCTTCACCATACACCAAGCCAAATGGGTAATTATGATTCGATGATCAAGCTTCCTGATACAGGCATAGATTTAAAGAAGGCCGTTTCAGATATAGAAGATTCACTTATCATGCAAGCGCTTGATGTGACTGGTGGAAATAAGAACAAGGCCAGTCAGCTCTTAAGTTTAAATAGAACCACTTTGATCGAAAAGATGAAGAAGAAGGGTCTTATTTATTTGAACTGATTAAGTTCACTTTCGAGATAGTCATTATAAGCTTCCATATCAGTTTCAAATTTATCAATTCTTTGGCTTATCAGGAAGACGTCGACAACACAACGACTGCCTTTAAATGTGGTTAAAATCAAATAGGCGACATTTTTATTTATGATGCCTTTGAAGTGCGTTCTAATTGTATTGATATCGCCAACAGTCTTTTGATCTCTAAAAATAATTTCAACGCCAGACATTCTTTTAAGTAATTCCTGATGAAGCTGTTGCGAATTTTTTTTACTCTTGCTGTCGCAAAAAATTTGCTTCTCTATGAGAGAGCCCGATTCGTTATTAACGTAGCGAACTTCGCCTTTAGAAGAGTCAATTGATTTCCATTTTGAGTCGAGAGAAGGGTGAGAAGTTATTGATTGTGGCACGATTGAGTTGGTAGAACAGCTCGATAGAATAAATAAAAAAAAGATGACAGGGAGTTTCAGTCTTGGTGACAAAATGGCCCCTTAGTAACAGATTAAGTCAGTCAGGGAAATGCCCTTACAACGAAAATCCAGATATTTAATGATAGCTTGGAATGGTCGATGAAGGGGAGTCAAAAAATTATGGGTAAAATTTTGCCGGCAAGAAAAATTTTCCTTCCTCCAGACCAGAAAAGAGGTATTATGAATTAGAGGTTCTATTCAGGAGGAATGGGATTTCGGCCCGAAGGGCAAACTTTTTAGACAGGATGTCGCAACTTGAATCGAAAAATGATTTTCAAATTTTTGACGATTCTTATCACGGTGCTCTACTCCGGAGCAGTTTTTTCCCAAAAATTAGTTCAAGAAAATGGCGATTTGTACTTACGTTGGAATGTTTACTGCGAAAAAGAACAACTCTTCATTAACAAAAAAGGTTCAAAGGTCACAATCAAAACTTTAAACGTAGCTTTAATTGATGAAATGAAAAATGATTTGAGCAAAATCAAATCAAATGACAAGTATATAAAGAGCATTTCATATTTAACTCCAGATAAAGATAACAATTCTGTCGGAATAGAAATTGAGCTTACTTCACCAGAAGTCGAGATCTTCTCATTCTATAAGGATAGAGATCAGCGCTACATCGTAGACTTTTGGAAAGAGAAAGACGAAATCAATACTAAAGATGCCGCTTTAGCAAAAGATGTTCCTCTTTCAGTCCCAGAGAAAAATGAAACAGTTGCCCAAGTGAAAGCTGAAAATCTTCCTCCTTTA
>PCTW01000036.1 GCA_002786715.1 Bdellovibrio sp. CG22_combo_CG10-13_8_21_14_all_39_27
TGGGCGAAAGACCTCGATTATAATCTTATGACCGCTCATTTATCTCGGGATAAAATTCCTTCATTTGTTGCGGAAAATTTACAACAGCTACGAGCAGAAATTGACCAATGGGCAACGGAAGATGGTGTATTATTAATACTCTCTAATGGAACCTGTTTAGGCTTGTGGGAGTCTGATTTTGTTGATGCTCTCAAAAAGTAATTTTCTATTAAGCCTCTTTTCGCTTTTATTTTCGGCGCAAGTGTTGGCGGAAAAGCCTATGTTTGAATTGAAAGAAAAAGATGATGTTATCATCGATCGTTATCTAAAAATTCATTCTGCCTTCTTTAAAGAAAGTTGCCGGCCTGGTTCTGAAGAAAAATTTTGGAAGCTCTTCTATGATTTTCGAGGTGCTGGATATTTTATCCCTCAACTTACTGACAATAAACTGGATCGAGCGACAGTCAATCGATTTATTCCTGAGCTTATCAACAAGAAACGATGGATAAATTCTCAAGTTGAAATCGTGCAAAAATTAAAAGATTTTAATGAGCATCTTGAGCTTATTGACAACCTCCGTCCGATGCTTGATCAATTGTTAAAACTGAGAGAGCAAATCGATGATAGTAGGGTGAGTGAAGAAGAGATGCTCAAACTCAAAAATCGTTACAAATATCTTTATATTACTTTTAAAAGTAATCTTAAAACCTTTTTTAACAAGAGCTCTTTTCTTTTGAGTTACCGCTTTCCCGTTGATCATTTTGAGTTACGTGAAAATTATGACAAATCAAAAAACGGAGATACAGTTCAGCTTAACCAAAGAATGAATGAAATCTATTTTTATCGAAAAATAGTTCAAGACGGGGCACAGAATAGTAATCATACCGGAAGTGATAGCTTTCTCCGTGCTGCTATTGATACAATTTCATTACGTCTCGAGAAAGTAGATGATTTTCTTTCTGAAGAGTTGCGCTTTGATATCCAATGGGCACTCAATGGAGTGGAGAAACATTTTAGAACCGGAAAAAGTAAAATCGTTGAACGTCTGACTGAATGGAGTGTTCGCACTGACGAAACAATTGATTTTTATGAATCTCTCCGCAATAACAAAGTAAAAATCAAAGATCATTTTGAAACAGGTGAACAACTTATTGAAGAGCAGTCAAAAGCTAAGTTTGCGCTTCAACAATATTCATGGACTAAGGCTTCCGAGACTTATGCCTTTTGGAGAAAGAGAGCTGATCTCATGCAATCTCTTTTCTCATTGGAAACCATTTTGTTTAACGAAGTTGGAACAGTAGACGGTGAAGCTGGTCTTGAGCGAAGAGATGTCGTACAAGTCGTTTTAAATCGCTATGCTTCAACTTTTTATTCGACCATTACAAAAGGTGACAATTTATTTCCTTACGTGGCTGATGAAAAACAAAAAGAAGTTGTAGATACTAATCGATGGTTAAATATTCTCTTTAAAGAGGGAGAGTTCAGTTTTACCTATTACTTTATTCATGGAAATGTTCGTATTTTTTGCCCTGATATGACTCGAGTGGGAAGACATTTACGAAAGAATAATCTCAAAATTGCCCTAGAGCTTCTGCGTAATCCTAAGCCTGAATTTAAGGCTGTGCGCTATTTTTCTCGCGCCTCGATGCTTGGCCGAATTGATATGAGTACAATTTGGTCTGATTATATTGAGTTGGGAGAGCGTCCTGGAGTTCCGATCGCAAAAGACAAAAAACTTTTTGAAGCTCTGGCAAAGTCCAATTATGTTTATCATTATTCCTTTCTAGACCAGAGCGGCCAGCGTTTTAAAGTTCTTGAGATAGACGATGATGTGGTGGTTTTTTCACCGCGCCAAAGAAAGTTTTTCACTCACAGAAGCCCGCACTTTTTTCGTTATTACGAACCTATTCCATCTGCCTAGAAATAACGTTTTTAGATTGTCCCCTTATGTATCCTAGGGTAATGTCCTCCTAGAGTATTATTTATTTAGTTGTTTTTTATTTAGCTCTTATTTTTGGAGAATACTTATGTTGAAAGATTACATTTTTACTTCTGAATCTGTTACTGAAGGCCACCCTGATAAAATGGCCGATGGAATTTCTGATTCCATTCTCGATGCCATGTTAAAGCAAGATCCAAAGTCTCGCGTTGCTTGTGAAACGATGATCACTACTGGTTTGGTCGTTATTGCTGGTGAAATCACTTCAAAAGCGGTGGTTGATTTCCAAGACATCGTCCGTTCAAAAATTAAAGACATTGGTTACGATCATTCTGATAAAGGTTTTGATGGTACAACTTGTGGTGTGATGGTTGCTCTTGATAAGCAATCTCCAGATATTGCCATGGGTGTTGATGAAGGCAATAACAAAGAACAAGGCGCTGGTGATCAGGGTCTCATGTTTGGTTATGCCATCAACGAAACAGAAAACTTCATGCCACTCACAATTGATCTTTCTCATAAACTTTCTCGTCAATTAACAGACGTACGTAAGAATGGAATTGTTAAAGACCTTCGTGCTGATGGTAAGACTCAAGTTTCAGCTGAATACAAAGATGGAAAACTTTCTCGCATTGATGCGATTGTTGTTTCTACACAGCACGCTGAGAGTATGACTTTAAAGCAAGTCGATGAAGCTATTCGTGAAGAAGTTATTAAAAAAGTAGTTCCATCTCATTTGATTGATAACAAGACTAAGTACTATATTAATCCAACTGGTAAATTTGTGATCGGTGGGCCAATGGGAGACTGTGGGTTAACCGGTCGTAAGATTATCGTTGATACTTACGGTGGTCACGGTGCTCATGGTGGTGGCGCGTTCTCTGGAAAAGATCCTTCAAAAGTTGACCGTTCAGCAGCCTATGCTGCTCGTCACGTAGCGAAGCACATTGTCGCAGCTGGATTAGCTGACCGTGCTCTCGTGCAAGTCGCTTATGCAATTGGTGTTGCTCATCCGGTTTCATTCTTGGTTGAAACTTTTGGAACTGAAAAATACGACCTAAAGAAAATCAATGTCGCAATTAATGAATTGTTCGACATGAGACCTCGCGCGATTGTCGAAAGACTTGATCTTCTAAGACCGATCTATTCTGAAACTTCAGCTTATGGTCACTTTGGAAGAACATCTGCCAATGGTTTCTCTTGGGAAAAGCTCAATAAGCTCGACGCACTTAAAGCAATGTTCTAATTTTTGGTAGTCGCGCTCTTTCATTCCTTGAGAGAGCGTGGCACCATATATTCATGATTTTTCTCGATTCCTTTTTGTTCATACTTCGCTATATCCCATTCTGGGCCATTCCCGGCCTGATGATTGCCATTCAATTTGGATATATGTATTGGCTTAAAGATGTGCCACGTGCGGCTTATGTTTGTGGTGGAATTGCGGGGATTTGCGCTCTCTTCATCATTTATTATCTTTGGGCAGGAACACCAGATAATTCGGCGCAATATTTTCTCAACTTTCTTAATTTAGCTCAAGAATAACAAACTCTTACACTGCTGCTCGGCAAGCGTTACCATGGTGTTGAAAATTTGACACCTGATCACGCCACTGGCTACGATTGAATGCCTGGAGGTTCTTGAGTGAACGAATTTGATTATCTGCATTCTACCTTTGAAGCTTCATCTGATGAGACGCAATCAACTTTAGTTGAGCCTATTGTCTATGTAGTTGAAGACGACCAAACTCTTGGTAAAGCAATCAAGCGTTTCTTGGAAAAGAAACTTGATCTTGAAGTCATGCACTTTATGTCGACGCGAGAATTTCTCGATGAACTCGATCTTCTCAATAAAGA
>PCTW01000003.1:0-62550 GCA_002786715.1 Bdellovibrio sp. CG22_combo_CG10-13_8_21_14_all_39_27
AAAATACTGGTGTCAATTGGTGTCAACGCGAGATCAAAGTTTAACAGTTACAATAGGTTGGAGATCGGCAGACTTCCCGACCATTTAAATTTCACGAACCCTCGACCACCCCAATTATCTAATCACTCGATTTTACAGCATTTTAAATTTGGTTCGTTTGACATTTCACTTGATGGTGCAGACGGGGTATCGAACCATCTTAAGTAGACTTCCAAAATTGAAAAAAAATGAGTTCTGTGTGATAAACTGACGTAACCTAATTAAAGCCAGTCAGCTCCAACAGCGCGATCTGAAACGCCCTCATCATTTAAAAAAAGAAACTCAATATATTCCTGAGAAGTCATCGTGACCGTTTTGTTCTGAGAATGAATCACCAAAGCAATCACCGTAGCTAGGGCCATGGAAGTGACTGCAACTGGGACTAAAGTAGGAAAGCGAAAATAATCCCAAAAGCTTTTCCTTTCCTCTTTGGCCGAGATCGCACTTTGAATCATGTCGAATTCGCTATGTGGAGCTGATGGAACTGCGTCGATCGATTTTTTGAGAAAGCGAGTCAATGCTTCTTCTTTTTCATCTTTCATAAAACAATCTCCATTTTTTTCATTAATTGTTGAAGTTCCTCTTTGGCGTAATGCAATTGCGATTTCACTGTTCCTTCACTCTCATCCAAACTTTCTGCGATTTCGGCAATCGAAAAGTCGTGAAGATAATAAAGCACAATAACGTTTCGATGTTTTTCACTAACCTTCATCAACAGTTGAGCAACAGCATCTTTATCTTCTAATTGCTTTATCTCTTTATTGCTCGCTTCAAGTTCTTGGGCCTCTTCTGCTAAAAAATCTTCTTTCAAGCGCCCCTTCTTTCGATAAAAATCATAGATGCTATTCATTGTTATCTTCATCAACCAAGCCTTAACTTTTTCCTGATTTTGCAATGAATCTAATTTACCCCAGGCCTTAACAAAAACTTCCTGAGTGACATCGTGACATTGCTCATTATGAATATAAAAATAGACAACTGAGCGAACTAGCTTGTTGTATCTGTCATAAATAAGTTTGAAAAACTCTTTCTTATTCACCATCTGAGCAATACCCTGTATGCCCACGCAATTCACTATGAGATCCCTTCATCATCTTGAGATATTGCCTCTGCTCTGGAGGGAGAATCTTCCTCATCATTAAGATGTGATTGAATCTCAAATCTTGATGCCGCCCCCTTAAATCTTTGAGTTTTTTAAATTCCTCATTGATCTTTTCCTCAGTGGCATCGCTTGCTAACAATTCATCCATTATTTGGACCTGTGCTTTAATCTGATTTTTCAACTCCTTGGCCTTCTCATTAAAATCAGATTTGATCTCTTTAACTTTATTAATGATCTCCTTCGGGACTTTTACCTCTTCAGAATGAGCTAAAAAGGTAAAAGCCATTAACAAAATTATCAAGAGCCATTTCATATCTCGCACTCCAAAATCTAGTTTGATAAATTTCTCTCAAATGCACTGAGATGATTATAACTCGCATTCAACAAATTTTGATAGACAAGAGTGAGGTCAGCGGGAACATTTTGTAGCTCTCTCTGTAAATCGGCAATGTCGATCAACTCAATGTCTCGCCCCACTTCTAAAGCGGCCTTCAACGAAGTACTGCCACGAGCGATCAACTGATTGTAGGTTGTCTGTAGCTCGTTATTATAAAAATAGCCAACTTGAGGACTGACACTAAAATTTAAATTGTATTTGATGACGAGCTGATTAACTGAGTCCATGTGCTTTTGTTCTGATCCCGAAATATTACTAAAAACTTTCTGCCCATACATACTATTAAAAGTGAGATAGACATCTCTCGCCATTTTTTCTTCTTCAAGCATGTAAACAAGTCCATCTTCCTGAGCATCTGTTAAATCTGCATTAGGTATTGAATTCAACTCAGTTAAAGAAATCGAGCTTTTCATTCCCTTTCCACCTCCCATTCCTTGTTCACCTGATTGGTTACAACTGGCGAGAAAAGTAAGAGCGATCATACCTAAAACTAGCTTTTTCATAAGAACCTCCGAATATTGATTTCTGATTAAAACCAACCAACGTCCAACTTTCACATGTAGACGCTCCCCGCTTCCAAAAGGTTCAAATCTTTCATACAAATCCCAAAATAGACTGCGAAAACAAATAGTTAGAAGAAGTATTGAACCAAGGCTTTGATGCCCTTTCCTTGAGTATTTTTGAGTAATGACCCGTCGAGAACTAAGCCATTTTTGAAATCGTAATTGACACCTAAGAATGATCGATACGAATCATCGTCGGTATTTTTGGTATAGAGAAGATAAACATTTGAATAAACCCAATTGAAAGGTTCTTTCTGTGTAACTTTCAAATAGTGAAACCGTCCATCTTGATGAGTATCGACGTACTCACCGACAATCGTTGTATCGATGATTGATTGATATCGAAATCCTAAAAGATAACTCTCTGAATTTGGCAATTTTCCATATTCACCGTGAACTTCAAGGCCTTCGACAAGATTGAGTGAAAGATCAGTGCCGTAACTATCCTTTGCTACGATTAAATCAAAATCAATATCCCAAATCAAAAGATAAATTTTTGCTCCGTAATTGCTTTGCGCACCTTCTGAAAACAAGTAATCGTTATCTTTTGTTCTTGGTGCTCCCAAAACCGTCAAAGTATAGTTTTTTATAGCACTATCCGCTAGCGATTTTGTCATTTGAGCTTCTCCCATCCAAAATCCTTCTCTTGCGAGCTCTGGAAAAATGGGATCTTTTTGTCGCTCAAAAAAGGCCAGAGAATTATAGGAATAGCCCTTCCCCCAACGCTCAACTTTCTTTCCCACTTCAAGTGAAAAACGTTCCTCTCCAAAAGTCTGGGTTAAGGAATTCAGAACAAAATGAGACGATGACTCTTTGGTTATGCTATCTGTTTTGTAATAGATCGATAAATCATTGTGGATATCAAAAACATATTTATCAATATCGGTCTGTAAATTGAACTCATTCAAAGATGTTTGTTTATCTCTCACCGAAGTATCGAGAAAAGTATAGTCGATGCGAGCGTAACCTTTAAATTCGATAGTTTTTTTTTCGAAGGACTCAACGTCAAATCCAAGGTCGTCATATTCACCTGAATATGCCACTGACGAGAACAAAATGAGTGCGAAATTAAAGAGGTAAATCACTGTCTGATATCACCTAATTTGCCCATGTATTCCATCGTGAAAACTTCATCTTTGAATTCACGCTTCTTCATTTTTGCAAAAATCATGACACTTTTGAAACCTTTCTGAAGCTGACTTGTGGTCTCCAAAACAGAAGGGCGTTTAAAATCTCCGAAATCTTTAGGATCTAAGTACCGAATTGTTTTCAAAGTAATACCATTGGCAATGCAATCAATTTCGATTGGGAATAAACTCGACTTCTCAACCTTCATTTTTAGTTTTTCGTAAGTCACTGTTTCATTCTTTGCTTTCAGCTCAAGAAAATAATAAGTTTTATCTTCTGTCTGCTTCTCGATCTGATACTCCTCTGAAAAATCGAGTCTCATAATATCGGCGTTATTAAAGACACCACCCGTTACACTTTGCATTGAGGATATTCTTAAAGGCTTCGCAACACCAGGAATATAGAGCCACATATTGTCGACCAATCTCAAAGTCGCTCTCCCCTTATCACTTGCGGGTGACATAAAAAGAGATGCAACTTTGTCCTTACCTTTCTTGAGCATGTACAAAACAAATTCTTTTTTAGTACCATCAGGCTCAATATTAATGAGCTTGCGATAACTCTCATATGAGTCAGGCTGGAGCTTTTTATCAATATCCTCGAGGAGATTTGTCTTGGCGTGAACACCATTTGATAAAAATATAAAAACTAGAAATACGACTTTCATCTTAACTCCTCAATGCTTCAACAGGATTCATTCGCGCCGCTTTTAAAGCGGGATATAGCGATGCCAATGCAGAAATGACGACGACTAATAAAGTCACAAGGACAACGGTTCCCCCCATAAGAACAGGGCTTAGCACAATCGCCTCTTGTCGACCAAAAGCAAAGTTAATATCGCCAATGCCAAAAACGACAAGCGATGAAATCGTGACACCAACGATCGTTCCAACAAATCCCAAAATAATTCCCTCGAAGATAAAAGTTGAAGCGATAAATGATGAAGGCGTTCCAATGGCCGAAAGCGTACCGATTTCTTTGATCCTTTCATAGATACTCATAATCATGACATTGAGGATCGAAATGAGAACAATGGACACCAAGATGAATTGAACAGAAATACTCATCACATCCAACATATCTGATATACTTGTAAACGGACTCAGCTTTTCCCAAGTATGCACTTCCAATTTATCTTGGGCAATCACAGGATTTCCTTTGATACTTTTAGCGGTTGCATGCAGTTCGCTTAATCTTTTGAGTCTAAGAACAATTTCATTTACTTCTCTGCCCTTAATTCTCAAAAGTTTCCTCGCATCATTGATATGAATATAACCGTCTCTTCCTCCAGGTCCCGAAATGATACCCAAAACGCCGGCTACTTTAAAATTGATCGCGTTCATAGAGCCAGCCTGATTTGTTGCCACCAATACAATGGGATCACCCACTTTGAGGTTCATCCCTTTTGAGACGACTTCAGGGATCACGACTTCCCCTTCCTTGATTTCAGAAGTTCCAGACAAGATTCGACTTTTGAGCAGAGGCAAAGTCCTATGCTCACTTTCTGGCTCAATGCCGTTTAATCGTACATTTGTTGAATTTTCGTAATTGCTCAGAAGAGCAGAAAGTTTCAAGCGATATGAATAATTTTCTATCGATTTACTTTCAGTAATGATTTTTTCAATCACCTGCAATTGTTCTTCTTTAAGGTTTTTATCAAGCGGCATATTATCCAGACTTTCAACATAGCCGAGATGATGAATTTGAACATGGCCAAGCATACTATCGGTAATTTGGCTCACCATGTATGATTTAAAACTGCCTGAGAATGCACCAAACAAAAGGACAAATGCCACCCCCACGGCAATTAAAGAGATCGTTAATGCAGATCTTCTCTTCGACCTTAGCAAGGTTCGATATGCAATTTTTAAGCTTTTCATTTCATTTCCTTCGTATCTTTGACGATCGCTCCGTCTTGTAACGTGACGATTCTTTCTGCAACTCTCATAATTTTTTCATCATGAGTTGAAAAAATAAATGTCGTCTTAAATTTCTTTTGCATCATTTTCATGAGCTCTAAAACTTTTTGAGCTGAGAGACTGTCCAAATTAGCGGTAGGTTCATCGGCCAAAATAATCTGAGGCTCAACCACAAGGGCCCTTGCAACGGCCACTCTCTGCTTTTGTCCCCCGCTAAGCTGATCCGGATATTTATCAATTTGCTCACTCATTCCAATGGCATCCAAAATCGATTCAACTTTCGCACGCGTATTTTTTTGTTTTAAAATGGTTGATAGTGGGAATTCAATATTTTCAAATACAGTAAATGACTCAATCAAGTTAAAGTCTTGGAAAATAAATCCCAAGTGTTCAGCTCGAAAGCGAGAGCTCTCCTTATTTGTCAGCTTAGTCACGTCTGTCCCATCAATAAGAATTTGTCCTTGATCTGGTCGATCCAAGCAACCAATTAAATTAAGCAAAGTACTTTTGCCACTCCCACTTGGCCCGACAATCGCCATGAATTCCCCTTGATCAACATTCAGATCAAGTTCTTTGATGATGGTTGTAGTGATTTCTCCAACTTTATAACTTTTATTAAGCTGCTTAATACTAATCATGCTTCCTCTAGATATTGATAATTTTTAATAAAGTTTTAGCAGCTCCTTTTTGTTGCTGCAAGTTAAATGAACAGTTAACGATCATACAATCGAGGAACACACGAATTTCAAAAATATTAGTCTTTATTTTTAGTTGAGACCTTTTTTATTAAAGCAGAACTAAACCCCTGATCCAACTTTTTGATGGTTTCAACCTTGAACTCTTTGATCAAGCTTGGAGCAATATAGCTTCCCGATACCAGCAAAATAATGGCCGCTACTATTTCTGCGACTGCTTTCATTTTTCTTCCTCCTGTTGACGACGGACAATAGCTGTTACTACGGACTTGTCCCACTTCCCACCTTTTTTACTTTTAATTTTTTTATCGTTTAAGTGTTTAGCGATTTGACGAAATGATTGGCCATCTTCACAGAGTCGGTTACAGCCACGATTTGCCTCATATAGAGAAGCCCAAAACGAGGTAAAGCTTCTTAATTATTCCGTAATTTTCCGCTGGCGTATTGAAAAAAGGTGTAATAAAAACAGAGATACAACTAGTGTTGGGGAGCGGTTCGTTTAGCGTTGCGGTTGCCCGACCATCTATAAAAAAAAAGAACCGAAGGGTTCCTTTTTTTATAGATAGTCTGGACTTACTGAATTAGTCCTGCGACCCGAAAGGGGCGATGGTGACGAGCAGGATGCGAGAAATGCAGGCGTAAGCAGGAGCGATCGCCGGCACAATTTCAAAGAGAAATGAAGAGGAAATAAATGATTAAACTATCTCTAATATTTTTTTGGATATCTCACGCGCTTTGGGCCGCTGATTTTAGCATTACGATGGATGATCCAAATCTTTATAACACTCCCCTTTTCACGCCTCTTGAGAGAGATTTTAAAATTCTTAAACAGCTCGATCAAAATAAAATCAAAGCCGCTCTCTTTGTATGCGGAAAAAGAGTTGATTCTCAAGACGGAATTGAACTCTTAAAGAGATGGGATGCAAAAAGGCATCTCATTGGCAATCACACCTATTCTCATCCCTACTATCATAGCTCTGCCCTGTCTTTTGAGGACTTTGCTAAAGATTTTTTAAAAGTTGAACCTCAGATTTCGCACTTAACTCATTTCACAAGAGTGTTTCGTTTTCCCTTTTTAAAGTCAGGCAATACCGTTGAAAAAAGAAACAAAATAAGAGAGTTATTAAGAGACAAAGGCTATCGCCATGGCTATGTGACGATAGATGCTTCCGATTGGTATATATCAGAGCGACTTGAATCAAAGCTAAAGCAAAACCCCAATTTTAAGATCGCAGGTTATAAAGATTTTTATCTTCAACATATGTGGGATCGAGCACAGTACTACGATGGCCTTGCTCAAAAGGTTTTAGGGCGCTCTCCAAAACATACAATGCTTATTCATCACAATCTGTTAAATGCACTTTTTTTGAATGACCTTATTCAATTTTTCAAGCAAAAAGGATGGAACTTAATCGATGCAGAAGAAGCACTTAGGGATCCTCTTTTTTCTTTAGAGCCTGACAATTTGCCATCAGGAGAAGGAATTATTTGGGCACTGGCCAAAGAAAAAAAGATCGCGGGTCTTCGCTACCCAGCAGAAGATAGCGTGTACGAAGAAGAAAGAATGAATCAACTAGGCCTATAAGCAGCAAACTTGTCGCCAAGCTGAAAGCAATTTCAATGGACATATCAAACTTCAGACCTCAAAATGGGAATGAAAAATGGCAAGTTGAATATTTTTATAGCTCACAATAAATCTCTTTTAGAACAACTTTCCATGTGGCATCGAAGTTTTAATTTTAGAAAGAATTAAATTTAGAGGAAGCATAATCATGAAACAAAAAGCACCTTTTCTGATCACACTCTTTAGTATTTTCCTTGGCGTGTTCATTGCCATTTTATTTGCAGTGAATGAGGATCTTTTTAAGAAGCAAATTGCCAATGGATTACTTGAAAATGCCAAGGTCATCGAAATGTCTCAGAGTTCAGCTCCTGAGATGCAAGAGAAAAAAGCTAGTTATATCAAGGCTGAATCGGAAAAGAATTGGCGTTACTACCAAAGGTTTCATTTTCATTCGACTGGAATCGCTGCCATGAGCTTGGGAATTCTTTTGGTCATCTCTTTGCTTTCAGCCCCTAAGCTTCAAGTTTTAATAGCTTCCTACATGGTCGCCGTCGGTGGCTTTCTCTACCCTTTCGTCTGGTTATTCGCCGGTATTTACGGCCCAAGTATGGGGCGATCTGCTGCAAAAGAATCATTCGCTCTCTTTGGCTATATGGGAGGAGTTTTTCTAGTGGGTGTCGCTTTCTCAATTTATCTCGTTGCCAGATATCCTCTTCGAGATTTTTTGAAAAATGAGTCCCTTTCCCTGTAAAAATGTCTGTCTAAATAGCTGTCTAACTCAAAGAGTGCTAGAGTGCGCTCCATGAGTAAAACCTTGTTATGCCTTTTGGCCCTATTGCCAGCTTTGGTGGGCTGTCTTCCATTCGGAAGTGGCAGCGGTTTTATTTTTCGCGATTATAAACAAGAACAAATCAATGCCTCTAATCAGAAGCTTGAAAACACCAGAAGAGAAGAAGCGCAGAGATTGGCCTTCCAAGAAGAGAAAAGAAGAACAATGGAAGAGATCGTAGCAGAAGCTAACGCCAGCTTCGAAGAGATCAAGCCTATTCTTCAGAAGAAATGCTTTGATTGCCACGATACAAATACCAGATTGAAATTTTATGCCAGAATCTTGCCAAGATTAAATCCTCTCTACAAACACCAAGAAGAAGGACTAAAGGCCATTGATTTCGTCGACACTTTCCCGCTCAAGGCAAAAGGGACTCCTCCCCAATTATCTCTTTTAAAGTCGATTCGCAATCAAGTGATTGATCGCACGATGCCTCTCAAATCCTATCGTTTGGTCTATCGCAACAGACGAATCTTTAATTCAGATGAGGAGAAGATCCTCGCTTGGACCGATCCCTTGATCCAAAAATTAGAAGATTATAATGAAAAATTTGAAAACCCGGCGAATGACCCTACTTTATTGGCCAAGAATATTATGGAGAATAAATGTTTTCGCTGTCATGCCAATGGCAATGCCAAAGGAGGCTTTGGCGATATGGAAGACAGCATGAAGTTACTCGCGAGTAAGTATGTTGATTTAAAGAATCCAGAAAGCTCAGAGCTCTTGACCATCACAGACAAAGGGCAAATGCCTCCCAACAAGCGAGAAGCGCTAACCGAAAAAGAACTTTTCGATCTTAAGGAATGGCTTATAATTGAAAGTAAAAAGGAAACAGTTCAATGAAAATCACTCTCATCGTTATTTCAGCTCTTCTTATTGGATTCTTGATACGTCTGATTATATTTGGGCAAGAAAGCCAGAAAATGGTGGTTAAGCTCGGAGTCACTACTGAAAGCAAGTTGAATTCTTGTCGCGATCTGATGAATTGTGTCAGCAGCTTTGAGAGCACTGACCCGGAATTGCAAAAGCTCAAAACTGATGTGAATCCAATTGCGAAGATTAAGGAGTCTGCCGAAAAAAAGGGTCTGAAGATTATTGAGAGTAATGAGACTTATCTTTATTTCAATCATCAATCTAAACTCTTTGGGTTTGTTGACGACGTTGAATTTCTCTACCTGCCAGAGTCTCAAGAACTTCACTTTAGATCCGCCTCACGAGTGGGAAAATCAGATCTCGGTGCCAATAAAAAACGAGTTCTAGAGTTCTTAAGTGAGTTAAATTAACAACTTAAAGACTGTTTAAGTTTCCAACACCCCTTATTTTTTTTTCATAACTCCCCATCAGAGTGTTTTTTTAAGCGAAGATAAGCTCATTAATCTTTCAAGGAGTCTTTAATGAAGAAGTTTGCTTTATCTTTTCTCGTGCTTTTATCGGCCCAAGCTTTTGCGGCCAACAACGCCTTTGACAATGCGGAATGTATTCGCGTTTATCGCGACGGTTATATTGAGCTTCGTGAAAACGTAGAACTCTATAATAGTGAGCAAATTAATAAGTGGGAATTCTCAGCTTCACTATCGGCCATTAGTACTGACATTGGTCTTTCTCGTGGAATTTGTCATTTTACAGAAACGCCTGATGCTTCTACATGTGTTGAGAAGTATAAGAATCTCTATAACAAACTTCGCGATCGTATTAAGATTTCTTCTGTTATGACTGGAAACCAACCAAAGATTAATTACTCTGAACAAGTTCATGTGATCGAAACTAAAGTTGATCAAGAAGAAGACACTTCTTTATTTGGTAGAGCTCGCACATTCTTTAGAGGTGCCCGTGAAGCTGCGGTTCAAACTCAGCAATTAGGTGAATTGGCCTTCATTGATTTGAAATGCCAGTCTAATTAATTTGCGCTCGAATATACGATTCCAGCTCAGTGAGAGTTGAATCGTATTGACCTAGATCTTTCACAACCCAACGGGCATGCACCATTGAGGGTTGAACAAATTCTTCATGCATCGGTTGTACTTGTTTATCAAATTGATTCCGTACTCCTTCGGGAGTACGGCCTCTTTCTTCCACGTCACGCTTTAATCTTCGAGAAAAACGAAGTTCAGCATCTGCATCAAAGAAAATCGAATCATCTAACTCATCTCTGACAATACGAGGTTCTAAAATAAGAATGCCATCAATCAGAATGACTTTCTTCGGTGGCTGGTGAATAGTTTCTTTTTTTCTCGCATGGGTAGCAAAATCGTAAATAGGAATTTCACATGAAAGTCCTTGCTTCAATTTCTTAATTTTACGAGCGAGCAATGGAAAATCTAGCGATGAAGGGTGGTCAAAGTTTACACTTCCTCCATCAAAGTCGAATTTATTTGATTGATCGATGTAGAAATTGTCTTGATAAATAATGGAGCAGAGTTCATCACCTAACCTCTTTTGAAGATCACGCGCGAAATAAGTCTTTCCTGACCCACTTCCACCTGCAACACCTAAGACATATACACCGGCCATTTAAATCCTTATAAAGTTTGAAAGAGGCGATCGCCCGCATCTCCAAGCCCTGGAACCAAGTACCCTTTTTCGTTGAGGTCTTTTTCTTCGTTTAAGAAGTAAAAGTCAACATCGGGGTGGAAGTGGTGGATGCGATCAAGTCCATAGCTCGAAGCGAGTACGGATAACACCTTGATTTTTCCTACTTCGTAACTCTTGAGACGATCAATCGCTGCAATCAATGTGTCACCAGTTGCGAGCAGAGGATCACAAAGAACGATCTGACGGTCTTTGAGGTTCTTTGGCATCTTGAAATAATATTCGACAGTATTATGAATGAACTTATCGCGATATATACCTATGAATCCTACTTGAGCGAATGGAATCATAGAGAGAACGGCATCAAGCATACCATTTCCAGCTCTCAAGATTGATACCACGATCGGAGGATTAACGATTCTCTCAATTTTAGTTTTAGCAATTGGTGTTTCAATATCTACGACATCAAAATCTTTCCAATCACGCATGACTTCATATGCCAGAATTCGAGAAATCTCTTTCATCAATTCTCTGAATTCATTTGATTGTGTATCTTTATCACGAAGATATCCCAATTTATGTCTCAACAATGGATGATCGATGTGAATACGTTTGCCTGTCATGAAATGCTCCTATTTAAAAAACTGTACCGTCACTAATAATATTAAGCGGAGGTCCGCCATCTTCTCTGCGCAACTTAGCGGCACGTCTTCCGGCCCACCAGCTTCCGCCTTCCAAAACTTTTACTAAGGGAAATTTTTGAGGATCGAGCTTCATTTTTGCTCTCAGCTTCAAGGCCAATTCATCTAATAAGCATATGGTTAATGCACGCCATTCAATAATCAGCTCTGAATTTGGAGCATGAGGTTTCTTCCAATCTTCAGGATCTTTTAAATCAATAAGTTTCATATCAAGAAAGAGTCCACCATTGCGATACTCTGGAAGCCCTGTCATCTCATCAATATGAGTAATCTCAACACCTGCTTCCATTAAAGGTTGCATGAGACTGTAGGTGAGCCATTGAGAAAGTTTATGAAAAGGAACGAGAGAGTCCAACTCTCCAACATCGCCAAAGGGAGGATATTGCCAAACATCGCCCAAATTATGGCCTTCTCGGCTGAGTCTCCCCGGCCAGATCTCTCCAAGATTTAACAGAACAGTCTTTAACATTTTTTCAGCAGGAATTTTGCGTCCATAAGTTTCAATTAAATAATCAACCATAAACCCTGGTCGAGAATTTTTAAAGACAGTGCTATTTTGAGAAACGACGGTTCCGAGATTTTTAAGCAAAGTCAGTCTGCCCTCGACTCCAACTAAAGGATTCGTTGCTGAGACCTGAAAGGCTTCTTCTAATTTTTTCGCCGTTAGAGTTTTTAATCCTTCAGCACTTGCTTCGAGTTTTCCTTCAGTGGAAAAATATTTATCAAAAAACATATGGAAACTAGCGACGCCTAAACCTTCTGAGCGATTGAATGATTCTTTGGTGTCAGCTTCGATAAATTTCCAATCAGGGCCTGCGCCAGCATCCAAGAGAACAGAAGTAATGACGAGGTCAAAAAGCGTTCTTGCTCTTTCCATGGGATCAAGCGCATTGAGCACAGCTTCTTTCTCTTTTAAGCGATCGCGCTTGCCCGCTTTAAAATGAACGTAGCGAGCGTGAAAAGGAATATTGAGATCAGGATAGTTCTCGAGGATGGTCTTTTCAACCAGATCGACAACCTCTCCCCAATTCTCTTCGTGATAGGTGAAATGTCCTTTCCCCGTCACAATACGATGAAAGATCTTTTTCGACTGAAAGCGCACGCATTCAGGAGAGAAAAGATAATCGAGCTCTTTTGATAACGCCATTGAATCCGCCTATTCGTCTATTTTGCGACCTTGTACTTTTTTAAGATCATCGTCTTGTTTGATTGAGCCAGGAGTAAAATATCCAGCCGCTTTTTTCGCTTCAATTTCCACTTGAGCATCTGCAGGAATTAATTCTGGTGGAATTTCAATTCTATTAACAACTTCAATTCCGCTTCCCACGATAGCGTTATACTTCATATTACTCATCGAATGAAGATTATGAATTTTCTTAATTCCAAAGAAATGCAGAATATCTGGCATCAATTCTTGAAAGCGTGCATCTTCAACTCCCGCAACACATTCAGTGCGATGGAAATAAGTGGCCGCTGAATCTCCGCCTTCTTGACGCTTACGAGCGTTGTAAACTAAGAATTTTGTCACTTCGCCAAGAGCGCGTCCTTCCTTGCGGTAATAAGCGATAATTCCCACACCGCCTCTTTGGGCCGTGCGTGCGGCATCTTCAATCCCATAAATGAGATAAGGGCGACAGGTACAGATATCAGAACCAAAAACATCTGAACCGTTACACTCATCGTGAACACGACAAGTCAGTTCGACATTGGTCTTTCTAAGATCTTTTGGATCTCCCATTATATAAACAGTAGTGCTTCCAATTGGTGGCAAGAAAATCTTGAGGTCTGGACGAGTTACTAATTCAGGAAAAGTCCCTCCCGTTTCACGGAACATTACTTTTCTGAGTTCACCTTCTTCGACGCCAAGACGTTTTGCGATGCCAGGTAAATACCAAACTGGCTCGAATGCAACCTTTGTAATTTTGATATCACCAGTGTCACTGATAATTTTTCCATCGGGCTTCAAACGACCTTTTTGAATTGCAGTTTGAATTTCTGGAATGTTCAGACGAGCTTGAGTCACAGCAATAGTAGGCCGAATATCGTAACCTTTATCCATCAACTCTTTAAAATGAACATTGACATCTAATCCCCACGGGTCAATTGAGACTAAACGATCGGGATCGTACCAAGAATCGCACGGCTCCATCTTGGTTGTGCTTTCTGTGTTATGAAGATCGGGTTTATGATCTGGAGAGAATTGTTTTGATGCAATCGATAGAGCACGATAAATAGTATAACTACCACTATGTGTGCCAATAGCATTTCTCGCTTTGGGGTTTGTGATTGAAGCAATTACTGGCCCTCTTTCCAACGGAGTTTTTGCCCCCCAATGAATAGGAAGCGATTCTTTATAAACTTGCGTCGGGTGAGACGCGAGAATGATATGAGGGGTTCTTTTAAATTCGGTCATACAAGGCTCCTATTAAGACATCCAATTATTATCGTTTTGTTTTTCCCATTTCACGGTAACTTTTTTCAGATTGCTCCAAAAATCGAGAGAGTGCTGGCCAGTAATATCTCCATGTCCGAATTTCGAGGCATTGATGCCTCCGAAAGAGAACGGCTCTCGAGGAACGGGAACTCCCACATTCACTCCCACCATACCTGTACTGGCAGAAGAGATTACTCTTTCCGCGAGGGCACCATTTGAAGTGAAGACTGAACAGGCATTGCCGTAAGGAACTGAATTTTCAATTTCCATTGCCGATGAAATATCTGGACAATGAATAATTGAGAGTACTGGTCCAAAAAGTTCAAGCGTCGCCGCTTCAGAACCTTTAGTGACACAATCTAGAATAGTAGGGCCAATCCAATTGCCTTTTTCCATTCCTTTTGGTGCCGGAGTTTTTCTTCCATCGAGGAGAACTTTGACTCCCGCCTTTTCAGCGCGATCAATTGCTGCTTTTAAAAACTCAACTTGAGCAGCGGTTATAATCGCTCCCATTTCCGTACCAAGTTTCATCCTTGAAGCACGCTCCACAATTTTATTGATATGGGCTTGGCAATCTCCTACAGCGAGCAAAACAGAAGCGGCCATACATCTCTGTCCTGCGCATCCGGTAAAGCTATCACTGATTCCCGTTCCTGATAATTCGGTGTTCGCGTCAGGTAAAAGCACAATATGATTTTTAGCACCACCTAAGGCGAGAACTCTTTTTCCAAGCTGAGTCCCTCTTTGGTAAACAGCTTTAGCAATTTTAGTAGAACCGACAAAACCAACGGCCTGAACTTTTGGATGATCGATAATCGCTTCCACCGTTTCTTGGCCGCCTTGAAGAACCGTCAATAGTCCCTCTGGTAATCCCGCTTCATGAAGAGCGTTGGCAATTTTAACTGAAGTTAAAGGAGTTTTATCTGATGGCTTCCAAACATAAGCATTGCCTAAAGTTAAAGCGATGGGAATTGTCCACATCGGAACCATGGCAGGAAAATTAAAAGGAGTAATGCTCGCGACAACTCCCAGGGGCTCACGTCTATATTCACAACTCACACCGCGCGAGACTTCAAGTCGGCCACCAAGATCTAAGTTCTGAAGAGATAAAGCGTATTCAAGCACTTCAATCCCTTTCATTAATCCGGCTTTTCCTTCCGCAAAGGTTTTTCCAGACTCCGCACTTTTGAGATGAGAAATAGCATCAATATCTCGCATAAGAATATTGCGAAATTGAAACATCACTTTGGATCTTTCTTTAATTGGTGTTTGGGCCCACAGAACTTGTGCCTTTGAAGCAAAGTCGACGGCCTTCTGAACATCACTCGCTGTTGATTGAAAAGACTCTCCAATCACTTCACCATGATAAGGACTCTTGATTGAAAATTTTTCACCAGTACCTTGAACCCATTTTCCGTTGACGAAATTAGAGCACTGAATTTTTTCACGAGGCAATTCGACTTGCATAGATATCCTTCAATATAAATTCAAATGAAGATCATAATAAAGTTGAAGGTGGAATGTGAAGGAAAATAGCCACGACACCATGAGTCCCGAGCGCTTCACTCGGCTTTAAGAGTAAGGATCTTTGATATATTTCCAGATGCGATCTTTAATAAAACCAGGAGCGAAGTTGGCGAGCACCTTGGCCACTCTGCGCATATGGGCGAAACTCTTCATACTCCATGGATAATGACTGAGAAGTATTTGTGAATCTAATATGGAAAAGAAGTAGTCACTAATAATGCATAAGATTATAAAGTCATCAATCAAACCAAAAACGGGAATCCAATCTGGAATAATATCAAATGGTGAAACCAACAAAACCATGAGAGCAATTAAAACTTTCTTGTCTCGTTCTGGAATTCGCTCATCGTGAGCAACATCCTCTAAAAATTTTTTAAGTTTCTTGAAAAACTTCATTACTTACCTAAAAGCATTGACCCTAATAGCGCCGCACCTGCAGAAAAAATAATCGCATTAGTGGCCGTATCATTAACACCACTGAAAGTAGGTTTTTCTGGTCTCTCTGCTTTGCCAAAAGTCACTTGAGAAGTGTTGGTTGAAGAAACTGCTCCAATCGCTCCCAGATCAATGGCCGAAGCATCCATGACATTGAAGATGCGAACTTCGCGTTGTTGCTCACCCACATACATTTTCTCATCAGTTGGAACAGCACGGATAAAGAATTGTTTGTTTAAGTTTTGGCGAACGGTATTGGCCAAGTCTTTTTCGCGAAATTTTGCGGGATAAGCGAGAGCCTCACCTTTATCTGATTCAAAGACAAAATAGAATTCATGGCCAAGCTTATTACGTGAATCGTTCTTGGGCAGATGGATAAAGCGCCCTAAAATCTTCACATCTTCAACTTTTCTACGAGTTGAATCTGCATAGGTTCCATTCATCATTATAATGACGGCCAAAAAAGGGCTTAAGATCTTTTTCCAAATACTCATAAAAATTCTCCTTATGCCTGTCCTTTTTACAACAGTGTCCAAACTTTAAACAGGGGCTGATGGTCATAATATTGGAAAAACAGGGGTTTAGCTATGATCTTTAGCAGGTTCTTCTGGCATCATCCTTGCTTTAAGTAGCTTGAGAGAAATTAAGGAGAGAATTATGAAAACCATTATGTTTATCCTCGCTACTTCATTCTTGATGAGTACATCTTCAAGAGCTTCAGAAGGATCTATCACTTGTGAGATCCCACGTATGGAGAAGAATGTCGTTATAGAGAAGGCCAAAATGGTATGGGTTGATCCCGATATCCAAGGTGCT
The DNA here is from genome assembly GCA_002786715.1 of Bdellovibrio sp. CG22_combo_CG10-13_8_21_14_all_39_27. Classification (GTDB taxonomy): domain Bacteria; phylum Bdellovibrionota; class Bacteriovoracia; order Bacteriovoracales; family Bacteriovoracaceae; genus 21-14-all-39-27. The sequence goes on from PCTW01000003.1 coordinate 16,679, forward strand.
AAAAGAGAAGTTGCTTCTCTCGACGGCCAAGCAGTGAGAACAAAATTTTCACACTCTGGGATGGAAAAATTTATGATGGTAGATGGTAAGAAATTTACCATTCACATCGAGAATCTTAAGCAAATGAATGAAGTTGATGACTATATTTTGATTCGCTCAAAAGAAGGTCATGAAATGACTTACCCGATTTCGTGTCAGCAATCATAAATTAGCGACCAAACTTAAACGGCTGGCTTTTCTCTTCTTCCTTCGGTGGAATTTTAAAGCCAGTGCAACCTTCAAGCGGAACTGAAACTTCATTCGATACAATTACCCGATCTTCCAATTCTAAATAATTCGACATTTTTCGCTTCTCTGATTGATTGTAAAGTGCCAGATCAATAATGTATTCACCCGATAAGGATCTTCCCCCATTCAAGGTAATCGGAGAATAACTAAAAGCTTCGACTCTCGCCGAAATCGTTTCCATCTCACTAGGAGAAGTTGCAATGACAGAGCCGGGACCATTTTCTTTTTCAATTTTAATTTCTTCTATCCATTTATCATGATCAAAAGCAGGACAATCAAATTTTTCAAAACGCGAAGATAGCGCTGCAGCTGCGTAGTAGACGCTAAAGAATCCTCCTTTCGTTTGCTTAATTCGCATCTGTCCTGATTCTTTAGTGCCTGGAAGGACAATCGGTACGTAGAGAAAACCGAGTACTTCTGAACGTCCCATATTTCGGCGGCGAACGCGAATCAACCAAGAGTCAGCTCCTCTATTATTAACCAGATCTTCAATATCATCGGTCTCGAGTTGAGGAAACTTCACTTTGATTTTTACGCCTTTGGCGACTTTTTGTTTACCTAAAAGACCAACGGTCCATGGGACCACGTCTGCATCTTCGGCTCCAACATTGAGAGGAGTAATACTGGCAATGGCATTGTTAACTGAATACTGGGATTTCTTTTCACAAGAACTGAATAGAAATAAATGAGCCGCTATTAAAAGAACAAAATAGTATCTCATCTGATCTCCTTGATTATTGAACAATGAGACATCTCCCTGCTTTAAGAGAAAGTATTTCTTCATTTTTTAAACTTATTCCTGATTCATAAGCTTTAAGAATGACGTTTCCTATTTGAAACTCTCCTTCCAAACAAATCACACTTAAGGCCCTCTTTTTGGCCACCAAACTTAAAGATTCTTTCGAATCAGCATTCCACAGTGACATTTCAAAATCTGCATGGTCTACAAGCTTGAGCTGGCCTTTCATTTGAAAAAGGTTTTCTTGGTAACGAAAATAACTTAACTCATTTTTGCTTGCTTCAAATTGCGCTACATCCATGGCCTTCTTTACATGAAGCTCACGACTTTGACCTTTGTCATCTAAACGATTCCAATCCCAAACTCTATAAGTCACTCCTGAACTTTGTTGAACTTCACACATCAAAACATCTTTTCCGATAGCATGAAGAGAACCTGCAGGAACAAAAAAGAATTGTCCTTTCTTCAGCGGATAGAAATTCATAAGCTCATCAACTTGAGCAGAAGCTTCAATCGCTTTTTGAAATTGATCTCGCGTAACACCTTTTTTCAGTCCCAAATAGAGTCCTGCGCCCGGAGCCGCATCAAGAATCAACCAACACTCAGTTTTGCCAGATTGATTTTCGTGAATGCGCGCGTACTCATCAGCGGGATGCACTTGAATGGAGAGATTATCGGAAGTATCGATAAACTTTACTAAGTAAGGCAATTGTTCTGAATTTAAATAGTCGCTTAATTTATGACCATGAAAAGTAGTACAGGTACCGTCTGGGTGAATGGAAACCTCCCAGGTCTCCCCCAACGGATCAGTTCCAGTCAAAGCAACCTGTCTTAAATGTGAGAGGCGCCTTCCACCCCAGATTTTAAAAGACGGATTTGGTTTAAGCTTAGTAAATTCAGACAGTTGTAACATTTCAATCCCATAAGCCTTCAATGGCCCAACTTCTTGTCACTTTTAGTCTAGGGAAGCCCCTCAATACTTTCAAGTTAATTCGATTAAATACTTAATTTTACTACAAAAAAGATTTGTCGGAGGGATTCAGGTAAAGCCGCTTTAAAATAGCCCATGGCCGGAAAATACAGATTGCCAGTACTACCTATTCCCAACGTTGTGTTCTATCCGAACACAGCATTGCCCCTACTGGTGGTCGAACCTATATATCGTCGTATGATCAATGATTGCATTGAGAAGAATCTCAATCTGGGGATTGCCTTGGCCGAACCAGTGGGAGTCAACACCAAGGATGCTCGATGGGTTCCCCATAAAATTTGTACTATGGGAAAACCAATTATCATTGAAGAATTGCCCGATGGCTCTCTCAAAGTCTTAGTGCGTGGTCTTGCTCGCGTACGGCTTAAAGATATCAAACAAAATATTCCTTATATGATCTTTGATGCCGAAGCCATTCAAGATTTTGCTTTGGATGAGAGTTTCGACAGCGAGGGAAAAATAGAAAGATTAAGTAAAATTCTTGATCAATGGGTTCTCGATTTTATTCCTGATTCACTCGAGCGCGACAGCTTCTATCACAATCTTGTCGATACAAAACATATTGTCGATTACGTCTGCATGTTTCTCATTCAGGACAGAGAGCTTAGACAATTATTATTAGAAAATATGTCACTGATTGAACGCATTCAAATGCTCGATACTCTTTTGCCTGGGCATTATCCCATGAATGAAGATGCACTCGTTGGTAGGGCCATAAAAGAGTTTGAACACATCGAGAAGATTGCTTCTTGCGCTCACTAATTCAGAGGAATGATCATCGCTAAAAATGTTAGACCCGCTCCAGATAAGAGAGGAATGGTCAGATTGTCATCGACATAAGTTGAGCATAGTTCTGATAAAGCTCCCACCAAACCGGCCAGTAAAGAAAAGATGCCTAAATAAACAGGTGAGGTCGAAGTGTTGAAAAAGTAAGTGTAGGTAATCAATGTACACACCAGTAAACTGGCCAAAAAGCCTTCGAGAGATTTCCCTTTTATGATCTGCTTTCTGCCATGAAGAATACCAGCTGTTGAAGCAATCGGATCAGCAAAGATGAGAAAGAGAACACTCAAGATCGCCATTTTTTCTGGAAAAAATAACAAAGAGCTCGACACTCCCAAGGCGTAGAAAGGCAGACCGGTAAATGAATTGCGCTCACATTCGCGCATGATTGGGCCTAAAACTTTGACCACATGGTTATTAAGAACCGCAAATTTCATTCGCAATAACTCAAAAAGAAAGCTGGAAATGGCGAGGACAAACAAAGCGTATGCTGTGATTCTTGGCCCATAACCTAAGAGATAATAAGCACCTAGACCAGCTAGACCGCTAGAAATGTGCCAAAGCTTTCTCACTATGTGGAGATCGCTTCTCAGTTTTAATTGTGTTTTCACTGAATCCATAACGCCATCCGTCGTTCAAGAGAGACTCTTTTGCTACGATAAAAGGCCCTGATCGAATTGTCACTCGAATAGGGATTTTTTCCTCATGCGTTGCAAAAAATGGTGTTATCTTCGCACTTTATATGCTGACACCCCCTTTTCTTTTTACCTATAATTACTGGGAACAAGGATGTTCTTGATTTAGTGGACAAAGGCATTGGTTAAATGACTTTTAATGATTCTCCAGCGGGTTTTTTTACTTCCCGTTCAAATGTACGTGTTTGGGCGATTGGCGGTGGTAAGGGCGGCGTAGGCAAAAGCCTCGTGACGGCCAACTTGTCCATTTGTTTAGCTCTTATGGGTTACAAAGTAGTAGCAATCGATTTGGACCTTGGTGGGGCCAATCTTCACACCTGTCTTGGCGTTCCTATTCCTGATAAAACTCTCTCTGATTACATCAGTAAAAAAGTGAAGAGTCTCAATGAACTTTTAACTCCAACTCAAATAGATAATCTCAAAATCATCTCTGGTGCTCAGGATGATGTGGGCATCGCCAATCTTCGCCAAATGCAAAAAGCAAAAATTCTCTCCAGCTTTGATGAGCTTGATGCTGATTTTGTGTTACTTGATCTCGGTGCCGGCACTGCTTTTAACACTCTCGACTTTTTTATCTCTGCTCACAACGGAATTTTGGTTGCTCTGCCTGAGCCAACTTCAATTGAAAACACCTACCGATTTATTAAATCTGTTTATTATAGAAAATTAAAAATGGTAGAAGATCTTTTAGAAGTGGGGCCAGTTATTGATCAGGCCATGAATGCAAAAATTTCACAGAACTCTACTCCTGCTGATCTCATTCAAAGAGTGATTGAAATCAATCCTCAAATCGGTCACAAGTTACGCTCTGAAATTTCGAATCTCAGTCCGAAACTCATTATCAACCAAGTGAGAACGCAAGCTGATATCGACATCGGCTTTTCCATGAAGATTATTAGCAAAAAATATTTCGGGATTAATCTCGATTATGTTGGATATCTCGAATACGATGCCACCGTATGGCAAAGTGTAAAAAAACGCAGACCATTGCTCATGGAATTTCCGAACTCTGGACTGGTTAATAATTTCGATCGCATCGTCCACAGACTGCTAAACATCACTTGAGGAGAAAATGATGGAAGAAAGTCGCAACTATTATGAAGTTTTAGAAGTTGGCATCGAAGCCAATCAGGATGAAATATATCGTGGTTATCTTCGCGCTAAGAACGCCTACTCTCAAGATTCATTAGCACTTTATTCGCTCATGACAAAAGAAGAGTGTCAGCAAATTCTTGATCTCATCGAAGAGGCTTATTCCATTCTTAGTGATCCTAATAAAAGAAGACAATATGACGAAGTGAGAGGATTCAACAAAGGAATGCCTCGAGTAATGAGAGCCGCTTCTCCAGGTCTCACATCTGCAGATAATAGCGATCATCATCTCAATCAAGCTCAAGACTCAACAGGCGAACACTCAATGGCGAAAATTGTCGCCAAGAAGAGATTTGGCCTCGATTATAACGAAAATACTGATTTTGAACGTGAAATAGAAAGCACAACTGAATTTACCGGTGAATTTTTAAAGAAAATCCGTGAATACAAAAATGTCGAAGTAGATCGTCTCGCAGATATGACAAAAATTTCAAAAAGTTATATTCGCTACATCGAAGCCGAAGATCTCGATCGGCTTCCAGCAGAAGCTTATGTCAGAGGATTTGTTTATCAAGTCGCAAAATGCTTAAAGCTCAATCCTGATATGGTCGCCACTTCTTATCTTTATCGTATGAAAAAGCTTAGGAGCGAAAAGTAAATCATGAGTGAAGAATCTCTGGGCGAAGAGTCCAGAATATTCACTATTACCCAAAAAGATCGGGATGATTTCAAAAGATTAGATCAATATCTCAATCATAAAATTGAAGAGTATAGTCGCAATTTTCTAAAAAACTTATTTGATAATGATTTGATTGAGCTTAATAGTGACTCTCCCAATCCTCACATCAAGCTTGAACTCAAGAAAATGCCACCTGAAGGCACCATTGTTCAAGTCAATATCCCTCCTCCCTTACCAGCAGAAGCTGAAGCAGAAAATATTCCTCTTGAAATTCTCTATGAAGATGAGCACTTGGTCTTCGTCAACAAACCGGCCGGCATGGTGACTCATCCTGCCCCTGGAAACTATCGAGGAACATTAGTTAACGCCATTCTTTATCATTGCAAAGACCTCAAAGGTGTTGGTGATCAAAAGCGGCCAGGTATTGTCCATCGCCTAGATAAAGGGACTTCAGGAGTCATGGTCGTTGCTAAAAATCAAAAATGCCACGAGCTTTTAGTTGGACTCTTTTCCAAACACGATCTCGAACGACGCTATCAAGCACTGGCGATTAATCGCCCTCAAGCGACAGCAGGACATCTTGAATCAATGATTGGTCGCCATCCTCAGAATCGCTTAAAAATGACAACCCAGCTCACAAGAGGAAAACAGGCGATTACAGATTATAAAGTTCTCGAACTTTTTCACAAGGCCTGTTTACTCGAAATGAAATTAGAGACAGGGCGCACTCATCAAATTCGCGTTCATTTAAAAGAGCTGTTAAAAACACCTATCATCAATGACCCTTTGTATGGTCATCCCAATGATGACAAACGTATCTTGGGGGCAGCAGCGACCGTTGCGATTGGAAATTATGAGCACCCCTATTTGCATGCAAAGGTTTTGGGATTTATTCATCCCATGACCCAACAACCTATGCATTTTGAATCCCCGCTGCCTCCTGAATTTCAACAATTATTGGATGTTTTGAGAGGAGAATCATGACGCTTCTTCTTAAAAGAGATTTGGGAACTTTGCGTTTTGAGACTTACGATCAAAAACCAGAGTTTGAAGTTGTTAAACTAAAACAAGTTCACGGGCCGCATGTCGTGACCTATCAAGAAGCAAGTATAAAAGAGCTTGAAGCTGATGGAATGGTCTTGCCAAGCACTTTTCAGAAACCAGCTGCTATTATAACGGCAGATTGCCTTCCCATACTCATTCAAGGATTAAAAGGATATGCCTTTCTTCACGCAGGCTGGAGAGGACTTCACAACCAAATCATGAATCATTCCCTCATTCATGATCTTCAACCTCAATCGGCTTATATCGGGCCTCATATTAAAGTCTGTTGCTTTGAAGTTCAGCCCGAATTTAAAACCAATTTTCCGCAAGAACATTTTTATCAAGTAAGAGAGAATAAGCTCTTTTGCGATCTCACTCAAATAGCTCAGACCCAGTTGAAAACTTTTTATCATATTGGCCACGTAGAGATAGAAAAGAGTTGCACATGCTGCACTTTACAATTCAAAAGCTTCAGAAGAGATGGCACAATAGACAGGAACTGGAATATCATAAAGATTAATTAATAAGGACTTTCATTATGGAAAAAGCAAACAACCAATCTTTCTACAAATCAGCATCCATGAATATTCAAATTCTCTTTGTTTTGGCTTCTATCTGTATGATTGCCTTTTCAATTTATCTCACCAATCACTATTTTGAGATTATTTTCCCGATGGGATTAGGCTCGTCAACTCTGTGTGATATTAATACATTCTTTAATTGCGATATTACGACCTACTCTCCTTTTTCAAATATTGCAGGAATCCCCATCTCCCTTTTCGGTCTTGTAATGGGATCTATGCTTCTTATTGGTTACTTCTTTCCAACTGAATCAGTTTCTTCTACATTGCACTTTCTTTTGAGAGTAAACCTTGTTGGTTGCGTGGTTCTTTTCTTATACTCACTTTTCTTTCTTCACGGCCTCTGTCCCTTTTGTACTCTTTATTATATTTCTTCGGCCGCTGCTTGGTATTCCATGCATCACACGAAAGTTCCAGCGAAGCTCGTCATTAAACCTTTGGCAATCATGAGTGTCGTGGTCCTCATCGCATCTGGTTTAATGTGGAAAGTTGTTGATGGGAAGCGCGATTATCAAGACAAATTGGCTACAGATCTTATTCGTCAATTTGATTCACTTCCCAATCTTGGTGCACCAGCTGAAGACTCAGCTTATAGAGTCGCAAGTTCAACTCCCAAATTTACAGATGCCGTTATTCAAATTACAAAATTTTCTGATTTCCAATGTCCGGCATGTAAAATGCTTTCTGAGATTTTAGAGAAAGTAGCGAAACGTTATGCTGGAAAAATCAATATTCAGTATGTTTTTTATCCGTTAGACCCCACTTGTAATCCTAATATGACCAATCCTCTTCATCAGTACGCTTGTAAAGCTTCTTACCTAGCAGCTTGCTTGCCTGAAAAGTTTCCTGAAGTTTCGCATAAGATTTTTGCCAATCAAAATGATCTTTCCGACAAATGGCTTCTCGATTATGCCAAGTCTGAAAATGTTCTCGATTGTTATCAAAGCCCTGAGACAAAAAAGAAGGTCATGGATCTGATTGCCCTTTCAAATCCATTTAATATTAAATCAACTCCAACTTCACTCATTAATGGTATTAAAGTTGAAGGTGCTCTACCTCTTAAGAATCTGACGGCAATCCTCGACGAAATTGTCAGAAGACACGATGGCAAATAAGATTGTAGCCCCTGCCCCATTGCCTATAATCGAGACTCATTTCCATTTGGATTATTTAAAAGCTTCGTCCGCGGAAGAGATTCTTCAGCGGGCGAAGCTCAATAACGTTCAGCGCTTTATCACAATTGCGGTTCATCCCGATAATCTTTCTGTTGTTCGCGATCTCTCGAAACGATTTCCTGAAGTTTATTTCACGCAAGGTATTCATCCCCATGATGCCAAACTCGTGACCACTGAAGTGCTTAATGAGATCCGCGAGGCCAAGAGTTATGATCGCTGTGTCGCCATTGGAGAAATTGGACTCGATTATCACTACGACAATTCCCCTCGCGATATCCAGTGCCAAGCTTTTAAAGATCAGCTACTCATTGCTTGCGAGCTCGATCTTCCGGTGGTTATTCACACTCGCGAAGCAGAAGACGATACGCTAGAAATTCTTAAATCAGTGACTCCCAAGCTTCATAAGCGCGGGGTTCTTCATAGTTTTACTTCAAAACCAGAACTCGCTCGCTGGGCAGTCTCGCAAGGATACTATTTAGGTTTCAATGGCATCATTACTTTCAAAACGGCCCATGAGGTTCGCGATGTGGTTGCTGAAACTCCATTGACCAATATTTTGCTGGAAACAGATGCTCCTTTTCTTACCCCGCATCCTCATCGAGGAGTTGAAAACAGCCCCTATTATCTTCCTTTAATTGCGCAAAAAATTGCGGAGATAAAACAGATTACTGTTGAAGAAGTCCTTGCCACTTGTTTTGAAAATTCTGAGCGACTTTTCTTTAATTAAAAAATCCTGAATTCCACAATCCTAGAAAGTCCATGCTGACAGCGATCATCATATGCAAGACAACGCCCGGCCAAATGCTCTTTCCTTTGAGGGCAAGATGAGCAAGAACCAGACCGGCGAAAATGCTTCCGATAGCTTCAGGAAAAGGTTTGTGAATATGAATGAGAGCATAAGGTAGAACCATCATTAGCGGACCAAATCCAGGCTTTAGTCGATTAAAAAAAGCTAATAAGGGTCCTCGAAAAAAGAATTCAACCGCAAAAAATTGAGGCAGATAGATCAATTCAAACTTCAACCAATCCAAACTATTTTCAGGTCGATAAAGAGGATAGAATTTATAAAATTGCGGATCCCGAGCAACGAAAATAAGTACTGGCAGCATGACCGCGTAGAGGATTCCATAAAGAGGTAAAACTTTGAAATCCGGTTTGGCCAACAACCAAATCCTCTCTGAAAATGAGAATCGATAAATAAGAGCAGGAATGAAAACCATCAAAAAATAAAAGCTACATGTCGTCCAAATTTGAGCATGGAAGTATCGCATATTCATTGAGCTGAACCGATAAAAATTCGAATCTTGAAAAAGACGATGATAAGGACCTTGCCAACCAAAGTACTCAAAACAAAGCATTGAAATTGTCAGCAATAAAAGAAGGGCCGTTTCATCCTTGCAAGACCGGTGAAAAGGATTGATTTGCTCAAGTATCGCTTTCATATTCTTCCTTAAAACATCTAGTTAACTTCTATTCTAACCTGCTTCTGGCAAATTCAAAAACCCATTAACGATCTGGGCCCTAAAACCGAAGAGTCATTATCCCTATTAAAGGAAATGACCATGAAGTACACACTTGTAGCTTTAATTATGTCTCTCAACGTGCAGGCCGCAAGTTATGAGGTTGTTAATCCTATTGACGTGAATGGCTGGAAAGCAACTGATCGCGATGCCGTGGTTGAACTCATTCAAAATAGTGTTTATAAAAAGGTCGTTCTCGATTGTGATTCATTTCTCCATGGACTGACTTTAACCAGTGATCAATCTTCAAACTTTTTTATGCTTCACGAAAGTGAGTGCGATAAGCTTTGGAAGCTAGTCAAAGAAGATGCAGATCAACAAGCTTCAAGTTGTATGTTAGTTGATTTCGATACGGGGACATTAGAATATTTACAAAATCAGAAATGTACTCAGAACTAATTCATCATCGCAATTTTTGCTTTTTGAATTGAAGTTTTCATTCTATCCATTGCCATGACTTCATTTATATTTTGAAATATTTCAAATTGAATCTCTGGACTCTCTTGAAGATCGTTATGGTTCTCAGTTCTCAACTCATTAACGACACTACTCGTTTCTTTGTTGCGAGCGATATTGGGACCATCGTTGAAAAACATATCTTGATCACTGATATAGTTCAGATTTTTGGCGACGTTTTGTGGAATGATATCGTTATCCCAACCTATTGAATCGAGAGTCACCATCAAATTTATTTTTCTAAAACCATTGTCCGCGGAATTGAGCTTGTTGGCGATATTAACAACTGTATCACCACCCATTCCATGCCCTACTAAAATCAGAGGACGCTCTGGAGGTATCTTGCGTATTTGATCGAGAATATTATCTTCTTGATTCCATTTGAAAACTTGAGATCCAGGAACTCCTCGAGACATTCCGGTCAATCCCATTTCATCTGTATCAAAAGGATTGATATGAAATCCCGTAACAAAGAAAACTCCCGGTCGATCGTTCATCATATTGGGCTTTGAAAGGATATCTTCAGTCTTTGCTGTTTGATCAACGATTGATGGAGTTGGCAACGGCAACGGTGAAGAACTCAAAGCGCGGCCTATCGCTTGACCAGCCTGCTTGAGCAAATGCCCACCAGCTTCTTTCACTTCATTGCCTTTTCCTTTCAAAGAATCTTTCACATTCTCTTTAATATTTTTGCCTTCAACGGGGGCTTCTGGTTGCTCCGCTGGCACCCCTTCTGGCTTCAATTGCGAAGCGGCCTTCGCCTCTTCTGAAATCGCAACATTATCTTTAGGAGCTAAATTCGAAGCAGACTCAGCCGTTTTCGCCAGACCTTTAGGCAATTGGCGGCGATTCAGGTAATCGGCTTTGGATGCGTAATGAGTCATATTGGGGCTCGTTTTCATACCCCTATTCTACGTGAGCAACGTGTCAAACAGTAGATGAGGTCAAACTTTCTATGTTGAGCATTTTTGTCAATGTTCCGAGTCCTTCAGAACTGTTCAATGGGTTCTGAATGTGGCATAGTCCCCCCAAAAATGACACATGAACTAAATATCTAAATTTTAAGAGGGGAAGCGACTTATGACTAAGGCAAGAGTTGGTATTAATGGCATGGGAAGAATCGGCAGAACTTTATTAAGAGAATTCGCTGACCGCACAAATTCCGATATTGAAATTGTCGCCATCAACAATCCTGGCGATAAAGAAACATACTTGCACCTCCTTCGATTTGATTCAGTCCATGGCAGAGCAAAATTTGAAGTCGAATCTGTAGAAGGTGGCTTTAAAATGAATGGCAAAAAAATCTCATTTCATACCATCATGGATCCAAGTGAAATTCCATGGAGTGCCGATAATGTCGATATCGTGATCGATGCGACGGGGAGATTTAAAGATCAAGCAGGTCTGGGACGCCATAAGCATGGAACTGTTAAAAAAGTGATCATGTGTGCTCCAGGAAAAGATCTCGATGGCACTTTCGTTATGGGAATTAACAATAACGAATACGACAATGCTAAACACCACATTATTTCAAACGCAAGCTGTACAACAAATTGCCTCGCTCCCATGGCCAAGGTTCTTCACGAGAACTTCGGAATCGAAGCGGGCTTTATGACAACAGTTCACTCTTATACCGCTGATCAATTGTTGATGGACGGCTCGCACGAAGATTTACGTCGTGCTCGCGGCGCGGCCCTTTCAATGATCCCAACCACAACAGGTGCTGCTAAGGCCGTTGGTTTGGTTATGCCAGCTCTCAAAGGCAAGCTCGATGGTTTCTCGATTCGCGTTCCAACTCCAAACGTTTCATTTGTTGACCTCAACGTTCGCTTGAGCAAGAAAGCAACAAAGGAAGAAATCAATTCAGCTCTGATTAAAGCTTCAAAAGAAGGCCTAAAGGGAATTCTCAAGACTGAAGAATTAGAACTTGTAAGCTCTGATTATATGGGAATGAAAGAATCATCATGCATCGATCTTTCTCTCACAAACGTGATCGGAGATATGGTTAAAGTAACTTCTTGGTATGACAACGAAGTTGGCTTCTCAAACAGAGTTCTTGATCTAGCGACAATGGTAGCGAACAAACTTTAATTTTCGGAGCATCTATGGCCCTCAAATATGTGGATGAACTAGAACTCAACGACAAAAAAGTTATTGCTCGTTTTGATTTTAATGTTCCTTTGGACAAAAATGATCCAACAAGAATTACCGACACGACTAGAATTGATGAAGCTCTAGGAACTATCGAATACATTCTTTTAAATGGAGCCAGCAAACTGATTCTCATGAGCCACTTGGGCCGTCCCGATGGAAAACCCAATCCAAAGTATTCGCTTGAACCAGTGGCTAAATATTTGGCCGAAAAATTAAAGCAAGATGTTGTCCTGACTGAGTCGTGTACCGATGCTGGAATAAAAACTTTGCTCAGTTTACCTGAGACAAAAATTGTATTGCTTCAAAATCTTCGCTTTCATGCTGAAGAAGAAGCCAACGACCCTGATTTTTGTCGTAAGCTTGCAAGCTACGCTGACATTTATATCAACGATGCCTTTGGAACTGCTCACCGCAAGCATGCTTCAACTTATGGAATCAATGCTTTTTTCAAAAACAGAAATGCCGGAGGTTTCCTCTTAAAAAGAGAAATCAAAGCTCTTGAAAAAGTGGTTGAGAATCCAGCAAAACCATTTGTTGCGATCGTTGGTGGCGCCAAAGTTTCAGATAAAATTAAAATCATTGAAAGACTTTTGACCAACGTTAATCACCTTCTGATTGGTGGAGCCATGGCTTACCCGTTTCTTAAGGCGAAAGGAATAACTGTTGGAAAATCTCTTTGTGCTGATGAAGATGTTGCCTTGGCCAAAAAGATTCTCTCTCACTCGTCTAAAACAAAAGTTGTTCTCCCAATCGACCATATCGTGTCGAGCGAATTTGGAGGGGCACCAGAAGTCTTGAATGAAGAGAATATTCCTGCTGATAAAATGGGTCTTGATATCGGACCGAAAACTCTTGAGCTTTATCGCTCAAAACTTCATGGAGCTAAAACAGTTCTTTGGAATGGACCGATGGGACTTTTTGAGAATGCTGATTTTGCCAAAGGAACAATGGGCATTGCCCATACCTTAGCAGAACTGCCAGGTGCTTTCACTCTCGTTGGTGGTGGCGATTCAGTAAGTGCCGTGAACAAGTCTGGAGTTGCTGAAAAAATGTCTCATGTCTCTACTGGTGGCGGCGCCTCTTTAGAGTTTATTGAAGACGGCACTCTCCCAGGAATTCAAGCATTAAAATTTGGAGTTTAATAATGTCTCAACCTAAAACATATATCGTCGGCAATTGGAAAATGAATCAATCGATTGCTGAAACTGAAAGCTTCTTTAAAAATCTTTCTCCCGAGATTAAACATTATTCGGGTGAAACGTGGATAGCTCCTCAGTTCATTCATATTCCTCTCGCTCTGGAACTTGCCAAGAGTACTGATGGAAAAGTTAAGATTGGCGGGCAAAATTGTGCTGCCACTGATTTTGGTGCTTTCACAGGTGAAGTTGCTGCTCAGTCTTTAAAAGAAATTGGGGCGCACTTTGTGATCTTGGGACACTCAGAAAGAAGAGCGATCTTTGGTGAGAATGATCAAACGATCAATCATAAGATGAAAAAATCACTTGAGAAAAATCTTTTTGCCATTCTTTGCGTTGGCGAGAGTCTCGCTGAGAGAGAAGGCAATAAAACTTTTGACGTCGTTAAAAAGCAAGTGATTGAAGGGCTCTCTGGGTTAGCGGCCTCTGATTATAAAAATATAGCGATAGCCTACGAACCAGTTTGGGCGATTGGCACTGGAAAAGTGGCCACTCCAGAACAAGCTCAGGAAGTCCATGCTTTCATCAGAAAGACTTTGACGGAAACCAGCTGTCCCGCTGCACAAGAGCTCTCCATCCTTTATGGTGGCTCAGTGAAGCCCGACAACGTGGAAGGCCTGCTCAAGTGTCCAGATATCAATGGCGCCCTCGTTGGCGGAGCCAGTTTAAAAGCAGATAGTTTTTACGGACTGTGTCGTTAACAATCCTTGTCAATTGATGGCCCGGTTTGGTAAGTATATTGTCTAAATTAATGTTGAGGTTAGGTAAGTTATGAGTAGTTCATTGATGGTTCTCCAAGCAATCACTTCTGTTCTTTTGATTGTTGTTGTTCTTCTTCAATTTGGTAAAGGTGCTGAAGCTGGACTTATGGGTTCAACTGACACTGTTTTCTCATCTTCTCAACAAGGTAATATCCTCAGTAAGATCACAGTTTTCTTGTCTGTTATCTTCCTTGGAAATTCAATTCTTCTTGCAAGAATTCAAAGTCAGCATGGTGCTAAATCAATGCTCGATTCTGAAGCTCCTGTTTCTATGCCACTTAACTCTGATGCTGTAGCTCCTACTGCCGCACCAACAGAGCAAAAAGAAACGGCTCCTGCGGCTCCTGCTGAGGAAGCAAAAAAATAATTAGGTCCAATTATGCGTCCTGAATTCAGAGAACTCATTCGAAAAGAGTATCACCATTTAGGGACGACATTTTTTAATACGGCCTACTTTGGTCCCTCTCCTTATTCTGCAAAACAAAAAGTTGCTCGCTCTCTACAAAAAGAACTCGATCCCTCTTTTTATGATTACAACACGTGGATGGGAATTTCAGAACGCATGCGAACCCTGATCGCTAAGATTCTGGGATGTTCACCAGACAATATCTCTCACCAAACTTCATCTTCAGATGTGGTGAATGTTGTGGCCAATGGATACCCTTTTAAAGAAGGAGATATCGTTTGTGCCGTTGATAAGGACTACCCTTCTAATGTTTTGCCTTGGATGCTTGCAGAGAAGAATACTCCATGTAAATTTCAACTTCTTAACCTCGGTAATGAAATTTTGCCTTCTGTTGAATGGCTGAAAAAAAATCTCCCTAAAGAAACTAAGATTTTTGATATCTCATGGGTGACTTTCGATACAGGTAAAAAAGTCGATATTTTGGGTATTGGTAAGCTCTGTCGCGAAAGAAATATTCTCTTCGTGGTTGATTCAACACAAGCCTTAGGTGGCATGCCTATTTCTCAAGAAGAACTCTCCACCATCGATGTCCTCACCTGTTCAACTTATAAATGGATGCTGGGCCCTTACGGAACCGCCTTCGCTTATTTCTCTGATCGCGCTATTGAATTGATCCAACATCGAAACGCCAATTGGATTTTAAGCCCAAACTCAAGAGTTGTTTACAATCTTCTCGACTATACGACGGAAACTCTTCCGGGGGCCCGTTGTTATGATCGTGGACAAGCTTCTAATATGCTGGCCAATTCTTGCCTTGAAGCAGGACTCGAACTTATCGATGAGATTGGACTTGAAAACATCGCTGAACATAATGCCGAATTGAGAGATTATTTCTTAGAAAACTATCCTAAGAATAAATACCATCTCATCACTCCAAGAGAGGCGATGGGAAATATTTTAGCGCTTAAAGCACGTGATCTGGATTCGATTACATTAGAGCGGGAATTGAAATTTAGAAACGTCGATATCTCTGTTCGCCAAGGCAATTTGCGAATTAGTTTTCACCTCTTCAATACTCAAGATCAAGTGGATCAACTCATTTCGGCTTTGGATATTTAAGAAACTTTTTTATTTTTTTTCTTCTCATCATCAGTCATCACTTTCCCAAATTCTTGTTTGTCTTTCTTTAAGAAATTGGAATGCTTAACTTCAGCTTTGACTTGCTTAAAAGGAAGGACATTGTGAGGCTGGCAAGGATCAAAATCATCGGCCAGTTCACGATTCGTTTTACCTTTTAAGACCAGATCCTTAATTTGAACCGTGAAGACTTCAAAAATCTTAGGATCGATTTTACGCCCAACTGATCTTTGCATAACTTGGAGAGCATCTTCAGTGGTCAAAACCTCGTGATAAGAGCGTTTGGTTGTAATAGCATCAAAGAAATCGGCAATGGCAGTAACTCGCGCCATTAGGTGAATATCTTCGCCTTCTATTTTAGCCGGATAACCTGATCCGTTAAAGTTTTCATGATGTTCATGAACAACTCTTCTGATGGCATCAAATTCAATCCCTTCGATATGACAGCATGTGTGCTCATTTAAAAGCTCCATCCCGTAATCAGGATGCTTTTTAATTTGCTCAAAATCTTCGTCTGATAAATTGCCCGGGTTATTAATGATATGAGTTGGAATCTTCATTTTTCCAAGATCGTGAAGAAGTCCACCAAGACCTGCTTCCAGTAATTCTTTCTTACTTGCTTTCGGCTTAATTGATCGATAGGTCACAATAGAATACATCGCAACGTTAATGGAATGATCATAGGTATAAAAGTCATGAAAACTTAAATTCGCAATAAGTTTTTGAACATCAGAAACATCGTAATCTTGAATCACATCAATCATGTTTTCAACTGAATCGCGGCAGCCCTTAATCGCCTCACCTAAAACTTCATTGGTAAATTCTTTGTCTTTATCAAACAAGCGATTGAGATGTTTAATCGCGGAATCCTTGATGACTTCTGTTTTTTTAACATCTGTGAATTGATCAGATTTCACTAGAGACTTTAGATAGAGTTCACGTTGAATTTCTGGAACATAGAGCTGGTGATACTTTTGCTTCATTTCAGTCAGTTCATTGCGAGTAAGCGAAGTTCCTGAAGCTGTAATTTTAACGAAACGATCACGAGATTCATTGCTTGATGAATTAATATAAATATCAAATCGAAGAGCATCGTTTTCTGGAACGACCTCATCAGAAATTGAAAAAAAGCTTTCGCGATTGGTTTTATCCATTAATTCTTGTTACTCCTATCGGTAACTTATCGGTTTAATGCCGGCATTTCATTAAAGTCGAAAAAACTAGACAAGTCCCTGTATTTACTCAAGATATTTGATAAAATACCGATGCTTAAGAATAATTTCAAGGTGAGTAATGAAAGAATTGATTCACGATAAGCCGCTCGCCCCTGTGACGATTTCCCTCTTCTTAGGGTTATGTGGATTTTATGCTTTGAACATTTGGGCCTATTTTCATGGCCACACTTCACTCTTTCAAAGTTTTATTATTAATATTCTCATCGGCTATTTCATCTTTACACCGCTCCACGAAGCTTCCCATGGCAACGTGGCTGGCTCTTCGAAACATAAATGGCTTGATCAGATCGTGGGAGAAATCAGTGGCATGGTTTTGTTTGTCCCTTTTATGATGTTTAAAATTCTCCATCTTCGTCATCACTCCAATACTAATCATCCCCAAAATGATCCTGACTATTGGGTGGCCCAGCCAAATTTTATCAGAATACTATTGGCTGCATTTACGATCATGCCTCATTATTATCGCAACGCTATTTTCAATCCTACTTCTCGTATAAAAGAAGAATTGCCAGCGACTCTCTTAAGAAAATTTTTGATGATTGCCTTAATCATTTTTATTTCAATTTATTTTAAAACTGTTGCGCCTCTTGTTTTGTGGCCACTGTCCGCACTTTTTTCATTAGCGATTTTAGCAATTGTTTTTGATTGGCTTCCCCATCAGCCTTACCGATCGATGGAGAGGTATTACGACACGAAAATTATCAATTACAAAGTTCTTACTCCACTACTGATGAGTCAGAATTATCATTTGATCCACCATCTCTACCCGAGAATTCCTTGGTATCGTTATGGTCGCTGTTTTGAGCTTTTAGAAAAAGAACTAAGAGAAAAAAAAGTTGAAATCATTGGCTAAAAAAAAGAAGGCCCGCATGGCTAAATGCGGGCCCTCGGAGAACGTCAATGGGTCTTAAGTGTGAATTTATAAACCCATTAATGTATCATGAGACCTAAAACGGGATATCATCAGCTGTGAAGCTTTGATCCGTAGTGACCTCATAATTCTTGTCATACATACTTTCATCATTATTTTGTTGTGTTGGTCCACCAGCATCACGTTGTGCGCCAGGTGCAGCTCCAGCTCCTAAGAACTGAACTGAACTTGCCATGATTTCTGTTGTGAATTTCTTCTGTCCACTCTTGTCTTCCCAAGAACGTGTACGAAGGCTTCCTTCAACATAAGCTTGACGACCTTTTGCCAAGTATTGATTACAAAGTTCACCAAGCTTGCCCCAAACAACAACTCTGTGCCATTCAGTGCGCTCTTGCTTTTGACCGCTTTTATCGGCCCAAGTTTCAGAAGTTGCAACTGAGAAGTTACATACTGCTGAACCAGATGGTGTGTACTTAAGTTCAGGATCTTGTCCTAGTCTTCCGACAATAATAACTTTATTAACGCTCATTAAAATCCTCCAGAACGTGCATGTGTGTAGATGGTACGAATTTGTCTGTCTCGTGTTAAATCACCATATATCGTCCTCCTCTTTTTTTAAAGCAAGAAAATCTCAACATTCCCAACACGACAGAGGCAAACGGTTAATTTTGGGGATCGATTTAAATGACTAAAAAGAGGTGAATTTAAAAAATCTTAAGTGAAATATTGAACGCTTAACGCAACTCATTTTGATCAGTTTGTTCTGGTGAATTCTTTAATTCCCAAAATTCTTTGACCAAACGACGAGCTACTTTTACGTCACGCTTATACCACGACGCATCAAATCCACAATACGGACAGGGTATCTCCTTGCGAAAATTAGTGCGAACACCGGCCTCGAAAGCTGCCCAAACGATAAAGATACAAAAGAGTCCTTCATATTTCATAAAAGGATAAAGCATCGCCGCAATGACAACTGTAATGATCGACATTTGAAGATAATGGCGTTTTGTTAGTCGTGGTTTAGAGGCAAAAGCTCTCGGGCTACGACACAAAGGACAGAAAAATTCGGTCGCTGGTTTCTTATAGCGATAAGGCCGAGTTTCAAGTGGCCGCAATTTATTCTGTAGGTTTTTCATTGATGAGAGACCTCCTGTCTCTAATCTATTATGCCTTATTTTACGGTCACAATTAAGACGGGAAAGATTGCCCGTCCAGAGGCAAAAAGGCCTCCAGAGCCCCCGCGAGCTCTGGAGGAAGATGAGCTTAACCTCTTGAATGCCTTACGGCCGGTGAATTTGCTCAGTTGGAAGGGCTGCCAGAATCAAGCTACGTTCCGCCTGTCACGGCCTGGCCGACCCATGACAGTTAGTGTCATACATACAAATCTGATACCAAATGTCGTAGCCCTGTTCTCAGTTATTTAAGTTCATTGTTTGACGCTTAGAAATGGCACCAGTAGCATTAAGACACTCAAAATCGGGACCAATTGTTGACTCATTCATGAAGAAAATTCGAACGAAAATCATTCAAAATCAGGGCGGCCAAATCACCATTTTTTTGGGGCTTTCGATGGTGCTCATTTTAACCTTCGTGGCTTTTATCGTGAACGTCGGACTCTTCGTTAAGGCCAAAATCAATTTGCAAAATGCAGTGGATGCTTCAGCCTACGCTGGTGCTTCAGTCCAAGCTCGTCAGCTCTCGAATATTTCTTATCTCAATTGGGAAATTCGCAATACCTACAAAGAGTGGATGTTTAAGTATTATGTTCTTGGACAAAAAGGTCTGACTCAAAAATTTGATGCTCAATTCTCTGGTGGCGCAACTAAAATGAATTTCCGTCTCGACACTTTTTACAAGGCTTCAGACGGTGCCTATTTTGATTCAAGTGTCTTTGATAAATATAATGTCCCTTCCATTTGTATTCACTTTGGTTCTCCTCACAATATTTGTGGTATCGCTTCAGTACCTGGTCTTCCTCGTTTTGAAACTTTAGGAATTTCTGGGATCTCTGAAGAGAACGAATCATTTTTAAATGCCATCGTAAAAACAAAAGCGAATGACTGTTCAACTCGTACCAATCTCAATTTCGGAACGGCCATGATGTGGGCCTTTGGAGATGGAAAAGGTGATCTCTTTCCCGACATTCCCCAAATCGGTGCCTCTCGACCAGGTGCTTGGCCTCAGGCTTTTGAGCTTGGCATACGAATGAGAAATTTAGAATCGATCGTCAACTTTCCTCCAGTTAAGAATGGAATTTGCGCCGATCCTTCAGTTGGATGTCCGAATGCCGTAATCGACCTGCTAAATCGATACCAATTTGGCCCTCAAGTCGAAAGAGTTTCAAAAGCTTTCTATTCGGGGTTTAGAAATTTGGGTGGAAGGGCCTATGAACAAGATTGTAATGGAGCTCAAGGTGCTCAAAGCAATATGGCCTGTTCATTTACTCTCTACGAACTCTCCCCTTCTGATTTTCAAGTCCAACCAAATTCTTTGAGTGGCTTCCTCCTTCCGACTGATGCTGACAGCGATTCCTTTTTTAATAAACGCTATCTCGATTTGATCGCTTATCCCGTCAACCTAGTTAATTTCTATTCCATGTTTCTCTCGCAAACGACAGATTTTAAAAACTCTGCGACGAAGTCCGAAGCCGATTGCGGCATTATTAAAACAGCGCTTCCTATTCCTGCCTACCTGATGGGCTTCACTAAAAATCCAAACGTCATGACTTATTATGCAGTTAAAGGAAAAGCAAAATTTGTGGGACTCATGTTTCCGTTCAAAGATCAAACCGGAATCGAGTTAACCGCCTATGCTGGTGCAAAACCATTTGGCGGAAGAATTGGCCCTCGGATTTTTGCACATGAACCGACTCGAAATCCCACCATGATTAAACCGAGGAACCAAGGGAATTACCTTCTCTCTTCTTCTTATCTCTCTGGCTTACAGCCCAATTTAACTTCTGGTTTTAAACCTGGATTGCCTATTCCAATTGAAGAAGAATTTTGGGTGAGAACTGATTCTGAAGCGGTTGGCGGTTCACCTACATCATCTAACAAACCAAAATTTGCGGTACCTAATATTTATTATGATTTTTTAAATGGCACTGAGCTCAATCTTGAAGTCAACAAATTAGGTTCGGTTGAAATTCTTAAAGAGGCCAATACTTGGACTGAGGCTTACGAACAAAATCAAGAAGACCGTGGACTTTTTAATCGCATTCAATTCGAACAGTTTTGGAATCTCCAAGCAAACAGTGGATCGGGGACGAATAACGCCGTGATGTCAGCTGATCAAGTGGAAGATTCGATAAAAAGAGCACGTGCTCCCACCAAGTATGATTCGCTCAATTATCTTATTCCCAGTTTTGCAGATGCCAACACCGCTGGTAATAATCCTTTTGATACTAACCCAAGCTTTATCAATCAATCTTCAAGAGCAAATGAAGTCAAATACATGATTTATGCTCCCCTGTTTGGGACTTTTTTCCCACACAATAGAGAAATCCAAGGGATTAAAAACGAAGTAACTCAGTATCTCACCTATAACGAAACAGCGATCACCACTTTTAATGATTCATTGAAGGCCGTAGCTGACGCCATGATCGCTGATTCCGCTGGCGCTAAAAGTCCAGATGCTTACGTCGAAGCGGCCAAAACTATTTATAATGAACCGCTTGATGTAGTCGGCGCACCAACCGATCCTCAATGTCAAAAGCTCAGTCTTGCCCAACAGTTTAATCAATTTTTTAAAGGTGTTGGTGAACAGTGTGGCATTAAACCCATCAAAGAATATATGGAGTCCTATTTAGACGAACAAAGAAGTGCCAATGGTGAATACCAAAATTATTATACGACTTCCTTTTTGAGATTAAACCAAGGAGAAACACCTCCTTTTGATCCCAATATTTTGATGTCTGCCTATAGCCCCGGCAGGCGACAAGGTGCAGAACCAAACGGAACGATGATCACTCCATCTGGAGTCGATTTAGGTATTGCAAGGCGTAATGTTTACTCTACTAAATTTGTTCCCGTTAATGATTTTTTGATAAGACCCGTAACGGGAAGTGGAATCATGACTTTAGGGTTATTACATGAAAATGATCAGTCCACAGTACCTGACGTAACTGGATTGAATATTGAAAATAAACTGTTACCGGACGATTTGACCGAATATAGCTCTATTGATTTTTAGTCCTGATTGACGACAAAATCTATGGGGAGTAAAAAAGATGAAAACTTTGTTAGATAAAGCCTGGGGGTATATTGTGAGCAAGAAGACGACTTCGAAAAAAGCGGCCAAGAAAGTGGCCAAGAAAAAAGTTGCAAAAAAAGCAGCATCGAAGCCAAAGGCGACAAAAAAAGCTGCTCCAAAGAAAAAAGCACCGGCCAAGAAAATGGCCAAGAAAGTTGTTGCTAAAAAAGCAGCTCCTAAGAAAAAAGCACCTGCTAAAAAAGTCACAAAAAAAGTAGCACCTAAAAAAGCTCCAGTGGCCAAGAAAGTTGTTGCTGCTAAAACAGCAACAAAGAAAACGGCTGCCGAAAAAGCTCAAGACAAGAAAGACAAAAAGCTTTCTCGTGAGGAGGCTATTCGTCTCTATAGAAAAACTCATAAAAACCAACTCGACGCTAAAATAATTGAAACTTATCAAGAATCACTGGATGAAGATGAAGTTATTGATGTTGTGGCAGGTGAAGAAGAACTCGAAGGCGAAGACGGAGAACTTACGACTCCGGGTATGATGGACGAGTTTGAAGACGAAGATGAGTATGAAACAGAACCACTTCCTGCGAAAGAAAAAGAAGAAGAAGAGGAAGAAGAAGTTATGGCCCTAGAAGAAAAAGAGGGCGACTATGGTTTTGGCTGGGGATACAGTGATGCTTTTGATAAGCCAGATGAAGAAGACGAAGCTGATTTATCTGATGAAGACGAACTCTATGCTCGCGGCTTAGATTCAGGCTCCGATGACTAATGTCAGCTCCATTGTTAGAACTTTACTACTATTACTCATGCCCTTTTTGCCAAATTGTTCTAGAAGTTGTTAAAGAGCTAAATCTTCAAGTTGAATTAAAAGATATTTTGGCCAATAGAGAAGATCTCAACCGACTAGTTCGAGACACTGGCAGAAGAACAGTCCCTTGCCTCTACATTGATGGAAAACCGATGTTTGAATCGCGAGACATCGTAAAATGGTTAAGGGATAATAAGCAAAATCTTAAGACTAAAAATTAAAATAAAGGACTCAAGTGGAAATCAGAGATCCGGTTCACGGTTCAATTCATATTTTAGAAGAAGAAGAGAACATCATTAAAGATGACTTTTTTCAACGCCTAAGAAATATCAAGCAGCTTGGTTTTTCTGAGTATGTTTTTCCAGGGGCAACCCACTCTCGCTTTATTCACTCCATCGGCGTAATGTCAGTTGGAGAAAGGGCCTTCAATAAACTTTTTAAAAATAAAGTTCAGAATCAAGATCTTCTAAGATTAAAAGAAACTTTTAAGTTAGCTTGCCTTCTCCACGACGTTGGGCATGCTCCTTTGAGCCATTCTACTGAATCAGTTATGCCGATGGTGAGTGAGCTTCAAATCCCAGCTCAATTCAGGGCCGAGAAAGATATCAAGAAAGATCGCCAAGCAACCCATGAAGATTATACGATTAAGTCTATCGCAGATAGCTCGTTCGCTGAATCTTTTGCCGGTGTAGAATCAAAATTTGGAGTTGATCGTCGACACATTGCCGATCTTATTGTTGGAAAAACGCAAGATAAGTCTTATTTCACTGTCGAAGGAATTAATTATTTCCCAATTCTCAATCAACTCGTTTCCTCTGAGCTCGACTGCGATCGCATGGATTATCTTTTAAGAGATAGCTATTTCTGCGGTGTCAGTTATGGTGGCTATGACCTGGATTGGATGATCGACAATCTTGAAGTTTGTATTGTCGATAATCATGCATATCTTGGAATCACAGAAAGAGCGGTTGTCACTTTTGACGATTTTTTATTATCTCGTTACCACATGTTTGTGATGGTTTACTTTCATTACCGTTCAGTTTGTCTGGAACAGCTTCTCTATAAATATTTTAAAACTTCACCTGAAGAGTATAAAATCCCAGCAGATATTGAAAAATATATTGAGCATGATGATCATTACCTTATGAAAATCATGCGCATGAGTAAGAATCCTTACGCTCAAGCGATCGTTAAAAACAAAATCCCTAAAAAAGTGTTTGAGTCGTTCAATGAAGACCAACATAAAAAACTCGATCAGATTCAAAAATATTTTGAAGCTGAAAAAATTGAATATATTAAAGGGTCTTCAAGAGGGCGATTATCGAAGTATTATCTTGAAGAAGAAAGCAAAGAGAAATTCCCGATGAAAGTTGTTCGGAAGCTCTTTGACTCTCCAACTCCCGTTTTTACCGATATTACGGATGCTACCGACCTCTTTTCCAAGTTTTCCAAGTCCCATGAAGTCAATAGACTTCATTGCGATCTCGAATCACTTAGCGAAGCTCAGAGAAAGCATCTCCTCTCTCTTATTCAGCGTTAATGCTCTTGTTAGGTGCCTAGGGATTTGCGATAATATTTTCAATGAATCGCTTTTCTTTATACATTCTGCTCATCATGCTCTATTTGGGGCTATCTAAGAGTTTTGCTCCTTCTGAACAAAAAGCAGATTACATTCAAAATGAACAGGTTTTGTCCGGCTATTTTAAAGGTGCACCGATCACCGTTCTTATAACAGACACCATTCAGGCAGGATTTTTGATCAAGACCTATTATTTAAAGCTTAAAATTATCAACCCTTTTGAATCCTATTCAGAAGATGTAGTTGTGAGAACTAGCGCTCAGTTCTGGGAAAAAAATATAAGCCATATTGGGATGACGATCTTTAGAAGAAAAGAAGACAATGCCGAATACAGCACTCTTCCCTTGCCTCCTGGCGCGCAGTACATTGGTGACCCTGCCTACGGTTCTTGGGTCTATGAAGATTCAGGTCGCAAAGTCTGGCAGTTTCACAAAGCATATAGAAGACTTTATCAAGAATTTTATTGGGGTAACTTTAGACCAGATTTTGAATTCTACGAAAAACTCAAAATTTATCTCAATAACGGAACTATCTTTTACGGTCTCAATGAAGAATTTGGAACAAATGGCAGTGTCACGAAGGAAAACCTCCTTCCAGACAGAGCAAAAAATAGTGATGATCTTTCGACCAAAAGATTTAAAGACTTCATTAAAAAATACTGGCTGCTTCCCAATCAATTCAAGATTGGCAGAGGAAATTCATGAACGAATTACTTGATAAGCTTATTCTGAGAATTATCTTTACTCTTTTTATGTGCCTCATGTTGTTGGTTTATAAATATGCGCACACGATATTTTATCCCACATCTCGGCAACAATTGTTTAAGCGTTTTTATCCTTCGAAGAATCCCGCGGATACTCTCCATCTCTTTTCACGAATCTTAGGAATTGGGATTATCTTCTCTGAATTTTATTTTCACTTAAGTGATGGCTTCTTCTTTGCCATGTTTGATTTCTTTCTCAAGGCCATACTGGCTTGTGTTTTTTATCTCCTCTCGGTTTATATTATCGAGGGAATCGTTCTTTTTGATTTTGAGTATAACGATGAAATTATAAAGAAAAAAAATATGAGCTATTCACTCGTCTGTTTTACTCATGCTCTGGCCATGGCCTATCTCATGAAATCGATTTTAAGTATCAGTCAGGATTCTCAGCTTTTTATGTTTTTCCTTTGGCTCTTTGTTATGGTGATGATGGGATTTGCGACAAAAAGCTTTAAGATACTTTCAAAAATAAACTTGAACGCCTCTCTCGTGCAAAAGAACACTGCCGGTGCTTTTTCCTATCTCGGCTTTTTCTGGGGCTGCACTATTATTATCGTCTCAGGAATTTCGAACGAAGTTTTCAATCTCAAGGAATACATCATTCTTGTCGTTCTTAAAATCCTACTGTCGATTATCATCATTCCCATTTTTATCTACGGGCTTAAATGGATCTTTAAATTGCAAGATGACATCGACAAGGTCAACGCTGAAGAAAAATATTATGACACGACCAGAATTGAATATAGCTACGGTATATATGAGGGATTAACTTTCTTTACCTGTTGTTTCCTAACCACTGTGACTACCGGACAAATTAACTTTGGTACTTTTTACCCTGTCTTTTAATCTCAACCGACAAAAGAGATAATTTACAGAGGGGATATCTATGGAACTACGTTTTTTTCAAATGCTTGATATGATCAATAATCGTCTTACGAATATTGAGAAGAATATTAATCGCATTGAAGAAAAAATTGATTTTTCTATTAGCCTCCAAAGAAACCATCTCATTCGTGTAAAAAATGGCCAAGAAATTGATGATGCTATGATCTTATACGGAAAGCCATACAACGATCTTACTCCACAAAGAGCTTTTGAGATTTTTGAGAATCCTAATATCGATTTTATTCTTCTCGATGTAACTGAAAAAGATTATGTTCCTTCGCAACCGCTCGAAGGAGCTATTCATATCCCGCTAGAGGAACTCAAAGATCGTTGCCATGAAATCTCAAGCCATACAGCTTCTTTATTGGTTATTTCAGAGAAAGGTCTACGCTCAATTCGCGCCTGTGAAATCTTGGTTCAAAAAGGTTATTTTAACGTGAATAATATTTCGGGTGGCTATATGTTCTGGCCGGGGCTTAAGAAAAAAGAACTTCCCGCAATTCCTTAGTGCTCTAGTGGCAATTCATTTTTTTGACTAGCTGTCATTTTGGTGTGAACACTCGTTAACAAATGTTCAAATCTTTCCAATTCGACTTCTCCCAATAACATCGAATACTCTTGCTCTAATTGATTGATCGATTCATTCAAGGCAAATTTAAAACGCTGCCCATATTCCGTAAGGTGAATATTTTGCTCGCGCTTATCATAGGGATTAATCGTTCTTGAAATATAGCCCCGATTTTCAAGTTCGTTCAGATGGCTGGTCATCGTTTGTTTTTTAAGTCCGCAGGCAAGACCAATTTCTTTGATAGAAGGCCCATCCTTTTCACAAATCGCTAATAGCACTTCAAGAAAGCTTGGGCGCAAATCAGTGAAGCCTTTGTTCTGAAGGATTAAAAGAAGTTCACCGCTATAGATGCGATAGATTCTTTTGAGGAGGCTGCCAATTTGGGAAATTCGTTTCATAGTATGCTAATAAGACTATCCCATATCAGGACAATTCGCAATTAGTACTAATATCTTGAAATTACAGATGTTTAAGAGCGCGAACCAACTCTTCTGGCAGCTCTTTTTTGGCTTCAAGTGAGGAGTCTTCTTCGCTTTCTTCGTCACTCATGGCGCGATCGACATTGGGTTTATCGACCCCCATTGTCCAGAGAGAATCAGAGACATGGCTTAAAGTTGATGAACGATCACCGGCCTTTGCCACTGAAACCATAAGTCCTGCCCAAAGAAGAACAGAAGTGACTACTTTTACGACAAGTGACAAATAACGAAACAATATATCCATGAAATTCCCCTCTTTTAGGACCTTTTCAGAATATAAAGCAAGACTGATGCCGAATTAAAAAAGATTGCGCGAGTTGGACATCGATGTCGCGATTCCGTTGCAGATACCGAATGTCAGCAAGGCTGATCCCCCATAGGATACGAAAGGAAGAGGTAGCCCCACGACAGGCATCAGCCCCATCACCATCCCCATATTTACAAAAGTATGCCAGAAGAATATCGCCATCAGACCGACGGCGGCAATGGAGTCGAATAT
This sequence comes from Bdellovibrio sp. CG22_combo_CG10-13_8_21_14_all_39_27, assembly GCA_002786715.1. Classification (GTDB taxonomy): domain Bacteria; phylum Bdellovibrionota; class Bacteriovoracia; order Bacteriovoracales; family Bacteriovoracaceae; genus 21-14-all-39-27. Next base: position 44,266 of record PCTW01000003.1, read on the forward strand.
TTTGGAAACGGACTGAGACAGCCACAGATAACGCCAGAATAAAATGACATAGAGACTGATCAGAAAGAGTGCTCCGATAAATCCATGCTCTTCATTGAAAACCGAGAAAGCAAAGTCTGTATGGTTTTCAGGAAGATAGTTTAATGAAGCTTGAGTTGATTTTTTAAACCCCTTGCCCAAAAATTGACCGGAACCAATGGCAATTTTTGATTGAATGGCATTATAGCCAGAGCCCTTGGCATCGGCACTGGGATCAATAAAGGTCATCACGCGTTTCTTTTGATAATCTTTAAGGCCAAATTGATACATCAATCCACCGCTGATGATTCCAAAAATGACAATGACGGTAATCGTTTTAAGATTGAGTCTTCGATAAAAGGCCATCACTAAGAAAATTAAAATAACCAGAAGTCCGGTTCCAAGATCCGGTTCAACCACGATTAAAAGCGTAGGAATGAAGGCAATGATAAAAGGCAAAATTAAATCTTTGAGATTCATCTCTTTATCCGGCTCATGCAAAGAGAACCAACGAGAAAGCGCCAAGACAGCACCTATCTTTGTCAGCTCAGAAGGCTGTAATCGAAAAGGTCCTAAAAGAATCCAGCGTTGCGCTCCCATTCCTTTCTGACCAACAACCAGAACTAATGCCAAAAGAACGACACAAGTGAGATAGGCAAAATAGGCATAACGAAAAAAGTTTTTAGGTTGAATCAAGCTCACTATGAATCCTACGACTAATGAAAACAAATACCACATGAGCTGGGTCGTATAGATACTACTTTCTGTTGTTGCATGGGTTGCCGAGTAAAGATTAAGAATACCAATAAGAAAAATGGCCGTTGATATTCCAAAAAAGCTAAAGTCGTATTTTTTAATCGCATCAAAAAGATCGGATCGGTTCATTCATTACTCCCCTTCCGGTTTGTCTTCTAAGTCCACAGGAAGAACGGGTGTATCCTCTTCTTCAACAATGGGCTTTTTAGGTATTACGATTCGAATATTCTTTTCTTGTTGAATATTCTTTTCATAAATGTCTGGATAATATTTTTTCATATAAGTGGTTATAATACTTTCGGCCACAGGAGCAGCCGCAGAAGAACCATGGCATCCGTGCTCAACCACAATGGCCACTGCAATTTTAGGATCGTCATAGGGTGCATAAGCAGCGAAGACACCATGATGGCGATGCTTATATTCTTTTTCTTCACATTTTTGATAAATCTTATCAGCCGAAAAACTCATCACTTGTGATGTTCCGGTTTTTCCGGCCATCTTGATTCCGCGTCCTTTATGCCACCACGCTGTTCCAGAAGGCGAGTTCACAACATCCCTCAAGCCTTTCTTAACCAATTCCATCGTCCGCGGTTTAAACTTTATGTGATCCTCTTCAACGATTTCACCTTTGTCGATTAATTCACCTGTGCTGGAAAAGACTTCTTTCACTAAATAGGGTCTTAGTAATTTTCCGCCATTGGCGATGGTCGCATACGCTTGGGCCAGCTGAATAGGAGTGGTTAACACAAAAGATTGTCCAATCACGCACGATAGAGTTTCCCCTTTATGCCATTCTTGTCCGTTGCGCTTCTTCTTCCAATCTTTGGTTGGAATTAACCCCGTTGTTTCTCGAGGGAGAGCAACACCCGATTTCTTTCCTAAACCTAATGAAGAAGCATATTTTGCCAAAACATCAATATCGATTTGAGTACCTATCTTGTAATAGTAAACGTCACAGGATTCAGAAATGGATTTAGAGAGATTTACTTTTCCATGGCCATTCTTTTTCCAGCAGTGAAAAACACGTCTACCTAATCGAAACGAACCATTACAAATGACTTCTGTGTTTTCATCGACAATTCCTTCTTCAAGGGCAGCGATGGCCGTAATTGTTTTAAAAACTGAACCAGGAGAATAATGTTCTTGAATTGTGCGGTCGCGAAGCGGATTTTTATCATCATTAATTAAGCTCGACCAGTACTCAGGAGTTAAGCCTCGACTAAATTGTGAAGGATCAAAAGCTGGTCGCGAAACCATGGCCAAGATCTCTCCCGTATTTACGTCGAGAGCAACCGCACTTCCGACTTTACCTTCGAGTGACTTGTAACCGCTTTCTTGTAAATCGCGATCGATCGTCAACCGCATATTATTTCCAGGACGAGCTATTTTGTTTTCAATTTCCCCAAACAGATTTTCATTTCTAAAATGTTTCTTCAGTCTTCCGCGCGCATCAACTTCCACAAACTCGTAGCCATCATCGCCACGAAGAGTGAGATCATGTTGTTCCTCAATTCCCGCTTGTCCAATAAAGTCACCGAGCTTGTAATTAATATTGTCGCGCTTTCGATATTTCGGTAGTTGAGAGGGGGAAATTTCAGAAATATAACCAAGCAAATGACTGCCAATTTCTTTCTCTGCATATTCGCGCGAAATGAAAGTCGTGACACTGACTCCAGGCATTTTAGAGTTTTCCGTTTCAATAATGGCCAACTCTTTATCCGTAATATTTTTCTTGATTACTACGGGAATATAACTGGCTTGCCCTTGGTTTTTTTGCAGTGTCTTTAATATTTGATCACTCGTCATATCTAAAATAGAAGAAAGCTTAGCAATAGTTTCTTTTTTATTTTTTAAATACTGAGGAGTAATAATGGCATCAAAGCGAGGAATATTTTGCACCAGAATTTGATTATCACGACTAAAAATCATACCTCTTGGTGCTTGAATATTATCTTTGCGCAAACGATTCTCGAGAGAATAAATATAAAAGGTCTTGCCTTTATAAATCTGCAAATACCAAAGACGAGAGAGGATCAGCAAAAAACAGACAAGAACGATATTTCCAGTGAGATCGGCGCGAGTTTTGTGAATTCGGACGAGCTCTTCCTCATTGAACATTCCTATCTTTCTCCCAGAATTCCATCTTCTTTAACATTCCAAACGCGATCAAGAATAAAGAAGAAAAAGGGAGCGACAAAAGAAATGAATAAACTTTCAGGAACAAAGCGCCAAAACTTTTCAAGAACATATGTCCATTGATCGGTTTTCATATAGATTAATCCCGAAATGAGAAAGAACCATAAAACTTGAAAGAGCTGTGTTACAAAAATGGTGACAGCACTGGATCTAAAGTGAATCAGGTCGCGCAGGTAAGAAATAACGATTGAAATAATAATTCCTACCAAAGTTCCCATTTCCCAACCTTCCGTCGAAAAAAGTGAGTGAACATATTGATAAAATAAAATGAGCACGGCGAGATAGCTGACATTAAGTTTAAAACCGAGATAGAGCACGATCATGATATTAAATGGAATTCGATATTTGACCAAACCGAGCACTGGTAAAATGGAAGTTGAAAACACTTCGAGCACGATTAAAATAATCAGTGTCTTTATAACGGGTAAGGCTAAATCTTTAAGTTCACTTCTCATTTGCTATGATCATCCTGGTTTTCGAGGGCATCAATTTCTTTTAGTTTTTGAGAATTGAATTGGCCGGTAAGCACGACAACTTCTTCCAGTTTTCCAAAATCAACGGAAGGAGTCACCTCGATATATTGAGTTATACCATAACTCTCTCTTTCAATGCGCGAGATGGTTCCCACGCGAATGCCTTTGGGATAAACATTTCCTAGACCCGAGGTCATTAAAATGTCGCCTAAGATAACCGGCTCAGTTCTCGAGATATATTTTAAAATTGCACTGGATGAACTATAACCTTCAAGCACTCCGTTAGAACGAGTTCTCTCGACTAAAATATCAACTCTGTTATTAGGATCAAGAATAGTCAGAACATCGGCGAAGTGACCGGTAATGCGATAAATATAGCCAACCAGACCTTGGGCCGTAATCACAGGGTCCTGCAGTCTCAGTCCTTGCTTTAATCCTTTATTAATTCTCAAAACTTTGAGATCAGATGAAGCATCCCAGGCAATCACTTGGGCGAGAACGCGGTTGAGAGTCAAATCGCTGCTAAACTTGAGTAATTCTTTCAACCTTTCGTTTTCGCGGTTGAGCTCATCCATGGAAAAAAGTTGACTCTTATACTCTTCTACTTGTTTTTTCAAAACGACATTATTTTTACTCGCTCCAACATTGGCGATGTAATGACCTAGCACATCCTGAATCGAGGTCTGGATGAATGACATGCCCTTTTGCAGAGGTGCAAAAGTATCGACTAATAAATTATCGAAAGCAGAGGTTTGCTGCAACACGTCATCACGACGAGTGTAGCTGAACAGACTCAAAAGAATCACAACCGTGTTGATAATAATTTTGCTGCGTATGGGCTTATCCGAAACGATGTTCAATTCTCCTCCCACAACGTTCTATCTTGGCTTTACTTAAAAAGCGTCTTCTAACATAATCAGTTATTCTAAATTCATTGTCATCTATCTCTATTGTTGAATAAAGGGAAAACTTAACATGAGCGGAACATTTCAAAAGAAAACTTCTAATTTTTTCATTACTTTCTTAATTGGACTCATTGTCGTGTCATTTATGTTCACGGGTTATGAATCAATGAGAGGAACTCCTGATACTGTGGCCAAGGTTGGTTCTGAGTCTATCAAGATTGCCGAATACCAAAGAGAATATGATCGCCAGCTAGAGTTTTACCGCTCAATTTTTGGTGGACAGGCCCTTTCAACTCAACAAATTGAGAATATGGGAATTAAAACCAATGCCCTCAAGAATATCGTTCAGCAAAAATTAATGCTTATTTTGGCCGATGAAGCCCATATTCCAGTGCCACCAGAAAAAGTGAAAGAAGAAATTAAGAAAATGCCTTATTTCTTAACTAATAATCAATTTGATATTAATCGCTACAAGGCCGTTTTGAATGCGAACCGCTTATCTCCTCAAGATTTCGAAATGCAATTGAAAGACCAAGTAAAAGCCGAGGGTGTTCAGACGATCCTTTCAAATGTTCCTCTTTCTCAAAACTACTTAAACGACATTGAGAAGTTCAAAAAAGAGAAAATGATGGCGCAGATTTCTCAATTTCCAAAAGAATCACTTCGAAAGCTCATCCCTATTTCAAACAAAGAAGCCAACGACTATCTAGCTGTTGCTGAAAACCAAGAGCGAATCAAATCTCTCTTTGCTGATAGAAAGTCACAACTCGATCAACAAGAAGAAGTTAAAGCTCGTCATATTTTGTTAAAAGCTGACGAAAAGAATGGAAAAGAAATCGAAAAGAAAATTAACGACCTTGCAAAAAAGGTAACGCTTAATAATTTTAAAGATATGGCAAAGAAATATACTGAAGATCCATCTGGCAAAGATAACGGTGGAGATTTAGGCTGGTTCGCTAAAGGTCGTATGGTTCCTGAGTTTGAAAAAACCGCCTTCAGTATGAAGTCAGGAACAATCTCTAAGCCCATTAAAACAGACTTCGGCTATCACATCATCCTCGTTGAAGATCATAAAGCCGCCAAAGAAGCGAAGTACGAAGATCACAACCTTGATCTAGCGAAAGAAATGATTCGCAAAACTAAAAACGATGAACTTAAAGCTCTTGCCACAAAGACAACAGAAGATCTCAAGCAAGCTCTTAGCAGCAAGAATTGGGGTGCTCTTGATCGCATGAAGAAGCAATTCGATCTCACTTATGAAAAAGATTCTGAAATCAATCGCTACGATGGAACAGTTGGTTCAATCTTTCTTCAAACCAACGAGCTCAAACAAATCTTCGAAAAAGGTTTATCACAAAAAGAGACTTATGCTTTTGACAACGTCAGCACAGTAACTGTGGTAGCGACAGCTCCTGCTGCGATGGAAAAGAAGAAATCACAAGAAGATATCGAAAAAGAAAGAAATGGTTTATCCATGGCCTTAAGTCGTAAGCTTGTTCAAAATATTTTAAAAAATATGGAAGAGCAATCTCAGGTCAAGATTTACGCCGACTTTTTAAAGTAATCTGAAATGGCAGATAAAACGGTCAAATGGAAACAAAATGTTTCCGGTGCCTTTTATGTCGATGAGCAATGTATCGCCTGCGATGCCTGTGTAATCGAAGCCCCTCAATTCTTTGCTATGAATAAAGATGAGGGGCATGCTTATGTCATCAAACAACCGCAAACTCCCCACGAAATAGAAAACTGTAAAGAGGCCCTCGCTGGTTGTCCCGTCGATGCGATTGGCAACGATGGTTAATTAATCTTTACTATCCTCTTGAAAAAACAATCCGATGAGAGTTATTGAATCACTTTTTGCAATGAGGGAACAATGCAAAAAATTGCGATCATCTGCTCTGATCAGTTCGAGGCCAAAAAATATTGGTATTCACATAAACTCATCTCTAAAAAATATACGGAGATAAATTTCCAGAAGCTTCCCAAATTACTCATTCTTAAACCGAATTGTCTGAATATTTTTCTTGGAATCTCCTATCGAGAAATGGCCGCAATGGACATTTTAAGAATTGAAAAAGAACAATCTTTTGTTATCGCCAAGAATTTTACTTCAGATGAAGTTAAGAAACTTAACCACACAGGATGGGGCAAAATTATCGACATGAACAAGAAGCTCTTTTTAAAAGTACTTGAGCGCCATATAGACAAGCTTCAATGCTTGTCCCCTGAGTTGACTATCCATCGGGTAAGCAAACAAATAGGCCTAACGGAAAAAGAGTGCAGAATGCTTGAACTTATCCTTCACCATCATGAAGTTTCAAAGGATCAGCTCAGGCAATTGATGGAGCTTCAAACGAGAAGTTTCAATCAACATTCTCTAAGTCTTCAAAAAAAGCTCGCGACTATTGGTCTTTCACTCACTGACAAACAGAGTGGGCGATTTTACAGAATTTCTTAAAATTTTCTAAATGCTTAATAATTAGCTTTTGATACATATTCTAGACATCCTATGTTATCGAAATCAGCGTTTACAAAACACAAAGTAGAAGCTTTCAGGTGTTTGGAAAATTTTGTATTGCCAACTCATTGATTTGATTTGCATGTCATAAGGTTAATGAAAATTTACTGCAGCGGCCGAGCATTCTTGTCGAATAATAACCGAATGTTTTTGACAATTATTGATGAGGCTTCGTTTATGAAAACAAAAAGTTTGCTAGCATTTTTTCTATTATCCAGCTTACTTATTTCTTGCTCAAAAAATGGAGGCACTCCCAGTGACGGGATTAAAACCTCAAGTGGTGCCATTATTAGTGAGCAATCCGAAGTCGTCTCAGCGCTTAATCAAGCACAAGGCTCTCAAGGAGCCTACCAGTTATCTGCTCAAGAGATCGAAGAGCTCTTTAGTAGCGGCACTATCACTGAACAACAAAAACAAGAACTCCTAGCTTTGGTTCAACCATAAAATGAAACTTCAAGGATTAACTATGCGGAACGTTTGCCGAGTCCTCTTACTTCTTTGTTTCTCTACAACTCTTTGGGCCGATGGTGGTTTTAATTTCCCTAATCATAAGAAGGGATTTTGGATTACTCCAAAAGATAATCCAAATAGCCTCGTGCCGCTCGCTTCAGGTGATAAGAAAACCTTTGAACTCGATCTTTGTGTTGTAAAATGGGGCGAAGAGAACAAGAAAGAGCGCTGTCAAAAAGTTCCTGATACTAAACTCGAATTTCATGCCTATTTTCCTGACAAGCTCCATGATGTCACAAGTCAAATTCAAGTCACAAAATCAAAAGATAAAAAATCTTGGAAAGTCATTTACCAAACAGAAGAGTTAAAAGCGAGCGATCTCAATCAGTTCTCCTTCATTATTGGTTCGGTAAAATCTTCAGCGGAATCACTTTTAAAAACTCAGGCAAAGTTTGAAAAAAGAATCTTAGAGCTGGCCAAACTCAGAGCGAAATTTATAGATCGGCAGAATAAAGAGAAATACATAGCTTACATCGATAAGATGATCGCCCTATTAACAGACGTCAATCATCGCATCGATCTGGCCCTTGAGTCTTCACCCGATGTTCTCGCTGAGATTTCACTTCCTCTTCAAGTTGATAATAATCTTGCAGCACCCTTTTATTATGCTTCCAATTTTTCAGGTCAGAAAATGGCCATGAAGCTCACTCATGGATCAGCGATTGAAGGCGAATCAGTTGTGCTTGATGCAACAGTTACGAACCTTTCACATCTCGACTTTAAATTTCCATCGATTGAAAAAGAAGAGCGAGAAGAAGGCGAAGAAAAAGAGCACGACGGACAAAACAACTACAATTATTCAATTAGCTTTAACGGCCAAAAAATTGTACAGAAAAACATGATGGAACTCGCCTTTGGTGAATCTTGGAGCGAGTCCAAAATCTTATCAAAATTAAATCCGAACGATACCAATGACATTAGTTTCATTTTATCAAAAATTCACCGCGAAGATGATGCCGATAAAAATGATAATAAAAAGGACAAAAAGAAAGATAAGAAAAAAGAAAAAGATGAGGATGAAAAGAGATGGGGAAGCCTTTATAGTACAATTCCTGTTGCACCTGATGCTGTTACTCCAGTCTTCACTGAAGTTCAACCTGATTCAAGTATTGAGTATGCTCAAAGTTTTCCAAGCATCAGAGCAACCCTATCGGATTCCTTTGGTCGTATCAATCCTGACAGCATTGCCTTAAAAGGCTCAGCTATTCTCGTTGATGATACAAATACTGCGCGAGATTTTTCTTCAGTACTTATTAAAAATAAAATCCAAGACGGTCAAAGCTATTTACTCTCAAGTGAAGTCAACCCACTTGAAGAAGGACTTTGGACATTAACATTGAGAGGAGCTGACTACGCCGGAAATTATGCCGATGATGTTGTTAGGAATATTCGCATTGACAGGACTGCTCCTATTATTAATCTTTCTTCGCAGGACAATATTCTTACTAACCAAAATATTTATTCACTTAATGCCATCATCTCGGATTTGTCACCAGTATCACTACAAATATTTCAAAATGGACAACTTGTTTATTCAACTGAGCTTGTTCAGGTTTCATATGATGCAACTCTTCAAGAGGGTGTAAATTCATTTCTCATTAAGGCAACGGATGCAGCTGGGAATATCACACAAAAAAATCTCTCTTCCATAATCCTTGATACGATTCCTCCAGCTCTGTCCATAACAACACCGCCAGAAGATCTCATCACAAATGATAAATCTTTAATCATTTCAGGAAGCGCTAATGAAATGCTTAGCTCAATTTCATTGAACTCAAATTCTCTTAACCTCGCCCCTGACAAGTTAAAATTTGATGGAACATTTGAGCTTTCAAATTACGGCCAATATGAACTAAGTTTTAGCGCAACTGATTTAGCTGGAAATTCAAGCTCAATAATAAAAAAAGTAACTCGCAATTCACCTCCTATTGCCAATTTAACTTTGCCCGTCAAGGTTGAAGAGAAACGTCTCTTTGCATTTAATGCTCAACTCTCGTCTGATAGCGATGGCTCGATTATTGAATATAAAATAGAAACTGGTGATGGCGAAATTTTAAGCTCGTCTTCACCCCTAATAGAATACGTCTATAAAAATTCTGGGACTTATACAGGTAAACTCTTTGTAACAGATAATAATGGCGCCTCGGCATCAAAGTCTTTTATCGTTAATGTACTGGCCAATAATCCACCTTTCGCTTCATTTACGACAAACCCATCAATCGGCAAAGCACCTTTACTTGTCACGCTGAATGCCTCTGCTTCGAGTGATCCAGATGGAGACTCGTTAACCTATTCATGGGAATTTTCAGATGGAACAATGGCAAGCGGTGTAAGTTTGCAACATTCATTTACAAATATAGGAAATCAATATGCCAAACTTACAGTTATAGATGAAAGAGGCTTACAAAGTTCATCTCAAGTCGATATTACTGTCGAAAACCCAAATCTGTCACCAATAGCTTCAATGAATTGTAATTTAAGTGATGCCACTTTGAATTGTGTTAGCACTTCATCAGATCAAGATGGAACTATTGTATCGAGTAAGTGGCTCGTTGATGGAAAGGAATTTACTGCGTCCTCAATACACTATGAATTTCCAGGTAGTGGCAGCTATACAATTGTTCTCGTGGTTCAAGACAATGCTGGAGCCGAGTCAACTGCCACCCAATCGTTTACAGTCGTCAAAGCAAATGCAATTGCGTTATTAGAAGAATTTGAAAATAAGATAATCATCCCGCCTGATCCTTCTTCTATCTCTACACCTATTGATGGGATCAAATGGTCCAATATTTTTGATCAGGTCAACTTTCTCTTTGCAGGAAGCAACCCTATCCAGCAAATGGTCATCCCAGAAACTATCGATAAAGCTAGAACATGCATTATCAAAGGCAAGTTTGTTGATTCTCTAGGTAATCCAATCAAAGGTGTAAAAGTTGAAATTACAGATAGATCAGAATTTGGTTACACTATTTCTAGAGCAGACGGAGAATTTGACTATGTCGTCAATGGTGCTGAAAGATACAATCTCTACTATTCAATTCCTTCTTATGTTGGAAATTATCAGTCCGTAGAGTGTCCTTATAATGACTTTTTGGTTTTAGATAAAATTGTGCTTTCTAAAAGAAATCCCATCGCCAAAATAGTTAATTTTGCAAGTTCAAATTCAACAATGATTGAGGAAAGTACTTCGAAAATAAAAATTTATATTCCAAGCAATACACCGGCAAAAATAGTCAAGGCAGATGGAAGCGAGATCCCTGTCAGTAATGCAAATTTAAGAATTTCGGCAAGGGATACTTCCAATGATCCTGTTGTTAGAGAAGGAGAACTTTTAGCTGATGTAGAGATTACACTTGACGAAGAGATTTTGAATAATGGACGTGAAGTAAAATTTGACCAAGCAATTCCTCTCTATCTTCCCTATTCTTCATCAGAATCAGTGGGCACAATCGTCGATGTTCATTATTTCAATCGTCAAACCAATCAAGATCAGGTCCTTGAATCAAATGGTCTTATTATTTCAAAAATCGGTTCTAACAATGGCAGGGCCATGCTTGATACGAATGGAGACGGTTCTGCTGAGGATCTGGCATTTTTAAATGCACTAGGAATTTCTAGTGAAGAATTAATAAGAATAGATAGCAGTTTCAACAATGGAGAAAAGTTCATCAGGGCTTCAACTTATCACTTAACAAGCTTTAAGTTTTACATTGGAGACTCAGAAATTCCTTTTTACATAGTCGTCAATTTAAATTCAAATATTGCTCCAACTCTTTCAAGTCTTTCGACTCTTTCTGCGACCTATGGAGTAACTTGTTCATCAAGAGGAACATTTCAAGACGGAAACAAAGAGATATTTTATTGTAATTATGGATCTTCTCCAAAATTCGTAAGACCATCTCCTCCTACTCCTCCGATAATTGGAAGGTGGTTATTTGAAGAGAATTTCGCACTAATTAATTCTCCAATTGTGAATGCTGATTATAGATGTGGCTCTATAATAGATGTTCAAAATCAGACTTTAGGAGAAAGCATTCCCATCGTTGGGACAGATTTTAATCTTTCCTACAAAAGTGATCGAGTTGATGGGATGTTAGCTAAAAATCAAATCCGAATTCCATTGAGTGCTGGAGAATTACCAAACAACTTAGAAAAAATTCTTCTCAGAGTAGATATTGCTGGACGAAGATTTGATTATGATTTCTCACCCCTAAGCGATCCTGAGTACATTTTTACTTGGGATGGTCTCGATGGCTATGGACGTAAATTGTTTGGAGCTCAGAAAGCAACTATCAAATTAGGATATTCATTCACTAATACTCAACCCAAGATAGCTTGGTCAGGTAGTAAAGTTATAGACATTTCAAAAAACTTTTTAAATGACAATAAAAAACTTGGAGGCTGGAGTCTCGACGTCCATCATAACTATGACCCTATTTCAAAGACATTGTATAAGGGAAATGGAACAGAGATAAATTCATCACCTACTCAATTTAATAAGTATATCGAATACAAACCTCACAAGTTTAATTTCGTAAGTCCCTACTCGAATCTCGTCAATTGGAAAAGCATTCCTTTTCCAAATGACGATAGACCGGCAATTAAACTATCAGACATCTATTTCGATGGTTTTGTTTCAAACCCATTGTTTATGAGCAATGGAAACACATATTATCTATTCTACATATACAATGAAAATTTTTCGAGAGCATTACTCAAGATTGATAAAAATGAGAATGTGACCTTTCTTGTTTTAACATTAAGTTTTGCATACAAACTAAAGCTTCATAATGGTATTGACGAAAGCTACATCACTGCACACGGAGCTCATATTCTTGATTATATCAATTTTATAAGACTCGGCAACCATCAAGAGATTTTCATAATCAACGACAGTGCTATATACAAATATCAGAATAATATAATAACAACAATTTTTCCGAATTCAAAACGCGGCTTACCTCTAGCAAGAACAAATAGCGGAGTTGAACTTAAACTTAAAAAAATTCTTGAGTTGAAAGTTGGTCCGAACGATGATTTTTATGCTTATGTCCAATATGATTGGCCAGGATTACCCGACTATCCAGTACTCTATAAGTACCCTTCCAACGGGGATGAAAATCAAAGAGTCGCTATAACAAATGACAATTGGACACAACAAACACAACGTGCGTTTTCTTTTAATGACATAGATGGGAAAAAATTATCAAATTTTTTAGACTTTCGTTTTATTGATTATATTATTTCTAAAAATAATGAAGTGTTCATGATTACGGGGTTTAACCTAGATGCTTTTCTTTACCCCCAAGAACACAGAATAATAAAAGTTGATCAGAGTGGGATTGTTTCTAATGTTATAGGAGGAGGAACAGATAAATACGAAGGAATCACCTCTTCAGAGTTTAAATTATCACTTGCCGCGTTTAAGCCTTTATACTCTTTGTTAGGTAATTTTGATTTTAATAATTCGTCGGATCTAATGGCTTTTGATAAAAACGACAATCTTGTTTTCTTTGATGATAGTTCAAGTTTAAAAGAATCCTATTTAAAACACCTTTCTCCTTCGGGAAACATTACATCCGTTGCGACGACTCCACAATCTAAACTACAAGGGACACTCGAAAAAAATCTTTTTGGCGACATTCAGATATACTCCCCTCAGGACTTAAGCCTTAAAGTTTTTAATCAATTACCATCCATACTTGTCGGATCAGATGAATTTATGATCCCTTCTACGAATGGACAAGAAGGCTATGTTTTCAATTTTAAGCAACAACATATTAGAACCATAAATCCAATGACAGGAGAACTTATTAGAAAATTCATTTATTCAAATGCTGGTCTCGTGACTGGAATTGAGGATAAGTTTGGAAACAAAACTTCATTTCTTGAAAATGGAAGTGGAGAGATTGGCAATATCATTTCGCCTTTTGGGCATACTACAAGCTTAGTCTATGACGGTAAGTACCTATCCCAAATTATTAACCCTGAAAATGCGACGACCTCACTTACCTACACTGGAAATGGATTACTTTCAATTTATACATTGCCAAATGGCAATTCTACTTTTTTTACTTATGATCAGCTTGGAAGACTCCTGAGAGATACTAACTCAGCCGGAGGATACCAAGATTTTCAGAGACAAGCGACTCCCAATGGAGTGAATGTTCAAGTTAGCGACGAAAAAAGTTCTCAATCGATCTATGAGACAATATATCAATTGAGCGGCGAAAAAAGGATGAAGAATGTAGATAAATTTGGACATACGACAGAGACTATTTACTATCCTAATGACGTAGAAAATAAAAGTTACTCCAATGGTTTAACGGTCTCAAAAAAACTTAAACGATCTAAACTTTTTGGGAGTCTTGTACCCCTTGTCGAGCTACAATCAATCAAAACCCCAGGAGGACTTGAAAATAGATATGCAGAAGATTTATCTATTACGCTTCCAAGTAATAACGCTGACCCGTTTACTTTCCTGACCTTGATCAGCACTTCCTATATAAATGAAAAAACTTACAAGACAACTTATGATAAAGTAGCAAAGAAAATAACAAATCGCTCACCTGCAGGACGAGAGACTTATAGTTACTTAGATTCAATGAAAAATATTACCTCATCTCAAGTCTCTGGCTTGCTTCCTCTTGAATACGAGAGAAATATCAAAGGTCAGATGACATCCATTCTTCAAGGCGAGAGAAGCAGCACGATGACCTATGATTCAAGTGGAAATATTTCTTCACTGTCGCAAGGTGGACAAACAACTTTATATGAATACGACTTGGTTGGCCGAGTAACGAAACAGATCCAACCTGATGGCGGCGAAATCTTTTATTCCTATGACTTAAATGGAAACCTCACTTCTGTCGTTCCTGCCGGTCGCCCCGCTCATCAGTTTGTTTATAATTCACTCGACTTTATTAGTGACTATATTCCTCCTGAAATCTTAGGACTGGCCGCAACGACTCAGTACTCGTACACTCCTTCAAAAAAGTTGCTCCAAGTGAATCGACCTGATAGCAAAACGATTCTTTACAACTATCATCCTCAAACAGATCGTCTGCAGGGATGGGTTAGCTCAGATGATGAAGTCAATCTAACCTACAACAGCTCAACCGGGCAATTATCAAGCATTATCAAAGACAATTTTAATTCTCTCTCCTATTCTTACGATGGCCCTCTTGTGACATCAATTACTCAAGCAGGCGACATGACCTCTCTCCTTTCATTCGCCTACAACAATGACTTTAGACCGATATCATTAAGTCTTAATAACAACCTCAGCATAAATTATTCCTATGACAATGATGGTTTATTAACAGGCGCGGCTTCAGAAACTCTCACTCATTCACCTGTCAACGGCCTTCTCAGCTCGACTCAAGTCGGTGTTGTTCGCGAAGATTATTCCTATACTAATTATGGCGAAGTGAGCAGCTACACGGTTAAAGTTGGATCAACTCCAATCTTCACTCAAAACTACACGAGAGACTTGTATGGCAGAATTATGTCGCTTGATAATAATTCTGAAACAATGACCTTTAGTTATGATTCCGTTGGGCAATTATCCAGCGTCAGCAACAATTCAAATACAGTTGCAAGTTTAGTCTATGATCAAAACGGTAATCGCCTTGATTACAACGGCATCCTTGGAACGTATGATAATCAAGATCGTCTTATCACTTACGGTGACTATTCATTCACTTACAATGGTAATGGAGATACTCAAACCATTAGCGACTCAACAGGGACTACGACCTTAGACTATGATGTTTATGGAAATCTTCTCACTGTAAGTTTGCCGAGTAAAAATATCAGCTATGCCATTGATCCTCTCAATCGCCGCATCGGCAAAAAAGTAAACGGCTCACTCACTCAAGGTTTCGTCTATCAAGATCAACTCAATCCTATCGCCGAGCTTGATGGCTCTGGTAACGTGATCTCTATCTTCGTTTACGCCAGCAAATCAAACGTCCCCGACTACATGGTTAAGAACGGCGTTAACTACAAAATTATTTCTGATCATCTCGGAAGCCCTCGACTTGTGGTCAATGCGAATGATGGTACAATTGTTCAAGAGATGAGTTATTCAGAATTTGGTGAAGTTGTCACCGACACAAATCCAGGCTTCCAACCCTTCGGCTTCGCCGGAGGTCTCTACGATCTCGACACCGGACTCGTGAGGTTTGGTGCGAGAGATTACAATCCTGTCACGGGTCGGTGGATGCAAAAAGATCCATCAGGATTTAATGGAGGCGACACAAACCTTTATCGCTATGTCCACAATGATCCAATTAACTTTTTCGATCCAACTGGAAACTTTGAAGTGCCTTCCTGGGCAATCGACGCTGGCGCAGGAGCTGCCTCATCTTTAACATTTGGTTTATCTGATTATGCAATAGATGCTGCTGGTTATGGAAGTTCAGTTAACAGAAATTCCACAGCCTATAATGCAGGCTACATTGCAGGTACAGCAGTTTCTGTAGCAAGATTAGGTTATGCTGTAACGGCCAAAGTAGCGTCCCGTCTAGCATCTTCAGGTGCCGCAGCTTCAGCAGCTCGAACAGCATTTAAAAATCGGTTTGGCCTAGGACTCACAAAAAATATAAGAAAGCCAAACTTAGCAGGACTGACAGACGCGCAGCTGAGGGCATCTGCAGGTCGAACCAATCCGTTCGTAAATGCATGGGCAATAGGTAATCTCACCACTGCAGGAGGAAATGCTACTGATCCATTTTTTTCTGGTGGTGTTTGTGGTGGTGATTGAAGGAAAAAACTAAAGGAATAACGAGGAGATAAATTTGTTTGAGATTAATTCAAAATTATCTATGCATGATAATAAACTGGCCATAGTTTTTAAAGGCCTAGGGAATGCTCGTAAAATTATAGGAGTTGTGAAGCGTGACTACGGTGGTAAGGGTAGTTGGAAAAATTATATTCCATTTTATTACCTATTTTTCGATCATTATCTAAAGGAATTTATGGTTGATGGAAAAAAATTTGTTATAGAACCTGATGGGCATACGTACATGGATGGTCTTGCGTTTTGGACAGACCAAGACAATGAGGTACTTTTTTATAAAATTGTCGAAACGCTAAAAGAAAAGGTGAACCTAACTGTGGAGAAGGAATAGTTGCCTTACTTTTGCCAAAAAATTCAGATGAATTCTTAAAATTTGAAGCTATTGGCAGTAACACATTGGCAACGAGGAGTGAATATGGGCTTAAATTTATCTTCAAAATCTTATGAGTTTGATAATAAAACAATCGAAGATGAGTTAGTTGACAATAAAATTGGAAACTACGCACTTGGTTACGTAAAAGAAAACACTTTTTACGTAAGGTATGTTGGAAGGGCAGACACATGTTTGAAAGAGAGGCTAAAGGATCATGAGCATATGGCTGATGACAAATGTAAGAGGTTTAAGTTCGCTTATACTGACAGTGTTGAAAATGCTTTCCAAAAGGAATGTGCAAACTTTCATGAATACAGTCCTGCATTAAATAAAATTCACCCTGATTCTCCAAATGGGTTAGATTTAGAATGTCCAATAGAAGATTGTGATAATGATGAATAATTCAGTTGATCTCAATGCAAAAATACTCAAGCGATTTATGAGTGAGCTAGGAAGCATCCTAAAACAACTCTCACTCCCATAAGCATCGACACCGGGGGGATACCTTGCGAGTTTGGAGTGAGTGTCTCATGGGTAGGCCTACATTCTTTTAAACAACTGCTTTTATATTTCTTGTTGACCCAATTGGGAAAAGAATTCTCTTAACTAAGACCACATTCTGACATCCCAAATGGGAACTAAGATTTTTGAGCTTTAAGTTCCCAATTGTGACCCTATTTATAATAGATATTCAGAGTAACTAGAAGTCATATGGCGAGGGATTAGAAACATCGTGGGATCTAAGATTTCCATAGAGATCAACTGTCATCGCAATTGTTTTATGACCTAATATGGCCTTGAGCTGATACATCTCTCCACCTTTCTTTAAAAAGTTATAAGCAAAGGAATGTCTTAGAGCATGGCATCCCCAATCCTTTCCCGGGATTGGATAAAGTCTTTTAAGTCTCGTCACCATTCGATGAATCTTTTGACGGTGAAGCTTTCTTCCTTCCTCATTGATAAAGACGTATTGGTGTTTTAAATCTTTAAAGCGTAGAAATTGAAGAAGACTCCTAAGCCCCTTGGACATTTCTATACTACGGGATTCTCCATTCTTCGTTTCTCTAAATGTAAGTCTATTGGTGGCAAAGTCCACATCCGTCCAGCATAGATTTGCCACCTCTGATCTTCTTGCTCCCGTTTGAACGATGGCGTAGAGAAAAGGATAAAGAATATTAGGACTATATTTGAAAGCTCCATCTAGCATTTCTTTAAGCTCCTCAGCAAGGATTTTACCTGTAGAAAGAATTAAAAAGCGAAAAGAAATTATCATTCCCTTGCAACAAGGTGCTGACGGGATCTTACTTTTTTATCTTTTCTATCGTGATGTGCTAATCTCGTCATTCGTGGCGTTCCGCTTCTTCACTTTTGGCCTTCGACGAAGAAGTGCTCGTTACGATCTTGGTGATACGATGAATCCATTCTCTCGTTGGCCCCGAACCCTGTCTCTCATGAATTAGCTTCATGGAATTTTTTTACGATTCACACAATTCTTTTCACAAAACTTTTACTAAAAGTAAACCTGTCGTGAAAAAGTGATATTCATAAAATTTATGAAAGGCTCTTTAAAAAGGTTCCAACACCTTTTTCCTTATGCACTGTTTAAGGAAAAAGGTGTTGGAACCAAAAAAAGGGCCTTCCGAAGAAGGCCCTGAATTCGTCTAGGATTTTACTGGTTAGATTATCTCTTAATGTTAAGAACTTCTTGCAACATTTGATCTGCTGTAGTCAGA
>PCTW01000003.1:62615-77096 GCA_002786715.1 Bdellovibrio sp. CG22_combo_CG10-13_8_21_14_all_39_27
GGCTTACCAATTGTTGGCTGTCCTGACATCCGAGATTCTTTGTAAAGGTTTTTACCGACTTTAAAGAGTTTCTCGTTGTTTTCAAATTTCGCTAAGGCCATTTGGGCCACTTCGCGAGATTCACCATTGTCATAAACCGCAGTCAACACACCATCATCATTGAATGAGAGTGATGCGAGAGTGGCAGCTGAAGCACCGTCTTGTGTACTTCTTGCAATGGTTGATTCAGAACCATATTGAGTTGTTGAATCCAATCCGTTCCCACCTTCAGCAAGAGATTCACCCCAAGAGAGCTTAATCACTTGGCCAGGAGCTGCACCTTTATTGAAGTTGAACGAGTTTGAATCAACGATTTCTTCTTGAAGAATACCTTTATCGTTGAACTTTAATGTACCAGAAGCTTGTTCATACATTTTTCCAGCTTCTCCCCCTTGAGCATCGTTTCCGTCGATCATTGCACGGTACTTCCAAGTGTTGTCAGCTTGCTTGTTGTAGTAGAACGTTACAAGACGAGCAGTACCCACGTTGTCATATACAGTGAGAGAGTGAGAGAAGTTCGATGTTTTATCAGGATCTTCTGGATTAAATTGCTTGATCGGAGCTCTAGAGTCAAAGTTGTTTCTTAAATTTGCTTCTTTGGTTGCTTGAGCTGGTATGGTTGTGTTCCCAATTTTAATTGGACCTTCCATATTTGTGATTCGGCCTTGGTCATCAGCTTGGAAACCGATTACTTCATAGCCGTCACCGTTAACGAGACGACCGTCTTTATCAAAGTGCATTGAACCATCACGAGTAAACCCGTCACCAAATGGTGCTTTTACTTTGAAAAATCCGTCACCGTTGATCGCAAGATCGGTGATTGAGTCTGTACGAGTGACATCACCTTGAGTCATCACTGGCTTGATATGCGATAGTTTTGTACCAGCACCAAACTGGTCACCACCATCAATACCTTTCAATGAAACTGCTAGCACGTCTTGAA
This sequence comes from Bdellovibrio sp. CG22_combo_CG10-13_8_21_14_all_39_27, assembly GCA_002786715.1. Taxonomy (GTDB): domain Bacteria; phylum Bdellovibrionota; class Bacteriovoracia; order Bacteriovoracales; family Bacteriovoracaceae; genus 21-14-all-39-27. The sequence continues at coordinate 63,598 of PCTW01000003.1, forward strand.
ATTCTGCACGTGAAGACTTGAAACCGTTAGTGCCTGCGTTGGCGATGTTATCGGCGATAACCCCCATACCTGCACCTGTGGCTGAAAGACCTGTAACACCAATGTTAAACGAACGTAAAATCCCCATTTGTCCCTCCTAGACCTTCGATCAAAAGATTCATTAAGCACTACAGGCGTTAATGATGGGCTTCCAGAAAGGACCAGCCTTTTTTCTTGAGATCGGTTAATTCAATTAATTTAAAATCATTGTCGAATCAATTTTTGTAAATACGTTCTCGCTCATATTCTCTTTATCAACTGCAGTAACGATGGTGTTTTTATCCACATCGATAATGTAAGCAGCCTTAGGTGTAATCACCAGAGAATCTCGGCCTCCCTTTGTTTTTAATGTTTCAATAGCGCCTTTGAGTTTAAAAAACTCAGCACTATCAATTTCAATATTTCGCTCTCTCAAACGTTTTGCCGCATGAGTAGATAATTGGATATTTTCACTTGAGACTTGTGGATTTTGAAATTCACTTAAAGCAGGAGCTGCCTTATCGGATTGCAGCTTCTCGTTGAGGAGATCTTGAAACTCACCAGGGTTGGAAGAGTTACCAATCTTGTTACTGACATCAACTTTCTTCTGGCCCGGAAGCTTCGAAACGTTGGGTATCAGCATGTTGTTAATCTTGGGATTATTCCCCATTTATAATTCCTTCGAATTACTGTTGCACATTTCCAGTATAGGCGTTTGCTGCTTGAGAGGGAAGCGTAGGCATTTTTGCCGCTGCGCGCGATTCCGGTTGTTTAAACGCTTTCACATCTCTTAAGAAAACTTTTTTGCTATTATCAAGTTCAAGAACGGTATCACCGTCTTGAGTAAACGAAACTCCAGTCACAATTCCCTTTCCGTTCGTCTTACCTTTGAATTCATTATAGGCTTGATCCCAAGCACGAACTTCAAAACGATACTCGCCTTTGGTACTTGGAATACCGTCGTTTTGGAGACCGTCCCACGCGATACTTTGTTGACCGGCACCGATTCCATCCATATTAATTTGGCGAACCATTTGATTGCCTTTATCGAAAATACGTACCATCAACTTGCTTGCACTTTGATCCATGAAGAAAGGCAAATCCACTCTCTTACTTTCACCATCATAATTAACAGACGTTCCGTCTGTGAGCACTTCTTTACCAATAAAGCTGGCACCGTAGAATTGTCTTTCTTGCGGTTCATTGGTTCCGGTTTTTTCCATCTTCGAATTGATGTTGGCCAACTGTTCGAGCTGAGCGAATTGGGCCATATCAGAAGCGAATTTCTTTTGATCCATTGGAGACAAAGGATCTTGATTGGTTAACTGATGGGTTAACAATTTTAAAAATCCATCTTTGTCGAGTTGATTATGTTTTTTCGCATCAACGAATTTTTGGTCAGGACGAATCCCGGCCATACTATTGAGATCATCACCGATAGTCTCTTCTCTTTTCATTGAATTAGGATTGAATTTTTTGCCCTTAACTTCTTGTTCAGGGGCCATCTGAATATTTCTAAAAGAATTTTGAGTTGTTGGTCTTCCTATTGTTGGCATGACACCCCTAAATTATGCAGACAAACTATCTTGGTAACGTTGCCACAATTCTTTTCTGCGATCAGCATCTTGTCTTTGTTGCTCAGTACCGCTTTGAGAGAATTGTTGAGAGCGTTGTTGCTGGCTCCACTCCCCGCTTGACTGACCTTTTGATTGATCAGTTGTTACATGTATATTCTCGCTCGAAGTGACGATTTTGAAATCAGAGATTTTTATTCCGGACTGGTTTAGTCCTTTTAATAAATCGGCTTCATGATGAGCAAAAAACTCATTACCTTTGATAGTACTTGTTGCAATGGTGAGATCAACAGTGTTTCCAACTTCGCCTCTTTTCGCCTGAATCTTAAAAATACCTAAGTCATCATGACGGACAAACATTTCCACGCTGTCTTGGTTGGCCAAATTGTTTTGTTGAATATAGTTCGTGATCTTGTTGATTAAGGCTTGTCCATTCTCAGATGGAATATGAGAAAGATTCAAGACTTTTCCTGCTTGCTCTGCTTTTCCGTAAGCTTCAGGATCTATTTTATTATCAAGTGATAAATTGAGATTGGTTTGAGTTTGTCCGTCATTGCCAGTGATCACATCCATCAACGTCTGTTGTTGACCGCCATTGACCTGGCCTTCTTTCACTTGGCCTTTTTTAGAACTTAAAAGATTTGTTTCAAATAATGAAGATTCATTGGCATAAACTTTTTGACCAAGATTAGCGACCTGAGGTCCTTGATCAGTGACGACTACCGCTTGACGATTATTCATCATCTTCATGTTATTAATAAAATCTTGTCCAGAGACAATGGGACGATTCATCATTGCATTGGCCGGCATCTTATTTGGTAAAGATGTAGCAAAATCTCCTCTCATCAATGGTAGTTCACCAAAAGAATCATCTGAGGATTCACTATTTAATTTACTAAGGGCCATTTTTACTGAGTTTTGAACTTGAGCGATCAGTTGTTGTGGTGGAACACCTTTGCCATTAAGTTGAACAAATTGTTCACCATCAAATTTAATTCCTAATTTTGCGATTTGATCTTGGACGACTGTTTTCTCGCCTTGAGACAGCTCCAGATTTTTTGTGAGAAGCTCTGCAATTTTAACGGCAGGTACTTCTTCGCCATTCTGCTCTGCTTTTCCAATCTGCTTAAGAAGAGGAGCGAGTTCATTGATCAATTCTTGACCTTCGAATACTCCGCCTTCAACAACTTCAAGAGGCATGCCTTCCTGGCCGCCTAATTGAAAGAGCAAACTTTCAAATCCACTTTGATCTTCACCCTCAACTTGATTCTCAACTAAGCCTTTAGTTGGCTTGCCTTGGGCCTTGATGGCCTGGGCTTGTTGTGAATAATGTTTGAGCGCTGCTGGATTCATTAAACCTCTATAAATTAATGCACCGTATCTATTTTTTCATGAAAAGGTACTGTTTTTGAAGTCGGGCAGATATTTCCTTATCCATTAAGTTGAATATCTTGCTCACCTTCTCAGAGGGTAATTGTCCTAGGATTTGTACCGAGATCTCTGGTTCCTGCACTGACAGAACGTCTGCAGCGTTCTGAGGACGCATTCCAGACACAGCATCAACCATATGATCAACCCGCTTTTTCTTTTGAGAATCAATATCGTCCATACAACCAATCAATTTGTTCTGCTTATCTTGAAAATCAACGATTTTCTTTGTGAGATCACCATTATTCATTTGAAGTTGATCTTCACGCTTTTTTAATTCTACTTCTTTGAGATTCAACACTTCTTCTTTTTTAAGAAGTTCATTAGAAAAGCTTACTAAATTTTCCGAATGAACTTTCTTAAGTTGCTCTTCTACTTTCGCTCTTACAGCTTGATCAAATTCTTCTTGAGTATAAGTTTTGCCTTCAGCATAGAGATTAAACGCTAAGCCCATTGATAGAATAAACATGATCACATTTTTCATGCTGATTCTCCTTCTTCTTCACTGCGCGCACTGCGAGTGATCATTGAGTTTTCTTCGATATCTAAATTCATTTTCTTATCAACACTCTTCTTAAATGCCATTTGCTCTTTTTCTTTAAGGTTTTGAATGACCTTGCTCTCGCCTCTCGCTGCATACATATCTTTTAATTTCACATCGTATTTTCTTCTTAAAGCAAAAAGAATATTTTCTTTAGCTGCGATATCCGCATTCTTTGCTGAAACAAAGGCAGGAAAAAATCCCATCATTCTTCCAGTTGCACTGGCTCCAGCAACGTTCTCTTGAGCTTGATAGGTCTCATCAATATGTTGATGAAGCTTCACTATTTCGTCTTCGACAAAAGCAATTTCTTTTAAGATATTACCGAGCTCCACTTTAATTTCTTGTTCGCGAAACTCGCGGAGCTTAAGCAAACCTTCAAGTCTAAATTGAAATTTCTTGGCCATTAGCTATCACCCTGTTCACCATCAAAGGCGCCTGGATTAACCGCTTTCTCAGCTTTTCTTGCCAACTCCACCATGCGATCAAAAAGTTCTTCAATGGTGTAATGCTCTTCTATTCCTTGCTCTTGTTTAAGTAGGCTCATAAGGTCGTCATAAATTACGAGGGCCTTGTCTACTTTCGGATTCGATCCCCGCGCATAAGCACCAACGTTAATTAAATCTTCGTTTTCTTTATAGGCGGCCATCAAATCTCTTAAGTGACCAGCTACGATTTTATGTTCTCGACTTGCAACTTTACTCATCACACGTGAAATCGATTGGAGAACATCAATAGCAGGAAAATGATTACGAGCAGCGAGATCACGACTCAAAACAATGTGTCCATCGGCAATCGCTCTCACGGCGTCGGCAATAGGTTCGTCCATATCACCGCCTTCAACAAGGACGGTATAAATTCCCGTAATACTCCCAGCACCTTCTTTGGTACCGGCCCGTTCCATTAATTTTGGCAATTTGGCAAACACAGTTGGTGTATAACCTTTTTGACCTGGAGGTTCGCCAGCGTTCAACGTAATTTCACGATAGGCCATGGCAAAACGGGTAACAGAGTCCATCATAAAGAGAACATCTTTGTTTAAATCTCTAAAGTATTCAGCAATCGTGGTGGCAACATAAGCAGCCTTGGCGCGAATGAGAGCAGATTGATCAGAAGTCGCAACGATAACCACCGAACGCTTAAGACCTTCTGGACCTAAATCGTGTTCGATAAACTCTCTAACTTCTCTTCCTCGTTCACCAATTAAGGCAATAACGTTAATATCTGCACTCGTATATTTGGCAATTAAACCTAAAGTTACTGATTTACCAACACCTGAACCGGCCATAATCGCTAAACGCTGACCTTTTCCTGCAGTCATAAAACAATTAATGGCGTGAACACCAGTATCCAAAGATTCTCGAATGGGTGGACGCTCTAGTGGATTTATTGGTTGAGCAAAGATCGATCGCTCTTCATCGAAAGTCTCAATTGCACCTAATCCATCAATTGGACGGCATTGAAAATCAACAACCCTTCCGAGTAGTGCTGAAGATAATTTAACTGTGGTTGTCAAATCTCGCAGGTATACTTTTGTTTCAGAATTAATCCCCGCCATTTCTTCGTACGGCATGGCCAAGCAACGATTGCCCTTGATTCCGACAACTTCACCGAGGGCGTTTTCACCGATTTCAGTAACGAATTCGACCGTCGATCCAATCACGGCCCGACTTAAATTAACTTCGTAAACCATTCCGCGATTAGAAAAGACTTTTCCCACGCGTTGATAAGGGGTACTTTTCTCGTAAGCCTTATGAAGGAGTTCTAAATGGAGTCCATCAGCTTTCACCATTTTCTCCCTCGTCCTCGTTTTTATCTGCTGATTCTTCAGCTACGGGAGGAGCGGCTTGAAGCTCTGGAAACTCTTCAATTTCATGGAGACCAAGGGAACCAAATAATTTGTCCAGATTTGTGAATTGTTGAGAGAGGTCACCATTGATGATGCCATTTTCAGACTCAACAATGAGCCCTTGTCTTTTAACATCAAAATCAACTTCCACTCGAACATTCTTGAGTTGCCCCAGTTTCTTTTCAACATGCTCCAAAACTTCTGGCATTTGCTCAAAGTGATGCTTATTAACTTGGATCAAGAGATTGTTCTTGGTTTGAAGCTCTAAAATAAGCTTTTCTAGAAGTCTTTCAATATATTGACCATCATCTTTAAGCTCACGCAAGATAACCCATTTCGTGAGATTTCTGACCATACGATAAACTTCTTTTTTCTCAGCATCTAAAAGTTCTGCTTTATAGGCGAGTACTTCGTTTATCATCTCTGTGAGATATTCGATTTTAGATTCAGTCTCAACTCTGGTTTGACTAAAAATTTCTTCCATTCCCTTTTTCATGCCTTCTTGATAGCCCTTTTCGAAGGCTTGCTCTTCAATTTTGGCCAATCTGCGCTCGACTTCATCCTGAACTCTCATTTCATGCTCGCGCACTTCTTGATCATTCATTCCACGATGCTGTCGAACGATAGGAGAAATAGTAAAATTCGCGCCACGAGCTGATTCACGCTCGCCTTTAATAATTTTTTGATGCGACTCACTTAAATGAGGATCATCAGCGAATAAGCTTTTGAATTGAAATTCAGATGTTTCACTTGCTTTAACTTTTGCTTTTTCAAAAGTCGTGAATTCGTAAGATTTAACATCCATTTTCTAAACTCCCCTATTCCCTTATACCAAGGCGTCGTCAGAACCACCGCGCATAATAAACGCTTTACCTTGAGACTCAAGCTCCTTACATTTTTGAACGATTTCAGACTGGGCTTTTTCAACATCTGAAAGCTTCGTCGGTCCGAGAGCCTCGAGATCTTCCATCAAGAGAGTTGCAGCACGGTTAGACATGTTCTTAAACAACTTCGTCTTGATTTCTTCGTTGGTAGTCTTAAGAGCAACAACCAATTTCTGCTGATCAATTTCTTTAAGAAGAGCTTGAATACCTTTGTCATCCACAAAGACCAAATCTTCGAAAACAAACATGAGCTTGCGAATTTCTTCTGCCAACTCTGGATCTTTTTCTTCGACTCTGGCCATGATGTTCTTTTCGCTGTTTTTGTCCATCAAGTTCAACATATCGGCGATTGGCTCCACACCACCAATCTGGTTGGTGTCGATTGATCCCAATGTTGAGAGCTCTGTTTTCAAGACATCGTCCAACTGAGCGATCAATTCTGGTGAAACATAATCGAGGTTGGCAATTCTGAGAACCACTTCGGCTTGTAAACCTTCTGGCAATCTTCTGAGCACGTCCACTTTTCTTTCTGGATTTAAGTGAGCAACGATCAAGGCAATAGTTTGCGGATGTTCGTTGATTAAAAAGTTGGCCAATGTTCTTGTATCCACAAGTTCAAGAGACTCAAGTGTGTAACCAGCACCAACGTCAACAATTTGTCCCAAGAGTTGCTTCGCGCGATCTTCACCCAAGGCATTGATGATAAAGTCTCTGCCACGGTTTTCAGAAAAGAGAAGATCACTTTCTTCGTTCAATTGCTTATAAAAATCTTCGAGAACACGCTTAATCATCCAAATCGGAGCTTTGGACACGTTAGACATGGCATTGATCATTCTTTTGACGTCGTTATCTCTCATATGTTCAAAGATCAACTGAGTTGTCTGAACCCCAAGAGATGAAAGCAATAAAGCCGCTCTGTCTTGACCAGACAAGAGGGAATATTGGACATCGGGATCAAGATTACTATTTTCTGCAGTGGCCATACTAATCTCCGTATTAGGCTATGTTCTTATCGTTTTCAGTACTGTGAATCATTTCGTGTAAAATCTGAGCTGCTTTACCAGGGTTGCCTTCAACCAAAGTAATGATTTTTTCTCTCAACATATTCCCTTCGATCTTTTCAGGGTTGAGCTTCTCTTCAATCTGCGGCAAAGCATCTTCTAGGCCAGGCAATTTTTGATTGGCCTGTACTCTTTCCAACTCTTCAAGAGTCTTAGGCAAGAAGTCTTCAACTGTTTCAACCGTGTTGTCAGTAACCCATTGGATAAAGGGACGAACAACCATGAAGAAGAACAAGCTGATGGTTAAACCAACGGCCAAGTACTTAAAGATATTTTTAAGCAACTCGCGGTTTTCTTTTTCACGCATAAGAGCATCAATTGAAGCGAGATCTTCTTGGGCAAATTCCATGTTCTTAATAACAAGTTTATCTCCGCGCTTCTCATTCAAGCCAATGGTTGAAGCAACGATTTGAGAGAAGTTCTGAAGATCAGCTTCACTCCATTGCTCATATCTCATGACTTGTTTGCCGTCAGCACCAAGCACAGGAGCCCCCTTGTCATCAACCGCTGGAACTCTACGGCCATCGATCATAACGGCTGCCGAAACCGCCTTAACAGAAGCTGTAGGCTTTTTCGACTGAGTCACTTTAGATGGAACATTATAGTTTCTTGTCGATAATTCTTTGTTTACGTCATTTCTTGTTTCAGGGATACCTGGCTGTGGTGTTTCACCAGGAAGATTACTTCTTGCTCCTGGAATTCCTTGAGGAGAAGGACGACTTCCTTGAAGTTTTTGTGAGTTTTTCACTTCAGAGAGTACAGCGGAGTTTTCTTGATCGAAAGAAGTTTCAGTTGAAACAGATTCAGTAAAATCCATATTCATTGTTACTTTTGCAATAACTTTACCTTCGCCTACCACTCTAGTTAAAATTTCTTCAATTTGTTTTTCATACTGACGATTCATTTTAGCTTCAAGCGCCATACGATTGGCGGTATTAGCAGTCATCAGGTCGCCGACGTTTTCAGAGAGTTTCTTTCCTCGATCATCTAAAATAACAACGTTCTCAGGTCTCATCCCGTCGACAGATGAACTCACAAGAGATGCGATACCTCTGACTTCTTGCTCAGTTAAAAGCACACCTTGATCTAAATCGAGAACGATTGAAGCTGCTGGTGGTTTTTTCTCTGAAACGAAGGGACTTTCTTCTGGAATTGACAAGTGAACACGTGCACGCTTCACTCCTCTTATGTAGGTAATCGTTTTGATCAACTCGCCTTCAAGGGCCCTTTGCTTGTTCACTTTCTGAACAAAACTAGTTGTACCAAAAGATTGCTTATCAAAGACTTCATAACCTACAGTGCCACTAAAATTCACACCCATGGTAGCAATTTGCAAACGCCATTTATTCACCATGTCTTGTGGAATTTTGATGGTTTTAGCATCAGTTGAAGTTTGATAAGGAATTTTGTTTTCTTCTAAGAGAACCGCAATTTTCTTTGAATCTTCTCTATTAAGGTCAGTATAAAGAGTTTCATAACGAGTTTTAGTTGCCCACAAAAGCATGGAGATCACTGCTGTGACGACAATTATCGAAACTCCGATTAATGAAATTCTTTTGCCAACATCTAAGTTGAGAAAGAACTCTTTAAAATTTCGGTACACTTTCTCTAAAAAATCTTGCACTTGAATCCTCCTGATTCAATATAAGATCTAAGATCTTATATCTGCATCCTCATGATGTCCTTATAGGCCTCAATCACTTTGGTTCTGATTTGGTTCATCGTTTTAAAAGCAATTTCTGCTTTCTCAACTGCCAACATCGTTTCATGTAAGTTTTTACTCTCACCTGTTACGAGTCTTTGGATCGCTTTGTTGGCATCTTCTTGCATACTGTTCACATCTGCGATTGAATCAGTAAGCATTTCACTAAAACTTTTATTCTTGGCCGCACCTGGAATATCGCCGACACTTGTTGGGCCCAAGCCTTCCAATTTAATTTTTGAACTCGATGCCCATCCTTTGGCATCAAACTCATTTAATCTTCCAGCTGCATTTCCTATCGTTTCAATTCCCATAAGTTAATCCTTAGTTTCTACCAACTTCAAGGGCCTTAAGGGCCATCGATTTAGAAGTGTTCAGTGCTGAGATATTCGCTTCGTAAGCACGAGACGCTTCAATCATACTGGCCATTTCTTCCATAACATTGATATCTGGATACGCAACATATCCTTGCTCATTGGCATCAGGGTGATTGGGTTCATACTTCAAAACAGGTGGTTTATTAGTAGAGATCACTTCTGTTGCATGAACTGAGTTTGCTTTTTCTCCCAATTCTCCTTCGAGAATTTCAGAGAATGATTCTCTCGTTGGCTCTGCACCAAAAACTACTTCTTTAGGACGATAAGGGCCACCTTCGGCCGTACGAGTGGTCTGAGCATTGGCAATGTTCGAAGAAATCGCACCCATCCTCTTTCTATTTGCGGCCATCCCGCTTGAACTAATCTTAAGACTACTTAAAAAGTCCATGTGTTACTCCTTATCTCTCTGATGTGACTGCGTACTTTAACATTCCTAATTTTTTATTAAGAAGTTGTACGGAGGCATCATAAAGAATTTTGTTTTCGGCCATTTTCGCCAATTCTTGTTCGGTATCGACAGTATTTCCGTCTTCAGAAACAATTCCATTAGGATCTTCATAGATTTCTGGCTCAAGATTATCAAAACCACCTTCGCCAACACCATAGTGTCTGTCATCAGTCGTTTTCATGCTCATTTCTCCATCAACATCTAAAGCTCTGGCAAGTGCTTCTTCGAAGCTAACTCGTTTAGCTTTATATCCTGGAGTTTCAGCATTTGCGACATTCGCCGATAATACCTCTTGTCTCATTTGTCTAAAATTGAGAGAAGTGGCAAGGGCTTGTATCGTTTTATCTTCAACCTTCAAACTGATCTCCTAACTACCGAAGATTTACAAAAAATGAGTTACCTTCATTTCTGTATTCATTTATTTTATTTCTCAATGTTCTGATTGATACACCAAGAATCTTAGCAGCTTGAGTTCTATTTTCACTTGTGTGAACCAAAGCTTTCTTGATCAAAAGTTTTTCTGCTTCTTTTAAAGACATTAATCGAATTCCTTCGTTATCATCTTCTGAAAGCATCGAAACTGTTTTCTTTTCACCGATTTCAAGATCTTGCTCAGTTAAAACATTACCTTCGAATTCAGTTGTACAGTTTTCAATCACAGCTCTTAATTCTTCAACGTTATGAGTCCAATAATGAGAAAGGATCTTATCCATGGCGCCATTATCGAAAGAGACATCTCTACCAACGCATTCAGAAGCAAAGTGACGAGCAATCAACTCAAGGTCTCCAACTCTTTCACGAAGTGGAGTTAAAACAACAGAGTTTGAAGAAACAAGATTGAAGAGTCCACGGTAGAAACGACCTGAACCAACAAGCTTTGAAAGATTCTTCGTTGTCGTAGCCAACAAGCGAACATCGATATCATAATCATCAAGTTCAGATAAAATTTTATGCAGCTTCTTTTGGAATTCTTCATCAATGCAGTCGATATTTGCAAAAACGACTGTTCCACGATTGGCTTCTTCAAGGGCTCCACGGTGAAACTTGCCTGAATCATCACGATAACCTAAGACTGCATTCTCTACGTCTTGAGCATCTTGAGCACAATCAACAATGACATAAGGATTTTGTGCGCGGTTTGAATTTTCATGGATATAACGTCCTAATGTACGTTTACCTGTTCCCGCTTCTCCAATTATTAGCACTGGAGCTTTCGTAACTGCGACGTTTCTAGCAATTGAGATTGCTTTTTGAACTTTAGGGTCTCTTCCAAAAAGTTCCGAATTTACAGTATCCATTTGACCTCCTGTCATTGTTTACCCAAATCCTTGGGGATACTTACTTACTTAGTTTTTAAACTTTTCTCCTTAATCGTTAACATCGTTAGCTCAGAACGGATCAATTCTTTGATTGGTCCTTCCACAGCGCCGTCTGATAACATCTTTTCAAAATAGCTTTTTCCTTCTTCAAACTTCATGTTCGATATAAGGGCCATTCCATAAAGATAATTCATACGTGAGCTATACGCTGATTTTGGATAATTCTTTAAAAAATCTGGGATCTTTTTCTCAAGCAAGGCTTGAGAGCTAGACTTCTTATCACCGGCCAAGATTTCAACTTGATAATAGCTCAAGCGTTCTCTCATATTGGCCATAAAGGGATTTGAAGGTGCAAATTTATCAGTATCAGCAAGCACGGCTTCAGATACTTTTTGAAACTTATCGAGCTCACCAACTTCATAAAGCGAGTCGGTATAAGCAGTCATCATTTCAGCAACATCAGCAGGGTCAAAACTATTTTGACTATTGCTCATACTGATAAATGTTTCGAGAAAGGAAATCGTTTGTTTGTAGTCTTTTCTCTTAAAATTAACAATTCCACGATAGAAATTAAGTAATGTATGATCAGGAACTAATCTTTCCAATTGATCAACACGCTTTAAAGCGACATCAAAATTACCTAATTTAATATTTTTAACAAGGTCGAGCTCTAAAATGTACTGTCCTCTTTTTCCATCTGCAAATCTTTCGATCCAGGTAGGAAATGTTTTTGAAGGAGTATCACTTAACTTTTCAAAGTCTTGATAAATCTTTTCAAAAGCTTCGTAGAGACCAAGACGAATAAGTGACTTCCCTACAACAAAATTGACGTAAGGGTCGTTGGCCACTTTTTCAACATAGTCTTTTCTGTAAATTTCCCAAGTCTTCAAAACTTGAGAGTATTTGCCTTTGGCAAAATGATCCGAAATGATTCCGTAAATAATTTCAGCACCATCTGCTTCAAAAACTCTTTTCTCTGTCATTGGCATTGCGGTAAGCGGAAGAGCAGATAAATAAGAGAGTGCGTCATGATACTTTCCATCATTGATAAAAGCTCTTAATCTCACCAACCACAATATTTTCTTTAAATTCTTGCTCATGGCCTTTTTCTGATCATCATTGATATCGAGAAAAACACGAGTTTCTAAATCTCTTTTGTCTGTTTCAATCTTTCTAATTGTTCTTAAAGCAACATAACGAAGTCTTGCTTCGTACTGAATATTAAAATCATTACTTCTGTTAATGGCGGTCTTGTAAAGGACAAGAGTCTCAACTGGATTCTTATTGAGCATTTCAAAAATGAGGCCCAATCGAACTCGCGCATCTTGAGCGCGTTCATGATAAGAATGATCCGTAATGAATTCATCGTAAAGAGTAAGGGCTTCTTGCAAATTTGATCTTCTGAAATAGGCTTCCGCCGCATTGAAAATGATTGAAGGATGAATTGGCTTTACTAAACCTTTTTTTACTTCTTCATATCTCTTAATCGCTTCATCTATTTTTCCGAGCTTAATTAATGAGAAAAGCTCATGACCCAAAAGAATTTGCTTTGGAATAATTTTAATCGCCGTTTTATCACTTGCGACATCTTTGATTTGCTCAATTTGATTAAGTTGAGCAAGGCTTGAAAGAATACCTTCTAAGGCAATTTGGCTTTCTTCGTAATCAAAATTCTCTTTTGTAATAACATAGTATGTCTTACAGAATTTTAATGAATCGAGAGGTTGTTGAAGCGAGTTGTAATAAGTAATAAGGTACTTAACCACACCTTTCTTGAGATCATAGTTATCGCTTTTTTCAATCAAATTGGTGAGTAAGTTGATCGCAACTTTAACCGGCTCACGATTCCCTTGATCTATATTATCTCTTAAGATTGCGTTTGCCTTAATGTATTCAATGAATTCCCAATTGTCTATATCACCATATTTTTTCTGAAAGAGATCCAATGAACGATTCATCAAACCATAATTCTTTTTCTTGAACATGTTGATGGCGAGCTGTAGATGTGCTTCTTTATCATCTTTTTGGTAGTCACGATCCTTAATCGGATAGAAGAATTCAGGAGTTTTTCTCGTGATGTCGAGAAGAGGAGCAAACCCAGGATTAAATGGTTCATAATCCCAAACAAATGAAGCTCCATATCTAAAGTCTCTATACTCAGGTTTCGTTTCTTTCTTAGCGACTTTTCGAGCAACGACAACTGGAGCTTTTACTCCTCCTTTTTTAGATACTAATAAAGGAGGAAGATTTTCAGCTTTCACTTGGGCAACTGTTTCATTTTTCTCTGGGACTGAAAGA
>PCTW01000024.1 GCA_002786715.1 Bdellovibrio sp. CG22_combo_CG10-13_8_21_14_all_39_27
CGTAGATCTAATGGGTAATCTTTTACATTTGAATTGAGTAAGTTCTGATTAATATTTTTTATGAGAGGTTTTAGCTCAGCATAAAGAAAGTCAGCAGCATCTTGATCTGAGGATTTTGGATTTATAGCGTTTAAATAATTTTCAATTTTTGATAACTCATTTTCCAATGCTGAATTAAACAGTTTTTTATTAGGAAGTTTGTTTAAGTAGAAACTATCTGAAAACAATTTTTTAAGATTTCCATTTCTAATTGCTTCTTCGTTTTTCCTTAGCGTATCAAAATCAGTAATATCTTGAATATTCCATAGTGGTTCTTTAATTTTTGTTGAAAAATTTCCATTTTGAACACCCTGTGCTTTTTGAAACTCGGCGATGGCCATATTGGCCTTTTCTTTCGCCAATGCGACTAGATTTTTTTCCGCTGTTTTTGCCACGGCAGTCATAATTGGACTCGACCCTGTCACATTTTTATTAAACGACTCTTGGAGATAAGGAAGAAATCTTTTTCTCACTACATCTTCTGCTCCCACTTTTAAATTTTGAATAGCTCCATCTGCAACTCTCTTCCCCGCTTTTACCAGTTTTTTCCCTAGATTAGTAATAGATGAGAAAAAACCACCTTCTGCATTAGACTCATCTTTTTCATTCAAAATATTGTAAGCATCATCCCAAATCTTATTATCAGACTTAAGTGAATTTTGATTCTGCTCAAGATTCAGATCAATTTTGAGATTTCCGACATAATCAACGATTCCTTCTTTGTCTTTCTTTGTCTGAGGAGGAAGTTCTTTCTTGATATTCTTCAAGCTTTCTCTCATCGCATCGATATCAACTAATTTTTTTAAAGTTTCAGGATTTGGATCTCTTATGGCATGGTAAATTGATTTCATATCAACTTTTGTTGGAAGCGCCATATTTTCTTCCATCATATAGAGAGTCATATAGGTGAAGAGAATTTCATCTTCATTTGCCTGATTAAGATCTATATCAAGCATCGCCATTTTAGTTTCTTTGGCCACATCAGTTGGAACTTCATTTTTAACTTGAACCAGTGGTCCAACTTGCCCGGATTCATCGACTTCGGCCTTAAAACAGACTTTAGGTTTATCAGGAGAAGACTCGTTGACATAAGCCCGTGCTCCTTTTTGATTAAGCTGACTTCCCATAATATCCAAAGAGGCGTCGACAGATAAATCCATCTCGTCGACGGGTATACATACATTCATTTTGCGTTCATTCACATCAACTTTTGATTTACCAAATTTTAATTTATTGAACTTTACATTATCCACACTCGCCGACATTTGACCGACACGCGTATTTCCCAGGTCGAACTTGTAGGGAAATTTTGCATCTTTTAGATATTGATTCGCTTCATCTTTGAGATCATTTTGCTGAGTCATTGCATTGAGGCCTAGTGACATGATCTTTTCAATGCCTTTCTCTGAAAGACTAAATCGAGCTGCTTCACCACACTGAATATTAGCGCATGGTCTCTCAGCAAATGCCGAAAAAGAAAGAAGGACTGTGAATAAAAGAGTAGAACAAAACCTCACGAGACCTTATCGGATAAAAATCATCAACTACTTAACTTTAGAGATTACAACTAGTTAGATTCCCAATATATAGTCTTGAGGAATTCGCTGCTCTAGAGAAAAAACCCTCTCAAAGCTATCTTTTTGTTGCTCATGAACGAGTCTAATTTTGGTAACGACTTGGCGCTTTGAAAATTGAGATTTCAAGTGTTTCATTTCAGGCGGAGTCAATTTTTTAAACTTTGCGACAACATTATACCCTAATGCATTCTTTGGATTAGTTCTGTCCCCACCTTTTTCCTCAATCATCTCTAGTAACTTCTCTTTGAATTTTTGATCAAAGGGTGGTTTGCCAAAAAATATATCAAATTCACCTGTCATTATTTGAAGCGGTTGTATGGATTTGACATCAATTTCTTCGTCATGATCAAGAAAGACTTCTAACCAGGTTTTTCCAGTCTGTGCGTAGTGAAGAACGACATCTCCAAATTCACTGTTCAATGTAAAATCGTCTAAACAAAACTCTGGTAGTGGCATTCGATGTGCGTCCGGAAAATCAACCATAATTGACGATGTTCCCAAATGCCTATGTTCTTCAGGCAATTCTAAAATCCTCTCATTTAATTCAATTTGATGAATATAGTAATTTAAGGCACTCACTGCTTTCTTTTGATTCTCATTGAGCGACTTATAAAATTCAGGTAGTTTCCAAACTTGCCCTGTCATAATCTCAAATTGATGATGAAAGTAATTCATATCTTTTTGATTATAGCTCTCAAAATACCTATCGATTTTATAAGTCGTATTTTGGTTAATATAATCAATCGTTTTATTTAAACAATTCTTTAAATGTTCTCGATCTCGATAAGAATCTGGAAAGCCACCTAACCAAGTAAAAATTTTTTGATCTTGATTAGAAAGGGTTGAAATGAGTTTCTTCTGCCATAAAACGGAGCTTATAGTAGGCAACAAATCCCAACTTAATACGATTTCATCTTGAAGATCAAATTCATTCGAAAAAGTTATTTCGAGTGATTTGAAGGCCATTAGATGTGCAAAGCTCTATTTTCTGTGGCCGCTAAACAAGCTTCCTTAAATGATTCCGTGTATGTTGGATGGGCATGACAAGTTCTGGCCACATCTTCAGCACTTGCTCTGTACTCCATCGCAAGAACGGCTTCCGCTATCATATCAGCGCAACGAGGGCCAATCATATGAACACCTAAGATTTCATCGGTATTCTTATCAGCTAAAACTTTGATCAAACCATCTGATTCATTTGAAGCTCTGGCGCGGCCAGACGCTTTAAATGGAAATGATCCTATTTTATAAGCAACTCCATTCTTTTTAAGCTCAGCTTCAGTATGTCCAACACTGGCGACTTCAGGCCATGTATAAACAACACCTGGTACCAGAAGATAATTGATATGAGGTTTTTGTCCGGCCATAAGTTCTGCTACAAAGACTCCCTCCTCTTCAGCTTTATGAGCTAACATGGCCCCTTTAGTGACATCTCCGATTGCAAAGATATGAGGAACGCTCGTTTGCAAATGATCATCGGTTGGCACTCGACCTCTTTCGTCGAGAGTAAGTCCCGCTTTTTCGAGACCAAGATTATCTGTATAAGGACGACGGCCAACGCAGACGAGACAATAGTCGCCTTCAATTTTGACTTCTTTTTGATCTTTATTTTGAGTCGCTAAAACGACAACACCTTTGCCATCGTTTTCCACTTTGGTAACGCCGTGACCGGTATAAAACTTCATACCTTCTTTAGTTAAAACCCTTTGAAGATTTTTTCCCATGTCTGCATCCATGGTCGCAATGATTGAATCGGCATATTCAACGACACTGACTTGTGATCCTAACCGTGCAAAGACAGAGCCTAGTTCTACTCCAATCACTCCCCCACCGATAACGATAAGATGCTTTGGAATTTCCTTCATTTTTAAAGCTTCGGTAGAAGTAATGACTCGTTTCTTATCAACTTCAACACCTCTCAAACTTGAAGGCTTTGACCCTGTAGCGATGACAATTTTTTTACCTTTAATGGATTCCGTTTTATCCCCTTTGATTTCAATCGTATGAGGATCAATAAAGGAACCATGTCCTTGGAAAACATCAATCTTATTCTTCTTCATTAAAAATTGTATTCCTCCACTAGTGTCAGCGACAACTTTTTGAACTCGCTCTGACATTTTAGGGAAATCAATTTTGACATTATCGGCGAGAATTCCATGATCTTTGAAATTATGCACTAATTGATGATAGCGCTCACTTGAATCTAACCATGCCTTTGATGGAATACAGCCAACATTCAAACAAGTTCCACCCAAGGTTGAATATTTTTCAATGATGGCCGTCTTCATTCCAAGTTGGGCACATCTAATGGCACAAACATAACCGCCTGGACCAGATCCAATTATGACAACATCATATTCTTTCATTTTAATTCCTTTTCATTAAACGTCTAAAATCATTCTGGCTGGATCTTCCAATAAGTCTTTCACATTCTTAAGAAAACCTACGGAATCGCGACCATCAATCAATCTATGATCATAAGATAAAGCGAGATACATTACGGGGTGAATAACGACTTGTCCTTTGTAAGCAACAGGTCTCTCTACAATATTATGCATACCCAGGATTGCTGATTGCGGGATATTGAGGATTGGGGTTGAAAGCATAGACCCAAAAACTCCACCATTGGTAATCGTAAAGTTTCCGCCTTGCATTTCATCAATAGTTAATTTGCCATCACGACCTTTAAGCGCCAAACGCTTTATTTCACTTTCTATTTGGGCCAAGGACATTGACTCTGCATTTTTAACGACAGGAACAACAAGCCCTTTCGGTGTAGAGACGGCAATTCCGACATCGCAATAATCATGATAAACAATATCTTCACCATCGATCATGGCCGTTACTACTGGAAAGTTTTTGGCGGCGATAGTACAGGCTTTGGTAAACAAGCTCATAAAGCCTAAACCGATTCCGTGTTTCTTTTCGAATGGTTCTTTATACTTTTTACGCATTTCCATCAGCTCATACATGTCAACTTCATTAAAAGTAGTGAGCATGGCCGTAGTGTTTTTAGCGTGAACTAATCTTTCAGCAATAACCTTTCTTAAGCGAGACATCTTTTCACGACGAATGACTCTCTCTCCAGAAATTTGAATAGCGACAGGAGCCGGTCCAGAAGGTTTAGCAGCTGGAGCACTTGAGGCCTGAGCAGACATTGCATCGCTTTTAGTAATTCGACCATCTTTTCCCGTGCCTGATACTGAGCCTGAATCAACACCCTTCTCGCTTAATATTTTAGCTGCTGCGGGAGATGGAAATTTTTTATCTCCACCACTTGCAGTTGGGGCCGCTATAGCAGTGGCCGCTGGCGCATCTGAAACGGGTTTTGCCGCTGCCTTTCCTTGACCTTCTACTATTGAGCCAATCACCGCACCAATCGGAAGAGTTTGTCCGCCTTCAACGGTAATTGTGAGAGTTCCCGAAACAGGAGCAGGTAATTCAACTGTGGCCTTATCTGATTCGATTTCGCAAAGAGTTTCCCCTTCTTCTACAAAATCACCAGTTGCTTTTACCCATGAGGCAAGAGTCACTTCAGTGATTGATTCTCCAATGCTAGGAACTTTAATTTCTACTGACATAAAAACCTCTTATATTTTAAATGCACTTTCTAAAATTTGTTTAACTTCAACTTCGTGTACTTTCATAAAACCAACTGCCGGCGAAGCGGAGCTTTTACGAGAAACAAGTTCCATTTTATGGGTGAAAATCTCTTGAAATCGGAGGAGGAATGTCCAAGCTCCCATGTTTTTTGGTTCTTCTTGAACCCAACAGAAATCAGCCGTCTCATATTTTTTATAAAGCTCAGCAATCTTCTTCTCAGGTAACGGATACAATTGCTCAAGCCTCACGATCGCAACATCATCTCTCTTATGCTCTGTTTTATACTCAAGCAACTGATAATAAATCTTGCCCCAGCACATAAGTACTTTTTTAGTTGTTTTTGGATTAGCACTTGAATCGTCAATAAGTTCCTCAAACTTACCTTGCTCAAGTTCACTGACTTGGCTGATGCAAAGAGGATGACGAAGAAGTGACTTCGGAGTGAAAACGATTAATGGCTTTCTAAATTGCCATTTCAACTGACGACGAACGGCATGAAACATTTGAGCTGGCGTCGTTGGATTAATAATGACCATATTGTATTCTGCGGCCATTTGGAGAAATCTCTCGGGTCGTGCAGATGAATGCTCTGGCCCCTGTCCCTCATAACCATGAGGCAGCAGTACCATCAATCCACACATCCTTCTCCACTTCGACTCTGCAGCAGAGATAAATTGATCAAACATGATTTGGGCACCATTCATGAAATCACCAAATTGAGCTTCCCATACGTTGAGTGCCCAAGGAGTTCCTTGAGAGTAACCAAATTCAAAACCGAGAACAGCGTACTCTGACAAAAGTGAATTATAGATATTCATCTTGCCTTGATTCTCTTGAATATGCTCAAGTCCACAATAAGCCTGGTTGGTAAATTCATCGAATACTTTGGCATGACGGTGAGAAAAAGTTCCTCGAATAACATCCTGACCAGTAAAGCGAATATTATTGCCTTCTATCAACAATGAACCGTAGGCCAACAACTCTGCCAGTGCCCAATCGAGTTTCCCATCTTTAAACATTTGAGCTCGCTGTTCTAAAATTTGATTGGCCTTCTTCAGCGTTTGAAAACCAGCAGGAACAGTTGTGATCGCTTTTACAATTTTTTCTAAATTGGAGTTAGAAACGGAAGTGTCCGGAGACTCTACGAAATCGTCGGGCTTACTCCAACGAAGATTTAGCCATTCTTTATGAGGACCTTTTCTTTTTTGAGGGAGCTCATCTTGCTTAACATGATTGAATCTATCTGAAAGATTCTGCTTAAATTCATCCTGCATTTTCTTGGCGAGGTCTTTTTCAATAGAGCCCGTTTTCAAAAGCTTCTCTATATAGAGTTCACGTGGATTTTTGTGTTTTGCGACTAATCCATAAAGATGAGGTTGCGTATACTTAGGTTCATCACCTTCGTTATGACCATGCTTTCTATAGCAAACCATATCGATGAAAACGTCTTTTTTAAATTTGTTTCTAAACTCAACTGCAAGCTCACAGGCAAACACCACATGTTCAGGTTCATCACCGTTTACGTGAAGAATTAATGTATCAAGCATTTTTGCAACAGAAGTACAGTAAATGGATGAGCGCGCGTCCTCAAAGTCAGTAGTGAATCCAATTTGATTATTAATAATAAAATGGATCGCCCCGCCTACTGAGTAGCCTGCAAGTTCTGACATTTGAAGAGATTCATAAACAATCCCCTGCCCAGCAACTGCGGCATCACCATGAATAATGATAGGAACAATTTTGGAAGTGTCCTCTTTATAAGCAATATCAACTTGTGCCCTCGCATAACCTAAAACGACTGGACCGATCGTTTCCAAATGAGAAGGGTTCGGTAGAATTTTTAAATAAGTTTCATGACCATTAGGAGTCGTTGAAATAGAAGTATAACCCATGTGATACTTGACGTCTCCATCACCTTGATTCCCACTGTAATCGTCAGTAATACCACCTTCAAATTCTTTAAAAATAAACTCATAAGTTTTACCAATAATATTGGCAAGAACATTAAGGCGACCTCTGTGGGCCATTCCTATAACAAATTCTTTCGCTCCGAGTTCTGCTCCTCTGGTAATAATTGAATCCAATGCGGGAATGGTTGTTTCTCCACCTTCAAGCGAAAATCTTTTTTGTCCAATAAACTTTGATTGAAGAAAAGATTCGAAGACTTCAGCCTCATTTAATTTTTCTAATATTCTTCTTTTCTTTTGTAATGAGAGATTGACATCCTTGGCCCCATTTTCAAAGCGCTCTCTTACCCATCTTCTTATATCTGTATTGTTCGAGTGCATGTACTCGATTCCAATTTTACTGCAATAGATGGACTTTAAGTGATCAACGATTTCTCTAAGTTTGCACGGACCGAGGCCCACAAAATTTCCACAATAGAAAACTTTATCAAAATCACTTTCTTCAAGTCCGTAGTCTAATATCGAAATTCGAGCATCTCTATTTTTACGAGGTCGAATAGGATTGGTATCAGAAAGAAGATGTCCGCGAGATCTAAAAGATTGAATCAATCTAAAAACATTAAATTCTTTTTTTAAGGATTCAATGTTGAGGTCTCCACTTCCAGCTTGCGATCCCGTTGATCCATTTTGAAATTCAAAACCACGAAAAAAAGCTTTCCAACTTTCATCTAACTCATCGGGATTCTTCTTATAGGATTCGTAAAGCGAATCAATGTAGGTGTTATCTGACGCAGCAAGCAAGGAGAGATCATCTGGATTCTTCATAAATATTTTAGCGATTAGTCGAGTTCGCCTCTCGGTTAAGAACATTAAGAGATTAATTTAAAAGATGTTTAGATTTTAACAGAGAGATTTCGATAAGTTGAGCCGGCAAGGATGTCCGTTAAATTTTTTTTAAATTTAATTTAATTAATATTTAATATTGTTAAATATTTGAGATGGTCTCGAGGATTGTTGAGTGATTTAGTTCGTGCTCACAATCATCTTCTTCACACTGATTATAACCAAGGGCGTCACATTCTTCTTTATTTCCACAAAAAAGACAATCCTCACCCATGACTCGATTAAGGCCTCCACATGAACCTTTGAGCTGTTTGTTGCTTAAAATTACACCTATTGCCATTGCTATTATGGATGAAATTAAAATAATAAAACTAACCGCAAACATTTTCATAGAGACTCCGTGTGGGCTTATTGTAGCACAATTTTAATCAACTTTCACCTTTTCTAATACGATATGTCAATTAGACTTTAGGGAAATAATTTTTTCCATTCAGGAGATTCGAAGGTTAAAAACTTCAAATTCGCTTTATCCGTATCGAGCTTATAAATAAGATATACCGCCATACCTAAATCAGTAGATGTCCTCATGGCCAATTCCGGTCCCATTACCATCATGGCCGTCGCCCAACTGTCCGCGACCATACAACTTTCAGGATCCACAACACTGGCACTGGCCAGAGTATGTTCAATTGGTTTACCAGTTCGGAAATCTATTTCATGAGAATATTTTTTTCCTTTCTCTTCAAAGAAATTTCGATAATCACCTGAAGTCGCCATGCTTAAATTACTTAAAGGAATAACCTTATGAATTCTCTCTCCAATCAATTCAGGATGAGGTGATTCTATGGCGATAGACCAATTACCATCTCCTTTACGACCACGAGTTTTTACTTCTCCACCAATCTCCACCATGTAGTTAGCAAAATTCAAACTATCTAAATAGTTGGCAAGCTTATCAACACCAAAGCCTTTCGCCGAAGCCGATAGGTCGAGATATAAGCCGGGCGAGAGCTTTCTTATTTTTTTCTCATTCGAATTTATTTCAATTTTTTCATATCCTACTTGAGCGCGGGCTTTATCAATGTCTTTTTCCTCGGGTACTTTACGAGAACCATCAGGACCAAAGCCCCACAAGTTCACCAATGGTCCAATAGTGGGATCAAAAATGCCATTTGTTGCTTTGGCCACACCGAGAGCATGTTCCACGACATGAAAGAAATCATCACTCACGATCATCCAATCGCCCATGGGATGCTTGTGATTAAAGTAAGAGATTTCTGAATCACTTATATACGTAGACATTGATTTATTAACTTGAATTAAAATCTCATCAACTTTTCGATTGAGTTCTTTGGTATTTATTTTTTGGTCAGAAAAGATTTTTACATTATAGGTTGTTCCCATAGTCTTTCCGGACAAATGAATCATCTTTCCAGAATTCATACAAGAACAAAAAAGCCCAAGTACGATGACTTGGGCCCATAAAACTGACTTCTTCATCGTCATGATAATAACCTTTAAGCGAGGGTTAGCCTCCGAAATCGTCGAGCATGATATCTTCTCTTTCTACTCCGAGAGAAAGAAGCATATCAATAACGGCCTTATTCATCATTGGCGGACCACACAGATAATATTCACAATCTTCTGGTGCAGGGTGATTCTTCAAATAGTTCTCGAAAAGAACATTGTGAATAAACCCAGTATATCCAGTCCAGTTATCATTTGGCTGTGGCTCTGATAAGGCAACATACCATTTAAAGTTTTCATTTTCTTTCTGGAGCATATCGAAATCTTCAACGTAGAACATTTCATTTTTCGAACGAGCACCATACCAAAAAGTTGTTTTTCTCTTCGTATGAATTCTTCTCAATTGATCAAAAATATGTGAACGCATTGGCGCCATACCTGCACCACCACCAACGAATACCATCTCTTTATCCGTTTCACGTGCAAAGAATTCACCGAAAGGACCAGAGATCGTGACTTCATCACCTGGCTTCAAATTAAAGATATAAGACGACATTTTTCCTGGCTCAACGTTCGGTAAACGCGGAGGAGGAGATGCAATACGAACGTTTAACATAATTATCCCTTTCTCTTCAGGATAATTGGCCATTGAATAGGCACGGACAACATCTTCTTCAACATTTGAATTGTATTGCCAGATATTGAACTTGTCCCAGTCTCCACGGAAACGATCTTCAACGATGAAGTTTTTGTATTGGATATTCAACCCACCTGGACGTTCTATTTGAATAAAGCCACCAGCGCGAAAAGGAACACTCTCTCCTGCAGGAAGTTCAAGTACTAATTCTTTAATAAAAGTAGCAACGTTATGATTCGATCTAACTTTACATTTCCATTTCTTAACACCAAAAACAGAATCTTCGACATCTAGGTCCATGTCTTGTTTAACTGTTACTTGACATGAAAGTCTCAAACCTTCACGAGCTTGGCGCTTGGTAATATGCGAAAGCTCTGTCGCGAGAATATCACCGCCGCCTTTGTGGATATGAACCTTACATTGTCCACATGTTCCTCCACCGCCACATGCTGAAGAAACATAAAGCTTTTGATCGGCGAGAACGTTTAGCAGCTTTCCGCCTGCTGCAACTTCAACTGTTTTCTTTCCGTTGATAACGAGCTTAACATTTCCTGTCGACACTAGCTGTGAACGAGCAATCAAAATAATTGCGACGAGTAATAGGACGACTCCGGTAAACATGGCCACGCCTATGGCAACTTCATTCATGGCAATCTCTCTTTTATAGTTAAAAAATAATTAGTAATAAAAATCTAAAGCTGGATTCCAGAGAAAGCTAAAAAAGCAATCGCCATTAAACCTGCAGTAATAAACGTTATTCCAAGCCCTCTTAAGCCTTCTGGAACATCAGAATATTTCATTTTTTCGCGAACACCTGCGAGAGTCATAATCGCGAGGGCCCAACCAGTACCAGAACCAAATCCGTAAACAACACTTTCTGCAAAGTTGTAATCTCTCTCCACCATGAAAAGTGTTCCACCCAAAATCGCACAATTTACTGTAATCAAGGGAAGAAAAATTCCAAGTGCGTTGTATAAAGAAGGAACATATTTATCGAGGGCCATCTCGAGAATCTGAACAATCGCTGCAATCACACCGATGTAGAGAATAAGTCCCAAGAAAGTGAGATCAACACCTGGAAGACCTGCCCACGCTAATGCGTTTTCTTTGAGAAGAAATTGGTAAATGAGGTTATTGGCAGGAACAGTAATGGTTTGAACCACGATAACTGCAATCCCAAGTCCAATGGCGGTAGAAACTTTCTTAGACACCGCCAAAAAAGTACACATCCCCAAGAAAAAGGCTAAGGCCATATTTTCGATGAAGATAGATTTGATAAGAAGGCTTAAATAATGTTCCATAATATATTAATCCTAGCTAATAAAATTATTATGCTTTTTCAATTTGATCTTTCTTGAAAGTTCTCAAGACCCAAATAATTCCACCAATCAAAAAGAAAGCCGACGGAGAGAGCAACATCAAACCATTTGTTTGATACCATCCCCCCTCATTAATCGTAGGCAAAATCACATGCCCCATCAATTTCCCACTTCCAAAGATTTCTCTGAAAAGAGCAACGACGATTAAGATGAAAGAATAACCTAGACCATTTCCAATTCCATCAATGAACGACATGATCGGACCATTCTTCATGGCATAGCCTTCTGTTCTTCCCATGACGATACAGTTGGTAATAATCAAGCCAACATAAACCGACATACCTTTGGCGACACTATAAACGTAAGCCTTAAGAACTTGATCAACCACAATCACCATTGAAGCGATGACTGTCATCTGAACAATAATTCGAATACTTGAAGGAATATGATTACGAATAAAAGCAACCATCATACTAGAAACGGCAGTAACAATAGTTACCGAAGCAGCCATGACCAGAGCAGTTTCCATTTTTGTGGTTACAGCAAGGGCCGAACAAATTCCTAGAATTTGCAGAGCAATGGGGTTGTTACTAAAAATCGGATCAAAAAGAGTTTTCTTGATACTCATTACACACCTCTCGAACGGAAGCGGGCCAAAAATGGTCCATAGCCTTGTTCACTTAACCAATAATTAATCATTGCTTGAACACCTTTACTCGTCATCGTCGCGCCAGAAAGTCCATCGATTTGATGTGAAGCCTCTGGGCTTGAAGTATCGACGTTGCCTTTGATAACTTTCAAGATGGGCTCGAAATTATCATTAACAGGTTGCTTACCTGCCCATAACGATTTCCAACGCGGATTATCAACTTCACCACCAAGACCAGGAGTTTCTCCATGATCATAATAGCCAATTCCCTTCACTGTCTTAGTATCTGTAGCCAGTGAGAGAAAGCCGTACATTGTTGACCATAGTCCCTTGCCGTAAAAAGGCAAAACGATCTGATCAATCTGACCATCTTTCTTAATCAAGTAGATCTTGGCGAATTTTGATTTATTGCGAATACGAGCAATATCTTTATTGGCAGGAATACTCTCCATGAACTTTGGATCTTTTGCAGCTTTCTTCACATCAAAAGAATCGATATCAATTCCAGTGACGTCTTCACCAGTTGAAAGATCAACAAGCTTCGTTTCTACAGATTGAAAAGCTTCATTGACTTCCGCTGCTGTTGCTTTTGGATTAGTAATCACTCCAGCAGAGAGAAGAAGATTTTTCTTAATGTCTAAGGATTTATTTGTGTCTTGCAAAGGACGTAGCATAACTGCAGCAGCAGAAACCAACACCGAGCAAACTACACACAATAAGAAAGCGACGACGATCGTTTTCTTTGCACTATCATTACCCATTTCTTAAGCTCCTGCGTTTGATGTTCGCGTTGATAACAAAGTAGTCGATGAGAGGGGCACATACGTTACCGAATAAAATGGCAAGCATCACGCCTTCTGGATAAGCAGGGTTAATCACTCTCACCATCACAATCATGAAACCGATAAGTGCTCCGTAAAACCATTGGCCCTTTTGAGTCATGGCCGCAGAGACCGGATCAGTGGCCATAAAGACAGTACCAAAAGCAAAACCGCCAATGACTAAATGCCAAGCTGGGGACAATCCAAACATTGGGTTTGTCGCCGAG
Organism: Bdellovibrio sp. CG22_combo_CG10-13_8_21_14_all_39_27; assembly: GCA_002786715.1. GTDB lineage: Bacteria > Bdellovibrionota > Bacteriovoracia > Bacteriovoracales > Bacteriovoracaceae > 21-14-all-39-27. The sequence goes on from PCTW01000024.1 coordinate 13,090, forward strand.
CCAATTCCATTCAACATAAGAATGAAAAGAATAAAAGATACGGTTGTTGAAAGCATAATTCTCCAAGAACCAATGCCTGTCATACAAAGGTAGTAAGCACCGAAGAGACACGCGAGAACAGAAGTCTCACCCATTGAACCAGGAATCAATCCGATAAAAGAATGCAACCAACTCATGGAAATAGCGTCGGCTCCACCCTGTGCAGCCATAGCGAGAGAAGTTGCCCCTGTGTAGCCGTCAACGGCAACCCAAACAGCATCACCTGAAATCTGTGCGGGATAGGCAAAGAACAAGAACGCTCTTGCAGTTAAAGCGGGGTTCAAAAAGTTCTTCCCTGTTCCGCCGAAAATTTCTTTACCAACAACCACGCCAAAAGAAATACCGACAGCGACCTGCCAAAGAGGAATCGTTGGAGGAAGTATCAAAGGAAAAAGTAAACCTGTTACTAAAAAGCCCTCATTCACTTCATGCTTTCTGATGGTAGCGAAAACCACTTCCCAAAAACCACCGGCAATATTGCAGACTAAAAAAACTGGAGCTAAATAAAGAGCACCATGAACAAAATTTGAAATAGGGTTACTTGGATCAAATCCTAAACCCAACAACGCCATAATTGCGCCTCTCCATCCTTCAACAGAAGTTTTTCCCATTGAGTGAAGGACGCTATTGGCTTGGTATCCAGTGTTGAACATCGCCATTAAAATACATGGCACAAGAGCAATCGCTACCGTTCCCATGAGGCGCTTAAGATCAAGACCATCTCGCACGTGAGTCTTTCCCGTTGTCACATCAGCTGGAGTGAAAACAAAAGTGTCTAACGCTTCATAGAGTGGATAAAGAACCTCAAGCTTTCCGCCTTTGGCGAATAAGTGATGTTGTGAATCGAGAAATTTTCTTAAAGGTTTCATTAGCCTTCCTTCTCAATAGTTGTAAGTGTTTGACGGAGTAATGGTCCGAAATCATCCTTGCCTGTACTGGCGAACGTACAAAGAGCTAAATCTTCTTCGTCCAATTCAAGAGCACCTAATGCTTGAGCAGCATCATTATCTTTGGTCATAAGTGATTTCAAAAGAGCAGATGGCAATATATCAAGAGGCATAACGGCCTCAAACATTCCGGTGGGAACCATGGCGCGCTTTGAACCTTGAGTATTGGTTGTAAAAGGAAAAAGTTTTCCTCTTATGAAGTGTGAAAGATAAGTACGCTTGATAGAAAATTTATCAAAGCCTGGACCTTGCCATCCAAGAAACTCTCTCTCTCTACCTTCTTTCACGACTGAAACTTGATTAGCATATCTTGTGAGATAATGAAAAACATCATCACATTTTTGACCGTAGAGAACCGAACCACTGATCACTCTCAATTCACCGTTACTGGTTCTGCCTTGAACGAGTTCATTCACATCACAACCCAGACGTACGCGGAAGACACTCGGTTTTTTAACCATCGGTCCAGCAAGAGAAACAACTCTTTCTGTCATCAATTGACCAGAGATCAACAGTCTTCCGATCGCTACCACATCTTGATAACCAACAGTCCAAACTGTTTTCTTTGGGCCAACCGGATCGAGAAAGTGAATATGTGTACCAGCTAATCCAGCTGGGTGTGGTCCATCAAAATCGACGACTTGAATATTATCTTTTGATTCAACAGGAACTGATCCGCCTCTTCTCTTACAGACATATGTTTTGCCATCAATCAATTGAGAAAGGGCCTGAACACCTGTTTTAAATTCTGCTTTATTTGGCCCGATCACAAGTTCTGGATCAGGTGAATGTGGATTTGTGTCTATTGCTGTTACAAACAGGGAATGAGGTTTGCTATCAATTGCTGGAACTTTGCTAAAAGGACGAGTTCTAAAAGAAGTCCATAACCCTGATTCTATTAAAAGATCTCTTAGTTGTTGCTGAGAATACTCACTCACTGATTTGCCACTGTAATTCTTAAATGTAACTTGAGATTCTTGAGAAGCAACTTCTACGATAATATTTTGAAAAACTCTTTTTTCGCCTCTGTTAATAGAACGTACCTTGCCTGCAGCAGGTGAAGTATAAATAACTCCTGGAGTTTTTTTACATTCAAAAAGTGGTTGGCCAATGAGAACATCATCCCCTTCCTTAACTAACATTGTAGGCTTCATTCCAACGTAATCTGGGCCGTTGATGGCAACAGTGCGAGAGGAAACAGTCTGTGCAATGAATTGTTCTGGAGCACCAGTAAGAGGGAGATTGAGACCTCGTTTAATTTTGATCGTGGTCATGATCCGGTCCTTTTTCAATAAGCTAATCACCCCTCCATTTAAGGAGGGCTTTCACTTCGATTTTTTAAAGATTTACCGAACATTTATATCAAAACCGACAAGCGATGTAAGCTTAAAATATTAATTTAATATAAAAATGTTCAAGAATTTTTTATGAAATATTTCTATTTAAACGCAATGCGCACTAGTCACCAATAGTTTTAAAAAACTTTTTGCCTTCAACTTTTTGGAGTTTAGGTAGTTCATAGAAATGGTAAGAATAGCGCTGGCTAACGACTGCAAAAAGCGAATCATCCTTTGGGGAAATAGGGTCAATCACTTCTGTTCCATTGGGAGTTCTCAAACGATCATAATGATCTCGCCAATATCGACTACGGGCGTAAAACTCTGGAAACTTCTCTTCATAGTCTCCTTGATAAACCCCTGTAGCTTCTTTTTTCTTTTGAGCTTTCGGAATCTCAGCAGCAGTGCTCTCACTACTTCTTTTAGCGATTCTGAACTCATTGTTGTCTTTTCTTTTTTGGCTCAAGGATTCCACTAACTGTCCCATCATTTGAGGGCTAGTGCCAGCTACCGACGTTAAGCTGGTATTATCTTTCACACTTTGAAAAAATCGGTTTCGGTACGTGAACGCAGAAGAAAAGCTAGGATCACTTGAATAATCATTATTAGCGACAAGATCATCGAGATTTCTATTAAAACAATTGTCCTCTTCACATTTTTTTAATTCTCTTTTGCGAGCTTCAAGATCATCAATCACACCACTTGATTTCAATTTATTAAAGATGTCCCCTACTTCAAGTGAATTATTTGAGAGATCGGCAGCAGCATCACGATATTTTTTCTCGAGGGCTAAAGACTCATCAATAACTCTGGCGACAAATTCACGAGACTTATTATTTCGAATGAGAATACTAGAATCTTTGGCAATGACTTTATCACAAGCTTGAGTAATCGGAGTTCGAGAGGGAGAACTCGTGATGAAACCTTCCCATTGGTCTACAATATGTTGATAAGTATCGACTCCTTCATTTTGATAAGGAGTTATTTTTTTCACACAATCTTCTTTGAGTTTTTCATAAGTTGGAAAACGATTATAGTGGGCCGTCATAACTGAAGCTTTTGCCAGTTGAAAATCGGCCAATTGAGAAAATGTTGTTGAATATCCTGTCAGCTGACCTTTTTGATAATCTCCAGCAATTGTTTGCTTATCTTTTTCTTGCATATACTTTTCAGCTGCACCCATAAGATTAATTTTTGTTTCTTTCTCAAGATCTTTGTGAAGCTTCGCTTCCGCGACAGCAAAATCGTCATATTCTTGCAGGGCCACTCGACAGGCTTCCGAGTCTTGAGTCTGAAAAGTTCCTGGATCACAGGTTGATCTTTTATCATATGTCGTTTTATTTAACGTATCACCAAGCTTTGCTCCATCCACCACTGTTGTTCCTGCACAAACAAACTCATCACTTTTCTGCTCCATACAGTCATAGGCATAACATTCTTGAATATGATTTTGCATTTCACCTGCTGCAATTTCAGCTTCTCCAGTGGTCCAATCTTTAGCTTCTTGAGCAACCATTTGAGATGAAGCTCCAAAGCGAGAAGGATCAACCTTTCCCTCACGACAATTGTTAACACTCTCACAAAGAGTTTGCCCTGATAGAGTTTGGCACATTTTGTATTCGTGACTACCTTCAGCCACCTGACTCTGTTTTTCTTTTTTTAAAGACATCGCTGCAGGAACAGCCAGGGCTCCCATCAGAAGAACCGATCCCGTTCCGCCAATTGATCCACCAGAACCACTAAATGGAGTTCCCGTAGGACTGCCGCCAACAATGACTTCAGGGCCTCGTCCAATAACATTTCCGTTAGCAGCGATTTCCTCTGGAGTTAAAGTTCTGCCAAAAGATTGAGGAGGTGTATGTGATCCAGGAGTTGGGTTATTAAAGGCCGTTGGTTGGAAGTCTAAACAATTCACACTTCCGGTATACCATTGATAGAGAGTTGGATAAGCTTTCTGCCAGTCTCCATAATTGGGAAATTTCTGAGCAAATCCATTCTTATGATTTAAGATGACAACTTTACCTTTATTAACGACATTTTCGCATAAGCTCTTTTGAGTTAACAAAGGAGGTACTGTACACCCAATAGATTGACCACAAGCTGCCCCTGAAGCGTTACATTGCAAACCTTCATGGAGCATAATACTCCTTGGCTCAGCGGATTGATTATTTAAACTTCCATCTTGACCGTAAAGAGCTGTACCTGAAACGATTTTATAATCCATTGTTCCGAAAACTTCGACATAAGCATTGATGCTCGATTGCATCTGAGCGCGAGTAAGATCATTCTTTCTGAGATACGAGTCTAGACTGGTATTTCCATGCCCACAGGTTCCACCGGTCATCAAAAAACCAATTGGAGTAAAATAACTCCCACTCACATTTGATTTAGCAATAAAGGTTTCTAAAGAGTGATTCGCCGACTCTCGAGCTGCTCCTTGTACGCTAGCTCCACCAGTTCCATGGGCCGCTTGGGTAGCTCCTAAAAAATTTCGATTTTTCATGTTGATGAAAGCGAGTCTTGTATTTGAACTCGGTTGCTCGAGATCAAAAATGCCTAAAGTACAAGTTTTTGAGTAAAGGTTTTTATTAATATAACCAGTAAGGGCCGTTTCCCAAGCTTCCCCAGATACATATTGCATCATGGTTTGGCCAAAATCTTTGACCATTTTCTCCCACTCTTGGCGATTGGGCTGCCCTGGAGTTTGCGACCAAGCAGAACTAGAGAAAATGAACAAAAAGAAAACGGTTAAGCACTTACAGTTAAACAGCATTTTTTATACTTTTTCCCCGATCCACAAGGACATGGATCATTTCGTCCAACCTTTGGACCTTCACGTTTAATTGTATCTTGGATGAGTTGACCATCATAGAAGTACCATTGGTCATCTTTCTTCTTGAATTCAGCAATTTCATGATGCTTATGAATTTTTCCTTGAACTTCGTAAAAAGCATTGAACTCGACAATGCCATCCTTATCTTTGGCCTCGCCAGCTTGTTTTGAAACAATATTAAGACCGTGCCAAACTGAGCCCTTGGCCCAAGCTTCAACTTCCTCAGCTTTAACTTCATCTCTTTTATCTGGGTGGTGAGAATTGATAATAAAATCTACGTTATGAGTAGCAAAAGCGGAGTAGCGAGCACGCATAGTCGCTTCAGCAGTTGGTAGCTTTGCTCCATCATGATATTTTCCACAACATTCTTTGTAATCAACATTTGATCCACATGGACACTCTTGCATAGCAAATTCCTCTTCGTTTAATTATATTTTTAAATTCTGCACATCATAACAATCTTTTAATTTCTTGAAAACCAGTAAGCGCGCGATAAAAGTTGAGTAAAACCATCCCCCACCACATATAGGCGATATCTTTATAGATATAAGAGAAGACAGTTAAAGGTAAAAAGCAAATAAGGACACCCAAAATCATATGCTTTCTTAAATAAGAAAAACGATTAAATCCGAAGAGAAGACCATCATATACAAATGCTGCGGCATTAATCACTTGAGAAACAATGATAAGAAACCAAAGTTTCAGCACGAGATCTAAAACTTTTATGTCATTTGTAAAGAGAGCTATAAATTGAGAACGAAACAAAAGGTAGAAAAGAGTGAAGAACAGGCCTACAACACCCGCTAAATGCAGTAGTTTTTCACTCATCATACGACTTTCTCTTTTATCATCACGACCGAAGCTTTCGGCACCTATAATAGTTCCAGACAGTGCAATACCATCGACGACATAAGCACAAAAAAGCCATGCTTGAAGCAGAATTTGATGAGCGGCCAAGGATGTAACTCCAACCATTGAAGCGATTCGTGTAGAGAGGAAAAAACTAAAAGTTAAAAAGAGTGAACGTAAAAAAAGATCACGAGAGTTCAATCCCATTCTTAACCACTCTCCTCCCCATAAATCTTTCAAAGGAGCAATCAAGAGGTGCCGATATCGAGACAAAAACCATGTGAGACTCATAAATGTCGTTAATGCCGTTGAAAGAATTGTTCCCCATGCGGCTCCAGCAATCCCCATGTGAAAATGATAAATAAAAACATAGGACAACAAGGCGTTCAATCCTGTCGTCAGGGCCATCATCACAAAAGCAGCTCTGACATGGCCCATTCCTCTGAATAAAGATAACAAAGTGAGGAAAAAGATACTGATCCACTGTCCCCAAGATCTAATACTGAAATAGGAATCTAATTCTAAAATAAAACTTTCCTGAGCCCCGGCAAGTTCATACCAAAATGAACGCCCAAAATAGAGTAAGCACGTTGCAAAAATCCCGATTCCTAGAGAGAGAATGAGGCTCATTCTCATCTGTCTTGAAATGAGTCGCTCGTCTTCTCGTCCACGATAATGGGCCACAGCTTCCAGAGAAGCATTTACTAAAAAATTGAAGACCCATGTGAGTGAATTAAAAACAGTGCTAGCAACGGCGAGGGCCGCAAGAGCTTTAGTTGAGAGATGACCTACTAAAGCAGTGTCTATTCCTGAAGCAAAAACTTCAACCAATGAAGTTAAAATAGAAGGAATAGAAAAGAAGATGAGACTTCTATAACTCAAACTCAGCTTTTTCATTGAATACTTTTATTAGAATGGTTTGTTAACGGCCAGGTAAGCAGCCATTATCATAAGCCCAATAATGCCGACTAAGGCCATACCGCGATTATTAACTAAGCGCTTACCTAAGATAGGCGTTGCTGCAGCAATGACTAGCCAAATGGCCATCTTTGCCCAAACCCAACCAGGAAAACCAGCTCCGTGGGAAATGCCAATCCGAGCGAGAAGACCCATGCCGCCAACTAAAATCAAAAAACTTGTCACACCTGTTGCGATCTTAACACTTTTTTGCGCTGTCGTGCTTGCAAATTGAAATGCGGCACTACCAATGAAAATAAAAATCATAGCGAGATGGAGTACTTTGTAAAATTCATAAGACATAAAAGTTCCTCATATTTATTTAATCTAATTTCGTTCTTTATTTTTCTTAATTCGTTGATCTAATTTATTCAACATCTGTTTAATTTCTTCAATTGAGGTTTCCATCATCTCCTCATCATGTTCGATTTCACTGACTTCCTTGCTCATTCTCTTCATCTTATAATCAAGACGATCAATTTCCCTACCTAAAAAGGCGTTTGAAAAAAGAGCTGTATACGTAACGAAGAAACCTGTTCCCATAAACATTAAAATGATACCGATGGCGCGCCCTGGAACAGTTATAGGCACAACATCCCCGTAGCCAATTGTGGTAATGGTCGCAAAGGCCCACCAACAAACATCGAAGAGACTCTCCATTTTAGGATTTAATCCCGATTCAAAATGATAAACGAGAGTCGCCAACAAAAAAGTACAAAGATTGCCAAAAATAGTCAGGAACCAAAAGGGGGCTGAAGTCAGCAAGTTTTTAACCCTACTGAAATAAATCTTAACTGTTGGCGTCAATTCTCTTTGAATCACCTTTGCCTCTACTTGGGTAGTCTCCACATTTCCATTAGAATAGAACTCATGGAACTTAAAAGAAAGCCCAAAGGCGAGAAAGTTTATCGAGGAGCTTACAACTATTTTAAAGGCGACACTTTGTATGCCGAGGAAGAGTTTGAAGTTTATAAAGATAAAAAAGAACTATCGATGAGTTTTTTCAGCAGCATGTTTTCACGCGTAGCAACTGGAGAACTTCTCAATATTTATGTCGATTTCCAGGTAAGCAAAGATTTCATTCCTCAAAAAGTTCTGATTGAAAGAACTATGGGAAATGAAATAGTCCGCGAAATGTATGACTTCGATAAGAGAAATAATATTATTGATTATTTTTTTATAACGAAAGATGGCCAAGAACATTGCCAAATTCAATCTGGACCAAAGTTTCACATCACCACACCAACGACCGTGACTTCTATGCTTTTTTCGAAATCAAAGAAAGAAGATACTTCGGGTAAGAACTTTTTCTCTTTGATTGCAAGTCATAACAAGTGGAAGTTTGAAGAAGCCCCAAGTGCCAAGACTATTATCTTTCAAAAGGTTTCTATTAATAACGAAAATATCCTCATTGAAGGGCAACAAGTGCAGGCGCTGCAATATCGAATGCTCGAAGATAACCAAAACCTCGATGAAGAGAAAATGGAGAAATTACCTAATATAAAAGTCTTTTTATCAAAGCACGTTAGCATTCCTTATATCGTTAAAGACGATCATGGAACGAGAATTCAAATCAAATTTTTAAACGACTTAGATAAAGAGTGAAGGCTCAGCTTTCTCTCGACGGCCTTCAATGTAGCAAGCCACATCTTCACAAGCAACAGAAAGGTCTGCTCTCAGGAGCTTATAAGGCTCCATCAATTTAACCAGCTTGTTCATGGTTCCGCCTTTCCAATTGCGAACGCGGGAATCAGCAACAATAATTCCACCGTAATCAGTTTCTGTTCGAATCAATCGTCCTAGCTTTTGTTGAAGTGCACGCGCTCTATGGGCAAGGTAATAATCAGCAAACTCATTCCCTAATTCACGATCATAGAAAGCTCGTCGTTGATCGATCACAAGCTCTTGTCTAAGATCAGGAATCTTATCGACAAAAACAAATTGAAGCGCTTCTCCAGGAATATCAATCCCCTCTCCAAAACTTTCCATACCGACAAGCACGCCTTCGCCACAATTCTTAAACTCATCGACAACTTTATTTCCCATACCTTGAACGAAAACGGGAATTTGACCTTCAAAAGCCGAAAGCAATAGCTCAACTGCCATTTCAAATCTTTTACGAGAAGAAAAGAGAAGAAGGCTTCTGCCATGGAGGCGTTTAATCAAGGGAACCAACTCTTTCAAGACTGACGGAATATAATCGGGAGAATGAAGAGAAGGGGTATTATCACAAAGGTAGACTTTGGTGTTATTAAGATAATCATAAACGGGAGGCAAGAAGAAGCCACTTTTAAAACGTCGGCTTGGATCAAGATAAGTGTATCCCGTCACCCACTCCATTCCTTTCGCTCCTTGATCACCATTAGCATTGGCCAGAGTCGCAGAAGTGAAAACAACTGATTGAGTCGTCGCCAATAATTGATCATGGGCCTTTTGTCCCACATCAATCGGCTGGCTTCTTATCGCATAACCTTGCTGGGAATGATAAAAAAGAGAATTAGTCATTTTGTCTTTTTTCTTAAGCGCTGAATCTAGAGCAGCAATGAGATCTTCCAAAATACCGACAAAGCTTTCAAAACGAGTAAAAGCGGTTATTTCCTTTTCATCATTTAACGTTTTATCTTGGTATAAAGTAATAGAGGGCAAAAGATCATTATAATAATTCCCAAGAATGAAACGAAGACTCTCGAGATGATTAAAAATGGCACGCCCTAATTCATCAATGGGTCGATCAGGGTCAACCATTGGGAGCTCATTCCAAAACTCATCGCTAAAGCGGTTTGATTTTTTAAAATAAATTTCAAACAAATCTCCCAGAGGCAAAAGATGATCCATCATCATTTGATGGGCCTCCAAGGACCGAGAACGAAGATGATTTATTTTTTCAGTTGCTGTATCTGGATCTGATTGAGACATCATATAAAAAAGAGCACCAGGTCCTTGCATGGTTGAAAGTGAACGTGCAAAACCTTCAATATCGCTTTGACTGGCCTCTAATGTAAAAGCTCTCGTCGTCTCTTCTTCTAAACGATGAGCTTCGTCGACCACAATATATTGAGGTCGAGCAAATCCTCTTGGCCAACTATACATGAGAGCATGATTTCCAATAATCAGATTAGCGTCTTTAGCTTCTCTCAACCCTCTAATATAAGTACAATCGCTAGCAAAAGGACAACGACTTCCCGTGCAGGCCCTAAAATCGACAGCGACTTCTTTTTCTCGCTCTCTAAAACCTTTTATTTTCATTTTATAGATATAGGGCAAATCATCACGTAAAATAGCTTCTTCCGAAGAAGCATGAGAATTGTGGTAAAAAGTCATTTCCCAAAAGACTTCTGCAAATTTTTGATCCTCAGTACTTGAAACAAAAAGAAGATCTTGGTCTTTCGCTGTATTTCGAAACATCAATTCACAAAGATGGTTACTCGAACCTACCAATCGTCTAATAACGAGCTTTGACTCATCAAGTCCCAAAAGTTTTCTCAACTGTGGAACATCTTTATACATGGCCTGATACTGCAACGTTTTAGTTCCAGTAGAAATAAGGACTTGTTTTTGATTCTCTAGAGCAAAAAGAGCGCTTGGAATCATGTAACCCAGGGTTTTACCTGTTCCCGTAGGAGCTTGCACCAATGCATGGACATTGTTTTTAAATGCTTGTCCGGTTCTTAGGGCCAGTTCCTCTTGAGCAGGACGGTATTTAAATTGAGGAACTACTTTTTGAAGTTTTTCTTCATTAGAAAAAAAGTTTTTTATATTTTCACCACTAAACTCGACCAGGATATTAGGGTGGAGTTCTTCAACTACTTTTGCTTCTAACTTTTCTCTTCGCTTTTCTTTGTACTTGGCCAAAGAAGTATCGAGATCAAATTCGATTTGTTCAGCAATTTCTTGAATATCAGCACTATCTAAATTTAAAAAATGATAAAAGAAATGATTATCGAGTTGATACTTTCTCAAAAGGACAATCAACTCATGCTTTTTCTCACGATCCTGTTCCAAAATCTCTTTTGCCATGATCATGACTTTCAAGAGATCTAATGAGTCCTCGAAACCACGGTGGACTTCCCCGCCTTCACGAAGCTCCCATTCGACAATAAAGTTCTCGAGTTTAAAACTTCCTGTTTCGGGAAAGATCAGGGGTAGAAAAAAGAGAGAGTCGACAAAATTCCAAAAATCTTCTCTCTTAGATATTTTCTCTGCTTTGATATTGAGAAAAGATTTTTCAAAGTCGGCATTATGCGCCAACAAAGTGTGTCCTTCCAAATCAAGAACATCAGCTTCAACCTCACTCCACTGAGGAGCTCGGCTCAACATCTTATTATTAATGCCTGTTAACTTTTGAATAAAATGAGACAGTTCAATATCTGTTCGAACAAGGGACTGAAACTTACGAACGAGCTTTGTCCCTTCAAATTGAAGGAAGCCAACGTCGATAATGGCGTCGCGACCAGGGTCAATGCCAGTGGTTTCTAAGTCAATAACGGCCCATCGCCCCAATTTTTCACTTGATAACATGTCTAATTACTTTCCTTGATGATTGATAGTATCTTTATTTTTCTGTATGTTAATTACTGATTTTCAGACCTTCAAAGGAAAAGCATGTCGACGGCCGTAATTTTTCAGATTCAGTCTACTTTGATCGTGGCTTTAATGACTTACGGAATTTATCTTCGCCGTAATCGCGCAGCGCACATTAAAGTAATGTTCACCACAATCATATGGGACATCTTGTTAGTTCTTCAAATTGAGCTTTCTCGCTCAGCAATTTTGAAGGCCAGCCACGCTATGAATAATCCGATGATGCTCAATATCCACGTTAGTATTGCCATCCTCACTGTCCTTTTTTACTTTGCCATGCTGAGAACAGGTTACCTCTTCAAGAATGGCCGCAATGATATCCGTCCCCTCCACAAGAAACTCGGTTGGATCACGTATACTTTACGTTGGCTCACCTACATCACAAGCTTCTTAGCAGTTATCCCAAAGGAAACAATGTAATGCCATTTGAATCAGTGAAATCACTTATCAAAGAAAACTTACCTGATGCCTTCATCGAGGTCGAAGATATGACTGGAACTCAGGATCACTTGGCGATCACAGTTTACTCAGATCAATTCAAAGGCAAAATGCTGATTGAACAACATCAAGTCTTGATGGATATTTTAAAAGAAAAATTGAAACAAGAAATTCATGCCGTCAAACTTAAGACATTAACAATTGAGAAGGCCCGAGAAAAAGGCTTAATCGATTAGGAGATTTTTATGAATAAGAACCCTTTTAATATTATCAACTCAGACGCTCCATCGGTCAAAGGTGAAGCCGTTACAGAGCGAGACGCAGATAAATCACTCGAGATTACGTTAAGAATTAAAAATTTGATTAGCTCAAGTGATATTTTTTTGTTCATGAAAGGCGTGCCAGAGGCTCCAATGTGTGGCTTCTCAGCCAACGTCATTGGCATTCTTCAACAAATGAATGTTCCTTTCAAAACTTTTAATATTCTTGAAGATTATGATCTTCGAGATGCTATTAAAGCCTATTCGAATTGGCCAACATACCCACAGCTTTATTTTCGTCAAAAACTTATTGGTGGAAATGATATCGTCACTGAGCTTTATGAGTCTGGTGAGCTTGAAGAACTTTTTAAATCTTAAGCTTTTCGTTTTCTAATGAGATAAAGACCAAAAAGACAGACCATGATTGGAAAGATCATTTGTGAGAAGTAAAATCCAGCAGTCGCGAGGACTCGAATCGTATAGGCAACTTTCGGAGAAGCAATAATATAAGAGGTGTATTGTGGGGCCGTCTTGTAATACCAACTAATAAACATTTTTCCTAAAAAGAAATGTTTCAAATAATGATCACGAATGTGTTTGTAATATTCAACAACCGGATGCTCTTCTTGAAAACCCGCGGATAAAATATAGCATTGATTTTTGGCAAGCAAAGCTTCAATCGCCAGAGGTGTCGCCGATAGGGCATTGGACATAAAAGTCGCCATTTGAAACTTATCTTCAATTCCAACTGAAACACTGTAAGTAAGAGAATTGGTCAATTCCTTAATCTTTACCTCAGCAGACAAACTCGTAGAATCCACATCTTTCAGTAGTGCATTATCAAAAGTACAGCCGAGAGCTTGAACCGTATTGGCTCCGCCATTAATACAAGCGACAATGCGCTTTAAATTAGTGATGGAAGTCCCAGAATAGATGGCCGTAAGCTGCTTATCTCCAGGTCTTAGATCAGTTAGAGTGAGCGTTGCTGAGCTATTAATTTTTTGAGAAATTTTGAGCTTTAAAAAAACGCCACCAGTGTTATTGCTGGAATCAATTGTGACAGGATCTCCAATAACTAAGGTCGAAGAGTCCGAAAGGAAATAATAAAGGGTGATTTCTTTTTGAGCTGTTGTCGTATTGAAATCAGTACAATTAAATTGGGTTATTCCGGAGTCACAAAGGTTATTGAGATTGAGATCGGCCGTTGTGGTTTGATCTGTCACTTGTCCGATGGTCGCCATTGATGTTGTCGCAATCTGGTAAGCTGAGCCAGAATCTAAAACAGCAAGATACAGATATCGATCAGCTCCATCAGAATTCGTCGTTTTTAAATTAACCCGAAGCGTACCTGTAAGAGTGGTTCCATTGCCTTGAGGAACCTTATTTGTAGCTCCTGCAAAAGTAAAATAGGGAAGCTGATTATCGCTAGCGTCCCGAATCGGAAGATAAGCGACATGAGGGGCCGTACTAGAACTACCATCGCCAGAGGTTTCGACATTTAAAGTGAGGTAACTCGCTCCCGCATTCGTGGAATAAAAATCGACATCAGTGTAATAGCGAACAGAAGTGGCAGCGTGAGCCAATGATAAAATTGAAGAAACCAGAAATATTGCAAATGTTTTCAACACCTATCTATTATCCCTATCAACAACACAATTCGTCAATCAAACTCTCCACTAGACCTGCTCTCTTCCCAGGAGCATAATTTTAAGCATAAATAGACCTCGAATAAGGACTCTTCATGCAAATGATTATCAACATCAATGGACAGATTTTGCCTCCAGAGAAGGCCAGTATTCCGGTACTCGATCGTGGTTTCTTGTATGGAGATTCTATTTATGAAGTAACCTTGACCTACGACAAGAAACCTTTTCTGATGAAAGAGCACTTGGACCGCCTTTGGTCCTCAGCTTCAAAAATTGAAATGCATCTTAAGTATTCTCGCGAGGACATTATTCGCGAAGTCCAAAAAACAATCGATCACTTTGGGATCCCTCGTGCCTATATCAGAATTATCATTACTCGAGGTGAAGGCGAAATTGGGCTTGATCCCAATCTTTCAGACGACAACAACTTAGTCATTATCGTCAAAGAACTGCCTGAGAACCCCACTTGGTGGTATGAAAAAGGCGTCCATATGATCATTGCCGATCTGAGACGTTTACCGAAAAAAGTACTTGATCCCAATCTCAAGTCAGGAAACTATCTATCCAACGTGATGGCCCATCATCAGGCCAAAAAAGTCGGAGCTTTCGACGCCATCCTTCTTAATATGAGAGGCTATGTGACCGAGGGAACCACTAATAATATTTGGATGGTGAGAAAGGACAGAGTAATTACTCCGCCTCTCGAAGCTGGGCTGCTTGAAGGGATTACCCGCTCAACTCTCCTCACTATTGGTAAAAAACATGGCATTGAAATGGTGGAAGATAATTTTACCGCCGATGAGCTCAAATCAGCTCAAGAAGCCTTCCTCACCAGCTCGACCCGAGAAATTGTTCCCATCACAAAAATTGATGATGAATTAATTGGGCAGGGCGTTCCTGGACCTATGTATCTGAAACTGCATCAAATCTACCGCGACTTTGTCCGGAATAGTCTCAGAAATTAAGGGTTTGGACAGTTGACGAGACGCTCGAATAAGTGATAAACATTGCTCCTAATTTTTGTAGTCTATAGTTAGTGAGGTTAGTGACAATGGCACGTAGTACGACAGGTAGAGCACGTTTTAAATTGCAAAGGGCCCTAGGGCTTGAACTTCCAGGTCTTGGTAAGGCCGGCGCTCTTGAAAGACGCCCATACGGTCCTGGTCAACACGGAAACGTAAGAAAGAAAATTTCTGACTACGCTGTTCGTTTGAAAGAAAAGCAAAAGTTGGTTTATCACTATTCATTAAGAGAAAAGCAACTTGTAACATACGTACGTCATGCAAAAAGAGACAAGTCTCGTGCATGGATCGATACTCTTGTTATCAACCTCGAATGCAGACTTGCAAACGTTGTATTCCGTTTGAACTGGGCACCTTCAATGTTGGCAGCCAATCAAATGGTTTCTCACGGACAAGTTAAGGTTAACGGTAAAGTTGTTGACCGCGCTAGCTTCTCAGTAAGTGTTGGTGACACGATCGAACTTACTGACAAAGGTTATAACAACCAAAACTATAAAGTAGCTCAAGAGAGACCACGTCTTCCTTCAGTTCCTGCTTCTTTCAATATTGAAGGTACAGAGAAGAAGAAGGCCGTTATGTCAGCTCTTCCACTTGCTGCTGACGTTCCATTCGAATTCCAAGGTCAGTTGGTGATCGAACATTATTGGAAAGTTAAGTAATTTAAAAAGTTTTTTTAGAAGAAGGCCGGATTTATTCCGGCCTTTTTTTTTACTTTTTTCTAAGCTCTGTTGAAGAAAGATCCTCATAGTCATGATGATCCAATAACTGAATGAACAAATGAGGATACTGCTTTTTCAATTTTACCCTCTGCTCTTCAACCAGCTTAGGATCTTGTCCTCGCGGAGAAACATAGAGTCCTTTTAAATGGTGAAGCAATTGACTCGCCTCTTTCCATTTCTCTATTCCTAAAAAAGTATCCTCTCCAATCAAAAGCCATTTTGAATCGAGCTTAATTTGGAGCAACCAATCCACAGTCGGATTGACTCTATCTAAGAGGAGAAAACCTGGATAAACCGAAAAATTCGAGTTTTCTACTTTTCGACAAATATCAAGGTAATAGGACCAAATGTTTTGTCTTTCATGAACTTCCTTCCAGGGATTTTGATCTGGAACGATGATAATGGGTTCAGCAGGGCAAAGGTCTAGTGAAACCCGATGCCCCATATGCCAAGGATTAAAACTTCCGCCAAAAAAAATGGCCTTATTTTTGATTTCACTCTTTAAAAAAAGCTTTGGGATTGGTTCATTGGTATTTGCAAAGGGAGGGAAGCGATCAGCGACCCACTTGATTAACTCACGCTGTGACTCTTGATTCCAATTCATTTCTGACAAGGGAGATACCCATTCCCCTTCTTGAGAAGTTAAATTCCATTCATCGTCTATTTTCTTAGCGAGAACCTCAAATTGACCTTTTTGATAACGATAATCCATAAACAACAATATCATGGAGCCCATTCATTGCAAAAGCTGATGAAAACTGGCACCATGGGCCATGGGATTTGAACTTGATTACAACGATTTAAAATTTAGAATTTTGGTGGAGGAAGACCATCTTTTTCGCCCCTTAGATCCTCGCTTTCAAAAGCTCAGAGGTTTTAATCTCAAAGACATTGAAACGGGTAAGCTCTCTTTTTGCTCTCTAACTATTTCTACAAATTTTAATAATGAAGAGCACGTCTTCTTTAGTTGTGGCATCCCACTCTCCTACCAAAAAGGTGAGGAAGTGGTGATGGATGAACTTTGCGATGTATTAGAGGCCAATTCCCTACTCGACCGTATTTCAGAAAAAGTGCAAGAATACCATGGAGACATCATGCCCCCATGGAGAATTGATTAACAAAGAATAGGATTAAAAGAAGCACTTACTCTCTCATGTCCTGTCTCGGCCAAAACAGCATTATCCCAATCTTTCTGAGTTTCAATTACTGGCAGCAACGATAAATCAGCTTCAATACGAGGGGTTTTTAAAAGCTCCCAAAAATGCTTTCCAAAGGTCATGTCTCCGTACCAAAAAACCTTATCTTTATTGAAAACATTTATAGGTTCAAAATTTATATAGCGATAGTTCAAACAAAGAGGAAGAACCTCCACGTTTGAATCAATGGCCGCTTGAAATAAAGGACGGCGAAATCGAAGAACTTCCCGACCTTCGGTCGACGTAGCTTCAGGAAAAATGGCGACATTAATTCCCGATTCAAGTCCATGAGTTAATTCTTTAATCTCTTGTGAAAGATGAGATCGACTTCTTCTTTCGACAAAGAGACATCCTCCTAACTTTGCAATATGCCCCAAGAAGGGAGTGTCACGCATTTCAACACTTGTAACAAAAGCAGAAGGAAAATGACTGGCGATAATCAAAACATCAATATAGGAAAGATGATTTGAAATAATGAGATAATTTTTTTCTTTGTTGTACTCACCAAGAACATTGACATAGATTCCTAAAAACTTAAGCACAAATTTTGAGTATATCCCGATAATCTTAATAAGTGTTTTTCTCATCTTATTCGGAGAAATAATATAGAAAGGATACAACGGAATCGTCAGCATAAAATATGTGACGACACAGAATCCAAAAATGCCCCCCCTCGTGAGAGCAAGTAAGAGATTTATCATTTAAGCCTCCTTAAAATAGCGCTTGCGATAGCTTGAGTTGAGTTTTTCAAGATCGATAATCGTAAAATAGTCTTGGCATTTAAATTCAATATCCAAAGCAGGTGTCCCATAAACTAAAGCACCTGCACTGATATATGATTTCAAAAGAGGTGGAACTAATTTCTTAGTTTCAGCTTCATCATAATGAGTGTGTAATATTTCTTCGGAATCTAATTTCATATCAAACTTTCCGATGGGATGAATATTGTAATCATTCCCCACCATATTTTGGTTTTGAAAATAATGAGTGATAGCGAGGGCATTCTCTCTTGAAATAGTCTTTATAGAACTACATCCAAATAAATAGCGCGCACCACTTCTCACACTATACTCGCCAATACCTCTCCAAAGAAGGTCAATAACCGCTCCGTTGCGGTGGCCATGATGGATACAAGCTCGACCGAGTTCCAACTTAATTCCTTGCTCTTTGATGAAATGATCAAGTGAAAATTCTCCTTGAGAGTAATAGTGATCTGCCCAAGTCGAGCACAGTATACGATAAGTCCCAACAATCTTTTTTGAATCCTTATCTAGAATAACGATGTGATCACAAACGTGATCAAATTGATCTAAGTCATAATTGTCTTCTTCTTCTTCAGATCCATCCTCAAGAAAGATTTGATACCTAAGCTCAAAGAGTTCGATGAGTTGATCTCGAGTTGCACTTTGAAGAATATAGCGAGGAGTTTCAATAAATAAATTTAAAGTTGATGTGTATGATAAAAAACGCGGTGAAAACTTTATGTCCCAAGCTTTAGGTAATCTAAAAAGTCTAAATGGCCAAGACTTCAATTGGGTTAAGGCATTCATCATAGTGTGTCTCCTGTAATATAGAACTCTTCATGAGTTTGACTATTGTGGTGAGATAGATCATCTAAAATGCTCTTGATTAAAGAATTGAGGGCCATTCGACGAGTAAGAAGAGAGGAAATTTCGACATACTCGCTCCTCGTATGTAGCCCAGCTCCAACTGCGCCAAGTCCATCAAGATTAAAGTTTGTTGGAGTTGTAAAATAATTAATGTCAGCGGCACCACCCGAATGAACACCTGCTATTTTTCTTTCCTCTATTAATTGAGTTCGATGAAGATATTGATCTACCAAATTCATATTCATGTTTTGAAAGGGCAACGGAGGACAATCATCTTCCAAAAACCATTCAATTTGCGAAAAGTCTCCCGTTAAATAGCAGGGACATTGCGGATTTTTTAGAATATCGAGAATAGAGAGATGCAATTGATCTCTTGAGCTGAAGCAGGGGTATCGAACATCAAGCTTTGCTTCAGCCTCGCCACAAGTAATATTGTAATGCCCAGCCCCTCCCGAAAAGGAGCCCACATTCAACTTAATTTTTTTATCGTAATTATTGAGCTTATGAAATTCGTAAATCATTCGAGAAAGCTCATGAGACGCGTTGATGGACTTTTCTCCAAATCTTCCTGCATGTGAAGACTTTCCTTTTACTTTTATTTGATACCATCGATTTCCATTGCGCGAGACGATGATATCTCCATTTCCCATCGAAGGCTCTAGTCCCAGATTCGCAACCGCATTTCTTCCGAAATCAGAAAAATAGGAACGCCAACCTATAGAACCGGCTTCTTCACTGGGAGAACTAATCAATCTGACTTTAAAATGAGTAAATGAATCATTCTGAATCAACTGCTTCAATGCTTGAATTGCGATAACAACTCCCGCCTTATCATCAGCAACTCCAGAACCTGTTATATGATTCGAAGGATAATTGATGTGAAAAGGTTGACTTTTATCGGGAGGAAGAACTGTATCGACATGACAAATTAAATTGATAACTGGTAAGTCATGACCTCCGTAATCTGCTACCAATAGATCTCCACTCAACTGGTCCGAATGAGGGATTCGATTGACATTCATCCCTATATTCTTGAGAATTTTTTCTAGGAAATCTTGAGCTCTATTAACTCCTGCTCTATTTTTTGTTTGAGAATCAATCGATATGAGTTCAGTTAGGAGTTGAAGTGACTCAACTAACTCTTTATTATGTCTTGAAGTTGCATTTCTGAAATTCAAAAAATCTCCTTCTCTTACTTCCACTTAAAATTGAAGCATACATATCCACTTAAAAGACAGTTTGAATTCTTATAGGATTAAATTAGGGTTTTGTTAGCAAAAGCCCTGAATCAAGAATGTGTTAAGATTTGTTTTGATTACGAAGTGTCTCTTTTCAATATCCTAAAACAGACTATTTTATATTCATGGGGCATAAAAACATATTAAGGCACTACTCTCCCGATGAAGTTCTTTATCATGATGCCGACCATTTTTTTCAATCGTTAAATTCTGAAATTCGTCGCAGTCAAAAGTCTATCTGGATGGAGTTTTATACATTTGAGTTTGATTCCATCGGAAAATCCATCATTAAGAACCTCTCCACTGCTTCGCAAAGAGGTATTGATGTTCGCCTCATAGTAGATGGAATTGGATCATCATCACTAACCACTCAGCAAATTAGATTTATTAAAAAACTTGGCATTAAACTCAAAGTTCATCACCCGCTCCCCTGGCAAACTTCAAAATTCGCATCATGCTCTATATCCGAGTTTTTTAATTCGATTGTTAACATTAATAAAAGAAATCATCGTAAGCTCTGTCTTTTCGATCAGAAGATTCTTTATGTAGGCTCCATAAATATGAGTCAATTGCATTCAAGGCGATTTAGCGGAGATTTTTCGTGGAGAGACAATTCTATTCGAGTTAGTGGTAAACCTGCAGATCTCGTTAAGGAAGTTTTTGAATTAAGCTGGCAAGGAAAGTACAGCGGATGTCGACTTTTCGGAAAAACGCTTTCTCCTCGAAAGTCGTCTTTGAGAATCAATCACACCAAGCAACTTCGTAAGTATTTTCAGAATGATCTCCTTTATCGATTGAAGACCGCAAGAAAAAGAATTTGGATCACGACGCCATATTTTGTTCCGGACAATAAGATACTTCAGCAACTCAATGATGCTGCCAATAGAGGTATTGACGTAAGAATCCTCATTCCTCGAAAAAGTGATATGAGATACTTTCCACTTATTAACTCCCTCTTCTTTAGATTAATAAAAGGATCGGGAGTAAAAATCTACGAATACTTGCCTACTGTCTTACATGCCAAAAACACCATTATTGATGATTGGGTGCTTTTGGGATCAAGTAATTTAAACTCTAGAAGTTATCGTCACGATTTAGAAATAGATTATGTTCCGAAGTCGCAAGTAGCTAAAAACTCGATTATTCATCAATTTTCATATGATCTGCAGCAATCACGCCCTGTGGAACTTAATGATATAATAGGTAGATATATGGTACCTCAGATTGTTGGCCCATTTTTTAAGCTCATTCGGTATTGGTTATGAAGAAGCTAAATATAATTTCTTATAATATTCACAAAGGTATGAATCCTCAGGGAACTAAGTTTATATTGAAAGAAATGCGGGAGCATTTAAGGGCCATTAATGCAGATATTGTCTTTCTTCAAGAAGTGATTGGGCAAAACACCAAATCAAAGCATGAACTTGATCTCTGGCCTGATCACAACCAAGTCGAATATTTGGCCCATGATTATTGGCCTCACATCGCTTACGGGGCTAATAAGCTCCATCAAAAAGGACATCATGGCAATGCTATCCTTTCAAAGTTTCCGATTGAAAATATTGTAAATTTTGATCTTACGACTAATCGATTTGAACATCGAGGACTCTTATCCGCTGATCTTGATATTGGCCTAAATATTCCTTTCCACTTATTTTCGACCCACTTAAATTTATTAGAAAGTGGTCGAATCGCTCAAACGGAAAAAATTATTTCAATAATCGAAGAAAAGACAAAAGATCAAAGCCCACTTCTTCTTTGCGGTGATTTTAATGATTGGAGAAAAACAATAATACAAAAATTAAATCAAGACCTATCATTACTTGAAATTTTTCATCACCATGAGGGCGATCTCATTAAATCTTTTCCTTCCTTTCTCCCAGGATTATCTCTCGATCGTATCTTCTATAAAAATCTGGAAGCCATTCAAGCCCAAGGATTAAAAGAAGGTCCATGGAAAAAGCTATCCGACCATCTCCCCCTTCTTGCTGAATTTCAAATTAAGTTAAAAGATTAGTAGGAATTATTAAAATGAACAACGTCATACTTTTAAGAGGGTTGGTCAGAGAAAAACGACATTGGGGTGATTTTCCAAAAAAACTTGAACAGTTTCTTGATGGAGGCAAAGCTATCCCCTTGGATCTACCAGGCGTAGGGCAAAAAAACGATTTCCCTGCCCCCTTAAATATTTCAGATTATGTAAGAGAGCTTAAACCTGAGCTAGATTCTTTAAAAAGGAATTATTCTGGCCCATGGTCCATTATCGGAATTTCAATGGGAGGGATGATTGCCCTTGAATGGCTCGCTCTTTTTCCAGAAGATTTTAAAACTGGAATTATAGTTAACTCTTCTTCTTCTGATCAAGTCTCAGTTCTAAAGAGAATGAGCCTAGAAACAATACAGATGATTGCCAAACTTTTCTTAAAAAATGATTTGAAGGAAAGAGAAAAGGCCATATTGAATATGACGACCAATATGACTGAAATTAATGATCAATTACTTGATAGTTGGACCCAAATTGCTAAAGATGCTCCAATAAAACGAGAAACATTTATTCGGCAAATTTTGGCAGCATCACGTTTCAAATCACCTTTATCAATATCGAAACCTCTGCTTTTTATAGCTGCCAAAAACGATCGATTAGCAGCCTCATTCAACAGTGAAAAATTGGCAAAAAAATACAGTTCTTCCTTTCTGATTCATGCGAATGCCGGACACGATTTATCTTTAGATGATGGACCATGGTTGATAGAAAAAACGATTGAATGGTTGAAAAAACATGAGGCGCAATAAATGCGCCTCATGTTTAATTAAATTAATTTAAATTTAGCGGCAATCTCCAGCATAGATGTCACGACGATAATGGCTAACGTCATTTCCAATAAACTGAGCTTGAGAAGTTCCACCATCTGTCAAAGAGAATGAAAAGTCTTTAGCAACTGTTTCCATATAATAACGAACATACTGTTGACCAAATTCTGTTCGATACTCAGTCCAGCAAGTCCTGTTACCACGAGCATCTGTTCTACAGACGGTATAGGGTCTTTGATAAGTGCAACTTTGCCAATTTTCAAGAATATTACCTCTTGTCACAGCTGTTGCGACATCACCAACGATATCGTACGGCTGACCAACTTGGTCACGTGTTAAAGCAACTCTCCCGTTATCAGGGATTGGAGTATCCTTCGGTATTTTAAAAGTAAACTCACTATCATTTCCATTCAAAGACAGTACCATTCTCTTCTTCGAAGGAAATTCAACCTTGGCCTTATATTGCCCTACTAAAACTTGTTCAATTCCATTTTGAGACTCTAGGGTGATATTATTATGCGCAGTAAAGTTTCCATCAATAGCATTACAGCCAATCAAAAGGAATAATGACATCAGTCCAAACCACTTCATAAAACCTCCATGTTTTGAGAATTAATCTTTTTTAGCTTCTTCTTTCTTTTCAACATCACATTGGCAGTTCTTCATTTTGCCATCTTTGCTATATTCACATTGCTTATCGTTACAATCACGCTTGCTATGATGTGAATAGTGAGAACAAGAAACTGTTAATGCCAAAACCATAATTGAAGATAGAAAAAACTTCATCGACTTCCTCCGTGAAAATAAATTTACAGTAGATATTCTATCCAGATGTTTTCATTTTGACAAAAGGCAGCCTAAAAGGAGAGCGAAAAAGTTACTGGACCACTATTTTTAATGCAGACTTCCATCATCGCTCCAAACTTTCCAGTAGCAACTTCTACTTTTGTTCGAATTTCATCACAAAAGAGCTTAAAAAGGATTTGAGCCTCCAAAGGTGGCATAGATTGATCAAAGCTAGGTCGGTGCCCCTTTTTTCCATCCCACGATAGTGTAAACTGACTGATCGCCAAGATCTGGCCCTGTGCATCGCAAATATTTTTACCCATTTTCCCATTATCATCTTCGAAAATTCTTAAGGCCAAAATCTTTTCGGCGGCTGCTTTCACTTTTTCAAGATCATCATTCAGCTCTAAGCAAACAAAAAGAACCATTCCAAATTCAATCTCGCCAACAACTTCATTTTCGACGAGAACTGAAGCTTCTTTTGATCTTTGGATAACGACTTTCATGGCTTTACTTTGTCTCTTGTGACGGCCCACGTCTACTACTATCTTCTAAAGGAGCTGTAAGAATGAGCTTGTTAAGTTTGTCATCATTCATAGTCGAAAAAACTTTTATGGAAACTATTGAAACACTAACGGTTATTACTATGACTACAAAACTGCTTTTAATAATTTTTTTCATTGCTGACCTTTGAGTTGATTTAACAATTTTTGATCAACTTGAGAGGGATTTCGTGTTCTTGAACTCTGAAAAGTAGATAAGGTCTCTAATATGACGTAAGAACTATTTTTATCTTCATTTACGATGTCCGAAAACTTTTGTGTTTCATCAAAAGTTACAAAAGTGGGTGAGCCCTGATTATATCCTATGATTTGCCATTTGTTCATTTTGCTCCAACCTGGTACAGACTTTAATTTTTGTACCAAAGTTAAAAAATTTATCCATTCGTTCTTTTCAATTGAATGAGAAGAAAGTTGTAATCTAAATTCACTTCTCTTTTGCTTATAAAAGTAGCCTTCAAGCACTGCTAGTGTTTGCTTCAGCTCGGGCCAAAAACCGCTCAGAACATGATGTCCATCCCTATTAACGTGCTCAAGTAAAGGCCAAGGAAATTTTCCATGAGGATATGACTGAGACATGAGAACTAACAAATTATAGAGATCGCTTGATACTGAATCTTGATCTACTTGTGCAGGTCTTCTAACTTCTCTTGCGTTTTCATCAAATAATCGAGTTGACCAATTCTGAAGTGGAGTTAAAGAAACTAATTTTTCTGCACAAATTTTATGATCACAATTGTCAATTTCAATGACAAAGAGGCTCTTCATTTCATTTAAGTGATCTTCCTCAAGTGATAGCATTGGCTTTCCCAAAATATTTTGAGGATTAACAAAAACGATGGCCAGGCTTAAGCCAAAAAGAAAAAGACCTCCAAATAGCCAAGCCCAGATATTCTTCAAAAAAATTCTCCAATGATAATAATAACTTCTTAACTTTTCGGCTAAACCCGACAAGAACTATAGGACTTTATTTTTTTCTCGATTTTACGATAACTTAGCTTTTCCTTTTGCAAGCTTGCTTTTGTTTAATAGAATAAATGACATGAACAAACAGATACTTATTGTCGACGATGATCCTAATATTGTAGATGTCCTAGAAGGATATTTAGAAGACATTCCATGTCATATCCACAAAGCGAATAACGGAAAGTCAGCGATCGAAACTTTGGCGCAAAATTCTATCGACCTTCTCATTACAGATGTCATCATGCCTGATATGAATGGGATCATGTTGTGCGAATATACTCGAAAACATTTTCCTCAAATCAAAATACTGGCTTGTTCTGGTGGCGGAAGCTCTGGGAAGCTAGTCGCTTCAATGGCCCTTGATGAAATATTAGATCATGGAGCACACAAGGCTTTAATGAAACCCTTTACCGAGGAAGAATTTTTGAGAAAAGTTCACATCTTACTAGGTGTAAAGTGAAAATAGTTTTTCAGCATGATCATCCACTTCCAGTTAGAGCTTATGGTGGCATTGAAAGAATTCTCTATTGGTTGATGCTTGAGCTAGATAAGCAAGGTCATGAAGTCACACTTATCGGTCACAAAGAGAGTAAGTTTCCTGGTACCAGAATAAAACTAATAGAAAAACCGGAAACCAATTGGTTCGAGAGCATTCCGAAAGATACAGATATCATTCATCTTTTTTACAACTTCGTCGTTCCAGGTAAAATTCCAACTTTAACCGCTATACAAGGCAATGGAAAACCGGGAGAACTCTTTCCTATTAATACAGTCTTTTGTTCTTCCAAACATGCTCAAAATCATGGTGCAAGTGCCTTTGTCCACAATGCGCTTGATTTTAATGAATATAAATTTATTGAAAGACCTATGAATTGGGATCATTTTTTATTTTTGGCCAAGGCCAGCTGGAAAGTAAAAAATGTTAAAGACGCAATCTCAGTCTGCAAAAAAAGTCACAAACATTTACATATTGCAGGTGGAAATTACTGGTGGCCTTCTAAATATATTCATGGCCATGGAATTATCGGTGGAGAGCCAAAGATAAAAATCATGAACCAATGTGATGCTTTAATTTGGCCAGTTCGTTGGCATGAGCCTTTTGGAATTGCAATTATAGAAGCGATGGCCTTAGGACTTCCAGTTATCGCCTCACCCTTTGGATCTCATTCAGAAATTATAACTGAAGAAACAGGAATCATCGTTAACAATAAAAATGAGTTAATTGAAATTGTGCAAACTTGTCCTCGTCAATTTAATCGCAATTTAATTAGAAAGTATGTTGAAAATAAATTCTCTATTTCTAAACTCTGTCACAAATACATTCAATACTATGAAAAAATATTGTCTGGTGAAAATCTCAACCATGCCCAACCACAATGGTCTTTAAAAACAGAAGCTCAAGAATTGTTGAGTTTCTAGCTCTGTTATTGTTTGTAGATAATCATTGCCGAAAAATAATGTTCACCATGTTCGTCTAAGACGTGCTGAAATTTAATATCGATTACATTTAAACCAGGGTTTTTATTCAGATATTCATTTATTTGACTCTGAAGCTTAACAGAGTCGACACTGTGAAAAATCTCCACTTTCAAAAGCCTCTCCTTTCTTGTGATATGATTACTAAGTAAAGTTTGGCCAATGATTGGAGAATTGTCCATGGGCTTAGTTATTAGTAAAAATGGAATGATTAGAGATTTTGCTCTTCCCTCAGAACTTCCACTGAGAAGAGTCGTAAAATCGCATGCCAAAGAAACAGAATTTGATGACGTTCTTGATAGTGAAGATAAGGACAGCAAGGATCGCGAACATCAACGTCGTAGAATGAAACAAGCAGAATTGAGCTACCATAAAACTGAGCAAAATACCCAAACCTCTCGACATATTTGGCTTGCAAAAGAAGTCATGACAAGACCGGTTCATACATTAGATGAAAAAAGCTCAGCTATTGAAGCTTTAGAAATGATGAAAAAATTTCTGTTTCATCATGTTCCCGTTACAAGAGAAGGCGTGCTGGTTGGCATGGTTTCTGACAGAGACTTACTTCCCTATTCTGAAAGAGAATTAAGGAATATGAGTTTAGATCAAATTGGTCCAAAAGAAATCATTGCAGCAAAAGACAACACAGATTTGAGAACAATCTCTGCCATTATGCTCTCACAAGGCATTTCGGCCATTCCCATTCTATCGAAAACGTCACTGCTGCTTGGGATTATTACAAAAAGCGATATATTGAGATTGGTAATCAAGAATGGTCCTTTCGAAATACATGTCTAAATAAAACCTAACACAAACACAATTTGTAAATATCCCTCCTTTTTAAGTTATAATGGACTAAACATTATTGTCTAAGGAAGGATATGAAATCGTTTATTTTGGGACTTCTTTGTCTATTGCCTCAGTTTTTATTTGCTTCAAGTTTTTCAATTCCGCCATATACACTTCAAACTCCGGACCAATCAGTCATCTTAAAATTTCAACTGAAAGCATCTCAGGAATTGATTCTGGAGCAAAATATTGGACGAAAAAGCAGAATTCTTTTCGATGGTCCTATGAGTGCTGAAAAACTCGAAACCTTAACTTCTGAACCGATTCAATGCGATCAAACATTTAAGCTCGAATTAAAAGAAAAAATTACAGACAAGATTCTATATCAAAAAGTTTTGAATGGATCTCCTTGCTTAGGTAGTAAAGTTAATCGTCCACTTTATTTTGGGTTTATCAGCGATACTCAACAATACAATGATCGTCATCTTTCAATTGCTCAAGTCATTGAAAAGAAAATTCAAGAAAAAGATGTTCAATTTATTTTAAATACAGGAGATATTGTTCAAGAGGGTGATCAAGATAATGAGTGGAAGCAATTTTTAAGTACTGGCAATATTTACATGGGAAAAGTTCCTCTCATTGCAGCCATAGGCAATCATGATTACAGAGGAACTAAGGGTAAAAATGTAATACCTAAACTATTTAAAAAATATCTTCGTTGGAATCAATCAGACGACCAAGGTGACATGGTTCTCGACTTCGAATCTTTTAGATTAATGGTCTTTAATAGCAATTACTTCAAAATAAAAAGAAAGGAAGAAAAAAAACAGCTTCAGTGGATGATCAATCAATTTGAAGAAGCCAGGCGGCTTAAAAAACCAATGATCGTCTCAATGCATTACCCCATTTTTTCATCCTCAATGAATCGTTTTACATCGGGTTCAGTTCGAAAGATGAGAAGACGTCTAGAACCTTTGCTTCGAGAATATGGAATAAAATTGGTACTTTCTGGACATACACATATGTATGAAAGAAGTTTTAAAGATGGTGTCCATTATGTTGTCGCAGGGCCAGCTGGGGGCAGAGTAAATGACCCTTCATACAAAAACAAATATAAAGTATATATGAATCCCGACATTCTAACATACACTGAGTTCAAGGTATTTGATGGCTTGATTGAGATGAAAACTTGGAATGAAAAAAATGAACTCGTAGACAAAGTTCTCATTGATTTAAATTCTTAATCACCACTTGATCACTTGATTAGGAAGTGCGATTTCAACTGGAAATTGACAATCACTTTGAATTTTAGATCTCAAAATATCTAAAGACTCTTTTTCTCCATGAACGAGCATCACTTTCTTTGGATTCTTAAGTTTTTTAAGCCACTCTAGCAATTCAGCTTGATCGGCATGAGCAGAGAACATTTCCATCTTCTCAATTTTTGTTTCAATTTCAATTGTCCCACCATGCATTTTTAAGACCCTTTGATCACGGGCAAGGTCATAGCCTCTCGTTCCTTCGGCTTGGTAACCAACCAACAAGATAATATTATCAGAATCTTTTCCCCATGCCCAAAGATGATGTAAGATTCTACCTCCCGTAATCATTCCACTGCCTGCGATGACGATCATAGGCCCTTCAGTCTCATTAAGCTTAACGGACTGTTTTACATATTCGATGTAATGAGGAAGTGAAAAAATTTCAACTGTTTGGTCTTTGGACAATTTATGTTCTTTTAAAAATTTAACATAAAGCTGGGTGACTTGCGTTGCCATTGGACTGTTCAAATAGACAGGAATTTTCAAGTCCGGATACTTTTCGAACACTTGGTATAGCGTATAGATGATTAATTGAGCCCGAGCAACTGCGAAACTGGGGATCATCATAACAGCTTGCTTCTTCTTTAATTCACGAATAAGATCCGCTAATTTTTCGACCGGATCTTCAGCACTGTGCAAATGAGCCCCATAAGTCGATTCCATAACAATGACGTCCGATTCAATTGGAGCTTCTGGCATAAGCATAAGAGGATCATTTGGTCTTCCAAGATCTCCAGAGAAAAAGATACTTTTTGAATTTGATGTAATATGTACTTGGGATGCTCCGAGAATATGACCAGCACGATAAAATGTAATCTCAAATTTTCCTACTTTAAATTTTTCGTGAAATTTAACCGGAGAAAAAAGCTGAATCGTCTTTTGAACATCTTCAATATCGTACAAAGGTTTAGCGGGATGATGCTTGCTATAGTTTCTCTCATTCGCATCTTTAGCATCTTCCATTTGAAGCATCGCCGAGTCTTTTAATAGAATTTCCGCAAGAGAAAACGAAGGAGCTGTTGAATATATCTTTCGTGAATATCCCTGCTTAACTAACAAAGGAAGTCGTCCACTATGGTCGACATGGGCATGCGTTAAGATAACACCGTCGATTGAATCGATATCAAGGTTGAAGGGTTCCCAATTTTTAAGACGAAGTTCTTTTAAGCCTTGAAACATTCCACAATCAATGAGTATCTTTGAATCACCTGACTCTAATAGATACATAGAGCCAGTTACAGTTTCCGCTGCTCCTAAGAAAGTTAATTTCATTTTCGTCCCCTGTAATGATGTTGTAGACTTTCGGCCTCTTCTATTACTCGATACAAAGTGGACTCTCCGACTCCGACCCTACTTAAAACCCGTGGATCATGAAGTAAGTCTCTTGCAAAGATTTTGCCCTCTTTCAATAAAAGGTTCTTTTGATTTTTGGTTAATGATGAAAGGCAAGTTAAAGGGTGCATGCCAGTCTCTGAAACGAAGCGTGAAATCGCTTGATGATTAGGCAAATTCTCACCAATCAGAGCAAGCCCACTACATTTTGCATACTCTATAGCATCACTACTGAACTTTGTATTGGAAACAAGCCAAAATTCATCTACTTTATTTTCAGGATTACTTTTCAAATCCATCCAACGGGCCCAAACATACAAAGCCACTTTGATATCATTTGTTCTTTCCATTGCATTATGAAATTTGCACTCAATAAAGATTTTTCGTTTTTCTGTTTCAACTTGAATATCAATTTCATGGTTGATGCATTTGCCCTTTTTTATAATATTGGTTTGTACAGCATATCCCTTTTCCGCGAGCAGCCCTGCAATAAATTTTTCAAATAAAAATCCTTCTGGACCTAACTCTAAAAGCGCCCTATTTAATCTGTAATCAGCAGCAAGTCGCTTTGATTCGCGTTTTAATGCTTGATAAGCTTGCTTACGAATCTGATGAGTGGTCATCCCACTCTTGAGCTTGCCATGAATTTTACTGATAACTGTTTTTGCCAATTTCTCAGAAGCTCCTGATCGAATCAGTGATTTGTACAACTTTTCTTCGTTAAATAACTCTTCCCTACCCGATGTTTTTTTTACTAGAATTTTTCTTCGAGACACTTCTAAGCCTTGGTTATAGATAACGATAGTTTAGATAGGAAGAAGTGATTTGTTAAGCAACACTTTTGATTTCATTTTTAATTAAAGTAAGTGCTTGCTTGTGAATTTGAGATATTCTTGACTCACTGAGGTTAAGCTTCGTTGCAATTTCCTTCATGGGTTTATGATCAAAATAGTAAAGCATTAGAACTTTCTTTTGTGATTCTCCTAACTCATCAATTTGCTCCACGATTTCATCAATTGATTCTTTTTCAATTGCCGAATCCAATTCGTCTTGCTGCTCTGGAAGTCGATTAAAACTTTGATAAATATCATCCTTATCAAGACGTCTTAAAAGTTCATAAAACTTAAAATCATCTAAGGCCAGCATCGATTGCATTTTGTCATAGTTCAAGTTTCCTTCTTGAATCATTTTGTTTTTAATCTTTCGAGCTTTCTTAATTTGATCTCGATAGTATCGCGACGCCCAGTCGAAAGAGCGAATTTCGTCCAACATCGCCCCTCTAATTCGATACTCTGCAAAAGTTTTAAATAGGATATTTTTTTTGGGGTTAAACTTCTTTCTCGCCTGCAAAAGACCGCAAACCCCACAGGACACTAAATCATCATAATCAAGACTTGATGGATAGCGACGCAATACTTGCTTGGCCATAATCTGAATAGAGGGCAAAAATTCATTGACCAGCTTTTCAACCCTTTTCTGATTCATTATGTTTTTAGAAAATACCTTTGCCGTCACACTCATCTCCCGCCTAGGACAAGTTATTATAACCAATCAATTGTCTCAGAGACCAAGGAACTTTCGATTGACTGATGGTTAACAAATTTTTAACTACTTAGCGAGACTCCCCGGTCAAGAAAATCATACATTTGAATCCACTTATGCCAACAATTCAAGGCATTTGCCCTAACAAAACTTCTTTAGAAAATTGTTCATTTTTCCGAAAAGCCTAGGAAGGAGATCATCTAACAAATGACTGAATCTCAAACCAAAAGAATTCTCATCGTCGATGATGACATCGACGTCTTAACTTTCGTTCGAAAAGATCTCGAACGCGAAGGTTATGAAGTCGATACTGCAATTGATATCAATAGTGCGCTTGATCTCCTTGCCAAAAGTAAATACGACTTGGCCATGCTAGATATTATTTTAGAATCAGATCTCACGAGCGAAAAAATCGTTAATCACATTTACGAAAATGGTCATTTAAATTCACATATTCCAATAATCGTCATGAGTGCTCATATCTCAGAAAAATACGAAGCGAAGATTAAGCAAAAATGTCCAGATGTTAAATTTGGTATTAAAAAGCCTATTGCAAGAGGAACGATTAAAAATTATCTCGCAAATATTCCAGGTTTTGAAGTTATAGAAGAGACAGAGGAAATGGCGTCAAAAAGTGACAAAGTGTTCGATATCATCGATTCAATGAGTAGACTTTTCGATGAAGCAGATGAATACGGACAAGTTGATAGCTCAAGTGATGTTTTTAACGACGACAAGCATATCGTCTCCGGTTCTAGTGCTGAAGAAGATTCGCAAAGAGTGTCTGGCTTTAGTGAACTGGAAGGAGAGGAAATTTTATATCAAGGCAATACTGATCATGTTGGTATTGAAGATGGGGAACTAATCAAGGGATCAAGACAAGATCTCGCTGAAGAAGCGATCATGGTCAAAGGATCCAAGCAAGATCTGGCCGAAGAGTCCCAGACCATCAAAGGTTCTAAGCAAGACCTGGCCGAAGAGTCCCAGACCATCAAAGGTTCTAAGCAAGATCTGGTTGAAGAGTCCCAGACCATCAAAGGTTCTAAGCAAGACCTGGCCGAAGAGTCCCAGACCATCAAAGGTTCTAAGCAAGATCTGGCCGAAGAGTTATTGCGTATCAATGGTTCACTTGAAGACGAAGAGAGTCTCCTCATTAAAGGGTCGAAAGATGACCTGTCTGAAGATTCAATGCTGGTAAAAGGCAATCGAGAAGACTTAACCGAAGAAAACACGATGATCAAAGGATCACGAGAAGAAATCAACGAAGAAAACACGATGATCAAAGGATCACGAGAAGAAATCAATGATGACAATTCGCTGGTTAAAGGCGAAAAAACGGTCATTAAGGATGAGAATATTGTTATCAAAGGAGAAAAAGCCGCTCCTCATAAAAATGAAAAAATCACTATCAAAGGTGGCAATGAAAAGATTGAGTCTGGAAATTATCATATTAAAACAAATGGCGATAATAAAATTGAACAACATGCTTTAAGTTCTAAAAAATCGCCTTTACAAGAAGCTGTCGAACTTTCTCAACATCA
Source organism: Bdellovibrio sp. CG22_combo_CG10-13_8_21_14_all_39_27 (assembly GCA_002786715.1). GTDB lineage: Bacteria > Bdellovibrionota > Bacteriovoracia > Bacteriovoracales > Bacteriovoracaceae > 21-14-all-39-27. Next base: position 45,887 of record PCTW01000024.1, read on the forward strand.
GAATCCTAAACAAACGAATGAAGTCATTCCGGAAATGGAGAAGCAAGATGTCTTCGATCCGAATCAAAGAAATGACCAGGGTCAAACACTTGTCATGAGGGCTGCTTCTCAAGGCGATGAATCGGCCATATTACAACTTCTCGAATCTGGCGCTGATCCTAACCTATTATGTAAAAAAGGAAGAAACTCTTTGCATTATGCTGCCATGTCAGGACAACCAGAAGCCATTAATAAGTTAGTCGAAGTTGGAGTGAAGCTTCAGCATAAAGATTCAAAAGGATTTGACCCCATGGCCTTCTCGATCCTCTCTGGCTCTACAGCTGCTGTACAAGCCTTTATTAAGGCCGGTAGTCGATTAGAATCTAAAATCAATGGTAAAACTTATCTCATGATGGCGGTTGAGAAAAATGACCTCAACACAGTTAAAGTTCTTCTCGCAGCAGGAGTCAATTTGGATTTAAGAGACCCTAAAGGTCTGACGGCCTCAGACCTCGCAAGAAAACTTAAGTATCTAAAAATACATCAATTTATTGAAGCCTATAAGCAACTTAAGAAGAAAAAGGCTGCCTAATTCTTAGACACCCTTTCCAAATTACCCAGCAACAACAATAAGCTCTTATGCCTTGATATTCTTTAGGCAATATGAAAATGAATCGTCTATTAGTATTAATTTTTTCACTGGTTCTAAGTTTACATTTGTATTCTGCGGACTCGGCAATTGAAGCTCAAGCAGGAGTAGAAGCTCAGCCTTGGGGTGCCGATGCCATGAGTGTTATTTCAAAAGCAAAGGATAAGAGTTTCGATTTCGTTCATGAACAAGTAGATGATGTTTCAAAACGAATAGGAATGTCGATTTTCGAAGAATTAACTCGTTTTGAACTCTTCAAAGTTGAGAAGAAGCATTTTGCTGGAAGTATCAACGTTCAAAGACGACTTTTTCCCAATTTTGATATTTTTGATAGTTATACAGTTGTTGATACATTTGAATTACCAAGCACTATCCCACTCCCAGCTCTTATTGATCCCAAGGAAATCGTCCCAGGAGTCTTAGGAGGGCTTACTTTTGGAGTCTATGGCAACTTAACAATTACAAATATCAGACAAGTAAGCCCTCTCAAAATGGAAAGGTTATTAACCTGGGCTTCTCTTAAAGATGAACTTACCCATCTCAATCCTAAAATTGCGAACGCCGACGAAGAAGTTAAAGAGTTAATGTCTAAATACGATATCTCCAAAAAAGATCTCATAAAGCAAATAAAAGAAGCCAACAAAGAAGACAATGATTATGAATTGGATTCAAAATTAAGTAAGAATATTGTTGCGAATTATCTTGATGATACTGAAACAAAAGCGAGATTTGGAAAGATTGTAAATATATTCGCTTCTCCTCTTCGTCTACCTCTTGGATGGAAAGGCATGCAAAGGCTAACTCCTGGAGAGATTGTCTCGTATACTGCGAACGGACTTGTTCAATTAGCCGGAAATATTGGCTGGAATTATATGGCCGATGTTCCCCTTTTGTCTCCTCGTGGACAAGTGAGTCTCGTGACCTACCTCAATGGAACTTATAGAATTTCCATCATGAAAGAAGATGATCGCTTTTCGCAAGTCAAACTGACAAGAATTGGAACCATGGGCGAAGGAGCTCATTTCTACCCCCTTCTATTTGGCTACAAACTCTTTGACGGTGTTGCTGTTATGGGTCTCAATGTTTCGAAAGAAATGTCTATCACTCCATTTCGTTTTAGTTTGAACAAGTCACGATCTGAAACGTTTGACCTTGTTTATCGTTACGACTTGACGACCGAATCTGGGAGAGATTGCTTTGACAAGGCCATTACCGGATTTTTTGCTTGTTCTGAGAATAATTTAAATAAAACAGTTGATGAAGATGAAGAACCAGGAGTTCAAAAAATTGTTAGTTCAGTAACTAATGCAAAAAATTTTTGGAGAGATACACAATTTGAATTGAAATATCTGTTTAAACGTTATGCCAAGAGAGGAAAAACGTTTACTCATGCAAAGATCATACTTCCTGATGGACAAGAAGAAGAAGCTCATTTTGTTAAGAATGGTTTTTCTACGAGAGAAAGAAACTGGAGTACTATTTTCGGAACGAATGAAGCACGTTCTCAAACATTTCAGGTATCACTGGATGAAAGTAAGTATGAAAAGGGCGATCCTGAAGGATTAACTCTTGAGCTCAAGTACTACATTCAAGATGATAGTACAACAGGAAGAGAGTTTAATCGCTACACAAATGAACTCAATGACCTCATTGGTCTAGATGGAATTGAGCATCGTATTTTTGCGATCGCACCAACCTCTGTTCCTCTTATTCGTAAAAATCAAGATGGGATAGAAGAAGAGACGACAACGACCGCCCTATATGGAGATAGTCAATTTTATTTTAGATTCCAATTCAACACGAATCATTTAAATAAATTCATTTATCAAACGGATAGTGATTTCAAGCGAACGCTTACTCAAGTTTATAAGCTTAAAAAAGAATATCAAGTTCTAGAGGATGCTCTCAACAAAGATCAAAGCATTAAGCAATTTCGTTTCTTAAAAGCAAAGAAACTGTTTAAGAAATGGCTTATACTAAGAGATTCCAAATCCCTTGATGAACTTCATAAAAAAATCATCGACTTTGTTTACGAAGAAAAGGATGCCATCAAAGTTCTTAATATGATTCGCTGGTCTGTTCCAAATGAAGAGTTTGCCTTTCATTACAACGCAAACAATAAATCATTTGGTAATAAATCTGATCAAGGTAATATCTTTTTTACCACTGATACTGTCACGGGCAGAGCATCTCCAAAAATTAACTTCGATACAATTGGTCCTCGTACAAAAGAAAGTGCAGAGGCAAAAGTGGTCAGTCTTGAATCGAAAAGATTAGAATCAGGTCTCATTGAACTCAACTTTGACTTGAGCATCGATCCATCATTTATTTTTATTGATCTTAAGAGGCATACTCTTCATATTGGCGCAGATGAGAATAGACTCATTCTTCCAAACAAAAATCGCTTCGCTAAGGGCAAGAATACCTTGATCCTTGACCCTAAAAGTGAAGAAAAATGGATGAGAGAACTTTGCACTATTTTAAAAAATTCACATACCTTCAGATTGGGCTTGGCAATTGCTGACCAGGATCAAAAATGGAGCTCAATCAAGTCAACTGACTTCATTGTTCGTCATTTGACTAAGAATCCTGATCTTCAAGGACCTTGATTCAAAGAGAGAATTCTGACAAGATAAGCGCATAAAAGGAGTTATCTATGCGTTTTCTTCACACAATGATCAGAGTCAAGGATCTCGATGCTGCTTTAACTTTTTTCTGTCAAGACTTAGGACTCATCGAAATCCGAAGACAAGAATTTCCTGAAGGTAAATTTACACTAGTCTTTTTAAGTACCCATGAAGGTGCTCCCGAAATTGAATTGACTTATAATTGGGATCAATCAGAGCCATATAGCATCGGACGATTCTTTGGTCATATGGCCTTTGAGGTTGAAAACATCTATGAGACATGCCAACGACTCATGGATCGAGGGATCACTATTAATAGGCCTCCAAGAGATGGGTATATGGCCTTTATAAAGTCTCCTGATCAAGTTTCGATTGAATTATTACAAAAAGGACCTGCTCTAGCTAAGCAAGAGCCTTGGCTAAGTATGCCTAATACAGGAACATGGTAATACTAATGGAAAGTCTGATCTTTAGAAGAGCTGATATGGTCGAAATGATCGACAGCGATGAGTTGAAAGAAAGGAATTTCTCCAACATTTTTTGGATCATTGATTAATTGAGAAATTTTTTTCATCGCCTGTCTTTGAATTTTTAGCACTTCCCTATATGAATCTTCATTTATGGATTCCGACAGATTATAAAAAAGGTTTCTACTGATATCTCGATTCTTTTTGGTATTAATGAATTGGGCGCAGGTTTTAAAATTTCGAGCAAAGACTTGATTACTCAAAGTAAATGATTTATAGCGCGCGTGAAGAGTACCGTTCTCTTCTATAATGAGATCCTTTGAAATTAACTTATCCAGCCGATCTAGGCCTATTATGCCAAGCATCTCACTCACTTTTAATCGACTTGTTCCGCTCGTATTGGCAGCAAGTTTATAAATGAGATAAGTAATTTCATCATTCAACTCTCGTTCGAGTTCTGGAATATGTTGATATTGACTATTTTGAGCTTGAATTCCAAAAGTCTGACTGAGTTTTTCAGAAATGGGCCCAGGAAACATTTTTACTAATTCTGAAATTCTGCGCTCTTTTGTAATGGCCGCTAAAATTTCAAGAATCGTATCTCCGCATGGTTCCGTTTTGACTTGATCATTAAGAATTCTTCTCATAGTGGCTTCTGAGACTTCACTTCTCTTACTCAAAGCATTGACTGATAGCTGTGGATGATCTTTTAAAAAAGAATTCATAACTTGTTTGATGTGGGCCAACACCAGACTATTGCTCATCGGCAGCTCGTCCTTGCTATAGATGTAGGCACTGGTAAGTCGCCATTTACCATTTCTGTATAACGAGATCTCATGCCCAGCCATCTTTCAACACGAGATTGAGCCGGAGATAAACTTCTAAAGACTTCTGGAGCAACTCTTAAATTAACAATCACTCTTCCGCTATCTATCTCTGAATTCCCCCAAGTAAATCGACCATTCCCACTGCCTTCTCCGCCATGGGCAAAGAAACCGTTTCCACTTCCTTCTCCACCTTTGTAAAATTCAGTCCAATCACGCTCGATGACTTCGCCAGCATCACAGTTAGGAGAGCGATAATCGATCATTAGACCATTGATCCCTTTCTCTTCTTTATCCCTTCCACCGCCTCTTTCATTTTCAAGCCGTGTTTCAATATCTTCAATTTGATAGGCTTCCGAATCAATAATTTTAATACCGGCTTGCCAGAGGGCTCCGTAAACAAGCTTTTCTTGAGATGTCCCTTTTCTCTCCGTGACTACAGGATTGACCTTATCAATCATTGAATGTTCACAATCTGGAATTTCAAAGGGAGAACCATCATCTCTTTTAAGCTTATTCATCTTGAATATTTGAGCGCGAGTAAAAATTCTTTTTTTACCAAGATCGATTCTTTCAATTTCTAAAATAGGTTTCTTTAAAAAGCGTGTTCTTACATCTGATTCGTTGCACTTTCCGTTTCGCTGCTCCCTTTCACAATAAGTAAAAACGGGATTGCGTGGTCGAATATATCCCTTTTCATAGCAGTGTCTCTCAAGAGAAATCCAAGTTCCACCTGGATAACTTAGGGTCTGAGTAGCAAAAGCACTTCCCAGCATTAAAGTTTGAATCAAACCTAAAACAAATATTTTCATTAACATAGTGGTACCAATTTGGAGTTGGGGCAGTCAATTTAAGGATAGTCATCGTGAAAAAAGTTCGTCATCCCATTCGAGATGACGAACCCGTAAAGTATTGAAATAACGAAAGAGGGGCAGTCGTTATTTAATAATTAGTTACAAGCTGGCACAGAGAAAGATTTCTTGAAAGCAACAGATGTACGGTTGTCATCTCTTCCAGAAACTCTGTAAACGTTTACCATCATTGAAAGAGGGTATGATCTAGTTACTGTTCTGTAGCTTGCACATGTATCGTGTTCACGACCAGTCCAACGAGTACACTCTTTCGCAGTATAAGTTGCTGGAGTTTCCAAAATGATCATTTCTGAATCAACACAACGATCATTGTCTCCACGGTGCTCCCAACGAAGACATCTTTCATAACGACCACCACGGATCATTTTTACGCCGTCATCGTTTGTATATTGGCACTTGCCATAGATTGAAGAGAAAACAGATCCACCTTCAAAACGAACTTGTGGAAAATCGGCTTCGTATCCGTGAGCACGAACAATGTCTGACCAATCAGAGTTTGCGTTAATACGAGCTGCATTTACAGTGAAAGTGAGAGCGAGAGCTACTAAAGCCAAAAGTGTTTTCATATCATCCTCCATAGATGTTTTTAGTTATGAGCAAACTCTATGGATCTTTTAATTATTTGTGGAGTTGATTGATCAATTGCTTACGATAATTTCGACGTGACGAATTTCAAAATAAGATTCTAAGCCTTTAACCTTCGTCATGAATGTTAATCTAAATATAAATGACGAATTTAAAGGTCGATTGTTCCAGGAATTGCCCCATCCTCTATTGAAGGAGCCTTTTGTTGATCGGAATATATTCTAGAGTAATAGGCATCAGGACCTTTTAAAGTTTCAACTTTTTGAAGAAAAACAACTTTTGTGTCATCAGCCATAAGGTTATAGAAAGCTTCAAAATTCTTTTGACCTCTTAAAAGCTTTATCATCATATTCTCTTTGTGTGACCAGCGATCTCTTAGCATAGACATAGTGGGGTCACTCTCGCCCATATAATACCAACTCTCTTCATTCATTTCCTTCTTTAAACTGTTCTCACAAATTTGTATTCTTTTTGGTGAACGTTTGATCGTTTTTCCATCTTGATAATACTCGCCTTGAATATTAAGACAGCTTAAAGTGTTGGCTTCAAAACGAAGCCTTAACATATCAGCGTAGATGTTTCTGGTACGAGACAGACTTCCACGACTAGTTGAGCCAGTTGAAAGATCTTTCGATGTCATATAGGAAATGTCATACGATGTTTTAGCTCCTGCTGAAACGATTTTCAAAAAAGGAATCTCAAATTTCATACCGATATCAGCACCAGTAGACCATCGACGAGAACGAGACTCACGTTCTGACTCTGATTGAAAAAAGAAAAAACCTGAACCAATATTAATCCGATCTGTGGACGAGTAAACTCTTTCAGGGATCGAAGTTATTTTTTGAATATGCTTCAAACCTTTGACTTGTAAATATTTTTGAGGTTCTCTCATACACGAAGAGAATTTCGGATCTTGAACTGTTGAATCCCAGAAATAACCAACTTCAATTCGAGCTGGATAAATAACAGAACAAAATCGATTTAAATCTCGTGCAGAATATTGAGCTCTAATATAGTTTTGAAGTTCGTTCTCGTTCAAATTAATTTTTAATTCATTCACAGCCTGTTTTTGGGTTTTTATGACAAGAGACTCCATTCCTTCAACATTCTTATGAAGCTCGCGGTAAAGCTCCAATGGCGAAACTTTCCAATTGCTACTCAAAGTCCCCTCTTTCGTCAGTTTTACAGGAGAGGGATGGTTAAGCTTATCTTGAACAGTTAGATTTAAAGATTCTAGTTTTTCTCCACTTTCAAAGCTTTCAAACTCCCTCATTCCTACACTAAACTGATGAGTAGAGGCATGGAATGGTCCAGTTACTATAGCATTGAGTTCAGGAGTATCCATGGCTTCAAGCTTGACGATGGCCAAAGTGCGAGTCACGGCCTTAGGAAAATCCACAAAAAGGAAAGGGAGTTCGATCGTTGTATTGATTTTTCCATCTCGAAGCTCGACAACCGAATCATAGCGAGAAAGCACATCAAAATCAGATAAATTAGTTGCATTAATTTCCATATCTCCTTGCTTGGGAGACAATAGAACAAATTGAATTCTAAATTGGCCATTAAACATTGGTCGAGGTCCAACGTCTCCACGAAACTCATGGCCAAAACTTAAAGAAGGCTCTAATTCAAGTTGATAAGACTTCACTAAAGAGAGTTCAAGAAATTCGTTTATTCTAAAGCCATCATCTTCGTTTCCTACAAACGTATAGCGCATTTTATCTACAACGAGACGAGGCTTCTCTTCTGTTGCGGCCCGCGGAGCAGGACCTCTTCGATAATCCCAGAAAAACTCCCCTTTGATCTCAAAGGGATTAATTCCATAATCTCTAAGCAGCACTTTGTCTCCATGCTGAAGAGTAAGGGTTCTCTTTTTCCACGAATTTTCAGTCATTAATCGAAATTGATCTTTATAGGCAAATTGAATACAACCTTGACCATCAACTTGGGTAGATTTCTTTTCAATTACCTTCTCATCACTTCTAATGACGACTTCAACAGATTGCCCTATAAGTCTATCCATTTTGATAAGTGATGACTTACTTTTGATACAAACATCGAGCTTTGAGATAAATTCCTGAACTTGAGTCGTCGAAGAATTCTTATTTGTAAAACCAACGAAACCGACTTTAAGATTTTCCAAACTCATGTTGTCATCTGCATCAGCTTTTCTTTCAGCAAGGACTTGTGAAGGATCGATATGTTCTAGATTAATGATGTTTCCATCATAAGGGTTGATTTGATACGAAACTACTTTTTTAAATTGGGGTGTGCGAGTAATTGAAATTTCTTTTGAGTATTTAGTAAATTGTAAATTCCCATTTTCAGGTACAGAAACTTCTTGTGACCAAAATAAACATCCAGATGCATCTGCATAGCTCTGTTGCCCATCAATCGTCATTTCAATTCCTGAAAGCTTACTCAAAGTAGCACCATCAACAAAACAGGCCTTAATCAGGAATCTTTTATGAGTAACGACAGAGGAATGAAGAGAATTCAGAGATAAGGGAGTCACACTTTCTACCGATAATTGATTCAGAACAAGCGAAGACTGCGCTTCTGTAGACAAATGGATTTTGTCTTTTTTATTTCCACAGGCAACCAGCAAAAAAGCCGATAGCAGAAAAATCATTTTTTTCGGTTGTACCGAAAAGCCCATAGGATCCCCTTTTTGATCTTGATCTTTTATAGCAAAGAATAAGGTCTATAAGTGAGATCCTGTGCTTTTTACACAGTGCAAGATGCCTATTGTATCAATGAGTTACACCTCAAAATCAAACCCTAACCTACTAAAATCTGGTAAGTTAAGTTTTTGTCAAATAAATTTTGAGGAGTTTCTCTAGGATCAGAAATGGATTCTGCTATAATGATCCAGCATTTCATGAGAAATGCATAGAAATTCATAGGAGGTATTCGTGCTCTTTGACGAAAATCTAAAGAATGAAGATATCAACATTGATTTTGCGGCCATCGACATTCAAGAAAGAAGTGAAATAGCGAAACTCTTTGATCGGCTGGAACGACTCTCTCCATCTCGCGGACGAATTTCATTTCAACTTGTAAAAGAAAATGATGTGTTTGTCTGTGCTCTCGAAATAAATGCACAAGGTTTTCAATTTGCAAAGTCGACTGTTCACGACGGAGCTCTCTCTGCAACCCAAGAAGTTCTTGGAAAGGCTTTCGAGGCCTTGACTGTTTGGAAGCAAAATCGTTTTGAACAAAATGAAGTCTAATGGCAAAAAATTATTCCGCAATTAAGTTCAAAGTCGCTGAAGATTTAGGTGATTGGATGGGGATTATTATCCCCATTTTTTTTCCCGAAGAAAATCGCTTTGAGTATAAGTTTCTCCATCATCAGGATCATGATGGCATAAGTATGATGACAAAGCTGATGACAGGAAGAGGACTTGAAGTCCTTTCGCAACCGACTCTAAAAGAAACTCAAGTTCCAGGTCGCAGACATAGAATGCAACTTCTCTCACAATTTATTCAACTGACAAAAAAAGGTAATTTAAAGTGGAAACATAAGATAGCAAAAACGGGACGTCCCGATTGCTTTGCCCACATCTATCTCGATAGAACAGGTACAAAAGATCTAGAGAAACTGGCAAAAGATAAAGAAGTCACTTTAACAACTTGGATGCTATATCACTTAGACTTAGTCATTTCCAAAAATTTATTAGATGAAAGCTCAGATCGAAAATGGGTACTCCCTCTTAATATGAGAACTCAAGCAACTCCACTTCAATCGGGAAACCATTCTGCTTCCATTATTTTGAATATAAAAAATAAATCGACACCTCAAGAAATGCATCAACAGATGCGAAATTTTCTCAAAGCTCAATTGCAATGGGGTTCTTCACTTTACAGCAACATGGCAGGACTAATTGGTTATCGGGGGACGCGATGGGTGGCAAAAAAGATAAAAGACGTAGGCACTGGTGTTTTTTCTAATCTTGGTCATTGGCCAGTAGGCCTCAATCAAGAAATTTCAGCAAGTCTCAAAAATGAAGCATGGGGTGTCGTTGCTCCTGCCTCACAAGTTCTCCCAGTGGCAGCAGCGATGATCATTTGGGATGGACAGATTTCTCTTACTCTTCAATTTCATCCGAGTCTCGAGGTATCCCCGCAACTTACTGAAACTCTCGCCTCTCAATGGATTCAGTCAGCACTTCGAGAAAACTATCAATTTCGACCATTTGAGCTAAATCTTATTCATTATGAAAACCTTTCAATTCCAGAGACTTAATCGCAGATTGGAAAAGCACTTCATTTATGGCAAGCTTTCCCATGTTAGGCCATAAGTCGGAGAGGATATTTTGAGCCATATAAATTATTTATCAGTTCCTAAGGTTAGCGGTATGTCCCGCCAGGAATTTAAAAAACAATTCATGGAAAAAAATCTTCCATGCATTTTAACTGATTTTGCAAAAGATTGGACTGCTCTTCAAAAATGGAATCCAGAATACTTCAAAAAAAGCTACGGCAATAATCAAGTCAAAGTTTATGATTCAACATTTTCTCAAGCAGGCTCTACTTATATGGGGAGCAAAGCGACTATGGGTTTTGGGGAGTATCTTGATAGAATCGCCCTAGGTGAAGATCTTCGCATGTTTCTCTACAATATTTTTTCAGATGCTCCTGAATTAAAAAATGACATTACTCTACCCCAAATTGTGAAAGGTCTTTCAAAAAGATTTCTATTCATGTTTGTTGGTCCGAAGGGAGCGATCACGCAAATCCACTACGACATCGACATGTCCCATGTCTTTCATACTCCTATTGAAGGTAGAAAACGCTTCGTACTTTTTTCTCCACAACAATCAAAAAAACTTTATAGACATCCTTTCACAGTCAGAAGCTATGTAGATGTCGATCAACCTAATTTTGAAAAATTTCCAGCTCTAAAAGAAGCCCAGGGTTATGAGATTTTCTTAAATCCAGGAGAGACGCTCTTTATTCCCGCTGGTTATTGGCATCATGTTGAGTATCTTGATGCTGGCTACGCAATTTCTCTCAGAGCTCCAAATCATTCACTGGGAGGAAAAATGAAAGGTGTTTACAACCTTTTAGTGATGCAGATTATCGATCGTTTTTTTAATAAGCTTTTTCCATCTCAATGGTTTAACTGGAAAAGTGCAAAAGCGCACAAGCTCGCTCAGGTCTAAGCCAAGAATAGAACAACCAACCATTTATTCTTCGAACTCTTTCTTGATCCCATAAATGTCACATATAGTAAAAAAGATCGTCGACCTTTGGCCTATGAAAGTTTGTCCAATATTGTCGACGATCAAGGTGAAAATTATCAACTCAGAATCAAGTTCAATGACCCCGAGATACAACACTAGAACTGAAATTGTTCTATACTAAAACTCCACTGCTCCTTTTGAGAATGTTGGCTTTGGTCATGGCTGAATATTGGTATTGCGGGACTTGAAAGTGGCGGGCATTGAATTCCTACGTAACCATAAGAAATATTCTGACTTTCATGGTGCCAAATCAATTTCAGAGGTCTCATGTTTATCGCGGAAAGTGAATTTCCCTCCCAGCGGATAAGCTTTCCTTCATTTAAAATTTCCGCTCCACTTATTTTAGTCCATCCTCTCAAACTCATTGTTGAATTCTCTAATTGAACATTAATCTTATCTATGGGAATTAATTTTTCTTGAGGCTGACTTGTAAGCATCTGGTAAGATGCTGAACACTTTCGAACGATAGACTGTCCTTCGCAAAGACCTTTTTGAATACGACCACCACCTACTTCACAAGGTTTTTGCCCAACCCATACAACATCGACCTCACGGCTTACCAGATGGGGCTTAAGCTCAGAAGAAAGCAGAGTAAGGTCAATTCTCTCCCAAGAATGCCCCCCCAAGCCCCTTAATCTAAAATCTTTAACGTCCATTTGATACTTCAAGAGTGTTTGTTTCTTAAGATTTCTCTTCTCATATGCAAATTCTGTATTTTGCTGATGATAGACAACTCCTTTTTCAATAATGGGAATTCCTCTTACAAGCTTTTCATTTTCATAGAGCTCTATTCCTGAATGAGGTGAAATAAAAATGTGAGGATTTACTTTCAATGAAAAAAGTTTCGGATTCATTGTGTTGGATACAATAAAATGAGCATAGTTCTCTTTTGCCTCATGCCAATAAATACTTTTTTGTGGAGTTTTCCATTCCGAGTCACTTAACACAAGCACAAAATCCCATTTCATCTTTCGATTTTTTACTTTGTCTTTATCCTCCTCACTCAATGTAAAGGTCCAGTGATATTGGCCCTGTGAAATTTGATTAACGACAAGATAAGAATCAAGCGGATGAACTTGCGCAGTAGACCAGTCGTAAATTCCTAGGTCTATTTTGGCACTCTGAAAAGTCAGAAGATCATTCAAATCCCAAGATAAAAAACCCTCCATTTCCAATTGAAGGATACTCTCTTTCCAAGCTTGCTGTTCAAGCATCCACCTCTCTTGAGTACTCATTTGAGGAAGAAGCAAGTACTGTTGTGGTAACGCAGGTGACGGTAGAATATGATAATCTGTAAAGTCTTGCTTACTTGTTTCAAAAAGGGTTGATTGAAAATCGACCTTCAACTCCATTTTGGTTTGAGATAATTTGAGACGAGGAAAGTTAAATTCCGAGCGGTCAAAATTTCTTTTGAGCTCTAAAGAGTTACTCAATCCGTCACCATCTTCGTCAGCGTCAGTGTCAATCATTTCAATATTCGAACTAGGACCTAGATACTTTGCGACTCTTTGACCGCATGAAGAAGTGAAAAGCAGAAAAAGAAGCAAGATAATACGTAAGCTCATTTGACCTCCAAATTGAAAGTTAGGAAAATTCAATGTGAAGGAAAATTGGCAAAGTGTCTTATTGAAAGAGACTTCAAAGTGTCAGTTTTTCATTTATGAAATGCTACCAAATAAAGTCTAGCTCAACAATCGCTGTATCTTTTCAAATTGTTTAGTTGAAACAGTCGTTCCTATATTCTTAACCTCTGCGGCCATTTGCCTCATTTGATTAACTCTTTCTTGGGATGGCGGATGAGTGCTCATCGCATCAGTAAATGAAGCAAGCATCTTATTCTGACTCTTCTTATAATCACGCTCCATCTCTAAAAGCCGATCATAGAAAAGTCCGACATGATCCTTGTCGTAGCCCGCTTTGTAGGCCACTCGAAAACCTATCCGATCCGCTTCCATTTCATCTTCTCGAGAGTTCGCCATAAAGCCAAATTTTTGAATGAGTAAACCACCTGCAACACCAGCTCCTGCTCCGTATAGGGCAGCTCTCGCAAGACACTCTCTGTCCTGCTTGCTACATAACATTTTTCCTAAACCAAATCCTGCTGCTCCACCGAGAAGGGCTCCAGCTGCTCCAAACAGAAGAGATTTGCTCTGCTCTTTTTTAGCCTGGGCCATGCGTTCCGCTGTATGACGGGCCTTAACATGTCCAATTTCATGTCCCACAACACCCGCCAATTCGGCTTCACTTTTCGCCATTTTAATCAAAGGAGCTGTAACAAAAATCGTTCCCGCGGGCAAAGCAAAAGCATTAACCATTTTAGTTTCGACCACTGTAAAATTATAATGATAAGGTTTTCCATTGAGATCATTTGCTGCGATCAACTTGTTTCCAAGTGAAGAAATGTAGTGTTGAACCTCTGGGTTATTATAAGCTGGATACTCTTTTCTTAATTCAGGAAGAGCTTCCTTCGTTAGTTGCCTTTCTTGATCTGGATTTAATGCAGCCTCTTGACCTGAATTATCACCTTCTCTTGTTCGGTGTTGAGTCTTGCTAGCGCAGGCAGTTAGCAATAAAGGAAGGCTTTGCAGAAAGGCACGACGACCAGACTTCGTCTCAATGAGTTTATTAAGCTCAATTTCTAACTTAGACAATGATTCTTTTGATTCCATATCTCTCTCCTTACAAAGTGCTATTTTAAGCACTTTTCAACAGGGATCAAGACCTCTATGCCCGAGTAAACTACTCCTGATAGAAGAATTGAGTACCTAAAGAGTTTCTTCCCCATCAAAATAAATTATTAACTTTTAGACTTAGGAATCGATATGAAATTGCTCTGCTCAACAGTCCTTTTTTTTACTTTAATTCAATCTTCAGTGGCAACTGTTGTTCTCAACGATAAAGATCTATCAACTCTCGATTTAAAAGAAATAAGAAGTGTTGCCCCCCAACTAAGTCCAGATCGAATAGAATTGAGCGACCACCCGACTCGAGGAACATCTATTCAGAGTTTCCTCTCTAAAAACGGACAACTACAAAAGATTGTAGAATTGCCATTTGCAGAGAATATAAATTGTAATGGATCATCAATTACACTTAATGCCGAACTTAGAAAAGATGGCTATTTCCAAATTAAGTCTCGCAAGAATTATTTTGTTCATGCTCAAGTAACTTGCGGTAAAATTAATAAACTTATTTTTGAATCAGCAAGTGATGCCGGTCAGGCCATCGGCATTTGGAATATTGCCTCGCTTGCACTTCAAAAATTTCTACAAATCAATCGAGATGCTTTCTGGAAAAAATCAATTACGATCAACTGGCCAGCTAGTGGCGACTACTATTCATTCAATACAGTAAATATTACCCGAGGCGATTATTGGGACGTTGTCGGTCATGAGCTTGGTCACGCCATTTACGATCAGGCAAATATTGGTTCCTTTGGGGGAGGCTCTCACAAAATTGATGAATGTTATTCACAAGCACTTGCCCTTTCTGAAGGCTGGGCATCTTTTTTCTCAGCATGGATAAGCATTGACCTCAACGATCCAGATGCTAAATTTGAATTTATGGTTCCTCGTCGTGCTCCCTTAAGAATTGAAACAATACCAAGTGATGTGTGCCCAGGTGAAAAGAATGAATGGCGAGTCACTGGATTTTTTTGGGACCTCATTGATCTTCATCAAGACGATGAAGATTTGAATGAGTCCTTCCAATTATTATGGGATAAAACTCTTAATAAGAAGGCTAAGACAACGAATGAAATCGCAGCGAATCTCATTAGTTTGGGACTTCCTCAAGCCCACATCAATGAAGCTTGGGAACTGAATTTTCTCATAACTCGTTAATGATAATCTACTTCTCCTTATTTTTCAGTCTTGTCCAAGCTCAAACGACTTTTATTTTTCATGAAGGTCAATGCTTTGAAGTCGATACAGAAACTTATGGCCAAAAGCTCGCAGCAAAAGTTCTCACTTCGAAATGCCGGCCAAATAAAGTCATCAAGAAGTGGAATCCCGATCAAACAGGAATTGATGGAACTTGCTATGAAGTCGATGAAGAAACTCAAGGACAAAAATATTTAAAGAAAGTCAATCAAAGCGAGTGTACTCCTCCTAATCATTACACTGAATGGATTACTCTTTCAGATGGTCAAGGAATCTGTCTACTTAGAGATAAAGCAACCAATGGCCAAACAGTCACAATGAAAACAGATAAAAAAAAATGCGTTTCGAAGCAATCAAGTTTTGTGTGGAAACCTAATGAGAGCAATCCCCTCAATGGGAAGTGCTATCAAGTTGACCCCGTAACAAATGCTATCATCAACACCAATGATCAAAATTGTCGCCCAAAAAGCCTATCCTATCTTTGGGTTCCCAATAAACGTAGACCCCTCGAGGGCTATTGTTATGAAATCGATGGAGTGAATGGTGTTGCTGGATATTCAAAAAGCACTAATAAAGAAGCCTGCAAGGCACGTGATTTAGGATTTCAATTTGACCCTACGTCAGGAGAATGCAGGCTCAATGCCGTTTCTTTAGACAATCAACCGATGCAACTGAAAGCAAACTTGAAAGATTGTGACACTCAAGAAAAAATAAAGATATTTATTAGAGAATCCCCCATCGCTGGGTCTTGCTACGAAATCTCAAAACAGGATCAAGGGCAGAGTTATAAAAAACTTCTTCCTGATGCTGAATGCAGACCCCCCGAAGGAAAATGGAGCTATCAAGTTTTGACCATTAAAAATGTGGCGAAGTGCTTTGCTTTACCGACCTCTGGATATGACTCCCAGTATATTGAAAGTGTTGATATCAATTATTGCCAAGAGAAAACTTCAAAGTATCGATGGCAACTAAAAACTGATGGTCGCGGCGGACAATGCTTTCAATCAATAGCTGTTGGTGACAAAATTTTTGAACAAACGACTTCAATTGAAAAATGTAAAACCTCTGAAATCTATCAAACGTGGTATAACTTTGGCGATTTTGACGGTGGATGTTTTGAAGTCGACAAAAAAAGTGGTCCTCAAGGATTTTTTAATCAAATTGACTCGAAGTTTTGTAAGCCCATTTTTACAAAATTTATTTTTGTTAAAAACTATGGAAAGCTCGGTCAATGTTTTGAAGTTGACGAAGAGACCATGGGAAAGAAATATCACCGAAAAGCAGGAATTGGGCCTTGCAGAGAAAATCTTAAAACTGGACCACTTTGATGGTGTTCAGAAAATATCAATCGCTCTTTCATTTTGTTATTTAGTGCTAAGTTGAGCCATTCTTTTCAATGACTT
>PCTW01000061.1:0-241620 GCA_002786715.1 Bdellovibrio sp. CG22_combo_CG10-13_8_21_14_all_39_27
TGTTGCTTACGTTCAAAGCCCAGTTCGTACAGTTAAGTTCCTAGACGAAGACGACAGAGTAATTAAGACTCAAAAAGTTACTGTTCCAGCTTGTAAGTAATTACGATAAGTTACCCCCTCATTCATGGGATTCGGCTTCGCCCTTGTCCCATGAATTTTTTTCAAGAGAGTTTGATAATAATTTGATGAGGAACTAGTATCCAGCATGCAAAATTTCACGGACTTAAACCTAGATTCACAGGCAAATTTCGGTTCCCTTGTTGACCAAGTGGCTTTCGATTTGGCCAGTTATTTAGGTCAATATCCCAACAAGAGTTTTGCCATTAGAATCCTTTCAAAAGAAACCGGCCTCAATGAAAAAACACTTAAAAGATTATTGAATAGAGAAAACAAGCCGACCTATCAAACGCTGTTTAAGTTGTACTCAATCTTTTTAGAAGAAGAATGTTTTCAAAAGCTACTCGATAAAAGCCCCGAAGTTGTTAGAAGTTATCTTGCCCAATATACTCCAGAAGAAAAAAAATCTTCTACCCAAGATGAGCAGGACCTACTCGATTTATTTAAGAAAGAACCGCTGGCTGCTGAGATCTTTGTTCTCGCGGGAACGGCGCCACTGATAAAAAGCGCAATTGGATTTAGATACGGACAATATGGACTTGAAGTGATTGAACTCTTGCTAAGTAAGAATATTCTTATTCAATCAGATAAGGATGTTTATAATCTCTCAGCAAAAGTACCAAACCTCGATGGAGAAGCTTTAAAGTTTCTAGGTGAATACTTTGTTCAAAGATTTGCTAAAGTCAGAGATGTGATGAGCGAGAACATGATTTCTTTCTTTGCTGAAGGATTAAACCAAGCGGGAAAAGAGGCTTGGTTAGAAATTGATACTAAGGCTTTTTATAAAAAAGTAGAGATTGCAAACGATCCAAAATTTAAAGGGCCCTTACCTTATTTTACATTTACAGTTACTGATTCAATAATTCGGGAGAAGTCATAATGAAATCGTTAATTCTAGTTGCACTTATTGGCTTTTCAAGCGCCAATGCTGGTATTGGTGGAGCCTCTGGTGGTCACGTTAACTTTCAACGTGAAAGCACTTTTGTGAGTCCTCTTTTTAGCAAGTCACTTTGTTTTGACGGCGTTGATTTTCATGCTGACGTCAGCAAATGTGTAAAATGGTCAAATGACGATGATCGCGACTGCCTAGAAAAGGTTAAAGTACATGCTGTTCAGCCTCAAGAGAGCACGAGAGAGCGTTGTGATAAGTACAATGATAATCGCTGTGAACTTTGGAAAACAGTTCCTTTTATTCAAAGTGAAGTTCGTAAAGTGGATATCATTGAAGACGATCGAGTCGTGGCGAATAAGTTTGTTAAAGTAAAACAATGTAAATAATGAAGTTTTTAAAGTGATTCTTTAAATAGAGAAAGGGGGCTTAAAGCCCCCTTTTTTTCGTTTAGCGAGCGTCTGAGTTAATTTTCATTGTCACTGCTCCACTAAACAGCTTTCTTGAATTCACTTTTGCTAAACTATTACCTGCCGCTCTTCCTGCAATTTGGAGGGGGCCATCTGCAAGTGCTAAAGCAAAGTCATTGTTTGAAGCATTGAATGAATCCTTAAATCCAATTCCAGATCTCCAGGCCATCAAAGCTGGTACAAATTCTACTTCTGAGTTTGCATTTACTCCTATTGAACCATTGGCCACTTTAAATCCCATGTTGAGGAAATTCTGACGATGAGAAGCCCCGAAGCATGATGTATTATAGATCATACGAAGTTTCTTCTTCATTCTCATTTTATCAATCGTGTCCTGTCTGCTAGAGACTGAAAGCATTGCCGCTTCCATGTCCGTTGTTTTCCAAGTCAAGTCTTGAAAGGCCAGCTTACCAGGGGCCCCATGGACAGACATGATCACATCGATCGCCAGGACATTTGGGTCACGAGAGAACTCTTTTACGACACGTTTAAATTCTGGAAAGGTTGCTCGACCACCGGTTAATATATCAATGCGGTCGTACTTATCACCTAAGACTCCTTGAACAGTAACTTGAGTGAGCTCTTCAAGCGCACTATAGAGAGCACTTAATTCAGGAGCTCCTCTACTGTCGAGCTCCGCTACGACAACTAAAACTCGATTGCGAACACTCACACTCGCAATGGCCTGTGACATTGAACTGTAGGCAGCTGTTGCAGTTAAAAGGCCCGCTACCAGTAATTTTTTAAAAGTTGTTTTCATTTCTATCCCCATTTGTTTTTGGATGTTCATTCATCCTGAAATAGTTATCGCACCTCCTTTGATGAAGTTGTATAAATGTATGCTTATATAAAATGTTGTGATATGTTGTAATAATGAAATCGATTAAACTCAAGAATTACGAGGGGTTATTTAAAAAGGGAGAATACGAGCTCCTTAAGAAGTCTTTTGATAAAAATGATTACTCGGAAGATGAATTCCCATGGGTTCTTGCGGGAATGTGTTTTTTAGGACGTCTCGATGACCTGAAGATTATCATTAAAAAACGAAAGCTCTCATGCTTTGAATGTTTTTTCTTAATCATTGCTGCGACTCGAATTGGTGACTACCAAAGTGCAAAGAAATGGATTCAACAATTAGGAGCAATGTCATTTCAATCCAAACGAGACAGTGATCTCTTTTTTTATTATCAAGCACTTGCCTTTTATTCACACATTCATTGTCGCTATCGAATTAGCTTGGCCTTAACAAAAAGAAGTCATCAGTATTCACTTTTCTTATCCAATTCACTCTGGAAGGTTTTAGCTATTGATCTTCTTGGGCACAATTATATTCATATGGGCAATATTCATCAGGGATTATTTTATCTCAATGAAGGAAGGACTCTTTCAAGTGAAATGGGGAATAAAAGTTGGGTTTCTGCTGCAACCGTATCAATTCTTTCTTATAAAGCACAATTTAGTGAAAATCCCGAAGATGATAAATCTAAAATCAAGAAGCATTTAAAAAAGATTAAAAATAACGACAACTACTCTGAGGGATTACTCCTTTTAAGTTTGGCCCATCTTGAAATGTTGACTGGGCAGATGGAAGAGTGCCGCTTGATTCTCAATAAAGCTCAGACCATTATTTTTGGAAATCAAGTTTTAAGACATATGGGGTTGTGGCACTTTGAGAAAGCTTACTATCATTACTTAACAGGTGAAGCTGAAATTGCCTTGTCTGAATTGCAAAGAGCTTTGGGTTTGACTACGACAAGAACAGATAAAAAACTAAGACTAAAAATTTTGGGACTTAAGCAGCAAATAGGGAATCGATTAGGTAAAAAGGAAATTTTCCTCGATCAAGAAATCCTTGATCTGAGCAAAAGTCTTGGCGATCCTCGCTCTCACAATCAGTTGGCAAGAAGAGGAATTCATCAATTTGTGCCCAGTGAAGATCCTCTGGAGTCCTTGTTTAATGAGTTCTCTTCTGAGAATTGGCAAAAATCAATAACTGGAATTATTCACTTTGGCCTTTGGGGTTTGCTGAGAGAAAAGGTCGCGAGCAAACAAAGAAATTATTTAGTTACAGGTCTTTGGAAAAGCGGCGCTCTCTTTATTACCCAGCATAATGTTTATCCCGTCTTTAAAGGAGTAAGTGATCTCTTGTTAAAAGCATTTTTAATTTTAAATGCCAAAAACAAAGTTTCCAAAGAGGAACTGGTAGAGAGCCTTTGGGGTTATCAGTATGATCCTTCAAGGCATGACACCCTCATTTTTAGTCTCATTCATCGATTAAAGGTTTTGATGGGAACGCTTGGTCTGGATATAAAGGGCGAAGCTCATCATTATAATCTAAGGACAAAATACGATATTTTGGAGCTAAGTCCTCTAAAAGACGAGCTTATTCAATCCGAAATCTTACATAGTAGCTTGTTAAACGGCCAAAGCTTTAATATAAGACAGCAACAAGCTTTACTCATGATCAAAAAAGGACGCTTCTTTAAGGTTTCCGACTACGCTCAAGAGTTTAAAGTTACAACAATGACAGCTTTGCGAGACCTGAAAGAGTTGTTAGATCAACATCAGATCGTAAAATACGGAAGAGCTCGAAGTACTACTTATGGGGAAGTTATAAAATGAAAATTCTATCTTTATTTTTTGTTTTTTCTTTTTTCAATCTTCACGCTGAAGAGATTTTAAAATTTAATGCAAATTATAAAGTGCCAACAATCACGATGGAAGAGGAAGCTCTTTCTACCTTCGAATTGGTTGAATACACTGTTACCAAAAATGATCCAGGTTCAGAGTTTAAAGCATCACTTAAGTATGAGTTGCCTTATGAGATGACCGGAGTGGATCATCAGACGGTTGAAATGAATCTTATGATAGAGCAGCTTCCTCTTCGCGTTTTCGAAGGTGAGAAGGCGATTGCTCTATGCCAAGGGCTCTGGAATCAAATGAAATGTGATGTCCGTTTTAAAAAGCTCGATTTTGATTTTTCCAACATTGAACTTGATTTAGCCACTAGAGGTTTCCCATCTCAAAATATTCAGATCCGACTCGACCTTCTCAAAAGATTTTCAGGCGACCCTATTGGAAAGAGTGAAGTCATCACAGCTCCATAATGAAATTAAAGTTGGATAAATGAATAAGAATATCTCAGTAGAATTGCTCAATGAAATTGTTCAAGAGCTTTATCATAAATACAAAGGTGTTAATGACGGAAGTCTTGCGACTTATATTCCGGAGCTTGCGAAGGCCAAGCCAAATCATTTTGGCATTTCAATTACGACAATAGACGGGGAGACAATCTCTGCGGGGGATTTTGAAGCTCCCTTTACCATTCAATCCGTTTCAAAACCGTTTGTTTTCGGCATGGCCTTGGAAAAGCATGGCATGGATCATGTTCGTTCTAAGGTTGGAGTTGAACCCTCTGGCGAACCCTTTCACTCCATCATCAAACTCGATACCGATTCAAAACGTCCTGCAAACCCTCTGGTTAATGCCGGGGCTATTGCCATGACTGATCTTGTAAAGGGGACCACTCAGAAAGAGGGGCGCGATTTTTTACAGAAAAGCTTTGAAGCTTATGTCGGTCATCCTTTAAATATAGATTTATCTGTTTATGAATCTGAAATCGACACTGGACACCGCAATCGTGCGATTGCTCACTTGATGCTGCATTTTGGAATGATAGACAAAGAAATTGAAAAGACGGTGGATCTCTATTTTAGACAATGTTCCTTTATCATTAACTCGTCTGACCTTAGTACCATGGCCGCGACTCTTGCGAAGGATGGCCTTAATCCAAAAACAGGTGAACGCGCCTTAGAAGAACGTTACGTAAAATCTTTGCTAACTCTTATGCTCACTTGTGGACTCTATACCTATGCTGGTGAATGGGCCTTTAATGTAGGCATTCCTGCAAAAAGTGGTGTGAGCGGTGGAATCTTGGGTGTCGTTCCAGGGAGAATGGGAATTGGCGTTTATTCACCACTCGTTGATTCGCATGGAAATAGTGTTCGTGGAGTGAAGGTTTTCGAAGAGCTATCTCAGAAGCTTAAGCTTCACGTCTTAGAAAAAAATCCTTAAATTTTCTTAGCGATGAGTTCAATTTTTCGAAGGATATTTTCAGCCTCGGCGGTCAGTTGAGCGTAGAGATCAATATTGCCGTTGCGCTGTGCCTTCATGGCCTCTTCCATTTTCTGAGAATATTCTTTTTCGAGCTTCTTTTTAGGGTTAGACTTCAAAAATTCAAACATATTCACCTCCCTTTTATCTTAGCTCAGTTTAAACAGCTTTATCCTGACTATTTATTAGACTAAAAGCAGCTCGTGAGTCTTGAAAAGTACCCTAAATTGCCATAATCTTGAGAGATTATGAATAATCCCAATCAACACCGTCCGCCCCAAGATATCCCCGCTCTTTTAGAGAGAATTAAAAGACCCAAAAAGGCCGTTATCACTGCAGGTATGCCCTACGCTAATGGTCCTCTTCATATTGGGCACTTGGCGGGCGCACACGTTCCGGCAGATATTTATGCGCGCTGGATGAGAATGTTGATCGGCGGAGATAATGTCCTTTTTGTTTGTGGTACGGATGATCACGGATCGACTTCAGAAGTGGCTGCGAAAACTCAAGGGAAAACGACACGCGAGTTTATTGACGAGATCCATGCTAAGCAATCAAAGACGATGGATAAGTATAGTATCTCTCTCGATGTTTATACAGGAACATCTCGCGAAGAAAATTTCGAAGCTCATAAGAACTATTGCCAAGATTTTTTACGAAAACTTTACGACCACAAAATGCTAACTAAAAAATCGAGTGAGCAATGGTTTGATCCGAAGATGAATCTCTTTCTACCTGATCGCTACGTTTACGGGACTTGTCCTAATCCAGAATGTGATAATAAAAAAGCGTATAGCGATGAGTGTGATGTTTGTAATACCAATTACGAGCCAAAAGAGCTGAAGGACCCTAAAAGTGCCATTAGTGATGCCACTCCCGTCCTCAAAGAGACCGAGCATTGGTGGCTCGATATGTGGAAGGTTAGTGATCCTTTGAAGAAATGGATTGAATCAAAACAGAAAACTTGGCGCAAAAGTATTATCAGTGAAGTGTTAACCACGGTTTCACCATCGATTATTTTTGCCAATACCAATGAAGAAAAATTTAAAACGCTTAAAGAAAAATTGCCCGCTCATAAGAGTCGCTATGCTCCTGGCAAAAAAATTGTTGTCCAATTTGAAAGCTTATCGGATTTGGACCAAGGCCAAAAGCTCTTGGCCGATAATGGTGTTGAGTCGCAATTATTAGATGCTTGGGCCCATCGCTCAATCACACGAGATGTGGCGTGGGGGATTCCTGTTCCGACGGATCGAGACACTGGTATGGAAGGAAAGACCCTTTATGTTTGGCCGGAGTCACTTATTGCTCCTATTTCTTTTTCTCAAGTTGCCTTAAAAAAGAAAGGACTCGACCCAGCAACTTATAAAGACTATTGGCATGATCCCGAAGCTAATGTGTACCAATTCCTTGGACAAGATAACGTTTATTTTTATGTGCTCATGCAAGGGGCAATGTGGTTAGGAATCAAAGATGACCAACAGACATTGCCGCAGAAGGGGGATCTTCAAATGACGGATATCCTCAGCTGTTATCATTTACAAATTGATGGACAAAAAATGAGCAAGTCCAAAGGAAATTTCTATACTGCAGATCAGTTGGTTGATGAGATGAATTATACTCCGGATCAAGTTCGCTATTTCTTAGCTCTCTTGAGTCTAACTGAAAAGCCTTCAAATTTTGATTTTGAAACTTTCAAACAAAGAAATGATTTCTTGGCCGGTCCACTTAACGCTTCTTTTGAAAAACCCATTTCAGCGACTCACTCCAAATTTAATGGCGTTGTTCCTCAAGGTAAATTGATGGAAAAGGTAGAGAAGGAAACTTTCAAAATCGTTCAAACTTATCTTCGTTCTATGGAAAAGGCAGAATATTCCAAACTGCTCTTTATGATTGAGAATTATGCTCGAACCATTAATGGGCTTTTTACTCAATTTAAGCCCCATGATGATCGCCATGATTTGCAAGAGAGAAGTGACGCTCTTTATTCTTGTTTCTACATTTTAAAGAATGTGATGATTATGCTTCATCCCTTTGTTCCCCAAACGATGGAACGCTTGCGACTCTCTCTCAATTTACCTGAGACAGTCTTCTCAGTCGATGAATTGAACGTTCCTTTTCCTCAGAATCATAGTATCGGAGAGCAGTCTCAATATTTTTAGAAAATTTTATTTCCAGACGTTGTTGATTGTAGAAGCATGAGTATCATTTTGCCCTAGATCTCCTAATCCAAACTCATCTTCAATTAAGCGAAGAATGCTGTAGTGAGTGAGCTTGTCTTGGAAGACTGTTCCGGCCTTTACCATATTGCCGTAGAGACTTGTATAGATGCGGTTCGCTCCCAGCGGTCCCGTTTCATCGAAAGTTGTTACAAGTAGCATGTTGTCGATAAATTGAGGGTTGTTTAACAGAGGTCCGAATCTTTTCTCGTACCAACTGCTAGCGTAATTCATATTGCTATCATGACCATCATTTTTCATGTTCGGAACATAAAAGGCATACTCAGGAAGATTTCCTTCTTGAATATCTTTATCGAGTTGATCAGCATTCACTATTCGAGCACATCTCTCGGGAGACTTTTGAACATTGATATAGCTTATAAAGGGGTTATGTTTTCTTTTGTAAAGACCAGAATTACCTAAAAAACAATTTCCTGGATAGTCTTCAGCATAAACCTTCCAGTTAAGCCCTTTTGCTTCTAGCAAATCTCCAATGTGACTAACATCTAGATTTACATCTTTATCATTTCGTACACCATGTAAATCACCACTAGTCATGGCAATGTAATTCCCTTGAGAAGGGTGAGTGATAGCATTCATGTTGTTAAGAAGAACGCCCTCATCTGCTAATCGCTTAAAAAATGGCTGGGAGATCACACGATTAAAATTGGTATTTTCAAAAATAACAATCATGATCTTATCGAAGTGAATTCCGCTGGCATAAGTTTGAAATGAATAAAACAAAGTAAAAAAGAAACTTACATATTTCAAGAGGGCCATCCTTGGAGTGGTCTGGATATGAGAGTAGATTAATTCTTTGTTAACCAGTTGTCATCATTCCATAAGCTATTGAAGTCAATAAGGAAAATTTAAAGAAATGATACTTCGTGACAATTTCAAAAGGAATGTTTCCATCTTGATTTACAGCATTCTCTAACGTATTCCACATCAAACCCTAACTTGGTTAACTTGCCGAGTTATCCATAATATCCAACTATAAACAAAACATGGAGAGGATATGAAGAAGTTTTTCATATTATCATGCCTTAGCTTGAGTGTGGCCACAAGTGCAACCACTATTCATCTTATTGGCCTTGATAATGATGGTCAGGAAGTAGTCTATCAAACTGATTCTGAAATTTTGAAAAAAGAATTTTTGTTAGTGAATGAACAAAAAAACAAAACCGCTTTAGCTGCCCTCGAGCAAGTGACTGAAAAATCTCAATTCAAATTGACAAAATTTAGCTTAGGGCTCGGTTTAGAAGGTGAAGCTGGTATTGGGCCATGGAATTTGGGATTAGCGCTTAAACACCGTATCTTTTTTGCGAAGGGGAAATAAGATGAAAAATATATTAATCGCTTTTTTATTTTCTTCTTCTCTTTTTGCTTCCCAAGTTCCAAGTTCATGGATGGTTGAGTCTTCAAACCAAAAAAATGATCAAGGCTTAGCTTCATTTGAAAAGTATTTTGAATCTGTCATGTCTGTTCAAGAAGAAATGCTTGAATCAAGTGAAAGTTCAATTGAGAAAGGTTTGGGAGACTGGAAAATTTCTGGCTACAAGACTGATCTTGCGGTCAGCAAGTCAGGACTTTTTGGGTTTTCAGCTCTTCAAGGAACTTCCACAGTTGAGCTTTCATGGGCCAAAGCCAAAAACAAAAATTTAGAAGATTCTGAAGAGCAAGTTTTAGAGCTTTCAACTGATATGAGCAATGATCAAATTGTTCAAACGATCAGTCAATCATCGGAGTTCCTTCTCCAAAGATTGGAGAGTGATAAGAAGCGCCGTAAACAAAAAGAATTATGGACTGAAAAAGTTCTTACTATTCACGAAGCCTTACAAGGTATCGCTCTTGATCATCAACAAAAGTTTACTCCTAGTAAATTTAGAGTCGATTTAACCTTGAGCTATAGCGCTCCACTGTTTGGATTAACCAAATTGAGTGGTGATGCCAGATTACGTTTGGAATGGAAAATTGTTCAAAACTCTTCAAAATCCAAAAGAGAGCAAAAGCTCATTAATAATTTAGTAGAAGATATCAATGTGGCCATGAGTAAGATCACACCTGTAACAAATCAAGGTTACAAGTTTGATCAATTTGCAGTTGCCTTAGGATTGAATAAAAAAAGCCTTCTGTCTTTTTCAAAAGTAAAAGGTGGAGTAAATGGTGTTTTATTCTTCAAGGTAAACAAAGAAAAAAGTGAAGTTGTTCCAGTTATTTCAAATGATGAGGACTACTCATGGGTAGAAGATGAATCAAAAGAGAGAACTGCTGTTAAAAGAGATCGCTTTAGACAAGGTTTGGTAAAAACGGTAGGAATCGGAAATTGGTTTTCAGAAAAACTTTCTCGCCGCCAAGCTCTATGGAGCGTGAACAAGTTTAAAGTCAACTTTACCATGAGTTATTCAGGTCTTTTTGGCCTTTCGACAACTGGTGGATCTGGCGAAATTGAACTTTATTATTCTAAGTAGGAGATTCTAGATGAAAGAGATATTTTTAATACTTGCACTAAGCTTTTCTGTAACAAATCTACAAGCAGCTGAAAAAATTGAATTGCAAAACTGGATAGTGGCAGAAGGAACTTCTCTTGATGAATATTTAGATCAAATAGAGGCTTCAACTTACGCACTTCAGATGAAGACCATTCAAGTTCGTATGCGCGCCACTTATGGAGTGGAAGTGCCATTTTTCGCAAAGGCCAAAGTTCGCCCAGAAATTGAATTTTACTTCGAAAGATAAAGATTAAAACATTTCATGACCCAGGCATGTATCGGTGCTTGGGTTCATTCTTCAGCTATTCATATATTTGATTAGCAGATTTCAAATCTGCTTCTTCATTAACTTCATCGCTAAATAGCGCTTTTGGGTTTATAGCTCGAATAATTCTCTTGGCTTCTGCAATTTCTTCATCAGTGAAATCTGCTGGTCGAGGATTCAATTCATAGAGACGAGCTTCGCATGCTTCATGATTTTTATTGATCAAACATTCATCTTTCATTTTCTTTGAAAATTCAAGTTCTTCATTTGAAGCACAAGAAAATAAAATGATCGAAATGAGAGCGTAAAAGAAATTAATTTTCATGCTCTTATAATGAGGCATTTTTTAATATTCACAATAAATTTCTTGTAAAGGTCTTGCTTTATTTCAGGTAGCCGTAGGGGAAGTTGGGGATATCCGGTAACGATGATCATAAATGGTCGATAAGTGCAGTCGAGTTTCGAGGATTTGATTTAAAAAACTCGTAAGCAGAAGAGTCGAGACGATTATTGCTCAAAAAATGATTCGACTGAAATTTCTATTCTTCTCATGAAATGATCGGAGTCTTTAATATCAGTGACGGTTTCTTCGGAAGTAATTTTTAATCCTCTTGTGAAAACGCGATCGAGGTACATCATGGCCGCTCTGTTGCCTGAATTGGTGCTAAAAGTGAGCTCATCAAGATGGTTGCTTTTAGCAAATTGGGGCAAGAGAGTTCTGACGCGACTTGGAGTCCAGCCATTAAAATCTCCTGCGATTAAGAGTGGTCCACGGTGAGAGAGAACTTCATGACTCAGTTTATTGAGTGCCCTTTTATAAGCACCATTTCCGAAAGTCGTAGGATTCATAAAAAGAGGCAAGTGGACGTTAATAACTTTTAAAATCAATTCTGATTTTTGTTTGAATTTATAAAAATGAACAACGAGCCCTTTATCGATCTTTGACATGATTGGCTCATCTGCCACTTCGATGGTGTATTGATCACAAGGCTTCAAAGTAGAGAGAATGCCGACCCCATATTTTTTATGGTTGTGGAGTGTTTGGACAAATGATCTTTGTCCTTGTTCTGTTTGCAGCAAGTCTAAACCGACCTGATTGACCTCTTGGAAGAAGTAGAGATCGCTCTGTGAATTTAGCAGCTCAGGTGGACGGGCCAAAATACCCTCAGCTTGCTTTACATTCCAAAGGGTTAGCTCAATATTTGGGAGGTCTTTGTTAACTGGAGAACTGGGCGCCAGGCAATCAGCGTGAGCAATGGCCATCGTCATTGTCGAAAGTAGTGAAATGAAGAATAGTGCCAGCGGAAATTTCATGGACACGAAAGTAAAATGTCCGGCCGAAAGATACAAGGCACTGTGAAAAAATACTGCTTTTCAAAATGTGAACAGATCGAAGTGCTTGAAATCTGATGCACTGCTCTGACATTATCTTACACTTAAGTCCGACTGAAACGGTCTGAAAACTAACAGTTTCTAACTTCAACTGTTTATGTCCAGCTTTATGATGCACAAAATTGACAGTGTCTCTTTCTCTATTAAGAATCTATTGGGATTAAAACAGGATCATATTTTCAGGGAGGAAAAGTGCATTGCATTTCACTTAAAAAGTGTTGTGAAAGCGGACTGGGGCAGCAATGTTCCGTTCAATCTTTTCTTATTCTTAAAAATCTTAATCATTCAATTCATTCAACGTCTTTCAGGAGGACATTTCCATGAGTCTATTATTAGAGCATTTTCAAAAGGGCGGAATTTTCATGTATTTCATTTTGGTGTTCGGTTTATTAACAACCGTATTCATCATTGAACGTTTCGTTACGCTTTATTTGAAGCACAAAGAAGCTCCAGTTGATTTCAGAAAAAATATTTTGGGTTTTATTGCTCAAGGAGATTTTAAATCAGCTCAAGCTTATATTGAGATGAGTGGTCATGATACTAGTATTGGTAAAGTCACTATGGTTGCAAGCAAGCTTAGAAGCGCTGGTGCCGGTGACGAAGCTCTCCAAGCAAGAATGGATGAACAACTTTCTAAAGAAATTTCTTCATATGACAAAAGAACTGGCTTCTTGGCCATGTTCGGTAACGTATCTACTCTTTTCGGATTGCTAGGTACAGTTACAGGTTTGATTGGATCATTTGCTGGTGTTGCAGCGGCTTCTCCTGTTGAGCGCGCCAATCTTCTTTCTAATGGTATTTCGGAAGCGTTGAACACTACTGCTTTTGGTCTGGTTGCTGCGATTCCTGCTCTCGTTGCATTTGCGATCTATCAAAACAGAACTGAGCAAATAGTAACTTCTCTAACAGAACAAGCTTCTGAAATTTATCACGACTTTTTGTTTTACACTGAAAGCCATAAGAATGAAGAAGATGAAAGAGTTGTTGTTGCATCTTCTACAGAATCAATGTCAAACATGAAGAGAAACTAATCATTCTATTGAGGACTGTATGCGTAGAAAAACTGGATTAGGAACAAAGAAAGAGCTTGATTTAGAGTTAAACTTAACTCCATTCATTGATCTTCTTTCAACAATGGTTTGCTTTTTGTTAATCACTGCTGTTTGGATTGAAATCGGAACGGTAGAAGTTAAGCAAAGTAATGGGACAGAAGCTCCTGCTGAAAAGAAAGAGTCTTATGATCTCGATCTTGTTTTCAAAGATCCAACAGCTTTACGTTTAAATCTCAAGAAAAATGGTAAGCAGTACAAGGCCATCGACGTTAAGTCTGAATCTTCAGAGGGAATGTTGGCACAGTTGAATGAAGCCATCACAACTCAAGTTTTGAAAATCAAAGATAAGACAGTTGAAATTGCCACTGCTACGGTTACTCCACGTAGCTCTGTCAATTATGGACAGCTTATTTCAACGTTGGATGTTCTTCGTAAAAATCAAATCGTAAATATTGGCGTGCTAACCGCCAAAGGACAATAAGATGATACTCAATCATAGTTTAGTAGCCTCTGACGCTTTCGAAAAACATTTGGTTAATCGTCGTCGTAAGATGAGCTGGGGGATGAAAGCCGCTGGCTTTACACTTATGTTAACTTCGATGGTCGACATGTTTTCAATGTTGGTTGTTTTTCTTCTCCAAACATTTTCAAGCTCTCCTGAAATCTTGATTTTAAAAGGTGTAGAATTACCAAACTCGATTACTGCGGCAGAAGTTAAAGAAGCTCCAGTCTTAGCAATCTCTAAAGATGGAAATCTCTATCTCGATCAAAAGCTAGTTGGCATGACTAAAGACGTGATGACTAAGCCTGAAGAATTGCTAAAGAAGCTCAATGGGATCAAACACAATTGGGCTCAGTCTCATACAAATCCTTTTTCAGGTGAGATTAATCTCCAAGCTGATAAAGAAATCGAAAGTACGACTGTATCTATGGTTATGGCGATTCTCACCAGTTCTCAATTTCAGTCCATTCAGCTGGCGGTTATGGGACGATGATGAAAAAGACATTAGCTCTCACATTATTGTTAACATTATTGCCGAAAGCTTATGCTAACGATTCACAATATTTAATTAAAGAGATGGAAGCCTTAAGAGATTCTCTCAGCGTAGAAGATCCTGCGAGAATTGACTTAACCTTGAGGCTTGCTGATCTTTATTTTGATGTCTCTATTCAAGAGGGGAAAGGCGAAGACTTCGAAACTCTTCGCCAAAACCGTCTCAAGGCACTTCAACTTTATAAGGCTTCTTTGAATGGAACAGATGGATTAGTTAAAGCTACTGGATTAAAAAGAATTAAGATTCAATTCCAAATGGCCCGACTTCTTTCGCGTTTGAGCGAAGGAGCCATGGCGGAACCTTATTATTCAGACGTCCTCAAAAATAAAGAAACTCCGAAAAAAATGGTTGAACAATCAGCACTCGCTCTTGCCGAATGGTATGAGGACGAAGCTAAATTTGTGAACGCCAAAAAATATTATGATCAAGCCATTTCACTTTGTGACGTCGTTAGTGCCTGCAATTACGCTAACTACAGAAAAGCCTGGTTATACTATAAAGATACTCAACTCGACGACGCCATCGTCACGATGGAGAAATCTCTCTGGACTGCTGAAGGTTTAGTACGGGAAAACTCCCTGACCGATCTAATGCTTTTCATGTCTAATAAAGAGACTGATGGTTATGCAGAATTGGAGCGCATTAAGAAAATCGCTGCTCGAGCTCATCGTCCAGAATTGATTAGACAATTAGTTGAAGCTTTTTATGTCGCTGGAAATCGCTATGCCGGCTCCAATCTCCTGGCAGAGCTTAATAAGGAAGATGCTAATCTCTATTATGAAGTTCGCTTGCTAGAGGAATTCTATGGATTCAGAAAGTGGGATAAAGTCGATAATTATTTAACAATTATTGAAAAGCGCACTCAAGCTGATATGCCTAGTAAGCCAGAGGAAGCAAAAGAAGTTCTTACAATCCTCAGGCGCTACATCGTTCAAGTCGATGCCGAAATGCAAGTCGTGAAAGAGCTCAATGTTTTCTTAAAACGCTCAATTGACATCTATTTAACATTCTATCCAAATGATGAGCTTCGCAAGAAAATGCAAGCTGGTTGGTTAAGTGCTGAAGACGATGATGCCAAGAAAGTCGTTCGATTAGGTAAATGGATCCAAGAAGACATTGCCTACGGAGTTTCACCTGATGAGATCAGAAAACTACGTCAGACCCGTTTAAGCTTGGCCCAACAGCTCAAGCAACAAGATGTGATGATTGAAGAATCATTGGCGATTGCGACAATTTTAAAAGGCCAAAAAGAGGCTGATGAGTTTACCTATGTCGCTGCTCGGGAACTTTACTCACAAAAGAAATACGACCAAGCTTTGCCTTACTTCCAAGAGTTGGTTAGTAATGCTCAAAAATCAAAAGAAATTGGAAAATGGGCCGTTCTTTCTCAAAACTTAGTTCTGGATATTTTTAACAATCAAAAGAAATATGATGAAATCATTGCTCAAGTTGGACTCTGGAGAGTTTTGACTGCGGATAATGACTCAGAAGAAATTAAGAAAGAGAGCAAGTCGATGGATCAGATTTTGATTCAAGCTCAATTCGAAAGAGCAGCTAAAATGGCAGAGTCTCCAGAAGCCCTTGAGAATTTCTATAACTTTTGCTTCCAGAATGTTTATCCAGAGAAATCCTGTCCAAATGCAAAGGTTTTATCAGTTAAGTTTAAAGACCAAGAGAAACTGGTTAAGCTTCTTGAAAAAGCCGGAGATGAAAAAGCTCTCATGGTTGAATACGAACTCATGGGGCGTTTTAGCGAAGCTGCCCGCCTTCAAGAGAAATACGAACTTAATAAGAAGTCTGACTATGAGGTTTATCTAAAAGTTGCTCTACTCTATGAATTAGACCAACAATACAAGGAACGTGATCGTATCCTTGGTAAGCTGGTCGATAAACTTAAACATGAAAAATCAATTTCTAAAGAGTACGAAGGCGCAATCTTCTTAACTCTAGATGAAGCTAACTTGATTGATGCAAAAGCTCTTTTCCTCCCTTGGTCGATGGAACTTAAACTTAAGCTAGCGACTCGGTTAGAAATGGATAAGCCGTCGGCGACAACTCAAAAACTTCTTCTTTCTCAAACTGAAGCGAAAGGACCGGTTTGGTCAAAGCTCATTCTTGAGAAAGTGGAAAAAGAATATGCCAATGTCAGTAAGATTAAATTTTACGGGACTCGCAGTAAGACTCTCTTTAAGAGAAGAACTCAAGCAATCGATAAATTTGTGAGCTTGGCAAAACCTATCTTGGACGGCGCAGATCTTGAAACTCGAGTTTATATTCTTCATATGTTGAAGATGACTTATAAGACAATGGCCAATGAAATTCTCAACACTCCAATCCCTGATGGGCTTGATGAACAAACAATGGCGATGGTCGCGAATCAAATTTCAACCATGGCCGATCCCTTTGATCGCGTTAATGAAGATTACGACAAACTTCTTAACGATCAATTAACAGCAATGACTGATGCTGAATTGAAAGCAAGAGTAATCGCCAATTTGAATCCTGAAGTTGTAAAGTTCTCAGATTTTATCGTGCTTAATAAGGTTGATCGTAAAGACTTGATGGCACTTGATTACTCACCAGCTTTAGAGATGAAGAAAAAGCTGCTGGTGCAACCAGAGAATCGCCAAACTTTAGCAGAACTAAAAGATTTTTATAGCAAGAATGAGAGCCTGCGATTAGCAGCTTATTATTCTGGAAGAATTGATAACCTCAAACAGGTGGAATGAGCATGAAGCACATGATGATTCTCGCTTCGTTATTAATCAGCTCTCTCGCTTTTTCAGCTACGGATGAAGAAGTAAAAGCGGCGGTTAAGTCGAACAAAGTGAAATACAAAGAGTCGGGAAGAATCGACTTTGAATCTCTTCTCATTGAAGGGGAGAGAAAGAAGCCTGAACTTTCTGTCGTTACCGGTAACGTCGGCGAGAAAGACAATGGACTGATGGTTATAAGAAAAGATTTTAAAGATATGATGGCAAATGATTTTGGGGAGATTATCGAATGATTGCGATTCAATCCGAAAATGGGGAACTGGTTAAGGTTCTCAAAAATGTGCTTGAAGGCGAATTTGGCTTTCACAAAAACTTCGGCTTTATCAGCAAGGAAAGAGCTGAAAAGCGCGTAGAAGCACGTAAACGTCAGTGTTATGACTACACTAACGATGAATGGCTTTGTTCTTTTAAAATCCAAAGCCATAACGACACTCTTAAGCTTTCAGGTCTAGCTGGCTGTGAAGCGATTGAGAGTAGCGGAGCTTGGAAGCTTAAAACCCCAATGGGGACCTTTAGTATTACTGAAGGTCTAGGCGGAAGAATTGCTCCTCTATTGGAAGAGCATCCTGATAAAAAGACATGGCTTGATAATCTTTTGGCCATTACTTTCTTATTAACATTTCTTTTAGTACCTCTTCTTTATTTTATGCAAGCTGAGCCGGTTGAAGAAGTTGAAGAAGAAAAAATTCTCGAGCCCATTACTGTTCAAATTATGAAGCAAGTTAAAACTGTTAAAATTGAACAAATGGTAAATCCAAATATTCAAACCAAGCCAATCGATAAAGCTGAAGTTTCTAAGCGTGCTGTTCAAAGAAATCTTGGATTTCTAGGAATGGTAGGTTCTAAAGACTTAAGCAAAGTTGTTGGTGGCGTTCCTCAAGAACTTAAAGTTGCAACGGCTGGGGCAGGTCCTGGCGGCGATGCTGGTTCAGGTGGTGAAGTTCTGACTGGTCTTGGAAAAGGACTAAGAAAAACGACTGTCGGCAATACGGGCGTTCAAGGTCTTGGCGGAATTGGTACTAAAGGTGCTGGCGGTGGAAAAGGCGGTTACGGAAATACTCTCGTTGCTTCAGGTGAGGGAAAGGGAATTTCTGCCATTGCGGTTTCTAGCAATGACATGGTTCTCGAAGGTGGTATTAGTCGTTATGCCATTAATGCAACAATCGCAAAATACCTAAACCAAGTACGTCGTTGTTATGAAGCAGAACTGAAAAACAAACCAGAAATTCAAGGTCTGGTTGAAATGAATTTTGAAATCAATGCGGCAGGAAGACTCAATTATTCAAAGGTTAATAAATCAACGTTGAATAGCCCTCCTGTTGAATCATGTATCAGTACAAAAATGATGGATTGGCAATTTCCAAAGCCCAAGGGCGGAGTCAACGTCAATGTGAAATACCCCTTTATGTTAAGACCGGTAGGTACCTAATGAAGAAAATAAAAAGTAGTCTCCTTCTTCTCCTCGTCGCCACAAGTGTTTTTTCTTGTAAGCAAGATCCCTATCCCGCTGATGGTGAAATAAGAGTCGTTCAAAGAGAAGAGCAGCGTTCTGTTGAACCTCCACTGGCCATGTCCGTAGAAGACGTGATTGAGTATAAGGAAGGTCGCTATAGAGAATACAAAATTCGCGTTTCTGTCAAAGATCCGGGTAAGGCAATCGTGAATATTGATAATTTACCTGCGGGTACTGAATTTGATCCTGAAACATTTATTTTAAAGTGGCGTCCTAATTTCTTTGATGGAAATGATCCTACTGATCCTGCGATCAAGAGCCGTATTTATCCAATCACGGTTTGGTTGAGAAATAGTGCCGATCCTGTTCGTGCTTTAAGAAAGACAATTAATCTTGTGGTTTATGATGTCCCTCAAATTATTGAGATAGAACCTTCGCGCACAACGACGGTTGAAGAAGGTCAACAATTTAGCAATACTTTTACGATCGCTAATGCTGATTACCCCCAAGGTCCTTTTAGAGTTGTGACGACTGGAATGCCGGCCAATACTGAACTGGTTAAAGTTAATGAAACAACTTTCAAGCTAGAGTTCTCTCCTGATTTTTATCATGTGAATCGTCGAGTCGATGGTGCAAGCAAAGCCTATAAAGGCAAGATCATTGTGGCCAATCCTGCCAATCATACGATGGAAAAAGAACTTAATATTACAGTTAATGACAAACGATTAGAATCAAAACTTGTGACTCCAACTAAATTGATTCAAGGATTGGACGTCAGCTTCCAAGTCGTGGCCTACGATCTTAATAAAGAGATGTCACCTGTTTTAACTATGACTTCTGATCGTCCTGACTTTGGTAAATTTACATTTCAAGAAGTTAAAAATGAAGATAGCAGTTCAACTGTTCTCAACGTTTTTTGGACAGATATCCCACCAACTCATAATGGTGAAGAGTTTACCCTGAGATTCAAATCATGTGTTCAAGGACGCTGGTCTGCTAACGATAATTGTAATGAATCTTCTACTAAAGTTAAGATTGTCGTTCGCGATCGCATGCCACCTCAAATTACACGGACTGATTGGCCAGCAGGAGAGATGATCTATCTCGGTTATGGGGAATCAATGTCTCGCAGAGTTACGATTAGAGATCGTGAAGATTCTAATCTCAAGCCCAAGATTGAAATCTTTCCCGTCGAAATGAGAAAATACGTTTCATGGTCAGGTGATCAATTGAGAATGAACTTCTCTCAAGATGGGGTCTTTCAATTTAATCTTCAAGCGACTTCGGATTATAACGTGTCTTCTGCTGAAAGCTTTCTGGTAGAGGTCTTCCCTAAGAATAGAAATAAAATTCTCTTCTTTGCTGATTCAACTCGCGATCCTGAAGTGATTTTCTACAAATCAACATTTAAAAATGTCGATATCATGAATCCTGCCATTCAAGATGTGAATGTTCGCAATATTTCTGATCGTGACACATTGGTGATTGGCACAAGCACTTTGATGGATGTTGAAGTCCAAGACAAAGTGATGAAGGCGATTGATAAAATCAAAAACATTGTCGTTGCATCTCCATTGATTGATCAATTACCGGAAAAGTTCTTGGCCAAGCTTCGCGATGATTACGATATGGTCACTATTGGTCGTTATAGTCAGTTGCCGAATCTTCCTCCATTGGAAAAAATGTCTTTTGCTAAGACTCGTCAGTTTTCTGATACCAAGAGTCCTATTTTCTTAAAGCAAAGCGCTTCTCAAGAATCTCGTGATCCAATGCTCTTTAATGGCGGTCTTTATGATCCTCAGAAAGTTTGCAAGGGTGTTTTAGGTCTCTCTCTTGATGGTAATAATCCGTACGTTATTGGTGTCGTTTGTGACCGCGATAACGGTGGACGAATTTCTTTGCTTGGAACGGAGTGGGCCGATTTAAAAGTCTCCGCTGGCGATGAGCAAGTTCCGGTTGAATGGTTTAATACAATGATTAAAGGTCAATTCTGAGGTTTATGATGAAAAAAATACTACTAGCTCTCTTCGTTTTAAGTTCTTCAGTGATGGCCCAAGAAGCGACTGAACTTGAAAAGAAATTAGATGCTCTGAATATTCCTGATGATAAGGTCACGCCTGTTTTGAGCGAAGATAAGCTCTATGTTGTGAATACTCGTTATTCAAGCTTAGTGAATCGTCATGAGTTAACTCTTCAAGGAGCTAACAACTTCACAGCCGATAGTCATCTTTCTACTAATCAAGCCGCGGCTTCTTACCGCTATCATATCAACAGTAAATGGTCGCTTGGGCTTCGCTACACTCGTTACTCAAATGAGCTAACTGCAGCAGGTAAGAAATTATTCGAAGATAAGCAAATTCTTCCTGACACAGACTTTGCGAAAAATGGTCAAGAAGCCTATGTAAGCTACAATACGATTTACGGAAAACTTCGTTGGTCACAAGATACTGTGGTTTATTTTGATCAATACGTTGCTCTTGGTGGTGGAAAGGTTGAACTTGCTTCAGGTAAAAAGAACATGGCTTTTGCTGACCTTGGTTTAGCTTTTTGGTTAGGCAAACACATGAGTACTCGTGTTGGCTTTAAAAATGAATTCTATAAGCAATCTCAACGTAATGGTGATCGTAGTATTCATAATGGCATGGGCTATTTGGAAATAGGTTATCTCTTCGGCAGTGGTGATCGCGGATGAAAAAATTTGTAGCTAGCTTCCTCATTGCTTGTTCATTTAACTCATTTGCTGATTCAGGAACTTTATTGAATCAAGCGGGAAGTGATATCGATTTTTCATCACAGATCCAACGTCAAAAACAACTGAATTTGGACAATCCATTTGTGATTCAACTTTATTCAGCCTGGAAAGCCTTAGGCGCACTTGAAAATAATTCAAATGTCTGGGTTGATTTGATTCTTAATAAACAACATGATCAAGCTTTGGCCCTTTTACCAAAAGTAACTGAAGCGAAGATGAATACCATTAAGCAGGCCAGTGAACTTTATCTTCTTTACCAAACTGGCCATGTACAGACATTTGTGAACCGTTGGATTGATGTCGCTTCTTCAACTTCATTTCTCAAAACAGAAATGGGGATCGCCCTTGATCAGATCGTAGGTCCAGGGAGTACTCAACTTTTGTTGGTCAATGGTTTCTTCTTGTCTGATGACATCCGAGAAAAATTGAAGAGAATTGAAAGTATTCCTTCTCAAATGAATTATTCTCTCCAAGCCTTGAAGGCCTTAAGAACTGGTGAAAATGCTGTTTCTTGGATTGGTAAACTTGATGAATCGAATCCTCTTCGGATGCCTTTGGCCCAAACTGCGCTCCTTCATTTTGCCAAAGATGGAAAACTAGGTGCTTCAGGGAAATTAATTAAGAGCGTGGTTGAACCTATTCTCAATAAAACAGAAGACGAGGAAGAGTTAGCTTTATACTTTATGACTTTGGGGCGCTTGCTTTATCAAGCTGGTGCTTTGGCAGAGTCAAAAAAGTATTATGATCTTATCCCAGAAACTTCAGCCTATTTCTTAAAAGCAAAAACCGAGTCTCTTTGGGTTCACCTTCGCGAAAAAGATTTTTCTCGCACTAAGGGAGAACTTGCTACGTTAGAGATGAAAATTTTCAATGATAAATTCTATCCTGAAGCTTATCTCATAAGTGCTATGGCCAATGTGATGTTATGCCAATTCGTTGAATCAAAAGCGGCCATCACCAGATTTATCAATGTAAATAGAAAATGGGCCCATGAAATTGAAGCGAATATTGGATCAGCAACAGCTCCAGCAGTTGATCGTAATCTTTTTATTGTGAATCTTGAAAGAGCAATCTCATCTCTCCAAAGAGAAAAATTGCTACTTGAACAAAAGAAAGTTGATGCCTCTTATATCGCACCTATAGATCAAAGAGTTGTTGAGGCCCAGAATTCTCTTCGTAAAGAAATAACAGCTCAATGGGTAAAT
This sequence comes from Bdellovibrio sp. CG22_combo_CG10-13_8_21_14_all_39_27, assembly GCA_002786715.1. Taxonomy (GTDB): domain Bacteria; phylum Bdellovibrionota; class Bacteriovoracia; order Bacteriovoracales; family Bacteriovoracaceae; genus 21-14-all-39-27. The sequence continues at coordinate 22,246 of PCTW01000061.1, forward strand.
CGTAAGGCAATGTTAGAGAGTGCACTTTATAAAATGAAGTTTGTAAAAATAGAATTGATCTCTCGCATGCGCCAAGTGGCAATGAATATGAAAGTTGATGGTAGTGATGAAGTCAGCCAGTACAGCGCTGCTGTTGCTCGTAATAATGAACTAAGCTTTCCTAATGATGGTGTGATTTGGGGCGATGAACTCTTTAATATGAGTGCAAAGGTTTTGAATAAATGCATCAAAGGCGAATTAAAATGAAATTAAGATTTTTCTTTTTAGCTCTTTTTGCTCTCTCTTGTGTCGGTGAAACGAAATATGTTCACTACGACAATCTTCCTCCGCAAGATGAAGACAATCGCGTTTATCCTTTAAGCCTTCTCGAAGTAGATAAGGATATTGATGTTTTGATTGTGATTGATAACTCTGGTTCAATGGATTCGATTCAGCAAAACGTCATTCGCAATTCAAGAATCTTTCTAGAGCAATTCGCGAAACAGCCTTATATCAATTGGAAAATCGGATTGATCTCAACTGACAAGTCGGAAGCTCCTTATTTAGGATTTGATACTAGTTTTGATTGGGGTTTGATTGATTTTAGAGATCCTACTTCTTTCGATAGGACAGTTGCTCGTTTTCAAGAAGCCGTTTCAAGTTTAGGTACTAATGGTGATCCTTCAGAGTATGTTTTTTATAATGTCAAAAGAGTCGTTGATTTGTACGACGGCCGCCAACCATCACGACCAGCTTTTCTTCGTCAAAACTCTCACTTCGTTGTCATCATGATTTCAGACGAAAAGGAACAGAGTAAGGAAGATTTTGGAGCTGCCTATGACGCTCCTAATTTTTTCAACACAATGTCTCAGTACATTGCAGGTAATAAAATCTTAAGATTTTATGGAGCTCTTAATCGAAAGGATCTTCAAGGATGTACTCGGCCAGGTGATAGTGATACCTATGCAGGAAGCCAATACGAATCAATTATTAATCTTTCAAATGGATTTAATATTTCAGCATGTATAGATAACTTTGGTACAGAGCTTGCAAAAATCGGGAAAGACATTGCTTCATTAATTGGTTTACCTAGTTTGCTTTTAAAACAGAGACCAATCGTTGATACAATTAAAGTTTTCTATAAAGGAAAGCTTCTTCCGCCAGGTCGCAAAGACGAAGGTGGATTATGGTTTTATGAAGAAAGCACAAATACTATCAACTTCTATACGATGGAGTTTGTGGAAGATGCTCGAAATGACGTTTTCAAAATCGAATTCGAAGTTGATGACGGCTATAGCCGAGATTAGTAACCAATCACTTCATTCCATTTGATTTCAGGGGAATTGGGTCTAACACCCAGTTTGTAGTTGTCATCTATTTCTTCAGGATCAAGCCAAGTTCCAAACCAACGATCCCAAAAGGAGAAGATGGTTCCTATGTTTTTCATTCGTCTCCCATTTACAGAGTGATGCAGACGATGAACTCTTGGAGTTACTAATACCCATTCAATCCAACGATGACCGATGCGCGCATTCGTATGTTGATAAAAATTGGTCGTGTATCCAATGACTAAATAAACAAGCATTTCATAAGAATTCAGATTAAATAGCAGTACTCCAATAGTGGCCCGTGAGAAAATGAAGGAAGCATAGTGGACAAAGCTGGCCCGTAATCCGGAGAACCAATAGAGTTGCTCAATCTTATGATGAAGCAGATGACCTTTCCAAAACCATGGCCATTTGTGCATGAATAAGTGAATCCAATAGTTAAAGAAATCAAGGACTATCGTAGCAATGAGGACTTTGGCCAAAGAGTTGATTGATGAGAACCATACCCAGTGGGGAAGATTTAAAATTTGATAAAATTTCATAAGAGGAGCTGAGATCAGCACGCCACTTAGGATGAGCATGCCAAAGGCCAAAAGATCTTTCTTGAATTCGAGCTTGCGATCAATTTTTCGATCTGGTCTTAAGATTTCCATGGCAAAAAAGAGCAGGCCCACAACAAAAAAGAGGCTGTTTAAAATAAGTGAATGGTCCTTGGTCATAGATATTCCTTAATCAATTAACATGTTGCATTGAGTCATTGATCACAATCAGTCTTTCTTTTTTTCAAAGTCTATGGCCAATCATATTCATTTTTATCTAGTTTGACACTGTTGCCGGATGCAACACTATTAGGAGAGAGAGTTATGAAGGTTTTTATACCCCTTGTTTTTGCCTTTTTAGGAATGGCCGAAGCAGCCCCTCGATATAATGCATCAGATGTTCTTAAATATGCCCTTACAGCGCATGGGATATCCTATTTGTTGCGAGATAAGCCAGGTTCCGTGAATGCTTGGAAAGTTGGTGAAACCTCAGAGCTCATCAAAGTAGAAACTCTCGATGGCAAAGTGGTTGCTTCTCGCTGGGGAAATACAGATTGCTCAGGGCTAACGAGTGCAGCTTATCGCTACCTTAAATTTAAAAAGCCTCATGAAGGTGCTAAGCCAGCTTTATCAACCTCATTGTTTGCTGAAGCTGCCCAAGCCAAAAAGAATGGTTTCTATTTTGTTGAAGGAAGTTTGCCAAAACTGGCCCAACATGGAGACATGATCAACCGAACAGGTGCTCCTTATGGACACGTTTTTCTTTTTAATGGAATGAATGAAAGAGGCTTAGTGGAAACAGTTGAAGCGAGATGTACCAAGTGTGGAGTCGGTCGTTTTGTTCGCGGCTGGAATGATATTCTTGCTTCAACCTATAAAATCGTGCGCAACACTTCTATTAATCAAGACGTCACTGATTCTCACCGAAATTTTAGTTTGGACGAAGCAAGTGCAACCGAAACGACTTTTAAATCAACAGGGTCTAGTCCTGAAGTGGAAGAGCGTAGAAGACCTCGCTGGTGGCCATTTGGTAAGAAAGAAAAAATTGGCTACGAAGTATTGAGCGGCGACGGAGTTTCTGAAATCGCAAAGTCCAATCAAGTTTCTGTTAAAACGCTTATGACGCTTAACAAAGACATCGATTGGAGACGTTTGAAAGTCGGAGATAAGCTAGACCTCGTGCTGGAATAATTTTAGACTGTCTTAAAAATGAATAAGACACTTTTTATAATTACTGAACAAAAATATCCTCATCTTACCCAAGATGATCAGGTTTTGAAGTCCGCTTTTGGAAAGCTCCAAGTTGATGTCAAAGTCGTGATATGGAATCACTTTAAACCTCAATTAAAAAGTCATGTTCTCATTCGTACGCCTTGGGATTATTCTGAGCATCGGCAAGATTTTGAAAATTTTTTAGGTCTTTTAGAAGAAATGCAATGTCAGGTTTTTAATCCGCTTTCCACTCTAAGATGGAATATGAATAAACGTTATCTGTTAGAACTTCAGGAGCTCAATATTCCCATTGTTCCAACTCATATTGTCGATCATTATTCATTTTCAGATGCTTCTCAATTTTTAAAATTTGGGCCAATTGTAGCGAAACCATTAGTAGGAGCTGGAGGGCGCGATACTTTCTTGATTCGCGATGAATCTGAAATTCAAAAGAGCATTTCATTACTTGAAACGGAAGTTATTTTGCAACCGATGATTGAAAGTATTTTGAATGAAGGTGAGTACTCTTTTCTTTATTTTGGTGGTGAGTTCTCTCACGCCCTTTTGAAGAAAGCAAAAAAGGGTGAATTTCGTATTCAAGAAAAACACGGTGGAACAGTTGAACATTATCAACCCAGTGATTTTGAAATAAATGAGGTCACTGCATCTTTAAAAAAAATAAAATACTCAATGACTTATGTTCGTGTCGATATGGTTCGCATTGAAGGGAAGTTGTCGATCATGGAACTTGAAGCGGTCGAACCGGAACTCTTTTGGAGATTAAAACCTCAAGCCGCGGACGAATTTGCCAGTTTAATTGCGAAGGAATGGACGTTATGAATAAAAAGAAAATTCTCTTTTTATGCCTGGAAACTCATGTCGGTCACAGATGGCCGAAGCGGGTGTCGATATCTCTAAGCATTATTCGAAAACAGTTGAAGATCTTGGAGATGTTAAAATGTGAAAATGAAGAAGGGAACACTCATGGTTGTTGTTGATCAGAGAATCGTTGATGAATCTGAGCTGATTTTAGAGAATGATTTTATCTCGCTGCGGTTAATTCGCGATCGAGACCTGCCGTGGTTCGTCCTTGTGCCAAAAATTGAAGGGGCGACAGAGCTCATTGATTTAGATGAAAGAGAACAAGGACTTTTGTTGATTGAAATAAATAAAGTAAGTCGTTGTCTTAGAGAACAGTTTAAGGTGGATAAAATTAATATTGGTATAATTGGGAATATGGTTCGCCAGCTTCATATTCATATCGTCGGTCGTTTTGAATCTGATCGCCATTTTCCGAGAACTATATGGGGGAATCGCCTCGATATCTCAGCCATTGATCCTCTTTTTGTCGAGAGAATGAGACAGTGTTCAATTCTTAGTCAGTAAACTCTGCTTAGAAACAGGCATTTACCCTATAAATCATGGCATCATTTTCGCTATAGATTGAGCAAGGTCGATTCAGACCACATTCAATCCCCCTAATATTTTTAAAGCGAGGTCATGATGTCCCACTTTACCCGTCTTATGATTTTATCTGCAATAATGCTCCTGAACTTAATGTTCATTACAAGTTGTTTAGCGGCCTACGGAGATACTTCCAAAGTTGTTCTGAATGTAGAAGACGGTCAACGCGGTAGTCTTAAAGCCTATGTTTTTAGAGATGGTATTAAAGATCCTATTTCTGTCACTGTCTGCGGTGAGCGTTGTGAATTCGAAGCGCGTAAAGGTGACCAAATTTTCTTAGATTTAGACACTATGGAGCGCCATTATAAGGCCGTTTGGGGTGGAGTATGCGCTTGGACCACATTACCAAAATGTTACTTTATTAAGAAAGATGAAGGGATCAGTTTGGTCTCTCTCCGCTATCAATTGGGCAATTTAAAATCACTCTTTTACCCAGCTCAGCAATAAGCTTCGATCGATTGGAATATCAAGAGCATTGTGCTTAAATCATTCATTCAATTTACGAGTGAGTTATGCTTTGAGTCAAGAGTTCTTCGATTGGTTGCTATTATTAGGTCGGTGGTTGCACATCACGGTTGCCGTGACGTGGATTGGAACCAGCATTTTCTTTATGTGGTTGGACCGTACTTTTTCACCTAATCCTAATAACCATCGAGAAGGTCACGTTGGGGATCTTTGGATGGTTCATGGTGGCGGCTTTTATCAAGTAGAAAAAATGCTGATGGGGCCAACTAAAGCGCCAGAACATTTGCATTGGTTCAAATGGGAGAGTTATTGGACTTGGATCAGCGGTATGTTTTTGCTGATTCTCACTTATTATTCTGGAGAAGGAACTTTTCTTCTCGACTCAAGTGTTTCCTCGATTACTTTTTATCAAGGCATCGCCATCGGACTTGGTACCATTTTTGGGACTTGGTTTCTCTATGACTTTATTTGGGAAACCAAGCTCAGTCGCGAAGTTCCCGAACTTTGTCATATCATCACCATGATTATTTTCTTTCTGGTAACAGTCTTCCTTTGTAAGACGTTAAGTGGTCGCGCCGCTTATATTCATGTGGGTGGGATGCTCGGAACTTGGATGGCCGGTAACGTTTTCATGCGAATTATTCCTCGCCAGCTCAAAATGGTTGAGGCATCGAAGGTTGGGACTCCGGTTAATCAAGAGTGGGCGAAGAATGCCAAAAATCGCTCAACCCATAATACTTATTTTACTCTGCCCGTTATTTTCATCATGCTCTCCAATCATTTCCCTATGACCTATGGGCATGATTTGAATTGGCTCATTCTCCTCGTGATCAGTGCTGCAGGAGCAGCGATCAGACAATATTTTGTTATTCGTTTGAAGAAGCCAAAAAATGCTAAGATATTTGCTGTTATTGGAGTGCTTATTCTTCTCGGTCTGATTGTTGCAACATCGATGAATTCGTTGATGCCTAAAACTGATCATCATACCGATTCTCATAAGGGACCTGTCAGTTTGGCGACTCCTTACCAGGAAGATGCAGTTGATGCTTCAACCATTAAAGATGAGTTTGTTGCAACCGTGAAAGGAACAGTTTCCTTTAAGGGTATTGTTCCTCAAGGCAAAAAATTAAGGCTACCAAGTGCCTGTGCTAAACAATACCCTGGCGACGTTTATTCAGATGAAATTAAAGTAAATAATGGTCATCTGCAAAATGTGTTGATTCGTATTTCAAAAGGGTTGGAAAAACGCATTTACAAAGATGTTCCGCAACAGGCAGTTGAAATTGATCAACGTGGATGTATATACCTGCCGAGAGTTTCAGCGGTGAGAATTGGACAGCCTGTGGCTTTTATCAATTCAGATCCTGTCGTGCATAATGTGAAGTCATTAACTAAAAATAATCAAAGCTTTAATTTGATGATGCCTAAGCAAGGGCAAAGAGAAGAGAAGAAGTTTGATCAAGCCGAACTTTTGCTTGAGACCAAATGCTCGTTTCATCCATGGATGAGTTCTTATATTGCCATTCTCGACCATCCTTTTTTTGCTATTACAAAAGAAAATGGAAGTTTTGAAATTTCCAATTTGCCGAAAGGTACATATACGCTTGAAGCCTGGCACGAAGTTTTAGGAACGCTAACACAAGAGATTACAGTTACTGACTCAAAAGATATCAATGTACATTTTACCATGGAGAGAGGGGAGAAATGATTAGTACTCACATACTCGACACAAGTAATGGCAAACCTGCTGCTGAGATTCCTGTACGTCTCGAACGGTTTGAAAACGAAACTTGGAATCTGATTGATGAACAGTCATCAAACGGAGATGGAAGAATTGTTTTTAACTGCCCATTCGAAGAAGGTGTCTATCGCTTGCTCTTTGAAATTGACGCCTATTTTGAAAAAAATAACCAAGATCATTTTTTCTTAAGAACTCCCGTGGTTTTTAAAATCACCGACGTGAAACGAAAATATCATGTGCCTTTGCTTTTAAATCCTTATGGCTACTCTACTTACCGAGGCAGTTAATTTCTATGAGCTTTGAAATTCCTTATTATAGCGATTATCTCTCTAACCAATTGAAAGACCATTTGCTGTCCAAAGCGAAGCCTCTCTTTGGAATAGAAGGGCTTTCTTTGGTTGGAGAAAGTGGAGGCCTTGAAAATAAAGCAGCCATGCAGTTCTTAGTTGATCTCTATGGCGAAATTCAACCAAGTCTCGCCCTCGTTTTGAAAAAACGAATGGAAGATCGGGTCTTTATTGATGAACGAACTCGCTCTTGTGTGGAATTTAATAAAACTTTGAAAAATGATTTTCAAACGAGTGAATATAAAACGTTATTAGGGGAGCGTGACAGTAACGGCCGAATTGTGATTGGCCCTCATACTGAAAATTATGTAACGAGTGTTGGCAAAAAACCAGTAGCTCCTATCCCTGATTATTTACAAGGTCCCCATGTCACCTTGTTTGGTCCACCCGATAGCGAAAAAATGTGTGTGAATGCCATGAATGCTTTTCACCGCACCGTGAAGAATGAGCCGGCCATCATCAAAGAGTTGGTTTCTAAAGTTAAATATACTCCCAAATGGGGTGCGGATAATGAAGATTCAAAAACCCCTCTTCATCGCGATTTTCAATCGGCAGGGGTTAATTTATCACGATCACTCAGTCACGACCTCGACTTCACTGATGAAAGAGGGAAGCGCTATCAACTAGAGAATGATCACCTCTCGCACGCCATAAAAAGATTTCCAGGATTGGCACTACCGAGCTTTTTTCTTTTTTATCGAAATGAACCGGTGCCTTTGCATGTTTATGATTTTGCTCTCCATATGTTTGAAAATTGGAACAATAAAGAAGCCTTAGTTTTTTATGTTCCTAAATTAGAAAACGAAGAAGAAGCAAAATACATCAAGCTGATGATGGAGACAGCTGAGAGCTTGATGAAGAAAGTTCACCCCGAGTATCAAATGGGAACCATTCGTTTGATGATCGTGCTTGAAAACCCCCGTGCCGTTTTTCGAGTGAATGAGATAATGGATGAGCTCTATCCTTACTTTGTCGGAGCTTCTCTCGGTTGGCATGATTATTTAGGCTCTACGGCCAGACTTTTTAAAGAAGATCCCAATTACCGAATTCCTGTCAAGGCCGATCCAGATATCGTGATCAAATATATTAAGGCTTCTCATCGCTTGCTCGCCGATGTGGTGGGTGCAAGAGGCGGAATTAAAGTTGGAGGGATGTACGGCATTCTGCCAACGACCTATGATATCGATACAGCTTCTTTTCAAGTGACCATGGTTGGTTATATTCGCGATGTCATAACTCAGATGAAGCGCGACCTGACTGGCTTCTGGGTGGCCCATCCCGATTTTGTTCGCATCGGAATGGCCTTAGTCGAAGCTTGGAAAATCTATCAAAAAGGTGATTTTAGTAAACTCGAATCCTTAGTCAAAAGCTTGCTGCATGAAAAACACCACAAACCGGTGCTCGATTTTATTTTGGGTGATGATATCGAGGGACTTGATACTCACGATCCTCTTTATGCTCGCTCTCTATTGGTTGCCGATGTTGGAACTTCTAATATAGTGGCCAATAACGATCCTTGGGAAATTCGCTATAATGTTTTTCAATCACTTCAATACATAACTGATTGGCTCAGTGGAAATGGATGCGTTGCTCTTCCGACAAATATTGGAGGTGAAGCAGTTCGTATCATGGATGATTTAGCTACGGCCGAGCGCTCTCGTTGGGAAGTCTGGCATGAACTTTATCACGGACGATTTGATCTTTTTGAATTTCTGAAAATTGCTCACGAAGAACTGCATTTCATTCGAAAAGATTTATCTGACTCTAAGAAAATAGTTCAAGTGAAGTGGAATGAGCAAAATGCCAAGTGGTACCCCGTTGCGATGAAGATCATGCTGAAGCTGATGACAGATAAACGCCCCGCTGAATTTGCCACTGAAGTCTTATTACCTTTTACAATTGATACGATTCGCAATAGTAATGATCCTTGGAAGGCCGCTTGTGGCATTGATCCTGTGAAATTTGCCATTGATCCCGTTATCTTAAAATTCAATTACTATTTTGAGCGCTGTGGAGACTTGTCGTTCGCAAAAGCTTTGGCCAAAGATAATCTGGTAGATTTAAATAAAGTAGAAAAGCTTATCTTGAGCTTCAATCTGTCTCAAATTCAATCGGCTGCCAGTTTTCACGGAGACATCGGAGAGTCTAAGAAAACACTCGATGCCATGGCTTCAAAAGAACAAGCTCTTGTCTTTAATGAAGAGGCGAGTATCCTCGCTGAGTTAAAAACACTGGGACAACAGTATCTCGATCAATTTGGCGTAAAGTTTCTCATCTCAGCGAAAGGAAAATCAGGTGGTGAACTATTACAAGCCTTAAAACAGAGAATAGTAGGAACAAAAGAGCAAGAGTTGCAAAATGCCCGAATCGCTCTTTTTGAAATTACCAAAAAACGCATGTTAGATGAGCCATTGAATGAACTCTCAAATAAAATTCTTAAGCTAAAAGAAAAGTTCAATGTTCATTCGCTTCAGGTTGCCATAACCGAGCAAGGTTCAACTCAACAAATGAGTTTTGGAGTCGATTCGTATTTTGAAATAGCTTCTCTTTCAAAAACAATAGGAACGACAATTGCTCTTGAGATCTTTAGAAAAGAAGGAATACCTCTTACATCCAAAGTAAATGAGTTGTTGAATAACTATCAATCTTCTTTTCAAATTCCTGATGGGAAAGATGTAGAGCTGACCCACTTAATGAATCACACCGCTTTAAATATGCATTATGTAAATGGAGTTCCTTCAAACATTGATATGCCTGCGATAGATCAATTTTTAACGGGACTTGAGCGCTATGGTTATGAACCAGTTCGAGCTTTAGGGAATCCTGGTCAACAATTTCACTACTCAGGTGCTGGCTTTATTGTTCTGGAATATTTACTTGAGCTCATTTCTAAAAAGAAGTTTTGTGACCTGCTAAAAGATTTTACTCAGCAGTTTCAATTGAAAGGTTTGATTAGTGAGAATGAAGCGAAACAATTTTCAATTGCCACAGGTTATCGTGATAGCGAAGAAGAAGTCCCAAGTGGACGTCTTATGTTTCCAAGTATTGCGGCTGGACTTTTAGGCACGGCCACTGGCATGCAAGAGTTCTTACAGCTTTTAACTAAGGCCCATTCAGACATCAATCATCCCTTGCATGATACAGCTACTCAAATGCTATTGGGAGAAGATTGGGGAAGTCGCACTTTTATGGGCGTTGATATGGGACTCGGTGTTTTTATCGGAGAGTGTGGTCCAAATAAAGTGATGATCCATCAAGGGGCCAATGATGGTTACCGTGCGCTCTTTTTTCATTGCTTTCAAGGGCCAAATCGCGGAACAGGCTTTACTTTGCTAGGTAATGGAGAGCTTAATAATGTTTTTCTCAATGCTCTAGTCGCTCAAGAGATTTTAAAAGAGCTTAAGTTTGATGGAATAGATTTTTCACAATTTAATTTGCGTTTTGATCCAAGTAGCTTAAAGCAAGAAGAAATCGTCAACTATGGTTATAAAAAACTGGTATTTGATGCTTTTCAGCCGGATCTTCCAGAAGTTTATCAACATGAAGAATTAGATCCTTTGTGCGGGTATAATCATCTGGTTGGAGCAGATATCATTGAAGTTTCAAATCAAAAATTTGCTCGAGCAGAAAATGTCATTTCTCCTTATGTCCCTCTTTTTGATCCCACTTATTTTGGTCGTCAAGGTAAGGTGATGGATAGTTGGGAAACTGTTCGTCACAATACTAAAGGCGTTGAGCGACTCCTCTTAAAGATGGAATTTCCTGTTAATGTCGAATATGCCTCAATCTGTACTAAATATCATCACGGCAATCAGGTTCAAGAAGTTGAGCTGCGAGGACAAAATGTTAAGGGAGAATGGCTTGATCTCCTTCCAAAGACCTCTATGGAAGGCCATTCGTTCCGAAAAATAAAATTAAATCAGATTTATCGCGATATTAAGTTTGTTCTCGTTTTAGCATATCCCGATGGAGGGCTCACACGACTTGGGCTTTATGAGATGATTCCATCAGAATTTCAAAATGAATTTGATGGAAAACTTCATCAGTACAAAGAAAAAATTCCGGCGACGTTAAAACCGCTCAGCCTTCATATCGATATCACACCAGATTTTATTAAAAGACAGTTTTCTAAACTTAAAATCGGTGATCTCTATGATGCAGCTTCTATGGCCTTTGGTGGAAAAATTGTGAAAAGTAGTAATGAACATTATGGCCCAGCTGCTCAAGTGATTTCGCCCTTTGCCCCCATTAATATGTTTGATGGCCTAGAATCGGCCCGAAGTCGAATAGCAGGTAATCACGAAGAAGTGGATATTGCTCTGGCAAAAACCACAAGCATTGAATCCATTGAGTGTGATTTCACTTATTTTGTGAACAATAACCCAATGGATATGGAAATTTTAGGATTGAGTAAAGGCCAATGGATCAATCTTATGAAGAAACGCAAAGTGAAGGCTTATGCGGGAAATAAGATGAGAATTTGCATAAACTCGCAAGAATTGTTTGAACAAATTAAAGTAAAATGTTTTCCCGATGGAGGATTGAATCGAATCCATGTCTTCGCCAAACACTCCTGAACAGGAACATATTGTTGAACGTGCAGTAGGGCTTTCCTTGATTGAAGTCTTTCTCGGTACTTTTCTTCATACTTTTAAAATTCCTTTTGCTGGTCATTTCTTGTCCCTCAATCAAGGACTCTATCTCACTCGAATGACTGAAGTCGGCCAATCGCGTTTTAGCGTTGCCAAAAACTGTTTCGAAGTTTCAGTGGTTGCTGCCATGATGAAAACCTTAGCGCCTTCGGTTAAAAAATTGGGACCGATGATAAGTATTTCAACCCAAGGATTTCTATATGCCCTAGGACAAGTTCTTTTTGGGACAAAAACGATGGGACAGATTATTTCCATGGTCTTGCTCTCTCTCTGGGCCTTCGTTCAGCCTCTTATCACTTATTATATTATGTATGGTTCTGACTTAAAACGGGCCCTCATTTACTTTGCCGAAAAAGTACAATCAGGACTTTCAATTCCAGAGGAGTTCTTTTGGGGATTTTTTATCGCACTTATCTTAGTCAAATTAACTTTCGCAACTTCGGTTCCTTTTATAGTTAAAAAAATGGAAGGGTCCTTGCTAGATCGTTTTGAGCAATTCTTAAAATCATTTAGTCGTGTGAAGAAAGAGGCGACATCTAGATCACCATTACATGGTGCCTTTATGGATCTTTTGCGTCCCTCAGTCGTTTTTTCAATAGTGATGATGGGAGTCTTTTTTAGTTTTAATGGATTGGACTCGGCTTTGGTGGTTTGGAAACTCTCACGTGCAATTTCTATCGCCTTTCTTCTCTTTTATTTGGCGCGAACACCTATCGCATCAAGATTCTTCTTTAAACTCGCGCGAAAGCATCCAAGCTTTGAACGGCTCTATCAAATTTCATCTCTTGCCTATAAAGAACTAAGGGCGAGACTTTAGCCAGGCATCACGGACTGTTAGCAATTCTGCTACAATGCTGATAGCGATTTCCTCGGGATCATTGCTTCCAAAAGAAAGACCAATTGGAACTCGCAGCTTTTTTAAAAAGTCTGCATTAACATCAAGAGCTTGAAGTTCGGTCCTAAGGGCATTTCCCTTGCTCTCAGAGCCAATGGCTCCAACATAAGGAGCATTGGGAAAATGCTTAGCGATCTCTCGAAGAACAGGAACATCAGAGGTATGGCCTTTGGTTACTGAAATAAAAAAAGTATTAGAGTCGAAAGAGGCTACGGCCTCTTCAGGTTTATCAAACTGAAGTTTTTTGAGTTTAGAGTTGGTAGGCAATTGATCGAGCCATACACTTCGATCATCAATTACTGTTAGCTGACATTTTAAATTTATCAGCGCTCTGGTGAGAGCTTGCGAGACGTGACCTGCTCCAAAGAGCGCCAGTTTCCAAGATTGAAAAGCAAAATGTTCAAAGAGAAAGGTGACTTCTCCACCACAAGTCATCTTAATATCTTTTTGTAAATTCCATGTGATTGTTTGGGGAGCTTTCTGATGAGATTGACCTAAAATTTCTTGAGCATACTTTTCGCAGGCTGCCTCCACTTTTCCACCACCAACTGTTCCTGCTTCTAATCCCTTGGCAGAGAAAAGGGCCTTCGCTCCAAGATCTTGAGGAGCAGATCCGCGAACAGCAATAATGGTTGCAGTGACGAAACTACAATTAAGGTCTGTGAGTTCCTGAGCGCGTTTGAAGATCATTAAGCATCCCACATTTTAAAAAGATCAGGGTGAATATTTCTCAGGATCTCTTCATTCGTCGCTGGAATTTTTATTTGCGGAGGTGCCGACTCAAAATGCGGAAGTGACATCAAGGCATTGTTAACGGCCGCCCACACACTCAAGGCCAAAAGAAGGGGAGGTTCACCCACTGCTTTCGTTCCGCGAACGTTAGCATAATTCTCTTCATTCTCAAGGAGCTTAATGCAAAAGTGCCTTGGAGTATCTTGGACACTTGGAATTTTATAAGTGCTTGGTGCGTGAGATAACAGAAGTCCTTGGTCGTTATAAAAAAGATTTTCAGTTGTGACCCAGCCCATGCCTTGAATAAAAGCACCGGCCACTTGGCCAATGTCGAGAGCTTCATTCACTGGGCGCCCTAGATCCATCAGAATATCAGTGGCATCAACTTTAAGCTCACCTGTATCTTTATTTAAAGTTACTTCCGAACAAGCAACACCTTGTGTGAAATAGAGAAAAGCATTTCCTTGGCCACTGAGTTTGTTAAATTCAATCCCTGGAATTTTATAATGGGCATAGTCAGAGAGACCAATGCGATTGAGATAGGCTTCAAGAATGAGATTTGAGAAAGCTATCTTCTTTTCAGGTTGATCTTCGTGGTAAACCATTCCGTCCTTAAATAGGATTCCGAAATAAGTGGCAATTCCCGTCGGCCAAATAGCTCCTTCATTAGGATCATTAACATCGAGATTCGGTTTTTCTAATTCGATTTCCGGTTCCGTTCCTAGACCTGCCGTTTTCGAAGCCCATCGATCAGATGGAGTCTTGAGCAGCTTCGAAGCAAACTCACTTAAACGAAACTTGATTTTTCGAGTAGCGAGTAAGGCCGCTGCACCGTTGAGATCTGTTCCTGAAGAAGCAGCAGTTGGAGAGGTATTGGCATTTTTATCAGTACGAGTGGGCATAACTCTGGCCTGATGGCGTGGAAGGCCCAATTCACTGGTCACCATTTGGGAAATGCGGGCATTCACTCCCTGGCCCATCTCGGTGGCTCCGGTTGAAATTTGAAGCGAACCGTCTTGGTGAATAATCACCATCGCATTGGCTTGATTTAAAAAACGAGTGGTAAATGAAATGCCAAACTTCACGGCCGTCATGGAGAGGCCTTTTATATACTGATGATTCTCGCGATTAAACTTTTGAATCGCTACTCTTCGCGCTTGATAATTGCAATCCGCTTCTAGTTTTTCAAAAAGCTTAGGCAGGCAATTGTTTTCAAATTTTTGACCATAATGGGTCATGTTGCGATTTTCAATATCGGAGTAAACATTGAGCTTGCGAATCTCAAGCGGATCTTTGTTTAAAGCATGGGCGATACGCTCAATGATTAATTCAATGGTCGCGACACCTTTGGGGCCACCGAAACCTCTGAAAGCTGTATGAGGGTGATGATTGGTTTTGCAAACTTGTCCGGTCACATGCATATGCGGAATATAATAAGCATTATCGGAGTGAAGCATTGCTCGTTCCATAATGGAAGTCGAAAGATCGGCGTAAGCACCTGCATCTGAGTAAAGCTGAACATCAAGTCCTAAGATTCGACCATTTTCATCAAAGCCCACTTCAAAATCATTCTCGAAGGGATTGCGCTTTCCAGTCATGATCATGTCATCGTCTTTAGTGAGGACGATACGAACAGGACGATTGAGTTTTTGTGCACAAAGAGCGGCCATGGCTGCGAAAGGCGCCGCTTGCGATTCTTTTCCTCCGAATCCTCCTCCCATGCGCTTCACAATACAAACCACATCTTTGTCGGGAATGCCTAATGCATGAGCGACCACGTGTTGAGTTTCAGTTGGGTGTTGAGAAGAAGAATGTATTTCGATTTGCCCATCTTCAAGGGGATAAGCAATCGAGACTTGGCTCTCAAGATAAAAATGATCGGCACCCTGTATGGTAATGCGACCAGAAAGTTTATGAGGTGCAGACTTGATAGCCTCTTTAGCGTCGCCACGCTTAATGAAGCGAGCATCGGCAATAAATGATTTTTTACTGCGAGCTTCTTGAATAGACATGACCTTCGGAAGGTCATTGTATTCAATCTCCACCAATTGCTTGGCCCTTTGGCAGTCGGCCAGATCAGAGCCTACGATCAAGGCAATGGGTTCACCTGCAAACTGGACTTTATCTGTAGCAAGCAGTGGTTGGTCTTTAAAAATCGTTCCCCACAAATTATGGTGAAGATCGTGACCAGTAAAAACGGCGACGATATTTTTGTGTGCGAGCACTTTATCAAACGATATTTTTTTAATTTCAGCATGAGCACGAGTTGAATAGAACACATCGACGAAAAGTTCATTTTTTAAGAGTGGACGGTCATCGACATACTCGCTCAGACCTTGAACATGGTTATGGGCACTATCATGAGGTAATTTCATACTTGAACCTCACTGAAAAAGCGCCGGAGATAATTGCTCATGAGAACTCGGCGATAGCTGGCCGAAGCTCTGACATCGCTGAGAGGCTTGAACTCGGAATGAGCAATTTGAATGGCCTGATCAATCATGGCGGCATCAAGTTTTTTGCCCATGAGAAACTGTTCTGTTTTCTTCAAGCGAAGAGGAATGGCCGCGATTCCTCCTGCTGCAATTGTAATTTGTTTGATCGTGCCAGCATCGGCAGAAGCTAAAATACCAAGATTGACGGTAGAAATATCTAAGTCTTTTCGAATGCTCGTTTTATATAATTTCAAAATTTGATTTTTTTCTGGAAGCTTAAAACTTATGGCCGTTATCAATTCATCTTTGGCCTTTGCCGTTTTGCGATAATCGAGAAAGAATTCATGCAAAGGGATTTGCCTTGAACCTTTAGTCGATTGCAAATGTATTTCTGCATTCAAGGCCAGAAGAGCTGGTGGAGTATCCCCAATGGGTGAGGCATTGGCCACATTGCCGATGACTGTTGCATTGTTTTTAATTTGGGGAGATGCAAAGAGGTCAATGTAATGCGCAAGCTCAGGAATTTTGTTTTTTACGAAATGGCGAAATTCATTGATCGTCACTCGTGCGCCAACAGTGATGATATTTTTGTCTTCAGTGATAGCATAAAAATCATTGATCAAATGAAGACTCATCAAACGGGTTAATTCTAATTTTCGTTTGTTATGAACGACTCCTAAATCGGTTCCCGAAGCGATGATGCGAACATCTTGATGGGAACTTAAATAGTCACAGGCTTCTTGTGCTGTCTTGGGGGCAAAGTATTGATACTCACTATTTTCTAGTCCGACACTTTGATTAAAGACGGACTCAAGTTCTTTTTGAATTTCTGCCGAATGGTAGCGGTCTTTTAAGCTTTTCTCTTTAGTGAGGTCCATTTTAGTACCGGCAGTGATAATCGCTTCATAGCCAGTACAGCGACAAAGATTTCCAGTGGTCGAATTTTTACATTCTTTTTCGGAAATTACTTTTTCATTGCGAGAAAGTTTTTCTTCGCAAAGTCCGGCGTAGGCCATGACAAAACCAGGGGTACAAAAACCACACTGACTGCCATGACAATCAACCATGCTTTGTTGGGATTCATGCAAACGCGAATCATCTTTCAACGATTCAACCGTTAAAACATGGGAGCCATCGAGTGTTGCGACTGGTGCTAAACATGAATTGATCGCGAGAAAGCGATCGGCGTCAGTTCCCTTAGAGTGCGGGAAATAGCGAAGAACGCTACAGGCTCCGCAGTCACCTTCGGCACAAACCACTTTGGTTCCGGTCAAAGATTTTTGATAACGAAGATAATCAGCCAGCATCATCGAAGCATCGGCTGCTTCGACATCACAACGCTGACCATTGAGGTAAAAAGTTATTGTTTTTCGCATAGCTGGACATTATAGAAAGCTCGAAGAACTTGGTAAAATGCTATGCGTAATGAGCACTATAAAAGGCTTAAAAAGGTCTCTTGAACGATATCGATCTTTGTAACGCCGACATGATCAGTTTGAACTTTTTGGTTTTGCGCTCCTTTGATCGCATATCCAGGCATCCAAGGCCCTTTGTGGAAAAAGTTGAAATGCTCGGCAACATTAGGGGGAGTTGCAAAGTACTTGTACTCGCTTGGCATAGCTCGTGCGTCCATGGTCAACATTGAGTCGATTTCAATTCCTAATTTTTTGACTTCAGTGGCGAAATTGAGAGCGGCATAGCCACCAAAGCTGTGTCCTAAGACAATAAGTTTGAGTTTGGGGCCGTACACTTTTGACCAAGCATCCACACATTGAGTAGCAACACTGTTATTCTCTCTTTGGGAATTTTCCGACATCAAGAGAAGCTCACTGTCTTTGGCAATTTGTTTCATCTGGGGGACGAGTAAATTCTTCGCTACAAAATTCATGTTACCTAATCGCGGAGCACGGCCCTGGTTATTGTTCTGAAGCAAATCTAAATATCGATAAGTTTTCTCTGCTGCTGAATTTGAGTAGCTCGCTAATCCTTCAAAAGAAACAATCAATTGATTGACGCCCTTTTTAAAAGAGGCCTTCGCCCAAGTCGAGCATAAAGCTTTCGCTTCGTCTGGAGGAGTACTCGCCGTGGGCCGATTTAAGGCCATTGCTGAAGTAGAAAGAACGAGAGAAATAAGTAGTGTTTTTGTTTTCATGGACTGCACTTTAATCGAGATTTTAAATGAGAGATGAATTTTGAAAATTGTTCTAGAGTGACTGTGATCACAGTGAAAACAGCACTAAAACTGGGCAGTGAAAGCTTCTTGTTGAGACTCTCAAGTCATTAAAATTAATGAGGATCAGAGCTTTAAATCAGTGAAAATCCATTTCAGCGTTATCATCATCTCCTATGAAAATACGTAAGGAAACACTCTGCCTCTTAGGTGCGTTGGTGATCAGTGTGGGTCAGCAAATTCTCTTTTCAACGTTTTATTATATGTTGCCAGAAGACTCGCTTATGAAGCGAATGATGACGCTTTTGGGAGGAGATTTTTTGGCTGGCGGCTACATTCAATGGGCCACTTTTTTCGCGTTCTATTGGTCTCTTGCTGAAATCTTCGTCAAACGGACACGCTTAAAAAGAGAACTCAAAGTTCTCTCGTCTCATTTGCTTCCGACAAAAGATCGTCACATCATTATGCCTAATGAAGTCAGTGCTCTCTATTCCAAGGCTTGTGATTTTGAGAATAAGCGAGGAGCAACTTTATTAACCAATATTATTAAGAAAGCCTGCTTAAAATTTCGTTCTACTAATTCAGTAGGTGAGATGATTGAGATCATCTCCATCCAAACAGATATTGATAAAGACAAAAGTGAAAGTGCTCAATCAAATATTCGCTATCTCACTTGGCTTATCCCTTCGCTTGGATTCATTGGTACTGTTATTGGTATTTCTCAAGCTCTTCAGATTGCCAACTCCGGTGATATGGCGATGATTACTAAAACCTTGGGAGTAGCGTTTGATACGACTTTACTCGCTTTAGTTTTGAGTGTGGTTGTGATGTGGTTTTTTCATTCATTGCAAGAGGAAACAGACAATCTTCATGGTCAATTTAAAGAATACGTCATTGAAAATCTCGTCAATAGAGTCGAGAAGAAAGAAATCGATCAGGCGGCCAGCTAGTGAGAAAGCGCGATCACCAAATATTCAGTATTGCATTGTTAGATATCCTCTCTGGAGCTCTTGGTGCCGTGATTATTCTCTTTGTGGCCGTTCCGAAAGCGACAGTTGAACCTGAAACTGTTAATAAAAATCCACCTCAAGCTCTTGAGACTGAAATTCAAAAGGCCATCACCTTAACTCCCGACAATGACAAGCAGATTACAAGTGTCATGGCATTGCGTGAAATTGCTTCTGAAAAAGAGATTGAATCACTCAATGAGAAGATTGCTCAATTGACCAAAGACAATAAATCGCTAGAAAATGAAATCGCCGAAATTCAGAAACTCGTCGAACAAAAAGAAGAGCCCTCTGACAAGAATGGTATTCCTGTAGACGTAGGCTTTCGCTTTAAAGGTAAGCGAATTGTCTTCTTAATTGATGTGTCCGGCAGCATGGTTATTGAGGATAGGATTGGACAAGTTAAGGCCGGTCTTAAAATGTTGATCACTTCAATGGGCAAAGAGTTTTTAATAGATGTGGTTTTTTTTCCAGGTTATACCAGTTCTTATCAATATCTTTGGGGACAAATGAATCCGGTAGATGAAGTGAATAAAGAGGATATATATAATTTTCTTTTTTTCTTAAAGCCTTATGGAGCTACTCCAACTCGCGACGTTTTGACTTATGCTCTTAGAAATTACCCTTACATGTCTGACATCGTTCTCCTTTCTGATGGTGCTCCAACGGTCAATAGTGGTCGCTATGAAGAAAATATAGAAGACGTTCTACGTGATATTCGCTCTAAGAATAATCGCAAAATTCAGATTAATACGATTGGCGTTGGATCTGACTTTCTAAAAAATAAAAATAATCCTAAGTACGTTTTCTTAGAAAAATTGGCCAAGCAAAACAATGGATTCTTTTACGGCTTTTAAACCAGAATAAAGGCTTTTAAGAGATCTTTTCTTGTAATCATTCCTACTAGAACGCCATTATCAACGACGGGTAAACGCTTATGATGCTTTTCAATCATGCTCTTGACCACCCCATCAATTGAAGTCTCTGGCGTCACCGTATTTAATTTGGTTGTCATGATTTGACTTACTTTAAAATGCTGAGTCTTTTTATAGATATCTTCGATACTAATTCGATAAAAATTCTGTCCAAGAAGTCTTTTCATTGATGCCATGGCGTGCGGAACTTCAATTTCTTTACCGATGAAATCTGAAGCTGAAATGATACCGCGAATTTCGTTATTGCCATTGACGACAGGAAGAGAGCTAAAACCTTTGAGCGTCATTAAACGAGCGGCATCTTTAACACTGGTATCAGGATGACAGGAAACGATATTTGTGGACATGATATCTTTTGCTTTCATTTAAAAAACTTGCTGAATAATCCACCACGTTCTTTTTCTTTCTCTCTTCTGTCCCAACAAAACTGAAGTTTTTCGAGCAAATCTTTGGTGGTGTAAGGTTTAACAATATAATTGGTTGCTCCTGCTTCAAAAGCAGAAATGATAATGTCTTGTTGAGATTCAGTCGACATCACGAGAAAGGGTTTGCCGGCCAAAAGTTTCGTCGAACGCAGCTTTTGCAGAATCTCCAGACCAATGCCATCAGGGAGGTGGAGATCGGAAATGACGATGTCGATATTGGAATCAGATTTTTCCATTAAATCGATCATTTTGAGACCCTGAGAAACAGAAGAGACATGGATGACTTCGCCTTCGAAACCCAATTCCTTGAGGGCCTTAAGAAGGTTCTCAAAGTGAAAGGGGGTATCCTCAACCACAAAAAAATCGGCATCTCTAGGTATTTCGTTACTCATAAGAACCTATTTTAAGTGAGATAGACCATTTATCAAAGGAGAATTAGGCCGATTAATCTATTTGTTTTTTATTTAG
Organism: Bdellovibrio sp. CG22_combo_CG10-13_8_21_14_all_39_27; assembly: GCA_002786715.1. Taxonomy (GTDB): domain Bacteria; phylum Bdellovibrionota; class Bacteriovoracia; order Bacteriovoracales; family Bacteriovoracaceae; genus 21-14-all-39-27. Next base: position 43,040 of record PCTW01000061.1, read on the forward strand.
AGAGAAAATTACAGTGCTTTTCTTCGACACCTTGCCAAATTAGGAAAAAATGTTAATTTCCAGCGACTTAAAACAAAGAGAAGACTATGGAAAAGACATTAAGAACACGTTCTAAGCCCAAAACTTTAGTTGCTGGAAAAAAAGCGACCAAAGTTACTAAGAAAGCAACAGGAGACAAGGCATTTAAGGCCCGTCGCCCAAAAGTGACTCGTGAAAAACCAACTACCATTTATGTAGGAAATTTGAACTATAAAATGGAAGAAGATGATATTTTGAATCTCTTTCGCGATTTCGGTAGCGTGAAGTCAGTTAAGATTGTTCCTAATGATAAAGGAACAAAAAAAGGAATCGCCTTTGTTGTGATGCCTTGGAAGCGCGATGCTGTCGAAGCGATTCGCACTCTTGATGGGCAAGTTGTTTGGGATCGTACTTTGAAAGTGAGTGAAGCGATTGATGGCTTTAAACTTGATGATGAAGAAATGAAGAAAATGAAGATGGCGAAAGCCAAAGCTTTAAAAGAAGAAAAGACTGAACCAAAGAAAGCTGTGAAGAGAAGCAAGAAAGCTGAAACAGGTCTTAAAGTACTTATGGATTTTTTAGGTAAGAAATGAGCTCAAACCGTATCGTCTGGTCGGATGAAGATGGTGATGTCCGAAAGAAAAAAGAATCGATTACAAAGCAAGATCTTCACGTCGATGAATCAAAGCTTGAGCTAAGGTTGCGAAGGCTCTCTTCAGGTAAAGGAAGAGTTGTTATAGAGATTAAGGGTCTACCTAAGAACGTTGAGTGGTGTAAAAAACTGGCTTCCGATCTTAAGAAAAGCCTAGGCGTCGGTGGCGCTTTTAAAAATGATTATATTGAGATTCACATTGATAATATTGAAAAGGTAATGAACTTCTGCGATTCCAAACAAATCAAATGGAAGAAGACAGGAGGCTAGGACAATTATGAAAAAAGAAATTGAATTAAAAAGCATGTCACCAAAAAGACTTCGTACATTGAGAAATAATCTCAATAATCGTCTTTCTAGTTTTAAAGTAGATGGGGAAAAGGCAAAGCCTCTTCAACCGAGCCATACTCTCTACGGTCGTTCAGAAGCAGAATGTCAAAATCTTCTTGATAAAGTTATCGCTAGACTTAAAGAACAAGCTTAAAAGAGTGGTCTCAAAGGCAGTACGAGAAGTCTCTTTAGGAAATAAAGAGCTTTCGACGAGTCATAATTTTCAAAAAAATCTTCCGTCGTATTTGAATCGAGATACTGTTTATGCATGTAATTTGAGAGTTGCTGACCCAAATGAGGTGAAGAATCACAAATTAATGTTCCTTCCAAATTGATCGCCTCTGATCTTCTATCCCAATTAAAAGAGGAAATGACAAAAGACTGCTGATCTATCAAATAGGTCTTGGAATGAATGCGGTAAAGCTTATTTTCATCATTGTCGCGGTTGCTTGGCGCTTCTCCATTAAAATAGCGAATGGGGAGACCATGTTTTGCAAAGCGATGGGCGTCGTAGTTAGCGAGAGAGATGTGAAATTCCAATGAAGAGAGTGCTCCGTTGGTAAGAAATTCAATATTGATTCCTTTATCTAACCAGCTCTTCATTATTTTGCGTTGGGTACGAGAAGGAATAAAATAAGGAGATTCTACTTGGATACTTTTCTTGGCCGATTTGAGACGTCTATAAAACTCGCCTAAGATATCTTGATGGTTGTCTTTATCTGTCGATGTTGCCCAAGTAATTTTATCACAAGTTCCAATAAGTAGATCACTCCTTTGAGGAGTGGTTCGAGCGAGGTCATTTGAAAGTTTAATATCGGACTCATTTGTCTCTAAGTAATGAGAAATGACCTCTCGATCTTGTTCTTTCACTTTGGCCTTGAACGAGTTATTGGCCCATCTTCCAGTGTGAACAATATCAAATGAATGTTGAATGTCTTTAACGATTGGACCGCTTAACAAGACCTCACGATCAATGGCCGTTAAATCCTCTTCAATTTCATATTGTGAGCTCTCATTATTTCTTCCTCCCACAATGGCACGCTCCTCATCGACGATGAGTAGTTTGCGATGAGTTCTGAAGCCTAATTGAAGCTTTTTAGTATTAAAAACTTTGATTGAAATATTCTTCGTATGAAGTAATTTTTGCAATAGCGATAATTTTGCGGAGTCTGTACCTACTTTATCGATCGTCATTTCAACTTTGACACCATGATTAGCTCGTTCAACTAAGGCTTGAACAATCAGTCTTGTCGCTGGGCCAAATTCAAAAGCAAAAGTCTCCATTGAGATACGTTTTTGAGCGGAACGAATAAGTTCCAGTCTTTTGGCCAATCCAATTTTTCCGTAATTCATGATCTGCATTTGATGAGTTTGATTCGAATGGGCCACCAGGGCATGAGCTGATGCCACAGGCAAAATCGTCAATAAGAGAAGCGCTTTTAAATTCATGACAGCTGTATCTCATAAAAGAAGCGAATTGAGACAAACTGGATAAACTTTACTTATTTTGAGGAAGATCGCGAAAGATAAAAAAGACGGCTAAAATCAAGCAGATAGAGGCATAAAGGAAGTTTTTTGAAAGAGGAACCTTCATATAAAAAAGACAAAAGAGCCCAAAGATGGTCATCGTGATGACTTCTTGAATGATTTTAAGTTGGGGGAGAGTAAAGACCTCATGCCCTAAGCGATTTCCAGGAACTTGAAAGCAGTATTCAAAAAAGGCAATTCCCCAGCTAATCAAAATGACAATCCATAATGGCCTATCGCTTAAATTTTTAAGATGCCCATACCAGGCAAAGGTCATAAAGATGTTAGAAATTATGAGTAGGCCTATGGGTTGAAACACAAAGATCTCCGTTCTAGACTTTCGTCATGAATTTATTCTTAATCTTATGGATTGGCCTATTAAATGCCAAGACTGTTTTTATCAATGTCCCTTGGTGGACCACTGGCCCGATTTACGTTACTGGCAGTTCTCAAGCACTTTGCCAATGGAAACCCAATTGCCAAAGACTAAAACAGGTTGCTCCTTTGACCTATTCTTTTGAAAGCAATGAACTCGATCTCGAATTCAAAGTCACTCGAGGGACTTGGGAAACTGAAGCCACTAAATCAAATGGAATCCGCTTTCCAAATTTTGACCTTGCCTCCCAAAAGGAGACTCAGTTTATCTCTATAGAAAATTGGGCCGATCTTCCGGGCCTTTCAGCCACCAGCGCCATTGAAGAGTTTGATCTTTATTCTCCAGAGCTCAAAAGAGATAAAAAAATACGTATCTTGTTGCCCAAATCTTATCAACTCAATACGAAGAAACGCTATCCCGTCATCTACGCTCAGGATGGTCAAAATCTTTTTGATTCGTCGGTTGGAAATTTTGGCATGGAATGGGCCTTTGATGAAGCCATTACTAAATTAGTGAATGAGAAAGCGATTCCAGAAGTGATTGTCGTGGGAATTGATAGCAATGAATTTAGAACGAGAGAATATAATTTCCCACTAGAGGGTCAGCAGTACGCTGATTTTTTAAGCGATACTCTTAAAAAGCATGTTGATTCAAAGTATAGAACATTGAGCTCGAGGGAGAATACTTTTCTTATGGGAAGTAGTTACGGTGCAATAATTTCGTTTGAAACACTTTGGTTTCATTCCGAAGTTTTCTCTCGCGCCGCTTGTTTGAGTTTTCCTGCCCAGGCGACGAACAGTTATGTCTTCGATTTCATCGATCAGCAGAAACTTCAAAATCCCGAAGTTTATTTTTATCTTGATCACGGGATGATTGGAAGTGATGCTGGCTATTTTCAGCATACTTCTTTGTTTGTGACAAAGTTAAGAGAGCAAGGTTTTAATCGCGATCGACTAACTTATAATCTTTTTCCTTACGCTGATCATCGCGAAGTTGATTGGGCAAGAAGACTTCCTGGAGTTTTAAAGAATCTTTTATTGCAGTAAATGATTCATGAGTTGTAAGCAGCTTTGTCCACCAATTCCCGTTTTTAATTTCTTTTCAACAGGGGAGAGCATATTAAGAAAATGCCTCCAAGCATCGTCGCGATTGGCGTGCCCTTTTCTCCAATTATCGGCAAACTCATGTGACCAATTCCAAGGATAATCTTTCTTAGAATAAAACCAACGATCACCGGCCTCGGCCTTTATACTTTTATCGTAGCCCCACTGAGCGAAGGGGATTTGCTTATTGGGATTGATACTTTTGAGGTCATCTCTAACGACATAGTGACCAAAATCAAAGATGCCTCCGTGATTTTTGGTTCCTTGTATATTTCGATTAGGATCGACGCCATATTGATGAAAAACGTTTTGGATTTTCATCCTTAAGTCTTCTGGAAGCCAAGCTCCAGACTGGGGAACCCGATCATGTCCTTGGCGAACATAGAATCCTGCGGGTGAAGTTGAACCATCAGCATGAACGACATCAAATCCCGGATCAATGACAGCATAAGAACCAACTGTTTTTTGAGTGAGTTCTGAGTCCTTAAGAACTCTTCTCATCATATTTTCGTAAACAAATTCTCGAATGGTTTCGCCTAAGGTTGCCACGCCATTTCCGTGATCTCGTTGCCCAGGTCTTAAAGCACCTACGCCTTTAACATCCATAATTCCGATTTCGTTTCCAGTGACAGGATCTTTCATATCAAAAACCAATGCTCGACCATAATCAGTTGGGCGGTGAGCATCGATAAGTTCTCCAGTAGTCGGAATAGCAGTATTAACGATTGTTTGTTTGGTTTGGGGAATGGAAACGTAACCCACCTGATCAATAAGCCACTTATCAATTTCAGAATCGCTGTAATTTTTCATGACCGGAAAATCTCTTTTGATCAGGTCATAGTCAACAATAACAACTTTTGCATTTCTAAGTTTGACGACTTGTTCTGTTTCACTATGGACATCGACTTCTTTAATATTTCTTTTAGGTTCAATATTCCAAAATTGAGAATCATTATCGCTATTTGCAATTGTTCGATGAGGACTTTGGCAAGCAAGGGAGAGTGTTAAGAGAACTAAACTGATGAGTATGTTTTTCATGACAATCTTATCGTCAAGCTCGTCAGTTTTATTAGAGAGGAAAATACTCAAGTAAGTGGCAGCCCAGTTGAGGGACCAACTGGACTGCAATGGAAGTGCTAGAGAGATAAAGTCATGATAAGAAGAACAAAGAGAACAACTACTGATTTCATTTTTTACTCCAAAGAAATCGTAAACGTTGAGAAAAGGCTCCCTCAATTAACTTGAGGGAGGATTAGTTAAACGGCTTGGCGTACTGGTTGAGAAGATGGACGTCAGGGCCGTTTTCTCTGATACGATGATTTTTTTCTGGGATCTCTGTCTCTTCTTCTAAGTAAAAAGCCTCGGCGAGTAGGCGAGTAAGCCATCCGCGAAAAGGTTCACTTACTTCGGCAATGCTGTGTTCGTGTGTGTAGTCCATCATGACCTCCTTGTTTTTTTGATGGAGCGATCCCCTTTGCCCTGTTCAGGGCAACCAAAGAATCTAGTAAATTTCTATCAAGAGTCGGAGTTTTTGATGCTCCGATGTGTGTATAAGGTATTATAACTTACGCATTAGTTACGCACAAGACACAAAGTTTCAAGACTTTTTTAGTTTGAGTTAAAAGGGTGAGAATAGGCCCTTTTAAGCTATTTTAGCGCTTCTTTTTCGATCCAAAATATTTTTCCAAAGCCACCAATAAAGCGTAAGCGCACCGGGTTTAAACGATAAAAAGCGAAATCATGAGTTCCAAAATAAGCACGAGATTCTGGAAAGCGAGCAAAATAACGATCAAAAGTATCTTGATCTTTAGAAACGAGCTCAGCATCGGCCATAAAGCTGAGACGTGCCAAGGCCTGTTTATTTTGAGTGTCAGCAGTTTCTGCGACAGTAAGGCATACCTTTGGATTAGTGATGAGATTCTTTGTATGTTGGGCAATAGCACTGATGAGAATGACGGGACGATTGTTCTGGTCAAGAGCATAGGGAGTGAGTGAGCCAAACGGATAGCCAGGAACATCAAGGGAGTGCGTAGAGAGAATTCCTTCTCGACAGTTTTCAAGAAGTTCAAGAGCTGTATTCCATTGTTCATTTGTAGTCATTTCTCTTTCCTTGTAACATTCTATAAGATGAATTTAATAGTCTCATATTTTTAAAGGATGTAATCATGCAAGTCGCCTATCTGTATATCGGACTCAATAGCTTTATTATGATGGCATTGGCAGTTGTTGTTGTTATGGGACGTGGAAAGAATAAAGTCTCTTTTGGTGATGGGGGAGTTAAAGCACTTAATACAGCGATACGAGCTCATGGAAATAATACTGAGTACGTACCGTTCGGTCTTATACTTATTTTTGCTCTCGCTACAAAAGGTGCTAGCAATATGCAATTACACCTTCTTGGTGCAAGTTTAACTGTGGGGAGAATATTACATGCACTAGGATTGATCATTGGTCTACCAATGGGAAGAATGTTTGGAATTATTTTGACCTGGTTAATGATCATTGTCGGCGCAGTGATGATTACTCTCTAGGAGAAGATATGATTACAGGTATTCAAGATATTTATTATAATGTTTCCGATATGGATCGCGCCGTTCAATTCTATACGAAAGTGATTGGCATGAAAGTTCGTTTCAGTGAAGAGCATTGGACCTCACTTGATGCCTGGGGGACAAATATTGGTTTGCATTGGACTGAGGGGCAACCCGTTCCTCATTCTCCGCGCGACTCCCATGGTGCTCACTCTGGGGCTACTCTTACACTAAAATCTAATGATGTGACTATGGATAAGGAAAAGCTTATTCAAGCTGGGGCAACAATTCTGGGAGAGATGGATGCCGCTTGGGGGCATATGTTGATTTTTGAAGATCTCGATGGAAATGTTCTCAAACTCATGAATCCCAAGTACTAATCAGCAAAAAGACTAAGATTCTTTTTGTAAACTTCAGTATTCACTTGGAAGAAATTTAACAGTGTATGAGAGAGGTGATCGTGGGAGATCTCTTGTTCTTTTTTTCCACTTAGTTTTTGAATGACTTGTTTATGATTGGTCCAAATAATCCAAGGAATATGAATCTGCTCTCTCGGAGCAAATAAGTAAGGCATAGCATGCAGATAAACACCCATTTCTCCGAGTGATTCTCCGTGATCAGATAAGTACATCATCGCAACATCTCTCTGATCCTGATATTTTTGAAGTATCGTTATAATATGATCGAGAACGTAGTCAGTATAAACGATAGCGTTGTCATAGGCATTTACGATTGTTTCTTGTTCACATAAGCTGATGTCGTCTTGAGTACATTCAGGTTTGAATTTTTTGAATTTTTCAGTCGTGCGTTTATAATAGGCTGGGCCGTGATTCCCCCGTTGATGAAGCACAATCAGTTGGTCACGATCAACAGAGTTAATTCTCTCTTCGAGATTTGTGATCAAGATCTCATCGCGACATTCATGTTCGCTACAAAATTCATTATGATCTAATCGATTGAGGTCCTCATTTTCGATACGATCACAAACTCCTTTGCAACCATCATCATTATCGCGCCAAAGAACATTAACATTGGCCCTTTTCAGAACATCGAGAACATTGTCGTAATAGCGACCTTTGACATCGTTATAATTTGTTCTTTCAAAAAGTGAAAACATACAAGGTACAGAAATTGAGGTTTCGGTTCCGCATGAAGTGGCGTTGCTAAAATAAACGAGGTCCTCTCTTTGTGAAAGGAGAGGGTTGGTTTCTTTCTTGTAACCCCCAAGTTGGAAGTTTTCAGAGCGAGCTGTTTCGCCAACCACTAAGATCATCAATCTTTTCTTTCTCTCTGGAATAGTTGCTGCGTGGGCATCAAGACCCATATGAGTAAAGGGGGGGGTTGAAGTGAAGAGATTTTTCTTTGTAAATTTAATAAGTGAATAAACATAAGTAATAGGATTGGTATAATAGCGAACTTGCTTGTGGTTGCGAAAAAGATTGGCATAGCTTCTTCCAAAACCGAGTGCTGTTAAAATAATGATCAAGAAAGTTGCAATGAGTTGAAGACCATTCTTTTTAAGCGGACTTGGAATAATTTTAATTTGCGAAATAATAAAAGCAGGAAGTACTCCGAAAAAAACAAAATAGAGAAGTAATTTAGCATTCAATAAACTCAAAAATTCATTTTTATTAGTTTCGACAATATTTTGAAACATGCGATCACTGATGATGACATGATAAGAGTCCATAAAATAAGCGGCGAATGAACTAAGGACAAAAATGACAATCAAGAAGTATTTTAGGATTCGCAATTGACCAATAATCGAGAATACAATTGTTTGCAATCCAACGATCGTAACGGCCAACGAAATATAAAAAAGAAAGTTGCCAAAATCCATGGGGAAGACATTTGAAACCTTGTTCCAAAAAGTCACATTATAAAAAGCACAGAGGACAATGCTCACAACCAATGAAAGATTGAAAGTTGAGATTTGAAAATTTTTGATCTTTTGCCAGATAAACATGCTCACCTTTTTCGCAAGAAATGCAATGTATAGGTTACCGTTAAAGGCAATAGTAAGCAAAGGGTAACAGTTATCAAATCATGAGACAAAAAGTGTGCGCCTCGGAATTGTTGGGAAATTCCGAAAATGAGACCTAAAGTAAGTCCTGGAAGCAAGTATTTAAGTGAACTTCTCTGATAAAGACTCTTGGCAAAATAGAGCACAAAAAGCCCATAGCCTGCGGAAGCATGACCAGCAGGAAAGCAATTACCCTTAGGGTATAGCGAATTGAAAAGTGTCCATATGGCTTGAAAATCGCGAGGTCCATCAAATTCTTTTACATGCCAAGGGCACGGGAGAGTTGTCTGTTTTTTTAATAGGCCAATAACGGTTACTGTCAAAATATAGGTTAGAAGAAAATAAATTTTTTCGACTTTTTGCTCACGAGTGAGTTTCTTTTGATAGAGTTCGTAAATAAATTTTAAGATGTAGATTGAGAAGCCTATGATGATGAGCTTCATCCCGCCTTTATGAAGAATCGTTTCAGTCCAAAAACTGTCTTGGTATAACCATTTTGCCCCGCCTGTATAAAACAAACGGGCCAGCGAAACATCCACTTGAGTTTGATGAAATAAAACAGCTAGGATGAAACAAAGCAGCGAAAGGCTAAGGACCAAAAAGAGGTGAAAGGGAAGAATTATGGGACGTCGAGCATCACTGGTCATTGCTGGTCACATTTAAGCAGAGAATAATTTTTACGTTCCTCATCGCTAATAGATAATTGATATTTATTTTTTACTAAAAACCAGCGCTCAAAATATTTACAGGCGTAGTTGCGATTAATAGGCATCCATTCAAGAACGGTCTTCGCACCTTTTTGACGATTATATTTTTTATTAGTAATGACTAAATTATCCATGTCATTGGCAAATTCTGTACGTTTCATTTTAGTCCAATTTTCAGCACCCGTAAGCCAAGCATGTTTAAGTGGAACGACGTGATCAATGTCTACATCTCCAGCATTAGTTAGCTCTTCGTTAAAATAAAAATCGGCCCATTTTCCATCGGCGACTGTGCAATTTTTCTTTTTTGTAAAAGTTACTGAAACTTTTGATCGTGCAATCAAGACTTCTTGGCGGGTATTCTGGCAATCATGATCGCTATCGATCCAATGCTTAAAAGCTCGTCTATTATAATCCCCAGCAGAGGCCATGGCGCAAATGAGTATTAAAAACTTCATAGATCTATTGTGTCGATGAGCTAAAGCAACTGTCAACTCTTTGATTTTACGAAGTTCATACTTATTACATACTTAGACTGCAAACACCACTTTTCTGCTATATTCTGGCCATGAATAAATGGTTATTTCTTTTCACCTTATTAATTTCGACATCGAGTTTTTCGGCAGAGCTGTTTCGCGATTGCTTTAAAATTCATGTGAAAGAGGCAATGGAGATCAATCGTCATCGGCGCGATTTCTATGCTGAGATGTCAGGTGGAAAAACGCGATCGATTTCAAATGGCCATATTTTTGTTGAGAAATTGATTTATCTTTGGGCTTCCGCTTATGATCGGAAAGATCGAGTTTATTATGGTGAATTTGAAAAAAGTCCATTTTGTTCAATTTTAATGGACATGGCGACGACTCCTGAGCTTCAAACAGAACTAGAATTTCCGGAAAAGCCTTATCAAGAGATCTCGAAAAAAGAAATGAAAGCCTTTACTAAAAATTTGAAAGAAAGCTTTAATAAAAAAGACATGAAAACTTTCGAAGCAAAGATCGATGCCTTTATGGCCTCTGAGAAAATGGATAATCCGTATTTTCATTGCCTCGTTCGGCACTATCTTGAATCGATTATGCGAACAAGTATGTTGATTCCTGCAATGAAGAAGTTAGCTTCAAAAAAAGGGTTGAAAGATCCTGAAGCCGTCATGAGACATTTCATTGCTTATCAAGTCGGTGGACTGTCTCTTGGAAATCATTTTGATAAGCTGGCCGAGCCTCATCAGACAAATGGTCTTCGTCTTTTTTGTCGGGATAATCCTTTTATTCCCAAGCCAGATCTTTCTCAATACGAACAATAATACTCGGATATAAATTCAAAAATTGGCCTGATTATCAAGAGATACTCATGCGCCGAAATCTCAGTGCCACAGCTGTTATGACCGAATAGTTAAGCATCCACAGATGGATTTAGTGATCGACCCAAGGAGGGTTCGTCAAATGGCCTTAAAGCGCTGGCTCTTCATATTGATGATTGCTTTGCCCCAACTTCTTTGGGGTGCTGAGGATCTCACTAAATTCAGCACTTTTAAACTCGGCAAAAATTTAAAACAACGGGCGCTTGAAATTCAAAACCCTCAGTTGAAGTCGATACGTGGAACAAATGATCCCAATCCTATGTATCAAAGAATTCTTGATGCCATTCAAAACACTCATCGCACGATAGGTGAGCAATTAACCGGGCATCTGCTGCGATTGAATCAAGGTTTTGATCTTGGTAATCAAAATTTTGATGGCATCAATTGGCAAAAACCTTTTGGGTCATTCTCGATTGGAGTGAACCGTCAACTTTCACCAGATCTGTTTGATGATCATCGTTGGATCGTAGATGACACTTTCACCATTTTTATTAATGCCTCTACTTATTTAAGCCAGCTCCAAGAAAGTGGAGATATCGATATTTCTGATCGCCAGCTGGCCGCCTATGCCGGGATCACTTTTAAACGCTCATATCGCTATGTTCATTTCGCCAGCAATTTTACCAACGCATTGACATCAGATTATTCAAAACTCTTTATGTCTTTTTGGAAAATGCGGACGGGTGATATTTTTAATCTTGGTGAATACGAGATCTTGAGTCGCTCTGATTTTATGAGTATTCAAGGCGGAGGGCTTATAAGTTCTCCGAGTTATGGCGGGTTTAATGTGAGCGGTGGAGTCATTGCCAGCTTTGAAAAGTTGTCGAAAGTTCAGCTTCAAGGTGTGGGTCCAATGGATATCCCTATCAACAATGAGTTTCTCCGTTTGAGCTTTGAAAAAGAAGAGGGAAGAGAAGTGACGGGGCAAACTCGTTTGCAAGCCGATTTCTTTAAACTCTTAAAAATTACTCTTCTCAGTTACGATATTGGTTATACCTATTCAGAAACTGATAAGAAATATTTCAGTTTCACTCGTCAAGATATACAAGATATTCAGGCCAATCCTTCAAAGAACTCAGAACTCCAGGATCTTTTAAAACTTAAAAAAGTAAAAGTCCAAGAGTTAACGCCTTATCAAACTCAAGCTGAGTATCGTGAAAAGGAAAACTTTTCTTCGAAATACTCTGCGCTTATTTGGGGCGGGGAAGCGGAACGTGGTTCTCAAACGATTATGATCACCAAAGAGTCTGGGCAAAAAACTTTTGTCATCCATCATGCCAAGAGTGTTCGCTTTACAGAGCGGATTTTGACCAAGCTTGCCGGTATTATTTTTGCAGCCATTTTCAAATCTGATTCAATTCTCACTCAATATCAAGAAAGTATTGGACGAGAAATAATTCTCGAGTTTGAATCTAATCGCAGTGCCATTGAAGGCAATGATCAAGATCGTATGAGGGAAGTTACTGATCCAACAAAGCTAAGCTTGCGCATTATTAAGGAATATAAAAACCGCACAAATTTTAAAAAATCGAAAGATTGGAAAAAGAGTGATGTTCGCAATCGTGCCATGGGCTTTGCTGAACGTTTCACTTCACTTGACTCTGGGGTCAAGAGTAACTTGAGCTCAGGAAGTCTAAAGTCTCCACTGGTTATTCAGTCAGTTCTTCGGATTGAAAAAGAAGGCATTGCTCACTTTAATGCCATGACTAGAGAATCTGTTTTTCAAGTCATTGATGATCTTTGTAAAGTCAGTGAAACCGAAACGGCGAAACAGGAATATTGTTATAAAATGATTGAAGGCAAGTATAAGGCTTATATCATTCCTTACTTAGCCTCAGGCAAGATCCATGTAGTTCGCCTTAAGGACTTTCTTTATTCACTCAATAATCAATTTGATGATGTGAAGTATTTCCAAGAACTCTTTGGAAGAGATTTTATATTTATCAGCGGTTCACTTGAAGCCACTCGTAGTAATGGAAAACTGTTCATGACCTATTTTCATGAAGGAGATTTTAGAGGACTTGGAGTGATGGATAACTATATCAGAGAGTCTGGCATGGTCTTGCCAGCCCCCATTCTCAATTATTAACGATTAGAATAGCGAAAAGTGGTGTCCACTTTCGACGTTGGTGGATTGGCGAGAATGTCGCGAGAGCCTTTAGTAAATAATCTCCACCCATTGAGACTTGGAGCGATGGTAACAGTAATCGAATGCTTTTTTCCACGTTCAACTTGAGTTAAAACTCTCGCTAAATCAACTGTCACTAATGTTCGGTCGCGACCAAATTCGGTCAAGGTCCAATCCTTTTTCGTCAAAGTTTGATCGTAAATGACTTCGTCACTTCTTAAAGATTTTTTTCTAACGATAGTCACATGAGGAGCAAAGGCAAAGTCATTTTCCATTTTTCCGATCGTGAATGATAAATAATCATCGAGCACCATAGTGTCTTGAATAGGAGTTATGTAGGGATACATGAATGTATCAGCTTCTGGGATGAATTTTATATCGACATCCATGACAACATTCCAAGTTTGACCTTGAACATCTCTATCTGAAGATCGAAACTTTAAAAGTGACAAAACATTTTGATCGCGGCTAGCTTCCATTCCAATATCAAGCTTGTTCATACCCACATAGATTTGCACTTCGCGACCAATCTCACGAGAAGCTTCTTCAAAATGAAGACGAGCCTCAGTTCTCACTTGATAACTAGGGACACCGCGGTTATCAGCATAAACCTGCGACAGGTGAACAGAATGTGATTCCTCTTGTCCGTCATAGGTAAAGTCATCTTGCGACTTGGCCCAAACGGTAGACATCAGAAGAAAAGAAATGGCGATAATGGCATAAGTTTTTAGCATGATTAAACGCTAGCAAGGAAAGAGGTGAGATGACAAACGAGAGGCTTTACTAGACAGCTTTTCGAGCATTTAGAGCTGCTAGTGTGCGATGTGTTGGCCATAAAAGAGCTTTTGTCCATTATGAAATTGTTTACAAGAGTCAGATGAGCGGAATAGAGTCAGCCCATAGAAAACTTTAAACCAAGGATCTGTTATGGAAAACCTCGTACATGAAATTATCGTTACTAGTTATATTAGAAACCTTAAAGCGATGAAGACAATCTTAGCAAAGGCGAAAGCTCACGCAGATACTAATAAATTTGAAGTGAACCGTTTTATGGACATGAAATTGGCTCCAGATATGTTTAACTTCACAAAGCAAATTCAAATTGCCACTGATAACGCAAAAGGAGCAGTCGCTCGTTTGGCCGCAGTTGAAGCTCCGGTATTTGCTGACACTGAATCAACATGGGAAGAAATCACTTCTCGTCTCGATCAGACGATTGCTTTCATTTCAAAATTCAAAGCAGAAGATTTCAAAAACTGGTCGGAGCAAAAAATCACCTTCCCTTGGTACCCAGGGAAAGCAATTAACGGTAAAGACTATTTAACTGGCTTTGCTATTCCGAACTTCTATTTCCACTTAACAACGGCCTACGATTTGCTTCGTCAAAATGGCGTTCAAATTGGAAAGCAAGATTTCCTTGGCGAGATCAACTGGATCAATGCTTAAATTACCTTAAAGAATTCAAAGTAGGCCTGCTTTATGCAGGCCTTTTTTTTGTGGTATAATGTTAAAAAGAGGGGGAGTTATGTGTTTGATGTGTATGGAAATTGCGAAAGGAAGAATGAAGATCTCAGAGGCGAGAACAGCGCTTCGAGAGCTTATTGATACTTCACAAACTCCAGATGATTCAAAACACTACCAAGATCTCGATCGTGCGACGGACGAGGAACTCCTTGAAATTGCTAAGGAAAATTCTCAGAAATCATAATTTTGTCTCGATTTTATCTAGCTGTCATCCTTCATCACTATGGTAGAAATAGTTAATACTATTACCTAGGAGTGAGGATGAGATCTCTTATTTTATTGGCCATGATTGCTTTCGCAAGTTGCGCGCAGGCCGACATTCACGATCGTCTTCCAACTGCTGACCATGTTGAAATTAATCGTTATATTGGCAAGTGGTATGCAGTAACATCACTTCCTCAGTTCTTCACTCGCAAGTGCTTAGGTCAAACGGCCGAGTACGGAATCAAAGATAGCAAAACAATTACAGTTCTCAATACTTGCTTAAAGAAGAAAGGCAAGACGACGACCATTGAAGGTCAGGCGGTCATTAAAAACTTTGATACCAACGCTGAACTCGAGGTAACTTTTAACAATTTCTTTACCCGCCTTTTTAAAGTGAAAGGAGAGTACGTCATTGTTAAGATTGATACCGATTATAAGACGGTAATGGTAGCTTCTAGTAATCGTAAATCTTTATGGATTATGTCTCGGACTCCAAGCATTGATGCAGACGTATTAAAAGATTATGTAGCCTATGCAGAAGAACTTGGATTTGATTCTCACCAGTTTATCAACTCACAGTTCTAATTTTTAAATTGAAATCTAGACAATTAAAAAAGGCCGGATAAACCGGCCTTTTCTTTTTTAGTAATTGTTGAATTCTCTTTTAGGTTTTTTCGGGGCTTCTTTTTTGAAGTTACCACCGTCTTTCCCCTTGTACGCTCTACTTGCAGGAGGGGCTTCTTCGCGTCTTGGGCCATCACGACGACCTTGAGGTCTACCGCCACGACTTCCACCGCCACGAAAATTGCGATCTCTGCTACCACCAGCTGAACGACCTTGTGGGTCTACTGGTCTTGGTCTTCTCGCTTCGAGTTCTCCCATGTCGTTAAGACGTTGAAGATCACGATTGAAAAGGAAGGCAAACAAAACTTTTCTAACGTCTTCGCTTTCCATATCTTCAAAAAACTCATTGAAAACAGAGAAGCTAGAGTCGATCTTAAAAGATTCACCTTTCTCAAGAATCGAAGTTTTGAGTTTTCCTAGTCTTTCCAGCTGAGCTGAGATCATTGCCGACTTCAATTGACTGACGTTCGGTAATTGATGTTCAACCATCTGCTTCTTAGTAATACTCTCAATTCGACGAAGATCTCTCATGTCTCTTGGATCAACAAGAGTAATGGCAATACCAGTTGACCCGGCACGACCAGTTCTTCCGATACGGTGAACATAAGAGTCGAAATCTTGAGGAAAGCCCATGTTAAAAACATGGGTAAGGTTATTGACGTCGATGCCTCTCGCGGCCACATCAGTACAAATCAATAATTTGACCTTTTGTGACTTGAAGCGGGCCATGGTTTGTTCCCTTTCGGTTTGTCCCATGTCTCCGTTTAAGCAATCAACAGCAAAACCGCGATCGAGCAATTCTGCGGTTACATTTTTGGTTTCTGCTTTTGTGTTGCAGAAAACAATTCCGTAAGTCTCAGGCTCGATGCTTAAAAGACGAACAAGGGCTTCAGCTTTGTGACGTTGTTGAACGACGTAATAACGTTGTTCAATATCGTCATTGCTTAAAGTCTTCTTGTCGATCTTAATGCAAATTGGTGTGCGAAAATCATTTTGAATCATGTTCAAAATTGGTCTTGGCATTGTTGCTGAGAACATCCAAATCTTACGGTCATCTCCAAAAGAGCTGAGTAAAGTTTGAACGTCATCAAAGAAACCCATTTTGAGCATTTCATCGGCTTCATCAAGAATTAAAAATTCAGACTCATCAAAGTTCAAAATTCTTTTCTCGAGAAGATCGATAACACGACCAGGAGTACCTACGACAATCGCTGGCTTATCTTTACGAATAGCTGTGATTTGACGAGTGTACGAGTCACCACCGTAAACGCATACAGTTTTGTATGCAGTGAACTTCGCAAGTTTTTTGATTTCATTCTCAACTTGAGTGGCGAGTTCCCGTGTCGGGGCCAAAATAAGGGCCTGAATCCCTTTTTTGTAAGGATTCAGGCGATCTAATAAAGGAAGTGCAAAAGCTGCCGTTTTTCCAGTGCCCGTTTGTGCTTGTCCCACAAAATCGACATCTGATTCTAGAAGCATTGGAATCGCTTCAGCTTGAATCTCAGTCGGTGTTGTGTAGGAAAGTTCTTCCACTGCCTTAATCAACGAAGGCGACAAACTGAGCTCTGTAAAAGTAGTCATATTTTTCTACTAATTAATAACGACGACGGTCATTACCACCGCCACCGAAACCGCCACGACTACCGCCGCCGCCGCCGCCACCTGTGCGTGGAGCTTGCTCACGAGCTTCTGATACAGTTAATGTACGGCCTTCAAATTCTTTGCCGTTCATTCCTGAGATAGCTTCTTGAGCTTCTTCATCAGAAGACATTTCAACAAAGCCGAAGCCTTTGCTTCTACCTGTGTCACGGTCTGTGATGATACGAGCTGATACAACAGTTCCGAAGTTAGCGAAACCATCAGCAAGTGATTCGTTGGTGAGAGTGTAAGAAAGGTTTCCTACATACAATTTCTTAGTCATACAAAATCCCCCTAAGGATTAAAAGGTTGCGAGTATCTTTCGAGGGACTAGTAGCTAAAACTTAGATTACTATTCTCAAAATTTACCGGTTCTTGACGCACTTATACACTAGGCAAATTTGAAAAGCAATAGCCTAATGTAAGCTAAATTAAGTTATCACCCTTCGGAGCATTATTGACATAAGTCTAGGTAAATAGGTTAATCAGCCCATGCCGAAAGCTGCGATTTACCCACCAACTCAAGCAAAATTATTTTTTGCCCTCTTATGGAGAGAGGACTGGGATGGATTTAATCATTTTCTTCATGAGCTTGAGAATCAATGGGGAAATATTAAACGCGATTATCGCCCGAGCTTTTTCCCCATGGTGAAATACTATGAAAAAGAAATGGGTGCTCCTCTCTCTCGCGCTTTTCTTTTTATCGAGGGAAAAGTTGATCGCGCGGAATTCGCTAAAATTAAAAAGTGGTCAATGGATTGGGAGGATAAAACCTGTTTGCAAGAGAAGAGAGTTATCAATATCGATCCGGGTTTGCTTTGCCTCGAACAAGTTCTTTTGATTTCTACTAAGCCTTATGCTCACAGAATTTCAATTCCAGGGAATCTTTATATCGAACTCACTTATATCTATGACCGAGGAGAGTTTAAACCACTCCCTTGGACTTATCCTGACTATTCTCATAGAGAGACCATTGAAATATTTGAAAGTGAACGTTAATCGTCGAGTCTAAAAATCGCAAATTTTAAATATCGAAGTTCACTCATTACCAGTGGAAAGGGATGATCACTTGGTTGACCACCAATGGAGACGACAGTTCCTTTTCTTCTGGCCGTTGAAAAAGAATTTTGCAAAATTTCTAAAAATTGTTCTTGAGAGATATGACTAGAGCATGAACTCGCGACAAAAAGTCCACCGTTTGGCACCAGCTTAATCGATGAAGCATAAACTCGAGTGTATCCTTCTATTGCTTTTGGTAAGGCTTTTTGATTAGGAGCAAAACTAGGAGGATCAGTAATCACGATATCCCAAGTTTTCTTTTCCTTTTGGGCCGTTTCTAAAAACTCGAAAGCGTCAGCGTGAATGGCATGATGAGTATTCTTGAGTCCGTTGATATCAAAATTCTTTTGAGAGGCAGCAACGGCTGCAGCGGCAATATCGACACTCGTCACTTCACTCGCACCACCAATGGCGGCGTAAACAGAGAATCCTCCAGTGTAGCTGAAAAGATTGAGAACTTTTTTACCTTTTGAAAAATGAGAAATCATTTTGCGATTATCTCGTTGATCGAGAAAAAATCCAGTTTTTGCCGCGTCTCTTATATTGCTAGTGAATTGAACACCATTTTCTTTAAAACTCACTTCAGGAGAGAGTTCGCCATAAAGATTGGCTCCCTTTTCCTCTTCGTCATTTTTGCGCTTAAGATAAATACACTTGAGATAAGGCAAATCTCTTTTTAACCACTCAACGAGTTTCTCGTGATTCCAAATTTCTTCCATAACGGGGTGATCATGCTTGATTACTGCAGTGTCGTTATAGATGTCTATTATGAGTCCCGGAAATCCGTCGCCTTCACCATTGATAAAGCGAAAAGAATTGGTCAGTTCATTAGGAAATTGAGCTCTCAATTCAAGTGTCTTTAGCCACTGAGATTGAAAATATTTTTTAAGTTGAAAATCAACCGAATCTTTTTCATTGAGAAGGACAATGATTCTTGCGCGCAGGTGAGTATCCTTTTGAACGACGACAAAAGCGAGCTGCTGCTTTTTAAATGTTACTAAAGCTGGCCCATCTTGAAATTTCTCAGTTGATGCAAAACAGTCAGAAAAGATCCAGCGATGTCCACGTTTAACATGTTTGGTGACATCACGAATGAGATCATAACGGAGAAAATTCTTTGGGTAATTGATCAAAACTGTCATAGGGGAATTGCTAACATGAGGCTTTATCCTCGTCAATCAGATACCCTTTTTATTCGTTAAAGGTTCATGTTAGGATAGGGCATGCTTGGATATATCGAAAAAATTTTGATCGTTGATGACAACAAAGATGTTCGGGAAACTCTCTTTGCTCAGTTTGAACTTGATGAAGAGGTAGAATGTTTTATCGCCTCTGATGGTGTAGAGGCTTTGAAAGTACTTGAAGAGTTTGAAGTTCATATGGTTATTACTGATTTGAATATGCCCAACTTAAATGGACTCGATTTTTGCAAAGAGATACGGGCCCGAAATCAAGAAGTCGGTTTAGTCGTCATATGTGGCGACATTAAAACTAGAGACTGTCTTGAACTTTTGAAGCTTGGCATTTCAAATATCTATTTAAAGCCAATGAACTTAGAAGAAGTTTACGTCGAAATCAAGGCCATGCTTGAAAAACGAATTGTTGCAGAAATGGAAAATGTGTTTTTGGAAAAACTTTTTCAAGAACAGGCCGAAATTGAAAACTATTCTGAACTTAGCATAAGTGATAAGGCCAAGATTTTAATTGATTATATTGAATAAAGATAGAATTGAAACTATAGATGATCTGGGGGACGTTTAGCGTACAAAAACTTCCAACCGAGGCGCCATTTTATAGGTGATACAAAAGGTCGCTTCGCGATGCCTTTGTTATCCAATGTTTGCCAGTGATTAACAGCAATTCCAACATGGCAATCACCACCGCCCTTGCATTCATCATCAGAAAAGCGTCTTTTCCAGAAAACGACATCCCCAGGTTCAATGCTATCTTTGGCAACAGTTTGCCAATTCTTTGTGAAAAATTGAATATCACGAACAAGATAGACTGGTTTTTGGAATTGAGGAATATCGGCTTGCTTCAAAATAATTTGGGCGACTCTGGCACAAGCGAGTTTTGCGTCCTTAGTAATCGGAGCTCTAAAGATGTCACCATATAAGGTGTATTTTTCTAAATTTTCTTTATACTCGTCAGCTGCTTGCGCTACTCGATCGCGAATGCTCAATTGAGCGAAAGAAATTGTGGGCAATAAAAAGACAAATAATAGAAATCTCATTTTTCTATTTTAACCAAGAATAGATAAGAGTCGAGAGTTGGTAAAAAAAAGGCCCTCAGAGAGGGCCAATAAAAGATCAAATTACTCTGATTGAGATTCAGTGCTTGAACCTTCTTCATTTGCTGGCAGTTGCTCAGCCGCTTCATGAGCAGCTTCAGTAGTTTCTTGTTGAACAGAAGTTCCTTCAGTAGGAGCTGGTGCTGTCTCTTGCTTATTACAAGCAACTGCTAATAAAGTCGTAAGAGCTAAAACATTTAATAGTGATTTTAACATAATAACCTCCAATGTAATTTGAGTTAGTTATATCAATTTAATCAGGTTTTGACTACGAGATTTTGAGTATTTATGTACTGGAATCAACTAGCTTTTCATCCACTCTATGCAATTTTGCATTTCGACAATCATTTTTTGAGGAGGTGCATAAAAAGGAGCCCCGTGACCTGGAAGAATTTGAGAAAAAGAGTAGTTTTGCAATTTCTCCATCGAATTAATTTGAACAGTGAAGTCATACCAGCAGGCATTTTTGAATGCGATCAATTGCTTATTCTTATTTGAATAAGCTAGATGATCGCCAGTGAATAAGAAATGATCTTTGTATAGTAAAGTGGTGTGCCCTTTGGTGTGGCCGGGAACTGGAATGATGATGGCATCTTCATAGAGCTTAAAATTGTCTTGTCCTTTTAAAATAATCTCATAATTTTTAGTTTTAGAATTTGTGTCATCAAGATGAATAATTCTCTCTGACTTAAAATGCTCATAATACTTATCGGTGTCGGCGATATCATCTTTGTGTGTTAAATATTGATAACGAATACCACCTAACTTTTCAAAAGCCTTAACCAAGTGAGGAAAAAAGCGAGGTGAATCAATGAGAATATTTCCACGGGGGTCTTGGATAAAATAAGAAGCAGCTCCATAAGAGCTTTCCGCATGGAAGCCACAGTGAAAAACATTTTGCTCAATCAGATGAGGAAAAGAGTTTAAAATCTCCTGAGACCAATCGGGGCGTTTCTCGACGCCAATTGAACTGGTAGGGCAAGAGAGCAGAGCTTGGTAGCTTCTTTTCTGATCTTCATCACTTTCAGGTTGATGGTAAACAGTGGACTGATCAGTATTTTCTCTAAAGGTTTGAGGCGCCATCCAATAACAAGTTCCACAATCGATACATGTCGTATCAACAAAGAATTGGCCACTTACGTTTTGAGGATGTTTAAGTTTGGCTTGGGCCATAGATCAATCCCATCCGATAACCTGATAACCTTGATCTTGTAAACATTTGGTGGTGAAATTTTGTTTTAGTCTATCTGGAGTAATAGCGCCAGCGGTTGCCCCTGCAGCCGTACCAATGGCACCTCCTCGCACGACACTTTTTATAAAGTCTCCAGTAAAGAGTCCAGTGACAGCTCCAATTACTCCACCCATCGCAGCTCCTGATCCTGCACTTTTTAAAATTTGCTTACCTTTAGAACTTTTCAAAAATTTATCGGCTTTCTTTTCACAAATTTGCACATCGGTCTTAGCACTTTCCTCTCCAACGTTTTGATATTTGTCATTAGGGTAAAGAACCGGATGACTAGCACAGCTGAATAAAAAAAGAGGGAGGAGAATGATTATTTTTTTCATAACGTTAGTTTAGCGAAGTTTATTTCTGAGGGCTAGTGGCGATAAAGAAGATCAGTAAAAGGCGAAGATTTTTCATCATAAAAATGTTTACTCTCAAGTATTCTGCTGGAAATGATCGTAAAATGAGGCTTCAAAATCTTTTGATAAAATGTCCGGCTGCGATGAAGGGCATAAGTATCTTTAAATTCAAGTTCTCCGACTTGGCGTTCAAGCTCGACATCTGTTGGAACAGTTAGATAGAGATATTTAACCGAGCGAGAAAGAATGGGAATAATCGTGACCAGGTCTTTATTGCTAATATATTGAAAAACCGATGTACAGACACCTAAGTCAAAAACTTGTGATTTTTTGTTTCTGGATTGACACCAATCTTGAAGACCTTGCTCTTTTAATGCAAGTTGAGGATGTTTGAAGCGAGCAAGTTTCTTTGTGGCTTTGGCAAAGGCATGAGGTGAAGGTTCAAGAGCTTCAACTGTAATCGGTCCAAAGGCTTTGATAACTTCACTTAGAAGATAAGCATAGCCGCAACCAAAATCGATAACTGAATCGACATCAACTCCTTCAAGGTTAAAATAAGCTTTTAGATAACGAGCATGGTCAAGAGCATTGCCAATGCCGTCCATCGTTTGGGGCTCACTATAATTTTGCTGCCAGTAGCTTTTGTCGAATGGTTTATTCATGTGCTAAAAGTGTAATCAACTGAACAAGAAATGTCTTGAACTTTAGGAGTCCTAAATGTTTACCATGTATGCCATCCCAAATTGCGACACAGTAAAGAAGGCCCGCACCTATTTAGAAAAGAAGAAAAAAGATTATGAGTTCGTTGATTTTAAAAAGTGTCAGCCAACGGTAGAAGATATAAAGCGTTGGGCGGCTGCTTTTGGAGAACTTCCTGTTAATAAAAAAGGACTTACATATAAAAAATATAAGGAAGAATACGAAGCTTTATCAGAAGCCAAGAAAATCAAATTCATTCAAGAACATGCATCTATGATCAAAAGACCGATTCTTGAAAAAAAAGGAAAGGTTTTAGCTTTTGGATTTGAAGAGGAAGCTTACTCTAAGATAAAATGAGCGGAGGCAGACTCTTGGAAGTCTTCAGGCTCATAAATTATTTCCCACTGATCATAAGATCGAAGCTTTTTGTGGTTAAGCGCATATGTCATTAAGCCAAAGAGAAGCCCCAACACATTGCCAACTCCATGGGCGAGATAACTTACCTGAGGATTAAATTCACTCGGAATAAGTAGTACAATATAAATCATACTGGCTTTCATGATTCTGCGAATCCATGTCTCTCGTCTTTCAATCATAAAATACATGGCCAGCCAATAACCCCACATGAAAAAAACAATACCAGAAATGCCTAATAATTTTACCTCATGATGATAATCAGAAATCACAATGATATTGGTAAGAACTCCCCCTGTGATCGCACTAAACCAAGTTCTCCAAGCTCCATAATACTTTGTTAAAAAAAAGGAGAGGGGAGCTAACATAAAAAGATTAGAGAGGAGATGCTCAATATTGGCGTGGGCAAAGAGTGAGGAGAGTCCTCTCCAGTACTGATGATCGGAAAAAAAGCTTTGATGAGAAATAGACCAATCAAGCCTTAAAGACATTCCAGTTCCTAGAACGGCAAGCAGTATCCATATCGCTGCGTGAACAGAAGCCCATTGGACTTTGTTCTGAAAGGGAAGTGCGTTTAAATAAGTTTTTGTCAGCTCTAATCGCATCGAATATCAATTTGGGAGCGTTTAAGTTTTCGTCAAGTGTGTTATAATGTGAACATGTATTATTTCAGGAACTTGAAATGAAAATAGACGAAAGTGAATATACATTTCATGTCTCAAGAAGCTCTGGAGCTGGCGGACAAAATGTTAATAAAGTGAATAGCAAAGTCACTCTTCGTTGGCATCTGGAGTCTTCGCAGATTCCTGGACCTGTTAAAAGAAGATTCATTGAAAAATTCGGAAATAAAATTAATGATATAGGTGAAGTGGTGATCACATCTCAAGAAGAGAGAACACAAAAGGCAAATCAAGCCTCTTGTGTAAAAAAATTAGAAGAGATGGTGAAGTCTGTTGCAAAACCACCAAAGAGCAGAATTAAAACCAAACCAGGGCGTGGGGCGATCGAAGATCGAATAAAGCAAAAGAAAAGACAAGGTGAAAAAAAGCGTATCAGACAAATGAAAGATTACTAAGGAATAAAAGATGAAAGAACGAGTGGCCATTTTAGGGGCGTCAGATAATCCAGAAAGATATAGCTACAAAGCGATGGAAATGCTTGAAGAGAATGGACATGAAGCGATACTCGTTTCTCCACGCTATCAAGAAATTGAAGGCAAGCCTGTCCATGCTGACTTAACTTCATTAAAAGGTATAGATACCCTTACTCTTTACGTGAATGCCGAGATTTCAAGCAAAATGAAAGATCAAATTTTAAATTTAAAGCCGAAGAGAGTGATTTTTAATCCGGGAACAGAGAATCCTAGTCTTGAGAAGTTATTAACTGATTCGGGGATTGCCTTTGAAGAAGCGTGCACATTAGTGCTTTTAAGGACAAATCAATTTTGAGTTGGTTTGTCTATATGATCGAAACAAAATCGGGAAAGCTCTATACTGGAATAACTACTGATATAGATCGACGATTTAATGAACATAAAAAGTTAAAAACGAAAGGGGCCAAATTTTTTAGATCTGATCCTCCTCAAAAAATAGTTTATCAAGAAAATAGCGAAAACCGTTCTTCAGCACTCAAAAGAGAAGCGCAAATAAAAAAATTATCAAGAAAAGAAAAGCTTCAGTTAGTCGCTAAATAAGTGTGAAATTCCATTGCTGTTTTTGGATCTCTGTTAAGTGCTATTTCTTTCATGGCCTTGGCCACTTCAAGATCAGTAATGGGACGATACTTTTTTAAAGGGCCAGGCATTAAGGGAATAAGTAGGGGAGAGATAAATCTTCCAATGGCTTCTCCCGGTCGAGATTCTTTACGATCACCAAGCAGAAGGGAAGGCCGAACAATTGTTAGCTTGGGAAGTTTAAGAGTGATGAGCTCTCTCTCCATTTCGCCTTTAACTCTATTATAAAAGATTTTTGATTTTTCATCAGCGCCTTGAGCTGAAATGACAATGAAATGTTGGCCTCCCAAAGACTTAAATTGCTTGGCCAATAAAAGTGGAAGTTGGTAATCAACTGCGCGAAAGGCTTCTTGGGTTCCTGCTTTTTTAATTGTTGTCCCTAAACAACAAAAAAGAGTTTCAACTTGGAAGACTTCACTTGGGAGTATTTCATTATTCCAAACGTATTCCTGAACTTTGGGGTTTGATAAATTCAACGACTTTCTTACGACATTTCGAATGGAAGATATTTGATCTTCATTTTCGAGGAAACTCAAAAGCTTAGAGCCAACTAATCCTGTACTCCCAAAGAGGCTAACGTTCATGATGGCAATTTACCGTTGGTATATATCATTTCAGTTGTTGGGAAAGGAATTTTAATTCCCTCTTGGTCAAAAGCTTTCTTGGTTAGTTCATTGAGATCAAATTTAAAATCTAAAAAATCTTCTCTTTTGCACCAGACTCTAACCCAAAGATCAACTGAATAAGCGCCTAGTGCTCCTACTTTGACGAATGGTGGTGGTTCACTTTGGGCCCTTGGATCGCTCTTGATGATTGAGTGAATGATATAACGAGCTTTATCGATATCTGAGTCGTAGCTAATACCAAAGACCAATTCAATTCTTCTATTTGCTTGCGTCGTAAAGTTAACGATTGGCCCATTGATGAGTTGGCCATTTGGCAAAATCACTGTTTGATTATCAAAAGTGAGAACGATGGTATTGAGAATTTGAATTTCAGTCACTGTACCAGTGTAAGAAGATGCTTCAATGACATCACCCACTTTGAATGGTCTAAAAAAGAGAATGAGCACGCCACCTGCAAAGTTAGAAAGTGAACCTTGAAGGGCCAAACCGATGGCCAAGCCTGCAGCTCCAAGTAAAGTAATGAATGAAGTTGTCTTTACACCGAGCATACCGGCGACAGAAATGACCAACGTAATTTTTAAAATCGTATTGGTTAGACTTCTTAAAAAGGGAGTCAGAGTTGGGTCTACTCTTTGACGAATAAGGGCCCTCTCCATTGCCTTCGTTGTGAAATTGACAATTTTCCATCCGATTAACATGAGAATTAATGCGCCTATGATGCGCAATGAATACTCACCAACGAGATCAATTGTCTCGCGCCAATGGACGAATTCCAGTACTTTATCTTTCATATCGGTCCCTCTTTGATTCAAAACTATGAAAATACTACCCAATTCTTTAGATATTAACTAGTTTTGCCCTTCATTTTTCTGTCTAGGCTTGCCCAATAGCACTTGATTTTGATACTACACGCGTCATGTTAGAGAGAGAGCAATTACCAATTACAGCGTGGCTACCAACGACTGCGAAAGAAGCGAAAAAACGCGGATGGGAAGAACTAGATATTGTTCTCTTCACTGGTGATGCCTATGTTGATCATCCAGCATTTGGTGCAGCTGTCATCGGTCGAAGTCTGGAAGCGATGGGATTGAAAGTTGCCATCGTTCCTCAACCTAATTGGCAAGATGATCTTCGCGATTTTAAAAAATTTGGAAAACCTAATCTCTTTTTTGCGGTCACATCCGGAAATATGGATTCAATGGTTAATAAGTACACTGCTGGAAAAAGATTGCGCTCGAATGATGCCTACACGGCTGGAGGTTCTCCCCATCATCGACCCGATTATGCGACAACTATTTATTCTAAAATTTTGAAAGAGATATATCCCGAAGTCCCAGTGATCATTGGCGGAATTGAGGCGAGTCTTCGGAGAGTTACTCATTACGATTTTTGGCAAGATAAGTTAATGCCCAATATTTTAACTTCATCTGGAGCAGATCTTCTCATCTATGGAATGGGTGAACAACCTCTCAAAGAAATAACTCAACTCATGATGAAAGGGGTTTCGTTAGAAAATTTGCGAACCATTCCTCAAACGGCTTTTTTGATAGATCAAGATGAAGAATTGCCAAAAAATAAAAAATGGAAAACTCGAGAGCTCAATTCTCATGAAGTTTGTTTGCTAGATAAGAAAAAATATTCACGCAATTTTGTTTTTGTTGAAGTTGAGTCTAATCGACAATTTGCCAATCGCTTGATTCAAAAAGTTGAAGGTAAAACATTGGTTATTAATCCACCTTATCAAACGATGACGGAGAAAGAGATTGATGCTTCTTTTGATTTGCCTTACACAAGGCAGCCACATCCTCGTTATAAAGACCGCGGAGCGATTTCTGCTTACGAAATGATCAAACATTCATTGAATACTCATCGAGGCTGTTTTGGAGGCTGTAGTTTTTGTACTATCTCGGCCCATCAAGGAAAGATGATCGCTTCTCGCTCAGAAAAATCGATTTTGAAAGAACTGGATGCCATAGCGCAGATGGGAGACTTCAAGGGAGTTCTCTCTGATATTGGTGGCCCATCGGCCAATATGTATCAGATGAAAGGAATTGACCAAGCCGAATGCGATCGCTGTGCTGCTCCTTCATGCATCTTTCCTAAGATTTGTACTAACTTGGACACTAATCCAAAACCAATGACTGAGCTTTATAGAAAAGTTAACAATCATCCCAAAGTTAAAAAAGCCTTTGTCAGTTCTGGGCTTCGTTATGATTTAATGTTGGATGAGAATTCACCTCATAAAAAAGAGGATGAAGAGTATGTTGAGCAACTCATCACTCATCATGTTTCGGGAAGACTCAAAGTTGCTCCTGAGCATACAGAAGATGAGGTATTAACTTTTATGAGAAAGCCAAGTTTTAAGCTTTTTGCTAAGTTTAAAGAAAAATTCGAAGAGATTTCCCATAAGAATGGATTGAATCAAGAAATTATTCCCTATTTCATTTCTTCACATCCTGGATGCAAACCAGAAGATATGGCAAAACTCGCAGCAAAGACTAAAAAGCTTGGCTACAAATTAGAGCAAGTTCAAGACTTCACTCCAACTCCTATGACCGTTGCAACTGAAGTGTATTACTCAGGTTACCACCCATACACGATGAAAAAAGTTTTCACAGCTTTATCCATGGATGACAAAACCAAACAAAGAACATTTTTCTTTTGGTATAAGCCTGAAAACAAGAGCTTTATTCGAAATTATCTTTCAAAACTGAATCTTTTTGATCTGCAAAAAGAACTTTTTGGTTCGTAGAAAACAGAAAAATTTTAATTGCTATCATTATTTTTTGAGAAGGGACTTGTGTAGACCAACCCTCTTCCTTTATTCTTAGTGGATGGAGAATCAATCAAAGCATTTAAGAGTTGTTGTCGTGAGAGATGGTGAGGAGAAGGCCAATATGACTTTTCCCATTTATACCCTAAATATTATCGACACACTGATGCCAGAGTCTGTCATTGAAAGTTTAAGTCATCGAAATATCCATTTACCTAAAATGATCAATGAAATCAAAGAGGGCGGGTTTCAACCTCAAACGCTCTTTGAACATTTAGAAGAAAGCAAAAGCTATAAAGTCTGGATTGAATAATTCTAAGATTGAAGATCTTGAAGTATTGACCATTGTTCTCTAAGGTCTTGGAGTTGAACCTCCCAATAGCCATCAGTTTCAAATGTTGGATAAAATCTTTTGAAAGATGGGTCTTCATAACGACGAGCAATCCAACCATTAAAGTGAATCATTCTTTGAGTTCTAAAAACTTCGACTAAGAATGGACTCAAGTGTGCTTGAGTCTTGCTCATTTCATGGTAGCCCTCTAAAAACTTTTCTCTTTCATCCAAAGTATACTCGTCTCGACCGGGCAGAAGCAACCACAAGTCTTGTTCTCTAGGGCCAGAGACTGAGTCATCGAAGTCAACAACATAGGGACCCTGAGATGTCCAAAGAATATTTCCTCGATGGAGATCGCCATGAATTCGTTGATACTCTAAATTTTCAAAATAAGGAGTGAGCATTTGGGCCATTTGACGGGCCAGATCAACATAATACTTAACCATGGTACGTGGCAGCTCAGCATTGTTTTCTAAAAAATCAAGATGGGCCAAAATATGGTTTTGGGGATGAAGTTTGGGACGAGATTTGAAAACTCCCATTGATCCGACATTATGAATTCTAGCGGTTAATCTTCCAATTTGGGGAAGCTCTTCTTTGGTGAGTTCATCTTTAAGTCGACCTCTAACTTTGGGAAAGACAGCATAGAAAAGATGGTTCGTTTCATCTAAGAAAAGGGTTTCATCCTTAAAAGAAAAAGGAGCGATCACAGGGATTTCGTAACTCGCGAGCTCCGTCAGAAATCTGTGCTCGTCTTGAAGCGCTTCGCGACTCCAGCGACCAGGACGATAGAATTTAACGATGACAGATTCTGTGCTCATAGGTCCTTCATATTCAGGAACTTCTGAGACTTCAACTTCGTAAACTCTATTTTCTAAACTATTGAGAGCAAAGGTTCTTCCGCTTGGTTTTAATCCAATTCGAAGCAAGGCTTGGTCAATGACTTCTGGGGTTAGTTCATAAAAATGCTGTGTCTGATCGCCAAGAATTGAAGTACTCATTTCTTCGCCTCGAGCTCTTCCCATTCGCTTATAAGCTTTTCTAGCTTTGATTCTGCTTGTTTGAGCTTATCTTGTAGAGCATCCATTTTTTGGATGGTCTCTGCATCTCTTACAGAACTTGCCATTCTTGAAATGAGATCACTTATTTGACTGATGAGTTTTTCTTGATCTTCAATTTCTCTTTGAACTTGATCAAGACGAATTTTATCTTTATTTGATAATTGTGATTTCGGTGTTTGTGCAGAAGCTGGAGGCTTCATCGTTTTAAGTTTTTCTTCAAGCTCTAATGCTTCAAGGAAATATTCAGCCTGTGAAAGACCACCTTCAAACATTTCAAGCTTGCGATCGTGAATCATCCAACAGGTATCAGTCGCATTTTCAATAAAAGTACGATCGTGACCTACAATTAAGAGTGTACCTTTATAAAGTTTAAGCTCGTCTTCGAGAATACCAATCGTCTCTAAATCCAAGTCGTTGGTCGGTTCGTCAAAGATCCAAATATCCATGGCGTCTTTCATAAATTTTGCCAGTTGAAGACGATTTTTCTCTCCACCAGAAAATGTTTTAATAGGACGCTTAATTTCTTCACTACGAAACAAAAAATTTTCTAAATAGCTGGCGACATGTCGTTTCTCACCAGTATTTGAAAAAATAAAATCAGAGCCTTCACCAATCAAATCCCATGGTGTCATCTCCATATCGAGGGATTCTCGTTTCTGAGAAAAATAACCAACGCGAAGTTGGTCAGCTCGCTTGACCGTTCCTGTCGTTGGCTCAAGTTCGCCTAAGATAATTTTAAGGAGAGAACTCTTGCCTACGCCATTATCTCCAATCAAGGAGATCTTCTGACCTTGCATCAGCTTAAAATCCATATTCTCAAAGAGTATACGTTCGCCGAATTTAAGACCGAGATTTTCAGCATCAAAAAGAAGTTTCGTTTTGCGCCCTGATCCTTTGAGATCCATTGATACTTTTTTATGGGCCAAAGATTTGAGATCTGTGATCTGTTCATTTAATTTTGAGTAGTCTTCAATACGCTTTTTACTTTTAGTTCGACGAGCTTTTGCTCCTCTTGTAATCCAAGCGGTTTCTCGACGTTGAATATTGGAGAGTTTTTCAATTTGAAGTTGGCGATTTTTTTGATCCTCTCTCAAGAATTCTAAGTAAGCCTCGTAAGATCCTTGGAAGGATCTGATTTTTCCATGCTGGATATGAACAATGCGATCCACAACGTTATTGAGCAAAGTTCTATCATGAGAAATAATGAGGAAGGTATTTTGACAATTTTTAAGCTCATCCTCGAAAATTTCAATTGTTTTTAAATCGAGATGGTTGGTAGGCTCATCCCATAGAATCACTTGATGAGGAGCTGAAAGACCAATGGCCAAGGCCATTTTCCTTTGCTCGCCACCTGAAAGTGAACGCACGGAT
The DNA here is from genome assembly GCA_002786715.1 of Bdellovibrio sp. CG22_combo_CG10-13_8_21_14_all_39_27. Lineage (GTDB taxonomy): Bacteria > Bdellovibrionota > Bacteriovoracia > Bacteriovoracales > Bacteriovoracaceae > 21-14-all-39-27. The sequence goes on from PCTW01000061.1 coordinate 73,725, forward strand.
CTCTCATGATCCTCTAACCCAAAAGATTTAAGGTAGCTTATGTATTTATTCTGAATCTCTGCTTCGCCAGCGTTGTACAACTCATCGAGGATTGCGCCTTGGCGATCAAGATTAGCAGTTTTGTACTCTTCATAGAGATTTTTAAACTCTGGATAAAAATTCAAAAAATAATCGGCAATAGATTCTTCACCTATGATTTCTAATTCTTGAGGAATAAGAAGAAGTGAAAAGTTCTGCGACTTATCGTACTTAAATTTTGGAGTCGTGATATCGGGTTCAACTTGACCAGCAAGAACTTTGAATAGTGAAGATTTGCCATGACCATTGAGTCCTAAAACACCAATTCGATCTTTTTCATTGAGAGTAAAGGATACGTCTTTAAAAAGAACTTTGAGGGGATAGGATAAAGTCAGGTTTTGGAGAGTACATATTGGTGTCATTGGCCAACTATAACCAATGACACCGACTTTTAAAACTTATTTAAGGAATTCGAACTTTTAATGAAACTGGGCAGTGATCTGAGATAAATCTCAAATAATCATCAACTGAAAGCGACTTTGGTTGCTTAGTCGCATCATTGCAATAGCCAGTCACTTGAACATCTCCTATGGCCTTAAGATCTCGAGACTTCCAGAAGTGATCAAATTTAGAACGAAAGACTCCGCTTCTAAACGTATAGTCGCTAGGGTGATTTGCCATTCCAATATCTAAGTTTTGAAGGACAAGCTGGTCAGTTAAAAGCTCAGTGTCTGGCTTACTCAAGCCAGTTTGGTCTGGATAATAAGTGTTGAAATCACCAGTAATAATTGTTGGAATTCTCTCATCTGCGCTGGCCAATTGTTTCGAAATATATTCCATTTGAAGGGCGCGAACATCAGAACGAGTAGGAAAGGCCTTGAGGTGGACGCCTACAATTCTTAAAAGAACTTTTCCTTTAGAGTCAGTCAGAAGCGCATGTAGAGCAGGTCTCATGCCAGATGACCCAAGAGCTACTTCTTCAATGGTGTAGTTGTCATCAGTTGCAGTATCTATTTTCCATTTGTATTGAGAGCGAGCACACATGACTACAAATTGATGGTTTGGATTGTCGTTATCATAACTCAAGCAATCCATATTTGAAGGGAGAACATTTTTAAGCTCTTGCTTATCCATGATCTCTTCAAAGACAATTACGTCTGAAAAGGGCACTTCATTTTGAAGGAAGGATTTGATGTGAGGATTTCTCTCTGCTGGAACAGGAACTTCATCAGGGCGATCAGTCCTTCCATAATAACGAATATTGAAACTCGTTACAGTTAGAGTTTTTGCGTAAAGCGCTTTGCTTTCGCTTTGAGTCTCTGCTGCTTGAATCCCTGCAGCAAAAATCAATCCAATGATTAAAGACAACGTTTTCAATTTTTCCTCCCAAATAGTTAGATCTTTACGGGATCTAGTAGAAACGCCGAACCCTATCATCGGCCTATATCTGGTCTCTCGATACTAATAGGCTGACCTATTCGAATTCGGGTCGTAAAGAAAAACATGACAACTAACAGAATCTAAATAATGTCATAACCTTACATTCGTGTAAGAGTTCTTTGAGCATTACTTTATAAGTCTATTAATTGAGTTTTATCGAGACTTTAAGGCGAAAGGGAATAGTCTCGGGGTAAGAGAGTCAAGTACTCCTTCGACTCGAGGCGCATGGGGAAGAGATTATCTTTCAATTATCATTTGGAAAATTTGCGGAGAGTTTATATGGCCAAGACTGATATTTTTAATAGTGTTCCTGATCTCAAATATAGCGAGGAGAGGCCAAAAACAAATTCAGATGAATTCGAAAAAGTGATTGAAGCGCGAAGATCGATTCGACTTTATACCGCAGAACCAGTTCCCCCAGAAATTGTCGAAAAATGCTTAGATATTGCTTTGAAAGCACCAAATTCGTCCAATCTGCAACAATGGCAATTTTATTGGATTCAAAATCAAGAGAAGAGAAAGGCCATTACTGAGGCTTGTTTTAATCAACCCGCTGCTAAAACTGCAGCAGAACTGATCGTGGCCGTGGCCCGAACTGATACCTGGAAAAAACATGCAGAACAAATGCTCGAGGCTTTTAAAGATCAACCGATTGAAGTTCCTAAGTCAGCGGTGGAGTACTATAAAAAGCTTTGCCCTATCGTTTACAACCAAGGGCCTCTCGGTCTTTTTGGAGTGCTTAAAAAAATTGGATTTTATATTACCGGATTAACGAGACCGATCGTGCGTGAGCCAACAAATCAGGCTGACATGCGAGTATGGGCCCACAAATCCACTGCACTTGCTTGTGAAAACTTGATGCTCGCTTTCAGTGCTTATGGATACGATACTTGCCCAATGGAGGGTTATGATTCCAAAAGAGTTAAATCAATTTTAGGGCTTCCAAAGAAGGCGGAAATTTGCATGATCGTGAGTGCAGGTAAAAGAGATGTGAAAGGAGTCTACGGACCCAGAGTTAGATTTCCACGAGAGCAATTTATTTTTAAAGTCTAAAAAAATCAGCGTATTTTAAAATCAAATTGATGACGTATTGAGAAAGCGATGAAAAAAGAAAAGTCATCGTAATAAATCCAATTGTTCCTATGATCGCCAAAAGAAAATCCTTTTCAAGTAGAGCTATTGCGAGAATAAGGCAGACAAAGGCTGGGGGGAAATTCGTTCCTGGAGGCAACGGTAAGGCTAAAATAAATCCTGAAAAGAAAATGAGAAGGCAAAAAAACGTACGGCCTAAAAAGTGTTGTATTAAATATTCTCCACGAGGGTGAATCAATTTTTCTACCCGCCACAAGTATTTCGAAATATAGGCAATGGCAGAAGCCATCTTATGAGAAGAAATACTTCTCTTTCCTAAGTAGTGAGGAACTTTGATGGGAATATTAAAAATCATTGCAAACGAAGAAAACATAATGACTGCGCCAAAGAGGATGCTTAATCCTGGTATCGGAAATGGGGTTAAAAAAGGAAGTGAGAATACAAAAATCACAATTGCATGGCTTCGCTCGCCTAGATCTTGAAAGAAATCAGACACTGTTAAATTTTCTTTTTTTAAAGAGAGTCCGATCGTTTCAAAGATAAGTGAGAGTGTTGAGCTAGTTTTATTTTTCATCTGAAATGTCATGCATTTCTAGGTATTCTATCCCTTCGAGGTAGTCGTTGCAATCCTCAATTTTTGGAACAAGCGATTGCTGAGTCGAAAAATGCCCTAGATAGATATAGCCATCCATTGCATCCGCTTGAGTAACAAAGAGTCCTTTTGAGGTATTTGCCTTCTGAATAATATCGCTTAAGAAGCCTGGCGATTCTGGATTATAGCCTGGAATTTTACCATTATAGAGAAGCGGATCTTGATTACTCACATGAGTTTTAAATTCTTCAAGCGAATATTTGCTTCCACTTTCGAGTTTATCTCTAAAGTCTGGCCTGTACTCGAAAATTTCACCATTTTTTTCAAGCTTTAGGGCCGTTCCTCCTTCAATCTTTTCTACTTTTATTCCCATGCGTTTCATTTCGCCTTGGACTGTTGAAATATAGTCTTTCATGACTTCTTTATAAACAGTGGGATTGAATTTATCTCCTCTTATTTTATAAAGTTGCTTGGCGTGAACTGCAAAATCTTCTGTGATATTTTGCAGATGGAGGGCATAACGTTTACCTAAGTTAATTGCGTTCTCAGTTCCTTTGAGTGAGTGATTAATCATGCCTTCAGCACTTTTTTTATTCATGAATCCTTTCATCTTTTGATAAGTAATGTGATAGGGAAGGGTCACTGGGTTAGAAGAAACTATTTTCTTAAAACCTGAACCTAATCCCGAAATGACTTTAATCTCATCTTTGACACTTGAAAGAACATCAACTAGCGGTGCTGATAATTTAGAGACTTTATAGTTTGCTCTTTGCCCAAATTCTTTAGCTCCTTTCATCGCTTCATCAATTCCCATTTTGACTTTCATTTCTTTAATGGCGAGTCCAGGTATTCCGTAACTTTTTGGATTTAAGCTAATGGCCTTTTGAAGTTGAGCAACGTTGGCAATTCCTTTGGCCGTACCAAGCAAGCCTCCTAAAAACATACCAGTTCCAAGCTGACCGGTTAAGCCGCATGCAAAATTGGTTACAGATTCACACGTTGGACATGACCAATTCGTTTTCTTTAAACACTCTGACTCATAGGGGGCCCCTTGCCACTCGGTACAACCTAAAAGCTCAGTGTAAAATTTGCGAATATTACCCATTAATTCAAAAAAATTGCTTCTTAATAAGCTATAAAATTTGGCCAAATCCCAGTCCGCAAGAGCTTGCGCCATATCAGGGGCCATCATACTTGAATAGAGCATGGCAGTTGAAGATTCTTTTTCGCTATCAAAGAAATGATTCCAAAGAGCGGCACCTACTTCAAAAACCTTTTTGGGTGCATCGTAGAGAAATAATTTTAAAGTTGAATAAAGAGATTCGACTAGGTTGGAGACCATTGTTGAAAGACAACCCATCTTAGTTGTTTCTCCTTCCGCCTTCTTACTAAAAAAATTGAAAGCATTTTTTAAATCTTGTTCCAACAAGTCTGCAATTTGCCCCACACAGCTTCGATCTTCTTTTGGGCACGCTCCTCCGAATTTCTGCATGGCCTTCATGGTATCCGTCGCAAAGCGGGCTGGAACATTTGAATCAACTTGTGACAAGTCGAGGCAGCTACTTTCATTTTTTATGGCATTATTTGCTGCTGTGACCATCGCTTCGGCCATTGATGCTTGTCCTGTTCCATCTCTGTAGCATTGTAGAAATGATGGAATGACCATATCTGAGTTTTTATCTTTTAAAAAAATAGCTACCTTCAAACGAGGATCACTTTCGGCTATTTGTTTACAATGCCTTTTTGTCATACATTGAAAGTAACGATTGTTTTTGTAAAAAAGTTCTCCTAGACCAGAGTTCTTTCCAATGTAAGAATAATGAATGTCCGCAGGTTTTACGATAGGCTCAGCTTTGAGGTTTGAAATGAAAATCAAGTTTGTAACAGCAATTATCATCGCAGTCCAAATGATGAATGGAGATGCTTTTGCCTTTGAATATACGCTAGGCAAGAGAAAGTTTGATTTACCTTTGCCAAAAGAATGGTTGGCCAAAAGCCCAAAGAAAGACTCATTGGTCTTTTTTGATGCAAAAGAATCGCAACCTCGTCCCATCATTTCAGTTTATTCCTCACCCTTCGAATATCCTAAGGACTTATCGGTATTTGAGGGGAGTTATAAAATGAAAAAAAAAGAGTGGGTAACTGAGGTCGATGCTAAGGAAAATGGCACTCCAAAGTTCGAATACTTTAAAGAAAAAAAGACTGTTTTAATCAGCTATTTTTTTGAAATAAATAAAATCAGCTACGTAGAAGAAGTCAGTTTTCAAGAATGTGACAAAGACTCTGGTATGGCCTTAAAAATTTTAAGGCCCGTCAAAAGTGAGATGTCTCAATCCAAAACATTGTTAAAGTCGAAACTGTGCCAACCTTAAAAACACTTATTACTTAACACTTCGGCCAAGCTTTTTAAATTGGCTTGTCTTTCTCTTTGTAAAACAACTGGAGCATCTGTACTTCTCAACTCTAATCTTAGTTCGTCAATTTTCGAAAAGAAAAGATCGCTATTGCTATCTAAAGCTGCATAACAAAATTGATCTTGGTCAATTGGCGCGAGCTCTCCATTTCCATCAACATTTTCTGCAGATAAATCAATTTCTGTTTCAAGTTCAAACTTAATCTTTTCGACGTAATATTTAAGTTTTGGATACGCCACTCCAAAGAGATCTGGCATCTCTTCCGAGAAGCGACGATAGCGCTCCATAGTAGATTCTTCACCTTCGGCTAGAACACTATAGAGACCTTGAAAGACTCTTGAGTGCAATGAATTTTCATCCACAATATTCTTCGCAAGTTGAAGGAGCTCTTGAGTTGACATGGCCTTGATTGATTCCAAATCCTGTTCAATTAACTCTTGTCCTTTAGTCAAAACAGGAGAGAGGTAATAGATAATTCCACCATAGACATAGTTTGGATTTCCAAAACCATTTTGAGGATGAGTTGCCAAAAATTTTCCGAGTTTCTGACTGTAAATCGTTCTTATCGCGGCCCTTCTCGTTCCAAGATCTGCTTTGCCTTCGCGAGCTAGTGCTAATAAGGCAAATGTTTCAGCAAAAGATTCACTTTGATGAATCCCGTGAGAATCGTCGTAGTTGGCGAAAGTTTTAGGCATAAACTCTTGATCGAGGCAGTGTCCCACTTCATGATACAAAGAAAAGAGAGCAAGGTCCTCATAACTTATTTTGGGTTTGATTTGAGCATAACCAATTTGCCCATAAGCCTCTTCAAGGCCTAGCCCTAAAATTCGCTCCATTTCTAATCGTTGATTACTATTAGGATCAGCTGGAAAAACTCCGCAGATCTTAGCTGGACCTGAATAGGAGTCATGTAAAGGAAGGGCCACGGCCGAATCCTTCATAATGGTTAAGTAAGGTTCAAAGTTAGTAGCGTCGTTATCAGTAAGAACGACTTTTGTTTTTTCAAAAACATAAGCTTTAATAATTTCACTACGTTTAGCTTCTTGAATCTTATCTTTTCCAAAGGCTTGATTTTTCATAAAGCGCCAATCGAGCTCATCTTTTTCGAAGATGAGAATTGGGTAAGATGTTTGGCCTTCGGCCAATTTGACTTGCGTTTGTTCAACCAATTGAGCCATTTGAGTTTTGGCAAACAGGGGAGAACTAATTAGTAATATCAATGGGATAAGACCTTTTAACACGACGCCTCCTTGAGTTCGCGGCATCATAACTTAAATCTGAAAAATTAAAAGAGCTTTGAAAGAAATACGTAGAATTCAGACTCAAAAGTTGTCAAAGAGCGCCCAAGTTTCTATGTTAGGGCATTAATTAGAGAGGGGTGTTTATGAAATTATTAGCAATCATTTTTGCTACGTTGTTGTCTTTAAATGCGATGGCAAATTATTGTTCTGACTGGACTGAAACTCGAGGGGTTTCCTGTATTTTCAATGGTCGTTCGGCCAATATTTACGAGAGGCAATGTGAAAACCCATGCTGGATGGGAACTAATGGTCGTGGCAATTGGGGACCAACTTGTGATCTGGAAAAAATTTGCTCTCCAGTAGCTCCTAGTTCTTTTCAAGGTCAATGTTCAGACTGGTACCAAGATAGAAGTGTTACTTGTCGCAATCCAAACACAAGTCGTTGGGAATCGAAGTGGACTCGTGCTTGCACTGTTGGATTAAAAACTGAATGGTGCTCTAACGATCGTCCAGATTTTCTTCTTTGAATTGTCCATTATGCTTTGATCTCATATCAGATGACCATCAAGTCATTGATGGTCATCTTCTTTTGAGATGTCCTAATTGTTTTCTTCTTTTTAAAGACCCCCAAAATTGGCCAGAATTAACTGAAGAAAAGTTAATTTACGATTATCACCAGAATGATCCTCATGATTCACGCTACCAACAGTACTTATTAAAAAACCTTAGTCCAATCCTTGATCGAATTTCCCAAGGGGCGATAGGTCTTGATTATGGTTGTGGACCCAGCAAAGGAGTTGAGACTATTTGTCAGGCAAGAGGGATCAAATGTCTTTCCTATGATCCTCTTTATTTCCCAAATGAAGAAATCTTTAATCTTCAATTTGATTTTATAATCATTAACGAAGTTGCTGAACATTTTCAAAGACCTGGTGATGAATTTAAAAAAATAACATCGCTTTTAAAAACTCATGCCTATGTAGGATTGCGTACCGAAATTCCACCGAATAATTTGGAAGGATGGTGGTACATCAAAGATCCAACTCACATCGTTTTTTATGGACTTAAAACGTTGCTTTTTATTGCAGAAAAATACTCATATAAAATGATTTCACAGACAGGTCCCATCACACTTTTTGAAAAGAAATGAGAGGAAGGGTTCAGCTTCCTCTCGTGACACAAATTAGCGACAATCTTCGAAGTTTCTTTGATTGAGGGAAGCGCTTTTTATGTGATAGAAAGGGACACCTCGGACATTGGTAAATATCTCTTCTTTCAAAGTGACGTTACACTTTTTTTCTTGATTATCTTTTGTCAGAACTCGAGTCGCTACAACTTTAACTTCTACGGTTTCAGTTGGTTTTAACAGGTCAATGATTTCCCCAGGAGTACGGTCGCCAATGGGAGCGCATTCTCCGGCTGCCACGCAAGGAGCTTCTGCTCCAAAGTTGCGATGATCAAGAAAGGTTACGTCTGCCAATTGCGGGATTAAGATTTTTAAAAAACTTGCGCTGTAGCCTGCTTGAGAGCAAAGGACAGTGGTGGCATTCAATTCAATGTTAAAATGATGAACACGTTCACTGAGAACTTTTTCAAGCGATTCGAAGCGATCTTGGGCCATGAGTGGGCCAGTTGTTAAAAGAATTAAAAGTAATGCTGCTAATTTCATAAGACCTCCTATGCGGTTTGTGAGGTCAATGTGTCAAAATAATGAAATAAAAGATAATAGATAGATGGAATACTTGTTATAAGTATTATTTATGATTAGGTAAGAGCAAATCTTCTAAGAAGAAGGCGGAAAGCTCATAGCGCCCTTGAACCTGTGACTTCTTATAAAGTGAGGTTGCCTGCGCTCGGACTGTTTTCTCACTGGCCTGTCGTATATCTGCAATCTCTTTTGTCGAGAGTCCTTTGATAAGGAGCAAGGCCACTTCTTTTTCACTAGGAGTAAGATGCCATTTTTCAAACTGTTCATCCATGGCCTGAGAAAGGCCTTGGATAAATGATCGAGACTTCTCCTTCCAATTCCCTAAATCGATGCGAGTTTCGTCAAGTTCTGCCATAAGCTTTAAGTTTTCAGCTCTAAAACCAAGAAACATATAAGCAATGCCAATTAAACAAAATATAACAACGATGATCTCTAGCGTGAGGTGAGCAAGGTCTGATCCCTCTTTATAATCGGAAATAATGTCCACTAACATGAGGAAGCTGATAAAGGTCAATAGTAATGAAATCGGCATTTTTGTTTTGGTTAAAATATCATCAGACATTGAGCTAAATCCTTTCTTTAAGATATTTCTCCTATTGTCTCAATTTTCTAAAGAGAGTTTCATTTAGAAAAGTTAATAGCTAACTAAGGAGATATTTATGGATAACTTACCTCTACATCCCGCAATCGTCCATTTGCCGCTGGGATTAATTATTTTTGCCCCCATTTTAAGCCTACTCTTTCTTTTTTATTTCAAAGATCTAGTTAATTTTAAACGCAATTGGTTAATTGTTGTCTTCCTTCATCTCTTTGTCATGGGCGGAGCCCTAGTCGCTAAAAAGACAGGTGAAATTGAAGAGGAGCGAGTTGAGAAAATTATTGGGCATCATGAAATTCATGAGCATGAAGAAAAGGCTGAGTTCTTTATTGTGCTATCAATCGTCTTCTTTTTAGTTTCGGGCGCTGTCCTTGCTCCAAACAAAACGGCAGTACGAAAAGGTCTTCAATATACACTTTTGTTAGGACAATTAGGGCTTATCGCTGTAGGGATTAATGTCGGTCATTCTGGAGGAGAAATGGTCTTTTCCCAAGGCAAGTTGAATGTCGGAGGCGAGATCGCGAAACCTACTGGTCAAGCTGAGGAAGGGCGCGAAGACCATGATGATTAACACTAATCTGTAGGTCTCTGAAATTGTGATGAGTTTTGTGCATGTAGCTATCAAAAATCTAACTTAAATCATTTCCGAGACGGTCTCTTTTTTGAAATAATGGGGCGATAATAGTATTAAGTTAAAATTACTTTTTTTAAAGGTTGTCGCTCATGTCTTCAAAAGAAAAATTTGCCAGTAAAATGGAATTCCCACCTCAAACAGAGCAACCCAATGTTTATCCTCTGACTTGGATCTCTAAGACCAAAAAGATGGAAGAAATTTGGGAAGCTTCTCAAAGAGAATACTGGGATCCGGCCAAACTTCCTTGGGATACCTTTGATGTTGAAAGTTACACTTGGGAAGAACGCGAGTGCATTGCTTATTGGTGGACACTCTTGTCCGTTTTTGATGCTTCAGCTCCTCCCGTTTTTGCAGCGGCGATGATTAAAACTTATGAAGATCACGAAGAAGATCCGGTTCGTCGTTGTTTCTTCTCCGTTACTCGTGATGAGCAAAACCATGAACAAGTGTGTGGAATGTTTATTACCAAGCTTTTAGGACATCCTGACCCTCTGACATACGAACCCAAAACAGAAATCGGTAAGAAAGCTCAAAAAAATACCAAATGGCTTTATTTCAATGGTGGTCGTTACTGGGATGGTTATAAAAAAGCTGTTCCTCGTTATAGTCTTGCTGTTTTATTCAGTTCATTTCTCATGGGCGAAATTGCTTCGTCGACCATCTTTCATCAAATGGCGAATGGAAATAAAGAGCTTGTTTTCAAAGAAGCTTTTAAAAACATCGGAAGAGATGAAGGTCGCCACATGGCGATTTGTATGTCTCTGATGGAGCGTGATTATCCAAAACTTCAAATGGATGATCGCAAAACAATCACAAAGCAAATCAGAGCGGGATACCTCTTTTTATCGGCAGTGCTTTTTGAGCCACCAACAGACTTTTGGGATCTCCCGAGTGACTTTATTGAAGTGCAAAGAGAAATTGAAGCCAACTGTCGTAATGCGGGATTTTTTATTCCTGAGTATGAGCAGAAAAAAGAGAACTGGAGAAATGCAATTCTTAATTTAAAAGGCGTCCTCGACAAATACGATATTCCTTTCCCTGCCATTCCTGAAGTTGGAATTACGGGTGAAGAAATTAGAGATGTCGATATGGACGATATCATTCCGGTTTTTTAATTCATGAAAAAAATTCGCTTATCACCTTCGGGTAAAACAGTTACTTGTGACGACGGTCAAACAGTCCTTTCTGCTCTCGAGAAGGGAGGATTGTTTATTCCTAATAATTGTCGAGCTGGCGCTTGTGGAGAGTGCAAGATTAAAGTTCTCAAAGGTCAATATGACCAGGGCTTCATTCTTGATATGGCCCTGTCTCAACAAGATCGTGAGCAAGGCTATGGGCTTATGTGCATGGCCAAGGTGACCAGTGATGAGCTGGAAATTGAATACGCCACCGAAGATGCCAAACCCAAACTTTTCCCGCCTGAAGAAAATAGAACTTTCATGGTCACTGAAAAAGTGATGGTCACTCCAAAAATTGCAAGACTGAAAATGCGATCTCTTGGTAAGCCAATGCGCTTTTGGCCTGGACAGTATATTACCCTTGGAAACACTTCGGAGGGAGTTCCTCATAAGAGTTATTCAATTGCTAATATTCCAAATCAAGACGGAGAACTCGTTCTCTATGTCACTAAGGTTGAGAATGGAAAAACTAGTCAATGGGTGCATGATTCATTGAAGTCGGGAGACATGGTTAGAATCAATGGGCCGTATGGAACATTTATTGGTGATCCACAAGCAGATACTCCCGTTTTATGTTTAGCTTCAGGTTCAGGGCTCGCTCCCATTATGTCTTTGGCAAGTGCTGCCTTGATGAGAGGTGGTTATCGCAAACCTGCGACAGTTCTTTTCTCGGCTTCTCATGAAAGTGACTTAATAGAACCGGGCTATTTTAAGTATATGGAAGCCAAGTATCGCAACTTCACTTATCAAGCGACTTTGACCAAAGAGAAGAAGGACGGATATGAATCGGGGAGAATTCCTACTATTTTAGGAAAGCTACATCCTGATCTTTCGAAGACTTCACTTTATATTGCGGGTTCACCAGAATTTGTAAAAGATTGCAAAGAAGCAGCTGTAAAACTTGGGGCGAAAGAAGAACTTATTCATGAAGAAGGGTTTTTTAATCAGACGACTGTTTGATTTTTAAAATAATTTTATTTTCCAAATCGTTAACTTTCTCTTTTTCATCTTGTGACAATTCGCGCTTGAGATTTTTTTTAATTTGAATTTTGAGCTCATTCATTTGAGCTTGAAAGTTTTTACATAGTGGACAGATCATCACATGCATTTTGAGTTTTGCTGTTCCAAACCAATTGAGTTGAGCTTCCTCGGCCATCAGTCGAGTGGCCTCTCTACAGGAATACATTAAAAAGTTATTTCTGTTGCTCATTCTTTTATACCCAACTTCAAAGACAAACAATTCCGAAGCTTATTTTTACTTCTTGAAAAAACTTGTCTTAAATTAGTGTCGCTTATCTGCAATATGTGACAAATCTCACTTGATTCGAGCTGTTCGACTTCTTTCAGACGGAAAACCTCTCTCATTAAGTCATTGAGATTATTCATGCACTCTTTGAAGAAACGATTAAACTCTAGATTTTCCGAATGAGCAAAAGGATCGTGCGGCTGGCCTTTCCAGTGCCCGTTTTCAAGAAATTGGGAGTCGACGATTTGATCAATTGAATCGCTACTTTCAAATTTCCACTCGGTTCGTCTCCATTCTTTGCATTTATTATAAAAGATTCCAAAAAGATAAGTCCTGATATGACTTCTTCCTTCAAACTTTTCGACGACATCAAAAAAAGTCATCCAGGTCGTGCCGCATATATCTTCAGCTTCTTGGTCGCTGAATCTCATGCCTTTGGCAGCATTGTAAAGATGAGAGCTGTATTGTCTGACTAGCGCTTCAAGCGTTTGAGAATCTTTTGACTTAAGTTTAGTCACGGTCTCAGTAGCAGACCAATTGAGGATATTGTGCATGAATTCAGGTTACAGAGGCCGCTCTGGTTTTGTCTATTTTTAGAAGAGTTTTTTTTGATAAAATAGTGACTTTGGAGTTTTATGTTGTTTGTCTAAGAATTCTTGTTGTTACTTCGTAGAACCAAACAGATCGAATAAAGAAGCACTGGGGGCAATGCCCTTAGTGCGCTTACATTACTATTTCAATCAGAATATGGTCGTGAATAGTCCATGTGACACAATCTCTTTGAAAAACGATCGTCATTTGAATAAATCAAGAATCAGCCTTATCCTATTATAGGGAGGAGGCTGATTTGGAACTTGGTCTTGAAAAACTTCGTTACTGGTCAGAGACAATGTCTTCTCGTGAAATCGATGTTTTGATCGGATTCGATATTCGCCAAATCGAAAGAAATCTTTTAGATGCCGCTTTGAAAATTAGTCCTGATGCCAATATTTCGGGACTCGGTCGCGCTCTTCATGATGGAAATCAAACCTGGATTGGACTAGATGAAAGAACATTGTGCACAGGGTACGATGAGCTTTTTAAAATGTTTGATATTGTAGGTTTGGAAAATGAATCTTGTATTATCGATTTAGGAGCTGCCTACGGAAGAATGGGGTTGGTCATGCAATCATTGCAACCGAGCGCCCATTATTTAGGATACGAATATGTCCCCGAGAGGGTTGAGGAAGGTAATAGAATCTTAAAACAATTTCATTGTGATAATGCTCTCCTTGTTACTCAGGATCTATTTGCAGATTCTTTTCAAATGCCTGAAGCCGACATTTACTTTATTTATGAATATGGAAGAATTGATCATATCAAGCACACCCTAGAGCAGGTTCAAGAAGCTTCCTTTGGACGCAAAGTGAAATTGATCGTGAGAGGAGATAGTACTAATAGTATGATTTACTATCATCATCCATGGATTGCCTCGGTTTATAAGCCGAGGCATGAAGAAAATTTCTCTGTTTATTCAAATTACTGCAATATCTAATTAATCTTCTTCGAATATTTCATTTGTCTGAATTTGATCTCTGAGTTCAAACTTTTTACCGCAAAGATGAACAATATAAAGTACTGGAACTCCAATCAAAGTCGTAAAAACAAAAAAGTTGTGATAGCCAATCGAATCTACCATTCCTCCTGAGTAACCTCCAAGAACTTTTGGAAGAAGAGTCATGAGTGATGTGAAAATAGCATATTGAACAGCGGTGAAAGAAACATCTGTTAAACTTGATAAGAAGGCAACAAATGCGGCACTTGCTAAACCTGCTGCAAGATTATCAGCAGCTATGACAGAATAGAGCATAAAATTGTTTTTTCCAGCTGCAGATAAAAGCATGAAAAGAAGATTTGTCCCTGCAGCGAGAATGGCTCCCCACCACAACATTCTCATGACCCCAAATCTTTTAGTCATGACGCCACCGAGAAATCCACCCAAGAGAGACATGAATACTCCAAACGTTTTAACAGCAGATGCGATCTCGGTTTTGGAGAAACCTAAGTCTTGATAGAAGACATTAGATATCACCCCAAGAACAATATCAGAGATGCGGTAGAGACCGACGAGGGCCAGTAAAAGAAAGGAAAGTGAAGTTCCATATCTTTGGAAAAAGTTACGAACAGGCTCAACGTAACCTTCTTCCACCATATCCGTGTTTACAATACCAGATTTACCTAGCCCATAAGCAAAAAGAGTTGCAACGATAACAGCGAGACCTAAGCGTAGCGAACCTACAACAAAATCTGCTAATGAATCGTTGTGAAAGAGCACGGTAAGTTTTTCATTAAGATTCTTGGCAAGTTCATCGCTAAAAAAGAAGCAAGCAACGAAACATGCGGCAACAATGAGAAAGAGAAAGAAAAAGCGAATATAATCTTTAGTTGAATGAGTGGCTTTGGACTCTTTAACGACAGGTTCAGGTCTGATAAAGGTGGTAAAAACACCGATAAGCATTAAAGCGGCCATGATGAGATAAGTATTTCTCCAGGCTGCATGAGAGTAAGCCCCCATCTGAGAACCAAAAAAATCGGCCAAGAATAGAGAGCCGGCACCCGCCACAATCATGCCGATTCTGTAGCCAGCTATGTAAGTAGCGGCCAAAATCGCTTGAAGCTCAGTTTCTGCAGATTCGATTCTAAAGGCATCGACTGCAATATCTTGAGTCGCCGACGAAAAACCAAGAAGAACTGCAGCGAGCGCCATATAGGTGAGACTATTCTGTGATTGAGATGGATCCACAAAGGCCATCCAAGAAATTGAAATAATAATAAAAAATTGAGATAAAAGAAGCCAACTTCTTCTTTTTCCGAACATCTTCGTAAGAAAAGGAATGGGAAGTTTATCAACAAGGGGCGACCAAATAAATTTAAAGGAATAGCCAAGTGCTGCCCAGCTAAAGTAAGTCACTGCAGATCTCTCTATCCCTGCTTCTCTAAGCCATAAGGAAAGAGAAGAGAAAATGAGAAGAATAGGGAGTCCTGAAGAAAAACCAAGAAAGAGCATTGTTATAGAGCGAATATCAAAAAAAACTTTTAGGCTTTCAATCCATGATTGCTTGGCAACATTCTCCACAATTCCATCCTTGGTCTATATTAAATCTTTATTAATTATAGAAGGCCTTGTCACCATAAAGCAACTTGCAAGTTCGGTCTGCGAGAAGAAGAGAGAACTTTTAAATTTGAAAATCTTTATTTTGAAATATCGCGGACTATTTAGCGAAGTGATCTCTCTGAATCGTGTTGAGTATGGCTTTGATACTTTACAAGAAAGTCAAAGCCATATTCATTATCCTAAAATGCGAGTTTTAAGCCGCACCTTTTTTTCCGTTAATATGCTCAGAGTATTTTTTATCAATTCCCATAATGTGAGATTTAAGCCACATCGTTAAAAAAGACATAAGTCCATTTTTGTCCAAATTTCCATTTTCTATGGATGAAGCAAATGTTCCGACTTTTTCGAGAAGTTGCTTATGAATTACTTTGTGAGTTTCGATTCCTGGAAAACCTTCTGATTGCATCAAGTTCTCTTCATCCGAAAAATGCTTAACGACAAATTGGCAAAGGGTATCAAACTGTTTTTTAATGTTTGATGGTTCTCCTTTGTTAAGTTCATCTACTAATTTGTTAATGAGGTCAACGAGCTGATGGTGTTGTTGGTCCATTGATGATACGCCAAGAGTTAAGCTTTCAGTCCATTCAAATGGTTTTAGATTATCACTCATAAAAATCTCCCCTGCTGTATTGTTTCATGATCTATTCGGTACAATTTTATTACCAATCACTATTGGTTTTAATGATATTTATCATTAATAAAGTATTAAAAAATAAGGTCGGCAAAAATTAAGCCATCGCTTAAATCAGCAAAATCTATAGAATATTTATCAACATGGAGAATTTAAATGACTGATTTTAAACAACGCTATTTGGAGTTTTGTAAGCCTTTTGTGGAATCTTTGAAAGATGTCTACAAAACAATGTTGAGATGTGAATTAACCCATGAAGCACCAAAGCTTAAGTCTAATAACATTGCTTCTGGTGATTATTCTGCGCTCATGGGAATAAATGGAAGGTATGAATTTGGTGATGTTAAGAGGAACTTTAAAGGCTCTCTGGTTATTTCATGGCCAAAGGATTGTTACATTAAATCAGCATCGGCAATGCTAATGGAAGATTATACAGATTATAATCAAGAGATATCTGATGTCGGATTAGAAATTTGTAATATTACGATGGGAAATGCCAAGAATATTCTTAATCAGCTAGGCTATTTTATCGAAATGTCGATTCCCAATAGTATCTACGGAGCAAATCACGAAATTAATGCCCAGAAGGGTGTTGTTACGATTGTAACGCCATTTACTTCTCCTCTGGGAAATGTTTTTGTTGAACTCAATTATGAGGATTTTGACTTAAAATGAAGGTCCTATACGCAGATCATGATCCTAAAATTCGAAACTACGTTTCGATGCTTTTGGAAAGTGGTCTCGACTTTGAAGTTTTAGAATGCAGTAGTGGAAATGAAGCTCTTGCAGTATGTGAAATGGAGGAGGGGATTGATTTTATTATTACCGAAGTGCAAATGCCTAATGGCAATGGTGATAAAATCTTAGAATATTTTGATAATAAAAAAATGAAATTACCTTTTATTTGGCTCTCTGCTCCGGAGAATGAAAAGGTGATGTTTGTGCAAGAATCTCTAAGCCGGGGAGGAGCTAATGCCTTTGTTCCAAAACCCTTTAAAGATGCAGATTTCTTTCCTCATGTTGAAAAGATTATACAATTTGTTGAAGAAGGCGAAACCGTTGAGTTTGAAGATGGAGAGCTAGATGACAATCTCCTCGAGAAAGATACTCAAAAGAATTCTGCAAATTCAGACGAATTGCACAAAGATGAGTGGGAAAGGGCCAAGGATCCAGAAGCCGCTGATTGGAGCTTAAAAAAAGAACATAAGCACCAAGGCACTGTCGCGGCTGATTGGAGCCTAAAGAAAGAACAAGATGACGGTTGGGGTAACCTTAAGAAGAAGGGCTCATCCGGAACGACAGATTCATCAAAACAAAAAAACAAGGAAAGTGATGAGATCGTTTTCTCTGAAAAAACAAAAGAAATATTAAAAAAACGATTTGAATCTAAAACGAGCGAAGAAGAATACGATTTTTCAAAATATAAGAAAGTAAAACTTAAAAGATTCTATCAATTCAATTCTGTTCCTTGCGAAGTCTATGTTAAATTATCAAAGACAAAGTATATAAAGATTATTCCAGAGAATGAGCTCTATGATCATGAGCTTTTAGAGAGATATGAAGGGAAAAAAATAAAATACCTGTTTGTTCCGGTAGAACAACACCCCTATTTAATCGATTTAGTGGGACAGGAAATCTTTAGCCAGGCAGAAAAGATATTTAATTCTAATTCATCTGTTGAAATGAAATCGGTCGCTGAGTTGGGTATCTTCAATCATGTTAACGAATCGGTTAAATTGCTCGGGATTTCTGATGCCAATGCTAAAAAAGTTACTCGGGCGGTAGAATATAATTTAAAAACGTTGGCCCAAAATCCAAGCATCTATGATCTCATAAGCAAAATGATGAAAGGCGATCACTTTGTTTCAGAGCATAGTCTCTTGCTTTCTTATATCTGTGGACAGATATGCTTGAGTACCAGCTGGTCAAGTAATCAAACTTTAGAAAAACTAAGTATGGCTGCGATGATGCACGATATTGGTTTTGACAATATAGAGCTTGCAGAAGCTCATGATATGCAAAAAAATGAGTTTGAATTTGATGATGATCAATTAGAAATTATTCATGACCACCCTGGAGTTGCTGCCAAATTAATTACTTCGGGTAAGAGTGTCTTTCCCGACGTTGATACTATAATAATGCAGCATCATGAATCTCCAGATGGGCAAGGTTATCCTCGCAAGCTTGGGCCATTGAGTATTTCACCTCTTTCTTGCATCATGATTATAGCAGAAGATTTTGTAACAAAGATTTATGGAAAATCTAAAGAACAGATCGATATTAAAAAAATAAAAGAAGAATTCTCAGAAAAATATAATAGAGGAAATTTTAAAAAACCCTTGCAAGGTTTCTTAACTGCCTTTTAAAAGGAGTATGCAATGCCACTTAATCCTAAAATGAAGACGATCGTCATTGATGACATGCTAACAATGCGAAAAATTATCACAAAAATGCTTAAGCAAATTGGCTTTACAGATATTCATGAAGCAGATGATGGTGCAACAGCATGGCCAATGATTGAGGAAGCGCTTAATAATGGTCAACCTTTTGAGTTCATTGTTTCAGATTGGAACATGCCGAAAATGAGTGGGTTAGAGTTGTTAGAAAGAATTCGAAAAGATGAAAGAACTAAAAAACTACCTTTTTTGATGATTACCGCAGAAGCTGAACAATCAAATGTATTAAAAGTAGTAAAAGCTGGAGTTAGTAATTTTGTTGTTAAACCATTCACTCCGGAGACTCTCAAAGGAAAAATCGATAAGATTTTCCCGTAAAAGATTATGGAAATAGAAGACGAATTTGTACAAGATGGCATGCTTCTTGATGAGGACTTGGTCCGTTTCAAGAGTGATAACTCAAGCAAAGTACTCCGATATTTGAAAAGAAAATTGCTCAGATGATAATTTAAATAAAGATGAAAAAGATAGCATTGCTCATTGTTTTTTTTGAAAAACAGTAGATCATGATTACTTGTAAATTTATTTAGGACAAATATGAACAACCCAGCCAATGCTATCATTCAAGAGTTTCTTTTAGAAAGTTTTGAGAATTTGTCAAATATAAATGAAGAATTAACTCGATATGAAAAAAATATTGAAGACAAAGAATTACTCAATGCTATTTACAGAAAGGTGCACACTCTCAAGGGTTCAGCGAGCTTTTTAGGATTTAAAAAATTGGAAAGTATTACTCATATCGTTGAGAATACACTTGATCAAGTTCGTGATAATGTCATTCAAATACAAGCTTCCATGATGGATGTTATTCTTGAAGCCTTTGATGCATGTTACGACCTCCTCAAATCAGTAGAAGAGCATGGTGCAGAATCGGATGAAGATTTTTCTGCTCTATTAGATAAGCTAAAATTTACAGATGAAAATGAGAGCTCAGCTCTTAAAGAAATGAAGCCCAGTTTGGGAGATGTAGCAGTACCTCGAGTTCAAGAAAAGTTGTCTGCTAAAAAGAGCGAAGCTTTAAAACCTGTCATCATTGAAAAAGAAGTCATTGTGCCAGCAGTTGCGCTTGAAGCTCCGCCAGTTCAAATGCAGCAACAAGATGATGAACATCATGAAGAAAAAACACAAAAGGCATCAGCCCATATTAATGACTCTACTGTTCGAGTCAATGTGAAACTCCTCGATAAAATTATGAACGTCGTCGGTGAGTTAGTGATCAATAGAAACCAAATCCTTCAATTTTCAAAGAAAAATGAAGATGCCGAACTTAATCGATTTGCGCAAGAATTAAACGTCATCACTACTGAATTGCAAACGGATATCATGACGACAAGAATGCAGCCTGTGGGCCTTGTCTTTACCAAGTTTGAAAGGATTGTAAGAGACTTAAGCCGTGCTCAATCCAAAAAAATTAAAATGGATATTCAGGGGCAAGATACTGAATTAGATAAAACTTTGATTGAAGTTATTAAAGATCCAATGACCCACTTGGTGAGAAATAGTATTGACCATGGAATTGAAAGCCCCGAAGAGAGAAAGAAACGCGGGAAAAACGAAACCGGAATTTTGGCGATCAAAGCCTATCATGAAGGTGGCCAAGTTATCATTGAGATTGCTGATGATGGCAATGGCATAAATACGAAAAGGGTACTTGAAAAGGCCATTGCTAAAGGTCTTGTTACAGAAGAAGAGTCTTTAAAGTTGTCTCATCAAAAAATTATTAATTTTATATTTCATCCAGGATTTTCAACTGCTGATAAAGTGACCAACATTTCCGGTCGCGGAGTAGGCATGGATGTTGTGAAGAGCAATATTGAAAAGATTGGAGGAGAAGTCGAGGTCTTTTCCAAAGAAGGTGGTGGCTCAACATTTAAACTAAAAATTCCACTGACTTTGGCCATTGTTCCGGCCCTCGTGATTGTCAGTGGAAATGAAACCTTTGCAATTCACCAGAAAAATCTTGTAGAGCTGGTCATGTTTGAAGATCAGGATTTGGATAAAATCGAAAGGATACATGGTAATGAGTTTTTTAGATTGCGTGGAGAGCTCATCCCTATTTTTAGGTTGAACAACGTTTTGAAAATGCCAATCTCTGAATCTACTAATCATGTTACTAATATCGTCGTTTTAAGAGCAGAAGGATTTGATTACGGATTGATAGTGGACCATGTTCTAGACACTCAGGAAATTGTTGTGAAGCCATTGTCTCGTAAGCTTAAGAATCAATCGCTTTATGCTGGCGCGACCATTATGGGAGATGGAAGAGTTGCACTAATCATTGATGCTTACGGTTTCTACAATGTTGTTGAACATGCACAATCTACCCAAGAAGTTGTAAAAGAGCATAATGCTGAAAATGCAGATGCATTAAATTCGGATCTCCAAGAGTATTTACTTTGTTCTTTAGGCGACAAAGCTCGATACGCCATTCCTTTATGTTTGATCAACAGATTAGAAGAATTTAAACCTTCATCGATAGAGTGGTCTGGTAAGCAAGCCATTGTGAGGTATAGAGATGAGGCAATGCCTTTAGTTAATATTGAAAAACTACTTGGAACTGATCAAAAATCAGCTTAGAGAGCTTGAAAGATTATGATTCCATCTCATGTATTGTTGTTCAGTTTCAAAATCAACTTTTTGGATTAATTGTTCATGAAATTCTTGATATTGGCTTAACAGATGAAGAGATTGATTCCAAAGCCGTAGACAAGGAAGGCCTGCTTGGAGTCGTTTATATCAATGAGAAATTGACGACTGTTCTTGATATTCACAAATTACTAGAAGTAGGGAAATACACAAAAAAAATAAAAGCCCTTAATCCTGTCAATCTCAAAGGGAAAAATAAAGTATTAGTTGTTGAAGACTCACCACTTTATAGAAAAATTCAACTCGATTTTTTAACTGAAATTGGAATTGATGTAACCCTTGCAAAAAATGGGCAAGAGGGAATTGATTATTTGAAAGATGGTCATAGCGTTGATTTGGTCATTACTGATATTGAAATGCCTGTCATGGATGGATGGCAATTGGCCAAAGAAATCCGGAATAGCAATCGACCATTCTCACAAGTCCCAATCGTCGCCGTTTCCACCAGAGCTTCTGAAAAGGATTTGCTCAAAGGGAAAGAATGTGGATTCTCACATCATTTAGAAAAGTTAAATAGAGATGAAGTTGTGCAAGTCGTCTCAAAGTATTTAAAGTAGGTTTTATGGATCAAAAATTAAATGAAGACAATCTTGGATCGATGTTGGAAAAGGAAGAAGTGCAGCTTTGCGGCTTCAAAATAGGAAATGGGCATTACGCCGTTCCTGTATTGGATGTTCAAGAAGTTATTCGACCACAGAAGTTAACTCCAATTCCCCTTGCTCCTGATTATATTGATGGCCTCATCAACCTAAGAGGTCAAATTGTAACAGCGATCAATATGAGAAAGCTTTTTAAGTTAGAAGACACACCTAAAGAAACATACATGAATATTATTGTACGGAGTGACGACAATTTGTATTCATTAGTGGTGGATGAAATTTTGGATGTTATGGAAGTTCCGACAAAAAGTTTTGAAAATACACCCGATACATTAGATTTGCATATAAGAGGTTTCATTTCAGGCGTTTTTAAATTGAAGAAGCAATTGTTAGTACTATTGAACTTAGAAAAAATAATCAATATAGAATAATTAAGGAGTATTTATGACCGAAAAAAATGATGTGAAATTGGCCTTTGACAAAATGATAGAGTTTTCTCCCATAAATACTATGTTTGCGAGCAAAGATGGTGAATTAATCTATATGAATGAAAACTCTAAAAAGACTTTAAAAACACTAGAACAATATTTGCCAGATAAAGTGGATAAGTTAGTGGGAAAATCAATTGATTTGTTCCACAAAAATCCAGAGCTCCAAAGAAGAATTATTTCTGATCCAAAGAATTTACCCCATCGAGCAATTATTTCAGTTGGACCAGAGAAACTAGATCTTCTTGTATCTCCCATTCATGACGATACAGGGAAATATATTGGACCAATGGTTACCTGGGAAGTAATTACAGCTAAACTAACTCTAGAAAGTAATATGGCCAGAGCTCAGCAAATGGTGGACAAATCACCAATTAACACCATGATGTGTACTCCTGACGGGGAACTCTTGTATATGAACGAGCAATCAAAATCAACGTTAAAGAAATTGTCACAGTACTTACCTGTTCCTGTAGATACCATGATTGGTAAATCAATTGATATATTTCATAAGAATCCTGAGCATCAAAGAAAAATTATTAAAAACCCAGACAACATGCCTCACCGTGCAATGATCTCACTTGGGCCAGAAAAATTGGATCTCAATATTTCAGCGGTTAGAGATAATAACGGAAAGTATTTAGGAGCGATGGTTAACTGGGAAGTTGTAACTGATAAAGTTCATCTCGTAACAGATCTTAAGAAAAGTTCAGATGAGCTCACTCAAGCCGCTGCTGATTTAATGACAATTTCTGGATCGTTATCAGCTGGAGCAGAAGAAACAGCTGCTCAGGCCAATACTGCTTCTGCTGCGTCTGAAGAGGTTAATGCTGGCGTTCAAACAGTAGCTTCTAATATGGAAGAAATGGTTGCTGCCATTCGAGAAATCACAAAGACTACCAATGAGTCATCGACTATTTCAAATGATGCAATGAAGATGGCTTCAAATACAAATCAAATCATTTCACAACTTGGTGAAAGTAGTATGGATATTGGTAACGTTATCAAAGTGATTTCTTCAATCGCGCAACAAACCAATTTACTTGCATTGAATGCGACAATCGAAGCTGCGAGGGCTGGAGAAGCCGGTAAGGGCTTTGCTGTTGTTGCCAATGAAGTGAAAGAACTTGCAAAGCAAACTGCAAAAGCGACTGAAGATATTACTCGTAAGATTGAAACGATCCAATCTGATTCTAAGAATGCAGTTAATGCTATCAGTGAAATTAGTAAGGCCATCGAAAAAATTAATGGCTATGCCGGAAATATTGCAGCGAGTGTTGAAGAGCAAGCGGCGACAACGAATGAAGTGACAAGAATTGTTACAGAGTCTGCGGAAGGTGTTCGTCAGATTAATGAAAACATTTCTCAGGTTTCTGAAGCTGCAGCAAATACTGGTAAAGATGCTTCGAGCGCGCAAAAATCAGCGAAGATGCTCGGAGAGCTTTCAACCAAGTTGAGAGAACATGTGAGTCGTGTAGAGGTCTAATTTGAAAGTACTCGTTGTTGATGATTCTGTAGTTTTTAGAATGGCAATTTCCCAGGCGCTCTCTGAAGTGCCTGGGATTTCCAATCCTAAGACCGTTAGCAATGGGCAATTGGCCATTCAACATTTGAAAAATTTTCCTGATACAGATCTGATTACTTTAGATCTGGAAATGCCAGTTATGGATGGCATTCAAACTATTAAAGAAATTCGCAAGTTTAATCGTAAAGTGATCATTATTGTTTTTTCTTCTCTTAGCGTTAAGGGAGCGGAGAAAACGCTAGAAGCTCTAACCAGTGGTGCCAATGATTTTGTTACAAAGCAAGAAGCAGGTGGGGCTACAAGTATCGATGCAAGTCTGGGAATGATTCGAGAGCTCTTATTGCCTAAAGTCTCGGCTTTTTCTAAAAGACAAAACTCTGAACCGATAGCTCAAGAAACGCTCAAAACTAAAACAGAAGATTTGATTAGCATGACAATAAAACCTCGTTTGATTGTTATTGGTTCTTCAACAGGAGGACCTGAAGCTCTATCAACTATTTTCAAAGGTCTTAATGTAAGAGCAAATATTCCTATTTTAATTGTTCAGCATATGCCTCCCATCTTTACTGATAAGTTAGCCCAAATGCTTAACAATCTAACTCCGTACGCGGAAGTTCGTGAGGCCAAGGTTGGAGATGAACTCGCACCGGGTGTTGCTTATATCGCACCGGGAGACTTTCATATGACATTGGAGCAAGGGGGAATGATTAAATTAAATCAAGATCCCAAAGTTTGTTTTGTTCGTCCATCGGTTAATGTTTTGCTTGAATCAGTCGCTAAGAATTTTAAAGAGCAACTTGCTTGCTTTATCCTGACAGGAATGGGTGATGACGGTGCTGAAGGTTGTAAAAAACTTCCAGCAGCCAAAACATATCAGTTTGTTCAGAGCAAAGACACTTCTGTGGTTTGGGGAATGCCTGGCGCAACTCTGCAAGCAATTCCTTCAGCGAAGATTCTTCATTTGAATGATGTTTCTTCAATCTTAAATAATATTTTCAATAGGATTTAATTATGTACTTAGGGCAATATTTAATTGAGAAAAAACTAGTTAACGAGAAAGACGTTCTGAGTTCTGTTCTTGAACAAGTGGAGAGTTCCCCTTCTGTGTTAAGGATCATCTCTGATCTTAATTTGGTTCCTCCTGCTGTTCTTATCGGTATTGTTGATGCATCAATTAAAGCTCAGAAGAGCGTGAGTCAGATTCTTCTTGAGAAAAAGCTAATTTCAACTCAAGACTTTGAAAAAGTTTTAAGCGAGCAAGCTCGTCAAACAAGAACTCTTTCTGAAATAATCGTAGAGAAAAAACTTTTAAATCACGAAGATTGCCAAGCTGCAATTGAAGAATCTCAGGTTTTAGATTCGAGTTCTGCTTCAAGCGAATCGGAAGGTGATGTAAAGACAGATGTAAGCTCTGCTGAGGATGGAGATGATGAAGAAATTTCCTGGGCAGCTCTTGAAACTTTAAAAGAAACTGGTGCGGTACCTGAAGAAGAAATAAAGCGACTTGAGGCCAAGCTAAAAAAAAAAAGTGAAGTAGAACAACCTCCAGCTATCGAAGAAAAATCTAGTGAAATGACTTTGGATTTGTTTACTACTGAGTTCGTCACTCTTCTGAATGAGAATAGAGTTCAAGAATTGAAGGAAAAGCTCAATCTACTTGAGGTAGATGGCCTGGATTCCATAGATCAAATTTTTAATGAGCTACACTTACTGACGGGGGCCGCTAAAATGGCCGGATTGCAACTCTTCGCAAAACTCTTTGAAAGTTGGGAAAAAGTAATAGAGTCGATGAAGAAAACTCAACGGCTAGATCATTCTTTGATTTCGGAAGGACATTTTATGCTTGATCTCGCATTCAGCTTGAGAAATGGCTTAATAGATTTTGGTAAAGAATCAGTTCTACTTAACAAATTACAACTTAAAGAAAAATATTTAGATAATATGAAGAAAGCAATTCTTATTGTAAAAAAGGCAGGATAATAGAATGAAAATTTTAATTGTCGATGATTCAAAGCCAATCTTTATGATGGTTTCTCAGATGCTTAAAGAGCTGGGCCATGATCCCATTTGGGCCGAAGAAGGGCAAAAAGCGATTCAAGTGTTGTCTGAACATCCAGATGTCTCTCTCATTTTATTAGATTGGAATATGCCAGTTATGAATGGTTTGGAATTTCTTCAATTGAACAAAGAAGATAAATTTTTCGATCACCCCATTGTTATGATGACAACTGAAAATTCTCCTGAAAAAATCCAAGCTGCTCTTGAATGTGGTGCTGCAGATTATATTATGAAACCGTTCACATCTGACATTCTTCAAAGCAAGATCGAAATGGTCATAGACATGATGTAGGGGTTTAAATGAAAGATGAAATTTATAAATTTTTTGCGGATTACGTTTTTAAACACTCAGGTATTTCCTATAAGCCAGGAGACTATTATCGGCTCGATTCAAGAATAATGACACTCATGAGAGCTTTCTCAGTTGATACGCCTGAGGCGCTATACCAGCTTTACGTTCAAAATATTTCTAAGGAAATGCACACACTGCTCATCGACCTATTTACCAATAATGAAACATATTTCATGCGTGACGTGAAACCTTTTAAGGCCTTGGCAAAAGGCATTCTGCCTGCTTTAGTAGAGAAAATGACACTTCCTACGCCAATTCAGATTTGGTCATGCGCTTGTAGTACTGGACAAGAGATTTACAGCATCATGATGGCGACTGAGACGTTTGGATCATCTGAGCTTTTAAGCAAAATTCGAATTGAAGCTACAGATTTATCTACAGAAGCTTTAGCAAAGGCCCAAAAAGCTGAATATAATGGCCTTGAAGTGCAAAGGGGTTTACCTGCCAACCTATTGATAAAATATTTCGAAAAAAAAGAAGATCAAGAGCTTTGGAGTGTTAAACCCGAACTTAAAAGTAGGGTAACATTTGCTCAATTTAATCTATTAAAGGATAAGTATCCTATAAATAAATACCATATAGTTTTTTGTCGGAATGTTCTCATTTATCAAGAGATTGAAAACAAAAGATACATTCTGGAGAAAATCCATGATGCTTTAAAACCTGGTGGTTATCTCATCTTTGGAGCAGGTGAGAGTTTGATTGGAGTAACATTGCCTTTTACTCAAGTTGAGTTTGAAGGTGCTTATGTTTATCAAAAAAAGTCTTAATTAATCAAAATAAAAAGTCCGATGAGTGTGTATGGTAGATGTAATTTTAGTCGATGATGACAAAATAATTTTAAAAATCTTGAGCAAAAAGCTAGAGAAGCTCGGTTTATCTGTTCTCACTTATCAAGATAGCAAACTGGGACTTGAGTCGATCGTTGCTAACAAGCCTAAGGTCGCGATTTTAGATTTGGTAATGCCAGGATATAGTGGCTCAGATCTAGCAATTAAGTTAAGTGAAAATCTCATCTTTCAAACAACTACGATTTATCTTTTAACAGCAAGTGAACTTAATGAAAATGATCGGATCAGGCTTCACACTCTAGGTTTTGATCAGATTTTAAAAAAGCCATTTTCAGAAGCTGATCTCATTCGTATCAAATCAGAACATTTTCAGAAAGCAGCGTAAACTAATCTCCTTTTTTTCCGATAGGATAAAGAGACTTAACTTTCGTAGGAGCCACTATGAGTCGCTGGCAAGTAATATGTATTGATGACGAGAAAGAGATCTTAGATATTCACCGAGAATATCTGAAGACTTCTGGGCATGAGATTATCATTTTTGAAAATCCTGAAAAGGCGCTAAAGCACATACAAGCCCATCATAAAAAAATTATCATGATTTTTTCAGATTTTAAGATGCCAGAAGTCAACGGCTTTGAATTGCGACAAAAAATCTTAGATAACGCTATTGATATTCCTTATGCAGTTATTACAGGTTTTTTTGATAAGAAAATGGCAGTTGAGGCTATGGCCTTAAGAATTTGCCAATTCGTCGCCAAGCCAGTTTCTGAAGAAATTCTAATCGAAATATTGCAAAAAGAATCTGCTCCTCGTATCTTACAGCTTTTAGAAGAAGAGCAAATGGTGAAAGAGTTTCTTCAGGAAACTTCACCGATGTTAGAAGAAATTGAAGATCTGATTTTGGCCCTAGAAGAGAATCCGAATAGCGAACAAACTCTTAATACTTATTTTAGATTACTCCATACGATTAAGGGGACTTCTTCTTGTTTAGGTCTCCTTGATATCTCGTCATATGCACATCATTATGAAGATTTAATCGGAAAAATTAAAGATCATAAGCAAGCATTAAATCAAAAGGTTGCAAACACACTTTTAGCTGGTCTCGACCAGTTGAAGAGAATGTACGCGCTTGCTCAAGAAGGCAAGGTTGAAGATAGACCTCTTGAAGAGCTCTTTAAAATATTTGAGCAAGATTTTAATAGCGAAATAGAAGTCATTGTTGAAGGCCAAGATGGGAAAACCATCGTTGCACAAGAAGAAAAACAGCAAAAAAAGGCTGAAGATAAAATTAGTGTTAGCGTTGAGCTTCTCTCTCAATTCTTAGAGATGTCAGGAGAATTGACGGTTATTCGGAATACTATTTTTAAAAACCTGTTCAAGCTCCATCAAAAGTATTTCGGAGATCGCGATATTGAGTTGCTTACTGATTCAATGTCTGAAATGCAAAAAGTAAGTTCTCAATTACAACAACATATTGGGGATATGAAAAAAGTAAATATTGAACAAATTATGCGTCCAATGAAAAGAGTTTTGCGTGATTCTGCAAAGGCCACTCATAAAGAAGTTGAAATGGAGATTGTGGGTGAGAACCTGAGAATTGATTCCGGTTTGGGCAAGCTCTTTTCAAATATTCTTGTTCACATGATTCGAAATGCCGTTGATCACGGAGTTGAAGATAAAGTATCTCGTAAGAATGCTGGTAAAAGTGAAGTCGGTAATCTTAAAATTGAATTTAAAGAATTTGGGGAATTTATCCATGTTGAAATTAATGATGATGGTAAGGGGATAGATCCTGAAGTCATTCGTAAAAAAGCCTTAGAAAAAGGACTTTATACAAAAGAGCAATTGGCTGCAATGTCAGAACAAAAAGTTTTTGCAATCATTTTTGAATCAGGTTTTTCAACTGCTCAAACGGTTTCAAGCATCTCAGGCCGTGGGGTTGGAATGGACATGGTGAAAAGCTCCTTAGAAGAGTTTGGAGGTAAGTTTTATATCGACTCAAAGCTTGGTCAGGGAACAAAATTTTTAATGGTTATTCCTATTCCTCGTTCTATTTTAATTATAAAGTCTCTCATGGTTCAATCAAATGGAATTCGGTATTGTGTTCCTCTCGATGAAGTCGCAGAAGTTGTCCTCTTTGAGAAAAATGATAGTGAGGACATCTTACATGAAATCGAGGGCAAACAAATTCTTAGCCATCATGGAGAGCTTGTCCCCATTCTTTATCTCTCAGAACTTCTCAATGGCAAAACAGTTAAAAAAGATGATGATTTGAGCATTGTCATTGTAAAGGATGAAGGGTTTAAGTTTGGTCTCGTTGTCGATTTAATCGAAGATATAGAAGAAGTTGTGGTTAAGCCAATGAGTAAAATGATTAAGCAAGTCGATACATATTTAGGGGCAACATTTATTGGGGAAGGCGAGCTCGCAATGATCCTCAATGTAAAAGGTATTGCTAAAAAATACAATATTGAAACCAGTGATGAAAGTGAATACGATATGGAACGCAACCAAGCAGTTGATACAAGTCTTGAATCAGAATTTCTTCATTTCTCATTAAATGAAAGAGCAAATTTTGTGATCCCTCTTCAAGATGTGTTTCGATTAGAAGAAGTGCATGGGAATGAAATTGAGTTTAGCGGCAATAAAGCGTTGATTAAATATCGTGGAAAGGCCATGCCATTGTGTTTTATGGAGCAGTTGATTGATGAAAGTGGGCAGACTGATCCAAAAAATCTACGTTCCTTAGTCGATGTCAATGCGACCTATAGTGTGATTGTTGCTAATCGTAGTGATCGTTCAATTGGGCTTATTGTAACTGATATACTTGAGATTTCAAAAACAGCTCAGGTGATTAGTAGTGAAAACTATAATAATCCTTATTTTTTAGGGACCATTTATATCAACGATCATCTCATGAATATAGTAAACCTTACGACAATTATGAATCTCGTTATTAAGAGGAAAATGTTAGAAGTTGAAGTAGAGCAAGCTGAGATTAAGCAAGCGGCTTAATTTTTGGCGTTATAAAGTTTAAGAGCTTTAAGTCTTTGCATCGAATGATCTACAATCGGTCTGGGATAATTTTTAACAGTAAGCGGTTCATGAAGATTTTTTGCAGGTACATCTTTCAATTCAGGAATATATTTTTTGATATAACTACCCTCGGGATCAAATTTTAAGCTTTGAGACCAAGGATTAAAAATTCTGAAATAGGGTTGTGGATCACACCCTGTTGAAGCAGCCCATTGCCAGCCGCCATTGTTAGGGGCGAGGTCACCGTCAAGTAAAGTTTCCATAAAATAGGCTTCTCCCCACTTCCAATCAATGAGCAGGTCTTTGGTTAGAAAAGAGGCCACAATCATTCTTACGCGATTGTGCATCCAGCCCGTTTGTTTGAGTTCTCTCATCCCCGCATCAACAATGGGAAAACCAGTCATCCCATTTTTCCAAGCTTCAAAAAGGAAAGTGTCATTTTCCCATTTGATATCTCTGTACTTAGTATTAAATGACTCGTTTTCAATCCTCGGATGCCTAAAAAGGATATGATAATAAAATTCTCTCCATATGATCTCACTTAAAAACTTTTGAGAAGATGTTATGGCCTTTTCATATGGGCTCAAATTGAGGAATTGAATAATTTGAGAGGTCGTAAGACTTCCATTCTTTAAATAAAGTGAAAAACGAGAAGTTCCTAATAAGCTGGGAATATCTCTGGCATGTCGATAATCTTCAATTTTATTTTTAAAAGATTCTAACGAACGATATAAACTTTTTGCAGAGACATCGGGAATTTCTATTGAAACTTTTTGATGATTTTTTAAGATATAGGTTTCGAGGCTGTCTTCAGGTAGCGTTTTTTTGTCTTTGAAAAGGTTCTTCCAAGTTAAGTTAAATAATGGGCGAAAATTATTCTGACTTTGTTCCTTGAGAAGTGTGAGCCCTTGTTTTTGAAGTCTAATTCTTTGAGCAAAATCCTTGAGCTCCATCAATCTATTCCACTTTCGGGAAAAGGGAGTAAAGACTTGGTAGCCTTCATCATTTTTGCCATCTTTGCTGAGTTCATGGGGCTCAATGATGAGGTGATCTCTATATGTTTTAACTTCGATGCCAAATTGTTGAAAGAGCACTGTCAGATTCTGATCGCGTTCTCGAGCAAATGGTTCATAATCGCGATTAAAAGTAATGAGTTTAGGTAAATGATCTAAAGATTTAAAGAGCTCTTGAAAAGCTTCTTCAGGGTCGACGTCCAAGACAAGAAGATCTCCTCCTGACGCTTGTAATTCGAGCTTGAGTTCTTTTAGTCGATTGAGAAAAAGTTGAAAACGATTAATTGAAAAATCGCTACGGGATAAAAATTTTTTATCGAAACAAAAAAATCCTAATACCTTACCATCAAAATCCTTCCAAGATTGGGCGAGCGCCATGTTGCCGCTAATTCGAAGATCTCGACGAAACCAGTGTATTGCATAGTTTTCCATAGCAAAGTCTCCCAAGGAATCCGAGTATTGGTCAACTCTATAGAAAATTGTCAAACATTTCGCAAACCAAACTGCTGCAAGCAATGAGCAAAATCAGTAGGAGGGGGAGCTGTGATGGACATCAGTTCATGTGATATGGGGTGAGTAAATTCTAATTGAAAGGCGTGAAGCATGGTTCTTTGGGGATTAATTGGGATTCCTCCATAAAGGATATCACCCACAATTGGGCAACCATACTCAGATAGATGAACCCTGATTTGATGAGTCCTCCCAGTAAGGGGACTGGCCTTAATGAGACCTGCCTGTTGATTGCTTTGCAAAAACTCAAACTCCGTTTTGGCGTGGTCTCCGCCACTCTTTACGGAATGTATTTTGAGTATTTTTTGATTCATTTTAGCAAGGTTGTTTTCGACCACAAACTGAGTCGTTTTTTCTCGTGGCATTGGCGCAACAATCGCCATATATGTCTTTTGAATTGTTTTGTATTGAAACATATCCCCAATATCTTTGTTGAGAGAGCGCTTCTTTGAAAAGAGAACAAGTCCCGAAGTTTCGAAATCAAGTCGATGATGTAAAAAAGCTTCTTTCTTTACCCATCTCTGTACGGCAGCATAAAGATGATCTCTGGTGGGATCAAGTGTTGCTTGAGATGGAAGTCCACTTGGCTTATTGACCACAATAATACCATCGTCTTCGTACAACACGGTTTCGGAAGATAACTCAAAGTTGATTTTGGTAATAATTGCTTTCCGCTTGAGAATATCGACCGGAACATCAACATGAATTTGTCCGTTCTTCATTACATACTTTAATTGCATGCAATCTTTTTCTGAAATTTGAATATGTCGTTGAGTCGTCAAAAAGTTGAAAATCAGCTTTAGAATATCTTCATCTAGAGAAGGGAGGTCGATAAAAAAGGTTTTAATCTTGTTGTTTTTGAGATTGTTTTTTTTCATCAAGTGTTTTTTGGAATTCAGGAAGAAGAACAAATTCTGGGGCATCTGTTCCGCAATAAGGACAGATTTTCCAAGTCATTTCGAGTTCTTCTTTGCAAGAGAGGCACTCAGGGTTATGACTATCATGCCATTTGTCTTTTCTGTGAATAATGATTTGAAAAATAATGATGGTAACCGGTACAAATACTGCTATTTGCTTAGCGATAAAAATGGTCGATTCATCCTTTACTGCTTGAAAAAAAAGAATGGCGAAACCGATACTCATGAGCACATAACTGGGCAAGGCCAAATCTCGAACTTCTTTGTGAAGGTGAATTCGATAGACTTGCGTCCAATATCCTAAAGATAAAGAAATCACTGCAACCCAAGACATGTATTTTAATATCCATTCCATCGGCGAAATTTTAGCAGAAAAATTCAAGAAATAATATCTTTGAAGAGAGCTGTAGTGCTAGATTAGGGGGTAATTTGTTATGAATATTCACTAATTTAGGAATTAAAAGCTTAATAAGGATCATTTTATGTCTAAACGTTTTCAACAGGCCCTCGAGTTAGCACTAGAAACGCACTCTTCTCAAACCAGAAAAGGGTCAGAAATTCCCTACATTTCCCATGTGATGGCAGTATCTGCTTTAGCGATGGAGCTTGGTGGGGATGAAGATACGGCAATAGTGGCTTTACTCCATGACGTTATTGAAGACAGCAATGGTGTGATCACGCATCAAATTTTAAGGGATAAGTTTGGAGCAGCTATCGCGGACAGAGTTCTATGTTTAAGTGATGCTACCACTTTTCCAAAGCCTGCTTGGAAGAAAAGAAAATTGGCCTATTTGGAAAATCTTTCTAAAGCAGATGAACAAACACTACTGGTTAGTGCTTGTGATAAATGGCATAACCTCACTTCGTTATTGCGCGATTTAGACGATATTGGTGACGAGGTCTGGGAGCGTTTTAGTGCTCCGCCAGAAGAACAATTTTGGTACTATCAACAAGTTTATAATGCCGTTTGTGAAAGCGTTCCCTTGTGGTTAGCGGAGAGATTAGAAGAGGGGTTGGATGAGTTGGAAGCCATTCTTTTTGATGACTGACCAAAATCCAGTGACTTAAATCATTAAATGAAAGGTGATTTAAGTCAGTTCTTTGAGGATCTGTGATAAAATCTAAGAGTGGAGGGACTTATGTCTAAACTGACAAAATCTCAAGCTCTAATTGCTACGGCAACAACAAATAGCGAAGAAAATGATTCAATGCTGAGCTATGCTCTTCTACTGTTAGTTACTTTCTCGCTAATGACTTATCTTTTTGCTGAAGTCATCAATCCTTGGCTGACCAAAGTTCTTTAAAGATCTAAAGCATATTTTTTTAAAACATCAATTGTGACAAATTGAAGAATCTTTCGATGAGTTCTTTTCAAGAATATTTTTGGGGCTTTATTTTGTTCTAATGCCTCAACCCATCTCAGAGCGCATAAGCACCAATGATCTCCTGGTAAGAGACCTGGAAATTGGTACATTGGCATTGGTGTTGATAAATCATTTCCTGCCGCTTTTGAGAAGGCCAAAAATTCTTCAGTCATTTCACAGCAAACAATGTGACGTCCTTGATCTTCTGTATCGGTTCGACAAAGTCCATCTCGGTAAAAGCCAGTGAGTGGGCTTTCACAACAGACATCCATCGGAAGTCCTAAAACATTGAGTGCTACGCTTTCCATAAAAGAGCTTTTCCTTTCTTGTTTTTTTGATAATAAATTTCGTCACTAAGGTAGAGGGCGACAGCTGGCCAAATGAGAGCGAAGGCTGCAAGTCTTTGGGGATCGAGCTGTTCTTTGTAAAGCCAATAGCCTAAAGCAAAATGAAGTGTGGGCGTTATATATTGAATAATTCCCATGGTAGAAAGTTTAAGTTTGGCGATGGCAAAAGAAAAAAGTACGAGCGGAAAGATGGTGATGGGACCCGCTAGGGCCAAATTAAATTGAGTTCCTAATTGGGCATGAGAAAAGGTGAGCATTTGATTTTGATTTAAATAAATCAACCCTAAAACTGAAGGAATAAACAAAATTCCAAGTTCAAAAGTGACACCAACTTGAGAGGGAATTTGGGCTTTTTTGCGGCAGAAGCCGTAAAGGGCAAAGGTCATGGCCAGGGTGAAAGCGATGAGAGAGCGGTGCCATTCTCCAAAACCTAAAACCACAACACCGATGGTTGCCATAAAGACAGAAGTCCACTGCGGTTTGCGCAGTTTTTCTTGAAGAAAAACTGTGCCGAGCAAAACATTAAAGAGGGGATTGATATAATAACCCAGGGCCGATTCGAGTAAGTGATTATTAAAAACGGCCCAGACAAAGGTAAACCAGTTGATGGCAATCAACGTGGTTGAGGCCAACAACCATTTGAGTGTATGAAATTCCTTAAAGACTTTTTTGAGTTGGGTAGATTGGCCGCTTAAAAGCATCCAAGCTGCAACAATGGGGAGCCCCCAGATTATTCTCATCACCAGCATTTCCCAAGGTGAAGCTACTGGAAGTTGTTTCCAATAGAGTGGGATCAGACCCCAGAAAATATAGGCACTGGCTGCGAGCAATAAACCTTGATTCATGAGGCGATGCTATCAGTTTTACTTAATTATGACACAATGTTGCGACGCGTTTTATTGCCATTTGCCTTAGCAAAGTCTAGTCTTTTCGTAAGTTAATTTTATGGAGGGGTCTATTATGAAAAGAGTTTTATTTTCACTCATTGGTTTAATGTTAAGTTTCAACGCTCATGCGGTGTTTCTTCAATATTGTTCAAACTACAGTATGCCAAATAATCCGGTAAGCTTTTCATTTTCTTCATGTGTAAACAGCAATTTCAATTCTATTGATCGTGAATTAGAAGCTCCAACATTCTTTAGTTACTGTTCAAACTTTGGCTCGCAAGTGGATTATTTCTTTGTTAGCTGTATCAACAGCAACTTTAGAACAGCGGAGCAAGCTTTAAGAGAGCAAAATATCTTTTTACAACACTGTTCAAACTTTCGTAATGACGAACTCGATTTCTTTTTTGTTTCATGTGTAAATAATAATTTCCGTGAAGTTGAAAGAGCACTCTCTCGTCCATAGTCTTAAAAAGTCTGATGAATGTCATGGCCAAGGCTTTGTTGTCTGGCCATGATTCAAAAATATACGTGTAGGGAGAAAATGATGATGAAACTTCTGGCGATCATATCTATATTGGTATCATTCAATGCTTTCTCTTATGATCGTTTGTCGGATACAGGGCTTTATTCTGATATTCAAACTTATACAGTTGCTAGCGAAAATCGCCATTATTCACCTCAGTATCCTTTGTGGACAGATGGAGCTGTCAAAAATCGCTGGATCTCATTACCTCCTGGGACAAAAATAGATACGAGTAATATGGATCGTTGGGTTTTTCCCAATGGAACAAAGCTGTGGAAAGAGTTTGCCTTTGCGCAAGCAGACGGAAGTGTTTTCAAAGTTGAAACTCGATTAATTGAAAAAAATCCACAAGGCCAATGGCAATATTATAGTTTCCATTGGAACCAAGATCAGACTGATGCTGATCTCGTCCCTGACAGTGGATTGGGTGACGTTTATCAAATTAATCCAACAACTACTTATGACATTCCTAGTAAAAGACAATGTATCGGTTGCCATGGATTTGATAATCGCCCTGTTCAAAGTTTTCAAGCCTTGCAACTATCTCCAATTAGAGACCCACAAGCTCCTCATCAAGATATTCTCAAGAAAGATATGATTACATTAGCGGATATGGTTCAAGAAAAGATGATGACTCATAATCCAAGCGTTTGGCCTGAAATGCCAGACGATGCCGCTAATCCCTTACAAAAAACAGTATTTGGATACATGGTAGGGAATTGTTCGAGCTGTCACCGTCCTGGGGGTTTAAGCGAAAGAACTGGTTTTCTGATGAATTTCAAAAGCCAGCAGACTGATGTTAAAAAGCAGCCTGTTTTTATGACAGGTATTAATCAACACACGACTTTTTATCAAATTCCAAATCAAGATCCTATGAATAGCTTTCGATTTAAACCGAATCGACCTGACCTCTCAGCAGCTCTGATTCGATTGGGAGATCGTACACACCGTCCAATGCCTCCCTTTGGTTATAAGATGGCCGATATGGAAGCGGTTAAGCTGATGGAAGCTTATATTAATAATTATCAAGAGTAAGAGATATGAGTGAGCGCTGTCCTTGGGCCAAGCCGAGTAATCCCCTTTATATAAAGTACCACGATGAGGAATGGGGAAAACCATCCTTTGATGAAACTCATTTGTTTGAAATGCTCTGTTTAGAAGGAGCTCAAGCGGGACTGTCGTGGGAGACGATTCTCAATAAGAGAGAAGATTATCGAAAATTGTTTCATCATTTTGATTTCAAAAAAATGGCAAAGATGACAGACGCCCAACTTGAAAAAATTTTACTGAATCCCAAAATTGTCCGCAACCGATTAAAGGTTTATGGCTTTAGAAAAAATGCTCTGGCTTATTGTGAAATGAAAAAACAGGGAGAGGATTTAGTTTCTTTTTTATGGGATAGAATTGATCATAAACCGATTCAAAATAAGATTAAGACCCTAAAGCAGATAACAATTAAAAATGAATTATCAGATCAAATCAGCAAAGAGCTAAAGAAGAAAGGTTTCACTTTTGTTGGTTCGACTATCATCTATGCCTATATGCAAGCTGTTGGAATGGTTAACGACCACTTAACAACTTGCCCACAGTATAAAACAATTAAATCGTAATATAGATTTTGTCGCCGTCGATTCTAATTGCAGTGCCAGAAATAAACTTCTTAATTAAGTTCAGGGCAAGATCTTTGGCATTCATTCCAGCTACTCGAGTATTCTTTAAGTAAAAAAGGATTTCTCCTTTTTGCTCATCAAGTGAAACTTCCGCTTCAAGTTTAAAATTGAGTCTAAACCAAACTTTGATTTTACCTGTCAGACTCATTTGTCCGTTTCGAACTTGAACATTAATGTCGCTAATTTTAGAAACATTAACCTTCTCACCATTTTGGATGATAATGCTTTGAACAGTAGGAACAATTTCTTTGACAGTAGAATCGAGTCTGACTAAGCAACCTTTGATAAGGTGATAGTGATTGATTTGTGTCCAATCAACCGGAAGCTTGAAACAGTTCAAATCAAGTTCTTCTACATTTGAAGTCTCTTCTTCTGTTTTAAAGCTTAAATGATCTGAGTTCACTTGATACTCGTCGCTGGTTAAAACAAATTTTGGCCTATCTATTTGAGTATTGATACCGCTGACGTTGGCATGAAATTGATTAACTTCAATTTCAGAAGCCACTAAACAATTCTGCAGAAAGGCTTCGAGATCAAAGGG
Source organism: Bdellovibrio sp. CG22_combo_CG10-13_8_21_14_all_39_27 (assembly GCA_002786715.1). Lineage (GTDB taxonomy): Bacteria > Bdellovibrionota > Bacteriovoracia > Bacteriovoracales > Bacteriovoracaceae > 21-14-all-39-27. The sequence continues at coordinate 111,394 of PCTW01000061.1, forward strand.
AGTCAGCATCTCAAGAGCACGATGGCATTTGAACATGGCTCCTTGAAGGTTATAAACCCCATCCTTATATTGCCCAATAATCGAAGAAAGGTCAGCGAGAAGAACTTCTTCACTTAATCCCATTTCATTCATCTTAATTTTTACAGAGCTTATGGCATCTTGATATTCCATATTAACCGTAGGAGAGCGATCTTTGTCTCTCGATTGAATGCGGGCCTTTTTAAAACAAACGTCATCAATGGCAGTACTGAATCGTCCTTCAGGGTCACATTCTAAGCGAGCATGTAGCATTGAAACTTTCTTTTGGTTTTGTTCCACTGCGAGATGAGCTGAGTCGATAGTGATGAGATCTTGATCGATATTTACTGTCGCATCAGTTAAAGAAATTGAATCTAATCCTTTAAGTGGATTTCCTTGATCGAGCGGAACGGCAAATTTAATGGCATTGTTTTTAAACATAAGCTTGTTATCAATCAAGCGTACATCGGCAATAAAAGGAGTTCCCAGTTCTGGATCTATTTGAACTTCAAAATCATCTTGTATGACTTCAATTTTGCGAGCATTGGCAGTTCCTTGAAGAACAAGATCCTGCTTAGTCATATTTAGTTCATTGACTGACAAATGAACGAGCTCATTGGACCAGACTTGTGACATGAGTCCGATAAAAAGACTTAAAAGCATGAAGCAGCTCCCTTAAGGTTTTTTCTCAATAAAAAACTGTTAAGAAAGCCTAGCTTTATGAATTTAAACGGTCAAATTTAGAATGAGCCTGGTGCGTCAAATGCTTGAAGATAAAGTGCATACTCTCTTAATAAAGTCTCATTTCCAGCATCTTTACCAATGAATTCTCTGCGCGTTCCGCGAATCGTAATCTTCTTGCGAACTTCAAAGGTGCATCCTTTAAGATCACAAAGGAGCTGATTACCCAGGAAGTAAGAAGCATTTGGTGTCTCACCTGATAAGATTTTTGTGCAATTGCTGTTGGCATTTGAATTAGGAAGGCGAGGACAAAGGAGGTCAGTCACGATGGCTTGAAAGACTTCTCTTGAAGGTGTGCTATTTGAGTAAATTTCTGTTGGGTAACTCAGCAAGGCCTTTACAGTTCCTAAAGAGCAATTTCCCTTTTGATTAGAAAAGTTGCAAAAAACTTTCATGAAGGGAAGTCCAATTTCATAACTACCCCAGTGCCCAGTATAACTGTGGTTGTTTGGCTTCATTCTGTAGCAGCTCATGTTTTGGCATGATTTCGAGTTTTCAAAAGACAGGCCATTAGAGTTTGACCAACCACCATGAGGGTATTGTCCTTCATTGTTATGATACCAATGCCCATCGTTATGGACTCTTTGAAAATCAGTGCTGGTTAAAGAACCAAGAACGGGAATTTCCCATATTTCAGATATTTTAGGGGCTGAGAAAAATCCTGTATTGCATCCGTGAAAAATAGCATAAGCGTCTTCAGTGAAGAGCTCTTTCATAAAAGAGATTTTGCTAGAAGAATCATCAAAGCGGCTGCCTTCTTGCAACCCAAGTCCAAACCAGGCACTTGAATGTCCAAAGAAATGAAATGAGCTGATACTTGTAAGTTGCTTTAGAATTGGAACAAGTTTAGTCATTGTGAGTTTATTTGAATTTGAATCAATGATCGTAAAATTTTGTCTTTGTAAAACCGCCAAATCTTTTTCAGCACCATTATCCAAGGCCCAGACAATCAATTGTTGTCTCTCTGGAAATAATTCATTTTGTCTTTTGGCATTTGTTACTGCCGCTTGAAGAAAAAGAGTCGCCATTTCTGGCCCATATCCGACAACGTAGACATCAGTCGTTTTACTCGAGTCGAGTTGACTATTAAGAGTAAAAACATTGAAGGCCATAACGGATTGGCAAACAAAAAGCAGAGAAAGAACGAACCATTTCATAATGTGTACTCCAAAAATAAACCTCTCGAATCACTGCATACAATATATTCATGATGCAGGCCAGAGATGAATATGTATTTTTATCTAGACGAGTTCTTTTTTTCTATCGATATACTGGTCTTGACCAAACAATTGTCCTGAACCGATTCCATATTTTTCGTGAACACCAATATTTCTAGTGAGTTCATCCGATTCAAGTTCTTGGGCCAAAAACTGCAAATAGTTTCTAACTTTAAAAACCAATTCTTGATCGCTCTCTCCAAGGGCTTCGTAGCGGAAGAGCGAGACTCCAAGGTCAACCATTTGATCAACCAACTGAGAAGAAGATTGAGGGCGAGCATTGAACATCGTATTTCGGCACTCTTGATCGGCAGTTATAAAATGGGCATTGCCAAATTGATCCTTCAATTCAAGCTTATGCTTTTCACAAGGTTTACCACAATCTTTAAAGCTCGATCCTTTTGACAAGAAAGCGGCAAACACACAGTGTTCCATATGAAAGCTTGGCATGTAGTGATGGAGGATCAATTCAAAATCTGATTGCGAGGAATTTCGGATAAGATCCATCACTTGCTGTCCGTTCAAATCTAAGCCTGGAGTTAATCTCTGTAGAGACTTTCCAAATAAGTATTCTGATGTCAAAGAGTTTGAAACATTGAGTGAGTAATCACCAATAAGACTTTTCTCTGGCGCATGCTCTTTTAAGTATTGAAGCGCTCCTAAATTTCGAACTAAAAAACCGTCAGGATTCAAACGAATGAGATGATTGAGATTATGGTATTCACCAGGTTTGAGGATTCGCGTAGTCGCTAAAGCAACTTGACACGGATAATCCTCCAGCAATTCTAAGGCTTCTTTATAATCGCGACCAAATTCAAAATCGAGGTAGACCCAAGCCATTTGATCCCATTCATCAGGGGAGAGTTCTTTGGTGAGTGTATCTACTTGATCTTTATTTCTCAAAAGAATGGTTAACCTTGGACTGCCTATTTCAGAATCTTGAGGCTTATGTTTTAATTCACTTGCTCTCAAATCATTAATGATCAACGGAATTCTCTGCGTTCGAGAGAGATTTAATTCCTCAATCATCCTCTGGCGAAGACCTTTTAGCTCTTTTTGGGAAATAAAGCATTGATCATCATTCTTAATAACTAATTCTTGAATGGAATAGGCAGATTGAGAAAGAGAATTAATTTCTTTTTCTATGACTGTAATATCAATTGTTTTTTGGGCCTTCTCAAGCTTTGAATCTGCCTTAAGTTCTCTCCATTGGAGATGATCGTCCCTATACTTTAATGTTAAGGGATGCCCAAGTTTCGCAACGATTTCAATTTGGAGAGGAATTCTCTTCTTTAAATTCCTGTCAGTAATTGTCTTATGCCATTTTTTAGATAATTGAGGGTCGCTATTCAAGTAGAGTGAATCACCTTTACAAATATTTTGAACAGGAAAAGATTTTTCGAGTCCTATAATATAGTTTTGGGGTCCAATCTTTTGAACTTGATATAGTGAAGATCCATCCTGAACTTTTTCACCATCAATATATATCCCCATTCCAGGTTCAAGATTTTGATCACTTTCAATTTCTAAGTTTCTATTTTTAATTTGAATGATCTTACCCACTTTGATTCCGCGGTGAGAGCTATATCGACCATTGACCAATCGTTGATGATCAACTCCATTGAGCCAGCCACTATAAAAACCTCTCGAGTAACTTAAGGCCATATCACTTACGCCTTTCTTGTAATCAAACGAGATTTGATCGACAGCTTTGCGATAATAGTGAGCAGTTGAAGCCACGTAGTCGGGACCTTTGAGTCGACCTTCTACTTTTAATGAGTGGACACCAATATTCGCGAGTTCTGGAATCTGTTCAATCCCAGCGAGATCTTGAGGACTCACAATATGTTTGCGATCTTTCAGATCAAACTTTTCTCCATCAACCAGCATCTCATACTCAAAACGGCAACTTTGTGCACATTGCCCGCGATTGGCCGAGCGTCCGCCAATGCTTTCAGAAGTAAAACATTGTCCTGAGTAAGCTACACAGAGAGCTCCGTGGACGAAAACTTCTAATTCTTTATCTGTCTTTGCCTTTATTTTTTTTATTTCTTCTAAAGAGTTTTCTCTACCTAAGACAAAACGCTTAATTCCCAAATCCTCGAGAAGTTCAATGGCATCATGATTGGTCACTGTCATTTGAGTAGAAGCATGAATTTCTTGCTCTGGGCAAATTGATTGAATGAGTTTTACTAAACCAAGATCCTGAACAATAAAAGCATCGGGAGAAAGAGGAATAAGATTCTTAATAAGTTCAGCAGCCCTCTCAAGCTCTTCTTCAAAAATAAGAACATTAAAAGCCAGGTGAACTTTGACATTATAAAGATGGCAAAGATCGATCATTTCTTTCAGCTCTGAAAAGCTATGATCTTTAGTTCTTCCTCTTGCGTTGAAATGAGGAACGCCAATATAGATCGCATCGGCCCCGTTATGGATCGCCGCTAAACAACTTTCATAGTCGCCCACTGGGAGAAGAAGTTCTGGTTTTTGAATCATGGCCCAACATAGCCTTTAGGGAACTTATTGAAAATAGGTCATACTTTTTTACAATGTAGGCTAACTTATTGAAAAGATGGAGACTTTTACGCTTCTTTTACAAACAAATGATGAGTTGCACCCTACAATATTATCAGAAGACAGGTTCGTGCAATCGAGCCTCAAAGATAAAAGGGGACTTTTATGCAATCAGATACTAAAGCGACAAAGGCTTCATGGCAAAAAATAGTAAAGCCTTATACTGAAATCGATAACAAGAAAAGTATGTTTCAACTTTTCAACACTCTCATACCGCTTGTTGTCATGTGGTACGTGACTTACAAATCACTCTCGTATTCTTATTTTGTGACTGTAGGATTAGCTCTTGTTACGAGTTTCTTTTTTATACGAGTTTTTATTATCATGCATGATCTTGGGCATGGGACGTTTTTTAAAACGAGAAAAGTAAGAGATATTGTCGGAACACTTCTCGGGGTTTTAACATGTACTCCTTATGCTCAATGGACTAAAGAGCATGCCACTCATCACAATACTTCTGGAAATTTAGATAAAAGAGGTCACGGAGACGTTTGGACTGTTACTGCTGAAGAATTTCAAAATATGACGGCCTGGGAGAGATTCTCTTATCGCGTTTATCGAAATCCGTTTATTACTTTTTTTATTGGACCAATATATATCTTTCAAATTCGCCATCGCTTTTCATTAAGCTCGGACGGACCAGTAGAGAGACAAGGAATTAAGATTACCAATGTTCTCATTGTTGTCGCCATCATTGGTATGTCGGCACTGGTTGGATTTAAGAATTTTCTTCTGATTCAGGCTCCGATCTTGATCTTTGCTCAAAGTCTAGGATGTTGGTTGTTTTATGTTCAACATCAGTATGAAGAGGTTTATTGGGGAAAGGGAGCTCAATGGAGTTATGTTGATGCAGCTTTAGAGGGTTGCTCATATTACAAGCTTCCAAAGGTTTTTCAGTGGTGCACAGGGAATATCGGATTTCACCATATTCACCATTTAAGTCACCAAATCCCTAATTACAATCTTCAAAGATGCTATGAAGAAAACGAGCTCTTTCAAAATGCGAAAGTGCTAACATTCTGGGAAAGTCTTTCGTGTGCATTCTTGAAAATCTATGACGAAGAATCAGGAGAGTTGATTACTTTTAGAGAGTTTTCAAGAAGATATAAGAAAAGTAAAAAAGCAGTATTGGCAGCAGCTTAAGATATCTGAATCCATCGGGACTGTGATCGGGAAGTAATTGTTCCAATCACAGTCCATCCTTCTTCTAATAATTCTTTTTTATCCGCAGGTAAAATCGCAAGGATAGGACCATTGGTTTGGGGATCGTAGTACACGTCTGCAATATCATCACTAACATATGGGGAAAAGCTTTTTTTATTTTCATCAATTAGAAAGCTTCTGTGATCGCGATCAATCAAATCTTGAGTTTTTTCTAAAATATTAACCTGCTTCAAATCAATTTGGGCAGATGTACCACTCGCTTCAAGAAGTTCGTAAAGATGCCCAATGAATCCAAATCCTGTCACGTCTGTCGCTGAATGGAGTTTTTCCAAAAGTGCATCAGGTATAAAATTAGGAGTGGTCATCTGAGAGATGAGATCATGGGCTTGATGAGAACCTAAGTCTCCTTTCATAAGCGCCTGGAGGGCGATACCAGAGCCGAGCTTCTTATTCATGATAATAAGGTCTCCAGGCTTCGCTCCATCCTTTCTTAAGACTAAGCTTTGTTTCTCGCCGACGACAGTCACAGAGAGATGATCTTCAGCATTTTCAAAGGTGTGAGCATTGCTCATTTGAATGTTGTTGTCTTTGCAGACTTTGAGAATGCCTGACATGACTTGAAGGAGAAAATTTCGCTGTTGAGCTTCTCGCCGATGAGCTAGACCTACAGAGACTGTCAATGCAACAGGTTTAATACCGCTGACCCATAAGTCAGAAAGAGCGTGAAGAGTCGATATTTGTCCAAACAACATAGGGTCTGGAAGAAAGGCTCTTAGACCATCGACGCTAATATAGTTATCGTTCTTTTTTACAGGTAGAGGATAGCAATCTTCACGAGTTAACGGCATAACATCGGAAAAAGATAATTGAAGAAGACTAATGACTTCACTTAAAAGAGATTGGGAAATCTTGGCTCCACATCCTCCACAGGTATTAACTACCATGGAATGATCCCGCTCTGATTCGGACATCTCAAAGGGAAGTGATCCAAATCGTTTCATAAAACGAACATCGATAAACTTTTTCCAAATCCAAAAAAGTGAAGAAGCGATGGCCCAATTTCCTCTTGATGCCAAGATACGAGTCGAAGAAAGGTGAATAAGTTTTAAAAAGTTTTTTTGCGGAATATAATCAAGAATCGTCGACTGAGATTTTTTTGTGACAAATTTTCTTATATTGTTTGAAAGTACCATTCCTTCTCTGACAGCAAAAACTCCGGCTTTGGGAAGCGGAGAGGGCGAAAAATGGATACAATCTCCAGCTCCAAATATATTTGGAAATTCATCGACTTGTAGTTTCGCATTAACTTTTAGAAATCCTGTTTCATTGGTGGGAAGCTTTGAAAGTTTGAAGATTTCTGGAGCTTCCGCATCTGTTGCCAAAAAAATAAAATCGTATTCTCCAACAAATTCTTCATGAGAATAAATTTTCTGATGATCAATTTTAGTGACTGGGGTTTTTGTTAATACTTTAACCCCTTTTTGAAGCATCTCCTGAATGACAATGGCTTGAGCTTTTTGAGGGAAGTCAGTGAGAAGATTTTCATTACTATGGATGAGTGAGACTTGATCATTTCGATTGAAAGAATTTATTTTTGAAATAATGGCAGAGGTCGTTTCAATACCGGCTGGCCCTCCTCCAATAATCGCAATTCTTTGAGGTGGAAGTGAAGGTAATTTCTCAAGAACACTATTCCATTTCGGCAGCAATTTTGAAATGGGCTTTAATTTAATGACATGCTCTGATTCAATAATCTGATTGACACTCTTTGGGGTGATTCCAATATTCAGGGATAGGACATCGTAAAGTATAGGAGCCCTATCACTTGCGAATCGAACCATACAGTTTTCAGAATCTATTTGGGTAATACGATCACGAACAAAAACAACACCAGCTTGAGAAGCTAATTTCCAAAGATTGAAATGAATTTCTTCTTCAGTGTATAGCCCCATCATATATCCGGGAAGCATGCCCGAATAAGGAGCGACATCTCCGTCCGAAATGAGAATGACAGATACGCCCTCAAGGGGTTTCATCGCCATCATCTTCAGGCATTGTATATTAGCGTGGCCCGCTCCCGCGAGCACGATTACTGATGAACTCATGTAGCTCCTGTCTCTTTCCACGATAAACGATACGATCATTGATCTTCTCGATTCGTTTTGAGTATGATGGATCGTAATAGTTTTCTAAAAGAACTTTTATCCATTCCATGTGAAGACTTTTGTCACTGTATGAAAAGGCCCTTTTCATAACATCTTCTAGAACTTTAAAACGAGCACCTCCTAAACGAACTTTTATGCGGTTAAGACTATGGAGCATTTGCTGTTCAAGAGATTCTGGCCCTAGTTGACTCTTTTCTATGTAATCTAAGTAAATTGATTCCATTCTCTCTTCTAAAGTTGAATCGAGAACTAAATAAGATGCACTTTGCATTTGAATAAAAAAAGGATCAGGAATTTTCAATCCCCCAATCATTCGAGATTCATCTTCCAGTAAAAAAAATCCTTCTTGATGAAAAAGTTGGAAAGCAAGTTCATTCTCAAAAGTTTGCTGCATGGGACGTTCACCAGGAATTACCCCAAAGGCCGATCCACGATGGTGAGCAATCGCTTCTAAATCAATATAAAGATTTTCTTCAAGTGAATGAAGGAAATGAGTTTTTCCACAGCCTGTGAGCCCGGTGACAACCATGAAAGGGTACTGCTTTTCAAATTGTTGAGCGAGTCTATTTCTTACAGCTTTATAACCACCTTCAATGGTAATTACTTCGCGATTATTTTCTCTGATCCACTGGGAAGCCAATTGAGAGCGCAAGCCACCTCTCCAGCAATGAGCAAACATTTTTTTTGAGCTTTCTAAGTCACACCAGCTTTTTACTAGTTTATTCTTTATTGAATCTACCAATTGATGACCAAGCTTAATAGCATTCTCTTGACCATTTTCTTTGTAACAAAGTCCCACCTGATGACGATGTTCATTATTCAAAATCGGTATATTAACAGCGTGAGAAAGATGACCGTCATAAAATTCGCCCTCGCTTCTGACATCGAGAAGAACATGTTCTTGAGGATCAAATTGAGAGACAAAATCTAGAGCGGTAATATTCATTTGTTCACTTTAACAGAGAGGATGACCTCTGAATAGGGCGATGCTGTGGGATCATTAAAATAAGTGTCAAGGGCCCGAAAATTAAAGATTTTTTGCATTGTCGGACCTTGACGAATTTTTTGAAGCTACCATTTTAAGTGTGTAGCCAGTTATAGAAGTTAACAAAGGAGATATATATGAGAAGAGAAATGATTAGACGTAATGCTTATAACCCATTTCAACTTTTTGCAGAATTTGACCGAGATTTCGATCGTATTTTGAGAAATGGTGCTCCTGAAATTCCAAAGGAAAAAGCTTGGGATTTCTTGCCAGCAGCTGACCTTGATGAAAATGAAAAAGCTTACTTCGTTAGTGTCGACCTTCCGGGTGTTAAGAAAGAAGACATAAAAGTCGAAGTTCACGACGGGCGTTTGAGTGTCAGTGGTGAAAGAAAAAGCGAAAGAAGTGATAATGGTCATTTCGAGCGCAAGTATGGCAAATTCGAAAGATTAGTCACTTTACCGGAGGAAGTAGATGTAGAAGCAATTGAAGCTCACTTTGAGAATGGGGTGTTACAATTAGCGATTCCAAAAAAGGAGTTAGCGAAACCTAAAAAAGTGGAAATTGGAATAGGTGAAAAGAAAACGGGTCTCTGGGATCGGTTATTGGGCTCACATGTTACTCAATCTGACCGCGCGAGTAACTAAGAGTTCAGTGTGATGTCCTTGATTTCTTATCCTCATAAAGAGCGAAGGCATGATGCCTTCGCTCTTTACTCTTTTTGCTCTAGTCCAAGCTTCTGTAAGACGTTTGTTAATTCTTCTGGCAGTGGGCAATCAATGTTTATGATTTCCTGAGTGAAAGGATGTTGAAAACTGAAGAAGTGGCAGTGGAGAAATATTCTATTGAGTTGATAATGATCGCGAAAGAATTGGTTTATTTTTCCTTTGCCATGGGCAGTATCACCAATAACTCCGTGGCAGCGTCTAGCAAAATGTCTTCTAATCTGGTGTTTTCGGCCAGTATCTATTCTTACTTTACATAAGGTCAATTCATTTACAGAAGCCAATGGCCAGTAATTGGTAACAGCTTCTCTTTTTATTCCACTGTCATCAGTAAGAGCGAAATCAAATCGGCCAGGGCTATCAAGCACACCTCTAACCAGTGTTATATATTCTTTAATTGTTGTGGGATCTGTCCAATGTTCTTGTAATGCTCTTGCCGCTTCTGAACTCAAAGCAAAAATAACGATGCCAGAGACAGGGCGATCGAGACGGTGCATGGGATATAAATAGAGACCTGTCTGTTCCTTCAGTCGTCGCATTAAAGTATCGCGTTCTTGACTTTCAGCTTTATACGGATGAACGAAGAGTCCAGAGGGTTTGTCGACAGCAAGATAGTGCTCATCTCTCCAAAGTATGTTGATTAGAGAATTCAGTTGTTGGCCCCAATGGAGAGGATTTTATTAAGTAAATCCTCATATGAAATTTTGAGATGTTTCGCTGATAATGCAAACTCATCATCCCAAGCAATATTAGGATTAGGGTTTGCCTCTAGAAAATAAATAGTACCGTCAGGAGAAATTCTAAGATCAATTCGAGCATATCCATTAAGTCCTAAAGCTCGGTATATTCTTTTGCACAGTTCTTGAATCTCATGCTCTTTTTCTGGAGAAAGCTCCGCTTTTTTTGTACCGATACCTTTGCGCTCTCGATATCGTTTATTCCATTTTGCATTTCGAGAATATATTTCTTTCTCAGGCTTTTGGGCATTATCATAGACGATTTCCCATACTGGAAGTGCTTGAAGGCGATTATTTCCTAAAATGCCAACATAGAGCTCCCGGCCTTCGACAAATTCTTCAATAATGGCATCAACGCCGATTTTTTGATTGATATAATCTAATCTTTCAATGAGTTTTTCTTCGTTGTGAACAACGGAAGCTTGAGAAATGGCCAAGGAGGCTTCTTCAGTATTGCATTTAACAATTAATGGAAAATCTAAATGCTTGGGTCTTTTTACTCTTTTTGATTTTGCTCCGACATAGAATTTTGGATTTTTAACTCGATGATAAGTGATAATTTTTTTTGAAAGGGCCTTGTCACGACAAAGCATGAGCCCTCTTGGATTGCATCCAGTGTAGGGTACTCTTAAAAGCTGTAAATAGCTCACGACATTTTGATCAAAAAGTACTTCACCATCAAATTCTTCAAGCAGATTAAAAACTACATGGGGTTTAAAATCATCAACAGCTTTTTTGATTTCGATAAGATCCGAAAAAACACCAAGAACTTTAACTTCGTGGCCAATTTTGCTAAGGGTATAAATAACATCAAATTCAGTGAGCCATTCAGTAGAATCTCTATCAACTTCTTGAGGTTTTACGTTGTCTGGTGGAACTAAGTCTCTATGGACGAGAACTAAAACACGGGATTGCTTCACATGACTATCCTATGATGACCTTTTTCAAAATAGGTTTTAGCATTTCGAACAAGTTCTTTTTCGAGCTTCACTTTTGCCTCGCTTGCACGCACTTTAAGATGAAGCTTGTTTTGCTTACAATCTTTAACTAAATGATTAAACATGCGCTCAATATTATAGTGATACTGATTTGTCTTTTGCGCAACTGCTTCAATGAGTTCTTTTTTATGACGTCGCAAAATATTGTGGGCTTCAAGACTACGAGGATGCTCTTTGACTGGAGTAAATAGTTTATTCAAATTGAATTTAGAACTAAGTAACGATTTCGCTAAAAGTCGCTTCTTTTTTGCCATAAAATATTCGCGAAGAGTTCTCTTGTCTTTTTCAATCGGTTCAAGGCGGCGTTGATTTGTTAGTATTGGCCGTTGCAATTGAATTTCTTTCATTAAAGAATCCATGCCAAGCAATTTATCAAGTGCTTTAGTTCCGGCATATTGATCTTTCCAATTTGAACCGGGAGCTAACCAAACTGCAAAAGTTTCGGCAAAGTCTTCATCTGGATGTGATTGGGCGTAATTTTCTTCTAAGTGTTTAACATAGTTTTTAGAGTATTTCTTAGCAGTATATTTTGAGGGATAGGGAATATCGCTTCGACCAAAGAGCTCGATCCGGAGCGGATGTTTTCGAGTGTGGTAGGCACTTTCAATTGCGTGACCTGTTTCGTGTCTCAATAATTTTATAAAGTGCTCAGGCTTAAGTCCTTCGATATTTCCCATATAGCTTTTCTCTAATCGAATAAGCTTGGGATGAAGAAGGTAAAATGGAATTGCAATTCCGGGCATGCTGTCCGGTGAGAACCATTCATCGCTAATCCAAGCATAGGGCCGGAAGGAAATTTTCTTATGTTCTAGCTCTCGATTTAATCTATTGAGTGCCATTAACACATGAGGAGCTTTATCAATTGAAAGCTCAAGATCACATAAGCGAACGCTAAGGAGTTCGCTGTCAGAAAGGTTTTCCCACCAAAAGGTGTCATCGGTTTTGACCATGGCCTAGCTTATGACGGAATGCCCCAAAATGACAAGAGATTTGCGTCATTTACGAAGACTTATTAAGGGTGGTAAGAAGCTGCAATTATATTGGAGAACTTACTATGAAAGCGTTAATTGTGAGCTTTATTGCGGTCTTGAATTTGTCAGTTTTTGGCCAAGATTTACCTTTTGCCATGACGAGTATTAAGGCCAATTATTTTTGCCTCAATGATGGATCGGGAATTGCTATTTCACTTCCACAAGCGGCGACCGCGGCAAAAGTTTGGCAAACAGATGCTGACAGCAAGCTTGGTGTTGAACTTCAGTTGAGCAATTTCAAAAAGGGCCAATGTGAAGGTTGCTTTTCATTTGAAGGTAAATTGAGTGACCAGGTTTTAGTCTTTGCTGAAATTGTAAATCACCGCCTCACTTATAAAATTCAGGACCTGGAAACAGGGAGTGAATTTGTAGCTCTTGAAGCAAACTGTAAATAAAGTTTAAATAAAAAGGCCGCTTAAAGCGGCCTTTTTTTTAGTGCATTAAAGATTTTAGAGATTTTTCAAAAACTGAATATTTGTGATTCTTGTCACATCTTCTCCACGACAGCCTGTGTTTGGGCATACGTTAGATACTCTACATCCATTTCTAGAAACAAAATCATTTTCACCACGAACGAGGATACCTTCGACTGTTCCATTGTCAGCATCGAAAACAGCTGAGCCTGAATTACCGCCATAAGTATCGAGGTTGGCAACAAAGTAATATTTGTCATTGTTGTTGCGTACATTAGCACCATCAGCAATTTTAGTTGGAAGACCAGATGGATGGCCAATGACAACAAGTGGAGCGGCATCTGCAATCGTGTCATTCTTTCTGTAAGTTAGAGGCGAGCGGTCAGTAACAGCACGATCGAGTCTGATAAGTGCAAAATCATCTTGTGTCGAACGATCAAGTTTGCGCTCAATCACTTCTTTACAAGAATAAACACTGGTTGCTGGAACTTTCATATTGATAGCTTCTGGAGCAGTAGGATCAATTTTGTAGTCAAAAACCCAAGCATACTGATCACAGTCATTTTGAGAGCGAATACAATGTCCGGCCGTTACAAGAAGATCTGGTCCAACTAAAAAACCAGAACACATAGCAGTTGCAATTTGAGTTGCATAAGGTTCGCTTGCACAAACTCCAAATGAGTTTTGAAGAGAATCTCCCTTAATTTTATATTTGTTTTCTGAGCGAATGAGATTGAGCTCTGAGTGATCAATCATTGCTGCTGTCGAACGAGAGAGCTCTACAAACATTGGATTGGTTGATTCAAAAACGTCTACTCGATTGTCGTCACCGTAAATGACTTTTTCGCCAGAAGCGAAAGCATAACGAGCTCCCATTAAGAGAGTGAGAACTATGGCCAAAGATTTGATCATCTGCATATTCAATTCCTTTTGAAGGTGTTAGCGATGAGAAAAGTATGACTAAAATTGTTTGACTTCGACAACCTGTTTTAAATTTTATTTCTGTTATAATTTCCGACAGGATTAATAGGTTTTTAACTTAAGACTAAAAGTGATATGGTCTATTGAATTTAAAGTTTGAGGAGATACTAACGATGGTTGTTACTACAACAAAGAGACGCCCAAATACAAAACTTATTATTCGCTCAGCTACGGTTGAGGATCTCGAAGGAATTTATAAGCTCGTTGAAAAAGTATATCCAGTTATGCCGCCATACCCCATAGATATGCTGCGTGGTCAAATTAATTCATATCCTGAAGGACATATGGTGGCCGTGTTTAATAATACGATTGTTGGTTACTCTGCATCAGTCAGGATATCAGGCAAAAAATGTTTAAAGCCTCATACCTGGCGAGAAATTACAGGGGGAGGTTATGGGTCAACCCATGATCCTGAAGGTGATTATCTCTACGGATATGAAGTGTGTGTCGATCCTGAAATTCGAGGTTATAAAATTGGGCAACGTTTTTATAATGAAAGAAAAAAGATTGCCGCCTATCTTCGTTTGAAAGGAATCGCTTTTGCCGGAAGAATTCCTAACCTCCATAAAAAAATGAAAGAAGTGGGGACCGTTGATAAATATTTAGAAATGGTTCAACAAAAGAAAATAAAAGATCCTGTATTGGGATTTCAGCTCAGAAATGGTTTCGAAATTTTAGGGTATTTCCAAAACTATCTTCCTTATGACAAAGAGTCGATGGGTTATGCTGTTCATTTGCTTTGGAAGAATCCTGCATATATCGATGAAAAAAGTATGGTGAAATCATCTCGTCAGCTTTATGTCGACAAAGTTCGAGTTGCAACAGTTCAATATGCTCAACGAAAAATCGAATCATTCGAGGAATTTTCAAACATCGTGGGTTATTTTGTAGAAGTTACGAGTGAGTACAAATCAGACTTTGTGCTTTTCCCTGAATATATTACTTTGCAATTGCTTTCAATTGACAATGATGAAGTTCCTCCACATATCGCCATTGAAAAAATGACTTCTTACACTGACAAGATTAAAGATCTCTTTCAAGGATTGGCCCTCAAGTATAACATCAATATCATTGCGGGCTCTCATCCTATGATTATCGATGGAAAGGTCATGAACATCTCTATGATTTTTTTAAGAGATGGTTCATACCATGAACAACCTAAAATACACGTCACTCCAGATGAAGCCTATTGGTGGAATACACAAGGTGGTGACAAAGTTAAAGTTATCGAAACAGACTGTGGTCCGATCGGAGTTCTCATTTGTTATGACTCTGAATTTCCTGAACTCACTCGCCACTTAGTCGATCAAGGGATGAACATTCTCTTTGTTCCTTATTTAACTTCAGAGAGACATGGCCATTCTCGTGTTCGCTATTGCTGTCAGGCAAGAGCTGTTGAAAACCAAATTTATGTCGTAACCGCTGGAAACGTTGGAAATCTTCCTAAAGTTCACAATATGGATATTCATTATGGGCAAAGTTGTATTATTACTCCATGTGATTTTCCCTTTGCCAGAGATGGTATCGCAGCAGAAACCACTCCCAACGTAGAAATGGTGGCCTTCGCAGATCTAAGACTTGATTCACTTTTAGAGTCTAGAGTTAGTGGGACAGTGAGAAACTTAAAAGATCGTCGTCATGATCTTTACACTGTGAAATGGCTTAATAAGGAGTAAAAGATGAGAAAGCATAGTATTTGGATGGATATTTTTCTGACGTTGATCACAGGAGGGTTGTTTAATCTTTGGGTTCAAGTGAGACAAATTTGGGATGCCAATGAAATGTTAGACGATGATCGCTTTGGGATTTTTAAACTTATCTTTTTATCAATCGTCACTTTTGGAATCTATTTTGCTTTTCATGAGTATAAAATGACAAGGGCCCTTCATGAGCGGCTCTATAAAATGCGCTATCCTGAAATCGAGATTGCTTGTGGGATCGCCACTTTCTTTGCTATGTGGTTTTTCGTCGATAGCTATCAGCAAGTTTTGATGAATCAATGGATAGAGAAGCACCCTCGAGTCTCTTTAAGTTAGTCGTTGCGGACCCAGCCAGTTAAAGCAAAGCGGTCTTTTTGGCACAAGAGAACTTCATGATGAAGATCTTTGGTCAAAAAGCAAACGAATCGACCTCCCAGAGGGGGAACTCGTATCAATTCTTTTTTTGTATCCAATGGAGAGTAAATAACAAGTTCTCCGCCGTCTTCCTTTTTATAATCTAAGTTGAGGTACAAAATGCAGGACAATTGTCTGGCAGTATGTCCTTGAAATTGGTCGACGTGTTTTTTGTAATAGGTACCCGCGGGATAGAAACTAAAATGGCATTCAAAACGTTTTAATCCTGCAAAGAATGTTTTATTGATTTGGTCAGTAAGCTCACCAATTATTTGAAGATATTTTTGGATCGATTTGTTGGGCTCATCCTCTTCAATCCAAGAAGTCCAATCTCCACGCACATTAATTTCTCTCTGTTGATTTGCCCCTCGACCTATCTTTGCAGGCTCAAAAAATTTGAGATTGTGGCGGCGCAAAGCTTCTTGGTACAAGATATTAAGATCGGTTTTATCCAAAAGATCATCTCTCACAAAAAAGCGATGATCTTCTAGCATAGTCATAAAATCTTCGGAGAATTTTTCCATGAATAAGTGATTAGCCTGTTTCGAAGAATTTTCCAAGAGGGGGTTGATAAAAAAAAGCCGCCTTTCGGCGGCTTTGTAATTGATTTACATAATATCAAAGGGAACTGAAACGCTGAGTATCATTTCACTGGCACTATGTTTTCCAACCCCGTTAGTGGTATCGGGAAGATTAAGTTTCGTTCCAGTGCTCGTCGTTGCTTCATCATAAGTAAATGAGCGATATTCAAGATTGATATTTACAAATGGTAAGCCAGTAAAGCCAGCGCCTAAACCAAAACCATTTCCATTGAATTTAGTTCCTGATGGAGTATAAACACCACCGGTTCCACTATCTTTGTCCTTGAGTTCGGCGTTGAAATAATATGTGCCCCATACTCTTAAAAGAACAGGAAACTTAAATCCAACAAATGCGCCAAAAGCATTAAAGTCATAAGCATCTTTTAATTTGGTCGTAGAGTTGTTAGTTTCATAATCATAGCTGGCCATATTGTAGTCGAGACCCATTTGCAGGCCAAAAGTTGAGTAGCCCAAGCGGCCACCATAATTGAGTCCTGAATAATCATATTTGTAATCAAAAGAACCAGATCCTGAACCAGTTTCTTTTGTATCTGCACTAAAAATATAGCCAAGATAAGGCTCAATTAAAATGCCGGCTTGTGCTTGAGTGATGAGACTTAAGGCAATGAGAGACGCGAATATAAGCTTTTTCATCTATCCTCCCTGATAGTAATTTAACTAAATTATATCAGATATTTGAATTCTTGTACTTACAAAGACGATCAATTTGCTCAGTTTCTATTGATCGAGAGATTTTCACCGATAAGTTAAGTGCAATGATTAAAGCTGTATTGTTAACAATTATTCTTGGCCTCACATCATGTTCGTTATCCGTTCAAAGACGCGGACCTGCCTCTGAACTGGATTGCTTCGAAACAATATCAAATATGATTAGCAAGAAAAACTCGTTTACATGGGTTCGCAAGCAAGTTCAAAGCCTGAAATGGCAGAGCCGAAGGGCCCAGCTTTCAATGCTGACCTGGTTTGCCCAAAATATTTGGGAGTCTCCTCAACTGGCGCAGGGAATGGCCCAGTTAATGACTGAGCTTAAACTTACCAAAGCAGAATTTGAGAAACTTCTACCAGATTTATCCAAAAGTAAGAGATTTCATTTTGACTATCGCTTTCCCAAAGTGGTGTTGATTGATAATGAAAGTGCTCAGTTTTTCAAGAAAGAGATAAGTGTTGATCAAATCGCGGAATTATTCAAATTGGATGATGAGTTTCTTGAGGTCTATCGAAATAACAGTCAAGAATCTCTTTTAACCGCTGGAGAATGGAATGAGCTTCTTGCTCAATTTAAGAAACTTGATGAAAGTGAAAGAGATAGTGTTGTCTTAGGGAGATTGATTCCTTATTTTTCGACGCTCGCACCAAAGGAAAGGGTGCTGGCGGTAAGAGAAGGAGCTTCTTTTTTAAAAGGGGATTCATCAAATCCTAGAGTCGTCACTTTCTATAAAAAAATGAAGAAGTTTGAAGGATACCAAAAAAAATTGGAGATCAAGTTTCAGGGTTTAAGTGAGAGTGAAAAACAGATTAATGTCATGAAAGCTTTGAAGACCTATGAGAATTTATCTCTTTCCTGTCGCTCAAAAGGGCAAACCTTTGCTAAACGACAAGCCGCTAAAAACGGAACAAAATTTTTTATGGGAGTTGGTTTGGTTTCTACTTCAGGCTCCTATTTTTATAATAATTGGGACAAAGAAAAAGATTCTAAATGGTACGGAAATTTGGGCTACGACATCGTTACTGCTTCTATTTTCAATTTCGCATTTGCTAAAATATTGGGCAACAATCAAAGTGGATTTGCTACAACCTCAGTTAAGTCATACGCGACATTTGCAGGACTGGATTTCTTAAGTGCACAAGCTTATTCAGAACTCTTTGGAGTGAGCAAGGACGATGCCGTTGAACGCTTGAATGAAATTGTTGCTCAACCGGAAGCTCGTGAAAAGCTCGAACAATTATTCAATGAACTTGAGTCTGAAGATTTGGATGGAGATGTTCAAAAGGTTATTACAGATTTGAGTCAACTCAATGAAGTTTCAAGCTTGGAAGAGATGCTTGCAAGTGAAGAGACAAGAGAGAAATTAATCGAAGCGATTTCACTCGATATGTATTACAAAGATTCGGGAGATTGGATTCGCACTGGTGATAAGGGAACTGATCGTTATCTTTTTCATCGCGCCTATGACAGCATTGGAACACCAAAAGGTATTGCTGTGGGAATGGTTATCTTTAATATTCTTTGTCGAGATGCCACGAACCCTAAAAAAGCCTTGGCCAAAGCGCTTAGCATTTATATTGCTGACAAAATTGCATCCGACTTTATCTATTACAAACTTCGTCGCAAAGCTATTAATTTATAGGCTGCTTCGCTACTAGTGTGAGAATCGTTGCTAGGGCAACTGTTTCTCCAGTTTCATCATAAACATCGACTTGCCATTTTACGACCCCGCGAGGAATTTCATTTTCTCTTGGGTCTTGTCCCATTTTTTCTTTTACCGTTAAGCGGACACCAATCGTTGCTCCGACATATACAGGTTTGATGAAACGCAATTCATCCAGACCATAATTGGCGAGAACAGGTCCCTTGGCCGGCTCAACAAAGAGTCCAGCTGCGGCAGAAATAATGAAATAACCGTGGGCCACTCGTTTTTCAAAGAGTGTTCCTTCGAGAGAAGTTTCATCACAATGCGCGTAGAAATGATCCCATGAAAGATTGGCAAAATTCACCACATCGGCTTCAGTCACAGTTCTTTTATGAGTGGTATGGGTCTCTCCAATTTCGAGTTGTTCAAAATACTTCTTGAAAGGATGAACCAGTGTTGAGAATTGTTCTGCGTGAGTTTGATAAACTTGAGAGACTGCCGTGATCATGGTCGGATGACCTTGAATTGCCGTTCTTTGCATATAATGTTTGATTCCACGTATGCCACCCATTTCTTCGCCTCCACCAGCACGTCCTGGTCCGCCGTGAACGAGTTGTGGCATGGGAGAACCATGGCCTGTCGATTCTTTCGCACAGTCTTTATTTAGGATGAGAATTCTTCCGTGATAAGCACCACAACCAATCACCATTTGGCGTGCAAAGGACTTATCACTTGTAATAATTGATCCTACTAAAGAGCCTTGGCCCATACGTGCCAGTTGTATAGCTTCTGCTGTATCGTTATAAGGCATTAACGTAGTTACCGGCCCAAAGCATTCGACTTCGTGAACGAGTAAACTTTTAAGCGGTTGATCACAATAGAGGAGAGTTGGCGCAATGAAAGCACCTTTATTTTTGTCAGCTCCCATCACTTTAAAATCTTCATTTTGATAAACGACATCACAACAAGTTTTGAGCTGTTGAATTTTTTCTTTAACTTCTTTGAGTTGGTCAAGTGAAGCCAAGGGCCCCATTTTGACACCTTCAGTTTTTGGGTCACCAATTGTGACTTTGCCAAGACGGGCACTAAGAGCTTTTGTGACTTCTTCAACAAACTGACGAGGAATAATCGTTCGTCTTATGGCAGTACATTTCTGTCCTGACTTGACGGTGATTTCTCGTGCTACTTCTTTGATGAAAATTTCAAAGTCTTCTGATCCAGGAATGGCATCAGGTCCTAGAATAGAACAATTGAGAGAATCGGCTTCCATATTAAAAGGAACGGATTGGGAGAGAATTCGAGGATGTGATTTGAGTTTCAAACCAGTTGAGGCAGAGCCAGTGAAAGTCACAACATCTTGCATACCGACATGATCAAGCATGTCTCCAGCACTGCCACAAATCAATTGAAGTGAACCTTTTGGCATAATGCCTGAAGCAATAATATCTTCAACGACTGCATTGGTGAGATAACTTGTGGCGGTTGCAGGTTTTACTACGGCTGGAACTCCCGCTAACCAATTGACAGCAATTTTTTCAAGCATGCCCCAAACTGGAAAGTTGAAAGCATTGATATGAATGGCGACGCCTTCTTTAGGAACGAGCACATGATGTCCCATGAATGTCCCCATTTTTCCCATGGGTTCAGGCTTGCCATCGAGAACGAGGTAATCATCAGGAAGTTCACGTCTGCCTTTTGAAGAGTAGGTGAATAAATTTCCGCAACCTCCTTCAATATCAATCCAACTGTCGATGCGAGTAGCACCAGTGGCATAGGAGAGTTGATAATATTTTTCTTTTCTCTCTAATAAATAAAGCGCTAATTGCTTGAGCTTGCGAGCGCGCTCGTGAAAAGTCATCGAACGTAAAGCAGGAGAACCTGTTTCGCGAGCGTAATCAAGAATATTTTTAAAATTGAGCCCCTCAGTTGAAGCATAGGCTACAATTTCAGAGTTTGAAGCATTTAAAAGGGCCGTTCCTTGAGAGTTTGGAGTTACCCATTCGCCTTGGATATAATGTTTTAGTTTCATAGGCCATCCTTGAAAATTGCTAATGACGCAATGTGAATTAAAAAAGAAAATGCACCTCTAGCTTAGGCGCGATATGATTGAACGAAAAGGGGTATTATGTCTCAAGAAATTCAACGCAAAATTGATCATGATCCGGGCTCCCTTGTATATACGGGAACTCATTCAGATGTGCCTGTTGAGATTCGTGTCATCTCTTATAGCTCAATGCATATTAAGGAACAATTTTATTCCCCTGAAACTTTACAGTTAATGGAACTGCCCACAAATAGTGTTCATTGGATATCAGTCCATGGACTTCATGATGCTAGCGTTGTTGAAAAGATTGGTCATCATTTTGGTATAAGTGTTCTAACTCTTGAAGATATTTTGAATGTCAACCAACGCCCTAAGTTTGAAGAAGGGGATGAGTATCTCTACACCGTTTTAAAGAAGATTGATTTTAATCGTTCAGAATATGAAATTAATTACGAGCAAATTTCTCTTATCTTAAAAAATAATGTGGTGATTTCTTTTAAAGAAAATAAATCTGAAATCTTTTTACGTTTTCTGGAAAGACTCAAAACAGGTAAAGCAAAAGCACGAAACGAAAATGCTGATTTTCTTTATTATCGTTTACTAGATCAAATTATCGATCATTGCTTTTTAGGACTTTCACGCCTCGAAGATAGAATGTTATTGCTCGAAGGTACAATTGATAAGCAACAAACAATGGAAGGCGTACGAGAAATTCACGATTTTAGATCTGAGCTCCATGACCTACAGTTGGAAGTCTTTCCTTTGAAAGATATGATTGCTGATTTATTAAAATCTGATTATTTCGAAGACGAAAGTTTGCCTTATTTTAAAGATCTAAGAGACCATATTTCTAAGATCAATGATGAAATTAAAGCTTTAGGAGATCATTCTGCTTCAATTCTTGATCTGATGTTATCATTGAACTCGTTTCGAATGAATGAAGTCATGAGAACTCTAACTGTTTTCACCGCAATTTTCATGCCTTTAACTTTCATAACTGGTATTTACGGTATGAACTTTCAGCATATGCCTATTTTGCAATATCAATATGGATTTTTGATTGTCCTGTGTCTTATGATTTTAATTGGCGTTGGAATGTTTTTGTTAATTAAAAGAAAAAATTGGCTCTAGCCTCTCCCTTTGGCCTTTGCTCTTTTGTCTCTGACGTTATTTTCAATGTATTCAACAATAAGTCCCGCAACATTGACATCACTGGCCTTCTCAATACCTTCTAATCCTGGCGAAGAATTGACTTCAATGATTAGAGGTCCTCTCTCTGAACGAATGAGGTCTACACCTGCCACATTGAGACCCATGACTTTTGCTGCTTTGACAGCGATCTTATGCTCTTCAGCTGTTAACTCAACAGGAATTGCGCTACCACCTCTATGAAGGTTGGAACGAAAGTCTCCTTCTTTTGCCACTCTCATCATAGAGGCTACGACTTTATCTCCGATGACGAAGCAACGAATATCTGAACCCGAGGCTTCTTTAATAAATTCTTGAACTAAAAAATTGGCATTTACTGCCTTGAAAGCTTCAATCACACTTTCAGCCGCTTTTTTAGTTTCGGCTAATACAACTCCTGCTCCTTGGGAGCCCTCTAGAAGTTTAACCACCACAGGTGATCCTCCGACCATAGCAATAAGCTCTTCTGTTTGCTGAGTGGCATGGGCAAATGCGGTGTTAGGCATTGGCATATTTTGATTGGCCAATAGTTGAAGTGATCTTAGTTTATCTCTTGCACGACCAATAGCATTTGATTCATTGAGGGGATAGACTCCCATCATTTCAAATTGACGAACAACTGCCATTCCATAAAAGGTAATGCTCGAACCAATGCGAGGTACGATCGCATGGTAATCGATGAGCTTTTCTCCTTTATATGAAATGCAAGGAACGCTTGCCGTTATATCGATAGAACATCTCAAGGGATCAATAATGAGAGTTTCATGTCCACGATTTTGACATTCTTGAAAGAGTCTCAAAGTCGAGTAGAGTGTAAAGTTACGAGATAAAATGCCAATTTTCATGAGACCATTCTAAAGGATTATATTTGAAGAGAGGAGAAGTTTTTTAAATCTCTTTAAGTAGTTAAGAACTCAAGGAGATCTGATTCCTGACCAAAAACGTCTTCGCGTCCAAGTTCCAATAATCTCTTGGTAAAGGGGGCTTCGAACAAAATATAGCTAATTAAGTCAGAAGCTTCATGCGCGTTTCCGAGACCATTAATAAAAAAGCGAATGGTCTTAGGCAGGCTATCAATCTCTTGTTCTGCGATAGTAGAGAGAAGTCGAGAAGGTGTAATCACTCGGTTTTCAATGATTCGAAGCTCACTCATTCCTTCAGGAATTTTAGAAACAGTACGGTTAATACGCTCTAGTCTTTCGAGATCAGTGTCCAGTGCATCAAGGAGAATCCCGTTTAAGATAACGGAGAAGATTTTAGCTGGGGTAGGAGGATTCGGATCATAGTAGCCCCACTGATCACGCTTACGAACACCCATGATAAGAAGTTTATCTGCACCTAACTTGATGGCCGGACTTAAAGGAGTGTAATCGCGCAATGAACCGTCGCCATAATAATTAGCGCCAATTTTAATCGACGGAAAAACCAAAGGAATTGCTGATGAGGCCATAATATGATCATGAGTAAGTTCAGAGTGCAGGCCTTCTCGCTTAATTCTCCTCCAATGGGGAAGATTTTCTTGTCCCATGAAAAAAGTTTGAGAAATTCCTGTTGAGTAACATACCATGGAGAGAGAAAGGGCTTCAAAAACGTTCCCATCAATGGCACGTCTTACATCTTTAAAATCGATATATTTTTTGAGTAATTTTTTGAGAGGAGCATTGTCTAATAATGAAAGTGATTTCTTATTAGTCTTCACTCCACCCAAAGACAAAGATCTGACCCATTGAAAACCATTGGTCGTTAGATTCATCGGATTTACATCCATAACATGAGATGAATGTAGACCTCCCCACAAATCCTGCAATTCTTGAGACAGGGCCATCATGTTTTGATTTCCCGCTCGAGAAGCAATAAAACAAGCGTTGATGCCACCAGCACTTGTGCCGCAAAGATACTTAAACGGCCATTCTAAATTATTGCGTGCACAGATTTCAAAAAGTGCACTGAGTGCGCCAGCTTGATAAGCACCGCGCGCACCACCACCAGTTAAAACGAGGCCTATTTTTTTTGGAATTTTATTCATTGGCTATATGATACTCCAACTCTGTCAGATAACAAAAAAAAAGGCCCGCTTAGGCGGGCCTCATTTAATAAATAGTATTGAATTTAATATTCGCCGCCTTCACTACTTTCTTCAGGAATATAAATTGAACTTGAATCAGTTGGCATTTCACTATCCATTGAAGAATCTGAAGTTGGAGTTGTTGTTGGAGCAACAATTTCCTCAGTTGTGCTTTCAAGATCGTCTTGCGCGTAAGCAAAAGAAAAACTAGTACCGAGAAGTAACAAAGATAAGAATAGACGTGTTTTCATAATTCCTCCGTGGAACATGTATAATTGTTGCAGTCTTAGACTCATTGAATGTGGGGGGATTTTCATCGAATTGAAGGGCTACCTTTGCCCTCCTCCTTAAAGTGATTTTACACCTCTTTTTAAAAAATGGTATCTAGGAGAATTGTCATTTTTTTGTCTTATAAAACTGGTTAAGTACTGGGAAGGTTGATGGGGAAAAAAGCTAGGGGTGCGGAAGCATTCGAAGAATTCTACTCTAAGGCTTGGGGTGAGCGTTGGCCAAAATTGAAGCAATCACTAGTAGGTCCAAAGACTTACGCTGCTATCAAGAATCCTCATTTTGAGGGGAATATCGATTGGTCCTCAATAAAAACTAAGGAATTATGGCCTCAAATTCACCTTTTAGAATGTGGTGGAACTTGGCCGGAAGTTGCCACTGATGAGCAGGGAAATAGGTCCCATTACATGATGGATCCTGCCAGTTGTTTGGCTGCCCACTATTTAGGAGTAGAGCCAGGTGATGAGGTTTTGGATTTGTGTGCAGCTCCTGGCGGAAAAAGTTTAATCCTTCTTAATAGACTCAAGGATCAAGGAAAACTTGTTTCGAACGACCGTTCACGCGACAGAAGAGAGCGCTTAAAACGTGTTCTCGCCGAGCACCACCCACTAAAAGAGAGTATTGATCTTCAAATCACTGGTCATGATGCTAGCTCTTGGTGTCTACATCAAAAAGAAGCTTTTGATAAAATACTTCTCGATGCTCCATGCTCATCAGAACGTCATGTTTTTGAATCGCCTAAGCATTTAAATGAATGGGGTGAAGGCCGAACACAACGTTTATCAAAAGATCAATGGACAATGTTGGCCAGTGCTCTCGACGTGGTGAAAATCGGTGGCAGGATTATTTACTCGACATGTTCATTGTCGCCTCTTGAAAACGAAAAAATAATTGAAAAGCTTTTGGCCAAGAGAGGGGAGAGAGTTCGCCTCATCGACATTGATTCACCTTACATAGAGAAGGCCTCATTCGGTTACTATATGCTTCCAGATAACGGAGGGTGGGGACCCATTTTTTTCTGTTTAATTGAACGAATTGGTTAGGATTTTTCTGAGGACTTTTGCTAATGCTCTGAGTAGTAAACGAACTTTCAAAGACTTAAAACGTGATATTTTAAAAAAGCCATTTGAAATTAAGAGTTTATAAGTTTATTATGAATTCATTATTTGTATCTCTTTCGGAGGAGTAAATGGAAGTGGTTAAGAAAACTGACTCCTACACAATTATTAAAAAACGCTCTGGACGCTTCGGAGTTAAGCATAAAAATGGTCGTTGGATCAATGGCGATGAGAAAACGAAAGTTTTACTTGCTGAAGGCTTAATTAAAGCACCTGCACCAAAAGAAGTTGCAGCAGAAGCTGGACCTGATACAACAACTGAAGAAGTTGGGGCTCAGTAATTTCGTTTTAAAATTAAAATCTTTAAGGCCCGATATTTTCGGGCTTTTTTTTTAGGTTTTAGCTTATGAAGAACCCTGTCGAGTCACTCCATCAAAATATTGATCAGTTCTTTGAAAAGATTGTTTCCAAATATCCTGAAAAAATGAAATGTAAAATCAATTGCACACAATGCTGTCACGTTGACTTGAGCATTACCCAAGTCGAAGTTGTGCGAATTCAAGATTGGTTTAATGCATTAGATGAAGAGAGAAAAAAATCTTTAAAAGACTTATGGCAAAGCAAGCAACCTTTAGGGAAAAGCTATACTTCCAATGAATCTAAGCCGTGTGCTTTCCTTTATGATGGTGGATGTTCGATCTATGAATCGCGGCCAACAATTTGTCGAAGTCACGGTCTCGCTTTAATGAGAACAGAAAACGAAAGTACTAAACATATCGATGCCTGCGAACTCAACTTTAAAGATCAATTACCTCCAATGGAAGATTGCCTTGATCTTGATCGTCTCAATTCCTTATTGGTCGTCGCAAACAAAGTAATGAATTTCGATGATAAAAGAACAAGACTGAAAAAGTTAAAAGATTCTTTTTTAAATAAATAATTTGATGAAATCCCTATGACTTTTCACGTCAAGTCAAACTGATATCAATCTTATGTCAATTCTTAGTCAACTATGGCGAATCAACCTTCACACCCTTAAATATAGAGCTATCTTGGGAAAGAGGAAAAAAACTGATCGGAGGATGTTGTGAAAAAGTTCGTCCCTTTAATCATCACTTTCATTATCGGTGCCAGTATAGGCACTGTATCTACATTTCTCATTCTGAGATCCTCAAATCCACAACAAGCTCAAAGGATGACATCTTCCGATCAATTTCAAGACGGCCACACATTGGATCATCTTTTTGATCGAGCTTTTGATAGCGATTTTTTTGATCAATCGCAGAATCCTTTTGATGATATGAAGAAACTGCGAGAACGTATGCGCCAGCTTTATGGAGATAAGCAGTTTGATCAAGGCTTTGATGACTGGTATGGCAATCGGTTTGGTGGAAAACTTGGGGAAATAGAAAGCCGTGAAGATCATGAGTTTATTTATTTTGAAGTTGATCTCAAAGATATCGATCAAGACTCTCTCAAATTCAATGTTCAAAATGGGCAAATGACAATTCAGGGAACGTACCAGCGCAATGAAGGTGGAACTTCGATGAGCTCTACTTTTATGCGCTCGTTCCCTCTACCTCCAGGTATCAATGAGGCAGCTATGAGTTCTGAAATAAAAGATGAAAAATTGGTAATTAAATTTCCTAAAATGAGCGGTGAAACCATCTAACGACCTGTATTTTTTTCAGATGAATTGTTCCTTTTTTGAGAACGTGCTAAGTCCAAGCATATCTATAAATAAGGGGTTTAACGTGAAGAAAATGGTCGTTCTATTGATGATGACTTTAAGTACAACTGCTTTTGCATCAACTGAGTTTGTTGATTGTTTCAGCATGAGAGGAACAGGACACGAGTTAACTCTTGTTGTTGCAAGACAAGAATTAAGACAGGTCAGAGTTCTTTCAAGTGGAAATCGTCAAAGAGCTTTTTTACCAATTAGATTAAATAATCAAACAACGAGAGCATATAGCTTTTATAAGCTTCCAGGAACTTCAATGATTTTAGAAGTTAGCAATAGCATTCTAACCGACTTGAGAGGAATCGTACGTGCTCTAGATGGAAGCGATACTTTTTCTTGTAACTAATCTTTTAAAATTATCTTTTGTATTTTGTTAAGTGGGATATCCCCCGAAGTTTCGGGGGATTTTATTGTTGAAAAGGTTGAAAATTCGCAAAGATGACAGCTTAGCTGTTCGATCTTGGGTGAGCGATGGATAGAAACAAATTTCCAATCATTTCGAGTAAAGGCATGTTCCCATAAATGACGATCTTCAGCCGTCCAGTTGCATTCACCATGAATTCTTAAATCGCGATCTAAGAGCATTAAGCTTCTTTTGAGTTGAGACTCATAGTTATTATTGATGCTTTCAAAAATAAGAGCACGAGGAGAGTGGCGCTCGCTTTTTAAGGGGATGGAATGAATGACCTTAAGCCATGAACGGGATTGAAGGTCAGGCAAAAGATCTCCATGGGATTCAATGGCCACGATTTTAAAATCACGAGAAGAAGATTCCCTTAAAAGTTGATTGATCAAATGTGAATAAGTTTTTCCTGTGGCCAAGTAGATAAAATAAACGTCTGCCCTTGGAATGTTCACTTCAGTTAAATGACCTTGAATAAGTTTTAGGTTGTTAAGTTTTAACTCTTGAGCACATGCTCTCGCAACTTGGAGCCTTTCTTCGACAACTTCAATCCCCCAAAAAGTAATATCAGAATAATTTTGGGCACCAGTTAAGACAAGCGAACCAATACCACAGCCTAAATCAACAACTCGATCACCTGGTTTTAAGTTGAGCGAAGCTAAAATATTTGCAGCGTCTTCTTCACTGGTATAAAGAGCTTCTGGTAGTAATCGATCTCCAGCATAGGTTTCTGGTAGACCTTTGATAAGATCCTTTTCAATGGCTTCTAAATCGATGTTGAGTTGATTTAAAATTTGTTTTAGTAGTGCCATGGGAAACGAGAATAATCCTGATCTCTTTTTTCAAGAAAAGCATCTCTGCCTTCTTGAGCTTCTTCTGTACCATAAGCCAATCTCGTTGCTTCTCCAGCAAACATTTGCTGTCCTACTAAGCCATCATCGATGAGGTTGAATCCGAATTTAAGCATACGAATGGCCGTTGGAGATTTAGAATTTATTTCTTTCGCCCAAGCAAGTGCCTCGTTTTCAAGTTCTACATGAGGAACAACTGCATTAACCATGCCCATGCGATAAGCCTCTTCTGCTGAATAGTTTTTGCCCACGAAGAAAATTTCACGCGCAAATTTTTGTCCAACTTGGCGAGCAAGATAGGCAGAGCCATAGCCAGAATCAAAACTGGCCACGTCAGGATCAGTTTGCTTGAAAATGGCATGTTCTTTAGAGGCCAATGTGAGGTCGCAAATAACATGGAGTGAATGTCCTCCGCCAACGGCCCAGCCGGGGACTACCGCAATGACAACTTTGGGCATAAATCTTATCTGTCTTTGGACTTCCAAAATATGAAGTCTGCCTAACTTTGCTTTATCTATTTTTCCAGCATCGCCTTCATATTTGTAACCATCTTTTCCACGAATTCTTTGATCACCACCCGAGCAAAATGCCCATCCGCCATCCTTAGGAGAGGGACCATTTCCAGTGAGTAAAACAGTTCCAACATTACTTAATGTTTTAACGTGCTCAAGGGCGATATAGAGTTCGTCAACGGTATGTGGTCGAAAGGCATTACGCACTTCTGGACGATTTATAGCGATTCTCACCGTTCCTTGATGACGGGCCTTGTGATAAGTAATATCAGTAAAATCGAAGCCAGAAATCTCATCCCAAAGCTCAGGATTGAAGATTGGTGAAATGCTCATGGATAGTCCTTTAAAAAGATTCTCCATGGTCTAACAAATAGGCCTCTGTTTGGCAATTGAGACAGCTTGACAAGGTGCAAGTATAAGCGTTCAATGCCTCGAAATCATAAGGAGTTTAATTGTCTGCGCCTAAGCTTTATGACATTCAAGGTGAATATAATGGGAAGGAATTTGAAATAAAAATTTCTCGTCATCAATCAGAATCCAATGAATTTTTTCTCTGCAGAATTCTCGCCTATCTTCTTTATAAAAAAGATGGAGCCCGTTTTTATTCTGAGGTCTGTGAAGGAGATGAACCTGCCGTCGTCGTGGAAGAGGCCAGTGCGATTGAATATTGGATTGACGTTGGTATACCAACTTTAAAGAAAATGAAGCACGCTCGCTCAAAGGCTAAGAATATTGTGGTGGTTGCTTATCGCGATCTCGATGGTCTCAAAAAGCTTAGAGAACAGATCAGTGAATGGAGTCATGTTCGTATGCTCTATATAAAACCTCCCTTGTTGAAAGAAGCTTCAAGTTTGGTAAAACCCAAAATGAGAGTCACTATAGAGTGGGATGGTGAATGGTTAAGCATTGGAGGCTTTGGAGGAAAAATTCTTGAGTTCTAAAGTGATCTCACGAATGGCCCCAACTCCTTCCGGTTTTCTTCATTTAGGTAACCTCACAAATTTTTACTTTATTCATAAAATTATACATGAAAAAAAAGGAAGTCTTTGGCTTCGTATTGATGATTGTGATGGGACACGCAGTAGGGACTCTTATATAGAACATCTCTTCGAATCTTTACGTTTTCTGGAACTTGATTGGGATAATGGCCCTCATGATCTAACTGATTTTAAGAATAATTTTTCTCAAAATTTAAAAAAGGAAAAATACTTCGAAAAAGTTAACTCCCTTGGTGACAAAGTTTACGCTTGTTCTTGCTCAAGATCAGAAATTGGAAATCAACCCTATCAAGGGACTTGTCGCAATTTAAATTTATCCTTTGTCCCCGGCAAAACTTCACTTCGTATAAAGGTTGAGGACCAAGATCTTTTCACAGAGTTTGGTGATGTTATTTTATGGAGAAAAGATGATGGGCCGGCATACCACTTAGCAAGCGTTCTCGATGACCTTGAAATGAAAGTAAACCTCATCATTAGAGGCGCCGACTTGGAACCTACAAGTCGTTTTCAAAAGTATTTGGCCTCACAGTTTGATCCTATGGGCTTCTCAAAAGTGACATTTTTTCATCATCCTCTCTTGCGTGATCAAAATGGTGAGAAGCTTTCAAAAAGCAGAGGAGTTTATTCTTTGGTTGATATGAGGGCAAAAGGGATGACGGCATCAAAAATAAAAGAGGATCTTTTGCGCTTAACTAAGGATTGGAAGCTCTAGAATAAGTCACGTGAGAGAGGTCTCTCAACTCTTCGATGTTTAACTGTCTCACTTGATCAATATTAATACTGCCCAATTCTGAAATCGAAAATCCATCGGGAGTAAATTCTATAAATAATTGAATGATTGGGTAGTTCAATTCCTTGGCCAAGTAAAAGGCGCCTTTGTTGAATGGCAGAAGATTCTTTTCACCACTTCTTCGACCTTCTGGGGAAATGATCGCCGACTCGTGATATTTTTTAAGCTCGATACAAGCTTTAGTGAACTCCGCTTTTCTCTTATTGGGATATTGCTGATCTGAGAGATAGAAGGCTTTAATGATTTTCATAAATAATGTTAAAGGTAGTAGCCACAAAGTCGAACGAGAAATAAAAAAGCGTGTATGAGTAAATCCTAAGCAACCAAGAATAATAAGGTCAGCTCTTCCTTGATGATTAAAGAGGTAGATCGCAGGTTCATCTTTTTGTTGAATGTGGATCCTTAGTTTTTTTGAATAAAGCTTCAAAACCGTTTGGCAATGCCAAGGAAGCAACTTGGATCTAATGATTTCTAATCCATTACTTGGCGATATTTCGCGCAAAAAAAGTGCCACTATATCAGTGGCACAATTTAATAATATTGCAATGAAGAGCCTCATTTTAGAAATAGAATGAAATTTTGCCAGCGTATTTACTAACACCCATAACGCTACTCGCTTCAGCTCCGATTTTAAGAATGAATAAATTCAGGTTAAATCCTCCGTAGACTTGGCTTCCCGAATTTTTTGCAGTGTAGGATTGCGCAGTTGTGAAGGTAAAGATGTTGACGTTGGTGGCAGCAGATACCCCAATCTTTGTTTCCGTGCTTACTGTTCCGAAACCAAAATAAGGTTCAAAGAAAAGAAGTTTTTTAGAAATCTCTAAATTAGCGCCACTAGAACTGGTTTCCCATTTTACGTTGGCATTAACGTTAGTATCAACAACATCGGCATAGGAGAGGTCACTTGAACCTGCATGCAATCGTACCGCCATATCAAACGGGAGCTTGGTCAACTCTGTAAAAGTCCACTTCAGAGCAAACGATGTATTTTGAAGGGTAACGTCTCCAAGTTTTGTACTTGGAATCATGCTTAACTCGCCAGTTATTCCAAAAGGGACACTGACTCCAAGGGCAAGTCCTGCATGAGGTATCATTTCTATATCAGCTGATGGATCAAACGTTTTTGAAATGCGATTGATATTGGGTGTTTTAGTTAGCCCTCCGACAACTCCTAATTCAAAGCCAAAGACTTTTCCGTAAGTGCTAGCAGGTGCAACAATGGTATGGACAAAGTTGGCCGAAAATTCTTTTGAAATTTTCGTAACGTCATCTTGTGTTAAGTTATCCAAGGTGATATCGCCGGCATAGGCTTGTCCCAAAAACAGAAATAACATCGTCATCATTATTTTCACAAATACTCCTTTTACACACACCAATAGTCTTCTTTATTTTAGCTGATTTTAATTGAGCTTTTTTTGACTGGGCAGAATTTGCTAAAAAAAGGGCCCGATTGCTCGGGCCTGTGTGCAGGGATAAGAAAAGGGATAGTTGAATAATTCCATTCAACGTGACTTTATTGTGCCAATTCAAACGGGGAAAATTGTCAGGAATGTGTGAATTCTTCGGTAAAATCAGGCTTTTTTAGAAGAAGACGAGTGGAATAGTCGGGTTCGCTATAGATAATATCTATTTCAGTATAGCAATAATCGATTTTATTTATCCATGGTAAGGGCGTAAAGTGATTTAAGAAATCGAAACCAACGGAGGATTTATGACAAATAAAAAACCAGAAATTAAGACTTGGAAAAACCTAGAAGCCGCTTTTGCTGGAGAGTCTATGGCGTATCAAAAGTATATGTATTTCGCGAAGATCGCTCGTAAAAATGGTGATGAAGATGTGGCCAAGCTTTTTGAAGAGACGGCCCGTCATGAAACAGGTCACGCTGAGGGGCATTTGAGAAACCTCTATCCAATGGAACTGATGACAACAGAAGAGTGTTTAAAAGTGGCTTCTGAAGGTGAGCATTTTGAATATACAGAAATGTATCCCCAATATGCCAAGACCGCTCGTGAAGAAGGTGCTGATGCTCATTTGATTAAAGAATTTATGGACGGAGCAGAAGAGTGTAAAGAGCACGCTCAAATCTTCAAGGCCAAGTGGGATCAAAAACGAGTAGAAAAAGTTTCAAAAGTTTTTAATGCTCTTGCAAAAGTTGAACAGGAACATTACGAGAACTATAAAGCAGCCCTAGACAAACAGCCAAAAGGTAAGTTTAGTGTTTCTGACGATTACTTAAAAGAGAATCCGAACTCTTAACGAACTCCTCGGGCTTCACTTTGGTAAAACCACCAGATGAAGCCCGCTCCAAAACTGATGGTGCGACGGCTGATCAACAACGGCGAATCCCAATTAGTTGCACCATCATAGTAGGAGTAATGAAAGCCTGCGAAAGTCGTCCATTTGGGACTCCAGCTATATGAGAGACCAATCGAAGCTGAAGATCCTGAATATCCACCACGAGCATTGTATTGATCTCTACCGCTTTTGGCATACTCAGGTGCAACCTCATAGAAATAATCTTGATATTGTTCTGTCGTCCAACGTGCATCTAAAGATGTAAAGAGAATGAGATCATTCACCAAAAAGCTCTCACGGTAATAAAACAAAAGGGGGTTAAAGACAAAGCCACGGGAATCAAGACTTTTAAAATCTGTCGAAAGCCCAAGACGAATTGGAATGTTCAATGAAAGTTTCTGCTTGATAGAGCTTGGCTTAATAAGTGTGATAATGAGACCTGGTCCGACTTCAATGAGCGGATCGATATTGCTCATTCCAGAACGTGCACGGTTGTTTTTGCTTTTAACCGGAAGGGCCCCTCCAAAAGAGAGATTGATTTCTGTGTATTCACTTTTAAAGAAGCGACCGCGAGCTCCACCATTTTCATCTACCCGAAAAGTCTCATCTCTTATAATGGCGGTGGGAAAAGGAAGGCTGATAGTGCTACTTTGATCGGAGCCTGGATAGTCTGGAATCGAAAAACTAGCAGCCCCAGCTCCAGCTTCAATCAAAGGAAGCTCTCCACTCAGGGATGATTTGACTTGACCAAAAAGAGGCCAAGTTATCAAAAAGAGACAATAAATTGGCCATTTCATAATCATTATTTATGTCTAGCTGTTTGCCACAGGCTTGTGAAGTCCTATTTTATTTACACAGTGCATTAATTATATTTTGTAAACATGGTACTTCTTAGGGGTCCACCACAAAACGGAGAATAAAATGAAAACAAAGAACATTGTGGCCCTCGCGGTCCTTGCTACTACAGTCTTATCATCAAATAGTTTTGCACAAGACAGAAGAGATCATCGCCGCGGAGAGCGATTTGAAGTTTGTCGCCCTTATGGTGAAGCGGTTAGAGATCTATCGCGGCAATTAAATAATTTTGAAGGCGAAGTGATTCGTCCTTTAATGAATCAATTGGATGACCAAAGATCACGTATCAGTGCTCGTCAATCAGAAGATCGCAAGCTGCAAGGTGCTGTTGATTCAATACGTAATGATATCAAAAATAAAGAAAGATACTTAAAGCAGATTCCAAGTTTAATCGTGGATGCCCAAAATAGTATTATAGCTTCTCAAACTGCATTGCCTGGACTAGAGCAAGAAAGAATTCGTCGTCAAAAAGATGTGGACGATTCAAATCTATTTAACAGATTGGGAAGAAAGGCAAAATTGAAAGATGCTATCCGTGCCATCGAAAATGCAAATAACAATATCAAAAACAGAACTCAAGAAATTTCTCAAATGCAATCTGAGGCTCCTCGCTTGCCTGGACAAATTGAGCAATTGCGTTCAAGTTTGATCATTGCTGAACAAAATCTTTCAGTTTCACGCAATCAACAACCTTCAATGAGTGAGTTGACTGAAAGAGAAATTCAAATTCGCAATCAATTGGACTCTCAAGAAGAAATGAAGCAACGTATGAATAGTGATCTTGCAGGTGCTAATCAAGACTTGTCACAATGTAAGCAAATCGATCAAGATGCTGAAACATATCAAGAGTTGTTGATGATGACTCACCGTCTACGTGCTGCAAACTGTGATGTCGAATTAGTTCGTAATCGCCTTCCATACAACTTAACAGAAGCTCAAAAGAGAGCCTTCTCACAAGCTGCTCGTTTGGTTTGTGATCCAGTTGTAGACGACAACGGTGGAGATCGTCCACGTCACCAATAATTTTAAAATAAATTGATTTCAACTAAAGGCCCGTTAAACGGGCCTTTTTTTATGAAGAGGCTGATTCGTATCGTCGAATTCCAGTTGTCCACAAAAAGCTTAAGACAAAACCTAAGACAATAATGGAAGTCACAAGTCCCAAAGGCCAATACCATTTCGATTGATCAATCAAAAAACTTACAGGGGCTGAGCCTATAACAAGAATTGGAAAGATTAAGGTAAACACTCTTCTTGGCATTGATGCGTAGACAAAGTTGGGCCAGCGAGCGAGCTTTTGAAATTGCATTCTTAGAAAATTAATTCCGAGGCCATCAATAACCCAAAACATACTTGTCGTAATAATAAATTCAACTTGAATAAGTAAAATAAAAGACAAGATCACGAAAACGGGGAGAAGTGCCCATGCTGAAGGGGCCAAACCAATTTTGAGCCCATAGTGAATCAACACTCCCACTGCAATCGGAAAATTGAGCATAGTCGAAGGTCTAAAAAATCGGAAGAAGGTAGAGAAGAGCGTATTCATTGGTCGTAAAACCACATAATCAAATTGTCCTGTTTTGAGCATCATGGAGAGTTCCCAGAAACTTTCAGAGACAAAAGTCATATGGAGATTATCCAGCAAAAGCATAAAGGCCATAAAGAACATGAGCTGGTCGCGATTCCAAGGACCCATATGTTGAATATGGTTAAAAATAAAATCAATAGTAAGTAAGGAGGTAAAATAAAAACAGAGATCCATCACAATCAGGAGAACAAAGGGCAGGCGAAAGCTCATCGCCATAGTTGTCGATGTCGAAACAAATTTTTTATAAATTTCCCAGTAGTTTCTCATCATCACATTCCTGCGGCCGTATAAAGCTTCATACCTTTTTTCCAAACCAAATGATTACAATAGGTAATAAGCGCCATCCAACCCGTCATAACTCCAATGGCAAAGAGATAATTAGGTTCAACCCCCATAAAAATTTTAATGGGGTAATAAGAAAGATAGGGGAAGGGAGTCCATTTTAATACTTCAACCAAGCCTGCAGGAAACAGATCCAAGGGTAGAATGGCACCTGAGAGAAAAGAAGAAATAACCATGAGAATGACTTTTAAAATCCAAGTATCTTCCAACCAAAAGGCCAATAACCCGATACCATAATTCATCACGAACCAGAGAAAAGAGATAAATAAGGTGTAACTAAAACCCTTTACTAATAATGTGAACATGGGAACTTCGATGAGTCCTGATAAAGCAACGGCACCAAAAGTGACGAGAGCAATAAAGACCTGAGTGATTTGAAATCCGATGAAGCTCGCCGTGTGGAATTCCCAGAAATTAAAAGGATAAATCAAATAGGTCGAAATGCGACCTAGACGAATATCTTCAGAAAGATTCATCGCTGTAAATCCTGAAGCTAACAATTCAACAACTAATCCCCATGTGTGATAGGCAAGCATGGCGGTTAAAGTGTAGCCACTAATAAGTATGGTTCGGTCCCCTTGGTAGATGGAAGACCAAAGATTATATTTGATGAAAAAGAAAACTAATGTCGGGCCAATTATCTGCAATAGAAAATTAAGTCGATAAGCCATGACTTTGCTGATCGAAATGCGAATAGTTTCTAGCCACTTGGGAATCGAGTTCATGCATTATACTCACTTAAGAGTTTTGGATTATTCATTAACGTTTTCATCACTCGCTCTATGGGCATTTTCTCGGTCGCAAAATCGATCACTGGAAATTGTTCAATGATTTGACCTGATATTTTTCGGAGTTCATTTTCTGGAATTCGAAGTTCAACTTGATTGTTGAGTTCATTCCATTTCGGGTCCAAACCTTTCCAAAGTGGAAGGAGGGGATCAATCGCCTTTTCAAATGTAAAGCTAACAACTTTTTCATTACCCAGAATTTTTTCGAACTGAGTCAGTGGTCCATCGAAGCCTTTTTTCCCATCGAGGATAAGTGTTAAGCGCTGGCAGAGGGCCTGAACATCGGCCATGTAATGGGAGGTGATGATGATCGAGCATTGGTTTTGTTTGTGATAGTTGATGATAAACTGACGAATATTTTCTTGGGCGACGAGGTCAAGACCAATAGTGGGCTCATCTAAGAATAAGACTTCGGGAGAATGAAGAAGTGAAGCCATCAATTCAAGCTTCATTCTTTCTCCAAGTGAGAGGCGACGAATTTGAATGTGCATGAGTTTCTTCACATCGAGAAGCTCACTCATCATATCTATTCTTTGCTTAAAATCGCGATCATTGATTTCGTAATATTTTTGTAGCAAGAGAAAAGAGTCCATGGCGGGAATGTCCCACCACAACTGAGATTTTTGTCCCATCACGAGGGCTATTTTTTTACGAAAGTCTTTGCTTCTCTCCCAAGGATTATGACCTAAAACTTTGAGCTCTCCAGCACTTGGGACAATAATTCCAGTGAACATTTTCATCAAGGTTGTTTTGCCGGCACCGTTAGGACCTAAGAGCCCAATAATCTCGCCTTTTTGAACTTCAAAATCAAACTGTCCAACCGCCGTTTTGACGACAGATTCTCGATTAAAAAAGCCTTTTAATGTGCCTTTGAGTCCGGCCTCTTTTTTATAGCTGACAAATTGTTTAGTGAGGCCGTTGGCCTGAATTAAAGCAGTTGAGTTTTTCATGGCCGGAGTTTGCCCGATTTGGCCCTTTTCGGCCATCTTTTTGCAGAATGTCGATAGGCAAAGAAGGTGAGACATGATAAACCCCCGTCTATGTTGAAAAAGATCGTTAAAGCCGCCTATGTGAAAGGAGACCCCCTCCAATTAGTGGATTTTCTGGCACTTAAAAGTGGACTGTCCAAGGCCAAGTTGAAAGAAGCGATGGTCAAGGGAGCTGTTTGGATTAAGGGGAAAAAGCGCAAAGGCAATTTTCGTGTTCGCCGTGCCACGGCCGAACTTCGAAATGGTGATATCGTCGAACTCTATTACGACGAAAAAATTCTCTCAGTTCCGGAAATAGAAATCACTGAATTGCAAAGAGGCAGAGGATGGATAGCCTATTTCAAACCAGCAGGAGTGCTTTCTCAAGGGACAAAATATGGCGATCATATCAGTCTCCTTCGCCACGTTGAAAAGAAAGAGCGAGAGTCTTTTCTCATTCATCGACTTGATCGCGAGGCGAGTGGAGTGATGGTTGTTGCAACAAACAAAAAAATGGCGACAGATTTGTCCCGTCAGTTTGCAGAAAATAAAACCGTCAAAATCTATCGCGCCATTATTGAAGGTGAGATTGAGAGTTTAGGTAAAAAAGGCACGATTGATCTTCCTCTCGAAGGTAAAGAAGCTCGCACCGATTATCAAATTTTAAAAACAAAGGGCAATCGGGCCCTGGTTGAAATTCTTTTGCACACAGGAAGAACTCATCAAATTAGAAAACACTTTTCCATGAAAAATTGTCCACTATATGGAGACGTAGAATATGGTCCTTATCGAGGACAACATTACGATCTTCCTCTGGTCGCCCACAGCCTAACTTTCTTTGATTTAGGCACGAAAAAGCCAGTCACAGTCGAGGTTTCGGGCGATCACGTCTTAACAGAGATTCCCGACTAATTTGCGCCGGAAATAATTTCTTAAGCCCCTCTAAAATTGAGCCGAAGAGACTTCACCAGAAAAAGGGGGAGTCGTGAGTTCATCTTCAGCCGTTAAAAGTGATTTTGAAATAGAGTATTTTGAAAAATATTTTGGCGACATCAAGAATGTAAAGAAGTTAGTTGAGGATTGTCCTCGCTGCGGCTTTAAACTGTTCTTTCTTCACAATTCAGATTTTTCTCACTTAGTCATTAAAGAGACCGCAAGTTGCAGCCACTGTGATTATGGTCAGCGCAAAGTTCTTCATCACATCAATTAATTAAAACTCCTTCACTGCAGGCCACTAATTAATGTCCTTTGAGAGGAGGAGTTTCCTTTTATCATGGTCGACTCGAGCTTCCTTTGTTAGAATAGCGCCATTCTCTAATCTAAATAAACAGGTGCGTTATGAGTTACAATTTTCAAGACATCGAAACGAAGTGGCAAAAGCATTGGGCAAAGAATAAAACCTTTAAAACCACAAATGATACTTCAAAGCCAAAGTATTACGTCCTTGATATGTTTCCTTATCCTTCCGGAGCTGGTCTCCACGTTGGTCACCCGTTGGGTTATATCGCTTCAGATATTTATACTCGCTATAAAAGATCGCAAGGCTTTAATGTTCTTCATCCGATGGGCTATGATGCTTTTGGTTTGCCAGCTGAACAGTACGCCATTCAAACGGGAACACATCCTGCGATTACAACAGATCAAAATATTAAAACTTACCGTTCGCAGCTAGATAAGCTTGGCTTCTCTTATGATTGGGATCGCGAATTTAAGACCTGTGATTCAAGTTATTACAAATGGACTCAATGGGTTTTTATTAAAATGTTTGAGTCTTGCTACGATCTTAAAGCTGACAAAGCAGTTTCAATTGATAATGTCGTTAAGCATATTGAAGCTCAAGGTTCAAAAGGCCTTCACTTTGCTTGCAATGAAGAGCTGGTTTTTAGCAAGGAAGAATGGAATTCCTTTTCAGAAGAAAAAAGAGAAGAAACACTCCAAAATTATCGCTTGGCCTATCTTGCAGATACTCCGGTCAATTGGTGTCCCGCTCTTGGCACAGTCTTGGCCAATGATGAAGTCAAAGACGGCCTCTCTGTTCGCGGAGCCCATCCGGTCGAACAAAGAATTATGAAACAATGGAATTTGCGCTTGAGCTGTTATGCTCAACGCCTCCTTGATGGCCTTGACAAAATTGATTGGTCAGAATCAATCAAAGAAATTCAACGCAACTGGATTGGTCGCTCTGAAGGAGCAGAAGTCCTTTTTAAATTAAAAGGCCAAGATACGGGCTTTGAAATCTTCACGACGAGACCTGATACGATTTTTGGCGTGAGCTTTATGGTTCTCGCACCAGAGAGTGAATGGGTTCAGAAAGTGACGACTAAAGAACAGACTTCAGCGGTTGAAAACTATTTAGAAGATTGTAAAAAGAAATCTCAACGCGAAAGAATGACAGATGTTAAAAAAGTCAGTGGTGTCTTTACTGGTGCTTACTGTACCCATCCATTTAGTGGCAAAGATATTCCCATTTGGATTGGTGACTATGTGTTAGGTGGTTATGGAACGGGCGCGATTATGGCGGTTCCGGCCCACGACACTCGCGATTATGCCTTTGCTAAACATTTTAATCTTCCGATCACCGAAGTTGTGAGCGGTGGAGATATTTCAAAAGAGAGCTATGATGCGAAAGAGGGGAAGCTTGTTAATTCTGATTTCCTCAATGGACTTGAAGTAAAAGAAGCCATCAAAAAAGCAATCGCCCAAATTGAAGAGAAGAAATTAGGTGTGAAGAAGATTAATTATCGTCTTCGCGATGCTATTTTTTCTCGTCAAAGATACTGGGGAGAACCGTTTCCTGTTTATTATAAAAATGGCATTCCTAAGATGTTAAAAGAAAGTGAACTTCCTCTTGAGCTCCCAGAAGTTGATGCTTACTTGCCAACCGAAACAGGCGAGCCACCTTTGGGACGTGCTAGAAATTGGCACAATAAAGATGGTGATGCTTATGAACTCTCGACGATGCCAGGATTTGCGGGATCATCCGCTTATTTCTTGCGCTATATGGACTCACAAAATAATAAAGAACTTGTGAGCAAAGAAGCCGTTTCCTACTGGCAAGATGTGGATCTCTATCTCGGAGGTTCTGAGCACGCAACAGGACATCTTATTTATTCTCGTTTTTGGAATAAGTTTTTATTTGATCTCGGAATCGCCGTCAAAGATGAGCCTTTTAAAAAGCTCATCAATCAAGGGATGATTCAAGGTCGTTCTAATTTCGTTTATCGCCTAAAAAATGATGTAAATAAATTTGTCTCAGTGGGATTGAAAGATAAATATGATACCCAAGAATTGCACGTCGACGTCAATATTGTGGAAAACGATATTTTAGATACCCAAGCTTTTAAAAAGTGGAGAGCAGAATTCGCGAAAGCCGAATTTATATTTGAACAGGCCGATGGCAAAGATGTTTATCGTTGTGGTTGGGCGGTTGAAAAAATGAGTAAGTCCATGTTCAACGTGGTCAACCCTGATCTTGTCGTTGAAAAGTACGGTGCTGATACTTTAAGACTTTATGAAATGTTCTTAGGGCCACTCGAACAAAGTAAGCCATGGAACACGCAAGGGATTGAGGGCGTTTCTCGCTTTTTAAATAAGTTCTGGAGACTCTTTCATAACGATAATGAGCAGTGGGAATTATCAAATGCTGAACCTAGCAAAGATGAGCTCAAGGTCCTTCATGGGACTATTAAAAAGGTGCACGAAGATATTGAGAATTTCTCATTCAATACTTCAGTAGCGGCTTTTATGATTGCCGCTAATGAATTAGGTAAGCTCAAGTGCAACAAAAAGGCCATTCTGGAGCCTTTGGTAGTTGTTTTGGCACCATTTGCTCCGCATTTCGCAGAAGAGCTTTGGAATCAACTAGGACACTCTGAGAGCATCACTACCGCGCCTTGGCCAGTGCATGAAGAAAAGTATTTAGTTGAATCGAGTTATAATTATCCCATTTCATTTAATGGAAAAACTCGCTTCTTCATTGAAATCTCTCTCGATGCCGATGCAAAAGCTGTAGAGGAATTGGTTAAGAGTCATGAAGAGACAATTAAGTATCTCGATGGTAAACCGATTAAGAAGTTGATCTTTGTACCAAAGCGAATCGTTAATATCGTTATTTAGAAGTTGCCGATCAGGCTTCCTTCAAAAACGATACTATCTTGGCCAGCAAGTTCGACCATGGTTTTGAGCATGAGCAATCCTCGAGAACCCTTTCTTAAATATTTTAAAAAGAGCTTTGCTTGCTTCGATGGGTTCTGTTCTTTTTGAATTTCACTGAACCATCTTTGAACATCATTCGCTCTATCGTAAAGCTTTTCTTCTTTAGTCGAATTGTTCGAATTATCATTGTCGTTTGAGAAGTATTTACTTCTGAATTTCCATCTTGCATTTTGATTTCCCCACATCATTGGATCTGGCAAGCCAACTGCAGAACCAAGTGACGCCCAAATTTCATCATTTGATGATTCGAGAATGTACTTGAGCGCTTGTGGGAAAAAGCGAATTCTCACGTCTACCGAAGTTGGTCCATAGTTTTTCTCTGGATCAAACTTTACAGGCAATCTTAAGAATTGAGAGGCATTTTGAAGTTCTTCAGAAAGTTCATGTAACTCTTCGCCATAAGAATTATTATCACTGAATTGAAAAATAGCATCTAAAACAAAAGGTCCTTTTTTAATTGGAGCTTCGCCATTTGGTAAGTTCACTTTTAAAGGAATCAGCGTTGTAAACTTCGCAACTCTTCGCTCTTTTGATGAGAACCATTTTGAGTCTGAAATATCCTCTTGTTCAAGTTCTAGGTATTCAAACTCACGTCCGTCTTTGTATTTAGTGTTATAGTGAGTTTCAATGTAAATATTTCTAAAACCAGATCTCCAGATGATGAGATTGATAGAAAAGTTGTATTCACGTTTGAACTGATCTCCCTCCTTAACCATTTCTATTTCAACTCCTTCCGCCTTAGCAGCAAGAAGATCTTCAATAACTGTAAAGTCTCCAGTCATCATCGCATCATAAGCCTTTTTGCCATTCTCACTTTTGAGATCAAAGCGATAGACGAGAGTTTTAAAAATTGAAGTCGTTGTTTTGTAATTTAGAGTAATGGGTGAAAAACCACCATCACTGCCCATG
Source organism: Bdellovibrio sp. CG22_combo_CG10-13_8_21_14_all_39_27 (assembly GCA_002786715.1). Lineage (GTDB taxonomy): Bacteria > Bdellovibrionota > Bacteriovoracia > Bacteriovoracales > Bacteriovoracaceae > 21-14-all-39-27. Next base: position 154,109 of record PCTW01000061.1, read on the forward strand.
CTAATTGCAACAGGAACATCAATAACGTCAGAGAAGTAAATTCCAAATCCAAGACCAAAACCAGTGATAACGTCTTTGGCCTTCTCGATGGCAACCAAGGCCACATCTTCTTTTTCTTTAGAAACAGTAATTTTTAAATTCTGTTGAACTTGAATTTTTGTTTTCGGTCCAAAGTTAAAATGAGCTGGAAGTTCCATCCCCAAAAGATCGAGAATCCCACCACCAAAACGGACATACATTCCCGTTGTCGTTAGCGTTGTTACTTGTTCTCCCTCATTGAGGTTGTTAACCAATTCCGAAGAAACTGGTAGTTTTTCTAAACTAAAGGGTTCAGCAAGAAGAGCATCTCTATAGCTTTTATATGAGCGAACATTGACAAAATTCTTATCCTTGATTGGCCCAGCTTGTACGTAAGGAAAGTAATATTGGAAAAGGAGGTTTGCAGCTAGCGTTGCTCCTTCCATGAGAAGTGAAGGGCCGATATTAACGGTATCTACGGCAAGCCATCCTTTTTCCATGTCCGGCACGATTTGACGAGACACGCGCGGATTTAACCATCCCTTAGAATAAATTGTTCCTGCGACTTGAAGATAGGTTTGTTCATTTAACCATTCAGGGTCCTGTTGCCATTCAACAAGATTTTCCCATTTTGGAGCTGCTTTATCTTGAATGTCAGACAACTCAATTTTAAGATCTTCAGTTTTGTTTTGAGCAAAACCTTGAAGAGAGAGAGTAATTAAAATAAGTGCTAATATTCTTTTCATTATTAATCCTATAAGTCGTATGCGGGATCATAATCCCCAAAAATAAAATAGAAAGGTTTAAGTTGGTCACCATTTTGACGTTTGAATGGAACTGCAACGCCGGCTTCGAGAACACCATTTAAGAAAGTTCCGGCCATGTTTGCTCTAAGTCCTAATCCTCCAACTGCTCTGATATCGGAAAAACCTGAGCTATCACCCATTGTCGCTGCTTCTAGAAAGACCACGCCTTTCAATTTGTTTTTCCACAATGGGAATGCATACTCTACGTTTGTTGAAACAACTGTATTTGCGGGTTTTCCATTTGGACCCTTAATTGAGTTTTCTTCGAAGCCTCTGAGTGTTCCTGGTCCACCTGCTTGGAAGCGTTCATAGAAAGGTGCTTTCGCTGTTGCATGGCCTAAAGTCACTCTGCCTTTTATTGTATGTGAAACGCCGTTTTCATTTGTCGCAAAAGAATGGGCGGCCATAAACGATGAGAATACTTTTACGTAGGCATCTCCATTGGCCATACTTGGCAGCATGGCCAATTTGATTTTAACTCCATCTTTAACATCATTTGCAGAGTCAAGAGTTGTCGTTGAGTATAAGAGTGTTCCAATCATACCAACGATCACGCCATTTCCACTGGCATCATAATCTTCGACTTGCATAAGATCAGAAAGGTCGTCATAAGAGACAAATTCCAAACGCATTCCGATTCCCAATTTCATATGCTCAGTAATCTTTTTTTCAATGACAGCTTGAAGCTTAGCTCTGTACTCTTCGTAATCATGTTTATCGGCTTGACTCCCACTGAGCTCCGTTCTCATTTCAAGGTCTGAGCCAAAGAGGTGAGGGTCTTGATACATCAAACCGATTCTCGCCATTTCCATAGACTTCATTGCCGAGAAGTTGATTTTCTTTCCAGTGTTAAAGAGGTTGTTGTTGTTGTAACCAATTTCGCCAGCAAGTCCCGATTCAGTGCCCATACCTGCGCCAAAACGGATCATTTGGTTACCAGCTTGAGCAACCATAATGATGATATCTCCTGTCGTCTCAGAGTTTGGACGATAGTCGATTTGAACATCAGAGTAGTAGCCTGTCTCTTTCATTTTCTTTAAGGTTTTTTCAATTTCCTTGGTATTGACCATTTGGCCTTCTTTTAGACCAACATCAAGTAAGATCGTTTCTTTCTTCATTTTAAATTGTCCTTCAAGGACAATATTATCAATGAATTGTTTTTTTCCTTCATCGACAGTGACGTAGACAATGCCTTCAGTATTGTCGAGAGAGGCTAAAACTTGAACAAGAGAGTGACCAACCTCACCATAAGCTTCTCTCAATTTTTGCATGCCAGTTCTAATATTTTTATCGCTGTATCCTGGCTTTTCTCCAAATTTGAAAAGTTTCGCAAGATCTTGATCAGAGAAAAGGGTATTCCCATAAATTCCCATTCCTCGAACTATTGTTTGTTCACCTTCTTCTACCGTAATATCAATTTCAATATAGCGTTGGTTTTTGATTTTGTACTTGTAGCTTGCCTTCGCAAGGAGGTAGCCATTATCACGATAAAAATCCTCAATCGTCTTGATGTCTTCATCTAATGAAAAGAGCTTGAATGTTGGACGACTCGCTAGGAAGAATGATCGCTTTTGAGTTTTTAGTACATCGAGGATTTGGCTTTCTCTCATTCCTTTATTACCGTGAATGCGAATATCATTGATAAGAATTCTTTTTGAACCAAAGTTTACTTTAAATGTTACATCTACAGTTCTCTTTCTTCTTGTTTCAGTAATATCACTTGTGATTTTTACCTGTGGATATCCCATATTGATGAATTCATCTGAAAGCATTTTCTTGTCTCTTTCAATATTGCGAGCTTTAAAAAGAGCTCCTTTGAAAGTAGATAAGCGATCTCTTAAGTTGAGTGGTAGCTCTTCCATTTCGCCTGCATCGATTCTAACCATGCCAATTTTCCAGCGACGTTGCATTTCAAAGACTATGCGGATCATATTATCTTCAACAAGCGGACTAATTTTTGGAACGACTTCAGAGAATTGAGGGTTTTCTTTTTTTAGAAGTTCTGTATCTTCAATGAGATCACCAGTATTAAGAATTGAATTCCTTTGAGTTTTTAAATTGGAGATATCAACTTCAACCATTTGAGATTGGTCATCGATAAAATCGATAGCAACAACAGTGAAAGGTTGGGCCATCGCCTCCCAAGAAAGGATGAGACCGATTGCGATTATCCAAAAATAGTTCAAATATTTTGACATAGGCTTCCCAAGTTCATTTATTTGATTGTATCGATAATAGGGGGAAGGGTAGAGTGAACGGGTAGAAAGGATAGACCTGTAAAAAGATTAGTCAGAGAGGAGTTATTTCATGGCCTTAAGTGAAGACGCTCAAAAAATGCGTGATCAAAGAAATGCCCAAATCAGGGCCGAACTTGGTGAAAGAACTGCCTTGGATGACCTCATTTCAAGTGTTTTAAGCAACTTTGCTTATCGTTATATAGAAACGAATGAAACGGGACCACTCAAGTCCAGCTATTTAGAAGATTCAATTATTGGAATAGAGGCCATAGAAACTTCCATGGTTAATGCCTTGAAAACGCAAAATCCACAGCTGCGAGCGGGCTTTATTGAATTGGCCCGTACCTTCACTAAAAAGGATCGCCCTTTCGTGAAATATTATCTGCTTTGCGAGTTTAAAGATTGGAGAGATTCTGGAAAAGGTGAAATCGCCGTTACCGCCAAAGCCGATTGGGGATTTCCAGATTTCAATGACTCATCAAAAAAAATGAAGATTGAAAAGAGATTAAAATTTGATGATCCCTTGGATGTGAGAAATAAATTGCCCTTAATTCTTGAAGAAGTTTGTACGCTCTTTTAATAATTGATTTTGTAATTATGAATTTTCCAACTCTTAAGAATTTCATCCAAATTTAGACCTAAAATTTTCTTATGTTCTTTTAAAAGTATATTAATGAGCTCGTGTGCCCTTTTGTGATGGGCATCGGAAGCAGGAATTTGTCCTTTAATTCTTTTCACTTCGCCTGCGCAACAGATGATTATCGCCTTGAGAAATTCGGCAATCGGGCCAGTTCTTTTGTGAGCATTCCATAAAGCCTCTAGATAAACATGGGCCTCCCAGAAATAATCGTGATTAATTAAATCAAGCGCATAACAGAAGTCCTTATTTGTAAGAGGATCACTTTCATCGATTTGTTTTGCAATCGGTTCTTCTTGACCAAACCAATGGCCACCTTCTTTGAAGGGATGAGGGTTTAAACCTGGAATGAAAGCATAATCGGGGAGTTGTCGTTCAGGACAATATTGTTTATTCATGTGTTCATATTATGACAGAGTCCTAAAATTTTTTCTCTCTCTCTTTTTACGGTACATATTAAACGTTATGATTTCACGTGTCATAAGGAGTTATCATGTTTAAGCTTATTATTTTAGGGCTAATGGCCTCTCCATCTGTTTGGGCACAAGCTGATCTTCAAATAGATTTTCGAAAAAACGTTTCTAAGCGTTTAGAGAATATCCGTTTGGCCCAAGAAAAAGCACAAGAAGTCATGGACTCGGTTTTGAGCCTCGCGCAGAAAAATGAAGAAGCTAAGCCTCTCGTCTCGCAATTTTATTATGAAGTTGCACAAAGAATGGAATTTAAGAGTGAAAATTCTCAGATCGATACTCATCGATTTTTAGTCTCAGAGTACTCACCTTATTTAGCGGCCCTCAATGAAAAAGATAATTCAAAGGCCAGCCTTTGGAAAAATAAACTAGAAAAACTCGACCAAAAGTATCAGTCGGGAAGTTCTTCATATGAATTTTGGTTTGAAAATATTGGTCAATTGCCTATGCGGTTTGATGATGAAACCTGTAACCAAAATGAAAAAGAGAAATTAAATAGACAGCTTTCTCTCGGCTTTTCACACAACCAATTAACCCTTTTAGAAAATGGGCCGCTGATTCAATCTTGGCTTTCAAGAGGGGAACTTAAAGTCAGTTGCCTTGCAGATAAAACAGACTATTCTGATCAGGAACATCGGTTAAGTGTTAGACCTCTCGAGACGATTGCAAAAATAAGGGAAGCATTAACTCGTCATCTTGAATAGAAGAGCGACTGATTTGCCCTTTCATGCAATAAATCATGTTTTGATATAAACTTAAGACTGTTCATCAATGGCATGGGAGGCGATGATGAAATGGGTGTTAAGTGGGATATTCTTACTGTTCTTTTCTTCGGGCTGTAGTCACAACCATAAAAGTGGTGGGCGGTCTCTGGCCTCTGTTGCGACTTCTGAATTGCAAAAAGATGATCTAAGACTTCAAAGAAATGCTGAAAAATTTAGTGGTCAATTCCAGGGATCAAAGATTGCTGGAAAAAGACAGCTTTACGATATAGCCGACTGTCACTTTATTTACGATCGTGGATTGGAAATGACAGAGGATGGAAGTGGGCAGTATCAGTACGAAAGATTCATTATCAATTTTATGGGTAGCAATCAAAAATCAAATGAGAAAGCATTTGATAGCGTCGTTTACAATCAAAGAGTTTATGGACAGAAATTAGTAAAATGGAACTTCTCTCAAAGCTTTGGCCCTGTAGCCCTTCATCCAGGGCAGGGTCATGAAAATTTGGATTCGCAAAAGGCCCAAATGACTTTTGAAAGAATGGACGGAACTAAAGCAAAAATGATTTTTACTCATAGCGATACTTACTCTGTGCAAAATAGTGCTTTTTACCTTCCAGGTGAGAAAAGAGACTATAAAGTCGTGCTTGAATTTGATGAATTTACAGACATTAGGACTAAGTTAAGCCACGCATCTGTAGAGGCAACTTCTTCAACTGGCGGCAAAGTCGTTGATGTGCAATGTTCCCAATTTTACGATCCTGAAGAAAAATAACTCGCAAGCTTAAATTCCTCATTTCTTTGTCAAATGACTATAAATAGACTAAATTCTAGGAATCGCTTTATCCGTTATTCAGGAGTCATTGGTCATGCTAGATCTCAAGTTTATTCGCGAAAATTCAGACATCGTTAAAAATGTTGTCACTCAAAAAAACGTCAAACTTTCGATTGATGATTTATTGTCTTTGGATAAAAAAGCCCTTGAGCTGAAAAGTGAAATGCAAAAACTTCAAGAAGAGCGCAACGCTCATTCTAAAAAAATACCTAAGGCAACGGCCGAAGAAAGGCCAAAGCTTATTGAAGAAGGACGTGCCATCGGTCAAAAGCTTGATGCCATGAAACCAGAGGTTGAAGCAGTCGAAAGCCAACTCAAAGAGCTTCTGTATCTTGTTCCTAATCTTCCTCATCCTTCAGCTCCAGTTGGTAAAGATGAAAGTGAGAATGTCGAAGTCAAAAAATGGGGAACTCCTCGAAAATTTGATTTCAAACCACTCGATCACGTTGAACTTTTAGAAAAAAATAATTGGGCTGAGTTTGAAAAAATTGCGGAAGTCTGTGGCTCTCGCAGTTACTCTCTTCGTAATGATATGGTTCTACTTGAGATGGCCTTGCATCGTATGGCCCTTGAGAAATTGAAAAAGAAAGGATTTACGCTTGTCTCTACTCCGGCGTTTGCAAGAGAAAGTGCTCTCTATGGAACTGGTCATTTTCCGACAGGAAGAGATCAAGTTTACCATCTTCAAGACCAAGACCTCTATCTGTCAGGTACCGCCGAAGTACAGTTAAATTCACTTCATGCCAATGAAATCATGAGCGAAAAAGATCTTCCGATATTATATGCTGGATTTTCTCCTTGCTTTAGAAGTGAAGCAGGTAGTTATGGAAAAGATGTTCGCGGTCTTATTCGTGTTCACCAATTTATGAAAGTTGAGCAGTATGTCGTTTGTAAAAATGATACGGCAGAAGCCGAAAAGTGGCATAAAGTATTGCTCGAAACTTCAGAAGAAATTGTCCAAGAGCTTGAACTTCCTTATCGTATTGTCGAATGTTGTACAGGCGACATGGGTGCTGGAAAAATTCGCATGTACGATGTCGAAAGTTGGGTCCCTTCTGAAGAAAAATATCGTGAAACACATAGCTGTTCTTCTCTTGGTGAATGGCAAGCGAGAAGAACGAATACACGTTACCGTGACAATGACGGAAAGGTTCAATTTGTGAATACATTGAATAATACCGCTGTTGCAACTCCGAGGATTTTAGTCTGTTTAATCGAAAATCATCAACAAGCAGACGGTTCAGTCCATATTCCAGCGAAGTTGAGACCCTATATGGGCGGTGTCGAAAGCATTAAAGGTTAATCCTGACTTAAATGCTCTTTTCTTCATTAAATCCTTAATCTTCCGATAAAGAATGAGTGAAGAAAAGTAGAATTTCTAAACTCTTTATCTTGATTTTAGTTCTCATGAGCGGAAGCTTCATGGGGAGGAAATATTTAGATTGGATCAGTTCAACCATCTACCAATTGAACGTTCATGATAATCGACTTGAAAAAAATATTTTTAAAATTTCAAATGTTCTTTCAGGGATTGAAATTTCGAGAACGAAAGAACTTGAAAATCATCTTTCTAATTTGCTAGATCAATTAGAAGAACAAAAAAAGATCTACACCAATCTCCATCTCGAGTTAAGTCAATGGAATATCCTTTCTCATGATTTACAAGATCCAATCAATCGCCTTGATCAATTAATCGATCTCTATTTAAGAGTTTCAAGAAGTCTTATCATCAATGATAATAATAGTACTGTCATCTATGATCGAATATCTTTTCTTCAACAGCAAAAGTCATCAATGCTTATTCAAATCAATGTTGTCTCACAAACTCTTGTTGACGAGATTGAAAGGATTAATCTTTTTATCGATGCTTGGATGTTGTTTTCATCCTTTGCTATTTTCTCTCTGATGATTCGTTTTTATCGATCTGAGTATCAAACGTTAGAAAAGAATCTGAAATTTCTCGTGAAAGAAAAAGGACACGTTGAAAAACTTTTGCAAGAAACTCAAAGTACGGTGGATAACGGATTATGGGAATTTGATTACCAAACAAAAGAAACTAAATGGTCTCCGATGATTTATAATATCTATGATGTCGAAGATAATGAGAAGCTATCCTTACAAAAGGAATTTTCTTTATACATTGAGTCCGATCGTGAGCGATTCCTTTATGCATTGAAAGAAATTCGTCGTTTTAAGCAAAGCAAGACATTGGAACTCGAATTATTATCGTTCAAGGAAACGCGTAAATATTTAAAAATAGATTTGAGACCAATTATCGTTTCAGGCCAAGTCGTCAGAGCAATTGCAACCGTTCAAGACATTTCAAAGAAAAAGGAATTGGAAAATCAATTTTGGAATCTCTACAACGGATTACCTCTACCTTTACTGATAATAAAAGACACAACCATTATCCATTGGAATAAATCTTCTGAAGATTTTCTTGCTGTCGAAGATTCATCTATCCTTCAAAATAATCACATCGCAAGCTTTATGCCAATGTATCAAAATGAGGAAGTAACCTCGACTTCATTTTTCAGATCAGTTCTTGAAAGATTGAATCAAGAGGATGAAGTCTCTGAAATCATTTCTTTTAGAAAAACTAATGGTGAATCAGAAAGTGTTAAAGTGCGAATTCTTAATTTTCAATCAGCTGGCCCCCAAATGTATCTTCTCATTTTTGAAAAGGGACAAGATTTTTTTGAGCTACGAGAAAAAGTGGAAGAACTTAAATTTAACAACAGCTCCACTTTAATGTCTCTGGAAGAACTCATCGCTTCTTTGGAAGCTGAGCTTTTAAAAAAACAGCATGTCCTAGAAAAAAGTTTTCCACTTTTGAAAGTGCATTTTGATGAAGTGTTTAGTTTGTTTGAAAACAAGCTTGAAGCCTATCACAGACGGATCTATCAAAGCAAAATAGGTTATCAAAAACTCGAGCTTTCTCAATTTACAAATAAAGTCGTTGATAAATTACGTAAAGTTTTCAATAAGTCGGAATTTGAAAGTAACGGCGAAAGAGCATTGCAAGGTGTTTATCATTTAAAGCAAGAGGAGATGCTCAATGATATCCTGAAAATAGCGGAATCTGTGAGAAGAGATTTTGCGCCAAAGTCTATTTCTCTTAATTGGGAACAAAAAAATCATTCAATGAGGGCAGTACTTATTTTGTCACTGCAATTTGAAAGTTCTTCTCTAAAGCATAATTACAATGAAAAGTGGGGAATGGAGTTAAGAACTTTAATAAAAGACTCTGGACCAATTATCGAGGTCAGCCAGTTTCAGCAGGAAGGTATTATTCGTATTTCCTATGGTGTGAGAAGTGTCAATCATCATATTGTTGATGTTTCTCCTCACGAAATACTTTTTGATCGACAGTATGTCTCTGATTATCATGCATCTCTCATAAAATTCTCTAATCAGGCCAAGCAATGCTTGGATCACGGTGATATGAAGCGTTTTCAATTTATTTTAAATGACATTGCTTATGTACTCGAAGGCCTTAATCAAAGTGGTCTTGCGCTTCAAGCGACAAAAATCAGCAAATTTGCTTCAGCTGAGATGTTCAAGGAGAGTCGAGAACTTTGGATCGATTTCTACGATCAGCTGCGCAGAGTTACTCAAAAAGTTGATGTCGTCCATTCTAAGTTGTCAGCTTAGTTCTTAATTGGCATGATCTGCATATGAAAAATATCTTTCTATTGTTTATACTTCTGATCTCGAATCTTACTTTTGCAGGGGAATTTGATAACAAAATCTCTGGCGAAATATGGTGGTCAAAAAATGAGAAAGGCGATGGAACATTAAAAGAAGCTGAGATTGTTGTAAAGGCATATACTCTGGCGAAGGGGTTAAGGAGATTGCTGGCCGAGACAACTATTAAGAAGCCTTCATTTCCACAACTATTCTTGTTAGGTCCAAAGCAAACACTCATTCCCGGCGATCAATTCGTTGGTCCCTTTGAAGTTGAAATTAAATTTATCCATGAAGGTAAAGTGAATTATGCAAGTCCTATGAGTGAGGACCTTGTTCCTAATGGAAAAAGAAATTCAATTTTTTACCTCTTTCCTTAGTTTAATTCGAATACAGGTAGCTCTACACCCAACAATGCTTCCGCATTAAGTCTTATTTCAGTTAAAAGATCATTGGCATCTTGGGTTCTATTTGTAGAGATCATGATAATCAACGAGCCGGTAATCATCGATTGCAATCCATTGATATGAATTCGCAACTCTTCGAGCGATTTATAGCGCATGGACTCAAGAAAAATTCTTTCCCATAAGTCATGAGCTGTTTGCAGGATTTCTTTTAATATTTTTTGCATCTGCGGATTTTTAGTTCCAGAGTGGAACATCAATATAAAAAACTCACTTACTTCTTTGTTATATAAAGTCCATTCAAAGAGGGACTTGATCATTTGCATGACTTTGGTTTCAAAAGAAGCTTCTCGATTGAGGTTCTTTTCAATAAAATATCGGGCCATTTTTCCGCTAAAGAAAAAAAGCTCTTCAATGATCGAGTCGAGGGTGGGGTAATGGTAGAGGATTAAAGGTTTAGAGATTCCGGACTCTCGAGAAAGCTCAGCAATGGAGAGTTGATGGAGTCCTTTTTCTGAAATAATCCGCAAGGCACTATCGAGAATAAGTATTTTTTTACTAGAAAGATCCTTAGAACCAGGTAATTGAGTTAGAGCTTTCCAATCAATTTTTAAGCGAATTCGCATCGTTTCAATCCTTTTTCTGATTGTACCATGTAAAACATACATATGTTTAAATAAAATTGAATATTGTTAAAGAAATATTGACCAGGAGATAAAATTTGATTATTGTAGTCAAGAAATCCGGGAGGTTGTCATGTTGAAGGTATGCATAATCGCAGTGCTTTTAAGCCTGCCCCTAGAGACGGGTTATTCAAAAACGATTCCTCCAAGACTCGAAAGAATAACTCACTCATTATAGGGACACGGAGAGAGAGAGCTGGCTCCACCGGATTGGGTCCAGAGGGTAACGAGGGGTCTTAACGCTCCTCGTTTTTTTTATCCGCTTTTATATAGAAAGTTTGATTCTCAAGTCTTGTTATTCCCTCACTTATTTCCATGACCTTTTTTGCTTTTATTTTTTGCTCAAGGATCATAATAGAAGCTCGGATTTTTTGTTCTATCGAAAAATGGTCTCTATCAGTCTCAAAATCCAATTTTCCCATCAATATTAATAGTTCTCTTTCAATTTTTTTCTGAGTTTTGGAGTCAGTGTTTGAATATTGAGAATGAAAAGAGGCAAGGAACTCGCGCCAAGCTTCAGGGAACTCATAGGAGACAAATCTTCTCCACTCGAGCAGCCCGAAGAACCAGAGAAGCATGACAAGCAACAGAGCAGATGCAAAAAAAATGATGAGAAAGAGTGTCAGGGTATTCATAGAATTATTGTGCATGGATGAAATGCTAACTGCAAGCCAATGCTTTACAGCTTTGTTCAGCAAACTGTAGAATAAACCCTAACTTCTTAAGGTAATCAATTATGACATCTGAACATAAAAGAAAAAAAGCACGTCAACGGCAAGAAGCCAAAGCTCAAAAAAAGCATATGGCCCAAATGAGAAAAAATGACGGACTACCTCCAGAAGAGAAAAAATTTGGTCAAATTCAATTGGCCATTGTTATTCTCATCGCAATAGCTGGCTCAGCCGCTATTCTCTATGCTCTAAGCTAACATACTAAGGAGAAATTTTGTACAAAGTAGGACAACGCTATATGAGCGTTACAGAGCCTGAATTAGGTTTAGGCTTAGTAACCGCACTCGAAGACAAAACAATAGTCGTTAGTTTCGCAGGCAGCGAAATTGATCGACGTTATCGTAGTCAAAATGCTCCTTTAAAAAGAGTTTTGTTTGAAGTCGGTGATTCGCTTCAAGATAACAAGGGTGAAACTTTTGTTGTCGAAGAGTTTATGGATAATCAAGACCTACGAATATATAAATCTGGAGATCAGATAATTCCGGAAAGCGAATTGTCTTCAAGAATTTCTTTTAATAAGCCTGAAGAAAAACTCTTACAAGGACAAGGCGACTCAGACTCGCTTTTTTGTTTGAGATTGAGAACTCAAGAAGTTCACAAGAAAATTGTCTCCTCTGACTGGAGAGGTTTCCAAGGTGGTCGAATGGCCCTCATTCCTCATCAGTTTTATATTGCAGATCGAATAGCGCATCAACCAAGACCACGCGTTCTCCTTGCTGATGAAGTTGGTTTAGGGAAAACAATTGAAGCAGGTCTCATTATGCACCATTTGGTGCTGACAGGACGAGCTGAAAGAGTGCTCGTTATTGTTCCTGATTCATTAGTATATCAATGGTTTTTGGAAATGAGACGCCGCTTTAGCACTGGTTTTACTTTTATCAATCAAGAAGTGCCGTTAGAAAGAGGATCAAATCCATTTAAAGATTCTGAACGAGTCATCGTATCTATGGGGCTACTAAAAGGTGCTCCAATCGCGAGACAGCTTTTGGCCGAAGCTCATTTTGATTTACTCGTAGTTGATGAAGCCCATCAACTGACTTGGTCAGTAGAGGGCAAGAGTCCTGAGTATGAAATAGTAGAGAATCTTACCAATCGAATTGAAGGTGTTTTACTTTTAACTGCTACTCCTGAACAGCTTGGACTAGAAGGTCACTTTGCTCGACTCAGGCTATTAGATCCTAATCGTTTTCATGACTATCATGCCTTTTTAGAAGAAACTAAACAGTTCAATCAAATTGCCACTCTGGCCAGGGCCCTTGATTCACAAAAAACTTTATCCGAGGATGATTGGAAATTATGTTCAGAGCACTTGAGAGAGAAAGATGTCGTCGCTCTAAAGGCCCAAGAATCTTCACCTGAATTAAGATCTCAACTCATTAACCATTTAATCGACAGACATGGAACAGGGCGAGTTTTCTTTCGCAATACTCGCCAAGCTTTAGGTGAGGAATTTTCTTTTTTTCCCAAAAGAGAATTGCATTCTTATCCAATCAAAAATACGCCTAAGGCCCTAAAAGAATCATTTGAAAAACGTCAAGGCAGAGGTGAGCTATTTAAATTGAAAGCCTTGTGGCTTGCTGAATTCGTTGCTCAAAGTCCTCATAAAATCTTTTTAATCTGCCATGGTAAGGAAATGGTATTAGAGCTTGAAGAGATTCTCAAAAATTCTATTCCAGGAATTAAAACTGGAGTTTTCCACAGTGGTCTATCTCTTATGGCAAGAGATAGACAAGCCGCTTATTTTGCGGAAGCAGATGGCGCGAAAATTCTACTCTCAACCGAGATCGGTTCAGAAGGGCGAAACTTTGAATTTGTTCAGCATCTCGTTCTTTTTGATTTGCCAATAAAGCCTGATTTGCTTGAACAAAGAATTGGTCGACTCGATCGTATTGGGCAGAAGGGAGTCGTCAATATTCACGTTCCCTATGTTGAGCAAACTTATGAGCAAATTCTTTTTGAATGGTATGATCAGGCCATTAATTCCTTTCTCCATTCCCAAAGTGCAGGAACACTACTTTACAAAAAATTCCACGAGCAATTGCACTCTTTACTTGAAGGGGGAAAGAGCGTTGACTGGAATGCATTGTGTGAAGAAGTTAAGGTAGAACATCAAAAAATCAATATTGAAATGGAGCAGAGTCGAGACTATTTAATTGAAATGAATTCTTTTAATCCTGAGATGGCACGCAGTATTGTCAATAAAATTAAGGAACAAGATAAATCAGATGATCTTTCTCTGTATATGGATACAGTATTTAATCAGCTCGGCGTCGATAGTGAAGATTTAGATGACTCTAGTTTGTTTGTTCGTCCAGGCGACAATATGTTTATTCCTTCTTTCCCAAGTTTGCCTCAGGAAGGGATAACAGTCACTTTCCAGCGATCGAGGGCCCTTCAAAGAGAAGAGTTTCAATTTTTAACTTGGGATCACCCCATGGTTTATGGAGCAATCGACTTAATTAGAAATAGTTCATTCGGTAATGCAACCTTGGCCATGAGAGCGGAGCAAAAGGCTGGAGCAAAATCTTATTTGGAATCTTATTTTTTAGTAAAAGTCGTCGCGCCATTGCGACTCCATTGCGACCGCTTTTTACCACCAACTCTCATTCGTGTGCTTATTGATAAAGATGGAATGGATTTAACCGCAAAGTTTACTTCCGATTTTCTTGATCAAAGGGTTGTTCCAGCTGACAAAGAAACTATTGCTAAGATCTCAGCTCTTCCCAAAGACTCATTAAAGAAGTGGTTGGTTCAGGCCAAAGCGATTGCGGACAAGCAAGCAGCCTCTTTGCTGGATGAAGTTAAGCAAAATGTTTTAAGTTTCTACAGTGAGGAGATTGAAAGATTGATTGAACTTTCTCAAGTCAATCCTAATATTTCGACTGCTGATATTGATAAAATTAAAAACGAATTTGAAGAAATTCAACAGTTCTTGAATAAAGCGACTGTCGATATTGATTGCTTAAGACTGATCGTTTAGGAATTATTTTTGAAATCTTTTAAGATCATCGCTCGTGAAGCATCCTGAAATGGGCTCTCCAAATTTCTTTTGGATTAGCTCTAGGTCTCCCTTCATCATCAATTCCTGTAACGCTTTTTGACAAATACTATGACTATACTTCAGTTGAAAAGAAGAGCACTCATCTTTAAATCTTCTGGCTTCAAAAGGTTTTCCTTGAAAGGAGAGCATTGACCAATTTTCACAATCCTCTTGAGATGCAGGTTCTTGCTTACAAGAAGAAAAAGAGGCAAAAATCAAAAACAAAAATAAATATTTCAATCGAGTAGACCTTCACTTTTTAAAACTTCTTTAAACTTATTAATGACTTCTAAAGTATAATTTCCAACTTCATCGATAGTAAATTTCTTAAAAGCTTCCATGGGAGTAATATTCTCACAAATAATTTTCTTATCGTAAGTATTTACGATTGATAGAATTTCAGTCAGTTTATCCAATTTTTTAACCTTGTTTGGACCAGTTCCTTGATTATTCTCTTCGTGATTCATGACAAGGTCCTGGACTCGCTTATTGATATAAGGCTTATCGTGCATCAGCAAAGTTGATTCTCGACAATGAGTATTATAAATTCTTTTGTCATCAGGGGTGAACTTGGTAGGGTCCTTGATAAAAAGATTTCTTTCTTCTTTCGTCAGTCTGGTCAAACCCACATCATGAATAAGTGCTGCTGTTGCCAAATCTTCCAGCTCATCTTCCTTGAGTTTGAACCTTTCTCCCAGTTTGGTACACAAACCACAAACGTTAAGTGAGTGCTGGATTATGCGATCGGCTTCGCGGCTTTTGTGACCAAATAGTTTTTTTAAGGCCATCGGGTTTTGCTGAATAACTTGGCGAAGAGAATTGGCAGCTTTTTTCGTGAGTTTAAAATTTTGCTCAGTTTCTTCTAACTGAAAGTTTTCAAAAGCTGTCTTGGCGGCACCTTGTGTAAAAGTAACTTTTTCATCTGCTTGAAATTCCTTACTCATGACAACTTCTTTTAAGCTTAGATCAAGAGTGAGATAGACATTATCAACATCCGATTTATTGACAAAAAAACGAGCAACTGTTTGGGTTCTCAATTTGTTGAGCTTGTCAGTAGAAAGAGGCTGGCCCTTTGGGGTGTAGCACAAATATGTTTCTTTAAAAAAGATAAACAAATCAAAACTCAGTGGCCGATCTGGGAGCACTGACTCAATGTGGAGAGGTAAATAATCTTGCACAAAACCTTTTAGTTTCAAGTCCTTCGCAACTAAAATTGTAGAGGGAATTGGAGATAAAACAAGGGAAACCTTTTCGCCTAATGAATGTCTCACTGCAATGTGAAATGACTAGCGTAAACCCTTAATGATAGATAGAATGCTGGCACTATTTGAGGACTTTTTTTTGATCATAATTGACTACTACTTTGATTTTCAATCACCTTACAGCTATTTGTCTTGGAAGCTGATTGAAAGAATCAAATTTAATCAGAATACTTCGTTTAACCCTATACCTGTGGCGATGGGCCCAATTATTAAGTCACATGAGACAAAAGGCCCAGCAGAAATTGGTACTAAACGTGATTACTTGATGAAGGACTGTTTACGAAAAGCATTTCTGAATGATTTTCCGATGCAAATTCCTTTTAAACTTCCTTTTAATAGTCTCGATCTTTTGCGAATGTCTTTAAAGGAAATCTCTGGAGATCAGCAGCTTAAGTTGATCACTCTTTTCTTTTCTGCTGTTTGGGAACAAAAGCTAGATGTTGAAAATCAAGATGTTCTCAAGTCTTTGTTGATGAAAGAAAATATTGATTTTGAAAACTTAAATGCTCAAACAGGATCAAAATTAGCAAGATCACAATTAAAGATAAATATTCAATCAGCCATTGATCTAGATCTCTTTGGAGTTCCCACTTTTATTGTACAAAAAGATGGTAAGCAAGAACTTTTCTGGGGAGCCGACTCAATTCCTAGTCTTTTAAAATTTATCGAAGGAAAAGATCAGCTTGATCTCAACAAATATCAACAATACCTAGAGCTATTCCAAGCTCGATAACAAAAAGGTGGAATTATGGAAATTGCAAAAAACAAAGTAGTAGGTATGGATTATACCTTGACCAATAATGAAGGGACAGTCATCGACACGTCTAAGAACCAAGGACCTCTCTTTTTCATTTTCGGGCTTGGCCATATTATTCCAGGTCTTGAGAATGCTCTTACTGGAAAGAAGAAAGGCGATTCTTTAAAAGTAAGTATTCAGCCGAAAGATGGTTATGGAGAGAGAGAAGACGAATTAGTTCAAGCAGTTCCTCGCGCCCAATTTGATGCACCAGAAGGAATTGAAATTGGCATGCAATTTGAAGTTCAAACAGAACAAGGTGGACTTGTAGTAACTGTTACTGAGTTAACAGACGAGCATGTCACTGTTGATGGAAACCATCCATTAGCTGGTGAAGTTCTTAATTTTGATGTTTCTATTGTTGACGTAAGAGAAGCTACTGCAGAAGAAATGGCGCATGGTCATGTTCATGGTCCAGGCGGTCATCACCACTAATATGGCTGATCATATTTTGTTTCAGCAATGGGATGAATGGTTTCCTTTTAACCCGAAAATGAATGAAAAGGTTCAATGTTTATTGCGAAATCGCTCATTCGACGGATTAAGTCCAAGCGAACTTATCAAAACCCATTATCTCATACAGCACTACGATTCTTCTTTAGGTGCTCCATTATTGATGGAGCACCTAAAGAAGCCCGAGCTTTATCAAAATATTTCTCAAACTGAATTTTTCGTTACAATGAGTTTGCTTGATCTCGTTTCTGAAAAAAGGGCCGTGATCGAAGAATTCCTTTTTAAGAATAATCCAGAATGGTTTGAGTTTTTTAAATCATCCTTGCGTTCGTCAGCTCTTAATAATGAGCAGATGAAATCATTATTATCTTACAATCTTGAGCCCGATGAGGGATTCGTCGGTCGATATAGTGAGGGTGTAAAACTCTTTTTGATTCTTTCAAAAGAAAGAACAGTACCTGGATTGTTTATTCTCAAAGATCACGCCAATCGATGGGTAAGAAACGAGAATGGAGAGTTGTGGTCACAGCTTGCGCTCGCTTCTTCAAAACATGATTTGCCTTTTTATTCAGCAAATGGGCAAACCCCTCAGGGAATAATGACCATCGATGCAGTAATGCCTGAAGCCAATAATCAAACCTTGTTTGGAAAAAATAGACGATTGGTTATTAATTTTGTTCCTCACTCTAAAGATCACGAAACTCTCAAAAGTTTCCTACCCTTCGATCATCAGGTGAGCGATTGGTGGAAGCAAGCTGTTATCGCCCGTGATATTGGTCGTCGCTATTTTAGAATTCATGGGACGGGTTTGAAATGCCAAGATGAGCACGAATCTTATTATCCCTTTGTCCGAACTTCTGGGTGCATTGCTCAAAGAGAGGTTGAAGGAAAATTTAATGATCAAAGAGTTCTTTTAAATCAATTAATGAAGGCCATGGACTTAGAACCCATCATGGAAAATGAAACTCTTATCAAGGGAGTTCTCACAGTAGTTGAATCAAATCATCAAGATAGAGCTATCTCGTTGAAAGATATAGAGCTCTTGATTGACTCATTTGAGTAATGTGAATCTTTTTGCCCTCTAGAAACTTCTTTTGGCTAGTCGGCCATTGTCACTTAAAATGATTTATAGAATGACGCAATTAAAATTAAGGCGAGCGTCCCAAAGTGACGGCCTATACGATTATTCTCAATTTAACAAAATAGACGGAGAGCATCCGTTACGTGAGACCAATTGCGATTGTTTTGTTGATTACCGAGCACGTCATCGCAAAGGTGCGAAGATTGCTGCTTTTAATTTTGGCCTTGCGAGAGACATGGGGCTTATTGCTGAAGATCACCCCAATGTTTTAACTCCAGAACTTGAAAAAATTCTCTTAGAT
Source organism: Bdellovibrio sp. CG22_combo_CG10-13_8_21_14_all_39_27 (assembly GCA_002786715.1). GTDB lineage: Bacteria > Bdellovibrionota > Bacteriovoracia > Bacteriovoracales > Bacteriovoracaceae > 21-14-all-39-27. The sequence goes on from PCTW01000061.1 coordinate 172,272, forward strand.
AAGTTCTCACTTGTGATCATCAATGAATACGACATTCTCAATAAAGTACATATAGATGAAAGTGAAATACTTCCTGGCAAGTACATGGCGACAAAGTACTTGCAGCTACAACATCCTAACAAACAGGGGAAAACCTCTGGGGACGGAAGAAGTATTTGGAATGGATGTTTTAAAAATCGTAAAGGTCATTGGGATGTTTCGAGTCGAGGAACTGGTGCGACCAGATTATCTCCAGCAACATCAATTCATAACAAGTTTTGGAAAACTGGTGATCCTAACATTTCATATGGTTGTGGATATTGCGAATTAGATGAAGGTATTTCCACTCTCTTTTTTAGTGAAGTCCTCCATAAGAATGGACTTCCTACGGAAAGAGTTTTACTTGTTTTAGAATATCCTAAGAAAATTTCTATTGTCGTAAGGGCCCATCAAAATTTGATTCGGCCGAGTCATCTCTTTAGTCATTTAAAGCAGGGGAACGTTCATGCTTTAAAGTCGATGCTTGACTATTACATTGAAAGACAAGTTCTCAATAAAGTTTGGAAAGATTGTCCGAAAGGAAAAAATAAATACAAGTACTTCCTAACAAAGCAAACTGAAATCTTTGCTAAGATGGCAGCAAACTTTGAAGATGAGTACATCTTTTGTTGGCTGGATTGGGATGGTGACAATATCCTAATGGATGGTGGAATCATTGATTATGGTTCTGTAAGGCAATTTGGATTGTTTCATGCCGAATATCGTTATGATGATGTTCAACGATATTCTACAACCATCGTAGAACAAAAACACAAAGCAAAATATATTGTCCAAACATTTGCTCAAATTGTTGAGTTTATACAAACGGGAAAAAAGAAAAATATAAAACTCTTTTCAGAGCATTGGAGCCAGCAACATTTTGATCTCATATTCCAAAACGTAAAAGACAGAAATCTTGTCAAAAAAATTGGTTTCAAAGATCAGGACATAGATTTTCTTTTGAAGAACAAGAAATCATTAGTAAAAGAATTTAGAAAAACGTTTACATATTTTGAAAGAATGCGATCGAAGCGAGAAGTTTATCAAGTGGCTGATGGAATCACACGTGATGCCCTTTTTTGCATGAGAGATATTCTACGTGAACTGCCCCAGATGTATCTCTTGCGTGACAATGTTATCGAGAGAAAAGAATTCATTGATATTATGCGATCTTCCTATTGTAAGGACAAAGATCTACAACAAAACCATTATCGCGACCGCATGGTTGATCAATTTCAGCAGCAGTATTTGGCCATTATCCAAGCCGTTGCTCGAAAAAGAAAAATGCGGAAATTTGAAGTTGTTCTAGAATTGACAATGAGAGCTTCAATTATTAATAAATTTGATCGAGTGACAGGGGATTCTATTACTCTGATTACAGATCGAATTTTGCGAGACTTTAAAAAACTAGATAATGATGAGATTTATAGAATTCTTATGGATTTTGTTGAATATCAAAATCATAATCCTGACACTAAAATTCATATGGATGAGCTCCATGTTAAAAAATCACCCATCATTCGTTCTATGATTTCGATTGTAAGAGAAAATCGTGAGGGGCTGTGAAACTAGTCTTTCATGGTGGCGGCTACGATCGAGATAATCGCGAACTCAATCTCAAGGCCATTGAGCTCTCTGGTGAAAAAAAACCAGTTATCGCTTATATTCCAGCACAAAGTTATGATTCAGAAGTCGACTTTAGAGATTTCGTCAAAGAACATCAAAAGTATGGTCTTAGACAATTCCTTTATTTTCCCATTGATTACCCTTTTGACAATACTCTTAAACGGGAGCTTCTCAAGGCAGATATTATTCATCTCTCAGGTGGAAACACCTTTCATTTTTTAAAGTATTTAAAAGAGCATAAAGTTTTTAATGATTTAAAAAATTTTGCTAAGAAAGGTGGAATTCTAACCGGGCTTTCGGCCGGTGCCATTGTAATGACTCCGAGAATTTCTGCAGCCACTTATCCCGATTTTGATTGTGATGAAAATGAAGTCGGTCTTCTCAATTTTACAGGTATGGGCTTGGTCAAATTTGAGTTTTTTCCTCATTATAGTAATTCACGCCGCTACGATGATGAATTAAAGAAACAATCACTAAAATTAAAATATCCACTTTATGCAGCACCGGATGGAGCTGGAGTTATTGTAGAGGAAGATAAAATTAAATTCGTTGGCAAAGTTGCTTGCTTTTTTCAAGGCAAGAAAATGTTTATGAATTAGAAGGGCGAGTCCAAATAAAAGTGAGTACACTTACACCGGTTATGGCAACTATTATCTTAATAACCAAGTTCACCTCGACAAAAATCAAAGAGTAGCTAAATAGAACAACTATCATTGATGTTGCTAAAATCTTCGCTTTTAAAGAAATTGATCCATTCTGTTCCCAATCTTTTACCATTGGGCCTAAATGGGGACGGCTTAATAACCATTGGTGAACTCTTACTGAGCTCTTTGAAAAACAAGCCGCTGCCAAAATCACAAAAGGAGTTGTTGGCAGAAGGGGAAGAAAAATACCAATGATTCCAAGAATGAGGCTTGACCAACCGACAATCAAATAAAGAGTTTGTTGGGTTGCTCTGATCATTTTTTCTGAACCTTAATCATCATTCGTCTGGGTGCAGGATATCCTTCAATTGTTCTTAACGGGTCATTTGGGTCAAGAGCGTGCTCGAGGGAGTTCTTATTTGCCCATTCGGTAGGACGTTGTTCATCTGTTGTCGTTAATGTGTCGTCGATCACTTCAATATTAATAAATTGAGATTTATGCGCCCAGTTGATTAAACATGATAATGTTGGAACAAAGTAAATATTCTTCATTCCAGCATAGCGATCTTCTGGAAAGAGAGCGACGGATTCCTCTCCGGCAATCCCAATGGTTTCAATGATCGCAGTGCCACCAGGTTTTAGGGCTTCTCGTATATCGATGAGTTGTTCAAGCGGGTGACGGTGATGATAGATAATTCCCATATGCAAAATGACATCGAATGAGTTTTTGAATGCCTTAACATCTTCAACTCCCCATAATTCAAAATGAATTTGTGGTGATTTCACAAAATGATTTATGAATTGAAACTGATGCATACAAGGTAAAACGGGGTCGATCCCTAAAACAAATTGTGCTCCCGCTCCTAAAGCGCGAAACATAAAGTATCCGTTATTACACCCAATATCTAAAACTGATTTCCCTTCAAGTGAACCAAGAGCGTGACTTAATCTATTCCACTTAAAATCGGATCTCCACTCGGCGTCAATCTCCATGCCATAGAGATTGAATGGACCCTTTTTCCATGGGCCTAAAGTCAAAGCCTTTTGTTTGAGGTTTTCATATAGCTCAGATTCAATCGTCTTATCTGTTGAAAGTGTTATTGAGTTTTGATTTAGGTCGTACTTTGAATTTTCAATAGAAGGGAGATCTTGAAAAAAATGAACCCAGGAATCTTGATTTTTAAAAGTAGGCCATCGATCTTTTTCCGCACAAAGACGATGAAGATAATCTTCATCTCGCTCACCAGATAAAGGGCGAAGATAAGCTAATCTTTCTTTTTCCATCCAATATAACTCGCAAAATTGTACCATCTGAAAATCATTTCGCTTCTTTCAAAACCGGCACGTTTAAGGGCTCCTATTTGTTCTTCAGGAGTGATGGGGACGAGTACATTTTCAAGAGCTTCGCGCTTTTGAGAAATTTCAAGCTCGCTATATCCATTTCTTCTTTTAAAATCGTAATACAGAGTGGTGATTAAATCTTGAACCTGAGATTGAGGAGAACTGATTTTTTCACTCAATACAAGAATGCCGTTTGGCTTTAACGATTGGTAGATTTTATTCAGTAATTGGTCTCGATCATTGGGACTAATAAACTGCAGTGTATAATTCATGATAACCATATTCGCAGGTTTGATTTGCCAATTTAAAATATCAGCTTCTTCAAATGTGATATTTGAATTCTTGATTTGATTTTTTTTCTCATGAGCTTTGGCTATCATGGCCGCTGAATTATCAATTCCAACACCAGTGATTTTTTTATTGAGTGCTTCACACACACTGGCCAGATGAATGAGAGTCGTTCCTGTGGAGCAACCGAGGTCTACTATTACTGATTCAGGCGGAAGGACATGAGTCGCCAGATCGGCCAGGATTCGATGGATCTCATCATAGAAGGGAATGGAACGACTCACCATGTCGTCAAAAACTTCTGCAACATCGTGATTGAATTTAAAAGGCTCTATTTCCTTAAGGGGTTGGCTAAAAATCTGATCTTTCTTTGTCATAACATATGTCTAGCAATTTGTTATGAATTTGGCGAGCGGCTACAAAAAAAATTATTTACGATCTAAATACCTGTTGATACCTTGTTGAACCATGACACCTAATGATTTTATACGACAACCAATGTGCAAGGTCTTTACTGATGGAGCCTCGCTTGTTGCCCATGATATTGCAGCTCAATTGCATGTCATTGGTTTTTGTCTAGACGAACTTGAAAAGAATCTTAATCCTGAAAGCGAGAGGTATTTCCTTCAGGTCAAAGAAGCTATAGGACTTATCAATCTAGAAGTCTCTGATTTTAGAAGTTATCTAAAAGACCTTGTTCCAAGCGAGAGCGATTTAGAGATTAAGATTATGATCGATAGAGTGATTCGAATATTAAATCTATTTCAAGGTAAGCTCGTTAGAAAAATCAATATTTCTTGGGGTGCAATCCCTGAGGGCTTTGTTCCTGCGAATAAGGTTGTTCAATTAACATACGCTCTTTATTCATTTATCCTTGATGGTATTCAAGAAATTAAAAATCAAACTTTGAAGATTGATATTAAGCGAAGTGAAAACCAATTAGTTTTTGAAATCAATGAACAATGGAAGTCTCGCTGGTGGGAAGCTAAACCTCAGTCTCAAGGAACGATTTTGAAAGGTATGCAATCTAAAATTTTCGGCGACGAAATGATTCGCGTGTCAGAATCGGTTATCAAGGCAGGAGAAGCTGGCATCATGGGGAGAATTCCCGTATCAATAAGGTTCAATTTTTAGAAATGGAAGCGAAACAGGAAATTTGGATTTTAGAAGACGATTCTGGTTGCCAGTTTGTCTATGAAGAAATTTTAAAGGATGATTTCGATCTCACTTTCTTCAGATCTATCGAAGAATTCAAGCACTTTATTGCTCGTCAGGATGGACATTGGCCATCTATTCTCATTTCAGATCTTATCTTAGAAGATGGAAATTTTTTATCCGTTATTGAGCAAGAGTGGATGTTAAATGTTCTGCGGGCCCGAGTTCCCTTGGTGGTAGTCTCTAGTATGGAAGACATTGAGTCGCTACGAACATCTTACCAAGCAGGAGCCAGCGAATATATTACGAAACCGTTTAAGCGAAACGAGTTGTTAGTAAAAATCGAAAATATTTTGAGATCAGGTGGAAAACTTAATAAGAAGTTTAAACCTAAAGTTCAAATCAATGGTGTCGTTATTGACAATTTGTCAGCTAAACAAAATCAACTTTTAAGTCTTTTTGTGGAAAGTCCTGATCGCATTGTCGACCGTGACAAGATCATCAACAGCATTTGGGGCGGGATGAATGTTCACGGAAAAGTGGTTGATGTGCATATTTACCACTTGCGTCGCAAACTTTCTGACTATGGCTTTACTTTAAAGAGCTTGCGCGGTGGACAATGGGAACTCATTTCTACTCTTCTCACTTGAAACTTTCTCTCTCTATAGGCATAATTCATTATACTTTTTTCAATAATTTAACGGGGTGAAGCATGAGCAAAACCAAAACCACACTTTCGGTGGGAAACAAGAATTATCAAATCTACTCTCTCAAAAAGGCTAAAGAATTAGGCTTGGCCAATATCGATAAGCTTCCGAGAAGCATGAAAGTTCTTCTTGAGAATCTTCTTCGTCATGAAAATGGAACGACTGTTGTTTGGGACGACGTCAAAGCGGTCGATCAATGGGCCATCGATAAAAAAAGTAATCGCGAAATTGCCTATCACCCAGCTCGCGTAGTGATGCAAGACTTTACTGGCGTTCCCGCGGTTGTCGATCTTGCGGCCATGAGAGAAGCTATGAAAACTCTTGGTGGCGATGTCGAAAAAATTAATCCACTTTGCCCAGTTGATCTTGTGATTGATCACTCTGTTATGGTTGGTTCTTACGGACAAAAAGATTCTTTTGAGAAAAACGTAAAAGATGAGTATGAACAAAACATGGAACGTTACCGCTTTTTAAAGTGGGGGCAAAAAACATTTAAAAACTTCCGCGTTGTTCCTCCTGGTACAGGAATTATTCACCAAGTGAACTTAGAGTATTTGGCCCAAGTTGTTTGGACCAAAGGTGATGTGGCTTATCCTGATACTTGTGTTGGGACCGATTCACATACAACTATGATTAATGGTCTCTCTGTTCTTGGTTGGGGTGTCGGTGGTATTGAAGCTGAAGCTGCAATGCTCGGACAGCCAGTGGCCATGCTCATTCCTGAAGTTGTTGGTTTTAAACTCCATGGAAAATTAAAAGAAGGCTTAACTGCTACTGATTTGGTTCTTGAAGTGGTTCAACGTCTTCGTAAGCATGGAGTCGTCGAGAAGTTTGTTGAATTTTACGGACCAGGGATGAAAGAACTTTCACTTGCTGATCGTGCGACACTTGCCAATATGGCCCCAGAGTACGGAGCGACTTGCGGTTTCTTTCCTATTGATGAAAAAACGATTGAGTATTTAAAACTCTCTGGCCGTGAAGAAGATACCGTTAAATTGGTAGAAGCTTATGCTAAAGAGCAAGGGCTTTGGTCATATGCTGATGAAGCGGATCCTGTCTTCTCTAGCTTTCTTGAACTAGATCTTTCAACAGTAGAACCTTGTATTTCAGGACCTTCACGTCCTCAAGATAAGATTTTCTTAAAAGATGGCAAAGCTGCTTTTGATAAAGCCGCGCGCGAGACTTTTAAATATGAAGCAAGCGCAATGACTGCTGCTCAAAAAGTTGAAGGAAAAGATTTTACAATTAAGAATGGAGATGTGGTAATTGCGGCCATTACTTCATGTACAAATACTTCGAACCCCGCAGTACTAGTGGCTGCAGGTTTAGTAGCGAAAAAAGCTCATGAACTTGGACTAACATCAAAACCATGGGTAAAGACATCACTTGCGCCAGGTTCAAAAGTGGTCACTGATTATTTAGTTGAGTCAGGACTTCAAACCCATCTTGATGCCATGGGATTTAACCTCGTTGGTTACGGGTGTACGACTTGCATTGGGAACTCTGGCCCTCTAATGCCAGAAATCAGTAAAACAATTAACGATCATAAAATGTTGGTAACTGCAGTTCTTTCTGGGAATAGAAACTTTGAAGGAAGAATTTCTCCAGATGTTAAGGCCAATTATCTTGCCTCTCCTCCTCTCGTCGTAATCTATGCGATTGCAGGAACGATGAATATCGATCTCAACAAAGAACCAATTGGGAAAGATAAAAATGGCAAAGATGTTTTTATGAAGGACCTTTGGCCAGCTAATGACGAAATTGCCAATGTCGTTAATAAGCACATCACTGGTGAAATGTATAAGAAGAGATATTCTAACGTATTTGAAGGTGATCAAAATTGGCAAAATGTTAAAGCTCCAACTGGAGAAATGTTTGATTGGGAAGCCAACTCAACTTATATCCGTTGCCCCAATTATTTTGACGATATTGCCAAAGGCACAAGAGATGGTTTCAAATTAGACCACGCCAAAGTACTTGCTCTCTTTGGTGATTCAGTAACGACTGACCATATCTCTCCAGCTGGTAACATTGCGAAGGATTCTCCAGCTGCAAAATACTTAGATACCAATGGCGTTCCAAAGAAAGACTACAACTCTTATGGATCACGTCGCGGAAATCACGAAGTGATGATGAGAGGAACATTTGCCAATATTCGTATCAAAAACGAAATGCTTGGTGGAGTTGAGGGCGGTTTGACTCTTCATCATCCTAGCAAATCTCAAATGACAATTTACGATGCGGCCATGAAATATAAAGAAGAGAAAAAAGAAGTCGTGGTCTTTGGTGGTAAGGAATATGGAACAGGCTCTTCAAGAGACTGGGCTGCAAAAGGTCCTTTCCTTCAAGGTGTAAAAGCAGTGATCGTTGAAAGCTTTGAAAGAATTCACCGTTCAAACCTTGTGGGGATGGGAATTCTTCCTCTTCAGTTTAAAAACGGTGAAACTCGCAAAACGTTTAACCTTAAAGGTGATGAAGAAATTTCATTAAGCCCAGTGGGTGACTTTAAGCCTCGTATGGATTTTGAACTCACTATTCATCATGCCGATGGTAATTCAACTAAGACGACAGTGATGTCTCGAATTGATACTTTGGATGAGATTAGTTATTTCAATAACGGTGGAATTTTACAGTACGTGCTTAGAAATTTAAAAAATAGCTAATGAGTCTGGCCCTCTTAATGAGGGCCTTCTCTTTAATTGGGAGGCTAGGGAATGGCCAAAATCTTTCATATTATTTCAAAAGCCGATTGGGACTTGGCCCAGAAAAAGGGGATTTATGAACCTGAATCTCTTCAAAATGAAGGCTTTATTCACTTCTCAAAAACTGATCAAGTCAAAAATGTAGCTGATCATCTCTATAAAGGAAGATCAGGAATGGTTTTGTTAAGAGTTGATGAGAGCAAGATTATGTCGAAGATTGTCTATGAAGTTCCTAAAGAAGCCCCTTATTCCGAAATTAAATTCCCGCATATTTACGGCCCACTTCATTTAGATGCTGTTGAAGCTGCTATTGCTTTTCCTTGTTCAACAGACGGAACTTTTGCCTTACCCGATAATCTCTTAAAGTAGAGGTATTTTTAAAATGGAATCACTTACTTATCTGAAAGACATGTGGGGTTATTTAACCCATCCTTTGTTTGAAATTAATGGTCATGCCTTTTCTTTCATGTCTATGGTAACGGCGATTGCTATTTTTGTGATTGGTCTCAAACTATCGAAAGTTGCAGAAAAAATTATCGGAAATTTTTTCTCTGATAAAGGTGTTGAGAAAGGTGTTCAAGCATCAGTCGAGAGGATAACTCGATATATCGTCATGATAACGGCCATGTTTATGGCCTTAGATACAGTTGGTGTTTCACTAAAGTCCTTGGCCGCTCTTGGTGCCGTCTTAATGGTTGGTATCGGATTTGGTTTACAAAATATTGCACAAAACTTTATTTCTGGATTGATTATTTTATTAGAACGCCCGGTTCGAGTGGGGGATTTGATTAAAGTAGGCGATATTACCGGTAAAATTACCGATATTTCAGCTCGCTATACTGTCGTTCAAACACGTGATGACATATCGATCATCGTTCCTAACTCTCAACTCATTTCTGAACAAGTGACAAGCCAGACCTTCAACTCTGAGCAAATTCGCTTTGGGGTTGATGTTGGGGTTGCTTATGGCAGTGATGTTCGTTTGGTCGAAAAAATCCTGTTTGATGTAGCGATGATGCATAAAGATGTACTTAAAAATCCAGCTCCCAGTGTTTTCTTTACCAATTTCGGTGAAAGTAGTCTCGATTTTAGACTTTTGGTTTGGGTCGAAGATCTTTGGCACTATGAAAAAATTCTTTCCGACTTGAGATTTGCTATAGATCAAAGCTTTAGAGATCATAACGTAACGATTCCTTTTCCCCAAAGAGACCTGCATATTGTTTCTGGCTTAGAAAAGAGGTTTTAATCTTGAAAATTGTTTTTCTCTCTCTTTTCCTTTTGATATCTACCAATGTGTTTGCCATTGAATGCAATGACTCTAAGACTATCTCTCAAGCTTATTCAATTGAGAAAGAAAAGTGGTCTACTTCTATTAAGCTGCTTACAGGACTCTTAGAAGGTGTCCCAATTGATGGAGCCACTCCTTTAGAGTCCACTAAAAAGCTTCTCTTAACGAAAGAAAGTGAAATTAGTGATGTCAAAAAGAAACTTAATGAAGACCGTATTGATTTTATTTATCGCGATTGTCTAAAAGATTCAAAAATTGAGAGCATGATCGAATTAGATCGCCTTTACGATCTCCGTAAAGGTTTATTGATAAAGCTCCTCGATCTTCCTTTTGAAAAAAGGAACTCACTTGTTTCGCTATATCAGGTATCGACTTCTCAAGAAGCAGTAACTGTTCAAATTAAAACTGAACGGGATGAGGCGATAAAGGCGAAAGAGGAATCAGATAAGCAAATTGAAAAAGCTAAAATTGAAGCGCAAAAAGCCCAAGATGCTGTTCAGAAGGCCCTCGCATCTATTCGAGGAGAGATTGAAAGCTATAGAAGTGATCTTGCTTCAAAAGAAATTAAATGGACAACGGAACTTGAGTTAAAGTCCAATTGGTACCTCGAAAAAAGTAAAGAACTTGCCTCCGTAAACACATTGCTTTTAAGAGGCGGAAGTGATTCGGAGCTTTTAGATTCTTATCGGAAAGTTTTGGAACTTTGGCGATCGATGCTTTCAGATACATTTGGGCTTTTGGATCGTCACAAAGAATTTTTGCAGATCCCAGCTCCTAAAGCTCCGGGCCAACCGGTGGCACTCACAGCTGAGACGGAACAAACTTGGGCAGACATCACTAAAAGTTATGAAGAAGCTGATATCTTTTGGCAAAACTTGCGGTTAAAAACTCAGCAACGACTTGAAAGAGAACTCAGCCTGCATTACGGATTACTCCTAGAAACTAGTAAATTGCGATCAATGCTCTTTGATGAAGGGAAAAGAAGAGGGCTGTTAACGATAGATCTTCTCTCAACCGATACATTGCTCGATTTTAAACGTGAATTTCAAATTATCCCTTATCGATTTATAGCTACTTTTTCAGTGAAATGGATTGGAACCAAACAACTTTTAAGTGAAGGCCCAAAAGGCGTTGCCTCAGTGATCAAGGATATCTTCCTTCTCCTCGTGGTCATTCTCATTCCTTTATTAATGTGGAAAAGTACTAAAAAAGCCACCGAAGGTTTTGAAAAGCTTCGCTACAACTTACTTCGAAAGCAATGGTCCAGCCACAAAGAAGGGCACTTTGTTTTCTATCTCCAAAAATTTGTTCCTTATATCCCTTGGCTTTTAGGCGTTGTTTTTCTTAAAATTGCTCAGTTTCTCATTATTCACACAGCGTTTCCAGAGCTTAGTAAAGTATTGGACTATGCTTATTACTTGATTTGGTACAACGTTTTTAAATTAATATTAACGAATTTGCTAAGTGCAGTTTCATTAAGTGCCAATTACAGTTCTAATATCGAATTAAAGAATAAGGTTAATAGAGTCTCCGGGATTATTGGGACCGTCCTTTTTTCTTCTTTAGCAACACTCGAATTATTCGAAGGTGTTGTAGGTCGTGGTCTCATTTATAATGCTATTCATACACTCCTCGTTTACGGTGGAATGGTCCTCTTATTTCAATTGGCCACTTCTTGGAAAGTTGAGATTGAAGTCTTTTTTAAACGTTTTTCTAGTCCGAAAACTTTGGAAGTGATTAATTTCTTGTTATCCAAGAAATGGAGTCTCGTTCTCGTGAGTCTTCCTCTTTTGTTGTGGATCGTCTTTTTACACGTAGGCAATCAGTTCGTTCAATGGAGTTCTCGTTTTGATTTTTCAAAAAAGATTTCAGCTCGGCTTTTTAAGCGTCGCCTCGAAAGTTCAGAAGTAGAAGAAACGGGCGAGTCAATTCCTCCAGAGTATCGCAAGCTCTTTACCTACGATCCGCTTGATGATGAAGAGTTTAAAATTGAACCGAGTCTTAGTTTAACTCCTGATCTCATAGAGCAAGTTCATTCGTGGAGTGCTTTTGTCTATGGTGAGGATGAAATAGAAGATGAGACTGAAGTTGAAGAACATTCAGTCGCTATTTATGGCCCAAAGGGAAGTGGTAAAAGTTCACTTTCTAATGATTTGGGCCACAAGCTTAAGGATGTAGAGGTTATCACTTTAAAACTCAATCGCAGAATTTCTTCTCGTGAAAAATTTCTGCGTTTTGTTTCTCAAAGACTTAATGTTGAACTTGAAAATGGCGCTCTTGATCTCAGAAGACTCGACTCCAAACTCAAAAAGACTGTTGTCATAATTGACGATGCTCATAACCTTTTCCTATCGCATGTGAATGGATTCGATGCCTATAAGACTTTTCTTGAGCTGATCAATGCACAAACTCGCAATATCTTCTGGATTGCTTTTTTTAATGATCATGCATGGAACTTCTTGAATAATGTTTTTGGCAGAAACCAATATTTTAGCTCAGTATTAAGCATGAAGAAGTGGAAGGAGTCAGACATTCAAAATATGATTATGAATCGTCATAAGAAAAGTGAATTTAAATTGTCATTTGATGAAATAATTAATGCTTCCCGCGGACAACTTGAAGTTAATCCCTATGCTCATGTTGAGACAAAATTCTTTAGACTCTTATGGGAGCAATCTCGAGGTAATCCAAGAGTCGCTATTTATTTGTGGCTCTCATCGTTAAGTCGTAAGGATCATGTCACAATCAAAGTTGGTATTCCCGATGATCCAGAAACAAAGTATTTAACTTCATTAGCTGAAGTTTCATATTTTGTTTATGCAGAAATTGTTAAGCATGAAAATATGAATTCTAGAGAGTTGATCCAAACTTCCGGCTTAGAAGAAGGTATTGTTCGCAATGCACTCAAACAAGGCCTTGAAGGAAGTTTTCTCTATCGTTCCACTACGGGACGCTACCGCATGACGACTCGATTTCAAAATGATCTCATTTCAATCCTTAAAACAAAGAATATGATTTATGCCATCGAGTGATATCAGCGCCCTAATTGAAGCGGGCTCTTTATTTAAGTTTAGAAATATATCCTATCTCATCATAGGTATGGTGACTCTTGTTTGGAGTGTGCGCTTTATTCAAGATAGAGCAAAGTCTCTTCATGAGAAATTTCCAGCACGCAGACTGCTCATTCTTCAAATTGTAACGATTTTCACTTTTTTCATTTATATTTTTGGAACAATCTTTTTGGTGATGAATGCCCTTCGTCCTCCAAGAGAACTTTTGATTGCACTGGGTGGATCAGCTGCGGTAGCCATTGGTTTTGCAACTAAAGATATTTTTGCTTCACTTGTGGCAGGCCTTATTTTGCTTTTTGATCGGCCTTTTCAAGTGGGTGATCGTGTAAAATATGGCGAAATCTATGGAGAAATTAATAGCATTGGACTTCGTGCAGTTCGCTTAGTTACATTAGACGATTCAGTGGTAACTATTCCGAATCTCAAATTTATTACCGATGCCGTTTCTTCAGGAAATGCTGGGGCCCTCGATATGATGATTGAAATTCCTTTTTATATCTCTCTCGATGAAGATGTGAAAAAGGTTAGAGATCTTCTCTACGAGATTGTAGTGACCTCGCGTTTTGTTTATTTAAAAAAGCCTGTAAGTATTGTGGTTAAGGAAGTCGAAATTGCCGGCCGTCTGGCCTACCGTTTAACAATCAAAGCCTATGTATTAGATGTGCGTTACGAGAAATCTTTTGAAACAGATGTAACCATCCGTGCCAGCCGTTATTTCCAAGAGCTGGCCGTTCGTCGACCTCTTTTATTTGTAGCAAGCCCGACATCGAAGTGAAGAGTAAAAAAGGTGAGGGAACGCAATTTTCAACTACGTTCCCTGTTAAATAATTTATTTTAAAAGCGGTGCTCTGAGATTAGGCAACTTTTTTAAATCAGGTTTTAGATACATAAATTTCTTCGCCAATTTATCCATTTCGATCAAGCCTCTTTCGAGCTGAGAATCAATTCCCTTTTTCCAATCTTGCGGAGTGATCTCAACATCTATATCTGGATCTGTCCCGTAATTTTCAACTTGATAACCAACATCTCTGAACCAAAATGAAAATTCTGGTTGCGAAGTCCAACTTCCGTCATTGAGCTCTTGTCTTGGCCAGATTCCAATGACTCCTCCCCATGTTCTTTTTCCAATAAGAGGGCCGAGTTCCATTAGTTTGAAATTGTGCGAGAATATATCACCATCAGAACCTGCTAGTTCATTAGTGAGACAAACAATTGGTCCATGGAAAGCATCGCGAGGATATTTCTCAATTCCCATGTATCTAGTGATGTCGTATCCCTGAAGTTTTTGAGCTAGCGTTTTTAAAATTAATTGAGAAACATTGCCTCCGCCATTATAGCGAACATCAACAATTAATCCCTCGCGATGAACTTCTTGAAGATAACCCTTCCAGAATTCAGAGAATCCCTTCACTCCCATGTCTGGAATATGCAGATATCCGAATTTTCCTTTGGATTTTTTATGAACATATTCTCGATTGGCATTAACCCATTCACGGTAATGGATATTTCCTTGATGACCAATAAGCTTAACCGAGACGACCTCAGTTTGAGTTGATTTCTTTCTTTTTACTCTGAGTGTAACTCTTCTATTTACTTTACCTTCAAGTAACTGCTGCAACTCTTTTAAGTTCTGTGGTTTGACGCCATCTATTTCTTGAATACTATCTCCTTCACTTAAAGCTGCTCCTGGTCCCAAAAGAGGAGAAGTGTGACCTTTTACCCATGAGTCACCGCGATTAATTGAAACGATCTCAAAAGATTTGCCTTTTGAATTATACTTTAGCTCCGCTCCTAGTTGGCCAACAGGGTGATGATGGGGACGACGATGGTAATCTCCGCCAGATTCATAACAATGACTAGTTCCAAGTTCTCCTTGCATTTCCCAAACAAGGTCTGAGAACTCAACCCTAGTGTTGACTTTATCGAGAAGTGGTAAGTATTTGTTGTAGACGTCAACCCAATCAATATTACTCATATTGGGTGTCCAGAAGTGCTCTCGCTGTAATACCCATGCTTCTTGATACATATGAAGCCATTCCAACTTTGGATTAATTTTGAGCAACATTCTTTCAGGGTCTATCCACCCATCGCGTTTGATATTTTCTTCACCTTCATTAGGTTTTAATTCAACGCTAACGAGACGAAGATCCCCTGAAGCATCAGCAATTAAGAATCTTTTATCAGGTGAAAAGGCTAAAGAATGTATTTGCCGTAAAAAGTCTTCGCAGCGATTTTCCTTATAGCAAAAACTGCTGAGAGTCGATGGGGACCCATCGTCTCGCCAATCACCATTGGGGTCATATCCTTTAACTTCATTTCTAATAAAAAAGAGTTTGTCGTTGACTGCTTCAAGCTGTGAGTAACCACCCATTGGTAAAGGGAGTGGATGAATACGTTGTTCAATATCTTTCCAAACAATATTGACAACAACTTTTGCTGGCTTCTTTGATTTTTTACCGACCTGTTCTTCTCCAGGAGGAAAATCCCAACGATCAAATTGCTTCCAAGGAAGAGGAGCTTTAGGATCAAGAAGAATGACATATGGGCGAGTTATAGAAGAAAATGACATTTCAAAATTGATTTCTCCGTAAGTTGGATGAAACTCTCTTGCTCCAATAAAGAATAAGTACTTTCCTGAGGGACAGAAAGAGGGTGAATAGTCACTTCCTACTGGCGGAATAACGAAACGACTTGTTTTCGTTTTCGTATCATAAATTTTAATTCCCATCAAAAAGTGAGTAGGGTTGTCATTCCAACAAACATATCTCCCATCAGGCGACCAAGTTAACCCATTGATGAAATGGCATTCATTCGTTGCAATTTTAACTTTCTTTTTTGTCGCTCGATCAAACAGCCAAACTTCATTTCGATTCGTAACGAGGGCAATTCTTTTATTGTCGGGACTCGGGGTCATAAAGTAAGCTTTTCCAAATTGAGACATCAATTTGCTTTGAGTTGTCTGTCCATTTGATTTAACTTGAAAAAGAACAACGTTCTCTTCGCCCTTATTATCTATCTCGATACATACGACTTCACTGAACTTTGATTCAGGTGTTATGACTGCCGATTTATAAAAAAGATTTCTGTCTCCTAATCTAAGCGGAGCTCCATTCCACGGAGGCATGATATAGAGTTGCCCACGAGAAGTGAGAGTCAGCTCCTTGGCCCTTGAGGCAAGAGAGAATGATTGTAAGTATTTTATCGGTTCTTCAAATCTTTCACTCGCTTGAATGAATGTCCCTGAAGTTTCGACTTGAATTTGTGATTCACCTTTAGATTTGAGATTATATTGAAAAAGACTTCCAGCACATTGGTAAACAATATTGCCCTCTGAGTAACTAAAATTTCTGATGTAGTATTTCTTTTGGTTTGTTAGTCTCTTGATATTTTTTCCTTGAAGATCACTCTTATAAATATTCGCAACTCCTTCGAAGTCACTAATAAAGTAAAGGTTGTCATCAATAATTTCCGGATTACTTAGACCATGTCCTATCTTTTGGAAAATCCTTTTAAACTGTCCTTTTTTGGATTGATCAATCCAAAAGTGTCCGGCTGTTCCGCCTTGATATCTTTTCCATCGTGCGGGATCGCCGAGGTTTCTTCCAATGAGATGACCCTTTGGACTTGAAATATAATCGTGACACGGACCCCATGGTAATTTTTTAAATTCACCATTTTTAATATTAAGGTTGTAAAGATGGAGAGCTCCACGAGCAAAATCATCGAGTGCAGATAAAACTAAAAGGTTGGTGTTATCAATCCATCTCACGACTTTGCTCACACCAAAGTAACTCACGCGCTCAGACATGCTGCCGCTTGAGCTCAGAATATAAACATCACTTTGTCCTGATTCATTTGAAGTGTAGGCAATTCTTTTGCCGTCAGGTGAAAATTTTGGAGATTTTGTGACTCCTCTTTTGGTTGTAAGTCGTCTGGCAACGCCTCCGATTAAGGAGCACTGCCATAGATCGTCATCAGTAACAAAGACGACTTGTTCCCCATTAAGAGTGGGGCTTTGAAGGTAGGCTTTTTGTGACATATGAGCTCCGTAGGATAAAATTGAGGTCTTCATATTGTGAGAAGGCTTGGTGATCTTTGCAAGACGAATATTGACATTTTGACTCAATGCAAATAAATACTCTTATGTATTACTTCGATCATGCCGCTGGCCAACCTCCAAATCCAGAGATCTGTGATTTTTACCGCAGTCAATTACTAGAGAATTTCGCCAATCCGAATGCTCCTTATAGAATGGCCCGTCAATTATCAAACCAATTAGAAATCATTCGCTCTGATATTAAAAAAATGATTGAAGCTGATGAAGCAGATTCTTTGATTTTCACTTCTTCAGCTACTGAATCCAATAATCTTTTGATTAAAGGATTGTTTGAAAAGAATACGGCCTGCATGGCCGTTTCGCTTGCTGAGCATCCAAGTTTAATTAAACCCCTTCTTGATTGGTCTCTGGAGAGTCGCAATTTAAAGCACAAAGCAAATTACCAACTGGATGAATCTGATTTGAAGAATGCCCTAGATACTTGTGATTTAATTTGTCTTTCTCATATCAATAATCACACGGGTATCCTCCAAGAATTAAAAGTTGACGATGTTTTGAATAAAAAAGCCCATATACATTGGGATTTATCACAAAGTTTTGGGAAAAAGAGTTTCTCTGTTAAAGAAAGTG
Organism: Bdellovibrio sp. CG22_combo_CG10-13_8_21_14_all_39_27; assembly: GCA_002786715.1. Taxonomy (GTDB): domain Bacteria; phylum Bdellovibrionota; class Bacteriovoracia; order Bacteriovoracales; family Bacteriovoracaceae; genus 21-14-all-39-27. The sequence goes on from PCTW01000061.1 coordinate 189,799, forward strand.
TGGCTGATTCGGCGACTCTCTCTGGTCACAAGTTTGGTGTACCCAAGGGAATTGGCGTTTTGTGGCTTCGCCATGGAATTACTTTGAATCCTCTTTTTCAAGGAGGAGATCAAGATACCTCGATGAGATCTTCGACCATCAATTTTCCTCTTATTTCGACTTTTCATTTTGCAGCTATGAAAATTAATGAGCAGCTCGAAGATGATTGGTCTTTTTTTAAAAAAATTCAAAAAGAGATGATTCAAGAATTGCAGGCGATTCAACCTGAAATAAGAGTACCTTTTGAGAGTGAAACAAGCTCTCCTTACATTACAACTTTAATCGTCCCAGGTCCAAGTAGCGATGTCCTTATGAGGCTTCTCGATGAACAAGGAGTCGTTGTCTCAACCCATTCAGCTTGTTCTTCTAGAATTAAAAAGGAGAATGGAGTTATGGCGCATTTAGGTTTTTCTAAAGAAGAGCAACAACAAATTATTCGCATTTCTTTTTCACGACAAACAACTCGTGAAGAGGTTTTCTTTCTCATTCAAAAATGGAAAGAAATTCAATCGACACTGAATCTTTTTAAAAAAGGTTATAAAAAATGAGTCATCATGTGCTTATTAGTGTTGATGAATTATGGCTCAAAGGTAGCAATCGCCCTACCTATTATCGCTATATTCATAATCATATCCAAGATGTTTTAAGGCTTTATCATTGTCAAAAAACTCAATGGACAAATCAAACACAAAGAATTTATTTAACTTCAGACTTTCCCTTTCATGATGAAACTCTATTAGCGCTCTCTCGAGTTCCAGGAGTTCATTCGGTGAGTAAAACTTTTTATGCTCTGAAGACGATTGAGGATATTGCAAAAGTCGCAGTTGAAAATTTACGAGATCTGAAAGAACCAACAAGCTTTAAAGTTGAAACCGCTCGAAATGATAAATCCTTTCCAATGACAAGCATGGAACTCTCACGCGAAATTGGACATGAATTACTCGAAAGATCATCTCTGCTTAGGGTTGATGTCAAAAATCCTGAACTCGTCATTCACATTCGAATTCAGCCAGAAGGCGCCTATGTCTCTTGTGGTAAATTGAAAGGAGTTGGTGGACTTCCAATAGGCTCCAGTGGTCATGGAGTAACATTGTTGTCTGGGGGTTTTGATTCTCCCGTGGCCAGTTATCTTATGAGCCGTCGAGGGCTATCTCAAACTTTGGTTTTTTTTCACGCCTATCCATTTGTTGGAGACGAAGTTAAAATAAAGATTATTCAACTCACAAAACAATTAGCACTCTATAATAAAAAATGTGAATTATTGATAGTTCCTTTTGGGGAAATTCAAAAAGCAATCGCAGAGACATCTAAAGTTGACTATCGTACATTATTTTTTCGAAGAGCAATGGTCGACATTGCTAATCTTATTGCTGAAGAGAAAAACGCCAAAGTTATTGTAACAGGGGACTCTCTTTCTCAAGTATCAAGCCAAACAATAGACAATATTGCATCAATTGATCACGCGTCAAAGAGATCTATATTTCGACCTCTCATCGGAATGAGCAAAAGAGAGATTATGAGTATTGCATCAGAGATTGGAACTCATGACATCTCAATTCAGCCACATGACGATGCCTGTGCACTCTTTGCTCCTGAAAACCCTGTCTTAAGAGGAGACAGTCACTACTCAAAAATCTTTTTTGTTAATAATCAGTTTGATCAACTATACAGCTCAGCCATCAAAAATGCGGAGTGTTTTACTTTTAACGTCAAAGGCCAAGAGCTCGCATCAAAATAAATTTGTCTGACAGAAATACTATAGGGAAAGGAATTTCTCTCTTTCTTCAATGGTTTAGGAGCTTTATCATAGTGAGATAATGACTGAGATCATTTCCCATTAGGAGAATTTATTCATGAAGCAGCTTCACCACTTTTTAAGTTTGTTCGTACTCTTGATTTTACTTTCGAGTACAGGAGTTTCGGCCCAAACGGCGAGTAATAATATTGATAGAGAAAGGTTTATCAGTAATATCATTAAGAATACTCTTGAAACATATCATTATCGAAGAATGAAAATTGATGATTCTGTTTCTCAAAAAGCTTTTGCTGAGTTTTTAAAGAAGATGGATTATGGAAAACAGTTCTTTCTGAAGTCAGATGTCGAAGAATTACAAAAATATCAATTTAAAATGGATGATGAAGTTCTCTCCGGAAAGCTTGGTCTCTTGAACCGTGCCATTGCAATAATGAATGAACGTATAAAAGAAGCCAGCAAGTACAGTGAAGAATTATTTAAAAAAGAATTTAATTTTAAAGAAAATGAAACAATGGAATTGAACCCAGATAAAAAGAATTGGGCCAAAGACACTGCAGAATTTAAGGATAATTGGAGAAAGACTTTTAAACAAGCTACGCTAAGTCGCTATCTTTCCCTAAGTGAAGGCTTTGGTGATGACGAAGATAGTAAGAAAGATGAAAAAAACAAAAAGAAGGCCAAGAAAGACGAAAAGAAAATGTCTGACAAGGAAATGCGTAAGCGTTCTCATAAGGCAATCGCTGAAAAGTACGATAAGTATTTCAAGCGAATCATGAAAGAGGATCGTTATGATTATTTAGAAAAGTATTTCAATGCCATAGCTTCAGTTTATGATCCACATACAACATATATGCCTCCGAAGAGAAAAGAAGATTTTGATATTGATATTTCTGGAAAGTTAGAAGGAATTGGAGCGGTTCTCCAAGAAGATGGTCCTTATATTAAGGTTGTAAAGATCGTTCCAGGCGGGGCTGCTTGGAGACAGCGTGATCTTGAAGTTGATGATATTATTCTCATGGTTACGGAGAAAAATGGTGAACCTGTTGATTTGGTTGATATGCGAGTTGACGATGCCGTTCGCTATATTCGAGGTAAGAAAGGTACAGAAGTTCGTTTGACCGTTAAAAAATCAGATGGAACTCGCAAAGTTATACCAATTGTCCGAGATGAAGTTCAAATTGATGCCTCATATGCAAAATCCTCTGTTCTTGAAATGAAAAATCAAAACTTAAAAGTGGGCTATATCATGTTGCCAAAGTTCTACCGAGACTTTGATGCTGATGGAGGCGACACTCGTTCATGCACAGAAGATGTGAGACAAGAACTTACGCGTCTTAAAAATCAAAAAGTAGATGGAGTTATTCTCGATTTAAGAAATAATGGTGGTGGCGCTCTTGAAGATGCACGTCAAATGTCTGGTCTCTTTATAGAAGAAGGACCAATCGTGCAAATTAAAAATATGGTCGAGCAAATTGAAGTTTTGAAAGATACTGATAAAACAGTTTTCTATGATGGACCACTCATTGTTTTAACCAACAGATTTTCAGCTTCAGCATCAGAAATTTTAGCAGGAGCGATGAAAGATTACGGTAGAGCTTTGATTGTCGGAGGAGAATTTTCACATGGCAAAGGAACCGTCCAAGCTGTACTGCCTTTGAATGGTGGTCCCTTAAAGAGCTTCTTTGCAAAAGAAGAAATCGGTTCGATGAAGATCACTATTCAGAAATTTTATCGAATCAACGGACTTTCTACTCAGTACAAGGGTGTAACTCCAGATATTATCTTGCCTGATCCTTATGCTTACACAAAGAGTAGAGAGCAAGATCTTGATTACTCACTCCCTTGGGATACCGTAGGAAAACTTGAATACAATACTTGGAAGAAATTTAGTTACGATGTTGATTTATTAAAAAAGAGAAGTGAGGCCAGAGTTGAAAAGGATACGCGTTTTTCTAAAATTCAAAAGAGCGTGGAATATTTAACAAAAAGAAGAGATGAAACCATCATTAGCTTGAATAAAGATACTTTAATTCAAGAAGAACAGAAGAATAAAAAACTTACTGAAGAACTTAAGAATGAGATCGAAACTAAGGATTTGATGGTAAGTCATTTTGAAGAATCTTTGAAGTCACATGAAAATATTCGTCCAGGTGATGAAGACAAGTGGAAGAAAGATTTTGATTTAAGAAAAGAGGAATGGGTTAAAGACTTAAGACGTGATCCAACGATCGAAGAAGCTTTTAATATTATGAGTGATGTCATCAAGAAAATTAAAGGACAAACTCTAACCATGGCTCCGTAATGCTAGATACTAAAGAGATGGATGAAATATTGTCGATTTTAGAAGAGTACCCCGATCAAGAGTTGGCGGTACTTTTGCTCAGAGAGTTTAATGATAAAACGCGAGAGCTTGGACTTCTTTTAATGAATCATGATTCGAGTTTGAGTCATGGGGAATGGAAAACGAAGTGTGACCAAGCCCAAGAAGATGTTAATCAAGTCGTTAAAAGAATCAAAGCACTCTAGGGGAAGCAATGACAGAAAAGAAAAAAGGCGACTGGGATTTTAAAATTAATGATGAGCCAGAAGCGGCTCCTAGTAAAACCAAAAAGGCTGGAGTGACTGCAGCCGAGAGAGTTAAGAAAAGTTCTCCCGCGCCTGCCCCAAAGAAGAAAGAAGAAAAGGTGGCACTAGGACTTGCTAGTGATCAAGTTCCAAAGAGACAGACAATGTCTCAAGTTGCACGAAGAATGGCCGCTTTAGAACAATATGCTGAAATCACACCGGCCTTTATGAAAGATAGAATCTTTGCAAATGTTGTCGACCTTGCGCTTTTTGCAGCCGTCATTGGGGGAATCTACTCTTTTAGAGGAATGATCTATCTCGAATATGTTAATGCTTTGGCGGAAAAGGGGATAAGTCAGCTCTACGACCCGACCCTTGTGCAAAATGTTCAAGTTACAATTCTAAGTGTCGTCATTCTATTTTTTGTTCATGTTATTCCCAGTATTATTTGGACCAAATCATTGGGTAAAAAGATTTTTCAAATTCGTATAGGACATGCCGAAGTTGATCGCCATGTTCGCGGATTTCAAATTTTTTTAAGAGAGTGTCTGGCCAAACCTATTTCAATTCTTTGTGTCGTAGGCTTCATCTTGCCATTTTTCAATGCCAATAGAAGATCTGTTCATGACTATGTCGCTGGGACTACATTATATATCGACGATTAATTATCTTCTAAACTAAGTTTCTGCAAAAAGTTCGCTTCAGAGGCCACTGATTCCATTGCAGTCTCTTTACTAATTCTTCCATGCTTATAGAGGTAATAAATATGCTGATCAAAGGTTTGTGAACCGTTTCCAGAAGCTCCACTTCCTTCCTCGAGAATGTCCATAATTCGAGCTAGTGGTTCTTGCCCCATAATACATTCTTTAATACCTGGAGTGGTAACCATTATTTCTTGGGCGATCACCACGCCTTTTGTATCTGATCGCTTTAACATCCTCTGGCTTACGATAGAGAACAAATTGACAGCTAGTCTTTTTCTAACATCTTCTTGTTCTTCTGCTGGGAACATTGAAATAATTCTACCCAGAGTTGCCATCACATTTGTGGTGTGAACTGTTGAGAAAACGACGTGACCAGTTTCCGCTGCCTTGAGAGCAATTTGTACTGTTTCAGGATCCCTCATCTCTCCAATCAGAATGACATCTGGGTCTTGGCGAAGAGCAGATCGTAGGGCGATATTAAAATCTTTTGTATCTTTTCCAATCTCTCTTTGAGAAATTTTTGATTTTTTTGAGGTGTGAAGATACTCAACAGGATCTTCGATTGTGATGATATGACATTTTCTATGAGTATTAATATGATCAATCATCGCAGCAAGAGTCGTACTTTTTCCTGAGCCTGTTGCTCCTGTCACCAAAATTAAGCCTCTTTTTTGTTCGGCTATATGGGCCAACGTTTTTGGAAATTTAAGTTCATCTAAAGTTGGAATCGTTTGATTAACAATTCTAAAAATAATTCCGGCTTTTTCACTATAACGAAAGAAGTTAAATCGAATTCGACAAAGATTAGGAATAGCAAATCCACCGTCATACTCTTGGAGCTCATCTAATTTGTCTGTAATTTCAGGAATATTAATTGCCATCTTCGCGATATCTTCAATATCTGCTTTTTGCAGCGGTTTACTTTGTACTTCCATCAGTTCTCCGCGTATACGCAGAGAGGGTGGCTCATTTGTTCTGATGTGAATATCGGAAGCCTTGTGCTGAACTGCTAATTGAATAAGCGAAGTGAGATTTTCTTTACTGAAGCTCATATTCTATCCTTTTGAACACTTGAAATAGCAATAAAGGGGTTGCGTACTCGATAGCGTTGAACCCATTTCTCAGTGAGGCAACTGTAACCACCAACTCCATATCCTTCGCCCCAGCTATTGCTTGCAATGAAACAATAACGTCCTTCGGAGCGATAGAGGTCTGCTGGAAGTTTCATAAGTCCTAATAAAACTAAGGCGTGCCCTCCTGCGTGGGCATCAGTTTGACCTGAAAGATTTGAGTCCGATAATGTTACCAACCCTTCTGTTTCATAGAAGTTGGGAGAAAGTTTAAAGCCAGCAATAATGGGGTAACCCTTTTGTAAGCTATTAACAATCTCATTCATGGATTCAATTTTTGTGTAATTACTTATTTTGACTGCCCCTTGATGACACTGATTCATCAAGGGAATTTGTGTTTCATTGCCAGGTTTCGGGAGAGGATTATAAGGACAATTTTTTTCTAGAGGAATGTCAGCCTTTGTGGATTTGAAACTTTGGTCAATAGATTGATTAACCCAAGAGCCTTTAGTCAAACAAGGTGAACGTTGACAATCAGGCTTGCTGGCATAGTAAAAATATTGCTCTGAGAGATCTATGTTCTGGCCATTGGAAACGAGTATGCTTTCGATTGCTCTAATCGCAGAAAATGCAGCACAAGTTGGTCTTTGTCCTTGAGTTCTGACTGGAAGATTTAAGCTTCCTTTAATTAAAATGACATCATCTTTAGGGAATACTTTTAACGGCTTCATTAATTTCTTTTTGGAAGAATAGGGGGCTCCTTCTCCTAAGTTAAAAGTTTGCTCTTTCACGATGGGCAATTCTTTTTTGAGAAAATGATCTCGGGCCATTTTCCATTTTTCCCAAGTTCGATTTCTTTGTTCAATCCATCCTTGGCGAGTTGCCTGAACTTTTTCTCTATTCTTCTTTAAGTTGTTTGCGACTTTTTCTTGCAAAGTTTCAGGTCGATTTGGCTGTGCTGCTTCGTCTCTTTTTTCTTGTTCTCTCATTGCTTTTATACGGGCCTTATTCGCGGCCATCATTTCTTGAATTTTCTTTTGTCCTGCACTCATTGGTTTTTCCGTCGGAATGGGTGCAGGTGTGGGAATAGGCTTTTCATCTGGCTTAATGACTACCTCGTCAGGTGTCTTTTCTTGCCATTCCTGCTTATGCCCTGATTTTAACCAGAGAGTGCTTAAAATAATTTTTTCTTGTTCAGTGAGATCTTCTCCTCGGCTAATTTGAGGAGTATAGGTTTGGGCAAATGCGCACTCAAGACCAAGCAAACTTATCAAAAATATTCTTTTTATCATACGACTAAGGTATCATAACCTACATGAAGATTCTTATCATTCGTTTTTCTAGTTTTGGAGATATCGTTCAGGCCATGAGCTGTCTGGAGGATCTTCATCAGGCTTACCGCGAGCTAGAAGTTCATTGGCTGGTGCGAAATGATTTGAGTGAAGTTGTCGGTTTTGACCCGCGAGTCAAGGTCATTCCCTTTGATCGAAAATTAGGATTTTCCGGGCTCTGGAATTTGGCAAAGAATCTTCGAAATGAAAGATTTGATGCCGTCTATGATGCCCATTTTTCACTGCGTTCTAGAATTTTAAGATGGATGATCAAGCCATTGCCTTTTATTGGTCCTCGTTGGGTCGTGCGGAGCAAAGAGAGAATAAAAAGATTCTTTCTTTTTAAATTGCGTCTCAATTTTTTTCCTAGACCATATAAAGGTATGAACTCTTATCGAGAGCCTCTTAAGAAATTAGGAATTCGCCCGGGTCTACTCACAAAACCTCAGTGGAATATTCCTCAAGTTTCCCACGATCCTCAAGCGATCATTCTGTGTCCTTCGGCTGCATGGGAAATGAAACGTTGGCCTATCAATCATTGGATCAAGCTTATTGCATTACTTCCTCAGCAACGCTTTTTAGTTTTAGGTGGACCAACGGATAGCTTCTGCCAAAGCATTGCTGATTCAGCTCCTGAGAGATGTTTAAACTTGGCAGGAAAAGTTTCTCTAAAAGATTCTTGTGCCATCGTAGCGCGAGCTCCCTTGGTGATAAGTGCTGACACAGGACTTATTCATGTCGCAGATTTATTGGGCGTCAAAGGGCTTTCATTAATGGGACCTACCGCCTTTGGTTTTTGTACAAATCCTCATATTGAAACTTTGGAAATTGATTTGAAATGCAGACCTTGTACTAAAGATGGAAGAGGCTCTTGCTCACAAAGCCTTTATCAAAAGTGCATGGTGGAAATTACGCCCGAGCATGTGTCTCAAAAAGCAATTGAAATGCTTACTCGTTAACGCAAAACTTTTTTCTCATTTGCCAAAGCAGGCTACTAATATAAGCGCGACGCGATTCTTTGGTTGTTACCATGAGTAGCTTGGTGATCTTGAGATTATCAGGATCAGAGAAGAGTAGGATTAACATTTCTTGGATAAAATCAGTGTTGAGAGTGATGTAATTATCTGTACCCACTCCTAAAGTAACACCTTTTTTCTCCCACCATGAAAAAGGATGGTCCTTATAATCAGGAAAGGCTCCAGTCAATTTCATGTTTGAAGAAGGGAGGGCCACAAGTGACACTTCTTTATTGATAAGGCGGTTAAGTACATCGTGTTGATAACTTTCAACTTCTCTTGCCGCATGAAATTTCGTTTTGAGAAAACTTAGCTGTTCAATTTCAGTTAGAGGAACACCTTGAATGAGCTTATCTCTAACGATGAGGTCACGCCATTCCATGTCCATTATTTCGTGATACTCAATATTTTTTGGATTCAATCCATTACTTTTCTCATTCTCTTCCATTACTCTTTGAAACATACGATGGTAATAATAGTTGGGATTGATACCAAGACTTAGACCATGCTCTAGAGTATCTACTCGCCAAATGTTCATGGCATTGTCCACAGATTGGATACCTTTCTTTAAACTTTTCCAGGTTTCCCCGTGGTGAGAGCGAATTTTGAATCCTTCGTATTGTAGTTTTCTAAAGCCTGCCTTCATTTGCATGAAATGGGCCTTGCGATAAAGTTCTTTTTCATCGCCAACAGTATCAACTTCAACTAAATGATCATTCAGTTCTGGAAATTTTTTGACCAGTTCGATGATTTTTTCACATTGATAAAGAAAGTGTTCTTCTTTCGTTTTGAAATTTTCGTTATCAAAAAATTCTGCTTCCTTTCGAAAGCAAGGGGATAAAATAAATTGATAAAAAGGATGCTCGTTTTGAAAGCGCTTAAAGCCTTCATACAGCCCCATGACAACATCTTCTTCGTTCACCGATTCAAGACCTGGTATTTGTTCTGATTTATCTGTCGTGGCACGAGAGAGCGTAAACTTAAGTCGAATAGAACCGACGTTGTACTTGTTATAAAGTTCACTCGCCATATGATAGGCGGCTTCAACGTGAGCTTCCTTTGAGTAGAGAACGAGTTTGGGGAGATAGAGAATTCGCAAGTATTCTTTAAATTGCTCGCCCTCTTTGAGACGAATAAGATTATCTACATCTTCGACTGATTTAATAGGGATCGATTTTACTCCGTAGGCTTGTATAATTTTTTCTTCGTAAATTTTTCGATTTGGTCCTTCCAGGAGGACTTTTAATCTTGGGTAAAGAAATTCTGCCGACATAGATCCCGTAAGGTGAATATGTTCTTCATGATAGGGGAGTGGAAAATGTCTAAAAAATTCAAAAAATGCCTTCGCCACAGAATGATTCAGCAATGTGTAGACATCAATTTCATCTTGATGAAAGTCTGCAAGTAATCGTTGAAATTCTAAAATTAATTTATGTGAAGTTCTTTTGGCTTTAAGAGTTGGTGAGTGCATGAGGAGTTCTAAAGTGTCATTGAGAGAAATGCCATTGGTCTCACTAATTATAGTGATGAGTTCTTGCATGAGTTCGTTGATGTTTTCCTGTGTAACTTTAGGCATTTTGTCCTTCTTTTCTATTTTTTGTTTTGTTGGATTATATTATAGGCCAACTGGATTTGGGCAAAGTTCTCAGTGGCAATTTTTTCAAATTCTGAGGGGATTCCCTTGGAAATCAATTTATCTGGATGGCGCTCGACTGCCAACTTTTTATAACGCTTTTTAATGACTTCTAACGGAGTATTTTGGTCGGCTTCAAAAATGACCAATGCCCCTTCGTAATCCTTTGAGTTTTTAAGCTCGGGCAGGGGCATCAAAGTTTTAAAAAACTCTAAGATTGATTGGAGTTCTAAAAGCAGCTCGGCCTTCGTTTTAAAACCTTTTTTGTTTTTGACCCACTTAATAAGAATAATCTCTTTTTCCTGTGGAGCATAAGACCATTGATCATTGCCTTGAAGAGCGCTTAATTTTGCCTTATCTAAATCTCTGCCCTGTAGCATTGAGCCTACGGTTAATCTCACTTTCTCCATTTGGGCCGTGGTGATCTTGAGAATTCTTGCGAGCTCCTGATCCTTTGCTCCAAAGAGAAAGATATCGGCGAAGAGGAAGCTTTCTAATACGGAAGTAATCTGTTCAATGAGGAGAGGTTCAGAGCCTACGGGTGGCAAGAAGAGATCTCGTTTGTCACAAAATCGAATCATATCAAATAGCTCTTGAGACTCAATTCTGGTCCCCATGGATTGGCTAATCTTCTGTGAAATTTTTGTGATCAAGTCGGACGCTCCCCACTCAAGTGAGTCCCAAAGAGTTAAAACTGTTTTCAGGGCTTCTAAGTTTTTAGCTTTATTCTTTGAAGCTTCGAGAAAGGCATCTTTGTAAAACTGATGAGTAGGCGAACTTTTTTTAGTATTTTGAGTGACGGCACTATTGGCCCCTGTGCCAATTGTCGCACGCATCATTTGTTTTTTGTTTTCGATCAGCATATCAATATCTTTTGCTGATTGGCTCCTTTTGTTACCAGTAAAATATTCAGAAAATAAATTCCAAAGCATGGGAAGAATGAATCGCCCTAGAAACCAAACACCGACTGAAATCATCAGAAGTCGGAATAAAAGTTCTCTTGTACTAGTCATCGCAAAAGTCTCGATTAGTGGTTAGAATCTATTCTAGGTCAATTTGTTTAACTTTTCCTATGAGGAAAGATGATTAAGTGGAAATTAGAGCCTCGTGAACTCATCCTCGACTTCACCTGGAACATTGCAAGAGGAAGTCTCGATCGCAAAACGAATTATTTTGTAACCGTCGAAGAAGAGGGATACAAGGGAGTTGGTGAAGCGGCCTTTAAAACAGCAGAGATTATAAATCCTGTTGAATTGACGGCGAGCTTTGATGAATTTGTCGCTTCCCTTGATACTCACTTAGGTGGTGCGGAACATCTTACTGATAAATTGGAAGCTGCCCATTTGCCGGCGGCTTTGAGATTTGCTCTCGAGTCTGCCTATATTCACTTTTTGGCGCAATTGTCTGAGAAGAATGTTCATCAAGTTTTAGGAGTTAATCGACTGGCAAAAGCGGAAACTTCTTTTTCCATGCCCATTATGGGATTGCAAGAAGCAAAAGATTTTTTTAATCAACGAGATCTCTCTCGTTTTAAAGCACTAAAACTTAAAGTGAATAAGCAAACCGATCCAAAGTACATTCACCAAATGTCCGAGCTTTTTAATGGACGCATTCGATTGGATGCCAATGAAGCTTTTCCGACAAACGAAGAGTACATGTATTTTGAGAGAGAGTTACTCAATCTCAAAGACCGTATTGATTTTGTGGAGCAGCCATTGCCGGCGAGTGAGCACGAAGCTTATTTTGAATTGAAATTTATGAGGACAATTCCTCTCATGGCCGACGAAAGTTTGCTTGATCAAGAAGTGACGAAGTATTTCATCGAACGCTTTGATGGAGTGAATATCAAATTACAAAAAGCCGGTGGCTATCTCAAGGCTCTTAGGCAATTGCGAAAGGCAAAAGAGCTTAAGCTTAAAACAATGCTAGGTTGTATGGTTGAGTCAGGACTTGGAATTTCCAGTGCGCTCAATATCGCTTACGGTTTTGATTATCTCGATCTCGATGGTTCGCTCTTTTTAAAAAGTGATCCTTTTCCTCTTGTCATTGAAGAGAAAGGACAGCTTCTTTACGGCGAACTTCATTAACAATTAAAAGAAGATTCTGAGCTCAAGATCGTAGCGAGAATAATTCGGTGTATTCTGGCCGGAATACATTTGTTGTGTCGCGAGAGTTAGATTTAAAGGGACCCAAAAATCTCCACGCTTAAAAGAATTAATAGTCGTTAAATTAATCGCAGCTCTCCAAGATTGCATAACGATCATCGGATTGGTTTCTTCTAAAGCACGATTGGCACGCTCATCATTTGATTCGTAAGTAGAGGCTCCTGTGACACTATAAAGGTGCCCAACTTGAAGCTCCATCCAATCGAGAGCGTGATAAGTTGCAAACATATTCCATTCGTATTTGTTTCCTAATTTTTCTTTAAATGTACCTTTTTGAGAGGATACTTGTGGGTAATTTACATTTTCTGGAACTCTCAACGTTTTAGTGGCCGCCATTTGGTGAGTGTATCTAAAGAAAGAATCAAAACTCACCCAGTAAGAAGGGAGAGTATAACCACCGCCGAATTCTCCAAAGACATCAGCTTGACCATCACCAAAAGCGAAGTCTTGAATAAGATCAGGATCGTCTTCTCGTCCCGTAGGTAAGGTTACTCCAGTAGTGACTGCAAGACCTGCGCGATTCCAATTTGTCAGACGGTGGATAATTCCAAGTTCCAGATCACCTAAGTCTTGTGCTTGCCAATTTCCAATGGGCTTATACCCAAAATAATTAACGATGACCGATTGAAGAAGCTCACCGTTTGCATCGGGAAGCTGTTGAGCGAGATTGGCCACTGCTTGAGCAGCAGAATTATTTCCTTGGGCCTGAAGGGCATTGGCCACTTCAGCGTGGTTGTTCTGCTTTGTTCGAACAATGTCTATATTAACCTGTCCACGATAGAGAGGAAGATAGCCGTAGAAAGTCGTTTCATTGGTCAGACCCCAACCGAGCCCAAAAGCTTGTACGGTGGCATTGGCCTTTCCGTCGATTTGATATTCTCCAAAGGTGAATTTTTCATAAGCCTCTTGAGAAATATTCTTTAAATACTCGAGAACAGATTGAGTGCTCTCAGATAGGTTCGCTAAATTGCTAGAATCGAGAGGTAAGCTAAAATGATATTGAGATTCAGACTTATTAGATGTGTATTCTGAGTTGACGGTATCGGTTTTGGTTAAATGGTAAACCATAGTCCGCACTCCCTTTGGGAGAGTGTCGTAATAGGCAGCAAAACCCGTAGAAGAAAGTGCCGATGCCATCAAAGTGATTGAAATCACGAAGTTGTTTAGTCTGTTAAAACCCATGAGGCAATATAACGCAATGCAATTAGACTTGCACCCCTTTTTGCTCGAGCGAGTAACTCTTTCACATAGAAAATATTTACAAGTTGGTCAATTCTGCTTGGTATCCGTGGACGGGTTGCGGTATAAGCGGTAAGCTCAACGAGCACAATCGTATTAGGGAGACATTTTCGAGATGAAAAAATCGAATTTTTTGGCATTCATTTTACTTGGAATGAGCATCTTTGGATGTGTTCAGGAAAAAATTACGCCAGCATTCGAAGCTCAAAAAGACCCTAAACGCTCGTTTTACGTGAGTGTTCCCATTAGCGAGATTACTGTTATTGATCAATTCGGCCAAGATATTGGAGATATTCCTGTTGTCGGTGGAATTTTTCAAGAACTCGCTCGCATGTTCGCAAATATTGCGATCGACAACGATAATGGTTCTCAAGTTTATGTAGAGCCATCACTCTTTCGTTTCCAAGAGCTTAATCGCGTTGATTTTTCAATCGTCACTAAACTTAATCTTGAAAAGGTGTTGTTAAAAGCATCTTTGAGAAATCCTGATCTCAATTTAGTTCTGGAAAATGGTGAGGAAGGACAAAAGGCTAAAGATCCTTCGTTGAAGTTTATTAAAAGACTTGAAGTTTATGTCTCTCACGATGTTGAGCATTTTGAAGACATGAAGAAGATATACAAATCGAAAGAAATGCCATTGCCTTTGAAGAATTCAGTACTTCTATTGAGCTATGACAAAAAGCAAAGTCCTAATTCACTTGGTTGCGATAACAAGTGTGTTGATCTAAAAATATCAGATGTCGATTGGAAAGCTTTACTTGATCAAAATCGTGACTTTATTGTTCAAACTGTTTTGATTGTTGATGCTGTTCCAGAAGCTAATATGAAGTTGGGTGGAACAGTCAATTTCTCTCTCGGTATCGATCTCGGTTTCTAAGCGGCATTTCTTGCCGGCATAACAAGTCCATGCTTGAGAATTTCTCCAATTAAGAGACAATAAGATGTCTTTTGTTTTTACATATTTGGAGAATTAAATTGAAAAAAATTATCTCACTCTTAACTCTTAATTCCATGATTCTTTTATCTTCTTGTGCAGGGATAAAACCTAGTAATCAAGTGATGTCAGAGAAAGATGCAGTTGAAACACAACAGGCATCTCAAGCGATTGAAATCATTCCTGGCGCGCCAATGGAATTGGCTGAAGTAAGAAATGATAATACTGAAGTTTTAAGCCAAGTTGAATATGACGAATCAGACGAGAGCAGTGAAGAAATTATTCATGAAAGAAATGTTACGAACGAAAAATTAAATCATGAAATTAGCATCGTTGCGAAGAAGTCTTCAGACAAATCAAGTGAGCTAAAACTTAAATTCTTCCAAAAACATTATGACTTTTGGAAAAACTATTTTACCAAAAGAGACAGTGAACGCTTTATGCGCCATTTGGATAACGCCAGAACATATTATCCGATCGTGACTAAAATTTTGCGTGAACAAAATATGCCAGAAGAGTTGTTCTTCGTAGGAATGATCGAATCTGGTTACAACATGAAAATTAGAAGTCGAGCAAGTGCCGTTGGCCCTTGGCAATTTATCAAAGGGACTGCTCATCGTTATGGATTAAGAGTGGATTCTCAAGTCGATGAAAGAAGAAACCTCTACAAATCAACAGTCGCGGCCGCCAACTATTTTAGAGATCTCTATAATATTTTTGGAAACTGGGAATTGGCGCTATGTGCTTACAACTCAGGTGAATACCGAGTGATCAATGCCATTAGAAAAGGTAACACTAGAGATTATAGAGAATTAGTTGCGAAGAAATTGCTTCCAAAAGAAACCATTTACTACATTCCAAAAGTGGCGGCAGCTCAAGACATTGCCAGCAAACTTGGGCTCAATAGCGAGAGAAAACAAGAAACAAAAATGTTTCAAAATGCAGAGCCAATCACTGTGAAGAGAACATTTTCATTATCGCAATTGGCTAAAAAGACAGGGGTGAGTAAATCGAGCATTCTTGCATTAAACCCAGATCTTAAGCGCGATCAAATTAGAGTAGGGAGAAGATCACATACTTTGTATCTTCCAACCAAAATTGATAGTCAGAAAATTGCAGAGTTGACCAAAGAGTCATCAAGAACTGTCGCAAGTAGTACGCGCTCAAAGGCAATTAAGCCTGTTCGCACACAAAAAGAACTTGTTTACAAAGTAAAACGCGGCGATCACCTCACAAAAATCGCTGGTCTGTTTGATGTCAGTATCAGCGATATCAAAAAGCGAAATAATTTAAGACGCAACAAGCTCTTTGTGGGACAAAAGCTGGTCATTCCTGCTGTTAGAATTAGAGTTTATACAGTCAAAAGAGGGGATAATCTTTATCGCATTGCTCGAAAGTTCAACACTTCCGTGGAAATCATCATTGCGGTGAACTCATTGTCCAAGGGTCGTATTTACCCACAACAAGTGATTAAGATTCCAGAGCCATCTTAACCATTCTTCCGTTTAGTTTTTCCAATTAGTTTGCTAAATTAGTAAGATGAAAATCGGTTATGATGCCAAGCGCGTATTTCACAACTTTCGTGGACTGGGCAATTATTCAAGAACATTAGTCGAAAGCTTGCTGAAGTACTACCCTCAGAACGAGTACCATCTTTATACGCCACCCTTTGATGATGAACGTGCTTTAGAGTGGCAGCGCATGCATCCTGAGGCCATCATTCACATGCCAAAGCGTTTAAGTAGTCGCATTGCCCATCCCTTGTGGAGAAGTTTTGGACTTTCATCACGAATTAAAAAAGATGAGTTGGATATCTATCATGGTTTGACCCATGAGCTGCCCCAGGGCATTGATAAAGTAAATGTGAAGAAAGTCGTGACCATTCACGACCTTATCTTTATGCGCTTTCCAGATTTTTTTCCTTGGATTGATCGCAAAATTTATTTAAGAAAATTCACTTACGCAGTTGAAGTCGCTGATGTTGTCGTCGCCATTTGTGAACAGACTAAGCAAGACTTAATCGAATTTTTGCATGTTCCTGAAGATAAAATCAAAGTCGTTTACCAAAGTTGCTCACCACTTTTTTATGAAACTCCAGGAGAGTCGGCGATTGAGGCGGTTAAGAAAAAATATTCAATTGAAAGACCAGTCATTTTATTTGTAGGTGCATTAGAGAAGAGAAAGAATGTCTTAACTCTCGTGGATTCCTTTTTAAGGATTAAAGATGAGCTACCTCATCAACTCATTTTGATTGGTGATGGGAAAGAATACCGCAAGCAAATTGAGCGAAAGCTAATAGAGCACGGAATTACTTCTCGGGTGAAAATCCTCGATAGTGTTCCTCAACATGAACTTCCAGCATTCTATCGTTTAAGTGATCTCTTCGCTTTTCCTTCCTTGTTTGAAGGATTTGGTATTCCTATTATCGAAGCTCTCTATTCAGGAGTCCCGGTATTGACGAGTAACGGCCCTGTCTTTCCTGAAGCCGGTGGAGAACATAGTTATTATGTCGATCCTCATCGCGCAGATGAGATAGCTGAAGGGATGCTGAAGATTTGCCAAGACCGCAAGCTGCACTTTGAAATGTCTTCGCAAGGAAGAGTTTTCGTTGAAAAATTTCATCGAAAAGTGACCGCTAAAAATATGATGGATCTCTACTTCGAGCTTTGAGCGCTTTTCGTTACCAATGTTAAATTAAATAATTGATGTAATTTCAACTTATCTAAAACGGTTACGATTTTTTCGTATCTCACGTCTTTATCGATGCGAAGATCCACTGGTGTCTTTTTATCCTCGATAGCTGAAAGTTTAGAATCGAGTTCTTCGGCGGTTAGCTGGGCTCCATTATAGGCGATATCATCTTGGCTTAGCTCGATCACAACTAAGCGCTTTTCCTGCCCCATTCCTTCACCTTTTGAAGCCTCAGGAAGACTTAGAAGAAGAGCTAGCTCGTCTTTTTTAAAAACAGTAGAGACCATAAAAAAGATGAGGAGAAGAAAGACCACATCAATCAGAGGAGTCATTTCAAAATTTAAACTATCTCGAGATCTTTTTTTCATTATTTAAGAACCTTAGAAATAAGTTCACGTTCAAGTGTTGATTCAATTTGGTCGAGATAACCCAAAAGGTAACTGTGAGCGATGAAGTGAGGAATCGCAACAATCAACCCTCCAACAGTTGTTATCAAAGCAACTGAGATACCTTCTGCAAAATTGGCTGGATTACTCATGCCAGTTTGCGAAATCACTTTAAAGGCCATCAAAACACCGACAACCGTTCCGAGTAGTCCCAAGAGAGGAGCGATTTGGGCGATGATCTTGATGGTGTTGATACCTTTTTCTAAGCCATGCATATAGGATTGAATTTCTTGTTTGATGAGTTCGATCAAAGCCTCACCAGAGAGTGAACCAGTTTTCGTTTTAAGACCTTCCTGCATGCTGGCCACATTGATAGTGGTTAGTTTTTGTTCGCGCATGAGAAGCATGAATTTTGCGATCATCAAAGCCACTCCAATGATGTTGAGGACCAACAAGACGTACATGATTGGGCCACCTTCTTGGATATAATCGAAAATTCTCAAAACAGACTCCTCTGGATATGAACTAATGTATCCTTCTATTTTCAGTCAGGCGAAGATGCTTTGCAAGCATTGGATTGCAGGGATTAGACCATTTCTTGAAAGCGTTGAATCAATATCTGGCAAAGTTGAGCTTCAAAAGAAGAACGCTCAACTTTTTGACCAATTTCTTGCTCTAAACTGGTCATAATAGAGGAGTCCTTTCCACAGGGATTTATTCCTTGAAAGGCGAGCGGGTCGTGCTCTAAGTTGAGAGCGAGTCCATGATAGGTTACCCATCTTTTTACAGCGATTCCTATTGACGCAATTTTTCGAGGTCCAACCCAAATGCCGGTGAGATCGGGATTGCCTCGATCAGGATTGCCGGTGGCTTGAAGATCAAATTGCTTTAAAACTTCAATCATTGAGTTTTCCATCGCTTCTAGAAAGCCTGAAAGATTTTGTTGGTAGCGATTGAGATTGAGAATGGGATAAATGATGACTTGATTGGGACCGTGATAAGTCGATCGACCCCCGCGCTCAATTTGCAATGTTTGGCCGGTCCAAAATTGGTGTTCATCTGCTTGAGTTTTTTTTCCGAGAGTTACGATAGGAGGATGAGAGCAAACAATCAAAGTGTCTTCTGCTCCAGCGCGTACGGCCTCAACATTTTCAAGTTGTGTTTGATAGACAGATTGATAAGGTAAAAGTCCAAGATTGAGAATCTTCATAGACTTTAATTGAGAGTGGGGAAGGTATGTTTCACCTGTGCAATATTATCTTCTGAGCGATTTTTTTCTATCACCCCTTTCATAAAATACTCGCCAGCTCGATAGCTACTGCGTACCAGTGGTCCCGAAGCGACATAGAGAAATCCCATGTCGACAGCGATAACTTCGAGTGCTTTAAAACGATCAGGATGAACGTATTCAATGATCGGAAGATATTTTTTATGACGATTCGTTGGAGCGAGATATTGCCCAAAGGTCACCACATCACAACCGACTTCGCGCAGGTCTTTGAGCGCTTGAACAATCTCTTCATCAGTCTCAGAAAGTCCTAACATAATGGAGGTCTTAGTATACTGCTTGGGATTTATTTCTTTCGCCAGTCTTAACGTCTCAAGGGATTTGCGGTACTGGCTGCGACGATCTCGAACTGTTGGAGTCAGTCTCTCAACCGTTTCAATATTGTGGGCAAAAACATCGGGACGAGCTTTCAGTACGCGAGCGATATGTTCTTTTTGCGCTTCAAAGTCGGGAGTTAAAACTTCCACAATCATCTTAGGCTTGCCGGCCTTAATGGTTTCAATGGTACGAGCAAAATGATCGGCACCGAGATCGGGCAAATCATCGCGATCAACAGAAGTGAGAACCACGTAATCGAGTTTCATTTGGGCAATGGCCTGGCCCACTTTGACGGGTTCTTCAGTATCGAGAATGCCTTTTGGATTTCCGGTTTTTACGGCGCAGAAGCGACAAGCGCGAGTACAAGTATCACCCATCAACATAAAAGTAGCGGTACCACCACTCCAACATTCTTCGATATTGGGACATAAAGCTTCAGCACAAACAGTGACCAAGTTGAGTTCTTTCAACATGTCTTTGATTTGGTGAAAACCTTTGCTTGTGGGTGCCCTAACTTTTAACCAGTCGGGTCTTTTGGCTTGTTGAGTCATAAGTGTCCTTTGACCCCATACTAGGATGAAATGAGTCTTTTGTCAGCTTAACTTAGAATTGACAGCTATCTACAGTCTTACCACCTGAAGTCCAGAGGCCCCATTCTTTTTCAGTGATTTTGATTGAGCTTTTTGAAGCTTGCACGATGTAGCGGTGGTTTTTACGCCAGCCTGAAAGTGACTTCACATGGTAGTCAACGGTGAGTTCGTCGCCATTGATTTCGCAAGTTTTTATATTGATCCGAGAGAGTTCGTCATTGTCGTTAAGCATCGCCCAGATGCTCTTCATCAATTGACCAGGTTGATATCCTGATTCTCGATTAAGGAACAAGATGGCCGAATTAACTTCTTCATTGTTGATGCCCGACGTGCTGCGTGTGTACTCGACTGTCAGTTGGCATTTTTTGTCCCCGTTCATGCCATCAAGTACTTTTCTGCCATTGAGCTCTACCCCATAGAACTCAGCGATTTTTTGCACACATTCGTGGCGGACATCGCTATCATCAGCAAAAGCTGCAACACTCATCAAGAATAAAGTCGTTAATAAAACCATCTTCTTCATTAAAAGAAATTCCTTCGCAAGGCGTTTCGTTCGTGAGCATTTTTAGCACCAAACAAGCTCTAAATGGTTGAAATGTAAAAAAGTAACAGTAGCTAAGTGCTTGAGAAAACTATGCTTTTTTGAAGCTTCTTTGAATGAAAGTAATAAGTGCAAAATTTACTAAACTAAAAACGGCCAAACTCAATAAAAGTGACTGTAAATGCACTCCATAATCAAGGGCCAGACCGGACAGAAGGGGGCCCAGCGAGGTGCCGATAATGAGAATGTTTCCATCCATGCCTTTGATTCGCCCTAATTGAAGGACGCCAAAGAGCTCTGCGTAGAGAGTGTGCCTCAGCATTCCAGAGAGTGAAACTGAGAGTCCCAAAAACATCATGTAGATAAAATAGCCGTGAAGTTCTTTGATTGTGATGAGTGCAGTTAAACCTAAAAGTAGCGGTAACATAACAAAAGGATAAAGGTTGATAGCGCGAAAGCGATCAACTAAAGGACCCCATGTAAAGTTGCCGACGATCAAGCAAGCTGAGTAAAACCAAAACCCACGGGCCAATTGAACCAGAGTCCAACCTCGCTCATCTGCAAGAGTTGCTTGTTGAAAAAAAAGGGCCGTCACTGAGAAGGGAATAAAGGCCAGCGAGATCATGAGCAAGATCGATCTTTTATTGTTTTTAAAAGTTTCACGCCAGCTCCATTTTAATTCACTCTGTTTTTCAATTGATTGAGGAGGGGATTCAACGTGAGTCGGAATTTTTGGCAAGACTAGAAAAATAAATGGAATAAAAAAGATCACGACTGTTGCAGATACAATCTTCATGCTGACAAAAGCCCCTAAGCTGGTCGCGAGGATAGCTCCTAGATTTGGCAGAACTCCTTCTGCTAATGAGCGACCAATTCCTAAAACAGAAATCGCTTTACCTCTTCGCTCGTAAAAGAGGCGAGAAATCGAAGTCGTAGCAAAAAGTCCAAAACCCATTTGACCAAAAGCGCGCAATATAAGATAAGCGAAAAAAAGCGTGAAGGCATTGGGAGCGTAGGAGAGAAGAAGAAGTCCTGTTGCAACTGCGAAAGTTAATGTTAATAAATAACGGCGGCCGTTCCAACGATCAACCATGACACCAAGGTAAGTGAGATTAAAAGAGCCGACTAATGTGGCACAGGCATAGAGTGAAGAGAGTTGCGTTCGGCTAAGACCAATTTTTTGCATCAAATCGGCATTGTAAATAGAAAGGAAAAAAGTTTGACCAATGCCCGAGAAGAAAGCAACTCCCATAAAGCTTAAAAAGAGCATGGGGTAGTCGCGAATGAGTTTGAGCATGTTCATTGAACGGCTACGATTTCATAGGCTCGAGTTTCTTGGGGGGTTTCAACTTCAAATTCATTACCAACATTGAGTCCAATGACTGCTTGGCCAATTGGCGAAAAAACGCTGATCACAAGAATGGAGTTTCCATCGACTTCAACAATGGTTCCACCTGCAGTTGAAGAAACAAAATAATCGCGAACTTGATTTTTAAACTTAATTGAAACTAAGGCTCCGATGGCAATATCATCATCTTCATCAAAATCATGGAGGGGGATTTCTTCCAACATTTGAAGTTCAAGCTTTAACTCTTCAACTCTTCTCATTTGAGCACCGGCCAAATAACCGGCTTCAACGCTTCTGGTATCGTACTTGCCCTCTTGTTTCATACTCTCATCTTGCTTATAGCTTTGAGCATGCTGAGCGGCTTCTTCTGCTAAAGCAGTTTCTTCTTTGACTCTATCTATGAGTTGCTTTAGCAGTTTCTTTTTAATCGACATCTCGTTCTCACCTTAAAAGTTCAGAGTATTATCCCAAATCAGGCGGGTTTTTGATAGTTTAATGAGTCTGAATCGTTTCTCCGATGGGACCAGTCGGGAATTGTTAATATCCCGATCGTTTTTGCCGATAATAGATTGTTAAAGTGCGCCCAAAACACGGTTGTTTTGGGAAGTTAGCTTTTCAAGGAAGAGAATGAGATTAACCAATGTTACTTCAATGTCCGCACAGCGGATTTTGGGTAACAACACAGAAGATGTAGATCGAGAAAGTGTGCGCCTGGCATCAGGTGATCGCATTTATCACGCCGCCTACGATCCTGCTGGATTGGCGATTTCAAACAAACTTCGCTCACGTCTTCGCAGTATGCAACAGGCCAATCGCAATGCTAATGATTCTGTCTCTATGATTCAAGTCGGTGAAGGTGTTTTAAGCTCTGTCCATGAAATGGGTGCTCGATTGAAAGAGCTCGCGCTTCAATCATCAAACGATACTATGGGTGACAGTGAGAGACAGATGGCCGATCTTGAGTTTCAAAACTTAAAAATTGAAATCAAAAGAATTCTCGGTGCCGCTAAATTTAATGGCCAAAATCTATTTGATGAACTTGGTGGAAAACACGACTTCCAAGTGGGCATCAATAACGATCAAAAAGCAGATCGCATAACTTATGACATGAAGAAAGTTTTAAAAAGTGCAGACACTGTTGGACTTGGAAATGGTTCTATCGCAACCAAAGGACAATCCCATAAAGTTCTTTATCCAATCGATGATATGATTTCAGAAGTCTCACGCGCGCGTGCAGTATTGGGATCAATGCAAAAAAGAGTGGAAACTGTTTCTCAAGGAATCATGATTGGTCATGAAAACGAGACGGCCAGTGAATCAAAAATTCGTGACACAGAGTATGCATCATCAACCGCAAATTTACTCATTTCAAAGTTAAAACAAGATTCGACCACTGCATGGTTGGCCCAAGCCAACATGGAGTCGAAGAATATCGAGAAACTTTTGTAAAATGTCGCACTGCCTCTCCAGTTCTTTCTTGTTATAGATAAATCCATTTCTTACACTAAACGAAAATTAAGTTTTCTATAGGGAGCCCAATTTGAGTGTGTTTGAAATTCTTTATCAAGCTTTTGGTGGATTAGGCCTTTTTTTCTACGGCATGAAAACCATGAGTGATTCCATTCAAATGGTCGCCGGAGATTTGATTAAGAGAATTATCAACTCGATTACTTCCAATCGTTTCCTTGGAGTTTTTGTTGGTCTTGGAATCACCATGATTGTCCAAAGTTCTTCGATCACAACAGTGATGGTTGTAGGACTTGTGAATGCGGGCTTAATGAAACTCACTCAAGCTATTGCTGTTATTTTTGGCGCTAATATTGGAACGACAATTACTGGTTGGATCATTTCAATTAAAGTTGGGAAGTATGGCCTTCTCTTTATCGCCATGGGGATAATCCCCATGCTTTTCTCAAAAAATAGCAAGTTGAAATCTCTGGGAAGAGTGATCTTTGGTATCGGTATGATCTTTTTTGGTCTCGATATTATGAGTAACGCTTTCAAACCTCTAAGAGGCATGCCAGAGTTTACTCACATTATTGCTTATTTTAGTGGGCATAACCATGCTGCATATGCGGCCAATATCTTAATTGGATGTGCCTTAACGATGATTGTTCAATCATCTTCGGCCATGCTTGGTATTACTCTTACTCTCGCAACGACAGGTGTTCTCTCATTCTATTCTGCAGCTAGTTTAATCTTAGGCGAAAATATAGGTACAACTATTACGGCATTACTTGCAGCAGTCGGTGGTAACGTATCAGCAAAGCGAGCAGCCTATGCCCATGCTCTCTTTAATCTCCTAGGCGTCGCAATAGTCTTTGCCATTTTTCCTTATTTTGTTCAATTTGTTGATCGTCTCGTTGCAGGTGATCCTGATTTCATGAACGCCGCAGGTGAACATCCTTACGTCGCCATTCATTTGGCCACTTGTCATACCATTTTCAATGTCACCGCCACATTAGCTTTTCTACCTTTTTTAAACGTTCTTGCTCGCTTAGTGACGAAGCTTTGTCCTGACAGAAGTACCAAAGAAGAACATCATTTGGTTTTCTTTGGAGATCCGAAGGAAATGATACCGGCCACTTCTCTTGTCCTTGCGAGTAAGGAACTTGCAAAATTTGCAGATATCACGAAAAGGATGTTTGATGAGCTTCGAATATATATTTTTGCAAAAGATGGCATGTCGACTCAGCGAAAAGCAAAAATTAAAGATTATGAGCAAATTTCGGATAATATTCAAAAAGAGATGACGATTTTTTTATCTAAAGTACAAGAGCACGAAGTCAGTGCTGAGCAAGCGATTGAAGCACAGTCTTATTTAAAGCTGGCCGACGAAATAGAAAGCGTTTCAGACTATCTCGATCTTTTATGCCACTTGAATGAAAGATTCCGCAATGAAGGAGAGCTTGAAGGTGGGTCTCTAAAAGATTTCACAGAACTCTTTAATCAAGTCTATGATTATTTTGAAATCACTTATAAAAGCATAGTAGGTAATGGGACACTTGACCATTCTGTGATGGAGCGTAAATCTTCTAGCATGAAGATTTTTGCCGACGAAATTCGTGATAATCAATTGAAGAGAGTTTCCAAAGGAGAGGTTCCACCGCTGCTTGCTCTTATTTATTCAGATATGGTGGTCGCTCTTCGCAAAGTGCGAAGCCATACTTGCGATATCTCGGAGCTTGTTTCTCGAATGAGAAAAGCCTAAGCTTCAGGGTTAAAAGCAGGTAGCTTTATTTTAAAAGTAGTTCCTGTTCCAACGACTGATTCGACATCAACTTTTCCGTCGTGTATTTGAACAATATGCTTAACAATGGCCAAGCCCAAACCTGTGCCACCTTGATCTCTGGATCGAGAAGAATCAACTCTATAAAATCTTTCAAACAATCGTGGAAGATATTCAGGGGCAATACCTGGACCATTATCAATGACTTCTAAAATGTCATTAACATTAGATTTGCCTCTTCTCCAATTGAGTTCAATAGAGCTTTGGGCCGGAGTATACTTCATGGCATTTTCGAGAAGATTAGTTAACACTTGCTCCATCATCGCTGGATTGGCCCAAATTGTTTTAATATCATAACGGATTTTAACTTCGATCTTTTTGTCAGCATAAACCTGTTTTAAATTTGAAAGAACAGAACTTGTAATGTCCTCAACTTGAACGGCTTCCTTTTTTGCTCTGGTCGTTGATTCTATGACTGAGAGCTGAAGAATATCTTGAAAGAGGGCCGTTAGTCGATCTGAGTTATGCTCAATTTTATTGATGAACTCAAGTGCCTGACCTTCTTTGACCAAATTTTTCAACATTTGAGCATAGCCTTTCATCGCAGTAAGAGGAGTTCTCACTTCATGGGAAACGTTCGCAACAAAATCTTCACGCATTTGTTCGGCCATTTTTTGCTCAGTTACGTCAGCAAACACAGCAACTGCACCCAAAATGTTCCCAAAAGAATCGCGCATTGGCGAGATTTTAAGAGTGAAAAAAGCACTTCTTTTTCCACCTTTAATGGGAAGCTCGATATTGCGTTTTTTAAAGGGAGCTTTCTCTTCAAAGACCTTTTTAAAAAGGGATTGAACTTCGTAATCTCGCAAAATTTCAGTCAATGAAATCTGTGAAAGTTCTTGTTTGCGAATTTCTTTATCAATAAAATTTTTCTTAAAATGATTGTTGATAAAAAGAATACGGTCGTGAGTGTCTGTTGCTACGATTGAGTCTGAAATAGACTCTAACAGAGTTCCAATCTTCTCGTTCTCTACATTTAATTCGCTAATATACTTTTCAATATTTCCTTGAGCTCGATCGAGAGTTTTTTCAACGATATCCCACTCATCATTTGGATCAAGCAGGTAGCTATTTTCGTCTTCACGATTGAGCTGTTTCATGCGATCGACTTTTCTTAGAAGTGATCTCAAGGGAAAAGAGACTTGAAGTGATGCCCAAAGAGAGATGAGAGAAGTCACAATCAAAATAGGGAGCAGGTATAGCCAAAGTCCACGATCGAGTGCGGAAGTCGCTTTTTGCATTTTCTCTAAGGGGACTGCTTGTCTAATAATGTAATTTTTACTGTTGTCCTTTTGATCACTGAAGGTAATTGCTCCGTAGAGAAACTCTTTTTTTAAAGTATCTGAAAAACGTTGGGAGTACCCCATTCCAGAATTCAAGGCTTCAATTATTTCAGGACGATTTGAATGGTTGTCCATTCTTTCAGGATCGTTGAAGTTGTCACAAAGAACTTTTCCTTCATCAGTTAAAAGAGTGTAACGATTCTTCCAATTTAGCCTTAAAGATTGGCACCACTTTAATGGGTCAACTCCTTGAGTCGTAAATGTTTCTTTAATGACTACTAAAGATTCTGTTATTTGATCATTGGCCTGATTGGTCAGATAGCTAGACAAAAACAATCTCAGAAGAATAGCTGCAACAAGGATGACGATACTGGTAACTATAATTTGCACCAAGGCCAATTTTCGAAAAAACCGCCAAGGAAGGGATTCAATAAATAGTCTAAAAGCACTCGGGCTCGAATTAGTTACCATGAGGAGAAACCCTATATCCAACACCGCGAATAGTCTCTATCAATTTAGAGTATTCCCCTAATTTTTTACGCAATCCAAAAACGTGAGTATCAATTGTTCTATCAGTAACGTGAACGGGACCATCTTGAATAAACTCCACAAGCTGATTGCGAGTTAGAACTTTACCTGGCTGTTGGAGAAAAGCCACGAGAAGCTTGTATTCTGATAACGTCAGTTCTAGCTCTACGTCTTCAATCCAAGCTTTACATTGATCAGTATCAACTTTAAGAGAATTGACATTGAAAACAGCCGAACTTGAGGGTGTTGAAGTTGTCTTTATGTGTTCAGATCTTCTTAAGAGCGAACGAACTCTGGCGAGAAATATGTTCATATCAAAGGGTTTGGTAATGTAATCGTCAGCACCCGCATCAAGCCCTTCGACGATCTGTTCAGGTTTTATCATCGCTGTGACCATGAGGATCGGAGATGATTTTGTCTTGGCATACATCCTCAAGAATTTACATATTTCGAGACCCGAAGTTTGCGGCAGCATACGATCGAGAATAAAGAGGTGAGGTAATTCAGCTTCTGTCATCTTCTGTATAAGATCGAGTGCGATAGCTCCGTCACTAAAAACTGAAACCTGATGCCCTTCCATTTCAAGCTGAAGTTTCATCATTTCTGCGATATCAAGTTCATCTTCTACTAAAAAAATCTTCTTAGACATAATGACCTCGTTTACTTTTGCTCTTTAAGTTGTGATTGATGGCGAATATCAGATCCCGATACAATAAATATAACATCTTCTGCAATATTAGTTGAGAGATCTCCAATGCGTTCTAGATTTTTAGCGACGCGAATTCCAGAAAGTCCTTCATCAAAAGACATTTCATTATTTTTCATTTTTTCAACGTACTCTTTCATGATTTCACGATTGAGTTCATTGGCGTAGCGATCACTTTTGATAACTTCTGTGGCCTGGTAGGTATTATTCGTAACGAGGGCATCAATAGCACCTCTGATCATTTTTTTAACTTGGTCATGCAAGGTTTTAATGGCCGATGGAGTAATTTGGAGTTCGTTATAATAGCGACGAAGATTATAGGCCTCATCAGCAACACGCTCCAATTGAGCATTGATCTTCATCATGGACAGGGCAATTCGAAGATCGCGAGCATGAGGTTGCTTAAGTGCAATATATTTAAAACTATCGTCGTCTATTTTAATATGAAATTGATTCACTTTGTTTTCGAGCTCTTCAAGTTTGTCCTTAGGGATTTTCATATCCATGCATTTATCGAGGATAGCTTCAACCACTGAGGCCATTTCTAAAATTTCATCGATGAGTTGTTGTGATGTCATATTCATAATCTTATCCAAATTTTCCACTGATATAATCTTCAGTCTTTTTATTTTTCGGGTTGGTAAAAATTTCTTCACTTAATCCATGTTCAATCAGATCGCCTAGGACAAAGAAACTGGTGTTGTCTGCAATCCGGGCGGCTTGCTGCATATTGTGAGTGACGATGATTACAGTGACTTCTTTCTTGAGCTCAGACATCAACTCTTCAATTTTTGCTGTGGCAATAGGATCGAGGGCCGAAGTTGGTTCATCCATTAAAAGAATTGGAGGACTCACTGCGAGTGAGCGAGCGATACAAAGACGTTGTTGCTGTCCACCAGATAATGACATTCCTGGGCGATTTAATTTGTCTTTAACTTCTTCCCACAAAGCGGCTTTTTGTAAGCATTTTTCAGCGTGCTCCATTAATATATTTTTCTTTTTAATACCTTGAAGTTTAAGCCCGACGACGACGTTGTCATAGATGCTCATCCCTGGAAAGGGATTTGGTTTTTGAAAAACCATTCCAATTGATCGCCGTACTCTTACAGGGTCAACCATCTTTGATAAAATATTTTCTCCTTGAAACAAAATTTCACCTTCAGCTCGTGCTCCCGGTGTTTCTTCATGGATGCGATTGAGGCAGCGAAGGTAAGTTGACTTGCCACAACCAGATGGACCAATGATCGCTGAGATCGTATTTCGTTGATACTCGAGCGAAATTCCCTTTACCGCATGAAAATCGCCATACCAAACATTGAGATTTTTTACATTTAAAACTGTGTTGTCAGTTTCGGTCATTTACGTCTCCCGAATCCAAGTTGTTGGCGGTTCATGATTAAACGAGAAATGAGATTAAGTCCCAAGACTAAGATAATCAAAACCAACGCTCCTGCCCATGCTTGTCTTTGCCAATCATCAAATGGTGATATGGCGTAGGTATAAATCTGGACAGGTAGAGATGCAATAGGATTAGTTAATGAAGTTGAATAATACATGTTCCCAAAAGAAGTAAAGAGCAGTGGCGCTGTTTCTCCAGCAGCTCTTGAGATGGCCAAAATCACGCCTGTAATCAATCCACTACGAGAACCTTTGATCACTATGAAAAAAATCATTTTCCAGCGAGGGAGACCTAAAGCAAGTCCAGCTTCTCTAATATGGCGTGGAACGAGTTTTAAAATTTCTTCTGTCGATCTGATTACAACTGGAAGAATGATAATTGATAAAGCGAGTGCCCCAGCAAGAGTAGAGAATTGTTTGAGGGGAACAACCACCAAAAGATAAGCAAATATACCAATCACAATGGAAGGAATTCCTGTAAGCACGTCCGTTGAAAGTCTCAGAAGTGCCGCAATTTTTCCTCTACCGTATTCTGATAAATAAGCACCACAAATAATACCTAAGGGAATAGCAAAACTTCCTGCAAGGCCTACTATGATAAATGTTCCAATGATAGCGTGCTTCATCCCGCCACCAACTTCACCAACCGGCTTTGGTATTTGGGTGAAAAAATCCCAGTTGAGCGAGTTAAACCCTTTGATCATCACATATTGAATGACCATAAAGAGCGGAATAATCACTGCACAGGCCGCAAAAACGAGGGCCATGTGAAATACAATATTTTTCAATTTTCGGTATTTTAGATGCCACTCTCTCATTTTGAACTCCTGTTATAGTTCCAAACAATTGAGCGAGCGACGAGATTTACAATAAGAGTTAAAACAAAGAGAACGAGACCGACCCCGCAAAGGGCGGCAATATGCATTTCGCTGTCAGCTTCAGCGTATTCATTGGCAATGATACTCGCCATGGTTGCAGCTGGAGCAAAAAGGGAAGCTTTAATTTGAGGTTGGTTTCCAATAACCATGGCAACGGCCATGGTTTCTCCAAGAGCTCGGCCAGTTCCCAAAACGATGGCTCCGACAATTCCAGAAAAAGAAGGACGGACAATAGTGAGCAACATCATTTCAAATTTCGTTGCGCCTAAACCGAGCGCACCTTCCTTGCGCATGGCCGGAACCGTTTTAAAAACTTCACGACATATTGAAGTGATCGTCGGAGTGATCATAACACTTAAAATGAGAGAGGCAGTGAGAACACCTATGCCAAAACTTGGACCTTGAAAAAGAGGTAAGTAGCCAAAGTGCTCTTTGAGAAAGGGAGCAAGAGTATTCTTAATAAAAGGTCCGAGATAAAAAATACCCCAGAGACCGAAGACAATTGAAGGCACGGCCGCAATCATTTCGACAAAAAGACCGACGAGCTTGGCCAATTTGGGAGTGAGAACTTCGTTAACAAAAAGAGCGACCATTATGGAAATGGGAGCTGCAATAATTACCGCAATAAAAGTAGTGATCATGGTTCCATAAATGAGCGGAAGAGCACTGAACTCTTCATCCACTGGATTCCAAATAGACTGGGTAAAAAAATTTGTTCCTTGATCTACGAGCACCGGCCAGGCTGTTTTTATCAACATCACCATTAGCGCTACAAGAATCAAAATAACAAAAGAAGAGAGGACGCGCATGCTCGCAAAAACAAATTGATCTTGTTTCTGAGGTGCCCAATTAAAGACAGAAGCCTCTCGCTGGGAGAGGCTTCCACTTATCGTATTTTTTAAAGTACTTTCGCTTTTCACTTTACTTTAATTTTTCCAAGACTTGTTTTGCTACTTTTTTAGGCAATGGAGAGTAGTAAAGATCTTTAGCAAATTTTTGACCATCTGTTAAGGCCCATTTAATAAATTTGCGAATTTCTTTATTGTTCATATCATCATTTTTTTCTGGAAGAAGGAGGTAGGTAAATGCAGCAATTGGGAATGCTCCTTTTGCCGAAGAGTCTACAATCGAAGCAGTATATTCAGCAGTTGGATCATTTGCTCCTTCAGCAGCTTTTGAAATACTTTCAACTGTTGGAGAGACGAATTGACCAGCTTTGTTCTTCATAGCGACCATAGAGAGTTTATTTGTGATGGCATATGAAAGTTCAACATATCCAATCGCACCTTCAGTTTGCTTAACAGTGGCAGTAACACCTTCGTTACCTTTTGAACCAATTCCAACTGGCCATTGAAGTGATTTTCCACGTCCTACTGTTGACTCCCAGTCTTTGCTAACAGTTGAGAGGTAATCGGCGAATACAGAAGTAGTTCCTGAACCATCGGCTCGTCTCACAACTAAGATATCTTCATTAGGAAGCTTAGCTTTTGGATTCAATTTAAGTAGAGTTGGATGATTCCATTTTGTAATCTTACCCATGAAGATTTGGGCCAAAGTTTCACCATCAAGTTTTAAACCATTAACGGCCTTAACATTGATTACTGGAACCACGGCACCTAAAACAGTAGGAATATGAGAAATCTTATAAGGAGCTTCGCTCTTATCTTTAGCGTTCATTGGAGCATCAGTTGCACCAAAGTCGACAGTTTGCTTGAGCACTTGGCGGATACCGCCACCTGATCCGATTGATTGATAGTTGATCTCAATCTCGGCATTTTTGCTTTTATATTCGGAGAACCACTTTGAATAAATGGGGTAGGGGAAAGTAGCTCCAGCTCCGTTGATTTTAGTCATGCCGAAAGCGTTGAATCCGAGTCCTAAAAGAACGACCGCCAAGATATTTTTCATATTAAAGCTCCTCACAAAGGTTAATTCTTATTAAAGCCTTTATAGCAAAAACAGATTGTTTCGTTTGTTAGGATTAGGTTAAACAAAAAGCCCCGCATACGCGGGGCGATATGGAAAAGTGGATTGGGTCCACAACTATTTAAAAATCGGCGCGGTTAACGTAGAGACGAAACATCTTATCGCGCGAACGGCGAATCATACACAGTCCTAAATTTTTTTTCTCAACAAGATTGGTGTAGAACTCTGGCAAAGTATCGGCCACTTCTAACACTGATTTACCTTCGTGTTCGCCAAAGTCAATGATTACCTTATCTTCTTCAATGATGCCGGTGAGCGGACTGATTTCTTGATGATAGGCCATGGTTCCCTCCTTAGAAACATAGTCAGTTGATGAGTATCCCCTTGAACTTCTAACCTCGTTGTCAGAAATCCAACTTCATTGTTTCAATTGAAAAACGAAATGAAAAGTTTTTTTTAAAAATTTCGGTAAGTTAGACTAGAATACTCGCCTTTTGCTTATTTTGATTGGAACAGAAGTTTAAAGTAAGAAACTACCATTCGAAACTCTTGTTGGTATTGGTTTCCAATCAACATCTTCACCATATCAAGCGATTCAAAGAGGTTAGATGCTTTTCTGAAGGGACGACCGGCCAGCATGGCGGCCATGATATCCATTAAAGTCACGATCATCGTCTCAAAACCGGCCAAGACCTGTTGGTTTTTGGGGCCAATAATTTCTGTCGAGAAATCATCTTTTAAGAGAGAAAAAGAGTGATGATTCTCAATAATTTGAAGATGATTAGGACTCAACGGCAAGCGCCCTCTTAGCATTTCAACTGAGTGC
Source organism: Bdellovibrio sp. CG22_combo_CG10-13_8_21_14_all_39_27 (assembly GCA_002786715.1). GTDB lineage: Bacteria > Bdellovibrionota > Bacteriovoracia > Bacteriovoracales > Bacteriovoracaceae > 21-14-all-39-27. The sequence goes on from PCTW01000061.1 coordinate 222,247, forward strand.
TGAGGATGCATGGCCATCAACTCTCTGTCGCGATCGTTTAAACGATTGAGATCATATTTTTCGACTGGAATAATCGCCATTCCAATATCTTTAAAATAGCTCGTTACGAAAAGATCTTCGATCTCTTTATCAGAATAGAGATGAGAGTATTTGAGAAAGCCTAAGAGAAAAAGCGAAGAAATAATTGGTTGGGCGTAAACGTAATGATGCTTTTGAGCGATATACGAATGATAGAGAGCTTCATGGATCTCTGGGCGAGACAGTAAGAAATAAGCACAGTTTTTTACCACCTGATGTTGAGTCTTAAGAAGATCGTCATCAGTTGGCCAGCGGTATAAAAAACCCAAGTGTAATGTCATCAGGTTGAGAAGGGTTTTGCCTTTCTCGAGTGGCTGTCCTTGAGAGAGAGTTCTCGTCACTTGAGTCATTGAATTTTGGATATACTCAATCATTTTACGACGATCTTGATGAGCGACAAAAAGATGAATCTGACCTTTTTCAATCAGGTCCTTAATGATCTGCTTGTTAATGAAACTATTTTTATGCAGAATAGGTTTAAACAATCCATTTTCAATTCCTAATATTTCACAAGGTGCATCTTGAATAAAGAGTAACTCTCGAACCGATATTGGTGTGAGCTTGAAATGGAGATGGTCTTTCAAAATTAGTGAATAAGCACTTTGTCGCATAATTTATTATAAACCAAACTGGAGACTATGCATGAGAATCGTCATCGTTGGAACTTCTTGCGCAGGAAAAACAACTTTGGGGCGTGATTTAGGGGCTCGACTTGATCATCCCTATACTGATCTCGATGATCTTCATTGGAATCCCGGGTGGATTGAGACGCCATTTGAGCTCTTTTCGCAAAAAGTTCAAGCAGTGACTAGTCAGGAAAAGTGGATTATTTCAGGCAATTATTCCAAAGTAAGAGACCATGTTTGGACCCATGCGACTCATCTTATTTGGCTCAACTATTCTTTTCCTGTTGTTATGACCCGTGCTTTAAAAAGAACTTTTAAAAGAAGTCTGACTGGTGAACTCATTTGCAATGGAAATACTGAAACTTTGAGTAAGGCCTTTTTATCTAAAGATTCAATTTTATGGTGGGTCATAAAGACCTACAAGCGTCGAAAGCGTGAGATCGCATCCACACTCAAGAGTGGAAAGTATCAACATTTAAAAGTAGTGGAAGTTCAAAAAAGAGAAAAACAGTTTGATATCATGAAACTGACTAATACATAGATCATTTCACGCTCATGGTTTAAAATCTTAGCAATGCTAAATCTAAAAAAATTGTCTTCTTTTTTCTGCATTTTGCTTCTGGCGAGTAGTTATTCATCAGTCGCAACTTCTTCTGAAGATGATGTGATTAAATACAAAAAGTGTTACGTGACATTTGTTCGTAAAAGTATCGACCAGACAGATCCCCTATTAAAAAAAGTAAATGAAGAGAAAATATCGGGAGTTCAGGCTTGCCAAGAATTGCTTCAAGCTATGAGCTCGGAAGGAGATAAGCTTCTCATTAATCATCAACCACATTCTTTAGATGTTTTTAGAACTCTTAACTCATTTCATCGTTCTTGGTTCGCCCAGTTCGAACTTAATATTGCGACTCAGGATTTTAGTCTAAGCGATTTTTATGATGTCAACGAAATGGCCTTTCATCTGACACGAGCTTTCTTCAATGACAAAGTCCCTTTTTCTTCCATTTTAAAGTCAAAGATAAGCTACCAAGCTATTCGCAAGTCCGAAAAAGAACCAATCTTGCTCTATGATAATTCATTAAACGCAACGACTGAGAGATTGGGGAAAATTAAGTGGGATAGGGGAGATGAAGTTGAATTCACACCAGAGCTCGTTCAATTCGGAGAGTACGTTGGCATCGAAAAATTAAATACGCAAAAAAATAAACTTAAAAAAAATGAAAAAAATCATTATCTCGAATTTTATCCCCATCGGCCAATTGGAGCGGGGATCATTGGGACCATGCCTTACATCTTACTCAATAGTGGTCAAAATCAAGAAAAAATGGATGGCAAAAATAAAGATCATCGCCGATGGGCCAAGTCTGTCTTGCGCGATTTTTTATGTCTTGATGTCCCTTTGATCACAGAAGAGCAAGCAGCCCCTTTTGTTAAGCCTAAGAGTGAAATTTCGTTTCAAACAAAGGCAAAATGTATGCAGTGTCACGCGACTCTAGACAATATGGCGGGAGTTATCCGAAATATTGAAATTTATAATACGACAGAAGATGGGTTTGGAATATTATCAGTAAGAGCGGCCATCCCCCATAAAATAGTGCCTGGTTCTTCGAAGTATTATAACCAATCGACGCAAGGTCGAATTGTCATGAATCTTGAGGATCAATATATTAATAAGAAAATTAATAATATCGAAGAACTGGCCGATTGGATGATTCAAAATAAGCAACTCTATCGTTGTAGCTTAAAAAAAGTCTTTAGCTTTTTAACTGGAGAAGGGAACCCCAATGATTCAGATAAAAAACAATTTATAGATCAATTATCAAATGAATTAATGGTTGAGCAGAATTACAAAAACATATTTATGAAAATTATTGGATCAAAGTATTTTTAAATGAAGAGACGCGATTTACTAAAATATTCAGGGGTATTCGTCGGAGGAGCGATCTTGTATCGACCGAGCTTGCGGCTAGTTCAAAAAATCTTTGAAGGAAATCTCCACCAAAATCGCCAACTGACAAAACAAGAGATCCGTAATTATATCCAATTTAATCTCTATGGAGCTCCCTCTCGATGGGGTTTTGACTCCCTTTTAAAGCCTTATGAAGACTCTGCCTTTATTCAAAATAAATTTGTGGGGAATACCCTATCTCCCGCTCGTGAAGGTCATTTAGGTTGGGATATTTCGTATCAGACGATAACTGTAAACGGATTAAATGTTCCCCCTCTTTGGAATGAAACGACCAAGCAAAATAAGAAATTTAGTTCACTCCTTGAGAATGCTCTTTTCATTCGTGGTTGCCGTCTCAATTTTGAAGGCCATCCCGTTAATGGTGCCCAACAAGTGGCTCCTGTTACCGGAGAACTCTCAATTCACGGGAGAATCGCTGATAAGAGCAATGCTTTATTTTCTAGCATCAGTCTCGGTCATAATGCCGTTTCAAGGGCCTATAAATCAACGCAATCGCAATTGAGCGATATTCCAGTGAGCGAAAAAAATTATGCCGAATACCTTATGCGACCTTATCTTATTCAAGATGCTGAAAGAGTTTTCGATACTTCTGATTTGGAAAAAGATATTGAGCTTATTGCCGCCGGCTACAAAGATCAGAATGTGGATACTGCCAAAATTAAAAAAGACACGTTGAAGGATATCAAAAATAATATAGATCAATTTCTCGCTGACTATTCCTCATTATTTATTAAGTATACTCAAATTATCCAAGATGCTGTTGCTGGTCAGATTCTAGAGCACGCTATTGCGACTCCTTCATTTCCTTTTGAAGCTGATGGCAAAAAAGACTTAATGGAAATGATAGGGCCTTATCTTATATCTGATAAATTGTGCCAAAGTGAAAATATCTTTGAATTTATGAAGACCGGAGAAATTCAATACTGGGCGCAAGAGTTCGCTCTTTGCGAGTTTCTCATCAAGAATCAATTATGCCAATCGATTCTGATTTCACCGCCCAATGAAACAGGGGATTTGATTAAGCAATGTCATGCTAAAAACGTTCTAGGTCTTAACGATCTTGAACTGAAGTATGATTCTAAGTTTAATAAATCTTCAGTTCACCTGAGGTCGGACGCAAGTCCTAAAGCTCTTTCCTATCAAGATGTCCAAATGGATTCTCATCACAACGGTGCATTCATTGAAGTCTTAAGCACTAAACTCTTTTACAAAACATTCACCTCTTGTTTATATGAATTCATTGACCAACTCAAGATGACTAAGATCGATGAACATACGAGTTTATTTGATCAATCAATTGTTCATGTCGCCTCGGAATTTGATCGCAACCCTGACCAAAGAGGGGGAGGATCAGATCATCTGCCGCTTTCCAATCCTACGCTCTTGTTTTCAGGTTTGATTAAAGAAACCACGGTTATCGGCAATATCTATACTGGAACACTGAAAAAGAATCCTTATGATTTGTATGGAACTTTGGGGGTGGGCGCTCCTTGCAAAGAATTAAAAGCACCCATCGGTATCGTCAACGTCTCTTCGACCATTTGCCAATTAGTGGGGATAGATCCGCTGGTTAAACGTGCTCCCTCACTTATCGAGATAAAAAATAATCAAGTCCCGTCGGTCCTTTCAAAACCTCTCAACCTTGAGGGGATAGTATGACGAGAAGCCTTTTAATTCTCTTTTTAAGTATTAGTTCGCTCTTTGCCGGTGAAAATCTCGCCAACCGTTACTATGTAAGTGATGTCCTGTTAAAGGCTTTTGGTGATAAAGGGCATGACATTGTTTATGACAATATTATGAAAAATGGTCAAATCTTTGGAGGCTCTTGTGATTTTTATGAGCAAGTAAGAGTCGGAGAAAAAGAATATGCCAACCCCGAGGATCGCAATTGCCTGAAGGGCAAACAAGAATACGGCTACAAAGATCGCAACGAGTACTCAAAATTTAGAGAATCTCTCATCCTTCAATCTTGTAATGCTTTGATTAAATGTCCAGAATGTTACCGACATTTTCTGGATAGAATAGCAAAGGCAGAAAGCCCGGTTCAATCCATCCTCAGTCAGTTTTTTTGGAATGATCGAGTCATTACTGAGCTTCTTCCCCAATACCAAAAAGTCTATGATCGTTATTTTTTCAAATCAAAAAAAGTAAAAATGACAGTTCTTAGCGCTTGTATTGATCCGCGCTGGCAGAAAATTTAATTCTTTTTTTCGAAATAAAGAATCTCAGGCGCAGCTTGATCATAATCAAAGCGCGACATTCCCAACTTTTTCAAAATGCAAATAGAAGAATGGTTGTTTACATGCGTAGAAGCAATAATGCGTTTCAGGTTGAGTTGGTCGAAACCATAGCTTATTAGAGCAGCCGAAACTTCACTCGTGAGTCCTTGTCCCCAGAATTCTTCCCTAAGCATAAAACCGATTTCAGGTGAGTGCTCGTCAATGGTAGGGGTGAGCATAAACCAACCAAAAAGCTCATCAGTTTCCAGCAAACAAGCTGCCCAAACCCCAAGTTGTGAGATCGCGGGGTTCATCCACTTGGCCAAACATTCTTGTATTTTTTCTTCACTCTGGGGTGTTTTAAAACCGGTAAACTTCATCACATTGGGATTGGTCATCATTTGGCGCAAAGAACTGAGGTCTGTTTCTAAAAACCGCCGCAATCTCACTCTTTTTGTTGTTAATAAAATCATCAACACTAGTTTATGCTAGAATAGCTCATGAAGAAATATTTTAAATACATCGCTATCGCCGTGCTCGCTATTGGAATGATTTGGTCCAAGATGAAAATGGATGAGCACAATAAAGATACTGTGCAGGCGATTCAACAGCTGGATGATGAGTAACTAAGGTTAAAATAATTACTCATTCACAAGGACTCTACAATAGTTATCCACATTGCCTGTCGAAGTCATAGGGCAATTAGAGTTACTAGGATTTTTGTAAACAGGTGTGTTGACAAAAGTTAGTGGGCTCAAATTCATATGAGAAATAGGCCACAGGTTATCAACAAGTGTGCCATTTAAATTTAAAGTTTTTAGAGAAATGGCATTGAGTGGCTTTAGATCGACTACTGGGTTGTAGGAAAGGTTTAAAGCTTTTAGGTTTTTATAGTCTTTTAAGCTAATTATTTGTGCAATATTGTTGCTAGAAAAATCTAAATGGGTAATGCCTTCAACATTCTGACCTAGTTCGGGAATTGTATTAAGCTCTGATTCGTTTATAATCAATCCGCTTAGATTCTTGAAATTCTTTAAATTCAAATTCTTAAATTTAGTTTTTTTCAGTGCGAGTACTTCTAAATTTGGAAGAATATCTGAGAGTTTTTCAGGATCTAGCTCAAACTTCGGTTCATTGAGAGCAAGAACTTTAATATCGAGAGAGCTTAGACTATCAAATTTATCGAGGTTATTTATTCCTAAGACAGATAATGGTGCACTGCTGTTTAATAATGACAATACTGCTGAGTTATAATCAAAAATTATGCTTTCCAATCGAGCTAATAATGAAGGCGACAAAACCTGTGGATTAATTTTCCCAACTTCTAAGGCCCTCACAGAATTAGGTAGGGAAGTAACTCTCAAATTTTCATTAATAATCTTGAGTTCATTAATTGTTTTAAATTGGTCGAAACGTGCTTCATTTAGTAATGGATTGGATGAGAGATCTAACATTCCTAATCTATCGTTAGTAAATGTAGGAACCGTATTTAGGAAGTTGTGGGCTAAATTGATTTTTGAATAAGCTGACGCTGAGATTGGGTTGATATCTTTTAACTCATTGAATGAGAGGTCAAGAAATCTAAAATCTGATACGACTGAAACCGTATTGATTTTATTATGAGAGGCATCGAGATATTCTAAGCTTTGAAAATTTTCAAGATTCAGATTGCTAAGATTATTATATGAACATTCAAGCGAAGTTAGTTCCATTGCTTCATTTGAAGAAATACTTTCAATTTTATTCATGCTTAGGTCGAGAGACTTTATTCCTTTTAAGTGACCAATTTCGACATTGCCCTCAAGTTCATTATTTGCCAAATTTATTTCTCTTATTTTTGTTGAATTTGAGAAAACGGGAATCTTGGCAAATTTGTTACTGTTCAAATATATCGACACTTCATCTGATAGATTCTCTTCGTCTATGATAAAATCTGTTAACAAGTTAGAAGAGAGCTCGATCGTCCTTGCTTCTGATAAATCAAAGTTTGTAAGATCTAGATTTTTAAGTCGATTATTTCTTAATTCGAACTGTTTAAAACGCCTTCTTTGACTAGGAGGAGTAATGCTTTTTAGGCGATTGTAAGATAGCGAGAAAGATGTGAGAGAAGGGAAATTGTTAAAATTAAATTCAGTGAGGTTATTGTTTTTTAAAATCAATGTTTCAATTTTATTTAAAGGCACAACCTGTTCAAAATGATTGAGCGAGTTATTTGAAACATTTAGTGAATTTAAATCTTTCATAGAGTTAATATAAGAAATGAGTTTGTCTCCGTCTGCGATTTCATTATTGCTGAGATCTAATGTTTCAAGATTTTCCATTTTAGAAAGAAAGCTAATATCCTTTATTTTATTATTTGAAACATTTAATAATTTGAGAAAAGACAAATTTTTAAGATAAGAAAAATCTATAAACTGAGAACGATTGCAAGCTCTACAATTATTTCTGGTTACCATGTCGCAATCTGTTTCACATCGAAAACTAAAACTTTCTAAATTGACTAAATGCTGAATTCCATCGAGGTTCATTAAATTGTTGTTTCCATCTAACGTGAGATAAAGCAAATTTCCCATCGACATCAATGGTCGAACAGTACTTATGTCCATTCCCATGAGATTTAAATCAATAAGCTTGGTGAATTTCTTTAAAGGTTCTATATCTTTAATTGGCCCTTTCTTGCCTCCGATGGTGCTCAGATTTGCTAATTTTAAGAACATAAGTCTCTTTGAATGTGGTATCAAAAAAGTCAAATCTTGAAGTTCATCTCCTGCTTTAGAAATTCTTACGTGTACTGAAAAATCTAAAAGATTCTTCAGATGAGAAATGACGTCCTTGTTCTTTCTAGTCATGACGTCACTGTCGGCAATATAAATTTTCCAAAGATCTGGTAACTCCAATAATGGAGAAAGATCATACTCTTGTAGTTCTGCAGTTTCTGAAAATGATTGAGCGATATTTACTGATTGAACTCCATTTGGGTTAGCTACTAATTGCTCACAGGAATGTTTATTTCCATTGAGCGTATTGCTCGCTGAATGGATAATGTCAGTTATTGTTTTTTTTATTCCGACGGGCGCATTCTCGTCGCAGAATTCTGGATTAAAGGCCCAAGCATTGTGACAAAAAATAATAAAGAATAATGCGAGTATTTTATTCATTTGTTTTCTCAATGTAATTTGGAATGGAAAGCGTTTGCTTTAATACGAGTTCTTGCAATAATCCACTTTGTGAAATGGACTGATTGTTTAATTTTGCCTTTGCCGCACCTAAGAGAAGCTCATGCCAATTTAGATTACGATACCAAAGGCTTCCCTGAGCAGTGTAATAGGATCTCAGATTGGCGAGAGTTTTGGTGTAATCGTTGAGTAGCACTTTCTTTTGGATATTGGTTTCACAAGATTCAAACATGATGAAGGCAATTTCATTCTCTACTTCTGCATTTAAGGTCAAATTGGTGATCAGTTGAGGTGCTTTTAAATGATTCATTCCGAAATGATTGAGAGAGCTCAAGCCGGCGTTACCACCAAGGCCAGCAATTCCTCCTAGACCAGTTGAAGCTCCTAGCTGCCCTCTGTTTCCAAGTCCGCCATTTTCGAGTGATAATCGGGCTCGGTTGCCAAGAGATTGTCCATATGAATTGAAATCAAATAAATTGATATCCCCTAGGCCTGCTTGACCGGGAACTATTGGCTTGTAGTTTTTTAACTCATCTACTCTTGAAATGATTTCATCTTGGCACTTTGTTTTGTCTTCTTCTTGATAAGACGTTAGTCCCGTTAACAAAAACTCTTTGGATCCATGAGATTTGAGGTGAAGAAAAGGAACATAGTCAGAATAAGGAAAAATATCTTGTCTGACATAGGAAATGAGATCGAATAAATAATCAGGATGGGCAAATGGGTTTCTTTTCGCAAACTGATATCCAATATCTACATAAGTGCCATCTTCGAGTTCTGTATAACGTGGATACCGAATAAGATGCATCATATAGGCTAGTTGCTCATAAATATCGATCGTTGCGGCATTTTCAATGATGTATCTTTTTGTGTTAAGTGATTCTATTAATTCAGAAGGGTAATCTCTCGATTCTACTTTTCCATTTTTACAAAATAGGAACGAGGGGGTTTCATTTTCGGCATTCACATAATGAGAGTTTAGAAACACAATCCAATTCACTAATTTGTTTTTCGAACATACTTCACGCAATTTTTTAACTTCGAAATCAACCGAAGCCTGCATAAAAGGCTCTAGAGTATCAACTGCATAATAGACTAAGAACGGACTCTTTTCCGGTTGAGATAAGTTATTCTTAAACTGATATAGACTTGGTTGAGTTGGGTCTGCACTACAGGGTATTTTTGATTGATTAGTTCCAAAAACAAAAGGAGAGGCACATGTAACCTCCAAATTTGTATTTTGTTGCTGATTCTGACCGCAGCTTTCAAGTCCCGCATTGGCGCTTTGAGAGACGATTAGGGATAATAGCAGAGTAGAAAAGATCTTCATAAATTCCTAAGTTCTTAAATTTGCTGCTCTTTTAGGGTAAGAGGTCAGTTATGGCAATAAATAAATTTTCACGAGAAAAAATTACACTCCGGATTGTACTTAACTTCTTAAAATTGCAAAGTAAGGCATGGAATTTAAAAGTCCAAAAGTTATCAAAATGAAGCTCCTCTTTTGGGGTTTTGTGCCGCTTGTTTTAGTGGCACTCTTCTTCTTTTTTAGAACAGTCAATTTTACGCTTAATACTTATGATCAAATTGCAAATCATCAAGAAGTGGTTGATGCTGATCTCATTACCCATAGTAAAATATCTTTTGATTCGTTTGAGAAATGTCAAAATGACTTCTGCTCCATTTTTACAATGAATGGTGATGCTCATTGGACTGACATTTCTTTGTTTCAGTATGACATTAAAAGTCATTCTGGATATCAGAGTGGACTAGAAAATAGGTCCATACAGTATCAATTACAAATTGATTCGCAAAAATTAAAATCACTTTCTCAAGATGATTTGGCAATTACTTTTCCCTATATTTATCTTAATCGCTTCGGAATATATTTGAATGGTCTTTTAATTCAAGTGGGACGCGGGAATAATAGCGTTGAAGCACTGACTGTAGTATCTATTCCTAAGAATGCGTTAGCTGAAGAAGAAGTTGTCATTACAATATTAGGGGAGCTTGATTCTGTTGATCTTGGTCTCAATAGCTACGTGAAACCCTTGATAGGACCTCAATCAATTCTCAAAGAAATTGCCCTTGATAACGAACGGGCGATGATTACTTATTATCTTTTATTTTTTATTTCTTTTGGAACGTTATTTGTTTTGTTCTCAATGCTGATGTTCTTTACTCAAAAGAAGTCCGCTTATGTTAATGTCACGGTCTTCACTTTATGTGCCTTAACTGATCTTTTAATGAGAAGTGACCTGTTAGCAGCTTATATTAACTTGAATCAGATGCTGACGATTTTGAATGTTGCTCATCTCTTAGGGAGCATGGCCCTATTCAGATTCTTTGTGACTTTCTTAAATTTAAAAGTTTCCGATAAGATTATTTCAGCTTTTGGTGGTGGATTGCTGGCTTTTGGTTTATTTATTTCTTATAGCTTTGCTCATAACTTATTACCATTTTCAATTCCTCAAATCTTTCTGATCAACAATTCCATTCGATTTTTTATCGTTTTGACTGCTTTATTTTTCTCCGCTTTTGAAATTGTCAGAGTGAAACGAAAAGAGATGGTACTTTATGGTTTTTCGTTTGCACTATCTTTGCTTGTCGGTTTGATGGGCTATCTTTATTATTTTTATAATGCAGAGTTTTATAATCCGATAGTCGATGTTCTTTTCTGTCTTTTCATATCGATTAATACATTTATTGAATTTGGCCAAAAGGAAAAAACAGTTCTTGTTCAAGAGCGATTACTGCTTCAGCAGGAGAGAGACGTGGCCATTGGTAAAACGGCGGGAATGTTGGCGCACGATGTGCGAAAGCCGTTCGCTCAGCTCGATATGATTTTAAGTCAAATGGAGTCAGGAGATTTGGGACCTGAGTTTTTAAGAAACTCAGCCTTGGAAATAAAGCAATCTCTCAATCACGTTACCTCGATGGTAAGTGAAATTATGGATTTTGGAAGAGATTCTGAGATTCAGTTACATTCTATTTCTTTGAAAGAAACCATCGGCAAGGCCCTAAAACAGTTGATGATCGTAGATGATGGCCTTGAAATCCATTTCAATCATGTCCACAACGTTTTGGGAGATCAGGGACGCCTGATAAGAGCACTGGTTAACGTTCTAAGTAATGGGATCGAAGCTTCTGAGAGTTTAAATTTAGATAAGAACACTCTTGTTATTGAGACTTCTGAAGATGAACATTTCAGCGAGATCAGAGTTATTAACGATGGCCCCCTTATTCCCGATGAGATCATTGAGATTATTTTTGATCCATTTGTAACCAGTGGAAAAAATCATGGTACTGGACTAGGATTGGCCAGTGTTAAAAAGATTATTGATCTCCATAAGGGAATTATCACAATTCAAAATAGAGAGGATCAGCGAGGTGTCGTGGTCTCTATTAAGGTATTGAAGTCGAATGATCTTGATGTTTCTGCTCAGAAAGCTGAGACTCTTGCACAAAAAGTTAGAATTCTGGCTTGTGATGATTCATTTCTTCCTCTCTTTATGCTTGAAGAAATATTAAAGAGTATTCCTGGATTAGATTTTGAACTGCAAACATTCAAAACTGCTGAAGACCTGTTAAGTATTTCAGAAGTCGAAAAGTATGATTATCTTTTTTCAGATGTCAATTTAACCGATGGTGGTGGTACGCTCAATGGACCTGAGCTTATTCAACTTGCGAAAGGGAAAAATAACAATCTTCAATGTTATCTTTGGAGTAATTTCGTTGATCACAAGTTGGAAAAAACAGCTCTTGATGTTGGGGCCATTACAATATTAGCAATGCCATTAGAAAGTGATCAAATTGCATCTGTATTCAGAATTATAGCTCAAGACCAAGAAGGCGCATCTTTGTATTAAGTGTCTTGCGGTCGATACCTAAGGCCCTCGCTACATCCGTTTTCGATTCAACGAGATCAAATGCTCTTTCAATGACCGCTTTTTGCAGTTTTCGTTCAACTTCTTGTAATTGAGGAAGTTCAGCGAGTGAAACGGAGAATAGATGTTTTCCGTGATCAACTGGCACTTCTTCTTTATGAGTCGGACTTTCGAGTTTGCTGTTCTGTCTAAAGTTAAAATGATTTAAGTCCTCAGCTTTGATCTCATCACCTTCGACCGTGTAAATGAGGTTTTCAATAATATTTTGAAGTTCACGTACATTTCCAGGCCAATGATAAGAAGCTAAAAGATCTAAAGCGTCTTCACTAATTGTTTTAGGTCCACCTTGATGACTTGAGGCCTGTAGGAAATGATTGATAAGAATAGGAATATCTTCCTTTCGTTCTCTTAAAGCAGGGATTCTTAAGATTACTTTGTTTAATCGGTAATAGAGATCAAGTCGGAAGCGCTTTTCACTGACTAAATCTTCTACTTCCTCATTGGTCGCGGCAATGGTTCTAAATTCAATTTTCTTGGCAATTCCGAGGCCAATGGGTTCAATTTCTCGCTCTTGTAAAACTCTCAAAAGTTTTGCTTGAAGATCGAGGTTAAGTGTCGCCATTTCATCTAAGAAGATGTCGCCACCTGAGGCCAATTCAAACTTTCCAAGTTGCTTACTAACAGCACCAGTAAATGACCCTTTTTCATGTCCGAACAGTACTGATTCCATCAATTCTTTCGGAATTGCAGAACAATTCAACGTTATCAAGGGACGAGCTTTATTGTCTTCTTGGCGGTTGAGGCATTTCGCAACGACTTCTTTACCAGTTCCCGATTCTCCTAAGATTAAAATATCAAGAGGTGAGCCTTTGAGTTTTTTAATTTGCTCTTTAAGCGCCTTCATTTTAGGGGAGCGTCCGACCAGAAAAGAATCAACATCAAAATCCGAAGAACTCTTTTTCAATGTCGATAGAGGCTTGAGGTTTGCTTGCTCTTTAATTTGAGTTCTTCGATCACTGGCCCTTTTAAAACATCTTAATAGATCTTGATCATCAATGGGCTTAGTGAGGAAATCAATGGCCCCAAATCTGAAGGCCCCAACGATATCTGGGATTGATTTGGAAGATGAAATGGCAATGATAGGGAGCTCCTCATCAATGGCATTTAGCTGTTTTATGACATCCAAACCGAGCTCATCACCCAAGTAGAGATCAATAAAGGCAAAATCAATGGAGTTTTTCTTTAATTGCTCAAAAAATTCAGTTGGAGTACTGCTATGGTGAAGTTGTGCCTTACGGCCTAAGTTGATTTTAAAGAATTCATGTACGATTTGATCGTCATCGAGAATTAAGATATTTGGTTTACTCATAATGCGTCAAATTACTTAAACTTTTGCAATTTATCCAGTAAATTATATCGATATATTGGAGAGAACTATGAATAGTGAAAAGAAAGACTCTTTTGAAATTTTGATTGGAAAATTAGAGCATGATTTACATAAGCCATTGAATAATTTGAAGATGTTTCTCAAAATCTTGCCCATGAAGGCCACTGATTCAGAGTTTATTAACCAAGCGACTGCTGAAATTGAAAAGTCTTTAGAAAATCCGATTTTGTTAGTAGAGAGATTAAAGCAACTTCTAAAAGAAAAGGGCCTCATTGAATGAGGCCCTCGATCTCCATGTGGCCAGAGATTCTTACCAACAACGACCTTGAGTAGTTACCCACTGACCGTATTGGTTGTAACCAGTACAGACCACTGCTCCGTTAGTAACGAACCAAGAACAGCCCTGACCGTAAGTTTGACAAGAAACAACCATGCCGTTTGGACACATTGTTTGACCAAAGCACATGGCATTCTTTTCTTCTTTGTTTCCACCCATGATTTCGCCAATAACGTCGAAGTCTTTTTGGCCAGTCATTCTCTCTAAGCCTGAAATCATCGTTTCAATTTTATCCAAGTAGATATCCATTGCATCTAAGCGTTGATCAACGTAGCTAGAAAGTTTTTGTGATTGTTCAGCGATTGGAGATCCACAAAATCTAAGATCAGAAAGACCGTCTCTTACTTTCAGAAAGAGTTTCTGAGCTTGGTTCGCGAGGATCTCTGCTACTTTTGCAGCTTCAAGCGAGTCTTCGTAGCGATCAGCTCTAAAATCTTCCAGAGCTGTTTTGTAAGTCTTAAGTGAACTGTTAAGTCCTTCATCAGCAGTTTGGCCCAAGTTGGCAACTTTTGTGAAAGCGCCTCTACAATCTGTGCTTGCATAAGCTGAAGTTAGTGAAAGTGTCATAAGTACTGCGATAATTGTTTTCATAAATTCTCCCTTTAAAGCGTTATGCTTTGTTGTTGTTCGTTACTGAATTTCTCTATTACAAGTTGAATGCCAGAATGATTTTGACTAGTTTGAACGTGAAAACATGTACTTGATGCAGTTGCTTTGCGGAATCGTGGGGAAGTTTTCCTCATCTCGAGTGGAGTAATTACTCATAAGTGATGATCTTGAAAATAAAAAAGCCACCGCAAAGGTGGCCATTTTTAGTTTTGTTGAAACAATTTTGTTATCTAAATTTTAATCGTATTAATTTCCACAATACTTTTATAGGGAAAATAAATAAGAACAAGCAGAATAGGGAAAGACAGAAAATGAAAAAGCGGTAAATTTTGAATGGAGGCTAAATAACTCGAAATTATATGAAATAGCACAAAGATAAAAATAAATAGAAAATCATTTCTCTTTTCCTTTTTCAAAAACATTTGAAATTCTTCCTTATTGATAATGACAGGCTTTGATTCAGAATTATTGCTTAATGGGAAACGAGTAATATAGAAATAAATACCAAAGGAAACTTGAGCAGAAATATATGTAACTAAGGACATAATGATATGATTATCTTGAAAATATTTTGCTATTAAGAAAAGGACCAGACCTATTCCAGCAAGTATATTTCGTAAATTTGAGTAGAGAAATAAATTCGCAAGTGATGATAGTCCCTCTGTTTTGTAATATTGCTGACATTGAAGGCAATGGTAAGGATTAAGAACCTTCTTTTGAGATTCGGAATTACAGATTTCACAATTGTTTAGAGCGTAATTAAACATATAATGTTCCTTCGTAGTGTTCAGTATTTGATGATTGATAAGTTGTTTTGATGAGATCGTCAATTTCTAATCTCAATTTCGAATTTCTGGAATAAAAGAAGACCTCATACAATGAGGCCTTCGATTTCCATTTCGGTAGAGATTCTTACCAACAACGACCTTGAGTAGTTACCCACTGACCGTATTGGTTGTAGCCATTACAGACAACTGCTCCGTTAGTAACGAACCAAGAACAGCCTTGACCGTAAGTTTGACAAGTCACAACCATGCCATTTGGACACATTGTTTGGCCAAAGCACATGGCATTTTTCTCACCATCAACTTTCATAATAATGTCACCGATAACATCAATCGTTTTTTCTCCTAACATTGTTTCTAGTCCCTCGATCATCTCTTCTAGCTTTTCTCCGTACAAATCAATTGATTTTAGATTTTTCTGAGCAAGATTTGAGAGCTCGAAAGATTTATTTCTTAAAACTTCGTCACTGCAATAAATTGCATTTGATAATAATTCTCTTACTTCGAAGAAAAGATTTTGTGATTTTACTCGGAGTATCTCTGCAACTTTTGCAGCTTCTAATGAATCTTCAAATTTTTCAGCATAAAAATCTTCCTTAGCTGTGTTGTAGGTTTTAAGTGAAGATTGAATTGTTTGATCAGCAACAAGTCCTTTCTGAACAGCTTCTTTCAGATTG
Organism: Bdellovibrio sp. CG22_combo_CG10-13_8_21_14_all_39_27; assembly: GCA_002786715.1. Classification (GTDB taxonomy): domain Bacteria; phylum Bdellovibrionota; class Bacteriovoracia; order Bacteriovoracales; family Bacteriovoracaceae; genus 21-14-all-39-27. Next base: position 237,997 of record PCTW01000061.1, read on the forward strand.
CTTTGACAATTATAGCCAGTAGCAAATGCAGATGAAGCCGTTAGTGTTAAAAATAAAGCGATTACAGTTTTCATAAATTCTCCTTTTAAAGCGTTATGCTTTGTTGTTGTTCGTTACTGAATTTCTTTATTACAAGTTGAATGCCAGCCATAAAAAGAAGGAGATATACGTAAAAACATCAACTTGACGCATGAGCTTTGTGAGACTTAGGGGAAACTTTCCTCATGGCTTGAGGAGGAAATACTCATTGGGTAGATGACTGTTGAAAGGGGAAAATAAAAAAGCCACCTCAAGAGTGGCTTTTTAATAAAGTGTGTCAGCTATGTCTATTAGGAAAATTTTTGAATTTGAATAGATCGCAAGGTGATCCTGCTGTTAGTGAGTGAGTTTTGCTTCCAGTTAGTTTGAACCAGAAGCAAAGTTGTTGTTAATGATAAGACGATAGCTAAAATTAATGATTTCATTTTAAAATTAGGCCACATATGTTTTGTGAGTTTTAACTTCATCATTTTGAATAATTTTCATCTTTGCTTTGCCTTCAAAAGCAAAAAGAATAGTTAAAAGTGTGATTGTCGCGATTGTAAATTTCATAAAAACTCCTGTTTTGTTGTTATAAAATTTATAAAAGCAATCTGTGGGCCAATATTAAAATACCAAATAACAGTAACTTAAATAAATGAGAACTTGAATCGTGAGGAATCTTTCTCATTCAATGGGGAAAAGTTCCTCATTCATTTCTTCATTCAAATATAAAGGGTTTTCAAAAAATTAATCTCCTGGATGAATTCGTTTAAATAGTGCTTCAACGAATTCATCCAGGAGGCAATTGTTATTTTGTGATTGAATCAAAGTTCTTGAGGATTGGCTTTTCAATTCTTTCGAAATCCCTTGAGGTTCTATTGCGTCCTTCATTGCCTATTTCCGCACAATTTTTTGAATAGACCTGAGATTCGCCAGATGTTTGTCTTTGAACAGAATCGCTTAGCTCTTTTGGTAAGTCACTTCTTTGAGTTGGTGCTTTGTTGCAAAAGGGAAGTTGGTGAACAGCGTGTGCTTGAAAATGTTGAGTAATTGTTCCCTGTTGTTTTTGTAAAACACTCCAATACCATTGCTTACCATGAAGCAGTCTGCCTTTTAAGTCAGGTCTATAGAGTTGTCCTGACTCAGGAGTGTATCCACCCATTAAATGATTTCTCATAATGTATAGTCCACAAACGGCATTTGTTTCACCAAGCTTCATTGACTGTGGTGGAAGATGGATTTCGTCTAGTGCCGTTGGTCCATAGTTTTTTCTTTCGGGTCCGAATCCTGTTCGAGAATAACAACCATGCCTTCTTGCTGAGGCCTCATCAATTTGGAGAAGCCCTGTGCTCTTGGTCCAGTCACCAGTTCTTTCTACATAGACTTGTCTTTCATCAAACCCTGATTCAGGGAGTGCCACTGAGGCCATATAAAGAACCCAGAACTGCTTTTTTTGCTCTGGTGTGGCTTCATTTAATCTTGGGCACCCAAATTGTTCCAGATCACTTTGATTGTATTTGATTTCACCGTTAATCATGGAGTTTAGTTGTGGATGATCTAATGCTTTCATCATGGCCTTTGACCAGCTTGTTTTCCATTGATGATTTCCATTGGGCATAATTCTCGGAGGTGTGTGTGGATTACTTGGTTGAATATCACCGCATCCACCTGGAGGATTTGTTTGATTTCCCAACCAGTCGGCTACTTGGCCAGCCGTAGGGGCACTGCCAGAGTATCCACCACCACTGCCTCCACCGCTATTTTTACGGCAAGAGGCTGTAATAGTTAGAATTGTAAGTAAAATGATTGTTTTTCTCACTTATGCTCAAATCGGCAAAAGTGAGTGATTTCTTGAGTTTAAAACAGGGGAAAATTAGTCTCTGCCGATATATTTAAACCAGCAAGTCGAAGGCATAACGGCTCCTACTCGATTGGGAACATATGTACTCACTGTGAATTGATCTTCAACTCCGGCACTAATCGTTAGTCTTAGTTGTCCTAAATAATCCGCCGCAGTTCTTGCCGTAAAAGGGTCGAAAGAAAGGTAAAGTTGATCATTAGCTCCATGGATAGATACTTCTTTTTCGATGCGATCAATGAGCCCTGATTTTAGACTGATTATCATTGAGCGATCCGCAGGGTTGTTATTTACAATAATTTCGGCGGTACATTTTTTAGCGAATCGATCTAATCCAACATATGTTCCTTCTTTGATATTTGATATGTTTGGATAGTCTGCGTGTGCTGAAAAAGACATGAGAATTGCTAGACTTAGAATTGAAAAATATTTCATAAATACTCCGATTAAAAATTACGAAGTATTTATGCCATACTTGCTGAATATTCAAGCTTCTAGCTAATTTATTGAAAAGTTTACAAGTAGTTAGTTAACTTTTTCCTTAAAGAGGAGAGGGTAGGCCGTTTTTAAGTATCTTTTTGAAATCTTATGAAAAATCGAATATCCATCATCAGGTGCTATTTGGGCTTGAGAATCTAAGAGTTCATGGCCTTTATCCATTCCACTTAAATTGAAATCCTCATGTTCAAGCTTTGCTAATTCTTGCCCTTCATCACCTTCAAGGTCAAACTTAAAGTTAATGTCTGATGGTTTGCTAGTTGGTGGTGCATTGAGAACAACTGAGCCTTTGGTGGCGTCGTTGAATTGTTTTTGTATTTCTTTTTGGAGATCTGATTTTGGTTGCTCGCCGTTTTCAAGTGCGTTTGCGCTTGCATTGAGTGATGCGAGAACCATTCCTCTATCTGCGCCCTTTTCTTTTAAAACTTTATCAGGGAGTGAGAAAAGGTGATCCCTTTGTTTACTTTCTTCCTTTAAGAATTTATCCAGCTCTCCATTAGGTCCTTTTTTGAGTTCTGCTAAATAACGCTCTCGCGTTTTTCTTAAAAACTTAACTGATACGGCCATTTTGCCTGCTCCGCTAGACGCTAAATTTAGAGTTCCTTGGCTTAGCGATTTTGCCCCAGATAAAGAGTTCGCGAGTTGCATTGGTGCACTCATCAGACTTGAGGCGCTAATGTGATCTAAAAATTTAGTGTCTCTTTCAGACAAGGTACCAATTTGATTACACTTTCCACTTGTCTCACCTGCAAGGCAAGGAAGAGACTCTTCTAACTTCGTTTCATCAAAGCTAGAATCAGTTTTGGCATTTCTATTAAGATTAGTAATGTCTCCTGATTGAGTACTTCTTGAGTCTCCACTTTCGATTTTGGCCAAGCCTTTATCGTTGTAATTTTTCATAATCCGATCAATTTCTGACTTATTCATTGCCATGTCTTTTGCAATTTTATTAGAAGAGATTCCAGCGTAGCCAATTGAGCCTGCCATAATGCCAAAAGCGATAGCTCTATGAGTAGGAGCGGCGAAGAATTGATCCATCGCCGTGGCTTCAGTACTAACAAGACCAATTACTAAGCCTGCTCCAACGGCTCCAAGGCCGAGAGTCGATTTTAGATCCCAAGCATTTGCACTAGGAATAATGGCTTCACTAATTCCTGAGAACATTCTCCAGATAATATTTTTAACAGTAGTCTTTTTTTCAATATCAAGATTTGCAAACTTTGGTTGTGAATCAATTTTTAAATCAA